>JAXHNU010000028.1:0-147254 GCA_034520175.1 Saprospiraceae bacterium
TATTTTTATTTTTATACATAAAAATCATTTACTCAGACTTAAAAAATTAAAATCAGTACATAATATTATTGTAAATGTTTATACATAATTTAATTTTAATTTTTACCAAGTACTCACTTATCTAATCAACATTTAAATTAACTTTAAATAATACAAATAAAGAAATACAATTATTTGTTACACGAATTTATTATTGTAGTATTTTTTTAAACTAATAATATTTATTTAATGTATTTTATTATAATATAAGAATATTTACTTGAATTAAAAATGTTTCATCAATTTAAAAATGTTGTGTATAAAAATTTGAATTAAATTTATTAATTCACATTTTAAATAAAAATCATGTTTATAATATAATATAAGGCTAATGTTTTGTATTTTTAGGCTAAGATCCAATTTATTGAGAAACTAAATATTAATTAAATTAGCTATGGAAATGAATATTGTTATATGCAATTTTGTTAATAAATAAATAACAATTATTTTAAATATTGTGTCCTTTCGATGAGGCATAAATGTTGTAAAAACATTTATGCTTTTTTTATTTTTATCTTCTATTTTATTATTTTTTGCATTGATGCCTGTACAATCATTCAATCCATAAAACACTCAATCCCTTCCCTCGTAAGAAACACGAACCCTGCGTCACAGATTCTTTAATTTGCGCTACAAGTATTCACCAATGGCAAATACTTTGCCGTCAATAAATAGATAATAAACGCAGACTGTCACTCTGATTTATTAATTTTTGAAGAACTACAAAGCAATAACTTAAGCAA
Organism: Saprospiraceae bacterium; assembly: GCA_034520175.1. Lineage (GTDB taxonomy): Bacteria > Bacteroidota > Bacteroidia > Chitinophagales > Saprospiraceae > JAAFJT01. The sequence continues at coordinate 783 of JAXHNU010000028.1, forward strand.
TATTTCATAGGCATCTGTCTGATTAAACATTTAACACAAAGCAAAGCAATTCTACCTTTTTATGACACATTTAAATTTATAAATATTTATAAACACTTAACCCTGCGTTCGATTCGTTCGCACGGGGCAAAGATGTGGTTCATTTTTCCGTTTTTAACCGAAAAATGAGCAATCATTTTTGTTTTTGCACGAGCAAAGCGAATGTGGCTAAGTCATAACGCAAAAATAGTAACACAATTTCTTTTCGTAAACTCTGTAATAAGCATTTAAAACTATGACAATGAAGGTACTCTTCACTTTATTCATCGCTTTAATGACATGTTTCGTCGTTACTGCCCAAACACCACAAGCCGTTTGTTATCAAGGCGTTGCCACTGACCAACAAGGACGAGAACTTGTAAGTCAAAACATTAAAGTTCGTTTATCTATATTAAAAACATCTGCTGCTGGCACCGAAGAATGGGTCGAAACGCACGGCGTAACGACTGACGGGTTTGGACTTTTTGACCTACCCATTGGTCTCGGTACACGAACAGGCGGCGCACAAACCACTTTTGCCAATATCAAATGGGGTGTAGATAAATATTTCTTGAAAGTAGAAATGGACATTACAGGAGCTACTAACTATGTGGTGATGGGTGTTAATCAATTGATTTCTGTTCCTTATGCCTTGTATTCTGATAAAACAGGCGTGGCGGATTCTGCCATAGCCGCCTCAAGGTCTTTAACCGCCATTACAGCAATTACGGCTAATACGGCAAAACGCGCCGACACAGCGCAATACGCATGGTTAGCGGACAGCGCACGACGGGCAAACTATGCTTACAATGCGGGTAATGCTTTGACGGCAGGACGTTCTTTGACATCTGGACGCTCCGATACAGCACAATTTGCATGGTTAGCGGACAGTGCGCGGCGAGCAAATTTTGCTTACAATGCGGGTAATGCGCTTACAGCAGGACGTTCTTTGACATCTGGACGCTCAGATACAGCACAATTTGCATGGTTAGCGGACAGTGCGCGGCGAGCAAATTTTGCTTACAATGCGGGTAATGCTCTGACAGCAGGACGTTCTTTGACATCTGGACGCTCAGATACAGCACAATTTGCGTGGTTAGCGGACAGTACGCGGCGAGCAAATTTTGCTTACAATGCGGGTAATGCTTTGACATCAGGACGTTCTTTGACATCTGGACGCTCCGATACAGCACAATTTGCATGGTTAGCGGATAGCGCAAGGCGGGCTTCAACGGCTCAATACGCCACTAATGCGGGTGCAGCACAAACGGCCGTCAATGCTCAAAATGCCGTCAATGCTCAAAATTCAGTTAATTCACAAAATGCCGTCAATGCACAAACCGCGCAACAAGCCGTCAACGCCACCAACGCACAAAACGCGCAAAATGCGGTTTACGCCACTAATGCAGGGCGTTCCGTGACATCAGGACGCGCAGATACGGCGCAATATGCTTGGACGGCGGACAGTTCGCGCCGTTCTTTTCAGGCGCAACAAGCCTTAACTTCCCTTGATGACCGTGACCGCGATCCAACGAATGAAATCCAATCGATGTCTTTTGATACCATAACAAGTACTTTAAAATTGACTAAACCAAATGGGAAAATTGATTCGGTTAATTTTGCTGGAACGCCCTTACGCGCAGCAGGTGCGTCAATTGAGTACCCAGTTGGTATTTTGGGTGAAGCAATCTTAATTACCTCTAATTATACAGTGCCACAAGGTAAAACGCTTTATGTTAGTGCTTCAAATAATCCAATTATCTTGAGTGATGGCAAACGATTGAATATTGAACCGGGTATGCCAATCATACCATCTGGTACTGCCATTGCGAGTTGCTTTTGTAGCGGTATTTTGCTCAAAACGGAGGCTTATGCTGAGCCCCTTATTTTAGATTTTGGTGTTCTCAATTTTGAATATCAGGTTCCAGTGGGTAAAAATTTTGTGATTAAAAGTGGGATAAATGACTCAAGAGATATGTCATTTATCATAGATGGAGCGAATTACTCTTTCTACACAGGGTCAAGTGCTTCACCCCGGCTTATTGTGATTCCTGAAGGTAAAAAAATACGTCGTGGTTTAACAAATGTAGGTCTAAGTTTTGTGGTGACGGGTTATTTACTCAATAAATAAAATACCTTAATTGAATTGAAAATCAATATTTTATGAAAAAATGCTCAAAATACTGAGGGGTCTAAAAAATCAATTAAGGAGATGAAAAAAATAATTTATTTACTCATAGCATTTGCTGCCTTCGCTCATACATTAAAAGCGCAGCAAATAAAACGTGCCACGTTGTCGAGTATGGGTAGTACAAAAGTAGCCGCCCCGATTCGGATAAGCTACACAGCAGGGAGTTGCCCTGGTTGCAATACACTCTCGAAAGATGGCGTAGGCTCAGTTCGGCAAGGGTTTCAACAACCCCCTGAAATTGACAATAATCCTGCAAATTGTCCCCCTTTGACAGCGAAATTCAATATTGTGCCCATTGTAACACCCAATTGTGGGACTAAATTTGATTTTGAATTTACGGGCATTGCAGCGACGGGCGCAACAGTCGAATGGGATTTTGGCGAAGGCGCAACGCCGCGTAGAAGCACGCAGTTAAATCCAATTGGCGTGAGCTATGCCACGGCAGGCTCTAAAACTATTGCTTTAACGATTCGCAAAGGGGCGTGTTCAGATGCTAAAGCACAACCTGTGACGATTTCGGCATCACAAATCGGTCTGGGAGTAGCCATTTCTAATATTGTCGGTACAAAATGTACAGGCGACAAAACGGGTAGCATCAAATTGGCGATAGTAAGTGGTGCGGGTACAAAGACTTTTCGATGGTCAAACGGTGCAACAAGCCAAGACTTGACGAACGTGGCAGCAGGGCGTTATTCGGTCACTGCAACGGACGGAAACGGTTGCACTGTTGTCATTGACACGGCTATCAGTCAACCTAACGGTGCTTTGACTGTCCGTGATTCTATTAAAAAAGAAGAATGTTTTGGTTATGCCGACGGTTTTATCGCTTTAACACTTAGTGGTGGCACAAAACCTTATGCTGTTAAGTGGAGTAACGGAGAAACGACGGCAAAAATATCAGACCTCGCGGCAAAACGTTACACGGTTTCTATCTCTGATTCCAATAGTTGTAAAATTGATACAGCTTTTACGGTTGACCTACGTTGCAAACAGGATTCTTCTCGAAAAACAGGTTTTCTCTATGATGTAATAACGCCTAATGGCGATGGACTAAACGATACATGGGAGGTCAATAAAATTTTTGATTATCCGAACAACCAACTCATTATTTACAATCGTTGGGGACAAGCTGTTTATACTGTAAAACCTTACAAAAACACGTGGGACGGAACAACCGATGAAGGGAAAGAACTGCCTGCTGGGGCGTATTATTATTTGATAAAACTCAATAATGACAAACAAGAAGTTTGGTCGGGTTCTGTCACTGTTATTAGATAAAATGTAAGTAAGTAGGTAATCATAAATAATCGCTAATTTTCAGCGTATCCCTTTGCGCTCGCTTCGCTCCGTGCAAAGGGAGGAGAGGTGGTTCATTTTCGGGCTTTGCCCGAAAAATGAACCACATTCCCTTCTCGCGCGAGCGAAGCGAGCGCGAGAAGCATCGTAAAATTAGCGATTATTTATGACTAACTACTTACTTAGTCGCGTTCGCTTCGCTCGCGCAAAAGAAGAAATGTGGTTCATTTTTCGGCGAAGCCAAAAAATGAACCACATTTCCTCTTTTGCGCGAGCGAAGCGAACGCGGAAAGTAATCAAAATTTAATGGGTACGAGCCGTTTTTTGTTAAAAATTTGGGTTTTACCCAAATTTTTAACAAAAAACGGCTCGACCCCAAAAAACTATGCGCCGCCGAAGGCGGCGCGTTTTGAGAAACTAAGTAGTTACGATAATATTTAACGAATTAACATGAAACTTATTTATACTTTACTCATTACTGCTTTGGGGCTTGCCTATTGGGAAAAAGCCCAAGCACAGCAATATCCGCTTTTTACAAACTACATCACAACGGCTTATGCTTATAATCCTGCCGTTATCGGTTTGACCGAAAAATTAGATGTCAGAGGTTTGTACCGCACGCAATGGCTGGGTGTTACAGGACAACCCCAGACTTCTGTAGTGGCGGTAAATGGTAGATTGGGCAAATTGCCTTTCAATGTGGGCGGTTATTTATTTAAAGATGTAGCTGGACGTTTAGATAAAACAGGCGGTAATCTGATGCTTTCGGCGTTCAAACAATTGAACGAAAGAAGTATTTTGTCAATTGGGGCATCGCTTGGCGGTTATCAAATGCGTTTGAAAGCCGACCCTTTTGTGAAAGACTTTGCTGACCCCATTGTGGACAATTCGCAAAAAGGTGTAACCATTCCAGACCTAAGCGTAGGCGTTTATTTCAAGCAAGAAAATGGTTTCTTTGGCGGTATTTCCGTGCCGCAATTGTACAAAAAGAAGATTTTTTATGACCCCTCAGTACAAAGGGTCAACACAACTCAAATTGTGCGGCAATATTTCGCTTTGGCGGGTTATGACATCAAAACGAGCGAAAAACTTGTGATTGAACCCTCTGTTTTGGTAAAAGTATCGCCCAATGTTCAACCTCAATTGGATTTTTCGATTCGTGGTATTTTCAATAAAACGTTTTGGGTAGGCGGGAGTTTCCGAACAGAAGACGCGGTTGCCGCTATGGTAGGTATTGACAAACAGCGTTGGTACGCCGTTTATAGCTACGATTTGACCACTTCGGCTTTAAATGCTGTGAACAATGGCAGCCATGAAATCACATTGGGTTTTCGCATGTCCAATAAAAAATGTGTTGACGAAGATGGCGATGGCGTATGTGATAAAGATGATAAATGCCCCCAAGAAAAAGGCGATAAAGAAAATAAAGGTTGCCCAAAAGAAGAGGAAGAAAAAAAATGCCCAGACCGCGATAAAGATGGTGTATGCGACAAAGACGACAAATGTCCCGATGTGTTTGGTGCAAAAGACAATCAAGGCTGTCCCTCAAATGACCGCGATGGCGATGGCATCCGTGATGATATTGACAAATGTCCCGACATTCCCGGGTCTGCCCGAAATGAGGGTTGCCCCCTTTCTGACCGCGACAAAGACGGTATTTTAGATGAAGTTGACCCTTGCCCCGATGAAGCAGGACCTTTGACGAATATGGGTTGCCCACTCACCAGCGACCGCGACAAAGACGGTACACCCGATAAAGACGACCCTTGCCCAGATGTAGCTGGACCAAAAGAAAACAAAGGCTGTCCAGAAGGTGGCGACCGCGATGGCGACGGTGTGCCTGATGCCATTGATAAATGCCCAAATACGGCAGGTTTGAAGGGAAACGCGGGTTGCCCTATCGCCACACAACCCGAAAAAGACATTTTGACATTAGCCATTCGCAATTTGTATTACGATACAGATAAGTGGATTATTCGTCCTTCGTCGTACCGCAATTTAAACAATGTGATAAAGGTTTTGAAAGAAAAAAAGGATTGGAAACTGCGCATTAGTGGTCACGCTGACCCGCGGGGTTCGGAGGAACACAACACTATGTTGGCGAAAAATAGAGCCGATGCTGTTCGTAACTATTTGATTTCTAAAGGTGTATCACCTAATTTTTTGATTGTAGAGTCTTATGGCGAAAAAAAATCGGACGCGCAAATCACAGATAAAGCAGCTTTGCAACTTGACCGTCGGGTAGAGTTGGAATATTTATTTGATTAGTAAAGCATTTTAAGTAATAATAGTTTAAAGTTGAGACCAATGTGAAAACATAAGAGAGCTGTATCGGTAGATGCGGCTCTTTTTTTGTAACTGGGGTCTATAATGCGCTCGCTTAGCTCGCGTAGAGAGAGGGAGTGTGGTTCATTTTCGGCAGAAGCCGAAAATGAACCACATCTTCTCCTGCCATTGCGCGAGCAAAAGGCACAAAGCTGCATATATTTACCTTGATTCAACAAAAAGATACCAAAAATTCATTTTAAAAACAGACATTTGCTCCAAAATATTCTAAAATATTTTGAAACCATACATAAATTCAAAATACGCATTAAAAGGCACTTTTGCGCTCGCTTCGCTCGCGCAAAAGTAGGAAAAATGGTTCATTTTTCGGGCAAAGCCCGAAAAATGAACCACATTCTCCCTCTCGCGCGAGCGAAGCGAGCGCGAGAACCAGCAGTTTAGATTTTATGTATGGTTTCAAATGAAATATCATAAAATGGTTCAAATATTCGTCACAGGCGGCACATTCGATAAAGAATACAACTACATAACGGGTGAACTTTTCTTCAAAGACACCCACCTCAAAGCTATGCTCGAGCGCGGACGATGCACAATTGACTTCGACATCAAAACCTTGATGATGGTTGACAGCCTCAAAATGACGGACGCTGACCGCCAAATTATTGCCCATAATTGCCGATTATCAGCTTCGGAAAGCATTGTTTTGACGCATGGAACGGATACTATGGTTAAAACGGCTGGGGTTTTGGCGGCAGAAAAACTGAACAAAACCGTTGTCATCACAGGAGCAATGATTCCTTATGCTTTTGGCACATCAAGCGATGGTTTTTTTAATCTGGGTTCAGCCATGGCATTTGCCCAAATTTTGCCCAAAGGTGTGTATATCGTTATGAACGGTAGGTATTTCGACTGGGATAACGTGAAAAAAAATACGCAAACGGGCAATTTTGAAGTGTTACGCTAAAAAATAATCAGCTTTACTCGCGCAAAAAAGAGAAAAGGTGGTTCATTTTTCGGGCAAAGCCCGAAAAATGAACCACAAGCCCTCACATGCGCGAGCGAAGCGAAGCGCGGAACTAAGTTTTCACAAAAAAGGGAGCTAATTTTCCCGTCATATACTGAGGGGGGGCAACCGTCTTATTTGTTGCCATATCCACAAAGCACAATTTGACTGAGCCGCCATTCAACAGCTTCTTTTTTTCATTGTACAATTCGTGGTGAAACGTAATCGTGCTTGTGGGCAATTCGCGCAAAGTGGTGCGGATTGTTATGAGTTCATCGTACAATGCAGGGCGTACATAGCGCATTTGAAGGCTCATAACGGGCATCATAATCCCCAATGAACTTTCCATTTCGCGGTAAGTTAAGCCCAAAGAACGCAGCATTTCTACGCGCCCAACTTCATAGTAAAGGGCGTAATTGCCGTAATACAAATAGCCCATTTGGTCGGTTTCGCCGTAGCGAACACGCGCTTGTGTCTCGTGTGTAAACATATTTTTCTTTTTTTGTCTTGTAGTCGGCAACAAATGTCCTAACTTTGTGTTACACTTTAGTTTATACGGCTAAATTAATTATCAAATTAACTAAAAATTATGAACGATTTACTCGTGCCTACCCCCTCAGTATCTGCCGAAAATATGGCATTTATTCGCCAATCAGCCAGTGATTTTGCGGAAACGCATATCCGTCCTTACGTGATGGAATGGGACGAATCGCAGCATTTTCCTGTTGATATGATGCGAAAAATGGGAGAATTGGGTTTTCTTGGGGTTCTTGTGCCAGAGGAGTACGGTGGGGCAGGTTTGGAATACCAAGCCTATATCACGATTATTGAAGAAGTAGCAAAGGTGTGTGGCTCAATTGGTTTGTCCGTCGCGGCGCATAATTCCTTGTGTACCAATCATATTTTGATGTTTGCCAATGAAGAACAAAAACACCGTTGGTTGCCACAACTGGCAACAGGCGAATGGATTGGCGCGTGGGGTTTGACCGAATCAAATACGGGTTCAGATGCTATGCGTATGCAATGTACTGCCGTTCAAGAGGGTGATTATTGGGTCATTAATGGGTCAAAAAATTTCATAACACACGGAAAATCTGGTGATATTGCCGTCGTTTTGGTAAGAACAGGCGAGTTAGGCGACTCAAAAGGCATAACAACGTTTGTGGTGCAACATGGTACTAAAGGTTTTTTTGCGGGTAAGAAAGAGAATAAATTGGGCATGAGGGCAAGTGAAACCGCCGAAGTGATTTTCGACAATTGCCGCGTTCACAAAAGTCAAATACTCGGAAATATTGGTGAAGGTTTCCAGCAAGCCATGAAAATATTAGACGGAGGGCGTATATCTATCGCTGCTTTATCTTTGGGTATTGCTAAAGGAGCTTACTTAGCATCAGTAAAATATGCCCAAGAACGGCATCAATTTGGACAGCCTATTGCCAACTTTCAATCTATTGCTTTCAAATTGGCAGATATGGCAACGCGTATTGAAGCCGCGGAACTCTTGACAAGGCAAGCAGCAGATATGAAAAATGCGGGTCAAAAAATGACTAAACAGGCAGCTATGGCAAAGTATTATGCTTCAGAAGTAGCGGTTTGGGCATCTAATGAAGCCATACAAATTTTTGGTGGCTACGGTTACACAAAAGATTTTCCAGTAGAAAAATTCTACCGCGATGCTAAATTATGCACGATAGGCGAGGGAACAAGTGAAATTCAAAAACTTGTCATTTCTCGTGAAATTTTAAAAGGAAATGTGTGAGGGATTCCCAATTTCAAACGGAAATAACTGAGTTTAGATTATATAACCCAAGTTTTGTGGTAGTCAGTCAAAACGCACCGCCCTTGGCGAAGCTCAGATTTTTTTGAGGGGGCGAGGCGTTTTTTTGTTGAAGATTTGGGCTTTGTCCAAATCTTCAACAAAAACGCCTCGCCCCATTAGTGTTTTACGCGGCAAAGCCCCGTTTCATGTGTAGCTCTTTGGAATTTGAGATTACTTCCCCCATTTCCTCAACTGATTCAACACTGCTTTAAAGTCTTTGGGCAATTCTGTTTCAAACGTCATTGTCTCGTTACTGAGGGGATGCCGCAATTGTAAACGGAAAGCGTGAAGGCTTGTGCGCGCCATCAAAGGCATGATTTCTTCTGTGAACTTACCGACTTGAAATTTTGCTTTTTTGATGTCACTTGCTACCAATTTATCGCGTCTGCCATAGAGCGTATCAACGGCAAGCGGGTAACTAATGGATTGAAAATGTACCCGAATTTGGTGGGTTCTGCCAGTCCTAATATCCGCTTCTACGAGTGTAAAATGTTTGAATCGCTCAACAACTTTGAATAAAGTCAATGACTCTTTACCACGATTGGCAATGACCATTCTGCCCGCAACCGACGAATGTTCCGCAATCGGCTTATTGATTTCTCCCTCCTCGGCGTGCATAGAACCATCTAAAAGAGCCAAATAAATCTTTCGCGTTTCTTTATTTTCAAATTGCATGGACAAATCGCGGTGTGCCGTTTCGTTCATGGCAAACACGAGAATGCCCGAGGTCTCACGGTCAAGGCGATGTACGATAAAAACTTTGCCGAATAACTTGTTCAATTCACCATATAAACTTGGCTTTGTCGCGTCGTGACGGTCAGGAATGGTCAGTAAATCAGCAGGTTTATTGACGATAATAATTTGGTCATCTTGAAAAATAATATCTAATTTCATGGCGCAAAGATAAGTAAGGAATTTTAAGGATTTCAAATTTCAAGGATTTGAAATTTCAGGTACTTTCGTAAATTTAAGTAGTAGAATCTAAATAAACGCCGCTTTGATACTGGCTCTTTCTCGCTTCGCTCGAAAATTGCCAGAGAGTGATTTTGAGGGGCGAGCGTGTTTTTTAATCAGAAAAATCGAAGATTTTTCTGATTAAAAAACACGCTCGCCCCAATAGATTCTTTCAAGGGCGATTTTTGAGCGAAGCGAAAAAGAAGCCCCTAAATATGCAGCAAAGCAGCGTTTATTTAGATTCTACTACTTAGTGGGTGTAAGATTTAGGAATTTTGTAGCTACTCAGCCTTTTGTGTCTTTGTGCCTATCGCAAAAAAGGGGAATGTGGTTCATTTTTTGGGCTTTGCCCGAAAAATGAACCACCTCTCCTTCCTCGCGCGAGCGAAGCGAGCGCGTGACTAAGTAATTACATTTATTTTTTACAAATTCCCTAAAACGCAAATAATCGCTGCTAAGTTTGATGCCTAAAAACCTAAAGCCCTTACAAACAAACGTCTGTAAGGGCTTTACAATGTAATAAATGAGGTTTGTTAACCGTATAGTTGTATTCTCTAACGGATAAAATAAAAAAACAATGGCTATTCACCTATGGAACGCAAAATAAGTAAAGTATCAAATTTTATTTTGCAAAATATTGAAAATCAATTTTTGAAACCATACATAAATTGAAAATACGCATTAAAAGGCATTTTTGCGCGAGCGAAGCGAGCGCGAGAACCAGCAGTTTAGATTTTATGTATGGTTTCAAAAATCAATTTATTGTCATTTAAAATTTAAAATCTTCCTATGAGATAAATCCATCGAAAAATCCTTCATCAGCATTATTTTACATACGGTTGATTTTATTTTGCTTACCTTCTTCGCCGAACAATTCGCGGCTTTTACGGTTGTAAGCCTCAGCAGCTTCTTCGGCAGTATCGTACATGCCCAGGTGCATAGAGCGTTTGTTGGCGGAAATGACTGCACGGAAGCGGTTATTTTCTTTGTAAACACCTGTGTAGCCGATGTGGTTACTGGTTTTACGTTGTCGGCTGGCAACAGCTCTTGAACGCCAAGCAATGTTTTCCAAGCGGCAATCTAATTTATCTCCATTTTTTGCGCCAACTAAATTTTTAATTGCAGACTTTTGTTCGCTTAAAAATTTTTCTGCGAGTAGCTTGTGGAGATAAATAGTTTCGGTTACATAACCTTCGCCTTTTTGGTTTTTCCATGTCTTCTGAAAGACTGCACAACCGCTTGAATGCCTGCGAAGATTCTCCGCAATTTTAACTTGCGCAAAATACGGGTCGTTGGTCAGAAATTCGTAAACACGGTCATCAACGAGGACAGTATCGTCGGAATTTTTAAGTTTAATTTTTACTAACACGATGTAGGATTTTAATATAAAAAAAAATACTTTTTAGAGCCGCTAAAGATATAAATTAACGGTTCAATTGTGTCGAATATTGGCTTTCCGCAAATCATTTTACTCAATCGGCGGTCAAAGTAAAGTGTTTGTTCGATTACTAAAAATATTCCTAAAAATAACACTATTTTACCGTAAAAAAAAATAATAGGTATTATGCTTACGCAAGAAAATCTACTTTTTCTGAAACGCTGTTTTGACGTCGGACGTCTTGGTGTCTCCACCTCTCCAAACCCTTCGGTAGGCAGTATTATCGTCTCTGCCGATGGGCGTATTATTGGTGAAGGTTTTACAAGCCCTTACGGTGGTTCTCATGCCGAAGTGAAGGCAGTAGCATCTGTAAAAAAAAATGACCGCCCACTCCTGCCAACAGCCACAATTTATGTCACATTAGAGCCTTGCAGTCATTTTGGACAGACACCACCCTGTGTTGACCTTATTATTCGTGAAAAAATAGCCCATGTAGTCATTGCTTTTCTCGACCCCAATCCTTTAGTAGCTGGTAGGTCTGTCACAAAGCTAAGGGAGAAGGGCGTACAAGTGCAAATTTATAATAGTAATAATTTGTTAAATTATAAGAATACTGAGGGGGTAGAAGGTTTTCAAAAAAGTATCAACTATAATAATTCACAGTTAGAAAACGGAAAGATAAGAACTTTAATTTGTTTTTTAACAAATATTATAAAAAAAAGACCATATATTATTCTTAAATGGGCGCAATCGGCTGACGGCTTTATAGGTCAACCGCAAAAACGCATACATATTACCAACAATTTCACTAAGAAAATAGTTCACAAATGGCGAAGTGAAGTAGATGCTATTATGGTAGGCACAACCACAGCAGAAGTAGATAATCCCGAATTAACCAACCGACTGTACTATGGAAAGTCCCCAATTCGGGTAGTTTTAGATAAAAATGGGCGATTATCACCCAATTTAAAAATTTTTGACGGCACTGTTAAAACGCTCATTTTTACCGAAAAAAATTTAAAAAAAGACTTAGAAAAGAATGAAAATAGGGGAGGGGTAAACAATGTGGAATACCATGAAATAGGATTCGACGAATCCCTATTAGAATCCCTATTAGACGTGTTGCAAGCCCAAAAAATTGGTGTTTTATTCGTGGAAGGTGGTGAAAAACTATTGTCTAATTTTATTGAACGCGGTTTATGGGACGAAGCCCGCGTTTTTACGGCAAAAAAAACATTGGGAACAGGGATTCATGCGCCACGATTGATACAGAGTACCTTATACGAAACCTTACAAATAGAAGAGGATACGCTTAGAATATTTAGACCTGCATAAATCAAAAAACATTAACAAACTGGTAACTTCGGAAATCTCTTGAATCCATCGGATTCATACGTTTGTAGAATAAAAATCAAGTAACTGTCCCCCGAATCCGTAGGATTCGCACGTTTTTTAACCCTTACAAACGTATGAATCCTACGGATTCAATGTGCGTTTTGCTTTATATTTTCTACAAACATGTAAATCCTAACGGATTTATGAGATTTCCGAAGTTACCAGAACAAATTATTTATGTGACGAATCAACTCTAACACGTTTTATTAAAAACTTGTTTTAATCAAAAAAAAATTACTTTTGCACCTGTAAAATTATCGCAAAAAGGACAAAAATAAAGCCTTAACTATCGGAATTAACATACACCGCGTGATTTGGTATTATTTTATGGACAACGTCATCACATTAGATTTTAAAAAAGTCCTTTAAAACTTTCAAATGACAATTTCAAAAGAAGCCCGTATCGGCATCCTTGCCACGCTTGCCATTTTTGCCGCAATATGGGGCTATAAATTCTTAAAAAGTGAGTCTATTATTGACCGCGCTTTGACTATCAACGTTGATTTCGATAATGTCGAACAGCTCACTAAATCTTCACCTGTATTTTTTCGGGGTGTCCAGATTGGCTCAGTTAAAGATTTTGTGTTTCAAGCCAATAATGGTATGAAACCGACCATTATCTTGAAAATTAGCCAAAACCCGGGTATCCCCAAAGATGCCATCGTTGCCCTTTTCAACAATGGCGCATTGGCAGGAAAAGCCATCGAATTGCGTTTCGAGAAGCCTTGTGCGGGCGACAATTGTGTAGAATCGGGCGATATGCTGCGTGGGATAAGTGTGGGCATGTTGGAGTCTATGATAGGCAGACCCGATGCAATTGACCCTTACGTAATAAAATTGACAAACGGGATGCGCGGTGTTTATGACACATTAAAATACGATATATCGCAACCCGACAATGAAGTGGGTAAAAGTCTGCGCGATATTCAAGCAACTTTGGCAAGTCTTCGGGCATCAACTGCCTTGTTGAATAAAGTTATGGCAACGTCTGCGGGTAGTCTCAACGCAACTATGCAAAATATGGCAACCATTACAGATAATTTGAAAAATAACAACGATAAAATTTCCAGCATGTTCACTTCGGCGAACGAGGTAGCGGGGAAAGCTAATTCGGTTGATTTTTCAAAAATCAATAAAGCTACTGAGGGGGTCGGTCAAAATCTTGATGAACTGAAAAAAACGCTTGCTGAAACCCAAGCAACACTCAAAGGTTTGACCACGACGTTTCAAAAAGTGAGTGCGGGTGAAGGTACAATCGGGCAGTTTGTAACAAATGACAGCGTATATCACAGCCTCAATCAAACCCTTTTGCACTCAAATGCCTTAATGCAAGACCTGCGCTTGAATCCTAAACGGTACATTAACCTCAATCCGTTTAGAAAATATAAAAACTACGTCGTGCCATCGCAAGACCCACTTATGGACACTTTGCAGAAAAATTTTAACGCGCTACAACGCAAGAATTGATAAACAGTCTAAGTGTTGTGGTACTCAATCAAAACGCGCCACCTTCGGCGGCGCGGGGAGTTTTTTCGGCGCGAGCCGTTTTTTTTGAAACCCCAAGAATACTTGATAAGCCTAATTCAAAAAACTGTACATAATTGACAACACGCACGCGACATAATACTTTCAACGCCAAAGCTTTTTTTCTGGCGTTATTAATTTTCACCGCTTTCGGTGGGAAAGAGTTGCATGTTTTGTTGGAACACACCCACTCTAATTTAGAAGTATGCCACGTCCAAAAAGGCGAAACACACCTTCACGCCTACGAACAATTGGAGCATGGTTGCGCTTTATGCGATTTTACATTTTCTTATTTTGAATTAGAATTACCGTTTTTTTTTCTTAAAAACACTCAAATAAATTACAAATCTACACTTTTTACCTACATTTCTTTCAAATATTCCAATCTTCATCTTTTCCAATCTTTGCGTGCGCCGCCTGTTTTAGGGGTGGTTTGATTTTTTTTTCTACTTTCTAAATTTCATTAGGTATGAGCAAGCACGCCATGCCGTTCATCTGCTTTTGCTTGAGCGTTGTTGCTGCGTCCGCGCAAAGCGACTGCCATTATACCCTGCACGGTAAGGTCGTGGAGGCTAAAACCAATACCCCTGTGCCTTACGTAGGTGTTTTGGTACGCGACCTCGCTATTGGGACAACGACAGATGAAAACGGCAATTTTTCTATTAAAAAATTATGTCGGCAGTCCTATATTTTGGATTTTTCGCATGTAGAATGTCAAAAACATACAGAATCGGTCATTATTGATGGTAATACTGAGGGGGTCTTTCAGTTGCAACACGACAATAAACTGCTGCAAAACGTTGTGATTAAGGCTAAAAAAGTGGATTTGGCGAGTACGCAAGCCCAAGCTACTTTGGCGGGTTCAGATTTGGACAAAACCAAAGGGGCGGCTTTGGGGGAGATACTAAAATCTCTTTCGGGCGTTATGTCGCTAAATACGGGCGCGACGATTTCAAAACCCGTTATTCAAGGCTTACATTCCGACCGTGTGTTGATTGTTAATAATGGGGTGCGCCACGAAGGACAGGGCTGGGGACTCGACCACGCGCCCGAAATTGACCCGTTTATCGCCCATTCAATTGCGGTAGTGAAAGGCGCGGCAGGCGTTAAGTATGGTGTTGGGGCAATTGGCGGCGTTATTTTGGTCGAACCACGTCCTTTGCGCGACACTTTGGGCGTCGGTGGTGAGGTCAATATGCTGGCTAATTCTAACGGACGGCTGGGCATCTTATCTACTATGATAGACGGTAAAAACAACCTTTTTTCGTGGCGTTTACAAGGCACTGCGAAAAAAAGTGGTACTTTGAAGACCCCTCAGTATATTTTAGACAATACGGGTTTGGAGGAGTTTAATGGCTCGACAATGCTTGGTTTTAGGCTAAAAAAAGCAAAATTTGACGTGTTTTACAGTCATTTTTACAGTAAAATCGGTATTTTTAAAGGCAGTCACATTGGAAATTTAACGGATTTGAAAAATGCCATTGAAGGCAGACAACCCGCTACCGACGCTCCTTTTACCTACACGATTAACCGACCTGCTCAACGGGTAAATCATGATATTTTGAAGGTAAAAACCACGTTGCCAACGGGTGAATATGGAGAATTATCACTTAATAGTTTTTTTCAATACGACTTGCGTGAGGAGTTCGACGCCCACCTTCCAGGCGGCAAAATTCCGACGGGTTTTAGCAAACCAGAAGTGGCATTTCAATTGCCGAGCGCGGGTTTACGTGCCGATTGGACGCATCGCCCGTTCAAAAATTGGCAAGGTGGGGGCGGCTTTGAAGTTAATTTTCAATCTAACAATACCTACGCAGGGGCTTTAATTCCCGATTATCAGCAACATACTGAGGGGGTGTATTGGACTGAACGTTGGCGTAAATATCCCAAGCCTTTGGAATTTGAAGCGGGTATTCGCTACGATGAACGGCATTTATCGGTGGATAGCACCCGTTTTGGGGAATCTAATCGGCGGTTTGCTTTCAAAAATACGTCGGCAAACATTGGTGCAATTTATCATATTGGAACAAAAGGAAAGGTGTCCTTCAACGTCGGAACGGCTTGGCGCAACCCCAATGTCAACGAATTATTCAGTAATGGTGTGCATCACGGGACGGCGAGTTTTGAGCGCGGCAATCCAGATTTGATGCCCGAAAAAGCCCTTAGTACGAATCTTTCATGGCATTATGACCACGCTTTTTTTGAAGTAGAAGCGACTATTTTTCAGAATAATATCAGTAACTTCATTTTTCAAAAACCTGATTCGACGCCAGTTTTGACGATTCGTGGCGCGTTTCCATCGTTTAGTTACGCCCAAACGGACGCTCTATTGCGCGGAGGCGATGTGACCATTCAAGCCCATTTATGCAAGAATTTGGTCTTAAAAACCAAAGGCTCGTTGCTTTTTGCACGCAATAAAACCCGCGACGAATGGCTCCCGTTGATGCCAGCTGATAGGCTTTCTGCCGAATTAACAATTGATTATCAAAGTTTTAAGTATCTTAAAAATGCTTACGCTTCAATTGGTTTTTCAGCCGTTCGCCAACAGACGCGCACACCCCTCAGTATTTCAGACTATCAAGCACCGCCCAAGGGTTACGGTTTGGTAGGACTTAGTTTTGGAGGTGATGTATTATTGAAAAAACACCATTTCCAAGCAATTCTCACAGTTGATAATTTGCTCAATCAGGTGTATCGGGATTATCTCGACCGTATGCGTTACTTCAGTGATGCCGTTGGTCGAAATATTAGTTTAAAACTTAAATCTAATTTTTAAAATCATGTTTCAAAAATTTAAAATCATTCAAAAAAATATTTTTTTCAAAATCACTTTGGCTGTTTTGACGGTCGGTTTTATCACTTTCTCTTCTTGTAAAAAAACGGACCAAGAGCCACAAGAAAATTTGAACGTCTTGAAAATCAAAATCGGCACAAATACTTATACGTGGTCGGACATTGACGGAACGGGCGGCGTGTTGCCCAAAATTGATACCATCAAACTGACACCTAACGGCACTTTTGCGACTGAAATTACAATTCAAGACGGCAGTGTGTCACCTGCCAAGGATTATACCGCCGAAATTATCGCTGAAAAAGACGCTCATTTGTTTGTCTATCGTGCGATAAGCGCAAATTTGACGTTTACGGATTTGGCAAAAGACAGCAAAAATAAGAATTTCGGACAAACTGCGACCGCCAAAACAACAACGGCAAGCAGTGGTACGTTACAAATTTTGTTGAAACACGACGCCGATAAATCCGCAATTGACCCCTCTAAAACGGGAGAAACTGATATAGAGGTGGTGTTTCCAGTTGTCATAAAATAAGGTTCTGTGATAGTTTTAGTGGTAATTCACGTTCGGGGAACTTTAAAAGTTCCCCCAACGTTGGTTCAAAAACAAAAGCCGATATTTCATTACGAAGTATCGGCTTTTATTTTTTGAGTCTATTGCCCCAAAAGTTTTTTGAGTTCAGCTAACTGCTTTTCAAGGTCTTGGTTTCTTAACCTTTCTTCTTCCGCTTTTTGTCTTTCTTCTTCTGCTTTTTGTCTTTCTTCTTCTGCTTTTTGTCTTTCTTCTTTCAATTCTTTTTCTTTGCTTATTAATTCTTGTTTTGCTTGGTCTAACTGCAATTCAATTTTACCAAATAGTCTATCCACTTCATCTTCTGCGTCCATTTCTTTTAAAATTTCTTCACTTGTAACTGCTCGGGTGAGTCTGTCGAGTATTTTTTGTACCAATGAATTGTCTGTATCTTCTTGAAAATCAAGTTTGTGTTTGTCATCTTTTATTTTGAATTTTTGATTAAACACCCTTAATACTTTTTGTAAAGTCGTTTTTACTTCATTTCCGAGATACGGAATTTGAATGGTGTAGGAATCGTGCGTCAAATTTTCAATAAATGGTTCTTTTTGTGCATTTTCAATGGGTTTACCTGTTTCTACATCAGTGTAAACACGGTTGACTTTTATCACGGCTGTTGTCAAATAATCTAATTTGAAACCCAAAAAATAGATAGTGATGATGGGCAACGGATTGATTTCTGTCTCTCCTTTTTCATTCACCAATTCTTCTCCTTTTTTATAGTTTTGAGCGAGATATTCTCGAAAACGCATAATATCAAACAATTTTCGCGCTTTTTGTAGTTCTATGAGGACTATTTTTTTCTCATTTGTTATTGTTTTTATAGTGGCTTTAAAATCCAAACGTATAATACGAATGACTTCTTGGGTTTGAATTTTTCTTATAGACATTTCCTGAGGTTGAACCGTCAACTCTTCAATTTCTTCGCCAATGATGGTCGAAAGTAAGCCACGAGCGATGTCAATATCTTCTAAAAGATATTTGAATACAACGTCATATATTGGATTTGCAATAATCATTTTCAATTATTTTATTCTACAAAAATACAATGCTTTTGTAGGTTTTCCAAGTTTTTATGCGTTTTTTTATCGTAATTACTTAGCTCGCGCTCGCTTCGCTCGCGCGGAAAGAGGGGAATGTGGTTCATTTTTCGGGCAAAGCCCGAAAAATGAACCACATTCCCCTCTTTCCGCGCGAGCGAAGCGAGCTATAGACTAAGTAATTACTTTTTATCTAATGTTTATTTTTGGAGCAGAGAGAAGTAAACCTATGATTTCAAAGCTACCTCCCTATTTCAAATCCAACCAGAAAATACTGAGGGGGTAGTTTTCGCTTTTCTTTTCCCGTCTAAACGCTTTTTTTATCCATATTTTGCCTAATGTGGATAAATTTTTGTCTGTAAAATTGAATATGTCCGTAGAAACCACGTACATTACAACTCAGTTAATAGAGAATTAACCATTTAACGTTCTTTGCAAATGCTTCAAGACTCAGTAATCGAAACAGAATCGAATAATTTTAAATTTAAAGAACTCCGTGCCTACTCCTCAACCGAGTGGCTCGCGGATAACAGAAAGAAGTATAGGCAAGTTTTTGACCGTTACGAAACCACTTATATCTACGCCGAATTGTCGCTTTACAATAAGCAATTTGACCATGAAGACTGGGAAGTTGACGTGGAATTGCACTGTTATGCCCTCAAAAAAGGAAAAACAGAATTGTGTAATCTGCCATTTCATCGAAAAGTGAGTAAATACGACCCCATTGTTTTTGTGCGTGAGGGTTGGGGTAACAAAAAAGAAGGGACTTTTTGGAAGAAAGGCACGTACTATTGGGAGGCTTATGTGGACGGTGAAAAAGTAGCAACAAAATATTTTTACATCGAAGATGGTGGTCGAGAGATTAGTTTTTACGACAATCCGTATATAGAAGTTCATTCTTTGCGTCTCTATGAAGGTCCTTATGACGATGTGCCAGAGGCAGAACGGGTTTATTACAATCAACTTTGTGGCGAGGAGACACGGTATATTTATGCCGAAATTGTCTTAAAAAATCTCAATGTCAATAAGGCTTGGCAATGCGAATTGTTCACGAAGTTTTACAACGATGCCCGCGAGCTTAAAGGTCAGATTACGCGGCTGCACCGTGTAGAGAAGAAAGATGAATACATGACCATTACGGCAGGGTGGGGGTCGAATGTCAAAGGCTCGTGGCGCAATGACCACTATACGTGTGAATTAGTGTTTATGGACAAATTGATGGCGGTCTTGCCTTTTGAAATCGGCGACGAATTTGAGGAAGGTGCAGCACCCGTCATGTTGCCGAATCGCCCCGAAAACATGCCCGAAGATGCCGAAGAAGACGCGGATTCGACATTTGAAGACGTGATGATAAAGCTCGACGCGCTGATTGGCTTACGCGAAATCAAGCAAAAAGTGCGCGACCACGCCAAATACATTCAGTTTTTGCAATTGCGCAAAGAAAAAGGATTTACGGAAGAAGGTCCGATAAATGTTCATTCGGTTTTTATCGGTAATCCTGGGACGGGCAAAACGACGGTGGCAAAAATGATGGGTAAACTCTACCGAAAAATGGGTTTATTGTCAAAAGGGCATGTCTATGAAGTTGACCGTGTTGACCTCGTAGGCGAATATATCGGACAGACTGCACCAAAAGTAAAAGAGGTGATTGAAAAAGCACGCGGCGGGGTTTTGTTTATTGACGAAGCCTATTCGCTGGCGCGTTCGACGGAAGATACTAAGGATTTTGGACGCGAAGCTGTTGAGATTTTGGTAAAAGAACTCTCAAATGGTGTGGGCGATTTGGCGGTGATTGTGGCGGGTTATCCAAAGGAAATGAAGTTTTTTATTGATTCAAATCCGGGTTTGCGCTCGCGTTTCAAGCATTTTTTTGAATTTGCGGATTATCTGCCGCAAGAATTGGCACAAATTGGCTACTTCGCTGCTGCCGAAAAAAGCGTTTTATTGAGTCCAAACGCTAAAAAACGCATTGATGAAGTGATTACGGAAGCCTTCCGAAACCGTGACCGTTCATTCGGCAACGCCCGTTTTGTGTATGATGTGATTGAACAAGCCAAAATAGGCATGGCGTTGCGTGTGATGTCGCAAGATGACCCAAGCAGTTTGTCAAATGACGAATTGTCATTGATTCAATCGTCTGATATTGATAAAATCCAATTGCGGACAAAACGCGATTTGCCAATTATTCCAGTTGATGAAGCCTTGTTGAAACTGTCGCTTGAAGAATTGAACCGTTTGATTGGTATGACGAAAATCAAGCTGCAAATTACAGAATTGGTCAATTTGGTGCGTTATTACCGGGAATCGGGGCGTGATGTCTTGGGTTCGTTCTTTTTGCACACTGTTTTTGTGGGCAATCCCGGAACTGGTAAAACGACGGTGGCGCGGATATTGGCTAAAATTTATAAAGCATTGGGCGTTCTCGAACGCGGTCACATGGTCGAAACCGACCGTCAAGGTTTGGTAGCGGGTTATGTGGGGCAAACGGCGTCGAAAACGGCGGAAAAAATCACGGAGGCAGTCGGCGGTGTCTTGTTTATTGATGAAGCCTACTCTTTAACGAGCAATAGCGGTGCAGGACGCGGCGATTTTGGTGACGAAGCAATCCAAACTTTATTGAAGCGTATGGAAGACAATCGGGGCGAGTTTTTTGTATTCGTAGCGGGTTATACCGAGAATATGGAGCAATTCCTTAAAGCAAACCCGGGTTTATCGAGTCGTTTTGATAAACAATTGCAGTTTGAAGATTATTCACCCGATGAATTGATGCAAATTGCGATTAGCATGGTCAATAATGTTCAAATACGCTTCACGCCAGAAGCCGATGAACATTTGCGCGGTTATTTGCAATTTATCCACGAATACCGTGATAAATATTTTGGTAATGCCCGCATGATACGCCAAATCATCACTGAAATCCTCAATAAGCACAATTTGCGGCTTGCGGCAATGCCAAAGAGCGACCGTACTGAGGGAGTACTCAATGTGGTCTCAATGGAAGATGTAGCACATCTGACACGCGACAAAACGGACTTTAACTCCTCTAAAAAGACGATTGGGTTTCGGGCGGGAGCGCGGTGATTTCAAGGATTTAAATAAGTTCAAATTTTAAGAATTTGAGATTTTGCGGGTTTTAAGCAGCAATTTCCGCTCTGAAATTTTCGGGGCGGCGTAGCTGCCTAATCTCGGTAATATTCAACGAAAAAGTGAGGTTTACTAAGCGGTGTAACCGCTAAACCGCGTGTTTTGTGGTTACACCGCATAAAAATTAGTAGATTATCTGTAATTACTTAGCCCATACCTCTCTCACTCGCGCGAGCGAAGCGAGCTATGGGCTAAGTAATTACGCTTATTCAAGGCTATTTATGAATGAATATACTGAGGGGTGGTCAAATCTTTCACTTATCACTTTTCGTTTATCACTTAATTTACGCGAATAAGCGGAACAATAAGTAAAAACCACCTGATAAAAGAATCGTGGCGGGCAAGGTCAATACCCATGCTAAAGCGATGCTGGTAATTGTTCCTTTTTGCAAGTTTTTCACTCCTTTTGAAGCCACCATTGAACCCGCAACGCCCGAAGACAAAACGTGGGTAGTCGAAACAGGTAAGCCATAATAAGTGGACATACCTATAGTCATAGCGGCGATAATTTCAGCCGTTGCGCCTTCTGCATACGTCATGTGGCGTTTACCGATTTTCTCACCAATCGTTACAACAATGCGTTTCCAACCAATCATTGTGCCGATACCCAATGCCAAAGAAATCATCATAATTGCCCAAAATGGTACATAATGCGTATAACCTGTAAGTATTTTTAACTCGCTTTTGATAGCTTTTCGTGCAGCATCTTCTCTGATGATATTGGGTTCATCAAGAAATTTTTTCATGTCTTTGTCCAATAAATTGATACGTTTGCGAATGGCTAAACGTGATTTTACATCTACGGCACTCGCAATATCAGCTTTCAAAAGTTCAATTGTTTTGACAGCTTGACCCAATTCTTTTGGTGCAAGTGCGTTGTCAATTTGGTCAACGGGCAAATTTTTAGCAATGATTGCCAATGATTGCTCTACTTTTGGTCGGTCGAAATTGGGGGACAACGAGTATTCCAAAGGCATAAATGTCATCAAAGCCACCATTAATAAACCAATCCCTTTTTGACCGTCGTTTTGACCGTGAAAAAAACTCACCAACGAACAAGTTGTAATCAAAACTGCACGTACCCAAAACGGTGGGCGCTCTTCGGTTGGTTCTTTGAACAAGGCTTTTTGGTTTTCGGTTTTGATTAAAGAGCGTAAAATAAACATCAAAACAATTGCCATTGAGAAGCCAAAAAGAGGCGAAACAAGCAATGACATACCAATATCTTGCGCTTTTTTCCAGTTAACACCCACTTTTGTAACATTTTCTGGTAAAGTAGAAAACACCAAACCAACGCCCAATAACGAGCCAATCAATGTGTGCGAACTTGAACAAGGAATACCATAATACCACGTTCCCAAATTCCAGACAATCGCCCCACATAATACAGCCAGCACCATTGCCGCCGCACTACCCGCCGATTGCGTCATAATGGATTCAACAGGCAGTAAGTTGGCAATGCCCATTGCCACTTTAAAACCAATGAACGAAGACGTGAAAACGCCGAGAAAATTGAGAAAACCTGACCACATAACGGCGTGTGCAGGTTTCAACGTTTTTGTGTAAATAACAGTTGCAACGGCATTGGCGGTGTCGTGAAAACCGTTGACAAACTCAAAGAAAAAGACCATGATAAGGCATAAGAAAAATGCCATATAAAGTCCCGTAGAAAGTGCAGAAATCTCTAATCCAAACATAAGGATTTTTTTTAATTGTTTAAAAAATTAACTATGTATTTGCTTTTGATTACAGAAAGATTCCGAAAGGTAAGATGATTTCTCTAATTTTTTACATTAAGTTAATGTTAAGTCTTTGGAATTGCTCAACTTATTGCTCGCTTCGCTCGCAAAAGAGGGGAATGTGGTTCATTTTTCGGCGAAGTCGAAAAATGAACCACCTCTTCTCCTGTGGTTGCGTAAGTAAAATGCACATGGCTAAGTAATTACAAGTCTTTTTTGTTCGTTCTTAATTGTGTTCGCCTCGCTCGCGTGAAAGTAGGAGAGATGGCAAGTAGTTACTGATAGCTTCGGAAGTCTCAAAAGTAAATATTTTGACACTACGTGTTATTATAAAACACTCAAAATAACGTGAATTCTGAATTAAAAACATTGATTACCAATTTTTTAGATACAAAACGGGCTCTTTTTGGCTTCGCTCAAAAATCGCCTCAAGAGCGTTTTTTTGGGGCGAGCGTAGTTTTAACAGAAAAATCGAAGATTTTTCTGTTAAAACACGCTCGCCCCGATAGATTTTCACGCGTCCGATTTTCGAGCAAAGCGAGAAAGAGGGCGTAATTCAGAACTCACGTTATAATAATGCACGGTTTTGAACTTTCGCCCTGACATGTAGTGTCAAAATGTTTATTTTTGAGATTCCCGAAGTTACCAATAATTACAAATCAACCAAGAAATCTTCCTATATTTGTCCCGAATTTAAAACTGTTTAAAATGAAAAAAGACATTCCAGAGCTAAAAGTAGAAGATTTAGCCATCGTTATTGCCCCAAGAAGCGAAGACGCGCAAGGCGAAGAATTGTGGGAAACCTACCTACTTAATCTCAAAGAAGAACCCATTAAAAATGTGATGGTCTCTTCATGGGGCTACGGAGAACTTAACGGAAGAGATATGAAAACCTCCACTTTACGGCACTTTTTTGAGCGCGTAGAACCTTTATCTTTAGTCCCTATTGAGCCTATTTTGACCCAAGCCTTTGCCCTAACCAACGAGTATTGGGTTAGTTTTTCGTTTGAAGGACAGATGTATGATAAACGCTACATTTTTGTAATAGGCAGCATAGAACCAACTAATTTTACGCCGATTCCGTTTTTGAATAGGAGAGGGGTGATGATAAGATAATTTTAAAATCTTTTTTGCTTGCTTCGCTCGCAAAGGGAGGAGAGGTGGTTCATTTTTCGGGCAAAGCCCGAAAAATGAACCACATTCCCCCTTCTCGCGCGAGCGAAGTCTGTTTACATCCCGAAAACCTTCGGGAGAGCGCGAGAAGCATCGTTTGAATTTTATGTAGGGTTTCAAAATTAATTTATGGCATTTTGAACTCTGAACTCTGAACTCTGAACTCTGAACTCTGAAATCTGAAATCTGAAATATGCAAGGTAAGAAAATCAGCGAATCGCGCACAATAATGACCGAAATGGTGATGCCCAACGACACTAACCCAATGGGCAATCTTATGGGGGGCAATTTGATGAAATGGATGGATATTGCAGCGGCAGTATGCGCTGGACGACACGCCGAAGCCCAAGTTGTGACGGTTTCTGCCGACCATATTGCCTTCAATAAACCCATTGCTAAGGGCGATATTGTCACACTTGAAGCCGTTGTGACTCGTGCTTTTAGTACCTCCGTAGAGGTGTTTGTTGAAGTTTTTGCTGCCGATATGAAAGGCAGCAATCCGCGCCGTTGCAATCACGCCTATTTGACCTTCGTGGCTTTAGACGATAATGGCAAACCGCAAAACATATATCCCGTGATTCCATTGTCGGGCGAAGAAGAAAATCAATATGGCGATGCCGCAAGACGGCGCGAATTGCGCTTGATACTAAGTGGTAAAATGAAACCCTCAGAAGCAACAGAACTGAAAACTTTATTGGATATTTAGCCCCCTAACCCCCAAAGGGGGAATACCCACGTATTGCGACTTTTGTCTGATGAGTGAAGGTTTTAACTTTTATTGAGTCAACTTCCCCTTTGGGGGTTGCGGGCTTCTTCAGTCGGTCGGATTGGGGAAAAGCGTTATTTTAGTATTGATTTTCACGCCATCTACTTTTGTTGCCCCTTCTCGGAACAACCATTTGTAGCCGTCAACAAATTCTCTTGCCCAAAACCATTCCGCGTGTTGTCCGTCGGTTTTGAGTACTGTTTTGACTTCCTCGCCGGTGTAGCCAGCACCCCTCAGTATATCCGTCATGCGTGTCATTTGAGCCACCAAATCTGCATCTTCGTTCGTGCCAGCCATCACATAATAGCGCATTGGAAACTGTTTGCCGCGTTTCCGTACATGCGTGTAACACGAGTCGGCGAACCAAAAAGACGGCGAAAAAATTAAGGCTTTTGAGAAGGTATTTTGATATTCTGCCGCAATATACATCGAAATCAAACCACCCATTGAACTACCGCCGATAGCCGTATTGAGGCGGTCAGATTTTGTCCGATAATTGGCATCAATGTAAGGTTTGAGGGTTTGCGCGATGAATTTTGCGTAAGCAGCCCCTTGTCCACCGCCATATCTTGCGTTTTTATATGCCGAATATTCATCTAACCGCGAACCGCCCCCATTGTCAATACCGACCACAATACACCCTTTATCGCCTTGTGCCGCGAGGGTATTTAGAGTTTCGTCTATCTGCCATTCTGTTCCAAAAGCAGTGGTGACTTTGTCGAATAGATTTTGTCCATCGTGCATATAAAAAACAGGAAAACGCTTAGACGTGTCAGAATACTGAGGGGGTAGATGCAGCCAAATACGGCGCGTTTTGCCAAGCTGAGGTGTGGCAAATGTATTAGATAAAATCCGTACATTAGGTGCTGCCGTTGACCCCACATTCGATTGACCTTCCCAACCACCAATGGTCAAGTTTACAGTTTGTGCGCCGCCATTGTAGGTTAATGTGCGGTTTGGGCGAAATCCTCCTTGCGTTGTTGCTTCTGGTGGCGACCAATTGTATTGCGTAAACTTAAATACAAGTGCCGATACTGAGGGGGTAAACGTGACCGCCAATGAGCCATCATTTTGCCGTTTTAGAATTTTGCTGGTATCATTCGGATTCCAATTGTTGAAATTGCCCAAAACGTAAATTTTGGCATCGGCTGGGGTATTGATTGGTACTGAAGTAACGCGAATGGTAAGTTGTGCATAAACACACAAGTTGCTGATAATCAGGAAGATAGAAAGGAATTTTTTTTTCATTTTTTTATTTGCAATTACTTAGCCTATTACTCGCTTCGCTCGCAAAAAGAGGGAATGTGGTTCATTTTTCGGGCAAAGCCCGAAAAATGAACCACCTTTCTTCCTTCCGCGCGAGCAAAGCGAGTGCTGGCTAAATAGTTCATTTTATTTTACTACCAATAATGCATTTTAAAATTGACGGACAGCACCGCAGCATTAAACGGAAATTTAGCCGCTTCAAATTTTGGTGCAGAAAATTTATTTACCGCATTATTCGATGCGCCGTAGCCTTCCTTGGGAATACCAACGAGGTTTGTATCCATTTTTCCGTTGCCATTTTCATCGTGCAAACAAGCAACGGCATACGTGCCAAAGGGCAGATTGTCGAAGCGCAAACTCACTTTATTTTGTTGAATAACAACGGTTTGTAGGGCTACTGCTTTTTCGATATTACTCGGAAAACCATCGCCTTTTGCAAATAAACTCACATTAACTTTACCCTTATTCGTCCGAATATTGGAAATCGTGATAAGGATTGACCCGTTTGTTGGGGTAGTGTAAAAATTCTGGGAAACAGATAAAGGTGCCTGGAGAAACAATAAGATTGCGAGAATGTGTAACATGGTTTGTTTTTTTATTAAGTTTAAATTATGCTAATAGTTCGGTAGTTTTTAGTTTTTAGTGTTTGGTGTGTAGATACGCCAAATAAAATATGGAAAATAAGTTTTAAATAAATGTAATTACATAGCCTGTTGCTCGCTTCGCTCGCAAAAAAGGGTAATGTGGTTCATTTTTCGGGCAAAGCCCGAAAAATGAACCACCTCTCCTCCTTCCGCGCGAGCGAAGCGAGCGCGGGCTAAGTAATTACAAATAAATTTATTTTACACGTACATTTTGTCTTTTAATAAAATTGCAAAATTTTTATAATGCGGTTCTAACACTGTACACCAAAAACTAAGAACTACCGAACTATTGTTATGCTAAAATCGAGCGCAAATATAAGGAAATTTTACATTTTTGACCCCTCAGTATTTTGAGAAAAACACTACTCTGCATGTTTTTTGACACCACGTAGAGAACATAGAATTTGAGTTTAAAACCTATGTTTTCCATGTGAAAACCCTCTATTGTATCTATTGTTGTAAAAATTGTCAGGTAGAGTAAAATAAAACCATTTTTAAAAACCCCACATTTAACTATCTTTGCTCGCTTTTAACCTTTACATTAAGGATAAATTGGACTATAAAATTGATTATCAACAAATTAGACTTGCCAGAGGGCAATTAATAACGTACCACATTCATAATGGAAAAACTCAAAATAGGCATATCCATCGGCGATATGAACGGCATAGGCTTAGAGGTGATTTTAAAAACAGTAGCTGACCAACGCATTTTAAATTTATGTACACCCATACTTTTTGGTTCATCGAAAGTCGTTTCTTACCACAAAAACATAGTGCAGGTTGAATTCCCCTTCGCCAATTTGCGGTCGGCGGAAGAAGCCGAAGAAGGTAAGGTCAATGTTGTCAACTGTTGGCAAGAAAATGTGAACATTACACTTGGGAGAATTTCGGAAGAAGGCGGCAGATAT
Source organism: Saprospiraceae bacterium (assembly GCA_034520175.1). Taxonomy (GTDB): domain Bacteria; phylum Bacteroidota; class Bacteroidia; order Chitinophagales; family Saprospiraceae; genus JAAFJT01. Next base: position 28,691 of record JAXHNU010000028.1, read on the forward strand.
GCCTACAAAGCCTTAGAAATAGCAGTTTCTGCCTTGAAAATTGGTTCAATTGACGCTCTGGTAACTGCACCTATCAATAAAAAAGCGATGCAAATGGCTGATTTTCCACACGCAGGACACACCGAATACATTACAGAACAATTGGGTGCGTCGGAGAGTGTAATGTTGATGTTGAATGATGACTTCCGCGTAGGTTTAGTAACGAATCACCTACCCCTCAGTAAAGTGGCAGAAAATATTACCCGCGAACGCATCGGTAAAAAATTGGCAATTTTGAATGAGACATTGCGCATTGATTTTGGTATCGAACGACCGACAATTGCAGTCTTGGGACTCAATCCTCATGCAGGTGATGAAGGGGCTTTGGGTGAAGAAGAAGAGACAATTATCCGTCCAGCTATTGAAATGGCAAAAGAAAAAGGCATTTTTGCAATGGGACCTTTCCCAGCAGATGGCTTTTTTGGTTCGGGACAGCATAAAAAATACGATGCCATTTTAGCGATGTATCACGACCAAGGTTTAGTGCCTTTTAAAGCCTGGTCGTTCGGTAGTGGTGTCAATTATACCGCAGGATTGGGGGCGGTGCGCACATCGCCCGACCACGGAACGGCGTTTGATATTGCAGGAAAAGACATGGCAGACCCAGCTTCTTTCCGTCAAGCCTTGTTTACGGCTATTGATGTGGCAAAAAATCGCCTCGCTCATCTTGAAATGTCGGCTAATCCCGTGAAATCGCGCAGTGCGAAATTCAAATCAGGAGAGGACGAGATTTTGAGAGACGATAGATAAGAGAGATTTCAAATTTTCCAACAATTCTAATTATCGGTTAGAACTTTCCAAGAGTTGCAAACTCTTGGAAAGTTTACGCTCATAAGCATTATTGTATGTAATTTGATATTTGACAATGGCTCTATTATCGTTTTAGGTTGCGATTTCGATTTTCAATAAACCCGTTAGGATTTACACATTTATAGATAAAATCAAAGAACGGCTCTCACTGAATCCGTAGGATTCATACGTAAAATGTGTGAATAAACGTGCGAATCCTACGGATTCGGGGTGAAATCGCTTGTTTTTTGTGTCTATAAACGTATAAATCCTAACGGATTTAGTGAAATTTGGAATCGCAACTTCAAATCGTAATTAAGCCTTAACAATTCAACGCCCCACACACACTGAGCGTTTGTCCCGAAACGTACCGACTCATATCTGATGCCAAAAACACGCAAGCATCAGCTACTTCTTCACCCGAACCCATGCGGGCAAGTGGGATACTTTTCATGAAATTTGCTTTTACTTCTTCACTCAATCCGTGCGTCATTTCTGTTTCGATATAACCCGGGGCAATGGCATTGCAACGGATATTGCGGTTGCCGTATTCTTTGGCGATAGATTTTGAAAAGCCAAAAATGCCCGCTTTTGAGGCGGCATAATTCGCTTGTCCAGCATTACCAAAAACGCCGACAACACTCGACATATTGATAATTGACCCACTGCGTTGTTTCAACATCGGACGCAAAGCGTGTTTGGTCATATTAAAAACTGATTTCAAATTGGTTTGAACTACATCGTCCCATTGCTGTTCAGTCATTCTGAGCATCAAATTGTCGCGCGTAATACCCGCATTATTAACAACCACATCTAAGCGACCAAAGGTTTTGGTAACTTCACCAATCAATTTTTCGGCATCGGCAAAGTTTGCCGCATCTGAACGAAAAGCGACGACTGTTGCGCCAGTTGCGGTGAGTTCGTCAACCAATTTTTGGGCTTTTTCAGCCGAATTTTCAGACACATAAGTAAAGGCAACCGTTGCGCCCTGCTCCGTAAAACGGCGCACAATTGCTTCGCCAATGCCCCGCGCACCGCCTGTTATAAGCGTGATTTTGTTTTCTAAAAGTTTCATAATCAATGAGTTGAAATTGGTTTGATATTGAAATTAGTTTTTCTTTGTTAAAGTATGGATTAGTTCGTTTTAATATATTTTTTGAAACCATACATAAATTCAAAATACGTATTAAAAGGCACTTTTGCGCTCGCTTCGCTCACGCAAAAAGAGGAAAGGTGGTTCATTTTTCGGGCAAAGCCCGAAAAATGAACCACATTCACCTCTTCGCGCGAGCGAAGCGAGCGCGAGAACCAGCAATTTAGATTTTATGTATGGTTTCAAAATATATTTTTGGTATTTTCGTAAAAGTTGTGGGTAATGAAAATTATAAAAATCACCCCTCAGTATTTTACTTATTGATGTCAGGCAGAGCCGTAGGCTCGACCGATTTTGTAGCGGTGGATTTCAATCCGCCGAAAACGTATATAACTTTTCATTAAGAGCCGTAGGCTCGACCCATATGTATATGCACCGAGCCTACGGCTCTTAAATAATCTGTTTTAATCTTTCGGCGGATTGAAATCCGCCGCTACAAAATTGGTCATGCCTACGGCATTTTAGCACATCTGCGTAACATAAGTTACTTAAAAAATGCGGCAACCCAGATTTAATCTTATACCCACTAAATTGACGAAAGTACCATATTTTTAGAATTAAAATTGAACTACAATTGATTGATTGTAATTACTTAGTCACGCGCTCGCTTCGCTCGCAAAAAAGGGGAATGTGGTTCGTTTTTCGGGCAAAGCCCGAAAAACGAACCACATCTTCTCCTTCAGGTGAGCGAAGCGAGCTATGGGCTAAGTAATTACGATTGATTTTAAATTAGTTCCAATCTGACGCGGGCTTTAAACCCGCGTCAGATTTTCTATCAATATTAATCAATCGCCGGCAAAAATACGTTTTCACCTTGAATTGAAAACATTTTTTAAAAAAATGCCTTGACTAAGTATCATTAATTTGTCAACCGTTGTAAATTGTGCCGTAAATTAAAATCATAAATGATGAAAAAATTTCTTTTGACCGTTTTAAGCATTGCATTAAGCTTCGGCGTTTTTGCACAAACTGCGGAAAAAACCGCCCAAAACAGCGCAAATCCAGACATCTCTGCCGCGCAAAAAGCTACTTTAGAATTAGTGAAAGCCTACGACCTATCGGGTGAACAAGCCCAAGCGACCCTCAAAATTGAGCAAGCAAAAGTACAAAATTTGGTAGATATTGAGCCAATGAAAGCAGCGGACATGTCTGCCTACGCTCAAAAACGTTTGTCGGCTATGGACATTGCAGCAAGCGAGTTTTCTACTTTACTTGATGCACGCCAACTCAATATCTTCAAACAAGCCCAAGTCAACAATGCGACAAAGATTGCCAATATTACGCAGGGTTTACGTAAACAAGGCGTGTCAGAAGCAGAAATCAATAAGCAATTGGTTTTAATTGAGTTAGGGAAGCAATAAGTGTGGTTCTTGCTCGTGGCAAAACAGGGGAATGTGGTTCATTTTTCGGGCTTTGCCCGAAAAATGAACCACCTCTCCTCCTTTTGCGCGAGCGAAGCGAGCGCAAAAGTGCCTTTTAATGCGTATTTTGAATTTATGTATGGGTTCAAATTTATTTTATAAAAAAAACGCATATAGTTTTCTATATGTGTGTATTCTTGTTTTACTTTGTGCTTACAAAGCGGCATAAAACTAAGATAACTATTTGAGGGATTGGCATAACCTAAAAGCGTTTTTTGCATCTCGCGCTCGCTTCGCTCGCGCGAGGGAATGCGGTTCGTTTTTCGGCGAAGCCGAAAAACGAACCACATTCCTCCCTTTTGCGCGCGCGAAGCGCGCGCAAAACATCTGTTTTTAATCAAAAAACGATGTTTTTAGGTTATGCCCACTCCTCAGATAACTATTTAGTCGCGTTTGCTCGCGCGAGAAGGCGAGCGCGTCGTTAATTTTTTACGATAATCAATTTATCGCACCTTGAAATTTGGAATCTTAAATTTGAAATTTCCCATAGCATACTATTCACTTGAGCTTTACATTTTTCATTTTGTTAGGGGAGGACACCCCTCAGTATAAAACCCATTTTACGTATGGATCCGTTAAAAAGTAAATTTAAAGAAAAAGCCACTGCCCACGCCGCAGATGTCAAAGCCATGCTCAAAGAACACGGCAACCGTGTGATTGACGAAGTTACCCTCAGCCAAGCCTACGGCGGTATGCGCGACATCAAAAGTATGATTTGGGAAACGTCTCTTTTAGATGCCCAAGAAGGTATCCGTTTTCGTGGCTTTACAATCCCTGAACTACAAGAAAAATTGCCAACAGGTCGGGGCAAAGAACCATTGCCAGAAGGTCTGTTTTGGTTGATGTTGACGGGTGAAGTACCGACAAATGAAGAATGTTTGTGGTTGACGAATGAGTGGGAACGCCGTCGGAAAGTCCCTGCACATGTGTTCAACGCTGTCAATGCGATGCCCAAAGACAGTCATGCGATGAGTCAATTTACAATGGGTATTTTGGCATTGCAGACCGAAAGTGTTTTTGCAAAACGCTACGAAGAAGGTATGCCTAAATCGGAGTATTGGGACGCGACTTACGAAGATTCGATGAATTTGATTGCGTGTTTGCCCGTAATTGCGGCGTATGTTTACCGTAGAAAATATAAAAATGGCGTATTACCAGCACCCAATGACCGTTTGGATTGGGCAGCCAATTTTGCGCACATGTTGGGCTTTGATGACCCCGATTTCAAAAATTTGATGCGTTTATATATGACGATTCACGCTGACCACGAAGGCGGCAATGCCTCGGCACATACACAACATTTGGTAGGTTCTACTTTGGCTGACCAATATTTGTCTTTTGCGGCGGCAATGGGTTCATTGGCGGGTCCTTTGCACGGTTTGGCGAATCAAGAAGTGATAAAATGGATTTTTGAAATGGTCGAAACGCTCGGCACAACTAAGCCAACGAACGACCAAATTGCGGAATATGTGAAACAAACATTGGCGGCAGGTCGTGTTGTACCTGGGTACGGACACGCGGTTTTGCGTCAGCCCGACCCACGTTTTACGGCGCAAAAAACCTTTGGTGAACGCTACTGCAAAGACGATGATATTGTGAAAATCGTATGGCAAGTATTTGAAGTTGTGCCACCGATTCTCTCCACAATGGGCAAAATCAAAAACCCGTGGCCCAATGTTGATGCCCATTCAGGCGCATTGTTGGTGCATTATGGCATGAAAGAATATGGTTTCTACACGGTTTTGTTCGGCGTTTCGCGTGCTTTGGGTGTTTTGGCGGCGGCTTGTTGGTCGCGTGCTTTGGGCTTCCCATTGGAACGTCCTAAGTCTATGACGACGGAATCCATGAAAGAAATGTTGGGGATATAATTTATTCCAAATGAAATACTTAGCCACGCGCTCGCTTCGCTCGCCCGTGGGAGGAGAGGTGTTTCGTTTTTCGGGCTTTTCCGGAAGAAAAACGAACCACATTCTCCTTTTTTGCGAGCGAAGCGAGCAATAGCCTAAGTAATTACATTTCAAATATTAGTAAACAAAACAGTCTAATGTTGTAAGATACATTAGGCTGTTTTATTTTTTTGGCTCTGTAACAATTTTAGCGGTAACTCACGTTCGGGGAACTTTAAAAGTTCCCCGAACTTCGGTTTACGCGGTTTTTGACGCAGAAATGCTTTATTTACTGAGGGGGTTCTTTTGCTGCTGCTAAAATTGTCGAAGAGCCATTTTTTTAATCCTAAATAAAATCCAAACGATACTTCTCACGCTCGCTTCGCTCGCGCGAGAAGATGGAATGTGGTTCGTTTTTCGGGCTTTGCCCGAAAAACGAACCACCCCTCTCCTCCTTCCGCGCGAGAGAAGCGAGCGCGAGGCAAAGTATTTACAATTTTTTATGGTACATCATTTGAACTAAAACACGATAATTACTTTTCTCTAAAAAAATCGTCTTCATGCTCAATAAAATGCTTTGGTTTATCCTATTCGCTTGTTTTTTATACCCCCTCAGTATTTCTGCCCAAAATGACTTGTCATTGCGTATGTCACTTGCTAAAAAAATGGCAAATATGAGCGAGAAAATGGCAGTGAAAATTACGATTTACAATCAAAAACGTACCAAAGTGACGGGCGTTAAAGTTTTTGCGCCGATTCCAAACGGTGCCGCTTACGTCACGCACAATGCGCCAAATGCTTATGACCCCAACACAGGTATATGGTACATCGGCACTATTGCTGCCACAACAGATTCGGTGAATATGACCTTGACGATTGAAATAAAAACGGAAGGTGTCGTGTATTGTTTTTCAGAAATTTTGGCAATGAATGAACCCGATATGGATTCAACACCCAACAATAGTCTAAAATCGGAAGATGATTCGGATAATGCCGCGATTAATGTGCCGATAACAATGTGCAGCAATGAGTTGAATATGATGGTGGGCGTACAACAAGTCAACGCCAAATATCAGTGGTTTAAAGACGGTCTGCCAATAACGGGGGCAACAAAACAGAATTTTTTTATCCAGACACCAGGTAGTTATTATTGTCAAGTCATCACGGATTCTACCAAAACAATTTCTGCACCGATTTCGCTTGGCACCATTTCTGCGCCAAATCTCATTACTTCACCGCGTACAATATTGAAAGGAGAAGCTGTTTATATCGAGCATTTTGTCTTCGACCAAAACAATCTGACGCGCGAATTGGGCAAAGTTGCCTTCTATAAATCACTAACCGATGCTAACAATAACCAAAATCCGATGCTAAATTTGCTCGTTGCACCCACTCAAACGACGACTTTTTATGCTAAAAAAAATACGAAAGAGTGTAAAGACATCAAACCTTTGGTGATTACGGTTGACCCAAAAGGGATTGATAAAATAGATTAGAAATTTTCCCCTGCGCCGCCGCCGCCAAAATCACCCCCACCAAACAAAGGTTTTTCGCCTTCTTGTGGTGACACACCGCCCAAACTTTGGGCAATAATCAAGGATTCCGCTTGCTGGTAAAATGGTTTTTCTTCGTCTTCTTCGTAAATGAAAGGCGTTTTATGGCGTTTCAAATACTGAATTGAAAAATAAGCAATGCTTAGTAAAAGAACGCCCGCTACAATTGCCGCAATTTCCATTGGTACGATGTGAAAATAGTACCGAAAAGTGGCAACACTCGCCGCAACGCCCAATAATCCCATAGACAAAATCAAACGGTTTTTCTGTTTTAAACCTTGATACATGTAAAAAATGGGAACGGCAAAAGTTAGAAACCAAAATAAGGGAGCTAAAGCTACTGTCGGGTTGCCAAAATACGTTTCGTTGGCTTGTTGCAACACGAAATAATTGCCACTTGCGTAAAATAGAATTGAACTCAATCCTTCAACGACATCTAAATTATTTTTCCAAAAACGAGATTCTATGTTTTTTTGCACTTTTACGCTTAAAAAGTATGCAAAAATGGCAAAAAGCATAACCACGAACGATAATACTGAGGGGGCTATGTTGGGAAATTTTAGGGTCGAGAGGATAACAATTGCCAATGCAAAACAGAACGCAAGTGCTGTAACGAGTCTATCTGTATAGCGTACAGCAGCGACAATTAATAATGGTAAAAATGCCCAATAAAAAGATAATTCATCGGCTTCAAGTTTAAAAAGAGCCATAAATCCAGCCATAATATAACCTAAACCACAATACAAAAGCGCGTCGTCAACCCCGCTTTTATAATGCTTGGATTGTATCATAAACTCCAAAAAAGCAAAGCAGATAATACCCATAAATAGACATTTGATACCTAATGCGTTTTCTGAATAGCCGCCGCCAAATTGCATAACAAAAGCAAAAAAAGCCCAAACGAAAATGGTACAAAAAATACCCACCCCGACCCGCATAAGGACATTGCGTGAATAAAAATTCGCCACAAAATGCGTTTTGATTTTATCAAAAGATGGCGCATTAATCCAGCCTTTTTTTTGCCAAATATGGGCTTGTTCGTAGGTAATTTGCGCGTCTAAATCTTCAGTATTGTAAGCGATTAATTTATTCATTCGATAGTTTAAAACGATAATACACTTTTTGCTTCGCGCAAAAAAACGGGAGGTGGTTAATTTTTCGGGCAAAGCCCGAAAAATGAACCACACCTCCTTCCTCGCGCGAGCGAAGCGAGCGCGTGGTTAAGTATTTAGAACTTTTTTATAATTAAAGAGTAACCCCACAAGTAATCCACAAGTGATGATAAAATAGAGTAATAGAATATTGAAAGATTCTCCACTAACTAAATAATTGATAACCAAATAAGTAAGTGCAATATAGCCATAAATAACAGCAACCAAAAAGGTATAAAAAGACCCCGTTTTACGTGCATACCAAACAGAGAAAATGACACCTAAAATGATGAGGGGAATAAATAAAACGTTGTTATTGAAATTAAATAAAGCCGTTAATGCGCACATAAAAAACAGGTGAATACCAAAATTAAAATAAGTAAAAGCAAAGTGTTTTTTAACGTCTTTTATCTCGCTCAATAAGCCCATTAAGCAAAGGAAAATACCCAAAGCCATGCCCGTATAAACAAGTGAATGATTGCTAAAATGGTTTTGATTCAGTACGTCTAAAGGCGTAATTGTCCAGCCTAACCACGCACCTAATGCTATGATTGCCAATGACAAAGCCCCTCGATGGTCGAAATAATAAGCAACAGGAAAAAACAAGAGCATGGGAATAAAACTCGCCAAACCGAAGCGCGTACCGAAGACATTGTACTGAAATTGCAGATACCCCTCGACACTCAAAAACGTCAAACAGCCCAATAAAACGGCATAATCGAAATAGGGTGTCGGGCTTTTATTTTCGCCGAGCGAAAAGGGTAGGGTAGTGCGGGCAGCGTAGAAAAAACAGCCGCAACAAAGCAGACTGATGAGTGCAATAATCACCACATGCCCAATGGTGTCTATATTTTGATAAATCAGATAACCTAAGCCGACATTGAGCAAAACAACCCCCAAATACAATAGGGTTTTGAGTTCCCAATGCACGGAAAATGGCTTGTTGCGTTCAGCATTTTTGAGCCAAGTCTGGTCTTCATCGGTGATGAGTGCCGCCGATTTTAGATTGTTTAAAATGTGGTCAAGCATGTTAGGGTCGTAGTTTAGGGTTATTGTCTTTATATTTTTCTTCAATTTTTTCAATGTCTTCGACCGTTACCTCCAAGACTTTGGAGATAAGTTCAACGCTTATGCCTTGATTAATCATGAGCAGGACACTACGTTCTTTGGCGAGGCGTCCTTGTTTTGCTGCGAAGCGTTCACGTTCTTTTTCTTCACGTTCACGTTTTACCAGTGCTTTGGCTGTTTCAGCGCGTTCATTGGCTTTATCAATACTGAAAAAAGTTGCAAGGTCTTCAATTTCTTCGTACTGTTCCATATCAATTAATTTTTGAGTGTATAACAAATTGTCCTTATTTCGTTTTTATAGCTCGCTTTGCTCGTAAAATAAGGGAGATGTGTTTCGATTTTGGGCGAAGCCCAAAATCGAAACACCCTTTTTTTGCGAGCGAAGCGAGCTATAAAAATCAATTTGAAACCATACATAAAATCTAAGCTGCTGCTTCTCGCGCTCGCTTCGCTCGCGCGAGAAGGGGGAATGGGGTTCATTTTTCGGCCTTTGCCCGAAAAATGAACCCCCTCTCCTCCCTTTGCGCGAGCGAAGCGAGCGCAAAGGTGTAGTTTTATGCGTTTTAGAATTTTATGTATGGTTTCAAAAAAATCAAAAGTGAGAATTTGTTATACACTCTAATTTTTTACCAAAAATACGATAATTTTCCGAATCGCCAAATTTTACGTATCCTTTTATGAAGGTCATGACTAAATTTATATGGTCTTTTGAATAGCCTTTTCTCCTCTGTTATGTTATTGTGAGACAAATCAAGATATTTCAAATTTTTTAATTTTTCAATGTCTTGGGGCAATTCCTTTAGTTGATTGCCCTGTAAGTTTAAGGAAGTTAACTGTTTTAACCGACCAATTTTATACTACTCCCCATTTTTCGGACAGCAAACTAAGGTGAAAAAAACTTAAATTTGCAGTGAAAAAAAAAAGAAAAATGGAAAAAAAAATACGCCGTAGGCACAGTTCAGACTTCAAGGCGAAAGTGGCATTAGAAGCTCTGAAAGAGCAAAAAACGATGTCATAATTATCGTAGCAATACACGCTTCATGCGAACCAAATAAGTGACTGGAAAAAAGTGGTCACAGACCGTGCATTAGAATTGTTTGAAAGCACAGCACCATCAGCCGAAGTGGATATAGAGTCCATCACTGCGCCACTGTATCAACAAATAGGACAGCTCAAAGTAGAAATGGATTTTTTAAAAAAAAAGCTGAAACAATCCAGTTTTTGAACAATGGTGTAAAAAGAGGGCTCATTGAGCCACAAAACAAAGATATTTCAATCAGCCGTCAATGTGAACTTATAGGCATTAATCGTTCAGATTATTACTATGAACCACAAGGCGAAAGTGCGGAAAATCTAGCTATTATGGCAGCCTTAGACAAATTACATACGGATTATCCCACTTATGGGGTCAAACGCATGGTTGTCAATTTGCCAGAGCCGTTTCAGCCGACGAACCATAAAAAAATTCGTCGCTTAATGCGCTTGATGGGTATTGAGGCTCTGTATCAGAAACCAAATCTTTCACAAAAGGGAAAAGAAAGTGTTATTTACCCGTATTTACTACGAAAAGTACCCATAGAGCATAGAGCACCCTTTACACGTTTGTAGTATGGATATTACATACATACCGATGAAAAATGGATTTATGTATTTATGCGCTGTTATTGACTGGTATAGCCGTTTTGCACCCACTTGGCGGCTATCAAACACATTATCTACACAATTTTGTATCGACGCTCTTGAAGAATTTTTTGATAAATATGGTTGCCCAAGAGTTTTCAATACCGATCAGGGATGCCAGTTGACTTCTCACGAATTCATCAATAGCCTCAAGAAAAGAGACATTAGAATCAGTATGGATGGTAAAGGAAGGGCACTGGATAATATCTTTATTGAACGATTTTGGAGAACCATAAAGTACGAACACATTTATTTATATGCTTATGAAAATGGGGCTGATTTGTATAAAGGGCTGTCACAATATTTCGACTATTATAATTACCAACGCAAACATCAGTCACTCAACTATCAAACGCCTAAAGAGGTTTTTGATTCCCTTTTTAAATAATTTATTCTATCTTTGTAGCGTGGGAAGATTCACCTTAATTTCCACGCTTTTTTGTCCGATTTTTGGGTAGTATCATATTACTTCGTATTTTATCATAATCTAACATGGCGCAAAAGTACAAATTTCGCGCGGATTATAATTAAACTTTGTTAATATTCACTATTGCAAATAAACTATTTTGAGATATATTTACCTCTTAGTAGTACGTTTTATATATTTTTAGAATTAAAAAGCTACTTTTGCGACAAAAAATATCATGTCAAGAAAAGTATCGTATATTACGCTCCTCGCAGAGACAGAAAGTTCCTTGAAAGAGTTGTTGAAACGGGGCACATTATCCGTTCGGACTTACAGACGCATCCAAATTTTATTGGATTTACAAACGGAGACACCGGAGACTATCCATGAAATACGAGGTGTTAGTTTGGCAACGGTTTATAACGTCAAAAATCAATATTTGCTTGAAAAAGACTACAAAATGGCGATTTATGACGCACCCCGTAGTGGCGCACCGATAAAAATAGAAGGTAAAGTAAGAGCGCAAATAACGGCTATTGCCTGCTCTGACTCCCCTACAGGACACCTTGAATGGACGCTTCAAATGATAGCAGACAAAGCAGTAGAAATGCAAATGATTGAGAGCATTTCTCGCAGTAGTGTGCATCTTATTTTAAAAAAAACGAAGTTCAACCGCACCGCCAAGCCTGTTGGTGTTTGGGTGTGATTAATGCTGTTTTTTTATCTTGTATGGAGCGTATTTTACATATTTATGAAATGCCATATGATGCACTTTACCCTGTTATCTGTTTTGATGAAAAACCTTGTGCCTTATATGGTGATATTACACCACCTGTTGCGGCACAAGCTGCCGAATTTGACGAGCAAGGCAAGGTCAAAAGACCAGGTAGACCCAAGAAATTTGATAGCGAATATCAGCGAAATGGTGCGTGTTCTGTCCTCTTAGCTGTGGAACCTTTAACCGCTTGGCGTAAGGTTGAAGTGTGTAAAGACCGAAAAGCGACTACTTTTGCTGAGTTTTTTAAAGGAATTAGCTTAAATTATCCCAATGCTCTTAAAATTAGAATTATTATGGATAATTTAAATACTCATGCTTTTGCTTCTTTTTACAAACTATTGCCAGCAAAGGAAGCCTTAAAGTTAAGCGAACGATTTGAGTTTTTTTTCACCCCTGTTAAAGGCTCTTGGCTCAATATGGCTGAAATCGAATTATCCGCTTTTTCTCGCATTTGTTTGGATCGTCGCTTGGATTCCATCGAAAAAATGAACATAGAAGTTCAACAACTTGTCAAAGAACGTATTGAAAATAAGGTCATTATTAATTGGCAATTTACTAATCAAAAAGCCAGAACAACCTTTAAAAGGCACTATATTAAGGTAAATCCACTTAATGACGATTCTGAACAAAAAATAAACGTAAATGAATTACCTTAATTCTAAAAACTTATAAAACGGACTACTCAGTATTTTTAACTTATTTACATTCTATGGAAAAACTCACAATAGCCACACCCTGCTTAAAAGATTTTTTAAGCCTATTTAGTAAAAAAGATGTTCTGATTAACCTTGAATTAGGAGACACGTATCATCCTTCTTCGGGCTATATTGATGAAAGTATCTTGGAAAATAAACGAATAGTTGCCGACATATTGGCGTTTCCCTACGATTTTAGAGGCTTGGTGATTTTTTATTGTACCATCAATGATTTAAAAATTGAGTTGAACCCTGAAGGCTCGTTTGAAGTGGTAGGTGTGGCTTGGAAAATACGACAATTGACCGATAAAATGATGGCTTTCAACGCCGAAAAACCTGATTTATACGTCTTTAAAGTGGAACGAAATTGGTAAAATGGTTGATTTAGACCCCTCAGTATTTTAAAACTAAGAACTATTTTATGAGAGAATTCAAATTCACAGGTACACGAGAAACTACTCTCCAAGTTGTTTCTTCTACCAAAATCACGATTAATGAAAAGCACTATTTTCACTTAAAAACAACAGAAATATTCAATTTTTAGACACATCTGACTTCCAAAAAATCTACGCAGCGTTAAACATTCAACTACCCGAACATTTCAAAACATTCCATTGCTTAGAAAAATAGAAAAATAATTTCAAAAAAATTACGTTTAATATAAAAAAAGATTACTACTTTTGTAAACTTAAATAAAGGAGAAAATGTACTTAATTCATAAAACAACACATGAAAAACAACTTTGTGAGATAAAACCCATTAGCGATAGTCTTTTGAAACGAATAGCTAAAAAATCATTTTCATTTGATTGGCTTGAATTAACAGAGTACGATATTTTTGCGCTAAATCTTCAAAATGAAAAGAAAATAGTGGGTCTAATGGCGTTAAAAAACGTACCCGATGAATTGAGAATAGAGATAGTTCTCTTAGAAGCGTCAAAAGAAAATGTTGGTGAGCATAAAGAATATGAACGAATTGCAGGTTGTCTAATTGCATTTGCTTGTCGCCAATCTTTCTTAAAAGGCTACTCAGGTTTTGTTTCTTTAGTTCCCAAAACACGGTTAATTCCTCACTATATGAACGCTTATGGCTTCCAACAATTTGGAAGGCAGTTGGCATCGAATTACCCTAACTCACAACAATTAATTAAAAAATATTTGTCAAATGAAGAATAAAGGAAAGAAACTCACGGAACAAGAAGAAGTTGAGGCTTTTATCTATCCACACGGCTTATCAGCGAGCGAAAAGGCTGAAGCTGATGAAGAAATCAGAACATTCAGAATGCTTTGCTTAAAACAAATGACAGAAAAAGATAAGATTACTTCTGATTTGTTGCGTTTGAAATTTCAAATTGAGGACTATATTCAGCAAGGCACTTATTCCGAACAATACGGATTCAACGTTTTTTTACAACAATATTTGAAAATTTTGAACAAAAAACAACGCTTATTTTCTACTGAAATAGGCTTACATCCAACTAAAGTTAGCCAAATCTTAACTGGAAAAATTGCGCCTAACTTAGCACTTAGCTATCGTTTAGAAGTTCATTCTGGTGGTTTATTAACGGCTGTCTTGTGGTGGCATTTGATAGCTAAAAAAATAGCTTTTGACATTCAACAAAATAATGTACAGAAACTTGAAGAAGCTAAGAATGTTCATTTCTCTTTTGAATATGCTTGAACTTGAAGTACCAGATTCGTATTTTTTCTAAAACATTTTATTATGCTTACTATCAGAAACTTATTTATTCTTTTTGTCTATTTTTGATAAGTTTTATAGTTTGAGTTTTTACGCTCTTTTTGCGGGCGAATACAAACAAGCAATTAATGCCGCAAAAATGACAACGCAAATTAGCATGCAAGCCGCGAGCGTGGAGACCAATTTGGCTTTGGGCTATTTGTTAAGTAATCAATACACCCAAGCGGAGGCAATCTATAAAAAATAGAAATTGAGCGCGAAATTGCCCAAAATTCTTTAACCATTTCTTAACTGTTACTAACTTTACCCTGACCGTCTCTATTACAATGAACGAAGAGGCAGCAAAAGTAACTGCATCAACGTTCATATCAGAGTGCCATTCTAATTACCGATTTCATCTAATATTTGTAATTACTTAGCCCGCGCTCGCTTCGCTCGCACGGAGAGAGGAGAGGTGGTTCATTTTTCGGGCAAAGCCCGAAAAATGAACCACATTCCCCTTTTTTGCGAGCGAAGCGAGCTATGGGCTAAGTAATTACTAATATTTTTTGTAATTACTTAGCCCATAGCTCTCCCGAAGGCTTTCGGGATGTAAACAGACTTCGCTCGCAAAAAAAGGGAATGTGGTTCGTTTTTCGGGCAAAGCCCGAAAAACGAACCACATTCCTCACTCGCGCGAGCGAAGCGAGCGCGTGACTAAGTAATTACTATTTTTTATCAAAACATTTAAACAAGGATTTTAAGGCGTAATAAGCTAAAAATAGCTAATGCAATGTTAAAGTTTCTTTTAATCATTTTTATCCTGTAATTTTGTGTCCATAAATAAAATTCAAGCAATTAGTCAAACAATTTAAAGTGTCTTTCAATAATGAAAACCTTAATCATTTTGTTCGCGTTTCTTCTCCCTGTTTCCTCTGTCAACCCCAATCTTGCGCCCGTTACAAAGGCGTTGAGTGAAGGCGATGCTGCTACTTTGAACAACTATATGGACAACTCAGTTGACCTCACTTTGCTCGACAAACAAACAGTCGTTGACAAAAATGCTGCAACGGCTGCCTTACGCGACTTCTTTGGTAAAAACAAACCAAAAGCGTTTACTACGGATCATCAAGGCTCGTCAAAAGGTGCAGGTTCGCATTATACAATTGGCAGTTTGAGTGCTACAAATGGCAACTTTAAAGTTTATTTGTACTATAAAAGCGCGGGTGATAAGCCTGTTCTCCAAGAAATTAGAATTGAAAAATAAGGTTTAAAATTTCAAAGAGATTTCAGATTCCAAATGTCAAAGTAAGTAGTTAGTCATAAATAATCGCTAATTTTACGATGCTTCTCGCGCTCGCTTCGCTCGCGCGAGAAGGGGGAATGTGGTTTATTTTTCGGGCTTTGCCCGAAAAATGAACCACCTCTCCTCCCTTTGCGCAAGCGAAGCGAGCACAAAGGGATACGCTGAAAATTAGCGATTATTTATGATTATCTACTTACAATAAATTGACTTCCAATTTGTTGAAAATCGAATGAAGTACTTTATTAGTTTTAATTCTTTTTTGTTCTATGGAGAACATAGTGAATGATATTGGGATATTGGTGCGTCACCAATATCCCAATATTATTTTTCAAACTCTACAAGGGTTTCAAACCCTTGGAGAGTTGTGTATTTCAAATAACCTATTCACTTCATGGATTGCCGCAACCAATTTATCAATATCTTCTACTGAATTATAAATTGAAAACGATACCCGATTTGTTCCTGCAACGTCATAAAAATCCATAATCGGCTGCGTGCAATGGTGTCCCGAACGAATCGCTACGTGGTTAGCGGCTAAAATTGTTGCCACATCATGCGGATGTACCCCCCTCAGTATAAATGAGATAATTGCCGTTTTTTCGGGTGCATTGCCAATGATTTCAAGGTTTTCTATCTCTTGCAGCTTCGCAGTAGCCGCTTCTAAAAGTCCTTTCAGATATTTTTTTATCTTATTTTGTCCCAATTTTTCAATAAAATCAATCGCTGCACCCAAGCCGATGACACCCGCAATATTGGGCGTACCTGTCTCAAACTTATTGGGTAATGGCGCGAAAATCGTTTTTTCAAAAGTCACATCTCTAATCATATCGCCGCCAAATTTGTAGGGCGACATGGCATTTAAGTACTTTTCTTTGCCGTATAAAACACCCACACCCGTTGGCGCAAACATTTTATGTCCCGAAAAAACCATAAAATCAACGTCCAATTTTTGAACATCTAAAGTGTGAGAAACGATGCTCTGTGCCGCATCAATCAGTACAGGAATGTTGCGTTTGTGGGCTTTGTCAATAATCGTTTTTATGGGGTTGATTGTCCCCAAAGTGTTTGAAATATGCGTAATGGCGACGATTTTCGTCTTTTTATCCAGCAATTTATTTGAGCTACCTAATATCAAAACGCCTTGTTTATCCATTGGAATAATCCGTAATTCTGCTTTTTTCTGTAAACAAATTTGTTGCCAGGGAATCAAATTAGCGTGGTGTTCCATTGCCGAAATAACGATGTTATCGCCTTTCTGCAATTGCGGAAAAGCAAAACTTTGAGCCACCAAATTGACCCCCTCAGTAGTCCCACTCGTAAAAATGATTTCTTTACGCGACGCGGCATTGACAAAGGTTTTTATTGTATCGCGTGTGCCTTCATACGCCCCTGTTGCCGTCACCGCCAAAGGGTAAATGCCCCGATGAATATTGGCATTTTGCTGGGTGTAAAAAGTCATTTCGGCTTGAATAACGGCGGCGATTTTGTGGGTCGTAGAAGCCGAATCGAGGTAAACCAATTCGGGGTGGTGCTTGAAAATAGGGAATCTATTTTTTATCGCTTTAATCATCTTCATAAAAACGCATTTTTTGCTTGAATTAATGCCCCAATAATACTCATAGCAATTTCCCGCGCCGATTTAGCATTGATATTCACACCAACGGGCGCATTTATTTTCGCACATTCTTCTGGCGTAAAACCCGCTTCAGCGAGTCTTTTTAGTCGTTTTTCATGCGTTTTTTTACTGCCCAATGCACCAATATACGCCACATTTGACCGTAATAAAAGATGTAAGGCTTGGTCATCAATTTTGGGGTCATGGGTCAATAAAACAGCATAAGTATAGGCATCTAAGGTCAAATCGGGTAGTATTTCGGCGGGCCAATCTACGTGTAAGGCGTTAGGCGTTGTTGGAAAATCAGTTTTAGTGGCGAAAATGCCGCGTGGGTCAATCACAAGAGTCTCAAAACCAAAATAATGCGCCAAATGCACCAAGTCCACCGTGATATGTGCCGCCCCGATGATGATAATGCGGTGTTTCGGCGCAAAAACATGGGTAAACCATTTGCCGTATTTGTCCGCGTCCAATTTTTTGGTTTTACGCTCTTGGTAGGCGGTAGCAGCATTGTTTAATAAAAAATCATTGCGTAGCAATAAATCTTCTGAAATTGCTGCCTCACCTGTGAATAAAGCCTCGTTAGCCGTGCCGCAAATCACTTCATTGCTATTGGGCAAGACCAAAAGGCGTTCTGCTTTGTTATTGCTCAGTTTTGTCAACAAAATGGCACCCGTATTCTGCGCCAAGCACCCCCTAAGTATTTCCCATATTTCTGGCTCTTCAAAGCCCCAAAAGGGTTCAATAAATACCTCAATCGAGCCACCACAACTCAAACCTACTGACCATGCCTCGTTGTCTGATACGCCAAAATTCACCAATATCGCCGTATTTTTAGCTAAAATGTCTTTAGCAAGCCGCACAACTGCTACTTCTACGCAGCCGCCTGACACCGAACCCGACATTGTGCCGTCTTCGCCAATCAGCATCATTGAGCCAATCTGACGCGGGGCAGACCCCCAAGTACTGATAACTGTTGCCGTCGCAAATTTTTGTTTTTGAGCAACGTATTCGTCTATTTTTTGTAAAAATTCTTGCATGATAATTGTTGTGTACGCATTCATTTTGGACGATTACTTACAAGGTATTTGTTTTCAGAAGCTCTGAAAACGCCTCAAGTTTCAGAATCTTAACCAATGGAAAGGCATTAAATTTCAAGATTTTTAAATAGTTATCTTCTGTGGTAACTACTTAGCCCATAGCTCGCTTCGCTCGCAAAAAAGGGAATGTGGTTCATTTTTCGGGCAAAGCCCGAAAAATCAACCACATTCCCCCTCTCGCGCGAGCGAAGCGAGCGCGAGAACCAGCAGTTTAGATTTTATGTATGGTTTGAAAAAAAGTGATAAAGTTTCATGCCGCGAAGGTAAAAAATAATAGTCTAAGCAGCGTTTATTTTCATTTTACTACTTAACCTAAGTTTTGTGGTAGTCATTTAAAACGCGCTGCCGAAGGCGGCGCGGGAGTTTTTTTCGGAGCGCGCCGTTTTTTTGTTTAAAATTTGGGCTTTGCCCAAATTTTAAACAAAAAAACGGCGCGCTCCATTAGATTTTTACGCGGCGAAGCCACGTTTTTATGCTACAAAACTTAGATTACTTATTTATACATTAGCGCACAAAGTTTGTGGTTATTTAGTCACGCGCTCGCTTCGCTTGGGCGAGTGAGGAGAGGTGGTTCATTTTTCGGGCTTTGCCCGAAAAATGAACCACCTCTCCTCTCCTTTTGCGCGAGCGAAGCGAGCGCAAAATCGAATTTTAATGGGTTTTAAAATTTTATGCAATAGTTAAACAGCATTTTTTCGCTATTTTGTAGCTAAAAATAGGGTTTATCAATTTTTTTTCTGGAATAATTTTCAGCGAAAACCAAGTTACAGTACTTAAATTTATCTAATTTTGTGCAAGGAAAGCTCTAAGGCGTTATTGCCGTACTCTTTAGTCAAAATAGATACTTAAATTACTCTGTTTTGCTCGCCTCGCTCGCAAAAAAGGGGAAAAAGTGGTTCGTTTTTCGGACTTTGCCCGAAAATGAACCACCTCTCCTCCCTTTGCGCGAGCGAAGTCTGTTTACATTTCGAATACCTTTGGGAGAGCGAAAGGCGGGGGTTGAAAAGTAGCGATTATTGATGACTAACTACTTACCACACTAAACTTTAATACTGAAAAATACGATGAAAAAAAATTTGCCTTTAGTTTTAGTGCTATGTACTTTGTTGGGTTTGCTTTTTTCGGCTTGTTTGGAAGACAAATGCGAAAATACAAGCACTTTCACCCAGTGGAATCCTGTCTATAAAACAGACGCGGAACTCAAAACACCCCCCCAGTATCAAGCTGCCCGACCACTCAAAAACACTGGAAAAATTTATTTTTATGACAAATATATCCTTGTTAATGAACTGAAACAGGGTATTCACGTCATAGACAATACAAATCCTGCCGCGCCACAAAACATTGGTTTTATCAGCATTGGCGGCAATGTGGATATGGCGGTACAAGGCAATTATCTATACGCCGACAATTATATGGATTTGATTACCGTGGATATTTCCACTATCGCAAATCCTAAAGTGACGTGTCGCTCAACTGATGTGTTTAATACAACTTTTTGGCGCGACCCACAACGCGGCTGGGTCGTGGATTACGTTGCCGAAAAAATCACTCAGACCTTTGACTGCACCGACCCAAGCCTTACCGATTTTGGCAATGGTTGGTATAGAAATTCAACGGGTACTGTCTTTGATATGAATGGAAAAGTAAACAATTCTTCGGCTTTTTCACCTGCGGCTGGTGCAACGGGCGCGACACCTGCGGGTGTAGGTGGCTCATTTGCCCGCTTTACGTTTAATGCCAATAATTTTTATGCCATTAATGCGTCTCAACTTAAAACATTCAGTCTCAGTCGTTTAGATTGCCCGTTGCTCGTCGCTACAACAAGTGTTGCATGGAACATTGAAACTTTATTTTCCTACAAAGACAAATTATTTATTGGTTCAACTACGGGTATGTTTATCTATGATGTATCAAACCCAAACAATCCTCGTCAATTGAGTCGTTTTACGCACGGTTTGGCTTGCGACCCCGTTGTGATTGAGAATGAAACAGCGTATATTACGCTCCATAGTGGCACAACTTGCAACAACAACCTCAATCAATTGTCGCTTGTGGACATCAAAAACATAACAAATCCGACTTTGATTAAAGCGTATAATATGGTATCGCCAAAGGGCTTATCGGTTTGGGGTGATATGCTGTATCTCTGCGACGACGGTTTGAAAATCTACGATGTGAAAGATAAAAACGCCGTTGACAAAAACCTAAAAGCCCATATTACTGGTTTTGAAACCTTCGATGTTATTGCTTACGAACAAAATAACCGCCGCAATTTGATGGTCATTGGTAAAGATGGCTTGTTTCAATTTGATGTGACCGACCCGACAAAGCCTAAAGAATTGAGCAAAATTGGGGTGATTAAATAATCTGAATTTCAAATTTCAGATTTCAAAAAAGGTGGTTCATTTTTAAGGCGAAGCCCGAAAAATGAACCATATACCCCTCCTCGCAGTTAAGTCTGTTTATATCCCGAATACCTTCGGGAGCGCGCGCGGTTAAGTATTGACTAATTTTGTGTCATTTTCAGTAAAAAATAAATGTACTTTTGAATAAAATTTTGAAACCATACATAAAATCTAAACTGCTGGTTTTCGCGCTCGCTTCGCTCGCGCGAAGGGGAATGTGGTTCATTTTTCGGGCTTTGCCCGAAAAATGAACCACCTCTCCTCCTTTTGCGCGAGCGAAGCGAGCGCAAAAATGCCTTTTAATGCGTATTTTGAATTTATGTATGGTTTCAAAATAAAATAGCGAAGTATTTTATTTTTTCGTAAATTTATCTAATTTTGTGTTTGAAACCATACATAAAATCTAAATTGCTGGTTATCGCGCTCGCTTCGCTCGCGCGAGAGGGGGAATGTGGTTCATTTTTCGGGCTTTGCCCGAAAAATGAACCACCTATCTTACTTTTGCGCGAGCGAAGCGAGCACAAAGTACCTTTTAATGCGTATTTTGAATTTATGTATGGTTTCAAAATTTTGTGCAAGGAAAATTTTAAGGCGGTATATTATTGCCGTACCGTTTAGTCAAAATAAATGGTTGTTTGACAATTTTAGTGGTGACCACGTTCGGGGAACTTTTAAAGTTCCCCGAACGTTAGTTTTTACCTCTTTTCCGATACAAAAACACTTGACTTACTGAGGGGTTTCGTTTCCACTAAAATTGTCAAAGAACAAAATAAATAACTAATATCATTGAACACTTTTCTTTATAGCTCGCTTCGCTCGCAAAAAAAGAGAGGTGGTTCATTTTCGGGCAAAGCCCGAAAATGAACCACTTTCCCTTTTTTTGCGGGCGAAGCGAGCTATGGGCTAAGTAATTACGAAAAAAATTTAAAATCGTCATCAAAAAAATGTATGTCGAAAGAAAAAATTGCTGAAAATAAGCCATTCACTTTCAAAGAATTTAAAATACATCAAGAACGTTGTGCCATGAAAGTAGGCACTGACGGCGTTCTCTTGGGGGCGTGGGCAAATATTGAGTCTGCACACACTATACTTGATATTGGCACAGGCACAGGTGTTATTGCGGTGATGCTTGCCCAGAGGAGTCGAAATACTGAGGGGGTAAAAATTCATGCCGTAGAGATTGATGCCGCCACCGCAGAACAAGCGAAGGATAATTTTAGGGAAGCACCATTTGCGGAAAGGCTGGCGGTATTTCCTTTATCTATCCAAGATTTTGCGCAAAAATCAACTACTAAATACGATTTGATTGTCAGTAATCCGCCATTTTTTACGGGTGGAACGCTCAATTCCAATGGCGATAAAACCAATGTTCGACATACGGTTAAACTGCCACACAGCGATTTACTAAACGCAACGCGCAATTTATTGAGTAAAACAGGTCGTTTTTGTGTGATTCTGCCCTTGCTGGAAGGCTTGCGGTTTATAGAAATAGCGACTACTTACGGCTTGTACAATACGCAAAGAATGGATGTTCGGTTTAAAAAAGAAAAGCCTATCGAACGTTTGTTGTTGGCTTTTGAACAACAGTACAGCCCTTTGCACCATGAGGAGTTGATTCTACAACACTCTACAATAGGTGATAGAGATTTTACAGAAGCCTATCGAGAATTGACAAAGGAGTTTTACACTATCTTTTGAAGACTTTTTAAGTGTATTGCTCGCTTCACTCACAAAAGAGTGAAGCGAGCAATACACCAGTAAGTGTTTACACAAAAGCAATAGCAGAGCGTCATCACAACGCTCTGCTATTTTTATGAAAACAAAAGTTAATATCTTAACTGTTGATTACCAACGGCTGTTACGGTCATTGTCGTCACGACGTGGACGGTCACCGCCGCCACCATAACCACCGCCACGGTTTCCGCCGCCGCCATAACCACCACCACGGTTTCCGCCGCCGCCATAACCACCACCACGGTTTCCGCCGCCGAAGCCGCCACCACCGCGAGATTCGCGTGGTTCAGCTTTCTTAATAACGACAGTATTACCGTCAATTTCTGTATTGTCAAGAGCAGCAATAGCTGCGTCTCCTTCTCCGTCGTTACCCATTTCTACGAAACCGTAGCCTTTCGAGCGTCCTGTTTCACGATCCATGATAACGTTGGCAGCTTCGACAGTGCCGAATTGCTCAAATGCAGCTCTCAAGCCCGCGCTGTCGGTGCTGAAACTGAGCTTTGCAACAAAAATATTCATCGAATAAAATTGAAAAATGAAATAAAAAAAATGATAAAAAATGCGAACGGGTGATAATGAATTATCTCAACCAAGGAAGGAACGACAGAAAGGAATCACTGCTACAATACAAAATAATAGAAGGAGAAACGGGCTTAATGATGTTCGCTAATAACACAAATCTAACTCATATAACAACAAAGATAAAACCACCTTTTGACAATTCCAAACTTATTACGCTGAAAAATAAAAAATTAACAGGTTATTTAATAGCTTCGCCCTTAAGAAACATATACGCATCGTTTTTATTTAATCTGTCTATTCCTTTAGCTTTAATAATTTTATAAATATGTTTTTTATTATATGTTAATCTAAGTTTTGTGGCAGTCCCTCAAAACGCGCCGCCTTCGACGGCGCGGAAAGTTTTTTGGGAGCGAGCCGTTTTTTTGTTGAAAATTTGGGCTTTGCCCAAATTTTCAACAAAAAAAACGGCTCGTTCCATGAGCGTTTTACGTGGCGAAGCCGCGTTCTCATACGACAAAACTTGGTTTATGTACTAATAACTTCCGAAATCTCTACGCAAAAAATTATTTTATAGACTAATTCCCGAAGGGAGTTGAGATAAGCACCAATCATATTAAAATTTATGGCTAAAATATTGTAGGTCGGTTTATTTAAAACGTATGCGCATCTAATTAAATTAATAAGAATGACCTATTTGAATCAAGGAAACGTAAGTGCATTTATAACAAATAATGCCTCATTTATAGCCAATTGTCCACCCTCAGAAGCCGTTTCGATGACCACGCAACAGCTTTTATACATTTTAGAAAAAAAATTCGGACACCATTATCACGACGTTTTTTACAGCGATTCAGTCGTAGCATCGCCTTTGAAAATACAGAATAGCGAGGGAGGAACTTGGATGCGCTCATCAAATATGGTGGGTATCAATGTCCGTACTATTGGTAGTTTTTGGAATGTCGTAAAATATGCCTTGACTTTGCCGATGTCGCAAAATGTGGTGCATTTGCTCCCCATTTGGGAACCGGGTGTGGTGGCAAGTTTGTACGGTGTGGCGAGTTGGCACATCAATCCCGAGTTTTTTAGTGCCGAATTGCACAGTGCCATGCCGCATTTGGATTCCGTAGAAAAGCAATTGAAGGTTGTTATTAATGCTTTACACCAGCTTGGAAAAATTGTTGGTATGGACGTGATTCCACATACTGACCGTTTTTCGGAGCAAGTTTTGGCAAATCCGCGCTTATTTGAGTGGTTAAAACGGGAAGATGGGCAAATTGTTCGCCACGAAAACGATTTGCATTTGGCGGTAGAAGACGTGATTTTTGATTACCTCATCAATCGTTACCCCCATTTGATGCCACAAACGGCAACCGAATTTTTTTCTAATGAATTTGGGGAAGCCCATCGGTCAAAAATCATGTTCGGTGAAAGTTGGGAATATTATCGCCGATTGATACAGCGTGAGGCATTGATTCAATGGCTTTATGAACACTATTTTGAGACCGTTCCCGCAACCATGGCACCGCCTTATCGTGGGCTAAAAGTGGCTACTACTGAGGAGTCAACGGTGATTGATGAAAGAGGGCGGGTCTGGCGCGATTTTGAAATTACAAAACCCGAAAAATTCAGCCGTGTTTTTGGTCCTTTGACCCGCTTCAAGCTCTACGAAAATTTAGACAATAATGCGGATTGGCAGGTTGATTTTTCAAAACCCCGCGTAGAGGCTTATGAATATGTAGCGCATCATTACGCAAAAGTGCAGCAGACTTACAATTTTGATTTTATGCGGGGAGATATGGCGCATGTTCAGATGCAGCCGTCTGGTGTGCCTGATGTGGCTGATGATTATTATGATATTTTGCGGTACATTAAAAAGTATATCTGTCGAGAAAACAATGTGCCTTATTTTGCTAATTTTGCCGAAACCTTCCTTGCTCCGCCCAATGTAATGGCGTATGGCGATGAAGTTGACCA
Source organism: Saprospiraceae bacterium (assembly GCA_034520175.1). Classification (GTDB taxonomy): domain Bacteria; phylum Bacteroidota; class Bacteroidia; order Chitinophagales; family Saprospiraceae; genus JAAFJT01. The sequence goes on from JAXHNU010000028.1 coordinate 53,646, forward strand.
TTTGGAACGCTCTCAAGCCGACGCAACACTGGGCGATTTGCAAAGTATGGTCGTTGGTTCTGAACGTTTTATGAGTGAGTTTGAAAGATATGTGGACATTTTGCACAACCGTTCGGTCGCTCCAGCGTTTACCATTATGACGGCAGACAAAGATGACCCGCGTTTCGACGAATTTTATCTAAAAGGCAATGAAGCGCGTTTGTTTATCGGTTTGTTTTTAACCGAAATGCCGAGTTATATGGCATTAGGTTTTGAACAACGTGACCCACATTCAACGCCTTTCCCGAATGAATACTACACGAAGTTATACGTTTTTCATTTGGATAAAGGCAAAAATTCGACGCAAGGAACGTATAAATGGGGCTGGAATTTGGGACTTTTCAACCGTCTTGACCGTATTCGTCAATTTTCCGATACCATTTATCACGCCCTGGAATTGCAGTCTGTTGAATGGATTATTTTGCCAAATTCGGCGAAGAAACCGAGGATTATTGCTTGGAAAGTTGGAGAATATGTATTTGTGGTGAACGCTGATACCGAAAATGGCGTTCAAAACATCAATATTACCCCCCCTCAGTATAAAAAGGCTTTGGGGACATTTAAACTGCAATTTTCAACTTTTGAAAAAACAGAAAATAGTTATAGAACAATTGAAAGTATTAAAAATCAGTTCATTTTACCCACATTAGAGGCGGGTGAAGGACGGATTTATAGATATAATGTAATCACTTAGTCACGCGCTTGCTTCGCTGGCGCGAGGGAGGACAGGTGGTTCGTTTTTCGGGCTTTGCCCGAAAAAACGAACCACATTCTCCTTTTGCGAGCGAAGTCTGTTTACATTCCGAAAGCCTTCGGGAGAGCTATAGGCTAAGTAGTTACGATATAATTAAAATATACCAAACTCAGTCATTTATGGAAGGAACAATCAGTTGGCGGAGTCCGTCAAATATTGCTATTATCAAATATTGGGGCAAACATGGCTTGCAATTGCCGCGCAATCCAAACATCAGTTTTACGCTCGATAAGGCATTTACAGAAACGACTTTGTATTATAAGACGAAAAGCAAGCGCCAAAAAAAGGACGAAATTAATTTCAAATTTCTGTTTGAAGGTAAGCCCAATGAGGCTTTTAGACTAAAACAATTAAAGTTTTTAACGACTCTTTTACCCGTTTTTCCGTTTTTAACCGAGTACGATTTAACCGTTTCCAGCCACAATTCATTTCCTCATTCGGCAGGAATTGCGTCTTCGGCATCGTCAATGAGTGCTTTGGCGGCGTGTTTGTGTGATATGGATTTTGAGGTCGCAGGTATCACACTTGATGAGTCAGACCAAGCTGATTTGCTCAAAAAAGTCTCTGTCGTTGCTCGGCTTGGCTCTGGAAGTGCGTGCCGTTCTGTATATCCCATTATGGCGGCTTGGGGCGTTTGTCCCGATATAAAAGGGTCGAGTGATGAATATGCCGTAGGTTTTGGAGACGACATACACCCCGTTTTTAAAACCTATCACGATGCCATTTTAATAGCCAGTCGAAGTGAAAAATCGGTATCAAGTCGAATGGGACACGGTTTGATGGAGAATAATCCATTTGCTGCGCCGCGTTATCAGCAAGCCAACGAGCGTATGAGTGCCGTTGTTGCCGCTTTGCGTTCGGGTGATGTCAATGTTTTTGGGCAGATTCTGGAAGACGAAGCCATGACTTTACACGCTTTGATGATGACCAGCAGCCCAAGTTTTACCTTGCTGAAACCCAATACTTTGCGCATGATTGAGCTACTAAGAGAATGGCGAGAAGCCACAAAACTACCCGCTTTTTTTAGTTTAGACGCTGGACCTAACTTGCATTTATTGTTTCCTGACACCATTAAACGTCAAGTTAAAGTGTTTATTACCAACGTATTAAAACCTCTTTGTGAAGACGGAATGGTGATTTTTGATAAAGTAGGGCAAGGGGCGGTGCGTTTATAAACACTCCTCCTCCTTTCTAACTAAGCACTCACTAAAAAAACAAAAACATGACACGTTTAGATAAACTTTTTTCTTTTTTAGAAGGGCAACCCGATGACGCGTTTTTGTTATTCGCTATTGCCAAAGAGTACGAATCGGCAGGTGACGACACCAATGCCCTTGATTATTACCAAAAGTTGCAACAAACGACCCCTCAGTATGTGGGCTTGTATTACCATCTTGGGAAACTTTTTGAGCGCAAAGGAGAGTCGCACAATGCCCTGTCAACCTATAAATCGGGGATAGAAGTAGCACAAAAAGAACGCGATTTTCACGCTTTGAGCGAATTGAAAGGCGCAAAAATGAGCCTCGATGGAGACGATGATGATGAGTAAGTACCAAAAACTAAATAAACGCTGCTAAAACTCGCAGGTTTTGAAGGAAGCCTGTGAGTTTTAGACGAATTCAAAGCAGCGTTACCATTAGTTGAGTGAGAAATAAATTTCCACACGACAAAAAATAAATTATTTATGAAAAAAGTCCTTGTTGTTGCTGCTACACAATTTGAAATTCAGCCTTTTATACATTTTCTAAGTACCGAAATGCGGCAAAAACAATCAATAGTGTTCCGCAATTATGAATTTGATGTGTTGATAACGGGTGTAGGCATGGTCAATACTGCCTTGAAATTGACGAAAAGATTGACCCAAAATACGTATGATATAGCACTCAATGCGGGTGTTGCGGGGAGTTTTATTGGCGATAAAACCACCAAAAACCCGCCGATACTGAGGGGGGCAGTTGTGGAAGTGGTGAGTGAACAATACGGTGATTTGGGCGTCGAAGAAGCTGACGGACGGTTTACAGATATGTTTGAATTGGGTTTGATAAAGCCCGATGAATCGCCCTACAAAAAGTCTAAATTGTTGAATTTAAAGCCATTAGGATTAAACGCTTTGCCAAGAGTGAGTGGTTTGACGGTTCAGAAAGTACACGGTTTTGAACCAAGTATTGAAGCTATTTCAAAAAAATATGATTGCCAAATTGAGACAATGGAAGGCGCGGCTTTTTTTCAAACCTGTTTGACTGAGGGGATAGCTTTTACGCAGATTCGCGCCATTTCTAATTTTGTAGAATCGCGCAATCGAGACAATTGGAAAATGCAGGAGGCAATACAGAATTTGAATGAAGTGCTGATTGAACTGTTTGAAAAAAGATTAGTTTGATTGCGCTCACAAAAAAGAATAGAGGTGGTTCGTTTTTCGGGCTTTGCCCGAAAAACGAACCACTCTCCTCCCACGCGCGAGCGAAGCGAGCGCGTGCTAAGAAATCACAAAAAAACAACACATACTAACAGATGATTTTTTGTCCTAAGTGTCATTCACAGCTCGTTGACGGTGCGAAGTTTTGTCATATTTGCGGAAACAATATTGAAATTCCGCTTGGCGATTGCGGTAGTTGCGGTAAGAAGAACCCTGCCGATGCCCAGTTTTGCTATTCATGTGGTTATCCAATGGGGACTATCATGATGCCGCACACGTATGACACTCGTTCCAAATATAATTTTCAACGACTTGAGATTTTAGAAGAACAAATCAAAACCGTTTTTTTTGAAGAACTCAAACGTTTGGTATTGTGGATTGCGCCCGACAAAATTGATGAATATTTACGCGAATTTTATTTCAAAAATTTCACGTCCACCCTTGCCCGTCGTTCAGAACAATTAGCCGAAGAATTCGCGGAATTGCATGTTCGTCAAGCCTTTCCTTCGGTTTTATTGCTCGAAAAACAATTGGAACATGCGATTGGTAGTTTGGCTTTGTACCATATTATTTACAATTGTGCGCACGTTAGTTCTGTTGAAATTCCAGAAAAAATCATGCGTTACGAGCGTGCCATTCGCGGAAAAGTGAATACCAAACAAATGGTTTTCGACTATCTGAATTTTCCTAAAGAACGCGAACGGGTTTTTACTGATTTTGTCAAAATGCCGTTTAGTACGCTTCAAAATGCGGCAAAAAATTATGTTTTTGCGGCAAAAGACGAATTTATTTATTTTATTGCTGACCAAACTTTATTGGGTTCGGGCAAAGAAGGTTTTGCCTTGACAGAACACGCTATTTATTGGAAAGCACCGCTTGAAAAGCCTCATAAGGTCTATTATCATCATTTGGCAAGGCTTGAAAGACACAAAACATGGATTACGATTAATGGGCATTTTTTTAGCGTCAATCCTTCTTTAAATGTTAAAATGCTTTTATTATTGGAAAAATTAAAAGCAGTATATTCGACTAATTAACCTATAATAGTTCGTGATTTTTTGTAATTAATCTAAGTTTTGAGGTACTACCACAAAACTTAGGTTAATTACTTAGTCATGCGCTCGCTTCGCTCGCGCGGGGAAGGAGGGGTGGTTCATTTTTCGGGCTTTGCCCGAAAAATGAACCACATCTTCTCTTTTTTGCCAGCGAAGCGAGCAATAACGAATACTAATTTTTAGACAACAACAAAACGTATGGAAAATCAATCAAAATCAAACATTTGGTTCACCGTTATTGTCGCTGCATTGGGCTATTTCGTAGACATCTTCGACCTGCAATTGTTCAATATTATCGGCAAACAAAGTCTTGGGGCGGCAGGGCTGAATCTCTCACCTGAGCAAATCACTTATTACTACGACTACGTTTTATTCAATTATCAAATGGGTGGTATGCTCGTTGGTGGTTTGGTTTGGGGCATTATGGGTGATAAATTTGGGCGTAAATCCATTCTTTTTGGCTCAATTTTACTTTATTCGCTCGCCAATTTTGCGAATGGTTTTGTACAAGATATTCCAACTTACTGTGTTTTACGCTTCTTGGCGGGCTTTGGTCTGGCGGGAGAATTAGGCGCGGCGGTTACGCTCGTCTCGGAATTGATGTCGAAAGAAACACGCGGTATTGGCACTTTGATTATCGTTTCTACGGGTGCTTTGGGTGCAGTTGCGGCGGCTTATGTCAACAAAAGTGGTGTGTCGTGGCAAACGGCGTATTTTATTGGTGGCGGCTTGGGTTTGATGCTGTTGTTACTCCGTTTCCGCACATTTGAGTCGGGCATGTTCGATAACCTTAAAAATACCGAGGGGGTATCAAAAGGCAATTTTTTCGCGCTTTTTACGGATAAACAACGCTTTAAAAAGTATTTGATGTGTATTTTGGTTGGTCTGCCAATATGGTTTGTTTTAGGTATTATGATAAAATTTTCGCCAAAATTTGCCGCATCTACGGGGGTTATTGGTGTAATAAGCGTGGCAGACGCCGTCATGTGTGCTTATATTGGCTTATCCGTTAGCGATGTGTTTGCGGGTTGGTTAAGTCAAGTATGGAGAAGCCGTAAAAAAGTAGTTTTGCTGTATCTGGCTATTTCAGTCATAGTTGTGGCAATGGTGCTGTTTATACCTCATTTAACAAGTGCATCTTTCTATGTATTGTGTTTTTTACTCGGCGTTGGCTCTGGCTATTGGGGCTTGTTTGTGACAATTGCAAGTGAACAATTTGGTACAAACTTGCGCGCAACAGTTACGACAACAGTGCCTAACTTCGTGCGCGGTTCGGTGATTTTGGTAACATTAGCATATAAAATCTTGGAATCGTCAAGCGGAACGATGCAAAGTACGCTTATTGTGGGGGGCATTAGCTTGGCTTTAGGTTTTGTAGCCATTCTGAATTTAGATGAAACCTTTGGAAAGGATTTGAATTATTACGAAAAAGAATAAAAAATATCTAATTAACTGACATTACGCAGTTCAAAAATTTGGAAATTAGTTTTTTTTACAGATACCTTAAAACCATTATTCCCGATGAAATCGGGATGTGCCATGTGACACTACGTGTCAATGCAAATGCTTAAAATGTCCGTTATTATAAACATTTTGACTCTACGAGTCATAGTAATCGGGCAAATTTTAATGACACGTAGTGTCAAAATGTTTATAGTAATGTACGGTTTTGAACATTTCGGGCTGACACGTAGTGTCAACATGTTTATTTTTGGTATCTGTAAATTATTTCATTTTTCCAAATTTTAGGACTGCGTAATGTCAGATAGTAATTTTGAAAATATTTAACTTTCAATCTAAACTGAAAGTTCATTCTGCTGTTTAAGTTATAGTTTTTCAGCGAAATTATTTTAGCTACGAATTTTATGAATTCTAACGACTACTTTTTTAGCTACGGATTAACGGACTTAACGACCACTTTTTAGCTACGGATTTACGGATTTAACGAACAAATTAAGCTGAAGCTGTTATAATTCGTAAATCCGTAAATCCGTAGCTAAAAAGTAGTCGTTAAATCCGTTAATTCGTTAAATCCGTAAATCCGTAGCTAAAAAGTAGTCGTTAAATCCGTAAATCCGTTAAATCCGTTAAATCCGTAAATCCGTAGCTAAAAAAGTAGTCGTTAAATCCGTTAAATCCGTAGCTAAAAAGTAGTCGTTAAATCCGTTAATTCGTTAAATCCGTAGCTAAAAAGTAGTCGTTAAATCCGTAAATCCGTTAAATCCGTAGCTAAAAAGTAGTCGTTATAATCCGTAAATCCGTTAAATCCGTAAATCCGTAGCTAAAAAAGTAGTCGTTATAATCCGTTAAATCCGTAAATCCGTAGCTAAAAAGTAGTCGTTAAATCCGTTAATCCGTTAAATCCGTAAATTCGTAGCTAAAAAAGTAGTCGTTATAATCCGTAAATCCGTAGCTAAAAAGTAGTCGTTATAATCCGTAAATCCGTTAAATCCGTAAATCCGTAGCTAAAAAAGTAGTCGTTATAATCCGTTAAATCCGTTAAATTCGTAAATCCGTAGCTAAAAAAGTAGTCGTAAAATTCGTAGCAAAAAGAGTATTAAAAAATATCAAACAATGAAAAGTCAAGCAGATATATCCGTCATTTTACACGACAAACACCTTTCTAATGAGCTGCGTGTCATTGCCGAAAAAGTAAAAAAGGGTGAACGCATCACTTATACTGAGGGGGTACTTCTTTTTGAAAAAGGCGATTTGTCTTTTTTGGGCGCACTCGCCAATCTTGTTCGGGAGCGTAAAAATGGCGATAAAACGTATTTTAACCGCAATTTTCACATAGAACCAACCAATTTGTGTATTTATACCTGCAAATTCTGCTCGTATTCACGTTTGATAAAACAGCGTGGTGAAGAATCATGGGAATACACAATGGAAGACATGATGAATATTGTGCGGAAATACGACGGAGAACCCGTGACCGAAGTTCACATTGTGGGCGGTGTATTGCCGCAATACGATTTGAAATTTTATTTGGAATTGTTTAAGCAAATAAAAGCACATCGTCCAGAATTGCACATCAAAGCCTTAACGCCTGTTGAGTACCACTATATTTTTAAGAAAGCAAAAGTCAGTTATACTGAGGGGATGCGTTTGGTGAAAGAATCGGGCGTGGATTCATTGCCGGGCGGTGGGGCAGAGATTTTTCACCCAGACATTCGCAAACAAATTGCGCACGACAAATGTACGGGCGAACAATGGTTAGATATGCACGAAATTTGGCATAACTTGGGTATGCGCTCTAATGCAACGATGCTTTATGGACATATTGAAAAGTATGAACACCGTATTGACCATATGGACAAATTGCGGCAATTGCAAGACAGAACGGGCGGATTTCAGACGTTTATTCCTTTGAAATTTAGAAATAAAGACAACGAAATGTCGCACATTACGGAATCAACCACCGTTGAAGATTTGAAAGTTTACGCTATTTCGCGCATTTATCTCGATAATTTTGACCATATCAAAGCCTATTGGCCCATGATAGGTCAAACGACGGCGCAAGTTGCCTTGTCTTTTGGCGTAGATGACATGGACGGTACGATTGACGACACAACAAAAATTTATGCAATGGCAGGAAGCGAAGAACAACACCCCGCTTTATCAACCCAAGAACTTGTAACGATGATTCGCCGCGTGGGTCGTGAACCGATTGAACGAGATACTTTGTACAATGTCGTAACCGATTTTACTCATACAGAGTTTGCTGAGGATAAATTGTTTCGTGGGTATTTGGAATTGCCTGTTTTGAATTGAGTAGTGTAATTCACCAAATAAAATTTTGTCAAACTACATACCCCTCAGTATCATTGCCCAAACATTCTAAAAAGCGCAAAACTTAACGAAAAAATCATAAAAAAGCATTTTTTTACGTATAATGATTGTATCTTTGCGGCGCAAAAAAAAGATATTGGATAGTGCAAGAAAATGGGCTGTCTTAAGTAACCAATTCACGCCTTATCGTCTTATAATGGAGTCTAATATCTTGTAATTATCCAGTACCATCATAAATTAAAAAAATGATTAACGAAAAAATTCGCAATATCGCGATTATTGCCCACGTTGACCACGGAAAAACGACCCTTGTTGACAAAATGATTTTGGCAGGTCAACTTTTCAAAGAACATGAATTGACAGGAGATTTAATCCTCGATAATAATGACCTTGAGCGCGAACGCGGTATCACGATTCTTGCGAAAAACGTGTCAATTACCTATAAAGGAACAAAAATCAATATCATTGATACACCGGGTCACAGTGACTTTGGCGGTGAAGTGGAGCGCGTTTTGAATATGTGCGACGGTGTTTTATTGTTGGTGGACGCTTTTGAAGGTGCGATGCCACAAACACGTTTTGTATTGCAGAAAGCGATTCAATTGGGTTTGAAACCAATTGTAATTGTCAATAAAGTAGATAAGCAAAACTGTACACCAGATTTGGTACACGAACAAGTGTTCGATTTGATGTTTGCTTTGGAAGCAAATGAAGAACAATTAGATTTTCCTGTCGTTTTTGGTTCGGCTAAAAACAACTGGATGGGTGCTGATTGGGCAAAACAAGAAGCGGATATTACCTATTTGCTTGACCAAATTATCACGCATATCCCGCCACCAAAAGCGGATATTGATATGTCATTGCAAATGTTGATTACATCGTTGGATTACTCAAACTACATCGGTCGTATTGCGGTCGGTCGTTTGCGTCGGGGTGTTTTGCGTCCAAATATGAATATTTCGCTCGTAAAACGCGATGGCACGATTCAAAAGAGCCGCGTAAAAGAGTTGTATGTATTTGAAGGCATGGGCAAAATCAAAACCAATGAAGTAAAAGCGGGTGATATTTGTGCGGTTGTGGGTATCGAAGGTTTTGAAATTGGCGATTGCATTGCCGATTACGAAAACCCAGAAGCATTGCCAACAATTTCGATTGACGAGCCAACAATGAGTATGACTTTTACGATTAACGATTCACCGTTTTTTGGTCAAGAAGGCAAATTCGTAACGTCGCGTCACATCAAAGACCGTTTGGATAAAGAATTGGAAAAAAACCTCGCGCTTAAAATTGAGCAAACAGAAGCGGCAGATACATTCCGCGTTTTCGGACGTGGCGTATTGCACTTGTCGGTTTTGATTGAAACAATGCGTCGCGAAGGCTACGAATTGCAAATTGGTCAGCCGCAAGTTATCACCAAATACATCAACAACCGCAAGCACGAACCCGTTGAAGAACTCAATATTGACGTGCCAGAAGATAAATCAGGTACTGTTATTGACCTCGTTACGCGCCGCAAAGGTCAAATGACTTCAATGGTGCCAAAAGGCGACCGTATGTTGATGATTTTTGAAATTCCGTCACGCGGTATCATTGGTTTGCGTTCGACTTTGTTGACGATGTGTCAAGGTGAGTTGGTGATGACGCACCGTTTCTTGGATTTCCAAGAGTACAAAGGCGAAATTCCGCAACGCACAAATGGTTCGATGATTTCAAAAGAAACAGGCGAAGCGATTCCTTATTCTATCAACAACTTGCAAGACCGTGGCACGTTCTTCGTTGAAGGCGGCGACCGTATTTATATGGGCATGGTGATTGGCGAAAATGCCCGACCTGGCGATATGTTGGTAAACGTGACGTTGACTAAAAAGTTGACAAATATGCGTGCTTCTGGTTCAGACGATAAAATGCGTTTGATTCCACCTAAGAAATTCACTTTGGAAGAAGCATTAGAATATATCCAAGAAGATGAACTTGTGGAAGTAACGCCACAAAGTATCCGTTTGCGTAAAGTGCATTTGGACGAAACAGACCGTAAGCGCGGACAAAAACGCGCTATGGAAATGGCGTAGTTTAAGTGATAAGTGAAAAATGATAAGTTTTCAAAGCTAAAAAGCCGTTCTGAGTTATTCAGAGCGGCTTTTTAGTTGTTTTTACTGAGGGGGCTGTTGAAAAGCTAATCGAATATCATTTTCTATTTTGTTAAAAGAAAACAATTGGTAAAACTTCGATATAAAACCTAATTAGCGTTAAAATCGTTTATTTTCAACTATGTTAGATTTTTTTTACGATTAAACTAATTAGTATTAAAATTGTTCTTTAGCATTATTCTCCCTACATTTGGGCAACAAATAAATGTACGCCAAATATTACGAATTAAAAATAAATAAAATATTGAATTCAATTTTGCAAAATATTTTGAAACCATACATAAATTTAAAATACGCATTAAAAGACACTTTTGCGCTCGCTTCGCTCGCGCGAGAGAAGGAGAGATGGTTCATTTTTCGGGCAAAGCCCGAAAAATGAACCACATTCCCCCTCTCGCGCGAGCGAAGCGAGCGCGAGAACCAGCAGTTTAGATTTTATGTATAGTTTCAAAGAAATTATTTATTATCTGTATGAAAAATAGCAAATATCCCATTTTTTTACTTCTTTTTTCAGCTTGCGTGAGTTGTGTGAAAATAGCCAATAAAGTTCAAGTGCAAAAAGCAACCGCAACCCAAGTACAAGGAACGAAAGACGGCGAACACAATCCAAGTGAGCCAAGTTACTATCCGCAATGGTTTGAAAAACATAAAAATGAACAAGGCATCATTCCAGAAGGTTTGAATGAGCAATGGTACGCGCATGACCTTGTAAAACCATTACCACCCGAAGGAGAAAGTCCTATTTTGAGCATTGAAAACTTGGCGATGACCACGACGGCACAAGGCGGAAGAACACGCGCTGTATTGGTTGATGTGGCAAACCCCAATCGTATTTTTGCGGGTTGTGTGAGTGGAGGCTTGTGGCGTTCAAATGACGCGGGTGCCTCTTGGCAGATTTTGAATGATGCGGCATCAACGCTTTCTGTAACGTGCATTGTCCAAAATCCGTTGAAAACCAATGAAATATATTACGGAACGGGCGAGATTCGTGGCGCAAGTCAAGGTGTGGCGGGAGCAGGTATTTTCAAATCAACCGATGGTGGTTTGACTTTTACGCAATTGGCTGTTACTGCCACAAATTCAGATATGCGTTATTGCAATTATATGAATCATAGTAGAACCGATGCAAATACAGTGTATGTCGGTACGGCAAGTGGTTTGTACATTTCTACAAATGGCGGGGCTACTTGGACAAAAATACTGACGGGTGCAAGCAATGGTGTTATTCCGCATCCCGACGGACGTGTGTTGGCAACGGTGCAGGGGGCAACGGCATCGAGTGGTATTTTTTTGGCAACAACGGGTAGCAATTTTGTAAAACAGACCAACTCTACTTTTCCAACAACCAATTTAGCACGGATATTAATTGCCAATTGTAAGGCATTTCCAAATGTTGTGTATGCCTTGTTTTGTGGCGCGGATTACAATCTGGAAGGTAATTTGGGCGTATTCAAAAGTTCCGATTTTGGCGCAAATTGGCGGCGTATGGACACTGATTCTACGGTCAATCGGACGGTAGGTACGACTTATCAAGCCTATTGCCAGTTTTTGGGCGTGCATCCTACCGACTCGAACCGCATTGTTTTGGGCGCATTGAGGGCAAAAAAATCTTATGACGGCGGTGTGACCTACCAAACGGTCAACTATGGACATTCAGACAACCACACATTTGTACCCATTGACAATACGGATAATTTTTTATTGGGTAGCGACGGCGGCGTTCATAGATTGAGTTGGTCGGGCGTAACAGCAACCCAAGCCTTGAATACGGGTTACACAACTTTTCAATTTTATGCGGGTAATTACGCGCCACGTGGCAAAATTGCGGTTGGTGGCACGCAAGACAATGGTACTTGGCGGTATTTGACGACCATTGCTAAAAATTCGCAAGGTGGTGATGGCGGATATGCCCATGTAAGTCAGCAAGATTCGTCGTTAGCCTATTTTTCTTTCCAAAAAGGTGTTGTAAATCGGACAAATACTTTTGTTAATGGGGCAAATCTGACAAGATTAACCCTCACTACGCCGATTGCCGAAGGAATTGACTTTATCAATGAGTTCCAAATGAACTACGCCGACGGCGCACAACTGTATTACCGTACCGCAAAAGGCTTGTGGCGCACAGTTGACAAAGGCGCAAATTGGGCGCGTTTGAACACCGTTGACATTCAGAGAATCCAAGCGGTAGGCGTGACAAAAGAGCCAAATCCGCGTGTGTATGTGGGGGGAAATACTTGTTTTTTTAGATTTGATTCGGCGGCAACTTCTACTTCTGCCGCAAATGTGATTGACTTACGCGCCACTGTACCCGATTCTGTTGCCGCTTTTGCTTGGGGAACTATTGCGGTACACCCCTTAGTAAATACGACACTTTACGTCGGTATGACCACAACTTCGCCGAGACCCCGCGCTTGGCGCGTGCTTAATGCCCATACAGCGACTCCAAAATGGGAAAATATCACGGGTGATTTGGCAGCTTCTCTGCCCATTTACCAAATACAACCGCACCCAGACAAGCCCGATAGCTTGCTTTTTGCAGCCACGGCTTTTGGTCTGTACGTGTCGAGTAACAATGGCAAAAATTGGGTAAAAGATACGCGGATCCCGAATGTCCCGATTTTTGAAATGCGTTTGCGCCCGTCTGACCGCACTTTGTTTTTATTTACGCACGGTCGCGGTGTTTGGTATATTCAATTGAGAGACTACATAAACGGTGGAATCGTAACCGCTACCCGCGATGTAAGCGAGAAAATGAGTGTCCAGATTTACCCTAATCCAGCATCAGATGTTCTAAACATTGATTCAAAAGACCCCCTCAGTATAATTCAAGTTTTTGACCTTAATGGACGTGAAATAATGACTGAATTAAATCCAAATAATTTAATTAAAATAAAAGACTTAAATTCTGGGATTTATTTTATTAAAATGTTTGATACTAAAGGGCGATTTACGACACTAAAGTTTATTAAAAAATAGTCTGTCGTTGTGCGAGTAAAAGGCACGTAGCTAAATAGTTACCAAAAAAGAAAAAAAAATCTATTCTAAAACCTTAAACGTGGTTCGCCGATTAACTTGATGCTGGTCTTCCGTACATCTTGAGCAGTCGCAAGGTGAGGCAGGGCTGCTTTCTCCATAACCTTTTGCGGTCAATCTTTCGGTCGGAATACCTTTAGAAATGAGGAAGTTGACGGCTGATTCGGCGCGTTTTTGGCTCAAAACGGCGTTGTAATCGTCTTTTCCACGGCAGTCAGTATGGCTCGACAATTGAATTTTTACTGAGGGGTTCTCCAAAAGTGTTTCAGCCAAACGGTTCAATGTGGGTTGTGCATCTGAGCGAATGTCCCATTTGTTGTAATCGTAGTAAATATTGTCGAGGGTAATTTCTTTATTTTTATAAATTTTATCCAATACAACCTCCACTTCAAACCGTTGAATCGGATTACTCGCGTCTTTGCCCAAGCCTTTTGACGTGAATTTACCAGAATTATTCAAATATCCTTCGTGCGTTGCCGTCAAATTATAGTCTGCATCGGTGTCTAATTCCAATGAAGCGACTCCCTCAGTATTGACAGTCAAATCGCGCCTTTTGCCGTTCAACAATACCGAAACTTTTGAATCTGGCAGAGGCTTTCTGCCCATAACTTTAGAGTTAGGGTTGTCGGTATATTGGAATACTTTTTCTAAAACAATGATGTCTAAAAAGTTTTTATATTCAATCGGTTTCGTGTCTTTTGGCTTATCGGGTGCAACAACAACGGGGCGGGGTAGGGGCGTTTTACGCTCAAATTTGTAAATATCGTCGCCGCCTTTTCCGCCGATTCTGTTCGATGTAAAATAACCTTGCTGAGTAACGCCTTCCGATTTAATTGTTTGATTATCAATGGTATAGCCAAAATCATCGCTGCCCGAATTGATAGGAAATTTCATATTCTGAGGACTCGCCCAAGAGCCGTCATTTAAGCGATAGGTTTTAAAAATATCATAGCCACCCATGCCCGTATGAAAATCTGATGAAAAATACAAAGTGTCGCCGTCCGAATACGGATAGGCTTCATTGCCTTGTGTATTGAGTGACCGACTGATTATTTTAGGTTCTACAAACCCGTCGTTTGTTTGTTGGCAGGTGTATAAATCATAGCCGCCCCAACCTTCGGGGTCGTTTGAGGCGAAAAAAAGTGTTTTCCCGTCTCTCGATACTGAGGGGGTCGAATAATTGATTTTTTCTTTACAAAAAGGCAAAACTTCAGGTGTTGTCCACGAATTGCCGACTTTTTTAGAATAATAAATTTTCGTCGTTTGAATCGCGTCCAATTCACCACCCGATTTTGTAAAAAACATATCCGTATAGTCGCCCGAAAATGCTGCGGTTGCTTCATTGAAGGGTGTATTGATTTGTTTATCAAAATTTTTTGCCGTATTGTTTTCCACGACGTACAAATCCGAAAATTTATTGCCCGTCCATGTGTAATTGGCTTCTCCTGTTGAGGCAGTGCGGTCAGATGAGATAACCACTTTTCCACCTTCAATTACTGCGGGCGAATAATCTGCTGCCGCCGAGTTAAATCCCGCCGCTTCAACCGTGTAACCCGCGTATTTGGCATCGTCAATCCACGCTGCTGCGACATTGCAGGCGGTTATCTCGCGCCGATATTCGTAAGGAGAACCCACCTCAAGCCCCAAGTTTTTGAACGCCGCCGCCGCTTCTTTGTAGTTTTCCGAGCGTTTCAAGCAATAGGTATATTCCCGCAAGGCATCTAAATTCGACGCATTGTCGTAGGCTTGTTTGTACCAAACGGCTGCTTTTGTATCGTTGTGCAATTGCCGAAACGACTCACCAAGTTGGAAAGCAATTTTCCCTTTTTCGCCTTTGGTTTTGGCTTTTGTAAATTCTTTTTGCAAAAAATTAGTGGCTACGGCGTATTGTTTAAGGCCATAAGCCGTTGTGCCGTCTTTCACTTTGAGGGTGTAAGTACAGCCATAAACTATTGACAATAAGCCTATTAAGAGGAGTGTTTTGTTCATCTTTATTGAAATTATGTAACGAAAAATTTTTTGGGGCGAGCGTGTTTTGAAAGAAAAATCGAAGATTTTTCTTTCAAAACACGCTCGCCCCAAAAACTCTCGCGGCGATTTTTGAGCGAAGCGAAAAAGAGCCAGTAAATATGCCGCAAAGCAGCGTTTATTTAGCTTTGACTACTTTTAATGCAAATATAAGATAACACGTTGAAAATGTTTTGATAATTATTAAAATAGGCAAAAATACAGCAGTCTTCGCTTTGCTTTTCAATGGCGGCGTAGCTGCCAAATCTTGGTAATACTATCAACAAACGTTTGGTTTATGATGCGGTGTAACCGCAAAACAAGTTATTTAGCGGTTACACCGCAATAAAAAAGCAATTTGCATCTTAAATGTTACCGAGATTTGGCAGCTACGCCGCCATGAAAAAACCAAAGCGGAAACTACGGGTAAAATGAGGGGTATGAAAAAAGCCGTTCCAACTGTTTGGAACGGCTTTTTTGAAAACCTTTTGGAAAGTTTGCAACTTTCCAAAAGGTATGGGAAATTTATTTTTACAACTTCCCTTATTGTTGAATCACAACTTTTCTTATCAAACTCTGCCCATCAAATGTCAAACGTGCCAAATACACGCCGTTTTTTAAGTTCAAAGTGGGCATTTGCAACACTTGTACCCCCTCAGTATTTTGGAGTTTTTGGGTATAAACGGCTTGTCCTGCGAGGTTAAATAATTGAAAATTAGCCTGTTGTGGTGTTTTTCCGAAATCGTAAACGATGTTGAAATGACCGTCAGTTGCAGGATTAGGTGATACGGCAAGTGCAGCGATTTTGTCGCCCACTACTTTTACGCTTGTTGTTGTGATAAATTCACGGGTGAAAATAGCATTACCCGTTGCTGCACCGCCGAAGCCTACGAAAATCATTTTATAGATTCTTCCATTTGCCGTTTTGACAAAATAAGCCGTTGAATCCGCCAATTTCCAAGCATTTACCGCAAGATTAAATGTTTTCCAATCTGCACCAATGACATTGATTTGTGGTTTGAACGTTTGCCCCGCAAAAGCATCGCTTGATGTATCGCGTTTGGTGATTTTGGCTACTGTCGTACCGAAATTTTGCAAAAAACCTGTCAATAAATACGATTGAAATACGCCATTTGCATCGGGTGTCAAACCCCAATGTCGCCAAACGGTTACGTCCCAGTCTTTAGAAAGTGGTTCACGGTCGAGCTGTGCCGCCGTTGCGAAAGAGTAATAACCGAAATTTTTTCCAGCATAATCGCCTTTTTTGACCTCAAAAGTAGCAGGATTAGCCCCATTCAAGTCCGCAATTTTGACAAAATAAGACGTGTCTAATGCCAAACGTTCAATGACGAATTTGCGCCATTTTCCGTCCGTTGCAGCTTTAATGACATAAACTGAATCGCCCGTGACATTGTGTGTGACAACACTATATTTGCCCCAACCATAGTCAAAAACGCCGTCCTGTGTCCGATTCAATGCGCCTACACTCCAAGAACTGTCTGTATTGACTTGTGTGCTGCGCGATGCCAAAAGTTCCGTCGTGTCCACAGTCATTGTTGCCCAAGCTGAGGCTGGTGCAACGGCTTTGTAGAGTGATGCCGCGTGGTTGACCCAAATGCCAGCATCTAATTTTTTTGTAATAAATGCTAAGTCCCAATTGTTAATGGCGGCTTTTGTTTCCTTATCTGTTTCAAATTTATACCACGTTTGAACAGAATAATTAGGTCCCATTGTCAGGGTGTCGCGCACTGTTTGTGCTTTTACTGTTGTGAAAACAACGGTCATTAGAAGTGCTAAAGTAAAACCTTTTTTCATTGTTGAATGAGTTGTTTGATTAAGAAGATTTCAAATTTTAGATTTCAAACTTCAAGTGCAATAAATTGATTTTCAATGTTTTGCAAAATAAAATCCAATACTTTCAGTAATTTTCGCTTTGGGATTTTCTGGCGGCGTAGCTGCCTAATCTCGGTAATATTTAAAGACAATTTACTAATTTTTATGCGGTGTGACCGCAAAACGGGCGGTTTAGCGGTTACACGCTAAGTAAACCCCATTTTTTCGTTGAGTATTACCGATATTAGGCAGCTACGCCGCCTGTGAAAAAGCCAAAGCGGAAATTGCTGGAATACTTTATTTTTAAAATCCCTAATGTTTTATATAATGTTAAAAAATAAACTGGTTAAGGTCATCAGATTTCAAAGTCTTTGAAACTCAAATTTTGGTGTTCCTTTTGTACCTCGATTATCATAAAAATCAACGAACCTTAGTTTCCAATAATAATTGAGTTGGTCACGCACGACGTAATTGTAAGATAATTGAATTTTAAATATATTTCCTTTAAACTCTTTCCAGTTGTACCCAATAACGTCCGATTTTGATGTTAGTTTAAGATTTTGTGCCACAGTTCTGTCAATTTTTGAAAAAGTCAAACTTGAATCCGCTACGCCTTGCGTATTATACGGATTGAGTAAAATACCGACAACGAGATAAGGCGTGTAAGGGTCTCTAAAAGTGTGCATGTATTGGGTGAATTGCAAGTCCCAGTCCGTTTTTTTAGGTTCGGGGTGTACGACTTTGTTGGATTCAAAGGAAAAATAGACGCGGTTGTAATTGGTATCGCGGGCAATTTCATACTTTTCTACGCTTGTTGTTCCTTCGCGTAAAATTTTAAACACGTACTTTTCTTTAGATGCTGAAACAATTTTGAAACGAATGAAATCTAAAGGGTCGCCAAATTCATTGAGACCTCTGTCTATCCAAAAAGCGTTGCTTTGGGCTTTTGCCGCGCCAATGGCAAAGGTATCAGGGTTGTTTGAAGCGTCCCAACGGCGGTTTTTGAAAAAATCAATGGTATCTTTTAAATCTTCCAATTCTGGCTTATTGGTGCGCCAAGCAAACATGTATTTGGCTTGATTGAGGTAAATTTTAGACCCCTCAGTATTTGAACCACCTGTAAGCGTTTGAAGGTCAGTGGCATCGAAAGCGATGTCCCAATCTGTTTTTACACTGCGTTGAATGATGCTGTCTTTATCTAAACTGTAGTAAACTTGGCTGCGGTAATCAGAAGATAGGGCAATACCCCGCGTTGTAACATTGCCCGCAATATGTGGCAATACAGGGTCTTCTTCACGGATACAGCCTTGTAGTAGTACCAAACCACACATCAACGATAATGCAATATAATTTCCTCTTTTTTTCTCGCAGCCTCCAGCCCCAAAGGGGAGCGAAAGGGAAAAAAGTGTTTCATTTTTCGGGCTTTGCCCGAAAAATGAAACACCCTCTATGCTTTTGCGAGCGAAGCGAGCAAAAGTATCTTGTAATTCAGTGGACGATAAAATAGAATGGATAGGCGTGTACAGGTTTGAATGTCCAGAAGTTTTCAACTTCTGGAAATCGGATATTTTTGATGTTCTGTGGGAGATTAGTGTTATAGAAAAAAGCCGTTTAAATATAAAAAAAGCGGCAACGGTCAGTGAACCGACCAATTGCCGCCCAACCTTCAAAACACTAATACTTAAATGATAAAATAACATTTCGGAGATGTATTTAAGTATAAGGGCATAAGGTTTGCTTTATATATCTCTTATGATAGAATACAAAAGTAAGCCTTATGTCCAATTTTAACAAATTTTATTACGTTTTATTTTCAGTTTTGACCTGTTTTTTTTGAATAATGCTAAAAAAACAGTAATTACTTAGCCCGCGCTCGCTTCGCTCGCGCAGGAGAGGAGAGGTGGTTCATTTTTCGGCGAAGCCAAAAATGAACCACATTTCCTCTCCTGCGCGAGCGAAGCGAGCGCGTGGCTTAGAATTTAATATCAATCTTCATAAAAACTGTCCGCCCTGTTGCCAATGCCGTTGTATTTGCCCCTCCTGAATGTCCACTGCCACCCGATAATTGGGCTTGCACATTGCGAATATCAAACAAATTGCGCACGCCAACAGACGTGTTTAGTTTGTTTTTGAAAAAACGCCGACTTAGACCTGCATCAGCTAAGTTGTAAGCACCTATAAAATTTGGTTGAATGATGCCGTCTTCGGTTTTGACAAAATTGGGCTGTTTGCCCGAATGTTTAAACCAAACGTTCGCGTCAATGCCCGTTTTACCAATGTTTGTCATAGTGGCGTTTGCGCGCCATTCCCACGTATCGGCGTTGAAAATTCGATTTGAGAAATTATTTTTACGTCTGGTTAAAGACAAGCCTGTTCCGATATTTAGATTTTTAACAGTCATTTCTCCGAATACTTGTCCGCCGAGTGTTCTAAAACGGTCAATATTGATGTAGCTGTAAGCATTTTCGCCACCACTCAATATAGCGAGGGAAATAAGGTTGCTGATATTGTTGAAAAAGGTACTTGCTTCAAATTTATAGACGCGGTTGCTGCCAACGGCTTTTTTGTAGTTGACAACGCCATTAAAGTTGGCACTACGTTCTGCCTTTAGGTTGGGGTTGCCTTGTATGTTGTGATTGATGTCCACAAAAAAGAAATACAATTCTTTCAAACTTGGTGCGCGGAAGCCACTGCCGTAGCTTGCCCGTGCCGTCCAATCATCGCTGAGGGCATAACGAATGTGCAAACTCGGAATAAGCGGTGCGGCGTAACTCGAATTGTAACTTGCCCGCAATCCCGGACGCACCGTGACCCCCTCAGTAATTTTCCATTCGGCGGACAAAAAACCTGCGTAATCGCCTATTTGTTGCGTTCGGTCTTTGATGCGCAAACCGCCGCCCGTTTCGATATTGACATCGAAACCAGCTTCATAGTTGAGCGTTTTTCCTTTGGTGTGTGCCACCGTGCCGCGTGTGGTGAACAGATTGAATTGAGTGGTGTCTTGGTCGCCACCATTTTCAGTCAAAACTTCTGATACACTCACCAAATTTCGATAATAGGTATTTTTTGTCCGTGCGTAGGTTGAGTACGACACAAGGAGATTGGTGGTTAGTTCGTTTTTTATTGGAAATGATAAATTGAGTGCATTTGAGCGTCTGGTTGTACTATATTTATCATCAAAAGCGGTTTCAAAGTATGGATTGAGTGGACGCCCCCGATTCAAGATAAATTCGGTAAAATAATTGCCCGAATACCCGATTTTTACGTTTTGAATAGCGGTTTGGTAGCTAATATCGGCAAAATACTGGACTTTGGGTTTCCATTCCTTGAAGCGCGATGTATCAATATTTGACCAGCCGTCGAAAAAATTGCGCCCCATTGATAGGTTGACACTATGCCCCGCTTCGCGCCAGCCAAAACTACTGCCCACGTTGAAATGTCCGACTGATTCGGCGAAGGTATTGAGGTTTACAGCGATACCGTTGTCTCTTTTTTTCTTGGTTATGATGTTCAATGTTCCTGCGAGGGCATTTGTGCCGTATTGCACGGACATTGGACCTTCAATGAGTTCAATTCGTTCGATGTTTTGAACATTAAGTTGGCTCAAATCAATATTGCCGCCTTGCCGACCGATAACAGGCACGCCGTCCATTAAAATTTTCACATTTTCTCCCGAAATGCCTTGCATACTCAAACCAGTTCCTAAAATATTGTCTTGTTGCAAACGGATATTGGCTTGGTATTTCAACACATCGCCCACATTTTGAACGCCGACCGATGCCAATTTGTCAATCACCAAATTGCGGGTGGCGATAACGGATTTGTCTAAACCTTGGGGTTTGTAATTGCCTGTTACAATCAATTCTTGCAGTTGACGCGCACTGTCAGACGGCGGTGCAACGGGAGTCGGTGGCGATAACAAGTTTTGGAAAGCCACTATTTGAAAAAGCAATAATTTCGACAGCATCAGACAATAATATATTAGAATTATGTTAGGATTCATTATCTGGCACAAAGGTAGGGTAGAAATATGGTGCGGAGAATATTTTGTATTTTTCTGACTTAAATATGACAAGCATTGTGATGACAATCTTGCCACACAGAAAAAAATAAGAATGGACTTCCGCCTTATGGATTAATATTATGGGTTTTGAAACCATACATAAATTCAAAATACGCATTAAAAGGCACTTTTGCGCTCGCTTCGCTCGCGCAAAAGGAAGAGAGTGGTTCATTTTTCGGGCAAAGCCCGAAAAATGAACCACATTCCCCCTCTCGCGCGAGCGAAGCGAGCGCGAGAACCAGCAGTTTAGATTTTATGTATGGTTTCAAATTATGGGTAAACAATGGTTGTTTGTAACAATGGAAGGTGAGGCGTCAAACAAAAAATAAAATACCCATTTTGATTGTTAACTGACATTATGCAGTCCCTAAATTTTGAAATTAGATTTTCTTTAAAGATACAAAAAATGTCCATTATTTGATTAAAATTGGGTATTTACTTAGCCCATAGCTCGCTTCGCTCGCAAAAAAGGGGAATTTGGTTCGTTTTTCGGGTTTTGCCCGAAAAACGAACCAAATTCCCTTTTTGCGAGCGAAGCGAAGCGCGAAAAATAAACCACCTTTCCTCCTTTTGCACGAGCGAAGCGAGCGCAAAGGCGTGTGCTGAAAAGTAGCGATTATTTATGAACAACTACTTGCAATGAAAATCAAGCATTCCCTTAGTCACGTAGGTATCACAACAGATTCTTTGAATGGCTTACGTGCTGTCAAGCCCAACATTTTGAACATATCCATATCCGTATCAAAATCTGGATTGGGCGTTGTCAAGAGTTTTTCTCCTGCAAAAATCGAATTTGCCCCCGCCATGAAGCACAAGGCTTGTTCTGCAATTGTCATATCGTTGCGACCCGCCGACAAGCGCACAACACTTTTCGGCATAATCAACCGCGCTGTTGCAATCATGCGCAACATTTCGTCAATTTGTACTTTTGCGTTGTTCGCTAAAGGTGTTCCTGCTACGGGAACTAAGGCATTAATTGGCACGGAATCGGGGTGTTCGTCCATTGTTGAGAGCGTGTGCAGCATCTTAATACGGTCATCGTCGGTTTCGCCCAAGCCGATAATACCGCCACAACAAACCGACATTTTTGCCTTTTTTACGTTCTTCAACGTGTCCAAACGGTCATCAAAAGTGCGTGTTGTGATGATATTCCCGTAATTTTCTTCCGACGTATCAATATTGTGGTTGTAAGCAAAACAACCCGCCGCTTTCAGTTTTTCGGCTTGTTCGTAGGTCAACATGCCCAATGTGCAGCAAACTTCCATGCCCATATCGTTGACTTCCGACACCATTTCTAAAACGCGGTCAAAGTCCCGATTGTCGCGCACTTCACGCCAAGCTGCGCCCATGCACAAGCGCGATGCCCCATTTGCTTTGGCAATTGCCGCCTGCGTTTTTACTTTTTCAACCGACATTAACGGCTGTACCTCAATATCGGTGTGGTAACGCGCCGCTTGTGGACAATACGAACAGTCTTCTTTGCAGCCACCCGTTTTGATGGAAATTAAGCTGCTGACTTGCACCTCGCTGTACGCTTTATTTTGACGGTGAACTGTCGCGGCATCAAAAACTAAGTCCAATAAGGGACGGTTGTAGATGTTTTCGATTTCGGATAATGTCCAATTGTTTCTAATGACCATTTTTTTTATTTTTTTTGTGATAACTTAGCCCGCGCTCGCTTCGCTTGCGTGGAAGGAGGAGAGTTGGTTCATTTTTCGAGCAAAGCCCGAAAAATGAACCAATCTTCTTTTGCGAGCGCAGAGAGTAATAGGCTAAGTATTACATTTTTTTTAAGTATTCGCAAATCGCTTAACTTTTGAAGCCGCAAAATTAGAAAAACTCACAAGAATCGGAAATAAAGAATTCAGAAAAGGCAAACACTTCTTGACACTAAAATTTCATTTTGATTTGGGAAACTCACGAGATAATGTATTTTTGCGGCGAAATATGATACTTAATGCTTTTAAAAGAAATCATGGCAAAATCTAAGAAACAAAAAATCGTTGCGGGCAACTGGAAAATGAATAAAACATTGCCCGATGCCCTTGCTTTAGCGCAACAAATTGCGGCAAAAGAATTGCCGAAAGACGTGATTACGGTCTTGTGTGTCCCCTCAGTATTTGCGGCAGAAATCGGCAAAATCATTGGGTCAAATCCTAATTTGAAACTCGGCGCACAAAATTGTCATCACGAAGTAAGTGGTGCTTACACGGGCGAAACTTCGGTGGATATGTTGCAAAGTGTTGGTGTTGAATACGTTATCGTTGGTCACTCCGAGCGTCGTGAATATCAAAACGAAAGCAGCGATGTATTGGTTAAGAAAATAAATTTGCTTTTGTCGAAAGGTATGACGCCTATTTATTGTTGCGGTGAACCCCTCAGTATTCGGGAAAAAAACCGCCAAAACTCAGCCGTTGCAAAGCAAATCAAAAATGATTTGTATCATTTGGCTGCCGAGCAAATGGCGAAAATTGTTATCGCTTATGAGCCGATTTGGGCTATCGGTACGGGTTTGACGGCTTCGCCAGAACAGGCGCAAGAAATGCACAATTTTATCCGTCGGACGGTTAAAAAGCAATTTGGCAACGACATTGCAAAAAATACAACGATTCTTTACGGTGGTTCAGCAAATGCTGCCAATGCTAAAATATTGTTCGCTCAAAAAGACGTGGACGGTGGGTTGATTGGTGGGGCATCGTTAAAAGCAGACGATTTTACTACAATTATTGGGTCATATTAATTGCTGATGTTACACAGAGCCGTAGGCTCGACCCATATGTATATACACCGAGCCTACGGCTCTTAAATAATTGGTTTTAAACTTTCGGCGGATTGAAATCCGCCGCTACAAAATTGGTCATGCCTACGGCATTTTTGGCACATCTGCGTGACATAAGTCAATTAGTTCTACTTTGTTCTTTGAACTGGCTCTTTTTCGCTCGAAAATCGCCCGAAAGTAATTTTTAGAGGTGAGCGTGTTTTTAAATTTTGAAACCATACATAAATTCAAAATACGCATTAAAAGGCATTTTTGCGCTCGCTTCGCTCGCGCAAAAGGAGGAGAGGTGGTTCATTTTTCGGGCAAAGCCCGAAAAATGAACCACATTCCCCCTTCGCGCGAGCGAAGCGAGCGCGAAAACCAGCAGTTTAGATTTTATGTATGGTTTCAAATTTTAAATCAGAAAAATCTTCGATTTTTTTGATTTAAAAACACGCTCGCCCCGTAGATTTCTTCCAACAGGCGATTTTTGAGCGAAGCGAAAAAAGCCAGTAAATATCTTACATTTGAAATTAAAAAATAATGGACTATCAAAATATTCTAATCGAAAATGACAACGGTATTGTCATTTTAACTTTCAATCGGGAAAAAGCGCTCAATGCTTTGAATCAAGTGACGATGACTGAAATCAAATATTTTTTTGACAAAGGATACAAAGATTTTGCTGATTTGAAAGGTGTTATCCTCACAGGTACAGGGGTAAAAGCCTTTGTTGCGGGTGCAGACATTACGGAATTTACAAATTTGGCGATTAATGGCGAGCAAATGGCACAACGGGGGCAAGATATTTTCTTCCTTATTGAGCAGTTTCACAAGCCCGTTATTGCCGCAGTGAACGGTTTTGCACTCGGTGGCGGTTGCGAATTGGCGATGGCTTGCCACATGCGTATCGCTTCACCCAATGCAAAATTTGCGCAACCCGAAGTCAATTTGGGGATTATCCCCGGCTACGGTGGCACGCAACGCCTCGTACAATTGATTGGCAAAGGGCGGGCTTACGAATTGTTGATGACGGGCGATATGATTGATGCTGCCGAAGCCCACCGCACGGGTTTGGTGAATCATGTGGTGGAAGAAGGGCAAACAGTGGCAAAAGCAAAGGAAATTATCGCAAAAATTGCGACAAAAGCTCCGCTTGCGATTGCAAAAATTGTAGAAGCCGTCAACGCCCATTTTGACCCGGGTGGCGATGCTGGCTTTTTCCGCGAAGTTGTGGAGTTTGGTAAATGTGCCAAATCTAAAGACTTTAAAGAGGGAGCAGCCGCTTTTGTTGAGAAAAGAAAACCTGTTTTTACGGGAAAGTAATCTATGAAAAATTATCTCTCGCTTATCAAATTTAGCCACACCATTTTTGCTTTGCCGTTTGCTTTGGTTGGTTTTTTTCTGGCTACTTATCAGACGGGTAAAAATATTGAATACATTACGCTCATTTTGATTGTGATGTGCATGGTGTTTGCGCGCTCGGCTGCAATGGCATTTAATCGGTATTTGGATAGGGATATTGATGCCAAAAACCCGCGTACCATTATCCGCGAGATTCCTGCGGGTGTGGTGTCGCCGACGGCTGCTTTGGTTTTTGTCATTATTAATGCTGTTTCATTTATCATTACGACCTATTTTATTAATCCTTTGTGTTTTTATTTATCACCCATTGCTTTACTCGTTGTTTTGGGATATAGCTACACAAAAAGGTTCACGTCTTTGTGCCATTTTGTACTGGGTTTGGGCTTGTCTTTAGCACCGATTGGCGCGTATTTAGCCGTTACAGGACAGTTTTCTTTACTACCTATTTTGTATTCTATTGCCGTTTTACTTTGGGTATCGGGCTTTGATATTATGTACGCTTTGCAAGATGAAGACTTTGATAAGTCATTGAATCTCAATTCTATTCCGGTGCGTCTGGGCAGAAAAAACGCTTTGAGACTGTCCGAAATTTTACATATTTTATGTGCTATCGTGATTGTAACTGCCGTTTTTCTCATAAATACTGAGGGGGGGAATTTTAGCTATTTGCACCTAATTGGGACAGGTATTTTTATTGGCTTATTGACCTATCAGCACACACTGGTAAAACCCAATGATTTATCGAAAATAAATATGGCTTTTTTTACCACAAATGGCATTGCAAGTGTGGTGTATGGGAGTTTTTTTATTTTAGACTACTTTTTCTAAAATATTGTAAATATTTGACGCGCTCGCTTCGCTCGCGGAAAGAGAGGAAGAGTGGTTCATTTTTCGGGCTTTGCCCGAAAAATGAACCACATTCCCCTTCCTCGCGCGAGCAAAGCGAGCGCGTCAAGTTAGAGCTTTCCGCGTTTGCCAGAATTGCCACAACAAAGCCACATCACACACCACTAAACCGCCAAATTCGCGGGTCAGTTCGATATACGATTTTTCGGCTTTCATGGTTTCTACAATATTCGGCATACCCATTTTTATCCAAGCTATAAAATCGGGAATATACGTCAAAGTATAAACAGATAAGATGCTTAAACCAATCAAAATTAATGTTTTATTGTATTTTTGAACGGCTGCAAAGCCACATACTACGGCAACAAAACCGTAAATGGGTATCCAGAGATAAGGGTCGGGGTCGTTGTATTGAACGCCGAGAAATAAGAGAAAAATAATGCAGAGAATGACGTTTAAAATTTTCATTTCACTATGTTTTATTGATGATTCGGCAATATAAGCACCACTCGGTATATTGATGTAAAAGGCTCATAGTTTCAACAAAAAATAAAAAAAGAGCCGTTCTGACAACTCAGAGCGGCTCTTTTAGTATCCCCCAAAAAAATCTACTTTACAAATAGGATTTCATTTCTTCTGTATTATAAGATTTCCGCAAACGGCGAATGGCGCGTTCTTTGATTTGCCGCACACGTTCGCGGGTCAAGCCGTAGTAATCGCCAATTTCTTCGAGTGTCCAAGCGTTTGATTGATTTAATCCGTAGTAAGCCGAAATGACGTCCTTTTCACGTTCTGACAAGATAGACAAGCCTTGTTTGACTTCTTCGCACAATGATTCATCGAGTAAATTTTGGTCAGGCATGACTTCTCCTTTTACCATCATGAGGTCGAGCATTGTCGCATCGCTATCCTCCCCACCAATGTTAGCATCTACCGAAACGTGACGTGTGTTCGAGTGGAGCATATTCGCTACTTCGCGGGGTGTCATCTCTAACAATTCGCCCAACTCCTCATTTGTTGGTTCGCGTTCATTCTCTTGAATGAACCCGATGTAGGCTTCATTGACCTTATTGTACGACCCCATTTTGTTTAAAGGCATACGAACAAGGCGGCTATGTTCAACGATTGATTGCAAGATAGACTGGCGAATCCACCAAACGGCGTAAGAAATGAACTTAAAACCCTTTGTTTCATCGAAACGGCGTGCGGCTTTCATCAAACCGACGTTGCCTTCGTTGATAAGGTCGCTCAGAGTCAAGCCTTGATTTTGGTATTGCTTCGCCACTGAGACCACAAAGCGCAAGTTGGCTTCGGTCAATTTTTCAAGCGCAGCCTCATCGCCCATGCGAATACGTCGCGCGAGTTCTGCTTCTTCTTCAATAGACACCAACGGAATTTTGCCGATGTCATTGAGATATTTATCAAGAGCAAGGCTTTCGCGGCTCGTGATTTTATTGGTTATTTTTAGTTGACGCATAGCTAAGGTTTTAAAGATTCGATATGTGATAGAACGTAATCACGTTGTTTTTAATGAAAAAGCACGATTGGTGGCGTAATATTATTGACAATGTAAGAAAAAGTCTTTAACTACTTCTATCTCTGACAATTTTACAAAATTATTGCCAGAAAAGTTCCATTTTTTTTGAATAAATTTTGAAATCTCGATAAAAGAGCTTAATTCAGTCCTTATTTCTTAATTGACGATGAATAATATTTTTAAGCGACTGCTTTTCAAACTGTTAAGAATGTTAAATGTATTTAATGCAGAGGACTTTTTTGTGAAGAAATTGTTTGTTAGCCTATTTTTTCAAAAAAATGCTGTGACAGGGCATTTTTGAATGGTAATTAGTTAGATGTAAACAATTGCTTGATGGTTCATTTTCGGCTTCGTCGAAAAATGAACTACATTCTCTTTTTCTGGGCGAGCGAAGTCTGTTTACATTCCGAAAGTCTTCGGGAGAGCGTTTGGTGAATTGTTTTCGTAAAAATAGGGGGAAAATGACCCCTCAGTATTTTCTATCAAAATCGATGTTTTTCTACTTTTGATAGAAAATACTGAGGAGGTTATTTTTTGCCCACTATCTTTACGAAAGTACCAAAATTTAAGACTTATCCTTCCTCACTCGCCATTCTTACAATTTTCGGAAAAAATTTACCAATAACGTCCACCAGCGTTTTTTGTGCTGATATCACATCTTCGATGTTTTTGTAGGCGTGTGGTGCTTCATCAAGTCCACCACCGAGCAATGTTACGCCATTTTTTTCCAACACATCACGCAAAGCACGGTTTGTAAAACTGTTTTTGGCTTCGCTTCGGCTCATTTTTCGACCCGCGCCATGTGCCGCCGAATTGAGCGAGGCAGCATCACCTTTGCCGCGCACGATATATCCCGCCGCCGTCATATTGGCGGGAATAATGCCGAGTTCACCGAGTTTTGCGGGTGTTGCGCCTTTTCGGTGTACAATTGCGTCTGTACCGTCCGCTAATTGCTCTTTCCACGCAAAATTGTGGTGATTTTCGACCCGAACAAAGGCATCTGCTTTCAGTTCTCGCGCAATTTTTCGATGAATCGTATCGTGGCAAGCGGCAGCGTAAGCACCAGCCAAATTCATGGCTGCCCAATATTCTGCACCATCTGATTCGTCGAGTCGCAACCATGCCAAATGTTGAGCGAAATTGGGCAAACGCCGCCTTTTCATCGCCAATTGTGTGTAATGCTTCGCAATATTTGCCCCCAAACCCCGTGAACCAGAGTGTGTCAACAAGGCAATGTACTGACCTGCTTTGATGCCCAAATCAGCGTCATCGGTCGGAAAATCGGCAATGCCGAACTCTGCAAAATGATTGCTACTGCCCGAAGTTCCGAGTTGCAAAGCGGCTTTTTTCTGCAAATCACGCAGTAAAGGCAGTTCTTGAAACAAACGATGCTCAATCACCGCGTGGTCTTGCGGTTGTTTCCAAGCCCCGCCCATTCCAAAAATGGTATGCGTTAAAAGGGATTGTTCAAATGCTTTTTCATGCTTTTTAAACTCCGTTGCCGCAATTGGAAACACCGACAAACACATCCGACAACCAATATCAACACCAACGCCATACGGAATCACCGCATTGTCCGCCGCCAAAACGCCACCGATTGGTAAGCCATAGCCCGCATGTGCATCGGGCATCAAAGCTCCCGCAACGGTAATTGGCAATTTCATGGCAACTTTCATTTGTTCCCATGCCAATTTTTCAATATTTTCA
The DNA here is from genome assembly GCA_034520175.1 of Saprospiraceae bacterium. Classification (GTDB taxonomy): domain Bacteria; phylum Bacteroidota; class Bacteroidia; order Chitinophagales; family Saprospiraceae; genus JAAFJT01. Next base: position 82,998 of record JAXHNU010000028.1, read on the forward strand.
GCACCAAAAACCGAAAAGGGGAGTGGTGTATCCAATAATTGTGGCTGCTCTTTCACTGGTTCGGGTTCTGGCTTGAGGCGTTCGGCTATTTTGCCCCAAATTGGGTCACGCCAATAGTTTTCGGGTGTCGCCACAAGACCCCTCAGTATTGGCTCAACTTCTTGAAAAGTTGAATGTTTAAATTCTTTTTCTAAAACACCAATAGCCATGCTGATAGCAGGGGTTTGAGGAAAACCCAACGCCGTCAACTCTTTCGGCTTTATTTTTAACTTGCCCATAAAAAATTTAATTTTGAAGGTAACTGTTTACCACACGCTCGCTTCGCTCGCGCAGAAAGGGGGAATGTGGTTCATTTTTCGGCTTTGCCGAAAAATGAACCAGCTCTTTTCTGTCGTTGTGCGAGCAATAGGCACGCAGCTAAATAGTTACTTTTGAAGAATAAAATGAAAAGCCCGAAGGCATATCACAACCTTCGGGCTTTCGCTTACCAACGTATCACAGTGTACATCATGAAAGGGCGCGTCCGTCAATACGAAGGTCGTTTTTGGATTGCACATAAATTGTACAAATTCTCGTTATTGAAAAGGCAGCGCATGACGTTGATAGTTTTAAGGGTGAAAAAATGGTTAAATAGTAATAGGTTAACGTGCGTTTTGAAAGTGAAATTGACTATAATTTTGTAATTTTCAGAACCATACTATTAACCGAAGATAATAAAAAAAGTTCATGCTTTTTGTATTTTTTTGTAATTACTTAGTGAGGGATGGGCATAACCCAAAAGCGTTTTTTGCATCTCGCGCTCGCTTCGCTCGCGCGAGGGGGGAGGATGTGGTTCATTTTTCGGGCAAAGCCCGAAAAATGAACCACCTTTTCTCTTTTTAGCGAGCGAAGCGAGCGCGTGACTAAGTAATTACACTTTTTTTACACATTTTCAAAGTCAGTATTTTTCTAAAATTTCAACTCAAATTTTTGTTCAATAGCGACTTTCCCAAAAGTCATTGTTTCTTTTTCTTCAACAAGTTGAAACCCAAATTTTTTGTAGAGTGCAACTGCCTCAATTTGGTCGGCAGATGTCCACAAATAAGCAAATTTGAATTGCTTATCTCGGCAATGTTGCAGCCAAAAAGTCATCATTTGTTGACCCAATCCTTTGCCTCTAAACGCTTTATCTAAATAAAACAAGCGCAACTGAGCCGCATCATTAGGACGGTGCATGAGTGCTATAAAACCAACCATCTGACCCTCAGATTCACATATCCAAACGCCATCTTTTTTATCGTCAAAATGCGCGTAAAACTCAGCCATGACTGTACATAAATAGCCTTCAAATGGCATAGGATAGCCATATTCTTCTTTGTAAAGCAGGGCTTGGGCTTGAATAATTTTACCCAAATCGCCTGTTTTTAGGTAGTTGCGGAACTGGATATTTTTTGTCATAAAATTAATATTTCCTATCTTATCAGCCGAAGTACAACTAAGTCTGGATTTGTTGCGTCAATAATTTTCATTTTTTGTTTTTTCATTTGAAACCATACATAAATTCAAAATACGCATTAAAAGGCACTTTTGCGCTCGCTTCGCTCGCGCAAAATGAACCACATTCCCCCTCTCGCGCGAGCGAAGCGAGCGCGAGAACCAGCAGTTTAGATTTTATGTATGGTTTCAAATTTTTTCACACCAAATTTACAAAATAATTGTTCTAAAAGTTAAATTTACTCTTGGTTTTGTAATCAATTTTGTTGGTGGTAATCTATGTAGCCAATTGGTTTGGGTCTCATCTTTCATAATCAATAAACTCCCGTGTTCCAAAATCAAAGAAACAATTTCTTGCGTTTCTTTGTGTTTAAAGACAAATTTTCGTTCAGCACCGAAACTCAATGAGGCAATTGCGCCATTGAGTTTTAATTCTTTTTCGGCGTCGCTGTGCCAACCCATGCCTTCATCTCCATTGTGATACAGATTGAGTAAACAAGAATTAAAGGTTTCGCCCGTTGCGTGTTCAACTGCCGTTTTTAGTTCCAGTAATTCCTTTGTCCAAATTAATGCTTGTTTGGTTTTTTTGGAATAAGTGTAGTTGAAGTTACTGTCACCGTACCAAGCAACTTTTCGTTTGGTAACAATTGGCTTTCCGAACATAACCAGTTCATCATTTTTCCATTCTATGGAATTGAACAAATAGTCTAAATAATTATTGGCTTCCTTTTGTGTGAATAATTTGCCGTGATAATTTACTGTGCCATCATTGGGCAATAAGTTTTTTGTCACGTCTGTTTTCGTACTAAATAAATCCATTTTTCTATTTTATTTTGTAACTACTTACTTGAGAGATGGGCATAACCTAAAAGCGTTTTTTGCATCTCGCGCTCGCTTCGCGCGCGCGAGGGAGGGAATGTGGTTCGTTTTTCGGCTTCGCCGAAAAACGAACCACGTCTCCTCCCTTTTGCGCGAGCGAAGCGCGCGCAAAACATCTGTTTTTAATCAAAAAACGATGTTTTTAGGTTATGCCCACTCCTCAACTACTTAGTTTGTTGCTCGCTTCGCTCGCAAAAAAGGGGAAAGTGGTTCGTTTTTCGGGCTTTGCCCGAAAAACGAACCACATCTTCTCCCACGCGCGAGCGAAGCGAGCGCGTGGCTAAATAATTACTTTATTTTTATACGATCAGCAAACTTAAAGACAATATTGTGAATGAGAAAACTAATCTTCTTTTAAATTCAAATGCTCTTGATTTTGAATCTTCTAAACTTTCCATCGCCCATTTTGTTCAAAGACAAAAAATAACATCATGCCCGAATTACCAGAAGTAGAAACCTATCGCCGCTACGCCGAAGCCTCCTCCATGCACCAAACCATTGCCGATTTTACGTGTGAAGACCCGCGCAAACTTCTGCTCAATCCTTACGACGAGATGCTGGAAATACTGAGGGGGTCACATTTTAGCGAAACATATCGCGTGGGGAAGCACCTTTTTATCCGAATTAGTGAAACCCATTGGGTGTACATGCACTTTGGCATGACGGGCGATTTGCATTATTTTCATCAAGACGATGAGCCGCCCCGACACGCCCGCATGGTGTTTTATTTTACCAATGGTTTTCGCTTGGGTTTTTTATGCCCGCGCAAATTTGAACGCATTGGCATTGTCGAAAACCCCGATGCGTTTTTGAAGAAAAAAGGTATCGCTCCCGACGTAATGATGATTGATAAAAACTTGTTTTTCAACAATTTAAGTCGAAAGAAGTCCGCCATAAAATCGGTATTGCTCGATCAATCCGTGGTGGCGGGTATTGGCAATTGGCTCGCCGATGATGTTCTGTTTAAAGCTAAAATTCACCCAGAGACCCCCTCAGTATTTTTGACTGAAAACGACAAAAATCGTATTTTTGATGCCATGCAAAACATCGTACAAACCACCATAGATGCCGAAGCTAACTACAATTTATTGCCCGACGATTTTATTTTACACGCGAGAGGGTGGGGTAAGCCGCATTTGAGCGGCAAATGTCCTTGTGGAAAAGAGACAATCACAATGATACGAGTTGGCGGACGGGCGACTTATTTTTGTGAAAATCTGCAAGTCTTAAAATTTTGATTATATCTACTGGACATGGCGTTAAATCTATTTTGAAACCATACATAAAATCCAAACGCTGCTTTTCACGCTCGCTTCGCTCGCGCGAGAAGGGGAATGTGGTTCATTTTTCGGGCTTTGCCCGAAAAATGAACCACCTCTCCTCCCTTTGCGCGAGCGAAGCGAGCGCAAAGGCGTACTTTTATGCACTTTAGGATTTTATGTCTGGTTTCAAGTTCTGGCTTCATTTGGAATAACGTGTTTTGCCAAAATACGCTTTCCAAGCGTTTTACTTTCATCGCTTTTTTTCGTTGCCCACAATTGATCGCTCGCTTTTCTGGCGGAGGTTTTCAAGTCAATTATGGGTTTTAGATAGTCTTTTTCAAGGTCAAAACTGTAAAAAAGGGCTTCTAAAGCGGGCGTTTTTGATGGTTCGTGAATCAAGTGTGCGGGTAAATTTTGCAATTCGGGTACCCATTTTTTGATAAAAACGCCTTCTGGGTCGTGTTTTTCAGAATTGTGCGTGGGGTTGTAAATCCGAATCGTGTTTATGCCCGTTACGCCTGCTTGCATTTGAAATTGAGAATAATGAATGCCGGGTTCGTAATCCAAAAACATTTGTGCCAGATAGCCCACACCCGCCTGCCACGGTTGCCAAAGTGTGTGGGTGAGAAATGAAACGACCATTGCCCGCATCCGAAAATTTAAGTATCCTGTCGTTTTTACGCACCGCATACACGCATCAATAAGTGGAAAACCCGTTTTGCCCTCTTTCCACGCTTGTAGGAGGGCATCGTCTGTTTCAGCCCGCAGGTGGTCGTAGGCAGCATTGACGTTGTGAAATTCCATTTCTACTTCGCTTTCAAACTTTTGCATAAAATGATCGCGCCAACGCAGCCTGTCCAAGAAGTTTTCAAGATTTCGCTTGCCGATTGGATAGGAAGACGCCTGTGCGTATTGAAAAACCTGCCGACTCGACAGGCAACCCCAAGCCAAATAAGGCGAAATACGCCCACAATGAAAGCGGGCTGCTTCGGGTTTTGAAATGTTCTTCATGTACTCCTTTCCTCTGTTTTCAAGGAAAGATTTGAGGTATTTCCAAGCCGCAATTTCACCACCCTGTTGAAAATCAGAATTGCGTTTAGTGATGTCACTCGGCAAAAGTGACCCCCTCAGTAGGACGTTGAGTTCTTGTGAGATGAGTTGATTGGCTGCTTTAAATTGCGTTAAATCAGGGTTTTGCATGGGTTTTTCGGCTATTTCCAGCCAGTCATCTTTCCATGTTTTCCGATTTTTCAAGCCCCGATAAATACCACTCATTCGGCTTTCCTGCCATTGAACACCGTGTTTTTTAAACAGTTTTTTTAAGCGTTTATCTCGTGCGTAGGTGAAGTTTGTCCCAATTTCTTCGTATGAAAAAACGGTATTTATTGTATAATTTCTCATCAATTGTTCAAAGACAAAATCTGATTCGTTATGACAAAATACGATTTCTAAATTATTGATTTTTAAACGATTATTCAAATCTACTAAAGATTCGTACACAAACCGCCAATGCCGTACATTGCTGTCATACTGCTGCATGAGTGAGGGTTCAAAGATGTATAAGAGCAGTGTTACCCCCTCAGTATTGGACGCATTTTTCAAAGGTTCGTGGTCATGTAAACGCAAGTCTCTTTTAAACCAGACGATATTTAAGGCTTGTTTCATAAATATGTTTTCTTCATTTTTCGTAATTATTTAGCCCATAGCTCTCCCGAAGGTATCGGGATGTAAACAGACTTCGCCTACAAAAAGGGGAATGTGGTTCATTTTTCGGGCTTTGCCGAAAAATGAACCACATTCTTCCGATGCGCGATGCAAGAGCGCGTGATTAAGTAATTACCATTTTGCTTGATACACCACCCAACTCATGTACATAAACAAGAACTGAAACGGAATTCTGATAATTGCCGCCGTTTGGCTGCCCAAAACGGGACTGTCCCGAAAGACATCTATTACGTGCAGCACTAAAAAAGTTGATAGCAACATAACAGAAAACAAAGCTGCTTGTTTTCGATATTTTTTGAATAACAAAGCGATACCCAACGACAATTCGACCACCGCCGTCAAGCCATGAACGATGGATTTTGGTAAAAAATCGGGTATGAAACCATCTGACATTTTAGGGTTTAAAATATGCCCAACCGACCCTGCAATGAGTAAAACGGCTAAGAAATAGGTACTGATTTTGATGAAATTTTTCATTTCTTCTATTTTTTTGTAATTACTTAGCCCGCGCTCGCTTCGCTCGAGCGGAAGGAGGAGGGGTGGTTCATTTTTCGGGCTTTGCCCGAAAAATGAACCATATTCCCCTCTTTTGCGAGAGAAGCGAGCAATAGGCTAAGTAATTACTTTTTTTTAACGAATTCACTTTGGAGTTGAAACCTATCATATTGATGTTCTTTTAATCTACTTTACCTCCCGTATTATTACGAAGATTGCGCTACAAAACTAAGCTTTTGTGGTTACATTTTATCTAAAGGGCTGATAACTTTTTCAATAGTGTATTTTAACCTTCTTTAATCCATCACGAAGACCCCCCTCAGTATTTTTCAACCTTTTTCGCCAAATGACTGTTTGAGTATAAAAATAATTTTATGCTCAACAAAAACATTCTTATCGTTGGTGCGAGTTCTGGCATTGGTGCCGCACTTGCCGCGTCAATCCATTTGAAAGGCGCGAACGTCTATTCTGCTTCACGGCACGAAGGCGAGACCCCCTCAGTATCACACATCAATTTTGACGCAAAAGCACCTGATTACACGGCTTTCGCGCAATTGCCCGATGTGATTCACGGCTTTGTATATGCTCCGGGAACAATTAACCTAAAGCCCTTCGGACGGCTGGCTCAAGCTGATTTTCAGAATGATTTTCAGATAAATGTCTTGGCAGCAGTGGGTATTTTACAAGCTATTTTGCCAAAATTGAAACGCGCAGAAGGGGCAAGTGTTGTCCTTTTTAGCACCGTTGCCGTGCAGACGGGTATGGGTTTTCACTCGTCGGTAGCTGTTTCAAAAGGTGCAATTGAAGGTTTGACGCGCTCTTTGGCGGCTGAGTTTGCCATACAAAAAATCCGCGTCAATTGTGTCGCTCCTTCGTTGACGGACACGCCTTTGGCTAAACAATTGTTGGCAACCGATGAGAAAAAAGAAGCAAGCAACCGCCGCCACCCAATGGGGCGTTATGGCACGCCGCAAGATGTGGCAAATGCCGCCGCGTTTCTTTTGGGTGATGAATCAAGTTGGGTAACAGGTCAGATTTTGGGGATTGATGGCGGTATGGGAAGTTTGAAAATGGTGTAATTTGTGGCTAACCAAAGTTTTTTATGCTGTTTTGATTATTAAGTAGTCAAAACTAAATAAATGCTGCTTTGCCTCGCCGCGATGAAATTTTAATGGAGCGAGCCGTTTTTTTTCTTAAAAATTTGGGCAAGAAGCCCAAATTTTGACCAAAAAAAACGGCTCGCTCCCGAAAAATCCCCGCGCCGCCGAAGGCGGCGCTGCTTTTCGAGGCACTACCACAAAACTTAGGTTAATTACCTTAAATTAAGTAAAATGACAAAATTAATGAAAGTAAGTTTTTCAATTTTAATCAGTATTTCTATAATTTTTTCTACTTTTGCAATTAACAATGCCATCAACTGGCAAATTAAACAAGGGTATAGCATTAAGTTTGCAGGTACGTCTGTCGTAGGAGTATTTGAAAAAATAAATGGAGATATTGCCTTTGATGCTAATAATTTATCTACTTCAAAAATGACAATAAATGTAGAGGTGGCATCAATTGCAACTGGAAATTGGCTGATGAATCGGCACGCCAAAGGCGAAAATTGGTTTGATGCGGATAAATTTCCAAAAATTAATTTTACGTCTTCTAATTTTTCAAAATCTGTAAGTGGATTTATTGTAAACGGAATTTTAGAAATGCACGGCGTAAAAAAAGACATTGCTATCCCATTTACATTTCAAAACAACGCATTTAACGGCAATTTTAGTGTCAACAGAACAGATTATGGCGTGGGAGATTTGAATGGAATGTCTAAAAGGGTTTCTAATGAAATTAAAATAGTGATTTCTGTTCCCGTGGTAAAAAAATGAAAGAAAATATTGCGGAACAGTTACGGGCTTGCGAGGAAAAACAGAGCTAATTTTTCATTACCCAATTTAGGTATTTTAACGGCTTTTGCCTCTTCGCTTTGCTGCATAATGCCCGTTTTAGCTATTGTCGCAGGTACAAGCGGCTTGGCTTCTACTTTTTCGTGGCTCGAACCCGCAAGACCTTTTTTTATCGGGGCAACCGTTTTAGTATTGGGCTTTGCGTGGTATCAACAACTCAAACCGAAGCCGATTGATGACTGCGGTTGTCCCGTCGAGCAAAAAAAACCTTTTATGCAAACCAAGACTTTTTTAAGTGGCATCACAATCGTTTCAGCCTTGTTGCTGTCGTTTCCGAGTTACGCACACGTCTTTTTTCCAAAATCGGAAAGCCAAACCGTTGTGAATACATCAGCCGCCGTAGAAAAAGTTGAGTTCAAAATTGAGGGGCGTGTATTGCAGCTTCCAAAGTATTAGGCAAAAAAATGGTGGATAGGCAATATCTCCGCTATTACAATGAGCGGATGCGTTTTGAAGTCAAAAGCTACGGTGAAGGGACGATTGTTCCGTTGGTGTTGGAGATTCCGCATAATTGAGGGATTCAAAAAGTCGTTTTGCAGAAGTCATTTTAAAAATACGGGGTCGTATTTTGGCACAATCCAAAATGCGACCCCTTTGATTTTTAAAAAGATACCTCAAAGAAGGTAAAATACTGAGGGGGTTAAAAATTGTGTTTTTCTTTAATTTGTAGAACAAAATCAACGGAAACGTCAAAATCTTCGGCAATTTCTTCTGTTGTCAATTTACCTCTTTTCAAGGCAATGATGATATTTTTAGTTTTTTCTTCAGTTTTACCTTTGATTATACCTTCTGTAAGACCTTCAATTTTGCCTTCAATTTTGCCTTTGATTATACCTTCTGTAAGACCTTCCAATTTACCATCACCAAAAGACGTATCAATCACATTTTTTAAATCGCGGTAGTATTTCAAGCTGTCTTCGTATTGGTCAAGCTCTTCTTTCGTAAATCGGGCTATTTCTGCCGCTTCAAAAAGTTTATCAAATATCTTTTCTTGCAACTTGCTCGGACGTTCTGTGAACGAAGATAAATGTTTCAGAACATACAACCATTTGTCATAGGTTGTTTCTAATTCATCTTCTGTTTTCGTAAAATGAGGCATTTCTAAGTAGATAAATGTCAATTTATCATAAAAAACATGGCAATCTTGGTCTTTTAGCTGAACTTCATGCCGCACTTTTTTTGCCACAATGGGTTGTGTGGTGGTCACTTTGGCTGCCGATTTCTCCTTTTTTCCCTTTGTTTTCTTGTGCGTTTCACTGTCGTCGCTGAACGCAAAATCTAAAATTCCGACTGTGAAAACTTCGGATAACTTAAAATCCCAATCGCCCCGCTGTGCTTGCTCTTGTATCGGAAAAGAAGCGTAAAATACACTTCTATCTTTAAAATAGTTCTGTTTTGCTTTTTGCATTTCTACAACAAAACGCTCGTTATTTGACCCGATGCAGTACAAGTCAAATATCGCTTTGCGGTCAACTTCTGTTGCACCTACGTGTTCATTTTTACGATAGGTCAAATCGGTAATTTTACGTTGCTTGGGTAAAATAGCTTCATTCAGAAAGTCAATCAGCAAGTCTTTATTCAGTTCTGTACCGAACAGTTTTTTGAATCCAAAATCCGTAAATGGATTGATATATTTATCTTTTAAAGCCATTATCATTGTTTTTTATTTTTTGAAACCATACATAAAATCTAAGCTGATGATTCTCTGCGCTCGCTTCGCTCGCGCGAGAGGGGAATGTGGTTCATTTTTCGGGCAAAGCCCGAAAAATGAACCACCTCTCCTCCTTTTGCGCGAGCGAAGCGAGCGCAAAAGTGCCTTTTAATGCGTATTTTGAATTTATGTATGGTTTCAAATTTTATTTCACAAAAATAACCCTTTTTTAGATTTTATTGTATTTTTTTACAATTATTACACATCTTTTAAGGACTAAAAGTAAAAACACCCAAAGGCGAAGCCGTCAAAAAGGTCGTTTTGCAGCAGTCATTTTAAAAAAAACGGGGTCGTATTTTGGCAAAATCCAAAATACGACCCCTCAGTAAAAATGTGATTTTTTTGTAAAAAGACTCTTTTTCAGCCTATTTTTGAAAAAAAGATTAAGTTTGTCGATATTTTTCATTAAACAAATGATAAAAATGGCGAATAGAACATTTGGGCAGTCTAAACCAGCCACCAACACCAGAACAAGGAGCTAAGATATTCACTGACCATGACATGAAAGTAGTTGGACGGCCATTACAATTTTAAAGTACTCGATGACAAAAAAAGCGGCGTACAACATGGGTTTGTGGCAAGTGGGGCGGACGGAAGATATTGAACATTAGGAATTCTTTTGTACTTTTGTTTCGTCGGACGGAAACCTACTGAACTTTTGTAAGTAATTGAACAGCACTAATTTATATCGGCGGACGTTCGGGCGGACGTGTTTCAAATTCCCCACCTGCAACACAAGCCCTATTCGTTCATTATAAATGAAAAATACTGAGGGGGTAGCCAAGCAACACGCTGGGCTGCCTTTTATTTTTTCTTGAAAAATAAATTTAAGTATTTGCTTAAATAAGAAAATAAATATACCTTTGTGCCGTTCTCAATTAAAAAGAAAAATATGAATAGCGAACAAGACAACACGTGCATCAGATTACTCGCCGACCCCATACAAATACGGGCTTGTAAGGAAAAACTAAAAAATGCCGATGTGTCCTTTACAAACCTTGCCCAAGTATTGAGTTTGGCAGGCAACGAAGTGCGATTGAAGATTTTGTACCTACTTGACCAAGAGGGCGAATTGTGTCCTTGCGATTTGTCAGACATTTTAGGTATGACAATTCCCGCCGTTTCGCAACATTTACGCAAGTTGAAAGACGTAAATCTGATACAATTTCGCCGAGAAGGGCAAACGATTTTTTACGCGCCCAAAAGCACTCATTCAGACATCATTCAACCCTTATTTCATCACATTCAAGAGAAAGAATTTGCCGTATGAAACTGAATTTTTCATTACCCAATTTAGGCATTTTGACGGCTTTTGCCTCTTCGCTTTGCTGTATAATGCCCGTTTTAGCTATTGTCGCAGGGACAAGCGGCTTGGCTTCCACCTTTTCGTGGCTCGAACCCGCAAGACCTTTTTTTATCGGGGCAACAGTTTTGGTATTAGGTTTTGCGTGGTATCAACAACTCAAACCGAAGCCGATTGATGACTGCGGTTGCCACATTGAGCAAAAAACGCCCTTTATGCAAACCAAGGCTTTTTTAAGCGGCATCACAATCGTTTCAGCCTTGTTGCTGTCGTTTCCGAGTTACGCGCACGTCTTTTTTCCAAAATCGGAAAGCCAAACCGTTGTGAATACATCAGCCGCCGTAGAAAAAGTGGAGTTCAAAATTGATGGCATGACCTGCGAAAGCTGCGAACACCACGTGGCAAGTGAAGTAACAAAATTGACGGGCATTTTTGGGGCAACGATTTCTTATCCCAATGGCAATGCCGTTATCACGTATGATAAAAACCAAACAAACCTCGATTCTATCACAACCGCTATTAATTCAACGGGTTACACAGTAACCAAAACCACAATACAATGACATCATCTAAAATTATTTTACAATCAACAATCACCTGTCCGCATTGTGCTTTTAAAAAAGAGGAAACAATGCCAACCGATGCTTGCCAATACTTTTATGAATGTGAAAACTGCAAGAAAGTATTGAAACCCCATCAAGGTGACTGCTGCGTTTATTGCAGTTTCGGAACGGTCAAATGTCCGCCCATACAGGAGAATAAATCGTGTTGTGCGTGAGTAGCACAAAATACTGAGGGGGTAGCCAAGCAACACGCTGGGCTGCCTTTTCTTTTTTTACTCAAATTGGCTGTAATTTAAAGGGTATTTGAAGTATTCAAAATCCAAAAGTAATGCTCTACATTTGTGGCAAATTCTATAAACAATGACATATAAAGAAGTAAAAACAGAAGGCTATTTATCGAATTTTGTAAAGTGTTTTTGGACTTCTGAGATATTAACTGAAAGTGCTGAACGTACAATTTTACCAGACGGTTATTTTGATTTGATTGTGGAGATTCGGGAGAAAAAAATTGATAAAATAAAATTGACAGGCATTTGGACTATTCCGATTGACATTCAAACAAGCACAAATGTCAAAGTTTTTGCAGTTAGATTTAAACCACTTGCAACCGAATTATTAGAAAACGTCAATTTGAGATTACTTTTAAATTCCTCGGCAATTCTCCAAAATACTTTCATTGGCTTGGACACTTTATCTTATGACAATTTTGAAGATTTCTGCCAGCATATCGAACAGTATTTAAAAAGTAGAATTGAACAGTCTAAGACCATTACCAAGTCGAAAATTGTCTTATTTGGCGAAATTTTTAAGAAAGAAACGTTTAATGTTAAAGAATTGTCTGAAAAATCTTTGTGGACAAGCCGCCAAATAAACAGATATTTTAATTTGTCTTACGGAATTTCATTAAAGACTTACCTAAATATCATTCGATGTAAGGCAAGTTATAAAGACATTTCAAAAAACAAACTTATTCCACAAGGTAAGCACTTTGACCAGGCTCATTATATCAAAGAAGTAAAAAAAATTACGGGGAAAACACCACGAGCATTACAAAAAAATGAGAATGACCGATTTTTACAATTATTGACGCTCAAAAGAAAGTAATTTTGCGCTTTCAAAATCAATAATTTAAAATTAAGCAAAATGGTAAAATTAGGATACACAATTTTATACGTTTCAGACGTAACAAAGTCAATAGAATTTTATGAAGCCGCTTTTGGCTTTGAAAGAAAATTCATAACGCCCGAAAATGATTACGGCGAATTACTCACGGGAGAAACGACACTGTCATTTGTTTCAAAAGAATTAGCAAGTTCCAATTTGAAAAATGGTTTCATAGAAAGCACTCAAGGAAACAAACCCTTTGGTATTGAATTGGCTTTAGTCACTGAAAATGTGGCAGGAATTATTGAGAAATCTGCCACTCTCGGAGCAATAATCGTTGAAAAACCAATACAAAAACCCTGGGGACAAACTGTTGGTTATATATGTGATATTGACGGCTTTTTACTTGAAATTTGTACGCCTATGAAATAATAAAATGCTAATTCAAGCATTTTCAAGCCACAATACTGAGGGGGTAGCACAACACTATCCCTAAATGTTAAAGTGTAAAAAAAATCGAAGCCTTGTCATTTTTAATTCGTATGTTTGCGACATACTAAATAAAACTATAAAAAATGTACGCCAAAACAATAGGATTTGATACCGATTTACAAGCACTTGCCGTAGCCGCAAAGTTGTTGGCGCACCCTGCTCGAATAGCGATTATCAAATTATTGGCAGAAAAAAAGACGTGCATTTCGGGCGATATTGCCAACGAATTGCCCCTCAGTAGGGCAACTGTTTGTCAGCATTTGCAAGAACTCAAAAACGCCGATTTGATACAAGGCGAAGTGAGTGGTTTGAATGTAAACTATTGCTTGAATGTAGAAAAATGGCAATCCGTAAAGGCTCAATTTGATAGCTTATTTGACATCACAACAAAGAATATTAATTGCAACTGTTAAAATTTTAAAATTATGAAAATTGCACTTTTTAGCGACATTCACGCCAATTTACCCGCTTTACAAGCCGTTTTAGCCGATATTGACCGCCGAAATCCCGACTTGATTTATTGTTTGGGCGATTTGGTCGGCTATGCACCCTATCCAAACGAGGTAGTTAACGAAATTCGGAAACGTAAAATTCCGACAATTGCGGGCAATTACGATGAAGGCATTGGTCTGAAATCTGATGAATGTGGCTGCGCCTACAAAGCACCCGAAGAAAAAAGCAATGGTGCTATTTCAATTGCTTACACCAATAATCTTGTGTTGCCCGAAGAACGCGCCTATTTGAAAAACCTGCCCCGACATTTTGCCCTTGATTTTGAGCATAATGCCGAGAAATTTAAGTTTCTAATGGTGCATGGCAGCCCGCGCAAAATCAACGAATATCTGTTTGAAGACCGTGACGAAAAAAGCCTCATGCGCATTATGGAGTTCGGCAACGCGGATATTATGGCTTTTGGGCATACGCACAAACCGTATCACCGAATTTTGAAAAATACTGAGGGGGGTACTTTTCGCCACGCCATCAATATTGGTTCGGTAGGCAAACCCAAAGACGGTGATAATCGGGCGTGTTATGTTATTTTGGACATCAATCCTGAAACTTCTATGAAAAATCCCGACAGCCTAAAAGTGGAATTTGTGCGCGTTGCTTACGATTTTGAAAGCATTGCAAAGGCAATTGAGGAAAGCCCTTTACCCAATGATTTTGCGGATATGCTGCGAAAAGCGTATTGATAAATCACCTAACATCGGTAATTTATCATTTCATCGTTCCTAAATGCTACATCAAATCATGTTAAATAAAAAACTCACAATTCTGTTGGCATTTCAATTGGCGATAAGCATCGCAGGCAATGCCCAAAACGTCAATTATTTCGGTTGGTTTCCTACGCTCGACCTCAGCGGGAAAATTGCCAATCGTTGGTCATACAATGTTTATTTGTTTGATGCCGTAAAGCCGTACAACAGTACCGAAAATGCACAAACAGACAAAGCGAGGTCATTTTATGTGTATGGCGAAACGGGATTGTCGTATCAACTTACCGACAATTTGAGCGTCACCGCCGCTTATGTGCATGAACGCCAAAACCCGTTTTTGGACAATTATCGGACTGAAAACCGCCTATTTCAGCAAATGACGCTAAAACTGCCCGTTGGAAAGTCGGAATTGAAACAACGGCTGCGGTTCGATGAGCGGTTTGTTCAAAACAGAGCAACGGGCGCAACACCTTTCACGCACCGATTGCGCTATTTATTGGGTATCAAAAAACCGTTTGCCGACAATAAAATGTATCTGATGGCTTACAGCGAAGCATTTTTCAACTCGTCAAAATCATTCAAATTTGATGAAAATTGGTCAGCCCTTCAACTTGGTTTTCGGCTCAACGACAAAAACAGCATCGAAGCGGGTTTGCTGTTCGTCGGTTGGATAAACAATGCGGCAAACGATTGGCTCAACCAATATTATCTGCAAACCACTTGGGTTGCTCAACTTGATTTTCCTAAAAAATAGACCAACCACTGATAAAGTGTAAAATATGATGCCTTTGGCTTCATCAAGCTGAAAGCATGACTGAGGGGGGTGAAAAAATAAAAATTCAAAAATGACAAAAAGAATCATCGGAAAAGACCTAATTAGGTACTTTATCCTCATTTATTGGGTGCTTTTTTGGCTACTCAACATCATTGATAAAATGATTGGGAGCGCACACTTCCTATTTGTAGGTAAAGACAGATTTGCTCAAATTGAACGTTTTTTTGATTCGATTGGGCTGGGTAATCCCATCGTGGCGAATATTGCCTTAATCATCACGGCGGGTTTAGAAACCTTTGCTTTTGTGTTTTTTAGCGGTGCTTTGTATCATTTTAGGAAGAAAAATACGGACGCTACCCGCTCTTGGTTTTTTGCGGGTATCGCTTTAACGCTTATCACCTACACCTATTTTTCGGTTGGCGACCAAGTATTTGGTGACCATTTTGAGCTTTTAGAACACGGTTTATTTTGGTTTATCGCTTTATTATCTTGGATTATTTTTATTCGAGTGGACAAAATTCAGCTATTCGACAATTTTTCAATTGGTAAAAAACAGTTTGGGCTTGCCGCCATTTTTGTCGTTGCGCTAACGGCGGTAACAAGTTTTTCAATTTTTCAGCACAACAATACAGCGTTTGTTGAAAGAACCCAAGCCGTCAATGCCCAAAAAATAACGGAAAACAAGTATAAAATTCAGTTTCCATTTCTGGCGGGCAGCAAGGCATTTGAAAACTCCATCGCCAAATTCAAAACGGACAATCCGACCGAAAATATCACCTATATATACACCGCACCAACGCCATTGAGATTGGGAGAATCGGACGGACTCATTATTTACATTCAAACCGAAAAAAAATGAAAGAGAAAAAATTAATTCAATATTTAATCCTTATTCATTGGACATTGTTTTCGGCAACGACCGTCATTGACAAAATTGTTCCAGACGTTTATCCATTGTGGGTTGGGGCGGATTTTTATACACTATTCGTAAAATTCTTTGCCTCGTTGGGGGTGACAGACCCCATTTTTGCGACGATAGCCTTAGCGGGCGTTTCATTTTTAGAAATAGTAGCATTTGTTTGTTTCGCATTTTCTTTATTCAATCTGTACAAAAGCAAAGACAACATTGCGGAACAATGGTTTTATCGGGGTATTTCATTTTCGATACTCACATTCAGTTTGTTTTCAATCGGCGACCAAGTGTTTGGCGACCGATTTACGCTCCTCGAACACACCATATTTTGGATAATATTGGTCGTTTCTTGGGTGGTTTACAAATACAATACGCTCACCGAAGAAAGGCAGGTACAATTTTCATTGACCAATGACCTAAAAATGGGTTTGTTGGTCGGCACAATATTAACAGCCCTTACGTCTTATTCTATCGTGGATTTTTCCAAAAGCACTTTTGCCAATAAAACAAAACCCGTGCAGGGCGATGAGGTCGTTGAAGGCGTTTATAAGTTTGACCTTCCATTTTTGGGCGATAAGTTTACAATGGAGAATACGATTAAATCGTTTGAAGAAAAGCACCCAAACTTAAAAATAAAGTATGTTTATACGGGACCCGATGAGCTGAACTCTAAAAAGAAAACACATATTTTACTTTATGTTTTTACGGAAAGAAGTACTGAAAAATAATGCTTTAACCTTATACTTACCTCAACTATAAGTAAGATACTGAGGGGGTACTAATTCATAAAAAAAACATGACAGCCACCGTATTGATATCCATTTGTGCCTTATTGCTTTTTGCGTATATCTTCGATATTACGTCCGCAAAAACAAAAGTGCCTTCGGTCATCCTCCTACTTTTGTTGGGTTGGACAGCCAAACTTGCTACCCAATTTTCTGGATTGACAGTGCCAAATCTTCAATCTATATTGCCGATATTGGGCACTACTGGCTTGATACTGATTGTATTAGAAGGCTCTTTGGAGCTGGATTTGGATAAATCCAAATTCAAACTCATAGCAAAAGCAACCGTAGTTGCTGTCGTTCCTATGGTACTATTAGCGGTAGGAATGGCTTTTTTATTTCAATATATCGAACAAACGTCTTTCAAAATAGCTTTGGGCAATGCGCTGCCCTTAGCCATTATCAGCAGTGCTATTGCCATACCAAGCGCGCGCCATTTGCCGAAAAAAGACAAGGAATTTATCACTTATGAAAGCAGTTTGTCGGATATAGTCGGCATTATTTTATTCAATTTCGTGACGCTAAATGACAATATAGAGGCAAATTCGGTCGGGCATTTTTTCCTCGAATTGTTTTTGATGCTTGTGGTATCGTTTGTAGCAACATTGGGTTTGGCACTTTTGCTGAGTAAAATAAAACATCACGTCAAATTTACGCCCATTATCATTTTAATCATCTTGATTTATGCCATATCAAAACTATATCATTTACCCGCTTTAATATTTATTCTCTTATTTGGTTTGTTTTTAGGCAATTTGGATAGGCTAAGGCATATAGAATTGATAAATGTCCTGCACCCCGAAGTTTTAGAAAGAGAAGTACACAAATTTAAAGAATTGACCGCCGAAATGACATTTTTGATACGGGCATTGTTTTTCCTTTTGTTTGGCTTTTTGATAGAAAGTGCTGAATTATTCAACGCCCAAACCATTTCATGGGCAATTTTGATAACAGTGGCTATTTTTATACTTCGATTTATCAGTTTAAAATTGATGAAATTACCAATGCCGTTGCTCTATATTGCGCCACGCGGTTTGATAACAATTTTACTGTTTTTGAGTATTCCAGAAGCGCAACAAATGCTTTTGGTGAATAAATCGCTTATTCTTCAAATCATTATTTTGACCGCCTTTGTCATGATGTTTGGGCTGATGAAAGGTAAAAAAGAAGTGAAAGAAACAACACAAGAGGACGATGAAACGCCTAAACCAAGCGCAATATACTGAGGGGGTAATTTTCGATTAACAATCCATTTTTATTGACAAATTTTAGACATATTCGTATGAAAAAGTTTAATTTTCTTTTTGTTTTAGCGAGTTTTTTCTCGTTTAATGCTTTTAGTCAAAAGGCAGCATTGCCAAAACTAAGCCCCATTAGTGGGCATTACAAGGCGTTGGCAAAGTTAAGTGGTCAGCCTAAACCCGATGCGACTGATAGAAACCAATTTCCATTGGAAATTTTATCGCCTAAAAATGCTTTAAAATTGAAATTAACCCCGCAATATTTAATATTGCCCGTGAGTGATTTCAAAATTCCTAATTTCCCTGCCAACAGTTCCGAACAAACGAAGGCAGAAATTGAGTTTTTACTGAAATTGCAAGCCGAAGTACGGACGGAAGAAAAAGTAAAAGAATCACTTGAATTTGCCAACGTCTATTACAATGTTTTTGTAGTGCCGACGGATTCTTCTTACGCCAAAATGCGGAAAAATCTGTTTCACATGGGTCGTCAATTGCCTTGGTTTTCACCCGACAAACTGCCCGTAACCGCCGCTTTTATGACCAAAGTTTGGTCAGATTGTACCTATTATTTTTGGGCTTTGAAATTTCAATACAACCGTACTCGTCCTTATATGATTGACAGTCGTATAAAGAATTTAGAGGATACAAAATTTCAAGCCTATCCTTCGGGACACGCTTCGGCTTCTTACGTTGCTGCCTACGTTTATCAAGAGTTACTGCCCGAATCAAAGGATTTATTCCTCAAAAATGCTTTTGACATGGCGTATTCGAGAGAAATTTTAGGCGTTCATTTTCCATCGGATTCAGAAGCGGGGCGTATTTTTGCACGGCAATTTGTCAATGAATTGCTCAAAACAGAACAATTTAGAAAAGACTTAGCGGAAGCGAAAAAAGAAATATTAAGCGTGAAAAATGCCAACAATCAGTAAAAATACTGAGGGGGGTAATTTTCGATTAACTATCCATTTTTTATTAACAAATTTTAAAATTAATTTTATGAAAAAGGTTTTTCAATTCCTTGTTAGTTGTGCTTTTTTAGTACAGAGTTTTCAAACCCAAGCGCAAATCAACACACCCGTTGAAAGTCCGAGTGCCTCGTTCACACAAAAATTTGGCTTAACCGAAATCAAAATGGAATACAGCCGTCCGAGTGTAAAAAACCGTAAAATATTTGGGAATGTCGTCATTTTTGATAAAATTTGGCGCATTGGGGCAAATAGTTCAACCAAATTTTCAACGACGGATAGCCTTACCATTGCTGGAAAAGGGCTTTCAAAAGGCAACTACATCATGTTGGCTATTCCGAACAAGGACGAGTGGACAATCATTTTCAACAAAAACCTTGAGGTGAGTTACGAAAATTACAAGCCTGAATTTAACGTTTTAGAGGTGAAAATCAAACCTAAAAAAACGGCGCAATTCGTAGAAACATTTGGTATTCAAACCAATAACCTCACAAAAACGTCTTGCGATTTGGAATTGGCTTGGGAAAATACGCTTATCCAAATTCCTTTGCAAAATGAACCCCATTCAAAAATAATGGCTGAAATCAAGCAAAAATTGGGCGGTCCTACCAAAGCCGATTTTCAGACAATTGCGGGTTATTATTACGAACACAATATTGACCTAAAATCTGCCCTTGAATACATTGACAAAGGCATCGCACAAGGCGAAGGCTACGGTAATTTGCGCATGAAGTCTCTTATTTTAGCCAAAATGGGTAATAAAAAAGAGGCTATTGTGTGGGCTGAAAAGTCATTGGCACGGGCAAAAATGTTTAGTAATGCTGATTATATCCGCATGAACGAGGAAGCGATTGCGGAGTGGAAAAAATAAAATTTCAAGGGGGTGCAACCTCGTTAAAAAGTTGTACCCTCTTAACTAAGTAGTCACTCATAAAGTCGGGTTAGCATTTCAAGTGCTAACCCGACTCCATTAACTTGAAGTACTACTAAGGAATGAACTAAAATCAAAATCAATGACAGAACTTGCACCAACACAACAAAATTTAGAAGATTATTTTGTCCCTTTCCGCCAACATATCATTGGGCAAGACCAACATTTTGACAGTCCTTTTGGTCGAAAACGCATAATTTATGCCGATTGGACTGCAAGCGGACGGATGTATCAACCTATTGAAGACAAATTGGGACAAGTTTTCGCACCTTTCGTTGCCAATACGCATACTGAAACCAATATCTGTGGTACGTCAATGACCTTAGCCTATCACCAAGCCCGTGACATTATCAAACGGCATGTCAATGCTGCGCCAACGGATTGTTTGATTAGTTATGGCTCTGGTATGACGGGGGTTATCAATAAATTTCAACGAATTTTGGGTTTAAAAATCCCCGAAAAACAACGACCTAATATACGGATTTCTAATCAAGAACGACCCATTGTGTTTGTTACACACATGGAACATCATTCCAATCAAACCTCATGGCTCGAGACCATCTGCGATTTGGAGGTTATAGCTCCCACTACTGAGGGGTTGGTTGACTTGTCGGATTTTCAAAACCTAATTGATAAATATGCCGACAGACCGCTTAAAATTGCAGCAATCACCGCTTGTTCCAATGTCACAGGTATCGAAACACCTTATTATGACATGGCGGAAATGATACACGCAGCAGGAGGCTTGTGTTTTGTGGATTTTGCTTGTTCTGCACCTTATGTTTCCATTGATATGCACCCCAACGACCGTCCACAAGGCTATTTAGATGCGATTTATTTTTCACCACATAAGTTTTTAGGCGGCCCGGGTTCATCAGGTATTTTGATTTTTAACTCCAAACTATACACCAATCGTGTTCCCGATAACCCAGGAGGCGGAACCGTAAAATGGACAAATCCATGGAAAGAACATGCGTTTATTGACGACATTGAAGACCGTGAAGACGGCGGCACACCGCCATTTTTACAAACAATACGCACGGCTTTATGCATCAAATTGAAAAATGAAATGGGTATTGAACGTATGTTATGCCGAGAAAAAGAATTAATAAAATTGATTTTCAATAGGTTAAGTAGTATTAAAGGGTTACATATTTTGGCATCTGAACATCAGCATCGGTTAGGGGTTGTCTCTTTTTATATCGAAAATTTGCATTTCAACTTGGCAGTTAAGCTCCTCAATGACCGTTTTGGGATTCAAGTGCGGGGTGGCTGTTCGTGTGCAGGGACTTATGGCCATTTTCTGTTGGAGGTAGATAAAAAAGTTTCAGACGTTTTGACGCATCAAATCACCACAGGCGATTTGTCGAACAAACCGGGTTGGGTACGCATGAGTATTCACCCCACTATGACCAATGCGGAGGTGGAAATGATATGTAAAGCGATAGCCGAGCTAACACGCATGCACACTTGTTGGCGCACAGACTATGACTATAACATAAAGACCAATGAATTTACGCACCGTCATTTTATTGATAAAACCAAAGAAGCAGTAAGCACTTGGTTTGAATTTTAAGGAATTAAGTAGTCAGTTAGTTTAAAAGTCGGTTAGTCAGTCAGTCTAAAGCATTGACAATCAGCTTTTTATAAAATTTCAGAACAGCGATTATTTATGACAACATAGTTAAAAGAACCTCAAAGTGAATACCTAATCTTAAACAAATATTAAAGATGCTCTTACACTTTTAAAATAATATAAAAATGAAAATTTCAGAATTAAAATCACATCTCAACGACCTCAATACGGTCAGTTTTCAATTGCCAAACGGTCAGTTTGTGCCTGCTCATTTTCACATTACAGAAGTGGGTTTATTGACCAAACATTTCATTGATTGTGGTGGTGATGTTCACGAAGAACGCATGGCAAATCTTCAAATTTGGGTCGCCGATGATTTTGACCACCGTTTAGCCCCTCAAAATTTCTTGAATATTTTAGACTTGTCTAAAAAAATTCTGAATGGTAATGATGTGGATATTGAGGTGGAATACCAAACCGAAACCATCGGAAAATACGGTCTCGATTTTTCAAATAATGCGTTCCAACTCGTGGCAAAAGAAACGGATTGCCTTGCAAAAGTGAAGTGTAATATTCCACAAAGCAAACCGAAAATTCGTTTTTCTGAATTGACGCTTGCTGGTTCGGGTTGTACGCCCGGTGGCGGTTGTTGTTAATTTTTTTTCAAAAAAGACAGTTTAATATATGAAAAACATTCTTGTTCTCTGCACAGGCAACAGTTGCCGCAGCCAAATAGCGCACGGCTATTTTGAACATTTTACGGACGGACGCAGCGTGAAAGTATATAGCGCGGGCGTTGAAACCCACGGCGTTAATCCGAAAGCGATTAAAACCATGAAAGAAGATGGTATTGATATTTCGGGCTACACATCAAATAATGTTGAAGAATATTTCGACATTGATTTCGATTTTGTGATAACCGTTTGCGACAATGCCAAAGAGCGTTGTCCGTATTTTCCAACCAAAGCGGCTAAATTTCATTATAATTTTCCCGACCCTGCCAAAGCCGTTGGCACGGAGGAAGAAATTATGCAACAATTCAGAGACGTAAGAGCCATTATAAAATCTTACGTCCAAGAATTTGTAAAAACCCATAATTTGCCATGAAAAAATACATAGCGGAATTTATCGGCACATTCGCGCTCGTTTTTTGCGGAACGGGCGCAATTGTCATCAATCAGGAAACAAACGGGGCGGTTTCGCACGTTGGCGTTGCGATAACTTTTGGTTTAATCGTGATGTGTATGATTTACACGTTTGGCGAAATATCGGGCGCACAATTCAACCCTGCCGTCACATTAGGCTTTGCTTTGGCGGGCAGATTTGACAAAAAAGAAGTATTGCCCTACATCGGCAGTCAAATAGCGGGCGCATTTTTAGCCAGTTTGATATTGAAATTTTTATTTCCAAATAACGCAAATTTGGGGGCAACCTTACCCGCAGGTTCGCAAATGCAGTCCTTCGTTTTGGAGATAATCTTGACGTTTTTATTGATGCTTGTCATTTTGAATGTATCGCAAGGCTCAAAAGAAACGGGTCTTTTTGCGGGCATTGCCATTGGCGGCACGGTACTTTTAGAAGCCATGTTTGCGGGTCCGATTTGTGGCGCGTCTATGAATCCTGTCCGTAGTTTGTCCCCTGCCATAGTATCGGGTAATATGACAGATTTGTGGGTTTATATTGCTGCACCCATTTTAGGGGCATTTTTGGCGGTTTTTACTTGGAAAATATTGAAATAAAGGTAATTACTTAGTCACGCGCTCACTTCGCTCGCGCGAGGGAGGGAAATGTGGTTCGTTTTTCGGCGAAGCCGAAAAACGAACCACGTCTCCTGCCTTTTGCGCGAGCGAAGCGAGCGCAAAAGTGCCTTTTAATGCGTATTTTGAATTTATGTAAAGGATCGGGGGGAAATGAGGTCAAAATAGTTTCATTAGGATTTTATCATAGGCATATATTGGTCTTTGCTATCGATTATCGCCCATATCACAACTATAAAAAAGAGCAAACTTGGCCCTTTTAATAGCTCTCCCATGTGTAAGTTATGAGCTACGATACCTATCACAATCGGTAACAGAACAATTGCTCCCAAAGCTCTTGTTTTTGGCAAGGCAAGTAGTAAACCTCCTACGATTTCTGCTATCGCCACCAAAGGTATCAGCCATCCTATTGCCGTAAAGTGACCCATCATATCTTTTGCTGCCTGAGGCATATCCAAAGGGATAAAATTAAGAAATTTGTTGAGACCGAAAACTACCATTGCTAGACCGACAAGCCCGCATAAACCCATTAGAATTTTGTCTTTCATTTTTTTATGTTTTAATTATTGTGATAAATATTTTGAAACCATACATAAAATCTAAACTGCTGGTTCTCGCGCTCGCTTCGCTCGCGCGAGAGGGGGAATGTGGTTCATTTTTCGGGCAAAGCCCGAAAAATGAACCACCTCTCTTCCTTTTGCGCGAGCAAAGCGAGCGCAAAAGTGCCTTTTAATGCGTATTTTGAATTTATGTATGGTTTCAAATTCGTGAAAATGTACTTTAAAGTGAGTGATTAATATTTATGCGAAATTGCTTTAAGCCACGTCGCCTTTTTTAAACAAAGGCTTTGTCGCCAACCAAAACAAGATTGGGAACAAGTGCATCGGTACAGAAAGTCCTGCAAATAGTTCGGGTGATTCAATATCAGTCGGCAAATTTGCAGCAAATGAACCGACAAGGCTGGCAAAAGTCAATCCAAGGAAAATAATGTTGAACCAAATATCTGCATGGGTTTTGACCATTTTTGAAAAAAAATGATAACCCAAAGCGGCTAAAACAGTCCCAAAAATGGACGACCCAAAAATGGAAACGGTATTGATAGCTTTTGAAAAGTCTGTAATGAATGCCATATTGTAGGCATAATTGAAAACCGAAGAAGCCAAACCAGCCAGTCCCCCTGATAGAAGACCGTGTAACAAAGTATTTTTCATTTTTCTGAAATATTAGGCATTTTTAAAAATGGGAAACTACTTTGTTACAGGCACTGAAATATCCAATTTGATTTCGTTTGATACTTTTTTGGACATACCTTGCATGGTGCCAACACCGTAATCCATGCGGTTGACACTGAAACTGCCTTTAAAGGTGTTGTTGGAGAAAGTGAAAGGAATCGAAACCGCTTTTTTCACGCCGTGCAATTCCAAAGTCCCTTCAACAGTGTAACCAGATGCCGTTTTTGAGAACTTTTCAGACATGAAATTGATGCTAGAAAATTGTTTGGCATCAAACCATTTGTCACTTTTGGCGTGTTTGTTTTTCATACCATTGCCCGTGTTGATAGAACTGACATCTAACGAAACATTGAATTTTGAGGTGGTCAAATTGCTTTCATCGAAAGTAAGGTCGCCAGTCATCTTCTCAAAACTGCCTTCGGCATCTGTTCCAGCAAATTTGATGGCGTAACCATCAGCAATTTTCCAATTGACTGCCGTGAATGTGGTGAAAGCCGAAGCCAATAAAGTAACGGCGATGAGTGCGGGAAATACTAACTTTTTCATTGTTGTTATCTATATTTTAATGCGTTAAAAAATTGATTTGAAAGTACCAAACCTTAGATTTGATGATACAAAGGTGAGCCTTTCTTCAAACCTGCGCATTAATGTAGATTAAGAAACGAAAAAGATGAAAAAAAAGGTAATTACAAAAAAATATAAACTGACGAGTAGAATCGTAGAAAGATTTGAAATTTTCCTACGATTGAGTACTCAGTATTTTACTTCTTTTGTTTCAATTTTGTGTTATCACTGCGTAATTTACTCAAGGCTTCGGGCGTAATACCCAGATAAGAAGCAATCATACGCTGTGGCACACGTTGCACAATACTGGGGTAGGTTTCCATAAAATGTTGATAACGCTCCCAAGCCGTTGCACTCATCAACATAATGATGCGTTTTTGAAGCACGGCAATGCGTTTTATAAATTTTTCAGTCGTCATGTTATTGATTTGAGGGGAAATCGCTCTAATGAGTTCAGATAAACGACGGTCAAAAACTTCTACTTGGCTATCTTCTAAGGCATCAATAAATAAATCGGAAGGTGCATCCGTCATTTGGGTTGATATATCCGAGATTATCCAACCTTCTGGTGCGAACATAAAAATATGCTCTTTGCCCTTGTCGTCAATCGTATAACTACGCAAACAGCCTATTCTGACAAAATAAGCTTTAGTTGCCACTTCTCCTTTTCGTAAAATGATGTCTCCTTTTTTGATATTTTTTATCGTAATAAAGGCATCAACCAGTGCAAGTTGTTGCGCTGACAAAAGTTGTAATGGTCTATAACTATCTTTTATAGAAGGGCTATTACTATGGGCATTATTGTGTAATAATGAATTTTCCATTCGTTTTTTTATGGCAAACTTACAATTCGTATTGGCTTTATGAAAGATTTTACCTACTTTTTAAGGTTTGCTTTCTTTGCAGAAAGGGCAATTGTTCTTTTTATACACCTAATGGAGCTACAGAATTACAAATATTTTGGGCAGATTTCGTCGAATACCCCCCTCAGTATTTCGGCTTAAAAAGACTAAATTTGACCACCTACCCCTTTAAACTTCTCCACAAAAGAAGCAATTCTTTGAAAAACGCTTTGTTTTTTTGTCAAATACTGCGGGTTTAAAGGACTCATCTTGGGCAAAATGGCGTTGAGTTCTGTGCCGTTTTCACTCGCGTATTCCCGCTTCAAGGAAGCCTTTATGTACCGCTTTGCGGCTACCTCATTTAAGTTTTCATCGGCAATGAGTTCTGCGGCTTCTATTTTTTGTTTGCCTTGTGCGTAAGTGAAGAAAGCGTCTATGATGCTTGCTTTGTCAGGTATGGCATCAAGCTCGGTTGCATTGATAAAATCAACGACCAAACTTTCTTTGGCTCTATTGCCTACACTCGCCCGAATAATGCGCCGTGTTTCTTCTATCAAAGTCGCTTTGTCTTTGGTCTTTTTGTTGTGGTCAAAAATCAATTCGAGAATGTAATCCAAGTTTATTTCTTGCGATTTCAATAAATCTACTTCAAACACCACATCGTCCCAATCAATTTTTGAGGCTTCGGCTGCTGCCCCGCTTTTCTCCCGTCTTATCCAATCCCGAATATCGTTGTACGTGGAGCGATAATCTTGAATGGTTCGCTCTTTTAGCAATTGAACGCCTTTCATGTCCTCAACTTCGGCATCGGTTAAAAAATGCGCTTCTTTGAAGGATTCAACCGCCGCAGCGTCGTTGAGGTCTATGGTTTGAAGGGCTTTTAAATGGGTAAACTCATCGTAATTTTGGAGGATATTTTCTACCCGCAGGTACTCGCCAAAGAGTTTTGCGAACTCTTTTTTATCTTTCTCTTTGACTATTTCATCAGGATTTGGGAACTTTTCGTTCAATTCTTTGACCACTTCTATAAAACCTCTCCGCGCTTCACCCGTTGCCACGTCCGTAAAACCGCCTAAATATTCTTTGTAGCTCTTTTCAAGCACGACGTTTTTCGTATTCTTATCTCCAAAAAGCGTAATGGCATCAATAGTAGCCTGTTCTAAATTTCTAAACGTGACAATATTGCCAAAAGACTTATTAGGATAAATACGGTTTGTGCGGGAAAAGGCTTGCATCAAACCATGATACCGCAGGTTTTTATCCACAAACAAGGTGTTGAGCGTCGGTGCATCAAAACCCGTTAGAAACATACCGACCACAATCAGTAAGTCTATTTCCTTGCTTTTTACCCGTTTGGCAAGGTCACGGTAGTAGTTCTGAAATTCGTTGCTGTCCACGCCATAACTGGTTTTGAACATTGCATTGTAGTCATTGATGGCTTTTGCTAAAAATTCTTTCGCGCTGATGTCCATTACTGAGGGGTCAAAAGTCTCGTCCACTATTTCACCGACGGCACTTTGTTCTTCATTGGCGGCGTAGGAAAAAATGGTCGCTATGCGTAAGGGCTTATCACTATCCTTTTGCAAACAGTTCAAGGCTTCGTAATAGCATTTGGCAGCATCAACGCTGCTGACCGCAAACATCGCATTGAAGCCTTTGTTTGTGCCTTGTGTTCGGTTGGTTTTAAACCTGAAATTCTTTAAAATGTATTCCGAAATTTCTTCAATCCGTTTGGGGTGCAACAAAGCGGTTTTGTTTTCGGCGGCACTGAGTTTCTTTTCGTCTATTTCGGTTTCAATCCCTTTAAACATGGGGCGAACATCGTTGTAATCCACTTTAAATTTCAACACCTTATCATCTCTAATCGCATCGGTAATGACGTAAGAATGTAACTCACGACCAAATACGCTTGCCGTCGTTTCCGAACCCAAAGCATTTTGAGGAAATATGGGCGTTCCCGTAAAACCAAATTGATAATACTTTTTAAACTTCTTGCTCAGGTTTTTTTGGGCTTCGCCAAATTGAGAGCGGTGACACTCATCAAATATGAAAATGACTTGCTTTTTGTAAATCGCTAAATCAGCCTCAGTTTTCATTAAGTGATTCAACTTCTGAATAGTTGTCACGATGATTTTATTGTCTTCTTTTTCGATATTGCGCTTCAATCCTGCGGTGCTGTCCGAGCCGTTCACGCTATCGGGCGAGAAATCGTTGGTATTCTTTCATGGTTTGAAAGTCCAAATCTTTGCGGTCCACCACGAAGAATACTTTATCTATAAAATCCAATTGCGTGGCTAATCGGGCGGCTTTGAAACTCGTGAGGGTTTTGCCCGAACCCGTCGTGTGCCAAATATAACCACCCCCCTCAGTATCTGACCATTTTTTAGCTTCAAATGAACTTTTAATTTTCCACATCATGCGTTCGGTAGCGGCTATCTGATAAGGGCGCATGATGAGCAGCGTATCACTCGCATCAAATACCGAATACGTCAGCAGCACATTCAAAAGCGTGTGTTTTTGAAAAAACGTCGCCGTGAAATCTTTGAGGTCTTTGATGAGCGTATTATCCGATTTTGCCCAGTTCATCGTAAAATCAAAACTGTTTTTATTGCGCTCGACGGTGTTGGCAAAATAGCGGCTATCGGTGCCGTTGGAGATGACAAATATCTGTATGTACTTGAAAAGCGAGTTTTCACTATTGAAACTCTCTTTGGTGTAGCGATGCACTTGATTGAAGGCTTCTTGGATAGCAACGCCCCGTTTTTTTAATTCGACTTGTATCAAAGGCAATCCATTCACCAAAATCGTCACATCATAGCGGTTGGCGTGCTTGCCTTTTTGCTCAAATTGGGCAATGACTTGTACTTTATTGCGGGCAATCTGCTTTTTATCCACTAAATAGATGTTTTGGATATGCCCATCGTCAAAGACAAAATCGTGGATATAATTGTCGTGGATTTTCCTTGTTTTCTCCACCAAATTATCGCTGGGTTTGGCCAAATATTCCGCCACAAAACGCCGCCATTCCGCATCTGAAAACGCCATCGCGTTGAGCGTTTGTAGCTGTTCGCGGACATTCGCCAATAGAGCATCGGGCGTCGTCAGTTTGAGGTATTCGTAGCCTTGTTGGATAAGGTCTTGGATAAATTCTTTCTCCAAAGCCGCTTCGCTTTGATGGATAGCAGACGGTTCGTTCGCCTCCGCGTACTTGAAGTAGCTATCCAGGACGATGAAATTATTGGATTCTGCGATGGTGTTATATGGTGTCATTTTTATTTATTTTTATTATCTTGTTGGGGCGACCGTTCGCGCGACCGTTGGGGCGACCCTTGTGGTTGCCCTTTATTTTGGGGCGACCACGAGGGTCGCCCCTACGGTCGTCCAGGGAAATTCAACAACATATCCCGATAATACCCATACTGCGCTTTCCGCTGCGCTATCTCTTGCGGCAACCCCTCAGTAAGCGACGTCGTCAGCGTGTCGAATTGGTCGAGGATGGACACGATGCGGGATTGTTCTTCGAGGTGATGGATATGGAATTGAAAATTTACCTTTAATTGTTCTACAGTTCAGATTTGGTTGTGCTGAACCTTATCATATTTAATTCTATGTACTTAGTCATGTAAATGTGACTTTCAGCAAAGTAAAATATATACTTTATATTAACATCATCATTTCAATCTAATTATTGCTAACGCTTGGTTTGTATTTGCAGGTAAAATTTCCCTTCGAAACAATCCGCACATTTTCCATATGTTGCTACCTGCGATTGTTATTAATATATCATTATGCTTTAAAATTGACCTTTTCAACTCTTTACATGTGTATCTTCATCAATGAATGATAATTTTTTAGAATTAATATTTGAACCATCAAACGCTTATGTTTGATAATAAGGCTATCTCCTGTTTCAGTATATTTTTTGCGGCATTGTACCTTTTGTTATCACTGATCCCACCTCCCCCAACGCCCTCCAAACCACACCTTTCGTGTTTTTCGTGTCTTTCGTGGTATCAAAAGAAAGCAACCGCTCCCGATAATACCCATACTGCTGTTTCCGCGCTGTAAGCTCTGCTGTAAGCTCTGCTGTAAGCTCTGCTGTAAGCTCCGTAAACGTGTCGAGAATACGGACAATTTCTTTTTGTACGGTGAGGGGGGGGATGGGGATGGGGAATTTTTTACATCTCGTCATTGAAATCATTAAAGCGAGTTACACCACTTCCAGCTTTAGCTATATTCATTACGCATACAACTTATTAACGGAATAGTAATATACAAACTTGATATTTATGTTTTCATCTTTTGAATGATAAGACCACATTTTAACTTTTTATGTGAAAAGTGTGTCTTGCTAAATTTGCGTAACGATGAAACATTCCATTACTCCGTCTGTCGTCCAGATGTATTACTGAATAATTGAAAGCATCACCATATTTAACTATTCTTTTTCAGTATTTAGCAAACGCTTAACGGAATCAACAGTCTTGACACCTGCCAACGTCTTTAAGAGAGGATATTCTTTGTGAATTATCCTAGCATTGCCGCTTCAAAATCATGCTTATCCCTTTTGTACGAACATAGATTTCGCTGATTTCCCCCAGCGGTTTCCACTCCACCGCCACGCCGTCCAATAATTTATCTAAATAGTTCATGCTTCAATTTCGTTTATAATGTTATCAATACTTGCCCGCAGCGCGTTAATCTTCTCTACGGTTGCCGCAATGTCCGTATTTAGCTGCCCAATATCCACCTTTTCAGTTTTATCCTTGGCTTCGATGTAGGAACTGACGGAAAGGTTATAATCGTTGTCGGCAATAGCGGTATTAGCGACTGATTTTGCGATATATGGCACATCTTCTTTTTTATCAAAAATGTCCATAATGCGGTCAATGTGTTTATCTTCCAACACATTGTTATTGGTCACTTTCTTGAAGAAATCTTCGCCACTTACGTCAATAAACTGCGTGGTGTTCTCGGTTTTGTGTTTAGACAACACGAGGATATACACCGCTATCGAAGTGCCAAAGAACAGATTGGGCGCGAGCGAAATGACGGTTTCCACAAAATTATTGTCCACCAAGTATTTTCTAATTTTCTGCTCCGCGCCGCCCCGATAAAAAATACCCGGGAAACAGACCAATGCCGCCCTGCCCGTAGGCGAAAGATAGCTGAGGGCGTGCAACACAAAGGCAAAATCGGCTTTTGACTTGGGCGCAAGCACGCCCGCAGGTGCAAAACGGTCATCGTTAATCAAAGTCGGGTCGCCGTCGCCAATCCAATTGACCGAGTAAGGCGGATTAGAAACAATGGCATCGAAGGGTTTTTCGTCGCCATACTGAGGGGTCAAAAGCGTATCGCCCAATGCCATATAAAACTTATCGTAATTGACATTGTGCAAAAACATATTCATACGGGCAAGATTGTAGGTCGTGTGGTTGATTTCCTGCCCATAAAAACCCTCTTCAATCACGTGGTTATCAAAATGTTTTTTGGCTTGCAGCAGCAACGAACCCGAACCCGCCGCAGGGTCATATATCTTGTTCACTTTGTCTTGTTTGTGCATCGCCAACTGCGCAATGAGCTTGGATACGCTTTGGGGCGTAAAAAACTCACCGCCCGACTTGCCTGCATTGGCAGCATAATTAGAAATCAAAAACTCGTAGGCATCGCCAAAGAGGTCAATCTCATTGTCTTCAAAATTGCCAAAATTCAGTTCTTCCACGCCTTTCAAAACGGCAGCCAAACGGCTGTTTTTGTTTTCCACGGTATTGCCCAATCGGGTACTCGTGGTGTCAAAATCGGCAAACAAGCCCTTTATGTCTTGTTCCGAAGGATAGCCATTGGCGGAACTTTCGATGGCATCAAAAATGGCTTTTAAGTCCGTATTCAAGTTTGTGTTGGTGTTCGCTGCTTTGGCAACGTTCACAAAAAGCTGACTCGGATAGATAAAATACCCTTTTGTTTTGATGGCATCGTCTTTTATGTCAGGCGTGAGGGCATTGTCGGGCAGATTGGCGTAGTTGACACTTTCATCGCCGCCTTCGATGTAAACCGTAAAATTTTCACTGATAAACCGATAGAACAGCGCACCCAAAACGAAATGTTTAAAGTCCCAACCGTCCACCGAGCCACGCACGTCGTTGGCTATTTTCCATATTTTGGCTTGCAGTTCAGCCCTTTGCGTTGCACTTGTCATATTTTATTTTTTTTAAAATCATGTAATTACTTAGTTCTCAACTTCCAAAACGCACAATAGAGGGGAATAGTTACGTTTTTTTATTGTTGCCAATAGCCCTGCAAAGATTACACTTTTTTATATTTTTTCGTAACTATTTGCCTCACGCTCGTTTCGCTCGCGCAGAAAGGGGGAAGGTGGTTCATTTTTCGGGCTTTGCCCGAAAAACGAACCACCTCTCCTCACTCGCGCAAGCGAAGCGAGCGCGTGACTAAACAATTAAATTTTTTCTAAGAATAGTTGTTCTTTACTGATATACTGAGGGGGGGAGTCAAGCAACACGCTGGGCTACCTTTTGTTTTTCATGCGAAAAGGGAGTGTTTTAAACCCGTAAAATCTGAAAAGAGGCTTACATTTGCGGCAAGAATCAGTAGAAATTCTCTAAACGACATTTTTCGTCAACAAAAAAATCACCCGTAAATGAAAGTTGTAAATATTCACAATATTCTTTTAGAAGAACCAAGCAGAAAAGACCGAGAGGTTGTTATCGTTTACCCTTTTAATACCGAAACCAAAGAAATATTTATCATTCAGGAGTATATTCACGGTTATGATAGAAAATTTTGGAAATTTGTAAGTGGTGGCATTGACAAGGTAGGTAAAGATATAATAACCCACGCAATCGAGGAACTTGCGGAAGAAGTAGGCATGGAGTCTAACCAAGTATATCATCTGTACTCATCGGAGCGTATTTTTGGCAACCGACCTATACATTGTTTTATTGCCGAAAACCCTATTGTGATGGATAATCCACCAGAAAATCCAGACGATGATTACATAACTGCTACTAAATGGGTGAATCAGACTGAATTTCAAAAAATGTTAGACAGCCAAGAATTAATTTGGGACCAAGGCACGATTTGCGCTTTACAAGCATTTAGAAAGTATATACTGGTAACTTCGGAAATCTCTTGAATCCATCGGATTCATACGTTTGTAGAATAAAAATCAAGTAACTGTCCCCCGAATCCGTAGGATTCGCACGTTTTTTAACCCTTACAAACGTATGAATCCTACGGATTCAATGTGCGTTTTGCTTTATATTTTCTACAAACATGTAAATCCTAACGGATTTATGAGATTTCCGAAGTTACCAGTATATATAAAATAGCGTAATTACTTAGTCACGCGCTCGCTTCGCGCGCGATGGAGGAACGTGGTTCGTTTTTCGGCGAAGCCGTAACTGAGGAGGTGCCAAGTAACACGCTGGGCTGCCTTTTCTTTTTTCTAAAAAAAGACTACATTTGCGTTTTTTTTTTAACACACATCTTTCAACTACTGTTCTAATACACGTATCAGCATAAAACAGTAACAAAAACGCAAATGTAAATTTTGCCTTTCCCTTTTTATTTATGAAAAAATACATCAATTTATTTGACTTCAAACAAGAAGTAGATTACAAAACAGAGATTTTGTCGGGCTTGACGGTCGCCTTAGCCTTAGTGCCAGAAGCCATTGCTTTTGCGCTGATTGCAGGTTTATCACCTCTAACGGGTTTGTATGCAGCTTTTATGATGGGCTTGATTACGGCTGTTTTTGGTGGTCGCCCTGGCATGATTTCCGGTGCAACGGGTGCGGTAGCGGTTGTGATTGTGGCATTGGCAAAAACGCACGGAGTTGAATATATCTTCGCAACTGTTGTTTTGGCGGGTATCATACAGATAATTGCGGGCGTTTTGCGCTTGGGCAAATTCATTCGTTTAGTGCCGCACCCTGTTATGTTTGGTTTTGTGAATGGCTTGGCGATTGTGATTTTTATGTCTCAATTAGACCAATTCAAAACCAAAAATACGGACGGGGTGCTTCAATGGATGACAGGGACGCCTTTGATGATAATGTTGGGTTTGGTCGGCTTGACGATGCTCATTATTTGGGGTTTGCCCAAATTGACAAAAGTAGTACCTGCCTCTTTGGTGGCTATTTTGACCATTTTTGGCTTAGTCACGGCGTTTAACATTGACACCACAACCGTTGGCGATATTGCTTCCATACAAGGTGGTTTTCCACCGTTTCACATTCCAAACATTCCGTTTACGATTGAAACTTTGCAAATTATACTGCCTTATGCTTTGATTGTGGCAGCCGTTGGTTTGATTGAAAGCCTTTTGACTTTAAACTTGATAGACGAAATAACAGAATCTCGTGGGCGTGGCAACAAAGAAGCCGTAGCGCAAGGCGTGGCAAATTTCCTATCGGGCTTGTTTTCGGGCATGGGCGGTTGTGCCATGATTGGGCAAAGTTTAATCAATATATCGAGTGGCGCGAGGGCAAGATTATCGGGTATTGTTGCCGCCGTGATGCTCTTGGTTTTTGTGATGTTTGGAGCCAATTTAATTGAAAAAATGCCGATGGCAGCCTTGACGGGTCTGATGATAATGGTGGCAATCGGTACGTTTGAATGGGCAAGTTTTCGTGTGATTAACAAAATGCCGAAACACGATATTTTTGTCGGTATGTTGGTCGCTCTCATTACCGTTTTACTCCACAATTTAGCCTTAGCTGTCTTGATTGGTGTCGTTATTTCTGCCTTAGTTTTTGCTTGGGAAAGTGCCAAACGCATCCGTGCAAGAAAATTTGTTGATGGCGAAGGCGTAAAACATTACGAGATTTATGGACCTTTATTCTTCGCTTCAACGGCTGCTTTTACCGAAAAATTTGACGTTTTGAATGACCCCAACGAAGTCATCATTGATTTCAAAGAAAGCCGTATCAATGATATGAGTGCCATTGAATGTGTCAATAGACTCACCGAACGCTATTTGAAGGCAGGAAAACTAGTACATTTGAGGCATTTGAGCGCGGATTGTCGGCAATTGTTGCAAAATGCGGATAAGGTGATTGATGTAAATATTATGGAAGACCCGACTTATAAAGTCATGGTTGATTAACAGGTTTTAGAAGTAAAAAAGGCGAAAAGTCAAACGATTTTAAACCCAAATGTTCTAATTTTACAAAAATAGGACATTTATGACCCGAATTCATAAAATTACGAGGGGACTATTTTGAAGCATTTAGCGACAAAATAGACCCCTCAGTAAACAAGTTAGGAAATATTTTAAGACTCAAGCGGGCTTATTAATTCTTTTACCAACAGATGTACTTTTGCACATGGACAATGCTGATGCAGAGGTTTAGGAGAACCTGCAAAATGGAACGCTTCTAATTTTTCGGCTCTGTCAATGGCAATATCAAGGCTTCCTTTCATTAATTTATAGGTATATGTAAGGAAGTTCTTTTTTGACTTCATTGTCGTATAATAATCAAATCTCTGGTGTTGAAACTTTGTTTCGTGCAGGCAGACTTTGCTTTCAAAATTTCAGTTAAGCAACTCATAATACTTTCTCTCTGCTCAAATAATCAGGATTATTAGGGTCAACGTCTTCAAAATGAAGCAAAATCCATAATTCAAAATCATCATTACTCCAAGCGGTCTTAATACCTTTGGCGTTTGCGGTTCTTATAGAATCGTTAAATGCTGTGTCTTTTCCATCGTTTGGTTCTCTATCTCGGTCAAATACGCACCAAACTTGCGCCCCGTCATCAAATTTCAATACTTCTCTAATAACCCCATTGATTTCATCTACTTCAAGCTAACCCTTCTTTTTCCTGAAAAATTCGGTTGCATAAGTCCACTTGGGCGTGGTGTTGCTTTTTGTTGCCGTGTGTAGACATCATGGACATCTTTCGCATGAACATGTTTCAAAAATTAGGCAGGCTCTACAGCCCCTATCTTCATAAAAAATGATGAACACCTTTTTTGAATCTTCTTTTCTACTATCGTCTATTTTAATATCCCAAGGT
Organism: Saprospiraceae bacterium; assembly: GCA_034520175.1. Taxonomy (GTDB): domain Bacteria; phylum Bacteroidota; class Bacteroidia; order Chitinophagales; family Saprospiraceae; genus JAAFJT01. The sequence continues at coordinate 118,791 of JAXHNU010000028.1, forward strand.
TCCATTATGCTCTAAGTTTTTATCAGACAAAAATTCTGAAAGCGTCGGTACGCCGCCATAGAACCCTGCTAAATATTGTTTTGCAAAATCTGCATCATTTCTAATGCCTTTCAATTCAGCTAAAGAATACAATCTTGTTCCATCATTTGTCTCTTTCTCAGCAAAGTAAAATTGGTCTCTTCTCATCAAAGAAGGACTCATAAGATTGGTGTCATGACTTGTGAACAATAATTGTGCATTAGATTTGTTAATTTCTGGGTCGTTAAAAAGACCAATTAACTTAATCAACAACGAAGGATGAAAATTACTATCTATCTCATCTAAAACTATTAGTCCACTGATTTGGATATTGAACGCATGAAGAAGTAGCCCTGCAATATCAAATAGCTTCTTGGTGCCGTCTGATTCGTTCTCCTGCATATTCAAGGTAATATTTATTTTTTCGTCATGACAAGATTTTTTGGTCAAGAAAATTTTTTCTAACGAAAGGTGATTATTTGCGCCATTACTTCCTTCTTTTTTAAAATAAATATCATCGTAATTTAGTCCAAATGCCCTTAAAAAGTCTAAAAATTTAGGTTTTAACTCAGCATCTTCTATATGTTTTATTGAATGAAACCGATGAGAATCACTACGTACACTTAATTCATAAGTAACCAATCCTCTTATAAAATTTCGGATTTGAGCGCAAATACCCTTATTGTAAGAAGCGGCATGAGTCAAAAATAATGTGTGTTCGTACTCTAATTGAGCGATATTTTCATTGCTTGGTAAATTTGTTTTATCAATTTCTAAATTTTTCCGCGTAAAATATTTTCCTTGATTTGTATTTTTAAGACCAAATAACCACTCACTTGTGATGATTTCTCTGCTAATATTTGAATCATTATCTGCTTCGGTTTTTCTTTTCACAGTAAATCCGTATCTGTATTTTTTCCCTTCAATCATCAATACAATCTGAAAAAATGATTCCGTATTTTCTGAATCATCTTGATATAAAAAAGGTTGCGCCACTTTAGAAAGTCTTGATTCTGGGCTTGGTAAGTTAGAAATTGCTTCACAAAAAAATTCAAGTGCTTTGATGATATTACTTTTTCCACTTGCATTTGCACCGTATATTCCTATTGTCTTCAATAGCTTCACGCCATTGTCGGAAACAATGTTATTTGAATCTACAATTTTGTTCTCCTCAGAACTTTTTAAGTTCGTTGAGGCAAAGCTTATTGTTTGCAAACTATGGATTGACCTGAAATTTTTTACGCTGAATTCGACTATCATTTTTTTAAATTTGAATTATTTGTGCAAAAATAGAAATTTATAAATAAAAATAAAAATTTTTTTGACTCGATTTGCAGAAAATCGACAAATTTGTGAAAAGACAATATGTATTATTTAACTAAGCTCTCAGACTCAAAACGGCTGTCCGTGCGTCAAATCAATAAGTTTTTGCAGCAAAAAAGGCGAAAAGTCCAGCGATTTCAAACTCAAATGAGTCATCGTATTGTTTCCAAAAACGTGTTGAATATAGTAGCCCGCCTTGATGCGATTGGCAAATTGTCCCCGCCAAAGTTCATCATATTGCTTTGTTAATTGCGTTTTTAACATTTTTTCATTTAAAAAATCGCTAATTAGAGGCGTTAAAAGGTAAGAGGCGCGCATTGCCAAACTCATGCCGTTGCCACAAAGCGGTGCGATTGCACCCGCCGCGTCACCCAACAAAATCACATCGTTTGCGAAGGTCGTTTTGGCGTTGAAAGTGACGTTGCTGATGACTTCGGGTTTGTCAAAAAGAAAAGTGCTTTCCTTAAAAATACGTTTTAAAAAAGGGTTGCGCATCAACACCGATTGCTCCATTTGCGCGATGTCTTTGCCGTGATTTTTGAGATTGTCGGCGGTCGTCAAATAGCACAGACAGTATTGATTTTTGTCAATTTTTGAAATGCCGCAATAGCCGTCTTTGAAGTTGTGCAATTCGATTCGGTCGTCTGGAAAATCGGTTTCGATGTGGTATTTTACACCAATGTAGTTCTTTTTAGGCGCGTCTTGTTTGTCCATAAACGACGGGCTGATTTTACCATAACTACCCGCCATGATTCGGGCTTCAAAAATGCCTTTATTTGTTTTAATTATTTGATTATCAATATCTTGAACTTTACAATTATCAAAAATAGTTACCCCATTTTCACGCGCCAATTGGACCAAAAAATTATCCAAAGTATAGCGACTTACGCCAAAACCACCCAGTTTTAAATCCGCGTTCAACATAAAACCTTGCGTTGAACTCACGCCCAATCGGTTGATTTTGGGCAATGACCAATCGGACAAAGGCACGCCCAATCGTTCTAAAAAAGCCCAACTTTCCATCGAAATATACTCGCCGCAAACCTTGTGGAAAGGGTACGCGTTTTTTTCAAACAGAACAACTTGATGCCCATGTTTTGCCAGTTGAACCGACAAACAAAGCCCCGCTAAACCACCGCCAATGATGGCACAGTCGTAAGAAATGTTGCTCAATTTTTCTTCTTGTTTCATATTAGAAAAATGAATTTATGGTTCAATTATTTAAAAAAAGCATAAAACGCTAAATTATAGTATCTTTTTAATGATTCAAGGTCATCCGCTCGTTTCGCTCGCGCAAAGAGGTGAATGTGGTTCATTTTTCGGCGAAGCCGAAAAATGAACCACCTCTGCTCCTGCCGTTGTGCGAGCAAAATACACGGAAGCTCAATATTTACCTTGATTCATTAAAAAGGTACAAATTATTTTTGTTTTTTCTAAAAATCGCTTATTTTTGTAAAAATAATTTTGAAACCATACATAAATTCAAAATACGCATTAAAAGGCACTTTTGCGCTCGCTTCGCTCGCGCAAAAGGAAGAGAGGTTGTTCATTTTTCGGGCAAAGCCCGAAAAATGAACCACATTCCCCCTCTCGCGCGAGCGAAGCGAGCGCGAGAACCAGCAGTTTAGATTTTATGTATGGTTTCAAAAAAATAATCGTATCTGACTTATCAGAATCATATTTTTTGAGAAAATGCACAAACAAGACCATATTGATTATTGGCGAAAAACTGCCGATTCAGATTGGATAGCATCTGAACATCTTTTTGAGAAAAAAGATTATTTACAAAGTTTATTCTTTGCACATTTAGTGCTTGAAAAATTGCTAAAAGCGCATTGGGTAAAGGATAATACAGGGGATTATCCACCGCGTATTCATAGACTAATATCTTTAAAAGATAGAATTGATTTGACTTTATCAGAAGACGAAATTAACATTTTAGACGATATGGAAATTTTTCAAATGGAAGGTCGTTACCCAGATTATCACTTTAGAATTGCTCAACTATGCACGCTACAATTCACGCAAATACTGCTGGAACGAGTCAAGGAACTCAAAAACAGCTTAATCAGCAATCTGCTATAGCACTTGCAAAACGCTTCATTGCGGAGGTTCAAGCGAAGGGTTTACACGTTCGTCATGCCATCTTGTTTGGTTCGTATGCCAGAAATGAACAAACTGAATGGTCTGATATTGACCTTGCTTTGTCCGTTGATGAATTTGAAGGTATCCGTTTTTTCGACAATCGCCTTATTCAAAATATTAAAACAAAGAGAATATATTGCGATATTGAAACGCATACTTATAGCATCGCTGATTTTGAAGGTAAAGATAATGGCTTTGTTGAACAAGAAATTAAAGCGAAAGGGATTATAATTTTATAACGGATATACGACTATTTGATGCCTAAATGCCCATCGCCAACGCACCTCAAAACGGCTCACTCCAGACTGTCCCAAAAGCTCTAACCATTCCTTTTTTTTGAACCCCCTCAGTACCGAAAGTGGGGCGTCGTTTTTGACCAAATACGATTTTGAAAACAACTGCGTTAAAAATTTTATGGCGTAATAAGCAATCGAATTTCTTTCCAAATCATTGACAATCAACGTTATTTTTTGTTTTTGAGCGTACTGAATCAAGTCCAAAATTTGTTCTTCCGTGAGGTGATGACAGAATAAACAAGCATGTAGAATGTCTATCTTTTCTAAGTGCAGATGCACATTTCGATAGTCATCGGTGATGAATTTTATGGACTGATTGGGTTTGTTTGTTTCGGCATAAACCGTGCAATCGCGCTTCAAGTCCACGCCGATTAAGTCCAAATCGAAGCCCTGTTTTTTGTTCCAATGGGCGATGTATTTCAACGTATCGCCGCCGCCACAACCGATGTCCACCAAGACCGTTTTCCTGTTTCGGGGCAACACGCGTTTCAAGACATTGAGCGAAATAGCGTAGCCACCAAGCCATGTGTTGATGAAGTCCAATTCTTTCAAATTTTGGTACAAATCAAGCGGTGGAATGTCGTTGTTGTCCAACAATTCTTTGGTATAATGGCGATTTTTAAACATAAGTCAATACGGCAGTTTCGATGTTTAGACCCGGTCCAAAGGCGGCAGTTATAATGTCTTCCCCCCTCAGTATGTCGGTGTTTTCCAATAAGTTTTTCAGAACAAAAAGGATTGTAGGTGATGACATATTGCCGAAGTTTCGGAGCGTTTCGTAAGACGCTTTCAATGCTAATGGGTTGATATTGATTGTTTTACAAAAATCGTCCAATATCTTTTTGCCACCTGGGTGTACCGCCCAATGCGTCGTTTTTTCGGCGTTGAGTTCCATACCTTCCAACAAAATCGGCATGTATTTATTGATGAGTGGCGAGACATAACTCGTCAAATTCATCTTAAAACCTTCTTCCGAAAGTTGCCACGCCATTTCGTCGCGCCCTTCGTGAATGACCAAAGACTTGAAGGATTTTATGGCTACGGATTTGAAAGATTTTGAAACTTTTGAACTTGGAGAAACTTTCAAACTTTCCCCAATTTGTTCAAACGCTTGTTCAGAAGCGGGTTTTGAACCAACTAAAACTGCCGCCGCACCGTCCGCAAAGATTTGATTTGAAATCAAATAATCGTCGTCAAACGCACCTTGAAAATGAAGCGTACACAACTCAACGCAGACGATTAAAACCAAGGAATTGTCTTCGCTTCGACAAATTTGATGCGCTTGTTTCAACGCCAACATTGCCGCATTACAACCCATGAAATTAATGCTACTGCGTTGCGTAGTTGGTTTTAAATCAAGGACTTGCATTAATTCAATATCCAACCCTGGTGCAAAAAGCCCCGTGCAAGTGACGGTGACGATGTGCGTAATCTCGTTTTTTAGCGTCTCAAAACTTTTGATTTTGCGAACGCTTTTTTCTGCCAAATATAGGGCTTCTTTTTTGTAAATCTGCATCCGTTGCGTCAAAGAAGGGGCGGGAGTGAGCAAAGGATTTTGTGGAAAAAACGAAAAATACTGAGGGGGTAGCGAAAAATCTTTGATGACGGAATAGCGCGTGTCAATGCCGCTTTTGTGGGCAACTGCACGGATTTTGCGTTTTGTGCGCTCCGCCTCGCCTGCGGCATTGCAGTAAAATTCGGTGAAATTTTCTCTTGTGTGACAAAATTCAGGATTAGCCGTTTCGATGCACCAGATATGACTCATTGCCACATTAATATTTTAAGTAGTTACTTAGCCTATTGCTCGCTTCGCTCGCAAAAGAGGGGAATGTGGTTCATTTTTCGGGCAAAGCCCGAAAAATGAAACACCTCTCCGCTTCTCCGCGAGCGAAGCGAGCGCGTGACTAAATATTTACTATTTTAAAAAAAGAATTTTGAAACCATACATAAAACCTAAACTGCTGCTTCTCGCGCTCGCTTCGCTCGCGCGAGAAGGGGGAATGTGGTTCATTTTTCGGGCAAAGCCCGAAAAATGAAACACCTCTCCCCCTTTGCGCGAGCGAAGCGAGCGCAAAGGGGTACTTTTATGCGTTTTAGAATTTTATGTATGGTTTTAAAAAAAGAATTAAAAAACACAAACTCATACACACCGACGCTATCAAATTCATCAGCATGGTGTTTCTAAAATTGGCATTTTGCGTGTTTTTAAAAACCTGCAAAAACCACCAAATAAAGAACAAAGTTGGCGGTAAAAAACAGGCTTGCAAAATAAAGAATGAGGACAGTTGCCCCGTTGCATTAAAATACAAAAAATAGGACAACATGCACAATCCGAACATCAGAGCCGAAAAAAAAAACGTACCTCTGTAACCCAATTTATAGCTAATTGTTGTAACGCCGTCCCGAAGGTCTTCTTGGTGTTGATAGATTTGGGTCAAAGGATAAACCCCCGCAATCTGAAAAGAGGCAGCGAGTAGAACACACATATATGTTGTATTCCATTGAAAATCATCGTTATTGACCGCTACACTTGTCATAAAATAAGTAAAAGCACCTTGAAAAATGGCGACAACTAAAAAGCCTCCGTAAGCGTATTTTTTCAAACGAATTTGTCGCGCACTGTAAGCCCGCGACATTGTGACGCACACACATAGGCACAATGCGAACAACGGTTTCACAAAAACGAAAGCTAAAATGATGGCGAGCATGTCCATAAAAAGCGTTGCATAAAACAATTGCTCAGTCGGCATCGGCGGTTTTTCTAAGCCGCCAATGGGTGTTTCGTCGCGGTCAACGTAACTATTGTAACCATTACTGGCGGGGTAAATCAGCAAATGAATGATAAAAAAAGCCCACCATGCCTTCACCGTATTCAGCGATTCGGCTTGACTGAGTGCCAACAAAAATACGGGCATAAGGAAAAAAGAAAACGGAATTCTAAGAAGTTTTATCGTGTCACGCCACATAGGTGATTGTTTGATTGTAATTACTTAGCCCATAGATCTCCCTAAGGCTTTCGGGATGTAAACAGATTTCGCGCGCAAAAAAAAGGAATGTGGTTCGTTTTTCGGGCAAAGCCCGAAAAACGAACCACATTCCCTTTTTTTGCGCGAGCGAAGCGAGCGCGTGACTAAGTAATTACGTTTAATTTATGATTTTTACCGATGCAAAATAGCAGTTTAGTCATTACAAAAGTATCACAATGTATCTTGAAAATACTAAAATGCGCCAAGATTCAGAAATTTATTTTGACACCCTACATAAAATTCCTTTCTGTAAATGATTTGTGCATTTACCACATGTTGACACGCTGTGTCAAGGGGAACACTTGGTTTTAGTACTTGTTATAAACATTTTGAGCCTAACGGCTCAATAAACGCACGAACTTGATGAGCCGTTAGGCTCAAAATATTGTAATTACTTAGCCCGTAGCTCGCTTCGCTCGCAGGAGAGAGGAGGGGTGGTTCGTTTTTCGGGCTTTGCCCGAAAAACGAACCACATTTCCCTTTTTTGCGAGCGAAGCGAGCTATGGGCTCAGTAATTAATCTAAGTTTTGTGGTATAAAAACGCGGAACCTCGCTCCGAAAAAAACTCCCCGCGCCGCCGAAGGCGGCGCGTTTTGAGTGACTACCACAAAATTTAGATTAATTACGTATTTTCGTCGTTTTTTTTAGGTAGTTGGTAAAATTTTTAAAGGATTAAAGAGCGATAAAGTGCATTTTTGCAAGTGTTTTGAAACATTACGCCGTAAATATTTGACTTGATGCAAGTTGACAATCCATGCTTTATTGTTTACACCTTTTCTTCCCTCCGCGCGAGCGAAGCGAGCGCGGGCTAAGTCATTACTTAAAATTAACTATTATGCAAGAAACCGCGCCTTTTTTAAACCAAGTATTCAATTCTAAAAGTTTTAAAAGAGAAGACTTAGAGACCATTTTCAAGCAATACAAAAGAGTAGAATTTCGTAAAAACGATTATTTTATCCAACAGGGTAACGTTGCTGGCTACTATTATTTTATGGAAAGCGGTTTTGCGCGGTCTTACGCGATTGATTTGGAGGGCAACGACATTACCACCAAATTTTTTAGTCCTATGGATATTGTGATTGACTGGTACTCCTACTTTCTGAAAAAACCTTGTCGAGAAGACATTCAAGCCATTACGCCTTGCGTGGCGTGGAAAATCCATTTTGAAGATTTTATGAAATTATTTCACATCGAAGCCTTTCGAGAAGTGGGGCGTACCCGCTTGGTCAACAACTTTTTTGAGTTGAAAAATCATTCCGTCTCTGTGATTGTTGACCCCGCAAAAGACCGCTATTTGCAACTCGTAAAAGACAAACCTGATTTGTTGCAAAATGTTCCTTTGAAACAAATTGCCACGTATTTGGGCATCACAGACACCTCTTTAAGCCGTATTAGAAAAGAAATTGCTGAAAAAAAATGAATCCAACTTTCACTTCTGCTGTGCCTTTTGGCATCTCTCTTTTGTTCTTAATTCTTATCCCAATTCCTGTCTTTTTGATAGCTTTATTGGGCAAAAAAGGTGCGCCGACCCCTCAGTATAATAGCGTATTTTGGACTATTTTGGGCTTCTACGGCGTGTATTTTACCTACGTAGCCGTGGCTTGTTTCAAAGGCGTATTTGCCGAAGAGAGTCTGCCGCCCAAGATTTTGCAAGTTTCTACCTTGCCCTTGCTGCTGTTTTTGACTCTTGTGGTTTTCAATTTGCCGATTTGCAAAAAGATTGTGGCGAATATCCAAACGGCTGATTTGGTGCGGCTGCATGGCTTTCGGCTTATCGGTGGCTTTTTCATTATCTTGGCATTTTACGGCGCAATACCACTAACATTTGCATTGATTGCGGGTTTAGGTGATATTTTGACAGCAATTACGAGTGTTTTTGTCGCAAACGCCATTGAAACCAATAAACCTTACGCCCGAAAGTTGACCCTTGTGTGGAACACTTTTGGTTTTTTGGACATCATTTGCATTGCGGTCATGGCTTTTGTTTTGACAAAAATTGCGATAGAAACGGGCGCACAAGGTGTTGATACTTTGGGGCAATTCCCGTTTTGTTTCATTCCTGCTTTTGCACCGCCGACCATTCTTTTTTTACACCTTATCATATATCTAAAAATTTGAAACCATACATAAAATCTAAACTGCTGGGTTTCGCGCTCGCTTCGCTCGCGCGAAGGGGAATGTGGTTCATTTTTCGGGCAAAGCCCGAAAAATGAACCACCTTCTCCTCCTTTTACGCGAGCGAAGCGAGCGCAAAAATGCCTTTTAATGCGTATTTTGAATTTATGTATGGTTTCAAAATCGAAAAATACTGAGGGGGTAATAAATTGTCTTTAAAAAATATTTTTTCCATTTTTCGCTTTCTTGTCCTATGACAAGAATCACCTTTTGACACCCTCTTACCTTTGTGTCATAATCAAGGCAAGAAGACAAGCTGTAACAAACAATCAATATTTTACTAATTATAAAAAATAAAAAACAATGGCATTACCAAATATTTTCACGGCACCCGTTTCTGATGCAGTTGTAGCACGTATCAACAATGTGTCGAAAGCTACTCAGCCACAATGGGGCAAAATGAACGCCACGCAAATGTTGGCACATTTAAATGTCACCTTTGAATTTGCTTTCGAGGAAAAGCACAGCAAGCCCAATTTTTTCATGGGATTCATTTTGAGAAACCTTGTAAAAGGCAGCTTGGTAAACGAAAAACCTTACAAAAAAAATGCTTCAACCGCACCCGAATTTATCATCAAAGATGACAGAAATTTTGATGTGGAAAAAAAACGCTTAATCGGGTACATCAACAAAACGGTGCAGTTGGGCGAGAAACATTTTGACGGTCGGGTATCAATGATTTTTGGCGAAATGACGTCAACAGAGTGGAATAACTTGTTTTATAAGCATATTGACCACCATTTGACCCAATTTGGGGTGTAAATGGTAGCACGGACTTTAGTCCGTGATTCATACACGTTCACGCACATTGATGCACGGACTAAAGTCCGTGCTACCTTCACGTTCACGCACATTCATGCACGGACTAAAGTCCGTGCTACCTTCACGTTCATACATATTCAATGCACGGACTAAAGTCCGTGCTACCTTCACATTCATACATATTCAATGCACGGACTAAAGTCCGTGCTACCTTTATTATCTTAAATATATTAAAATATAAACATTATGAAAAAAATCATCATCAGCATTGTAGCGGCACTTATTGCCTTCATCGGATTTGGTTTGTACAAATCCTCTGATTTGAAAACTATCCAAATCGTCAAAACAGTCACCGTGAAAGGCGCGATTAACGAAACATTTGACATGGTGCGCTATCTCAAAAATTTCCCGAAATGGTCGCCTTTCTTGGCACAAGACCCTGCTCAAAAATATGAGGTTAAAGGTACAGATGGCTTGGTGGGCGCACAGTACCATTGGAACGGAAATGGTGGCGAAGACCTTGGTTTTCAAGAGATTGTAAAAATTGATACCTTTCGTTTTGTGGGTATGAAATGCGACATTCAAAAGCCATTTGTTGCCAAACCGACATTCAACTATACGTTTAAAGAAACGCCCAATGGCATCGAAGTAACGCAAGATTTCAAGGTGGAATCAGCAGCAGTTGATGCGTTTTTCATGTGGCTTTTTGGTGCAAAAAAAGGCATGGAAGACACCAATGAGCAAGGTATGCAGTTGCTCAAAAAGGCGGTGGAGCAAGGATAAGAATTTGTGTTGTCGTAGCGAAATAACTTGCGCCAAGTTTTAAACTTGGCGCAAGTTGCCTTTGTTTTACCCCCTCAGTATTTTCGACACTTCACTCCTCAAAAAGTGCAGTTCAGTTAGTTCTTTTTGTCGTGATTTGAAACGCGGTGCATCTTTGAGCCATCAAAAGAAATTAATTTAATCAATTATTAAACAATTTTTGGCTTATGAAAACGCACTTGATTCTCGCACTTCTCTTTTTAAGTTTTTTGGCAACTGCTCAACCTTACGCCGTTAAAAATGGCAATACCCGCCACCGCTTTGCTCAATTAGAAGTGGGCGTTACGCAGTACTACACGCACAATAGTGGATCAACCCAAGTTTTGCAAGATGGAAAAATTAATGATTACAAACTCGGTGGCAGCGGCGCGACTGCTTTTATTTCGGCTTATGGTTACGCCGAAAACACCAAACGTAGTGCCATCACTTTTGAGGCATTTAAGTTTTTGGGTGACTATCACGGCTTCAAAGAGAGATAGGGGGAGGAAGGTTTTAAGATGTCAATTCAGAAAGGGCAAGTCATTTTAACCCCCTCAGTATTTTTAGTATTTTTGGTATTTTCAATCACTTAACAAACATTTTCGATGAAGAAAATTGCATTATTACTATTTTGTCAACTTGTTTTTGCTGTCGGTCTTTTCGCGCAGTCAAAAGACACAAGCATTTCTGCTAAACGACAAGCGAGAATAGACCGCCGCGCCGAACGCTTGGCAAACACCCACGTTTTTAACGCCAAATCTTTCGGCTTCGTCTATCAAAATGAGCAACATACGGTTGTGTCGCCTTTGGTTTATTCGGGTGTCGGTTTGGCATTGTCAAACGAACGGCAACGCTTTCTGTACAGCACGATGACGCGTAATTATGGTAGCGCATCTTACAACCTGTTGAAAGCTGCCGAAAGCACCTCTTTGGGACACTCGGTGACAGCGCAATTTGGCTACGATTACTTGAAAAAAGCCTTTTTTGAGAACTTCCACATCGGCGGCATGGTGCAAATGAACGCTAATGTTACAATAAAACCCGAACTCAGCAACAATATCCTCACATCTGAAGTCTTCGCAAATTTGGGCGTTTCAAGCCACTACAAACGCGATTTTAAGCTCTTCAATCGTCCGCTTCAACTGGAAGTTTCGGCGCGATTGCCTTTGCTGGGCGTGGTGAATTTGCTGCCCGATTACAGCTATTCGTTTGATAAAGTGCCTAATTTCAGTTTTTTTTCGCTCCATAATTCATTCTTGCCACAAACCCAAGTTTGGCTCAATTTGCCCACCTCCAAACGCTATCCGATGCGTCAATACCGCGTTGGTTATGAGTGGCGGCTCAATCGTTTTGCCAGTGGCAATGACCACCACGTAACGACTGGAACGCATACACTACACGTCTTAGCAACCTTAGATAAATGGCGATAAAAGGTAGCACGAAGGTAGCACGGACTTCAGTCCGTGAAATAAATTTTCCAACTAAATTCAATCAAAAAATGAAAAAATTAATCATATTCAGCCTTTTTTCCGCCCTAACCTTTATGATGTCTTCTTGCGAAAAAGCATGGATGACAACAGAACCTAACACTTCCAAACAAGCCGTTTTTGAGCAAATCTGGAAATTTGCGGACGAAAAATATTCCTTTTTCGACTACAAAAAAATAGATTGGAACGCCTTAAAAACCCAGTACAAATCGCGCGTTAGTGAAAGCATGAGCGACGAAGATTTTTTGAAAGTGTGCGACGAAATGCTCGACAACCTCAAAGACGGTCATGTTAACATCAAAACGACATTTGACAGGACGCGCACTTGGGATTGGTTTCTCAATGCGCCGCCAAATTTTGACAAAAACATCATTTTGCGGAATTACTACAAAGACAAACAACAGTTTATCGGTGGGTTTGAGTACATGGATTTTGGCGATGTGGCTTACGTTTATTATGGCTCATTTTCCGATGATTTTAGCAAAGCCAATTTGGACTACATCATGGAAAAAGCCAAAGGTAAGAAAGGTTTTATCATTGATATTCGAGACAACGGCGGCGGTTCAAAAGCCAACGTGAGTGCGATTGCCGAACGTTTTTGCAGAGAAAAAACCAAAATTGGGCAAGAATGGAACAAAAACGGCAAGGCACACAACGCGTTCAGCAAAGCCGATGCCTATTTGACCCCAACGGCGGGCATTACAAAATTTTTGGATAAACCCGTCGTCGTTCTCATTAATCAGAGAAGTTACAGTGCCGCCAATTTTTTCCCTTTTACCATGAAAGCATTGCCCAACGTCACGCTCATGGGTGACAGTTCGGGTGGTGGCGGTGGTATTCCTACTTATACGGAACTTTCTAATGGTTGGACATTGCGGGTTTCGTCCAGTCAAACCTTTGACAATCAAGGTTTTAATATCGAAAACGGTGTTCCGCCGACAATTAAAATTGATATGACTAAAGCCGATATGGACAAAGGTGTTGATACAATTTTGGAAGCGGCATTGAAAAAAATTAGGGGTTAATTGCGTCCTAAGTGAGCAACGGTAAATAATCGCAAACAACTTGCGTCAAGTTTTGAATTCTGTCCGTTAGTTATACGTCTTAAAACGCTGAAAGCGTTGAACATGAATAGCCCCGAATGACAATTCGGGGAGTGAGAGATGAGAGATATTCTCACAACCCCGAAGGAGTTGAACTTATGACTTTTGTTCAACTCCTTCGGAGTTGTGAAAAAAACAGTCACACTATTCCCCGAATTGTTATTCGGGGCTATTCATGTTTAAACCTTTCAGGTTTCACCGATTCCCCCTCAGTATTCAGCCGTTTTTTCTTCGTGTTCGTCCGTTTTTTTCTTGTTTTAGTCAAATTTTTTTTGCTGATAGAGTCATAAAGTGCTTAATTGCAGACATATTATCATCTTTAAAAATGACAAAATGAATACACTTTATGGAGACAATATCGGTCTCACGCACTTCATTGCGGGTATCGCAGCCGTCCTATTTGGCGGAGCAGTTTTGTTGATGAAAAAAGGAACGCCTATCCACCGCAAAGTAGGTTATCTCTACGTGGCGAGCATGGTTGTTTTGGTTGTTTCGTCTTTTGGTATTTACCGTCTATTTGGCAAATTTGGGCTTTTTCACGGTTTTTCGTTGGTGGCGGTTTTTTCACTTGTAATGGGTATGTTTCCTATGCTAAAAAAACAGCGCACACCGCAGGATTACGAAACCCACTTTACCCGAATGTATTGGTCGGTAGCGGGTTTATACGCGGCTTTTGCGGCTGAAAGTTTTATTCGAGTGCCAAAATTGGGTACATTTTGGCAAATCGTGGCGTGGAGTTTTGTGCTGATTGTGGGCGTTTGTTTTGTGGTTTTTATCAAGAAGAAAGCGGTTTGGTCGGCGCAGTTTGGGAAGAATAGGGTGTGATAGATACCACTCAGTATCGTGATAGCGACGTTTATAAATGCTATACAGATTTAGGAAATCTAAACCGTTGAAAATCAATAAACCAAATAAAAAATTCAAATAAAAAAAATCAGTCTATGAAAAATGCTTTGCTTCTTTTAGTTTTTTTGACTCAAACAGCTTTTGCCCAAGAAGTCACCGTTTCTATCAGCGATGTCGTTAACTTTTGGGAAGCCTACGACAGTGTTCAAACCACGAAAGATACCGCCCGACAACTCCATTTTATCAAAACGCTTTACGAAGACCGAGGGTCGGTGGGGTTGAAAGAAATGCAAGAACTGCGCGGGGGAACGCCCGAAAAATGGCTTAAAATGATGATTCAAAACAAGGCGAGTTTGGAGGTGAAACGTCCCCAAATGCTTTCCGTTATGAAACAAAAGCCGATTTTGGATAAAAAACTGGCGCGTTTACGTGAACTCTACGACGATTTTAAAGGTGGCGCGATTTATTATGTCGTCGGCATTGGCAATTCGGGCGGTACGCTCAAAGGCAATCACGCGCTGATTGGCACGGAGGTCGCGGCGAATGAAACAGACGATTGGGCTATCGAAATAGTGTCGCATGAGTTTATTCATACGCTCCAAAAAATCGAAGGCAGTACTTTGTTAGCGGCGGTGATTCAAGAAGGCATGGCTGATTTTGGGGCAGAACTGGTTTACAATGAACGGACTTTGGCGGAACTCTTTCCAACGAATCACACTGCCTTTGGTCTGAAAAACGAAGCGGCGATTTGGGCGGATTTTAAAAAATATATGCACCTCATCGAAGGGCGTGAAAACTATTACGGTTGGCTCTACGCAGCACGGACGGTCAACGGCACGACGATTAACGATTTGGGCTATTTTGTGGGCTATCAAATCTGTAAAAGTTATTATAACAAAGCCGTAGATAAGAAAAAAGCGTTCAAAGATATGCTTGAATGGGATTTTGCCGACCAAGAAAAAACGCGTCAATTTCTCTTGGAATCGGGTTATTTGAATAAAAAAGACGAAAAATATGCCCGAAAAATGGTCTTTTCCAACGTGCCACCCAATGCCAAAGTCGGCAAATTGAAAGTGATTGGTTATAAAGTGAAAGATAATAATATTGTGTTTGATTACCAGTTGACAGGCGTTCAAAAGGAAGCAAAAACGGTTTCAATTGCGGGTAGTTTTAACAGTTGGAAAGCCAATGAAACGGGTTATATGTTGCAAAATATTGGGGCGGATAAATTTGAATTGACGCTGCCCGTTTCTCAATTTGAGAAAGGAAAAACCTACCAATTTAAGTTTGTAGTGGGCGAAAATGATTGGCAAAATCCGCCGCCTAACGCTAAAAATACGGCAAAGGAAGGCAATTATACGAATTTGGCGTTTACGTTGTGAATTCGACCCCCTCAGTATTTTTATCAAAAAATGTCCTTGTAACAAAACTACAACCAACACAGTCAACCTCTTGAATACTTTCTAAAAATTTAATAAAAACGTTATGAAAAAGCTACTATTCTTATTTTTACTATTAAGCCAACTCATAAATGCCCAAACGAACGGTACGATTAAAGGTCGCGCCGTTGACAGTACGTCTCAAAAACCCGTCGAATTTGCGAGTGTCGCTCTGTTGTTGGCGGAGGATTCTTCGCTTGTGAAGGGAGCGATTACCGATTCTTTGGGCTTGTTTTCCCTCAATAATTTGGCGGAAGGCAGCTATATTATTATGGTATCGAGCGTCGAGTACCGCAAGATTTCTAAAGGACCGTTGGTGATTACGGTCAATCAAAATGAGTTGGATTTAAAAGATTTGGCTTTAACAACCGATGATAAAGCCTTGTCAGAATTTGTAGTACTGGGCAATAAACCCGTTTTTCAACAAAAAATGGGCAATATTATCGTGAATGTTGATGCCAAAATGTTTAAAACGTCGGTCAATGCGCTTGAAATTATGCGCCGTTCACCAGGCTTGTTGGTCAATACGAATGGCGATATTTCTTTTCGAGGAACGAGTCCGAAAATATTGATTGACGGTCGAGATTTGCGGATGTCGCCAGAACAAGAAAAAAACTATTTGCGCTCGCTCGCCCCCGAACAAATAGAGAGCATCGAACTCATGCCCAATCCGCCCGCGAAGTACGAATCGTCGTTTGCGACGGTGATTAACATCAAGCTGAAACGCGACCCAAACTTGGGCTTCAAAGGCAGTGTTTACGGTTCGATTCAACAACACCGCTTCACAAATGGCGAATTTGGGGGCAATTTGACCTACAAAACACCAAAAATGGCGTACTCGCTCAACGTGGGTTTGTCGAAAAGTGATTCTTACCAAGAATTGACCGACCGCCGTGTGTTAGGAGCGACGACCGAAAAAGATATTTTTGAGTCATTTTCGTACATAAAAAACCCGTATCGAGGGCTGAATGTGGTGGCGGGTGCGGAATTCACCATCAACCCCAAACACTCGATTGACTTCAAATTGACGGGCGATATCAATAACTCAAACAGTTGAACGTATGCCCAAAATAAATCAAATATCGGGCGGGTTGAACAACCTTTTTTGGTGAGTACAAATCAAATGACCGATGAAGGTAAAAGTTTGACGGGGTTATTGGGCTATCGTTTTAAAACGGACAAGCAAGAGTTTATCGTTGAATTGGCGGCTGCCGACAACCAAAAACCGGGTTCGCAAGACTTGATTTCGGAATATCTCCGCAATAATGTTCCCGTTCGTGGCATCACAAGACAGCGCAATCAACAAGGGGTTAGTTCCAATTTTAAAACGCTCAATGTGACTTACAGCGATTTATTGGCTAAAAATTGGCAATTTGAGACGGGTTTTAAGATAAATTACGTGCAGAACCTATCCACTATTCGGTTTGATACGTTGCTCAAAACCAACGCAACAAGAGAAACGCCTTTGACCGATGCCGATTTTGGCAAAGATGCGCGGCGTAGTAACGTCTTCAATTTTGATGAAAATGTCAATATGTTTTTTGTTCAATTGGGTCGTCAATACAACAAACTTAGCGTTTTGGCGGGCGTTCGAGCGGAAAATACGGTTACGGAAGGGCGTTCTGAAGCCGTTAATTCGGCGGTCAATCGCAACTATTGGAACGTTTTACCGACATTGACGATGCAATATAAAGTCGGCGAAAGTAGCAATTTGGTATGGGCAACTTCGCGTAAAATCTCGCGCCCCAGTGTTTGGCAACTCAACCCATTCCCATTCTTTTTAGACCCTTTTACGGTCGCTCTGGGCGACCCGTTTTTGTTTCCACAGATACGCACAGCGAGCGAATTGACGTATTCTTATAAAAATTTGATGCTCATTGGTGGGTACAATCATTATAAAAATCAAACGACTCAACTCCCTTTGTACAATGACAAAACGAACCTAACAACGTGGCAACAAATCAATATCAAAGGGCAACGGTTCTTTTTTGACGTGAGTCATTCTGCTCCAATTTTGCCTAAATGGAACTATCAAGTTTACATAAGCACGGCTTACGCGGGTGAGCAAGCGGACATCAACAACCGCGAAAATAAAAGCAGTGGTTTCACGGCTTCGGCTTGGTTGACCAATATGTTTAATTTGCCGAAAGGCTACAATTTGGAGGTTTCGGGGTGGTACAATGTGCCAAACCAAGCGGGTTTGTTTAGGTCAAAAGGCATGGGCGCGGTCAATTTGGCTTTGCAAAAAAGTTTTTTGGACAATAGATGGAACGTTCAACTTAACGCAAATGACATCTTTTGGACAAGTATTTTCAGAGGGGCAATTTTGGTGGACAATTCAGATATAAATTTCACGAATCGGCAACCGAACCGTAATGCCTCGCTGCGGGTAACGTACAATTTTGGCAAATCTAAGTTTCAGTCCCAAGGACGGAAGTCGGGTGTGGGTGAAGATGCAGCGCGGATTAAAAGATAACCCCTCAGTATTTTTACTAAAATTCACATAAAATATGACCAAAACAATCTTTTTTCTACTCTTTTCAATCTTTTTAATCGGCTGCAAAGAGACCCCAAAAGACGAATCAACGGCTCTAACGCATTTTGAAACAATGGATTATGTCAAAGTTGGGCAGTTATTTGATTCCATAAAAACGCCTTATATCATTGATATTTCAAATGGTAAAAAGCGGCTTGTTTTTGTGGGTTGCGACCACCAAGTGCCTGCAACGCATCCACAATTTGCGGCGATTCAACGCTTGTTTTGGGATTTGAAACCGCAAATGACGTTCAATGAAGGTGGGCAATATACTGATTCTTTGCGCTATGAAAATTACCAAAAAGCCATTGGAAAAGACGGAGAAAGCGGTGCGTTGAAGTATTGGTCGGACAGTTTGCACGTCAAAATGATGAATGGTGATTTGAGTGCCAAAGAGGAGTTTGCGCTCACGAGCCGCTATCACACGCAAGAAGAATGGTATTTGTATTATATTATGGAGCGTTGCATTGTGCCTTTTATCTATAATAATAAAGGCGGAAAACTGCCTTTTGATTCGGTTTTTAACCAAAATATGAATCGTTATTTTTTGAAAAATGGCTTAAAAATAACGGACGAACAACGCTCTTTTGCCCATTTCAAAACGGTGTATCAAAAAAACATGGCCAAGCCTTTTGACCTTAAAAATGTGGACATCGAAGCCTTTGATTATGTCAATCCTGATTGTCGGTTTTGTGCCGTCGGGCGGATTTCCAAAATGGTGCGTGACAGTGTTTTATTGACCAAAATTGACGATGCTTTGACTAATTTTGATAGAGTTATGGTGACTTTTGGGCATGGTCACGCTTTGGCGATTGAACCTGCGTTGCGGCAAATTGTGAATAAGAAGCGGTAATAGCCCCCTCAGTATTTGGATTAAATTTTAAAAATTTTACATAAAAAGTATGGATTTCTACGAGAACACACACAACCCAGAAGAAATTAAGGCTAAAACAAAGACCCGCAGTGCCGAATGGCTCAAAGAATTGGAGGTACAAAGTTGGCAAGCCGAGTTGGTTATGTCGGGACTCATCATTACAGGCTTGTTTCAGATGCCCGACCTGTTCATCAAATGGGTAAGCTCTTCGATTATTCAATCGGGTGAAATCGAATTTTCGTTTTTGAATATGGCGAGTCTTTTTTTTTTGGTGGGCATTGATTGCTTGATTATTTTTTTTGGCATTCATCTCCTTTTTCGAGGTATTTGGATTGCCTTGTTGGGGCTAAATTCGGTTTATCCAAACGGTATTGACGTACAATCTAAAAAAGGGTTGGGCGAAAAATACTGGGAAAAAGCGAAAGAAAAGTACCCTGATTTGACGGCGTACAATGTGGAATTAGATGCCAATTGCAGTTTGTTTTTTTCGATGGCGACGCTCATTATTATTATGGCTAGTTCTATCTCGCTCATCATTTTAGCGTTTTATCAATTTTTCCGATTCTTAATGTCTTATTTTCCGATTCTCAGCGATTATATATTACCAATTGGTGCTGGTGCATACCTGATTTTCCTTGTGCTAATACCATTAGTTGTACAATTTTTGGGCAAAAAATACCCCGACAACAAAAGTGTAGAAAAAATACTAATGGGATATGGTGCTGTCGCAGGGTCTTTATTTTCTCTTTACATTTTTAGGAAGCCAGTTGGGTATATCAATGCTATTCAAACCTCCAATTCTAAGTCAAAATATGGGATGTATATTATTGGCATTGTTTCGGGTTTGATGAGCTTTGTGGGGGCGAAACAGGCGGAAAATTACTCTTTTTTCAATGATTTTGAAGTAAAAAGATACTTTACATTCAACAACAAACCGCACCAAATATTGGCGTTTAACTACGAAAATCTCTTGGCAAAAGATGCCGAAATTTACGCGCCCACCCTACAATCTGATGTCATTACTGATGATTTTTTAAAGGTTTTTATTCCAACCATTGCGAGAGAAGTGGAGCATATCAACTTAAAAGAATACGGTGTGGTGGAACGTTTTAAAATGAACGATGACCAACGGGAAATCCGTGATAAAGAAAGATTGGCAGCCTATCAACAATTCAACCGCATTTACATCAATAACGTGGAGCAATTTCAATTAGAATACCAATTTTATACGCATCCACAGGCAGCCGAGCGTGGGCTTTTGGTATATGTTCCGTCCGACAGTTTGGTAGCAGGTCGGAATATATTGGAGATTAGGAAAAATTATTTTTCAAAGGATAGTGTTCAAAAAATTGTTAAGATTCCTTTCTTTTTTAAGAAAGGGTGAGTGCGGTTTTGAAACCATACATAAAATCTAAACTGCTGGTTTTCGCGCTCGCTTCGCTCGCGCGAAGGGGGAAATGTGGTTCATTTTTCGGGCTTTGCCCGAAAAATGAACCACCTCTCCTCCTTTTACGCGAGCGAAGCGAGCAATAGACTAAGTAATTACGTTTTATTATCAATTAATTCGATAACCTATCATACTGATTGTGAATAGCTAAGAAAATTACCCCAATTAGCACCGCCACAACCGTCAACACGGTATTTAGCAAACCGTCAAGGCTGAAAGACAGTTTTATCAGGATAGTAGAAATGATAAAACCAGAGTTGCGAATTACTTTGTTAAATTCGTCGGTATGTAAAAACGATATGAGCAATAAAAGCACGTCAATGAGAATTAGGACGGTGAAAAATTCGTCAAAAAAAATGGTGTTAATGTCGCGCATTGAACCCACTAATTGACCGATGGAAAAGAAATTTTCGTAAACCCAATGTCCAAGATTGAAGGTAGCCATCAGTAAAAACAAGGGAACAAGAAATGTAGCAATTGTTTTTTTCATTTGGATAAAATTGACCATTTCTTTGCTGGGTTCTCTGATTTCACCATCTTTAGCTACTTTTTTCGGGTTTAAACGGTAAAATAAGAGTATTAAAAAGAATAGTATCAAAACGGCAATTATGTCATAAGTGAATTGTAAATCGTTTTTTCGGGTAAACCAATCGGAAGTGAACTCTAATTTTGAAAGGTCTTTAAAAATACGTCGAATAACGACAAGCGTAATTATTTCATATTGCTTACCTATGTACAGAGTGATGGAGCGCGGCAAATAATGCACTAAGAGATAAACTTCGTATATCAAAATGAAGGAAAAAGGCGTGTAAATGGCTACGATTGGATTTTTCAACAAGCCTGATGTGTCGTTGATTTGCAACAAGTGTAAATCAACTAAACCGATGAGTGATAAGTGCAGAAGAAAACTGAAAATTGCTATCCGAACGACTATAAGTTCGCTCTTTTTTCTGGTCTCCTCCGATAAAATTTTTCCGTGTAACGCGTTAAGCGTTTGCGAGAAGTTTATCAAGATTTTAATTTTTTTGTGAAACAACTTGCTCCACTTTACTATAACCAAGTAAGGCGTTTAAAGTTTTGTAATTACTTAGCCCATAGCGCGCTTCGCTCGTAAAAAGGGGAATGTGGTTCGTTTTTCGGCTTCGCCCGAAAAGCGAACCACATTTCCCTTTTTACGAGCGAAGCGCGCGCAAAACATCTGTTTTTAATCAAAAAACGATGTTTTTAGGTTATGCCCACTCCTCGACTAAGTAATTACCTAATTTTTAAAGTTTAATTTTGATTCCACCCGAAAAAACGCGCCCCTCAGTATGTGTCCATATTTCGCCAAATTTGGGAACGGTATGCGTACCTTCATTGACGTTTTTGAAACGGCTTTGGCGAGTGTCTGTAAAGTTTTCAGCGTTTAGGTAAACAGCCATTTTGCCAAACGTTTTTTCAATGAAAAAGCCAAATTCCCAAAAATCGGGCGAGGTGGTTTTGTTGCTCAATTGTTGGGCGGTGCTGTAATATCCCTCAATACCTGCCTTGATATTTTTATGGACTTCATACATCAAAGTCATATTCAATTTATTTTTTGGTATCAATGCAAGTGTTTGATTATCAGCCAAATAGCGTCCTTTTGCATCGGTATAAGTGAAGCCAACAAAGAACTTTAAAGGGTCTAAAATAAACTTAACATTGGTTTCAAATCCTTTTGATTGAACCGATTTATCGGCATTTGTGAAAAAAGAAGCGGTCAAATTTTCTTGCAAAATCAAGGGTTTATTTATCTGCGTGTAGAAAAACATTTGATTGACTGCAATAATCAAATCACTAATATTTGTCTTATAATTGATGTCGAAAGTACCACCTATACTTTTTTCGGCTTGTAAATTATTGCTTATATTTTGTACATTCTGATAGGCTAAACTTTCCGTTTGTTCCGTAAACATTGTAGGCGTTTTGTAGCCTAAACCCGTTGAAAGTCGTGTACTCCATGCCGAATTCCATTTATACAATGCTGAAATACGAGGCAAAACAAACGCCCCAAAACGCCCTGCATAATCCACTCTTAACCCATTTTCAAAAGCCAATTTTTGGGTAGCGTCCCAAGTATCTTGGGCATAAATGCCTACGGTTGCCAAATTAAAATCTCGTTTTTGATTACTCAAAGATTGATTTTCGTCGAATTTATCATAAACAATATTTGCCCCCGTTATCAACGCGTGTTTTGTGAATTTTTGGGTCAAAGACACATCAGTATAAGCATTATATTGAATACCACCAAAGCGATAATTTGGAATGTCTATCGTGCGGTCAAAAAAACTAAAACTCTGTTTAGCAACAAGGCGTTTGGTTTCTGAAAGTTGCGATTGAAATTCAATTGCCGTAAAACTCCGAAGTGATTTATTGGTTTCAAAAAATGTATGCCCTGCACTCACACCGCTTTTAATTACGTTCACGTCTCCGCCTTGTCTGTTTTGCGTAATGGTTTGATTACTAATACTTAACGTATTTTTGTCGTTCAAATAAAACCAAATTTTAGGCGAAAATGTGAAAGCAAGTGTTTTGGGGATTTCCGTAAAATCGTCCTTATCTACGTCAAAAGCCTTGTGATAATTGGCTGTTCCAAGAAAAGTATAACCTATTTTGCCCGATTTACCCGAAATAAAAGTACCTAAATCACTTGCTCCAATATGCGACTGATTGAGCAAAAGGTTGATTTCTCGTTTGTCGGTTGGTTCTTTTGTAATGAAATTAACGACCCCTGCAATTGCTCCGCCACCGTACAAGGTACTCGCTGGACCTTTGATAATTTCGACTTGTCGCAAGTCCAAAGGTGGTAAATCCAAGATACTCAAACCACTTGCAAAACCGCCAAAATTAGCAAAACCGTCTTTCAAAAGTTGGGTATAACGTCCGTCTAAACCTTGTATTCTGATGCTCGAATTGGCAGAAGTTGCCGAAGTTTGTTGTACCTGTACGCCTGTACTTTCGTGCAAAAGCATACTGACATTGGACGGACGCATATTGCTTTTTTCGTCAATTTCTTCCAACGAAATGGCTTCTATTCGGGTAGGTGTATTGGCAATTGTGCGGCTACTTCTCGAAGTTGTTACCACTATTTCATCTAAACCTTCTTCACTTTCTTCTAATAAAATCTCTATAATTTTGCCGTTTTCGCTCGGAAAATCCAAGATTTTCGTTTGTTTTTCGTAACCAACATACGAAAACTCAAAAGTAAAATTACCGTTTGGAATATTTTTGATGTCTGCGATACCTTCTTCGTTTGTTGTCGCACCGTTGCTTTTTCCGACAATCAAAGCGGTTGCACCGATAAGACTTTCTTTGCTTTCAGCATCTTTAATGATAAATTTAACGCTGTTTTGAGCAAAAGCCAAGTTGATATTGATAAATGCCACAAGGCACAAAATGATATGTTTCATTTTATGAATTTAATAGTTAAACGAAATATAGAAAATGAGAACATTAGCGGTGCGTTAGCACCGTTACGGTTTTGTTTTTGTTGGGCGAATCCCAACAAAAACACTTATTTTTTTTGTTTAACCTATTTGTGGCGGTCTGAAAATGGATTTGAGGTAGTCACTTTGCCAATTTTGATGAAAGAAAAAACGACTTTTCTTTTCAAAAAAGGAAATAATTGGCAGTTGAAAACCCCATTTAAGCAATTGAGTTGCGACAAAAAATTGTCCGCAGCAACTACAAACGCAGAAAGGAGAGCAAAAATCTTGTCCTTCTTGGTGAGGACAATTTGAGTGATTATCGGTTGAAATACTCGTCAATTCATTACTTCCCGAACTATTCAAACTGTGAATATCGGTACAAGGCATAACACTTAATGCCAAAAAGTAAAAACTGAATATGTAACAAAAATATTTCATCATGTATTTAAACGCATTTTTGGGTATTTTGTTTTCATCGGTTTTGTATGTTTCTTTTTTAATTACTTCCTTTCGTTTAATCGAAGAACGGGTCTCTTTTTTTAATTGCCGCTAACGGTTTCGGGCTTTGCGAAGTGGGGGGATTAGAAGAACAAATGTTCAATTTAGCACTTCTGCCCCCATTTTGCAAAACCCTTGTTAGTGGTAGTCTTTTTTCTTCGTCCGTACCAAATCATAAACCCTGTTATTGGTAAACTTGCAGCAAACAGACTTGCTAAAAAGTATAAAATCTTACTACCAATGCCGAAAATTTCTATGCTTCCAGTATGAAAATCGTAATTTGACCGCATAACTTTATCGTAGTTATTATAGTTTTTGTACAAATCTTCTCGTAATAATTCACCCGAATTTTTATCAAAAAATAACGTATTTTGCTTCCTCACAATTGAATACGGATAGCGAAATAATACTCTAATAGGTTGCTCGGGTTCTGTGGAATTAGTAATAATTGTTCTTTTTTCTCCAGAATAGTTTTCTTTGGCCTTATAGTATGCTGCTTCTATAGTAAATATATTTGTTGAATCTTTCATAGCGTTTTTAGGGGCTTTGACTTTGGTAATTTTCTCACCAGTAAGCACACTTACCAAACTTTTTGCGGAATCAAAAACCCAGAATATACCCGTTAGTGATACTATTATCAAAATAAATGAACTATAAAATCCCAGTACGCTGTGCAGTTCCCAATTTAGGCTTTTCCACCTTTTTATATTCCAATTTATTTTGACAGCTTGCCTCAAAATTTTAAGATTTCTAGGCATCCACAAAATGAAACCTGTGATACACAAAATCAAAAAAATCAGTACGTTATATTTGATAATTTGCTCACCTATGTCACCCATTTTAAGGGTTCGGTGTATGTCTAAAATGAATCTAAAAAAATCGTTTTCCAAGTTTCTTACTCCTAAAACCTGCAAATTGTAAGGGTTAATAGAAATCGCTTTTTTGGACTTTGTGGTGTATAAATAAGCAGATTCCGGGTCAGCGTCAAACCTGATTTGTGTGATTTTTTCTTTTGGATAAGCCTTTTTTACGGCATCACTTATTTCAAAAAGATTCTTTCGAGCTTGATTTGAAGGTGCATCTACATAAAAATATTTCGCCTGAAAAATATCCCTTGCTTCTTTTTCAAATACATATATACAACCCGTAACACTCACCACAAACACCACAACCCCGGACACAAGCCCGAGGTAGAGGTGAATTGTATTTATGATTTTTTTGAAATTCATATTTTTGAAAGCCATAAATGCTGGTTTATTAAAACTTAAACGTGGCAGTTGCTGCTACATTGGTAGGTTTTTGGGCTTGTAATCGAACCGACCAGTATTTTTCATTGGTAAGGTTATTGAATTTTAAGCCTAAACGATATTTTGGATTATCATAAAATACGGCAGCATCTAAAACCGTGTAAGATGGTATGGTGAAAACAAATGCTTTGGTATTGGTATGAAATGAAGAACTGCCATAATTACCCCCAAAACCGAAACCCAAGCCTTTGGCTTTCCCGTTTGTAAAACGATAACTCAACCATAAGTTGGCTGTTTTATCAGGGCCAGCCGCCACAGGTCTTAAACCTTGTGTTGACTCATTTGCTTTGTCAAATTTACTATCGTTAAAGGTATAGCCTGCCACAATGTTTAATCCCTTAACTGGATTTGCAATAATCTCTGCCTCATAACCCTTGCTTATTTGAGTACCATCTTGGATAGAAAAATTGGGATGGTCGGGGTCTGATATGGTCATATTAGTTACCGAAATATCATAATAACTCAATGTAGCATTGAATTTATTATCAAAAATATCAAATTTCACCCCTCCTTCCTTCTGATTGGCGTACTGTGGTTTGAAAGTATTGCCAGCAAAATCCGTACCCGACACATTGTCAAAGCCGTTCATGTAATTAGCAAAAATTGAAACTTTATCCTTTACAACTTGATATACCGCACCTAATTTAGGCGAAAGTGCAGTTTGTTTATAGGCTCCAACGGTAGAGTCAGCAGAAGGATAATATGCACCACGTTGATTGTAATTATCTATACGCAAACTTGCCATTACCAAAAGTTTATCTGTAATATTTATCACATCTGAAACATAGGCACTCACTGTTTTTTCTCTGGTATTGTAATAATTTGTAAAAGTGGATGCAGCAAATAGAGGTGACACTTTATCTTCGATAAAATTATTATATGCCTTGTCTGGCTTTGCAATATTCAAGGCTGGCATGTTTACTGTGGCATCATTTCTTTTACTTTCAAGTGTGAAATAATCAACACCTATCACCAAACGATTGCGAAGTTTACCCAAACTAAAATCTCCAATAAAATTTTGCTGAATATTTGTACCAAAATAGGGATAGGTTTGACTGGTAACGGCTTGCCTTAATGTTAAATCTGACAGTTGAGTTATCGCAGTGGTATAACCTATTGAGGTGGAACGAGTTCTGGAAAATACAGTTTGCGATGTCCATTTATCGGACATTTTATAGTTCATTTGTCCAAAAACATTGATTTGTTGACTGTTGTAATCAATCGAATTATTGGCAAACGAAAGATTATATGGCAATCCTAATTCAGTAACCGAGCGCGCTTTACCTTTGGTAAAAGCTGCATAACGCATGGGTGAAGTGGCGTTATACCCGCTCATTTCCATATCTAATAGAAAAGATAATTTTTCACTTGCTTTGTATGAAAAACTCGGTGCCAACAAGTAATTTTTGGTGAATCCAGCATCCTGAAAACTTTCTTCACTGTGAACAGCACCATTGAATCTGAAAAGCATCGTTTTTTCAGCGTTGACAGGTGTATTAATATCCACTGTAATTCTGTTCAGGTTCCATGAACCACCGGTATAAGATACTTCGCCTTTAAAAGTTTCAAATGGCTTTTTGGTAACTCTATTGAAAAGTCCTCCAAAAGATGAGAGTGTACTGCCAAAAAGCGTTGCTGAAGGTCCTTTAATTACTTCAATTCTTTCCAAATTTGCAGGGTCAACACTGGTATAAACAAATCCACCCACGCCATTACGCACTAAATTAGCGGTTGTAAAGCCTCGTGAAGTTGCCGCACTTCGTCCCTGATTAAAGACAACAGGCACTCCTGCACCTGGAATATTTTTAAATGCGGAGTTGTAATCGGTTATTATTTGTTCCTTCATTAATTCTTTGGTAACTACGGTATAAACTTGTGGATTTTCCAAGTTATTAAGGGGGAGTTTACTAACTATATCACTTTCTTTTTTAGCAAAACGATTGCCGCCCGAGGAAATAATTACTTCTTCTAATTGCCATGTTTTTAAAGTGTCTGCTACTTGTTGTGCAAATGTTGAAATGCTTATCAGCATT
Organism: Saprospiraceae bacterium; assembly: GCA_034520175.1. Classification (GTDB taxonomy): domain Bacteria; phylum Bacteroidota; class Bacteroidia; order Chitinophagales; family Saprospiraceae; genus JAAFJT01. The sequence goes on from JAXHNU010000028.1 coordinate 146,353, forward strand.
AAGGAAAATACTAAAACTTTTTTCATTATTTATTTTATTTAGACTAATTATAAATTAAGTCGCAAACTTAGAAACATGAAAAGAATTGAGTTTTAGAATAAAGGAAAAGCGTTTTAGTTATTGGGAATAACTTGCTTTATTTGTTTGGTTGGCGAAATGCCAAAATAATTTTTGTAAGATTGGCTAAAACTACTTAATGATGAATAACCAACATTATAGGCAATTTCGGTAATATTAGGATTTGTGCTTTGAAGTAAATGTCTTGCTTTAATCATTCTGTTTTCTTGAATAAATTCAAAAATAGTTTGTTCAAAGACTTCTTTAAATCCTTTTTTAAGATAACATTGATTTGTGCCTACATTGCTTGCAATGATTGGAATTGTTAGATTATTTGATAAATTGTCAAGAATAAATTTTCTTGCTTTTTGAATTTTCTCAACTACAATAGGTTTGTTCATAATCGCACAACTGTCGCAACCTAATTGAAAAATTAAATTATTTTTTTGTGATTGATAAAGCAAAAACAAAATAGTACTCTCCAAAAATATTTTTCTGTAAATGCCTGAAAGTTTACAATTAATGATTTCTAAAAGTTTAGATTGTGTATTACAGCAAATTGTTTGCTCTGCAATATTTATATCAAGTGTTTCATTGTATTTTTCAAGGTATGTTTTTGAAATTCGGATTTGAAACTCATAATTATTGTCTGCCAAATCAAATAAGCAATCGTTGGCATTCAGTCCAAAAGTCAAATAAATATATGTTCCGTCTTGTGTTGTTACACAAAATGAATTATCAATGTCAGCATTGATTTTGGTCGTTAAATAAATAAATTCGTTCACAAATTCCATTTTGCAAGGGTACGTTTTTTGTTAGGTGTCGGCTCGGTAAGATTGCCACTA
>JAXHNU010000009.1:0-55948 GCA_034520175.1 Saprospiraceae bacterium
TGCGTAATTAAAATTTCTTCTTCCAAAATCCGCGTTTTGCGCGTTTCTTTTCCTGCCGTGTCTCTTTCAATAATCGTTACTTTGAGTAACAACCTTTGCTGACCACTTACCAACGGACGCACCGCAAAACGCCATTCAGTAGCTTCAAAACTGCCAAGCGATTGCTGTATTTCGGATTTGGCGACGATTTTGAAAATTTCCTCCGTGCCTTCATTCTCCATTTCTACCTCCATCAATCGAGCGATACCTACCTCTTTGACGACTTCTTCTGAAAAAGTATTATCGGCGGTTTTTAGTTGTTTTTTGTCAAAAGCAATGCGAACAACGCAGATTGTGTCTTCATTTTTCCGCATTTTTGTAGGAATACTGTACAACAAACCGCCCATTTGAGGCGACGTAAGGATAGGCAAAACGATAGGAACAGGCGCAATTATTTCGGGCAAAACAACCATACTTGCTGCTGATATATCTGGCGTGACAGAAGTAGTAGCAGCTATGTTTGGCGGCTTCGAAGTAAAAACGGGCTTTGATTTACTACTCATTGTTGGCATTTTTTCAGATGGCTCAATTGGAAAACCGCCTAAATTTTTTCGCGGACGAGCAGACGTTTTTTGTATGGTCGGCTCTACTTCAGAAAAGTCAATCTCAGATGAAGACGGCGGCATCCCTTCGCTAATTTTAGTAAAGTGGTCGGACATACCACTCATTTCAGGCGAAACTTCCGATGCGCCACCAAATTCAATATGACTCACACCGCCCGACAAATCGGGGTTTTCATTGCCACCAATTTCGGGATACCCGCCCGTAACGACGCACTCGGCGAGCGCGAAAATGCGGTCGGCAAGCATAACATGGTCACGCGAGGGCAATATCTCCAAGTCATCTAATAAGCGAATCGCCTCACTTGCTACCCAGTCATTTGCGGTGTCGCTTGCCCATTTTAGCAAACGTTCGACAGCTTGCTGAAACCGATGCTTGACCACTAATTGCCGAACGGTGTTTCTTATTTCTAAAGGTTTCATTCTGTCTTTTGTTAGCTTGTTTTTTAGTTTAAGTAGAGGCAAGGCAGTCCTTTTCTATACCACCACAAAACGTAATTACTTAGACTCTTGCTCGCTTCGCTCGCAAAAAAGGGGAGTGTGGTTCGTTTTTCGGGCTTTGCCTGAAAAACGAACCACATCTTCTCTCTCGTGCGAGCGAAGCAGCGCGTGAGCAAGTGTAATTACCTCTTTTTCTACCCTTTTTGTGGTAAAATTGCTTAATTTATCGTCAGAAAAATGCCAAATGCCGTTAAAATATTTAGAAAAGACAGGAACTCATTACCTTCGTACCTAACTTATCTTATATAAAAAACAAAACGATTATGACCTTCTTTGAAAGATATAAAACACTCTTGTTAATTGTCTTAATACCTCTCAGTATTTGGCTACTCCTCAAAGGTTTTCGCAACGAAAAAGACCCTCTTTGGGCAGAAACGACTGATTTATTGCAGCGTGAACCATTATCGTTGGACAAAGCTGCGGACTCGCTTAGGCTGTTGTACAATAGTTTTCACGCAAAAAAATTGCCCGAAGGTCACAATCTGCCTCTTCAACGTATTTCTACGCCTTATGTGCCAACAATGACGTATGATAAATTTCGTTATTACTTCAATAAAGTAAGTGAACAAAAATATGCCATTGTTGCAGGTGTAACGGGTAGTGGCAACTCGACTTTGGTGGACCGTATGGCAAATTTAATGGCTGACAGTGGCAATAAAATACAGATTCTCTGCGCCCCTCAGTTTGACCTTGAACTCAACAAACGGTATATCGGACGCTTGGAAAACAACGTATTCCAAAAAGGTGAATTACTCAAATTTTGGGACAATTGTCGCGCACGTCCTTCCGAAAAATTCGTCTGTGTAATTGATAATTTTGATAAAATCAATCCCGAAAGCTTGTTTGGACCCGAATTGTGGCAACGCCTCGACGACCCAAAATTTGTTGTCACATTTGGCAAAGATACGATTAAAATTCCTGATAATTTTTATTTATTGTGCATTACACACGCTGGCGTTGGGCAAAAAATTGAGATGAACAATGAACATTTCAAACGTTTTGGCGGACAGGTTATTTTACCACCTACGGCAGAAGAATTGGTTTTGGGCTTAAAAGTCAAGAAAAAAGACGTTGAAAAAGACCTGCAAAAAAAGAAAACAGCGTATGAAACACTCGATAAAACGAGCCCTCAGTATGCCGATTTAAAAAACGAACGCGCAAAGTTAGAAGGACAATTGGCAGCACTCAACGATACGACAAACTTGCAAAAAGTTGTCTATTTCTTTGATAAAGCCAATGCCATTATTTCCGAAAAATACGGGTCAAGTTACCAACTTGGGCAATGGAGTGATGCCCGTAAGCAGTTTCAAGCAAAAGATTTTGAGACATTGCAAGCCTTGTTTTTGAGTCATGTCAATTCGTTAAAACCACTCACGGAAATGCGGCAATCGGATTTTGACGGCTTGACTTATGCCACTCAAAACGACGGTGCAATTGCCAGTTCAAGCCCCATTTTGAAAGCGATAAACACTTTAGCAGATTTAGGTTTTGCCTCAGAATTGGGCGTGGCGGGTAGTTTTGCTTTGATTTCGGGTGTTGTCGGTTGGTGGTATTTCAGACGCCGACATCGTTTTATAAAGGAATTTACTAAAAAAATCTACGACCTCATGGACGATTTTGCCGCGAGACGGCGGGGTTATGACCAAATAGTATCAGATTTGAGCGTTATCAAACGCGATTTTGATAACCTCGTTTTGGAACAAAAAGTAAACTACAACGAAGCTGCTTTTTTCTATGGCTTTTTGGAAGATAAAACTAAACTCGTTCAGTTAGCCCGCGAAGTGAATGAAGTCTTTTTGAAACTAATGGACGTGTTTTTGGAAGATGGCGTATTGAGCGCATCTGAAAATGATAAGTTGAACCAGTTTTTAGAGTCTATTCGTTACAAAATTTCGACCCCTCAGTATTATGAATATAAAAATCAGATTGAGAAAGCCTATCAGCAGTTTGGAGAAAAGACGACTTAGCCAACATTGTCTGAACTAAGTTTTTTCATTTTTTTTATTCTTTAGTAAAAGATACCCCTCAGTATATTTACTTTTGCCACCAGTTTCTATGTAGCTGACATTTACCACAATGTTTTTTAAAATAGACATTTATTCAAATAACAAGATTTTCACGCTCTTCCGAGTACCTCGGAAGAGCGCGAAACAGCTTTAAAACTGTTTTTTTTGATAAATCATGATTTTTACAAAAGCAGTAAGAAATATTGGATATAGAAATAAATCGTAATTACTTAGCCTATAGCTCGCTTCGCTCGCAAAAAGGGGAATGTGGTTCGTTTTTCGGGCTTTGCCCGAAAAACGAACCACCTCTCCTCCCTCGCACGAGCGAAGCGAGCGCGTGAGTAAGTAATTACAATAAATCACCAATTAATTATTCGTAATTACTTAGTTTGTCAACAGATACTTGCGGACAATCTGAGTAATTACTAAAATATTACGAATTTATCATGTCAATAAAGGTTTTTAAATTTGGCGGGGCGTCGCTTAGAGATGCGGAAAATATTAAAAACGTCGCTGCTATTTTACAAAAATTTAAGTCAGAACAATTGCTTATTGTGGTGTCTGCGATGGGTAAAACAACGAACGCTTTAGAAGAAATTATCAGTGCTTATTTTGCACAAGACGGTACTGCTTTCGATAAACTCAATGCGATGCGTCAAAAACATGAAACGCTCATGCTCGAATTATTTGATAAAAACGCTGCCGTTTTTGCTGATGTCAATGATACTTTTGTTGAAGTAGAATGGATTTTAGAAGATGACCCGCATGACGCCTACGATTACGTTTACGACCAAATTATTGCGGTCGGCGAGTTGGTAAGTTCTAAAATTGTTGGCGCGTATTTAAATAAAATCGGCTTGACAACCACTTGGATTGACGCAAGAGACGTGTTGAGAACTGATGATACGTGGCGTGAAGCCATTATTGACTGGAAAACGACCATTACCAATTGCGACACTGTCGTAAAACCTATTTTTACTGAGGGGGGGCATTTTGCCATCACACAGGGTTTTATTGGTTCAACCAAAGACAATAATACGGCAACTCTCGGACGCGAAGGGTCAGATTATTCGGCGTCCATCTTTTCTCATTGTTTAGATGCCGAAGCGATGTATATCTGGAAAGATGTATCGGGCGTATTAAGTGGCGACCCACGCGTTTTTAAAGACGTGGTAAAACTCGACAATATCAGTTACGAAGAAGCCGTTGAAATGACTTATTACGGCGCAACCGTTGTGCATCCACGTACGATTCAACCACTTATGGTTAAAAATATTCCTTTATTTGTGCGTTCTTTTCTCGACCACGATGCCGTTGGTACAAAAATCTCGATAGAAGCCCCCCCTCAGTATCCGCCGATATTTATGGCTGAACGCAACCAAGTTTTTTTTAAAATATCGAATCCAGATTTTACTTTTTTAGTTGAATCACATATTCGTGATTTGTTTGAAATTTTTGCAAAATACCGTATTTTTGTCAATTTACTGCAAAATAGTGGTGCATTTTTCTATCTCAGCATCACGCACGCCCCCGACCGTGAGGCTGAAATGTTGAAAGAATTGCGGGGAAAATTCACCGTCGAAACTCAATACAATCTCGATTTATTTACTGCAAGACACCCGAACAGCGAAGCAATTGCCAATTTGACCCGCGAAAAACGGGTATTTTTTGAAAAATTGATTCCACATACCTATCAAGTTTTGGTAGGTTAGCAAAATTGATTCATTGATAATTGTGGTGAAAACGAAAATATCCACTTAGTAGTCTTTTATATTGTAATTACTTAGCCCGCGCTCGCTTTGCTCGCGCGGAAGGGGAATGTGTTCATTTTCGGGCAAAGCCCGAAAAATGAACCACATTCCCCCTTCTCGCGCGAGCAAAGCGAGCGCGAGAAGCATCGTAAAAAAGTAGCGATTATTTCATACTACTGGACATGACCCACAAATCCGTTAGGATTTGAACGTTTGTAGAAAAACTAAATGAACATTTCCCTCGAATCCGTAGGATTCGCACGTCTATTTGGAATATTTTAACGTGCGAATCCTACGGATTCGAGGGAAAACCGCTTATTATCATTTTCTATAAACGTGTAAATCCTAACGGATTTAAGTTCATGTCCAGTAGTATGCGATTATTTATGACTAACTACTTAAAACCTTGTGCGTCAATGTGTACCACTAAAATTTTCAAAGAACCATTTTTTATTGCTTCACAACGCGCACCACCTTACTTGCTTTTCCTTCGGCTTCAATCTTGACAAAATAAACGCCTTTTTCTAAACCCAAACCAAGCGCAACAGACCCCTCAGTAATTTTTAGATTTTGTGTTTCTACAACCTGTCCCAAAGCGTTTATTACTTTTAAAGAGGCATATTTTACAGTTTTGTCTAATTGAAAATCAACGGTTAATGCCGTATTGAAGGGGTTTGGATAGGCTTTGAGTGTCCAATTTGGTGCAATATTTTGTACACCATTGGACACGGCGGCGTCCGTCAAACGAAAATTGTCGATTGCGCCTTCTACAAGGTGTCCCGGGTCGGCGTCTCCTACGCGAAAAGCGACGGTCATGCTATCGGTAAGGGGTAAAAAGTTTTTCAATTTCAATGCAGGTGATTGTCGCCACGTACTCGCCGATTGTCGGACAATGAGGATTGACGAATCGCGTAAACCATTACTCAAAATTACGGCGAACGTATCATTGGCTGTGGCATTACCACCACCATTGTAAAACCAATAATTGAAGGTCAATTGTGGGTCAATAAATGTGCTTAATTTCATTGCCTTTGAGGTCAAAATAGTCGCGCCACCGTCCACATCACCCGAACCTGCTCCTGCATTGCAAGTGCCATTGCCCGTAAAAAAACAGAGATTATCGTTGTCTGTTGGCGAATCGCCATTGGGTTGCGTGAAGGCTTCATTCAAAACGGCTGCTGCTGAAACACCGCGTGTCCATGCCCCTGCGGTCGCATTACCCGTAACTGTCCAACCCAAATCACCCCAAAAATCGTCTTGAAAATTACGTTGAAGTGTGGTCGAAATATTGGAGACATTGCTAAAAATGCTTTGTTTGCCCAGATATTTTGACGAAAAACCCCATTCTCCCACATATACATCGTAATCACCTTCGGACAAACTTGTTGAATATGTCCCTTGTACCGTTGTTTTAGCGACAATTTCTTCATAATCATTCTTGAAAACCACTTGTACATCTGCCAAAGGTGCGCCTCCGCCGACGGCTGTAATCGTCCCCGATGCGCTGAAAAAACGTGCTGCGCGCATTGAAATATTTTGCGTCACAACTTGTGCAGTCGCTAAATTGACCGTGACTGTTTGTGGTGCATAACCTTTTTTAGAATATGTAACAGTAAAACTACCAGCCGTTACCTGCCCAGTTGCGTAGCCGCCCGTGATGCTTGATTCGGCGCGTTTGTCCATATCCGTTGAATTGATTTTTACCCTAACGCCCGACAAAGGCTGCCCTGTTGCGGCATCAGTTACCGTTCCTTCGAGGTAAGCCGCCCGCTTATACTGGGGGGTCACGACAAACAATTCTCCTTGCGTAATATTTGAAATTAAGATATTACCCGATGGTAAAAACGGATAAACACCCCACGCACCTTCATAATTCGAGAAATTTTGCGCGTAAGAATCGTATTGAGCAACGTGAACAAGATTTTGCGCACGATGTACATCAGTGATAATTGCCCCCTCAGTGTACCACGCGGTAACAGCATAATCATTCAAAATATGGGTGTTGTGAACAATAGCATCGGCTTGTGACACCGAGCGAATTTTATCCACTAATTTGGGTTGTTGCGGATTTGTTATATCATAACTTGCAAGATACGAAGCGCAATTTTCATCGGTCGTCAATACCGTTTTATGGTCATTGGTGAGCCATGAATTGTGGGTTGCCGCCGTAGGTGTTGTGACAGTTGACAGCGTGACGGGACTGAATTTGTCTCTAAAATCAATAATAGACATTTGCCCATTGTTGATGTGGCAAGCGTACAATGTATCATTTTCGACGTAGCCATCGTGGATGTATTTTTGACTATAATATCCCGCATACTGAGGATTCCACGGGTCTTTTAGGTCTAAGACGGTTGCACCATTCACATTCACACCCGACGACAAGGTGTGTCCACTGCCGCCAAAAAGATAGCAAAAGCCTTTTGTAGTGTCAATGTGCAAAGCATGAGTGCGGTTGAGATTGAGCAAACCACGCACCGAATCGGATTTAAACACCTTGACCTGCACGCCCGCCGAATCGGGTAAACGAGATAAATCCAAGATTTGCAGACCTTGTCCGCTTCCTTCGGTTGTGATGTAAGCATAGTTACGATATACTTTTATTTCGCGCCAAGCACTTGCAACGGCAGGAATAGTACGAATCAATTTTGGCACATCTGGATTCGTGACATCTACAATCATCGAGCCGCCACTTGTGCCAATTAAGGCGTATTCGCGGTTGTTAGCCGCATATCCACAGATATTTGCGGCATCTTGACCGCCCAAAACAAGGCGGCTACGGAGACGCATATTGACAGTTGGCGATTGTGCAAAAATGTTGGTTGCAAATAAAAATAAGCCAAAAATCCCAATTATACTGAGGCGGTAGATTTGTCTTTTCAAATACATTTTTTTATGCTTTATTAGATTATTAGATAAAAGAAATTTAAAATAGGTGTACATTTGGCAGCGCGAATATACAACAAATGTATTTGAGAATTTTCGTAAATACTTTAGCCACGCGCTCACTTCGCTCGCGCAAGGAGGAGGTGTGGTTCATTTTTCGAGCTTTGTCAGAAAAACGAACCACCTTCTTTCTTTTTCGTATGCGATTAATTACAAATTTTAAACTATTTTTAACGAAAAAACGAAAAAATGACTTTACTAATTGACCTTTTCCGCGCTGATGGCGTGAATTTCACCTTCGTCAAAATGTTGACACCGATGCTTATGGCAATCCTTTTTTTGCAATCAGGTCTCGATAAACTCTTTAACTATGCAGGTAATTTGGCGTATTTTGAGAGCCATTTTAAAAATAGCCCCCTCAGTAAAACGGTCGGTTTGTTGCTGCCGACGATTACTGCCTTAGAAATTGCGGCAGGTGTTATGTGTGCTATTGGGGTTGTCGGTTTGTACACTGGCAACGAAGTTTGGGCGTTTTGGGGTTTGATTCTGAGTGCTTTGTCGCTGATTTTCTTGTTTTTTGGACAACGTATGGCAAAGGATTACGCGGGTGCGGGTGGTTTGATGCCTTATTTTGTGGCGTGTTTGATTGGTTTGCTGATGTTGTTGTAAGGATGTAACTTCTGGGGTTCGTATTTGTTGGACGACAATATTGAATGACGCTCAATAACAAACATTATCACGTTGATTTGGTTTTCTATAAATCCGTCAAATTCGTAAATTCGTAGATAAAAAGCAGTCGTTATACTCCGTTAAATTCGTTAAATCCGTAAATCCGTAGATAAAAAGTAGTCGTTATAATCAGTGTCTAATCCAATCTAATCCTTCTTATTCGCACAATTTTACAGAAAACAAATCGAAATAAAAATGCGCTGGAATCCCCGTAAATTGTTGTCCAAACCTAAAATAGGGTGGGGTAGGGGCAAAACTAATATGCCGAATATACCGATAAATATACTTAAAAATATCGGAATGTTCCGTCAAAGACCCACTTATACTGAGGGGGGTCGCTTCGGGGTTCAATTTGAATTGTTCGTAACAATTGAGCAAATAATAGATGACATCTTGGGGCGTTTTGAAGGTAAAACTATTGCCAAAAATAAAATCTTTTCCATCAAAAAACAAGACTTGCAAATGTCCATCGCGGATATTGGCAAAAAGCTGATGCCCCCCTCTGTGTTCAGCTATTTTTTGAAAACCTAAAATAAGACTTGAAAAAACGTGATGATGTTGAGCAGAAGGCAAAATGGTTTTAGCAACCGCAATGAGTTGACTATCTGCCAAATACACATTTTGAACATTTAGACTACTTATTGGGTCAACCATAATTTGGTCAAAATCTGTCAAGTGTGTGAGGTTGTCGAAGTACGTGACGTGTTGGTTTTCGTCATAAAATTTTGTTGGAATCAGCGTAAAATGCGGCGTTGAAAAAACGATTTTTGTTGTTCGATACATTTCTTTCAACAAAGCGTCATCTATAAAAGCAGTTTTCAAATTAGCGGCGGCATCGTGTGTTTTTCGTTGGTCAAAGTGAAAACTTTTTAGTGCCAAAACGTTGAAATGTGCGTCACTTATGAGATAATATACGCTATCTGAACCCACCATCACGTTGAGGTCATAGGAGGTTGTTGCCTTTTGAGAAAAGGCGAATTCGACTATTTCTTGATTAATACGTCCCATTTTCAGCAACGAAAGTAAGAGAATTTCGTGATTTTTAATGAATTAGGGAAAATATTTCTCAAATTTAATTTCATTTTCCCTAAAATGAAAAATCAACTGCTTGTAAAAACAGTTGATTTTCACAGTTTTTATAACTGTTTGTCACGCGCTCGCTTTGCTCGCGCGGGGAGGAGAATGTGGTTCATTTTTCGGCGAAGCCGAAAAATGAGCCACCTCTTCTCCTGTTGTTGCGCGAGCAAAATGCACGGAACTAAATATTTACAGTTTTTTAATCTACTTCTCGACTAAGTTTTTTAATCAACCAATGAGGCATTTACCATCGTATTTTGCGCCTTCTTCAACGTGCAATTTCTTCGCTTTAATGTCACCTTTGATAAATGAGGATTCTAATAAATGCAAAGTATTGGCAACTGTTACTGTCCCCACAACCCTGCCTTTGATAGTAGATTCACCTGCATGAAGATTGCCTTCGATAAGCCCTCCTGCGTCCATAACGAGTCGTTTTTCGCAACGGACTTCGCCTTTTACCGTGCCATCAATGCGCATATTTTCCGAAGTGGTAATTTTTCCTTCGATAATTGTGCCTTTTGCAATGATGCAAGTTGCGCCTTCGGGGGCTGTTGTGCTTGTCGTCCCGTTTGATGTGGAAACGGGATTAGGTGCTTTTTTTTCTGTTGAACTGCCAAAAAGTGCCATAAATAAGATAGGGTTTTATGTAGTTTTATAATGTATATGCTTTTTAAACATACCTTTTATTTATGCTACGAGATTAGAATAGGTATTTAAAATTTTATATGCGTTGTCAAAAATAAGTTAAGTTTTTGGCTTGACCTATATTCTTGACTTTGATTTTCTAAATTAATTCTTTTTTACGGTATTTTTTCTGGATTGTTTAGGATTTTTGGAATAAAGGAGGAAAGTTTGGCGTGTTTGCGTTAATGTTTTGGTGTGAAATACTGAGGGGTATTTTTCAGGGATTGAAATGTTTTTAATCAAATGTAAAAATAAATGCACAGTTTGAAAATGCTGATTGTAATCGAGTCGAACACATTGGTTATGCCTATATTGATGGATTATGCACGAACGCATCTGATAATTTGCCGCAAACTAAAATTACAGGGTCAACTGGATTATGTAAGCCCAGTGACTATATTTTCACAGGTGCAAATAGTTGTAATGCAAATCGTTCATTATGGACTGTTACACAATTAAACCCAACTAATGGCTTTGCTATTAATTCAGTAACAAAGGAAGTTCTTGGACAGCCTGGCTCAATAAATATTAAAGAAGTTTATACTACTCGTTTTGAATTTGATCCAACTAAATTTTATAGAGTTTCTTTGAAAGTCTTTAGTGAATGTGGAGAAGGTAGTACAGAAAGCCTTGAAACAAAAGTAATAAACAATAAAATTAATTACGTTGATGCAATAGTGTGTAATGGTTATACAGGAGAGATAAAAATGAAAAGTACAAATAACTGTGAAAAATGTAGTTTTCAATGGACTCCAGGTATTAATTTTACTGATTCAAATAGTGAAAATCCAGTTCTCAGACCTCAACCACAGTTTGCAAATTGTGGTTCTATTTTCAAAGTGACTGCTACTAATATTTACGGGTGCGTTTACACTCAAGATGTAAAACTTAATACTTTTGATGGACAAATTGTGTCTGTTGATAAAGATATAGATAAGACAGATGTGAATAGTGGTAATCCAATTCCTAAAAGTGCTTATTGTGGTTATGAAGTGAAAATAAACGTAAGCATGCAAACGTGTATCCCGCCAAGTAAAATTAAAATACTTATAACAAGTCAAGCAGACCCTAACTTTTCAAGAATCGCGGATTTTGATGTAAAAAATAGCAATGGATTATTTGTATATAAAGCTATTATTCCTCAAAATCTCGGTGAAGATTTACAGAATATAAGTAATAAACTTACTGCGACTTTATTTTTTGCTGATTATGGTGTTGCTTCTGCCAATTTAAACGTTTTGGGAAATTGTAATGTACAATTCCCATTTACTTTAGAAAATAGATTTTGGTATTTTGGATACTGGAAAGATAACGTTGTTGCGTCAGGTAATTATGTAAAACATGGTACTATTACCGCAGCTATTCCTGTTAGAAACGTTAATGATCGCCCTTTGGTGTATCCTGCACTGTATTCAAGTACTGCCATAGGTACGCCACCAAGAAATGAAAATTTGAGAATTGTCAATTCTACTTACACATTTCCCAATCAGCCTAATCCTATTCAGTATGGATATGGAGCATTTCATGTAAATGTACGAATTGGTAACAGATGGGGAATGACTGATATTATCCAAACTTGGTCGAAAGTTGCTGTACAACCTACCATATCTACTCACAATAGATTTTCAGAAATTGACTGGAAAGATATTTGGGATGGTACTTACAAAGGAAAGAGAGTACAGCAAGGTGTATATCTTATGGAAGTTTCGGTATCAAATTGTCGTGTGACAAATTCAGAACTGTATCGCGGTTATATTACAATACCATAGAATAATTAATACTTGATTAACGAGAAGGATAGGCTTCAAGAGATTAAATGTTTGAATTATATTTAATTTGATTGAAGCCTGTCTTGATTATCACTTTAAAATGTAAAAATATGAAATTTATTTTCGTCTTTATTTTTCTTATTAATTTTATTTCGAAGTCATTTTCACAAAATAATGCGATTGGAATACTTTACACCCCTTCAGTTACAAGGTTGAGGATGAATAATGTGAAAGAATTTAGCGATAATTTATTTATGGATTTTTACAAAGCATAATACGAAAAAGCCTAAGCAATGTGCTTACGGTTATAATGTGGGTGTTACTTGTAAGAGAGAAATACACAGAAAATTTTCATTGGAATTAGGCATTTTATACACTGTTTTAAAAACCAATTCGGGTAATTTTTTTCAAGTAAAAGGACTGAGTAATTATAATGCGAATTATGGAGGAATAGATTATAATTTGACATATTTAGGTTTAGAAGCTCCCATAAATCTCTATTATCAAATCTACAAAAAAAAGAAAGTCGCTTTTGAATTAAATACTGGAGTGAGTTTTAATCTTATGGGGCAATTTAGTATAGAACACCATATAATTGAAAAGGTAAGCGGAATAAAATATAAATCAGGAAGCTATTTGCGTATTAGTGACCCAAGATTAGATGTTTATTTAACAAAATTTGATGAAAAAAGACATCAAAGACTTGGATTTTGGTTAGGTGGAAAAGTTAATTATCAAGTTACGAAATACCTAAATGTTTCTACATCACCCATTTTAAAGTATTACTCAAATGCTTTAGAAAAAAGTTACAGCGTAGATGCTTTACGTGCTGATGCTTTTTTACTGGGTTTACAATCACAAATTAATATTAATTTTTAAAATAATTTAAGATGAAAAAGATTTTTTTAATTATTTGGGCTTTACTGAACTGCTCGTTAGTTATTTTTGCTCAAAAAACACATTACAAAGGACTCCGTATTTTAGCCAATACGAATTATACCAATATTGTTTTGGGTAGTCAAACAACTGTTGGGCAACCGCTTAATACAACTGTTTTAGTTGTCGGTAAACCTAATATTGGGCTATCAGTTGAAGCCCTATTTTCATTGAATAAAAAATTAAACCTTAACATCGGTTTGGGTGCAAATACATTGTATTTTAAACAAAAAATAAAAGGTTTAACTTGGGGAACTGATTTAGACCCCCAAGTTGGTTTTAGAGCATCAACAACCTATTTTGACAGTCGGTTAATTATGGTTAATTTGCCATTAAAATTAAATTATACTTTAAAGACCAATCAAAGTCTTGAATTAGGCTTAATAACTTCTTTAAGATTGAATAAAAGTGGCGATTTTTATACAATTAGAGATGATGATAATTTCAAAAAAATAGTGTCAGAAAATTCTCAAATTTTGGTCAAAAATGTAAACTTAATTCTGGCGGCTGGCTATAATTTTAGTTTTAGAATGAAAGATAAAATAAATTTGGTTATTCAACCTTACGCTGCGATACATGTTTTAGGCGATAATTTAAAATTATTTTACGTTGATAATTATATGTATCAGTTCGGATTGAATTTCGGTATTGAATTACAGAAAAATAAAGACTACACGACAGATAAAAGAAAGAAAAAGAAAATTGGTGCTTGAACCAACGCTTATTTTTTAGGGCTTCAATCAAAAATTAATTTTAAATTATGAAAAAAATACTTCTTTATCTTGTATGCGCCTTATGTGTATCAGATACAAACGCACAACATTTTAATTTTCAATCATTTAGCGTTTCAGTAAATAGCAATAGCACAAACGTTATGTTGGGTAAAACAGATGAATTTACGCAACCTCAAGGCGCAAAAACGATACTCAAATCAGGTTTGAGCTATGGATTGAATACCAATGCGGCATTTTCTATGTCGAAAAAAATGAACTTGAATATTGGCTTAGCTTTTAGTACATTTAATTTTAAGCAAAATATAACAGGTTTAAAGTGGGGTGTTGACAATGACAACGGGGCTTATGCGCCTTCAATAACAACATTGAATAGCAAAATTACAACGCTCAATTTGCCAATCAATGGCGAATTGATTATCAATAAAATGCAAGGAGTTACCGTTGGTATTGCGCCTTCTTTTAGATTAGATAAAAAAGAAGATTTAACGATAACCCGCATCAGCACAAATAAATTATTGGATAATTTTGGTGATGAATTTCCCGTAAAAACATTGAATTTAGTGACTTCAATTTCTTTTGTTCAAAGAATTAAATTAGCGGAGAAAATTAATTTAAAAGTAGAATCTTTTTTAGGCTTGCATTTATTGGGCGATGAATTGTATTTGAATTACACAAACAATCGCTTTTATCAATTTGGACTTAATTTGGGTGTTGAATTTCTAACTTTATCAAGAAGAGAAAATGCGAAGGCAAAAAGAAAAATAGGTTCGTAGTTCCGTAGTCAACGGATATTTTAGACTAAAAATGAGCCATTCAATTACCAAAAAAGTAATGTGAATGGCTTTTTTGTGTTAAAATACTGAGGGGTATTTGAATCTTATTAGTTGCTTGATATTTTAGTAGTCGCTTTAGATTTTGGTTTATCCACATAAAAAATATCCAACATACCTGATTTAATAGATTTTGGGACAATAAAACGCACCGTTTCTTCCCGCGTTGTTTTTATGGATTGAATCGTAAACGCCTTGTCTGACTCGGGTTCTAAGATATTACCCCCAGCGAGTGTCAAACCAAATTTTAGATAATTAGCCCTACACGAACCTGTTGAGGATTCTACACAATTATCATTTAAAGTCAAGGTTATACGGTCTCGTTCGCCGTCAAAAGATTCTGTCGAGATACTTGCAATCCGTATTTTCATATTGCCGTATAAGCGGTCATTCACATTCAAAACAGGTTCTACTGCGCTCCAATTTTTTGAGGCAACTGTTCTTGGTTTGAGCGTTGGTAATGCTTCCGTTTCAGCCGTTTTATTGGCGTTCACCGACGCTTTAATATCGCTTTTATCAAAGTAAACAAACCCGATTACGGTCAAAATAGCAACCGCCACGATGACACCAAAGATGACCAACGGATTCATAGAGAGGTTTTTAGACCCCTCAGTAAAATCATCATTTTCTGTTGTTTTTTTGCTATTTTCGACTAAAATTTCGGCTTCATCGCACAAATTGAGCAATGAATATGTGATGCGATTCAAGTCTGCTGTGGTGTCTTCAAGCCCGAGTTGCATCTTTTTTTGCAATTCCTTATACTGCCCTTCAAGTAGAAAGGTTTGATTTAATAACTCATTACCATTGTTCTTGTCATTGCTTTGCGCTTTCAAAAAAGATTGCAACATATCAACGGCTTGCAAGGTTTTGCCGTCGGCAATGAGGTTTTTTACTTTGTCCGTTAGTCTCATTTTTTATGGTTAATTCGTACATATTTAGCCGCGCTCGCTTCGCTCGCGCGAGTAGTAGGAATGTGGTTCATTTTTCGGGCAAAGCCCGAAAATGAACCACCTCTCTTTTTGCGCGAGCGAAGCAAACGTGACTGAGTAATTATTTCAATTTTTTATGCCAATACCGCATCAATCCTGCCACACTCATCCATGCAGGATTTGCCGATTCATATTGCGCCAATTGCGTGCCGACGATGCCATAACGGGTCAATTCCTTGTTGACGAAGGCTTGATACTGAGGGGTCACTTCGGCGGCAGTTAATCCCTTTTCATAACGCGGACGCATCCAATTTGACCACCGCATCAAGCGGCGTTCAAGTTGGGACAAGTGTTTTTGCACGGTTGTTATGATGCCAAAATGCGTCAAATACAAACGTTTGACTTTAAGTTTTTTTATCAAATTCAAGGATTCAACCCACGCTTCAATATCAATATCGGGCGGTGGACAAGGTGGTACAACAATGCCGCCATTAATTTTACAACCTGCCACATCACCCGCAAACAAGTCGTCGCCAAATTGCCAAACGATGTGGTGGCTCGCGTGTCCCGGCGTATGCCAAGCGGTCATTTGTCCTTTGCCAAACGGAATTTGCTCGCCTTGTGCGGTCGAATAGATGCGTTCTGGGGCAATACTTTCCATTTTCCCCCACAAATAATCCATTTTATCGCCATAAATCATTTTTGCCGAATTGTACAATTTCGACGGCTCTATAATGTGTTTTTCACCAAAAGGATGCACATAAATAGTTGCCCCAAGTTCTGCCAAAGCCCATGCTGCGCCTGCGTGGTCGAAGTGAATATGGGTCAAAAAGACTTTTTTAATGTCTGTCAAGTCATAACCACAACGTTTTACTTCCGATTTAAGGCTTTGATAGGTCGAATAAGGACCAGATTCAACGAGGGCAACTTCGCCGTCGGCAATGATGAGAAAGGCAGCAATGGTATCGTCTTGACCCAAGAATTTTAAATCGAGGGTATGGATAATGGGTTTTATTGGCATTGTTAATTTAAGTTTTTAACCTATAAAAAATGTATCTACGCGCAAAGAAACTTAAAGGTTTGGTAATTTCTTAGGTGAAATCTACGAATTTACGCATTTACGTAATAAAAAGTTGTGAAGATATTTCCAACAACCATTAACTCCGTGAATTGGTTGCCTAAAATTGATTCCACAGTATTTTCACCCCGCTAAAAGCGGGAAATCATGCCAATACAACCAATCATTTAAGATTTCTAAATTATTGGCGGTACTGTCTATCTGCGTAATAGTTTCTGGACTTACATATTGAACGGGCTGATTTCCTTTTTCGACAATGCCCAGTCGAATCGAAAGGTCTCGGCTCTCATTTGCATCAACTTCTACTATTTCAACGGCTATTGTTTCCGTTTTGCCACCTCTTAGGCGCAATTTTGCAGTGGCTTTTATGGGAAATTCCATATAGTCTGACATATAGTAAAACCAACCCATAGCAACGTCTTCATCATCTTTGGCATCGGCAAACATTATCTCGTGGTAATTGTCGAGCCAATTCACTTTTTGCAAGTCTTTGTTGCTGCACTACGCATTAAGAGATTACATGAAAGACAGAGTAAGGTGCGGTTGTGTAGAAAAAGAATATTTTGCTGTTTCAAAAAGAATATCTATTTTTGACAAAAATTTAAAAATGATGGGACAACCTTTTTTAGTTCAAACAACTTCTGAGTCTATAACACTCACTTTTGACCGTCGGCAAGTGCGTACCGAGTGGCTTTTAAAATTTATGGAAAGGATGCGTTTAGAAATGCTAATTCAAGAAGTTGATTTTGATGAAGACATCGAAGAAATAGGTAAAGAAATGAAAAACAGTTGGTGGGAACGCCATAAGCATCACCTAATTCCAGAAAGTGAGCTATGAAAGTGCCGATAGTCATAGATACAAACTTGTTTTTTGTTTTGTTGAGAGCCAAAAATGACCGACTGCGCGAAGTGTATTTCGACAGTCGCTACCAGTTTTATGCGCCCAATTTCCTTATTGCTGAAATTTTCAATCACGCTGAACGTGTGCTAAAAAGCTCAAAATCAGATACATCAAAAACGTATGAGGTATTGAGCAAAATGTTAGAATACATTGTCTTCGTTAATGAAAACTTCATTAGTACCGAAAATTATATTGCAGCCTACCGTTTTTGTAAAACCGTTGATGAAAATGATGCACCTTTTGTAGCTCTTTCTTTAGAGTTAGACGCACCATTTTGGACAAAAGATGAAAAGCTGAAAGTTGGTCTGCAAAAGAAAGGATTTTACAATTTTTTCAATCCTTTTGACCAATAATTGATTGTTGTAGGAAAGGAAGGTCAAGTGTATCTGAGTTTTTGAACAATGCCTTTTCGGTAATTTGTAATTCTACATAATTGCCATAATGTTTGACACCGACACCAACAGGTTAAAAATCATAGCAGTTTCATTCAGCTAAAAGCGGGAAATCATGCCAATACAGCCAATCATTTAAGATTTCTAAATTATTGGCGGTACTGTCTATCTGCGTAATACTTTCTGGACTTACATATTGAACGCGCTGATTTCCTTTTTCGACAATGCCCAATCGAATCGAAAGGTCTCGGCTCTCATTTGCATCAACTTCTACTATTTCAACGGCTATTGTTTCCGTTTTGCCACCTCTTAGGCGCAATTTTGCAGTGGCTTTTATGGGAAATTCCATATAATCCGACATATAGTAAAACCAACCCATAGCAACGTCTTCATCATCTTTGGCATCGGCAAACATTATCTCGTGGATACGGTTGTAGCGGATTTCGTCTTTTATTTTTGGCATGTGATTGAGTTTTTTTTGAAACTACGATTTTTTTGAAAACAATCTTGTTTTATTGCACAAATATTTATTTTTGATTGAACTTAGCTCCATTTGTTTTTAGGATTTAACCCTTATTCCTAAAATGAGTAATTATCTTTAACTGTAATGCCTCTACATCTTTCATGTGAAAGTGGCGTTCCCCATTTATTTCAAATTTATCTTCAGGTTTAAGGGATTGGGCAAAAGTCTCAATTACCCTTGCAATATCGTTAACATTAACTACACCAATTCCGTAAAGCCAATCTTCTAAGTAGATTTCTTTCAATGGCATTAATTCATCTAATATAATAGAATCATTCTTTTGACAAAAAGCTTCTAATTCAGTGATGATTCTTTTACTTTGAGGTCTGATTTTTTCTGCATCGTACATGTAACGAAGCTGCACTACAAATAGAAAAATAAAAGTAGGTTGATTGGGTTGCGGCTTTCGAAATGTAAATGTATCAATTATCCATTGAAGGTACTCAACTATTTCACCCTCTTCCTCCTCCCACAGTGTTTCAGGTATTCTAAAAACTGTTGCTACGTAAGAAAAAGGTAATTCAACCATGCCTATTTCTATGAATTTTTCAAAATTTTGGGTATTGGGGAGGCCAAAACGCCGTTGGATATATTCTTTAAATTTCTTTTTACTTGCCTCAAGGTTTCCCTCACTAAATGGCAAATGTTCAATTCTAAGACGATTGAATAAAGTCCTTTTCTCATAAGGATAATTAATTTGTTCATTCAAATATAATGATTCGTTGTTCATAATTTCATATAAAATACGCTCTCCTAAACTACCAGGCAATTCAGTTGGGCAGCCACAAATGAAATAAAATTGAACCTGTTGATTTCTTTTCGCATCAAACGCTCTTGTGAATTTTCTTATAGCTTTGATACGGTTACAATTCACCAGTTGTAATAAGCCTATTTCTGCATCGTCATTTAGAGGAATTGACCTAATAACTTCATCTAATTTTGAAATGGGTGTTTCTATCATTTTATCTAAAAGAGATAAAATTTCCATAGAGATTCGTTTTATCTGCATGGAATAATCTTGTTGTGAGATTAAGTTCTTCATATTCATTCTTTCAGCCTCCGAAAAATGAGCAGATAATTGAATAATTTCTGTATCCTCCACTAATTCTAATTCTCTTAACAGTTGTAATGCCTCTCTCAATCTTGCTTCTCCAACTAGCTGACGAATTTTGTCTTTTTGTCCTAATAATTTATAAGGAATTACTACCTTTTGTTCTACTTTTAAATTACTATATTTAGTATGAATATCTTCAAAATCTTCAATTACTAAAGACAATAGTTCTTTAGACTTCGAACCATTAGTGCGTATAATTATTTCATTATTATCTGCATTTTCTGTGATTAAAGCTGTAGAATCTCCTTGCTCTAATATTACACCATGTCGCCACAACAAATAACCTCCTTTAATCATATAACTTTTCCGCACTAAAAATGAAGTAAATAAGAATTTAGGCAAAAAACCATATATATATTTAACAATCAAATTTTCTTCATTATGCCATTCAAATTCAGGTCTATTGTTAGGAAATAATTGTGGCAATAGCCAAGTATTTACCCCATCAGTATTGGTTGTTTTATAAACGAATTCAAACATATTCAATAATGCCAAAAGCTTATTTTGTTTATTATTGAAACGGGATTTATTCCACACTATTTTAATGTCATCTTCTGTAAATATGCCTTTTTTATTACGTATTAATTCGGAATCTAAAAGTTGACAAATAGCTTCTGTGGCCCACGAAGGACTTAAAACGATAAAGTTTTTCAACAAATCATCTTGTTGAAAATGAAAAATTATACCTAAATCATGTAAGTAACGACTTAGAAACAAAGAATCTTCTTCTTTTGAAATTTGATGTTTTTTACAAATAGTAAGGAATTCATCAATAGAAATATAGTCTGATACAGAAGCCAATTTTTCAATCTCTTGTCTAATGGCAACCCATTTTTTAGGCATCTTGTTACCAATATGAGGAAGTTCTTGAATATTTAGTTCAATTTCCGTTTTTAAATCCTTAACGCCTTTAAGAGTCATAAGGCTTATGGAATGATATCCTTTAATGTTTTGAAATTTTTCCTCTAATCTTTTTAAAATTGACGGTTGAACTTCTATATCTATCTTATTTTGAATGATTAGAACAGGGCTTTTATCAGCCAATATTTCAATCGTACTTAACCAATATTCAAGGTATTCGGTATCACTATTATCAGAACTATAGACTAATAGGTAAAGTGAATGTTTGTTTAAAAACGATTGATGAATTGAATGATATATCTGTTGCCCTCCAAAATCCTTTATATTTACTTTTATTGTTTTACCTTCTTGATTTTTAAACTCGTAGTTGAAAAATTCAATCCTTTTTTTAGCTTCCTCTGCTTTTGGCAGTTCACTTGATTCATTTATTAATTTCCAAACTAAACTTGTTTTACCTACTCTTGGCGCACCTAATATAATTAAATTTGCTTCTAATAACTCAATTGTTTCTGTGTTTTCATTTAATATATCTTCTTTTTCAGGTTTTGGTATAAGTGTTTTAGGTATTGCTAATTCAGCGACCCCCTCAGTATTTCCCCCATTTTCAGCATCATATCCAAACTCTGCCAACCCTTTCAATTCTTGATACGCCTCCTGCACCTTCCCTTGAATATGATATTTCATGCCCTTGCTAAATGTCAAAACTCGTTGAAAATCGGCTTGGGTGTTGCCTTCTAAGTTGCGGATAGGGGCGTGGTCGTGCAAGTTTTCCGTTAAAAGGGCAGCCCGCAATTGGCGGGTTTGGTAATTGTGCTGTGCCGAAGGATTGAGGGCTTGGGCAAGGCGGGCATTGGCTGCCGCAGGGTCGAGATAGGCTAAGGCGTTCCATTCCTCTGCCTCACGGATAGGCTCGGTATAGGCAACACCTTCTGTGTAGTGCGTTGCCAAATAATCCAACATAAAAGTTGCCATTTCTTTGACAATATCACGCCCTTGTGCGGCGAAATATTGCTGTGCCGCTTGCAATAAATGCCTTCTTAAATCGGGGGGATATTCAAATACTCCGGTACTTGTTTCCTGTAAAAGTCCTGATAGCAATAAATCGGAGACGGCTATGCGGGGGATTTCGACCCCCTCAGTATTTTTAAAGTTTTGCCATATTTTGTAGAGTAAATCAACTGTTATATGCAAAGGAAAGGCGGCAAAAGCTGCTAAATACAACTGCCCGTTCTGATGCTTTGAATACCAGTTTTCTATTTCTTTGTTTTCAACATCAGAATTCTGATTATTAAAGCTAACAATTAATGTGAGTAAATTTTGTTCTAATTTTACTATTTCTCTTTTATTTAAGAAAAATTGCCCACCTTGATTGCCTTCCATACCACCGTATAAAGGTTTTTGTCCTTTAGAATCAACAATATAGCAAACATGTTCTGCAAGTTTTGAGACCGCAATAGATAAGTCTTTATTTGACTTTAAAAAATTAATAATTTCACCCGCAAATGGGGAATGACCAGAACGTGAGCCATCAAGAACACGTCCATCGCCACCTGCAACAAGTGCAAAACGTGAAGAATACTTTGTTCCAATTGGTGTATATCTATCTTTATTAATAAATGGTGCTTGATTAGCCGCATCTACTATCAATAAAATATGTTGAGCTAATATTGAATTAATGTAGTCCTTAATCTCATTCACTGAAATATATTCAGTTTTAGTCATACGCTCTGCATCAACAGGAATCCAATAACTTTTCTCTTTTTCAGAATGTCCATGTCCTGCAAAAATTATTACCAAATTATCTGCTTTTGTAAGTGTTTTAGAATAGTCCTCAAATGCTTGTAAAATATTTTTCCTTGTTGCGTTTTCATTAAACAGATTGATTACATTTTCTTTTTCAAAAGTATAATCATTAATTAGAACATCTGTAATCCCTAATACATCTCTCACGCAACTCTTAAGCATAGGCAAATAGTTATACATATCAATAGCAATAGCTAAAATATGGTTTTTACCTTCTGCATATTTTACGGCTGGACTTATCCCAATTTCACCTTGTTTTTTCTTAATTATTGATAATGATTCAATGCCTTGAATGTCTTGAATGTTTTTAATGTAGTTTTTAGCTTCGGCAACAAAAATACCAATTGGAAATTTATCCAAATACTCTTGAAAACCAGCTATAGTATTGATAGACTTTGCTTTCTCCCATGTATTCTTTTCTTCAATTTGACGAATATATTCTCTTGCGTTTTTAATAAAAATCCCTTTTGGATATTTTTTAATATAAGCCAAGTACGTTTCTATCGAATTTGTTACTCTTGCTTTTTCCCATAAATTTTCTTCCGCAATAACATCCATGCGTCTTTTAGCCTCCTTTGTGAAACGACTTTTGGGAAAAATTTTTATAAAGTTTAGATAACTGTCAATTGTATTCAATGAAGTTGCATTATCCCATAAAGAGTCCTCATCCGTCTTTTTGTTATCAGAATTTCCTCCAGTAAAAAAATCTTTTATTCGACCAAAAATTCCTTTGGGTTTAGATTTTTTACTCAAGCTATCAAAAAGCCATTTTCCAATTATAGATGCATCCGAGTAATCAATTTCGACTAATGATATTCCATCAACTTTACCTATACTAAAATTAAAAAGTTGAGGATTATTAAAGTCTTTTAACCAAGTAAAGCTAAGTCCTAAATTTTTTTTTGTAAAATCAAGTAAGTTTGTATTGGATTCAACTAAATCCCATTTAGATATAACGAGTGCTATGTTTTCTATTCTTATGCCTTTAGAAGCTAATAAAGTTAAAAAACTGTGAAATGTTATATCATCTGTTTTAGCATTATCAACATCTGTAACCAAAAAAAATATTTTAGATACTTTTGCATATTCAATAAACACGTCATCAATTTCTGAATCTACTTCCCGTAAATCCTCTCCCGACATTTCAAGGAAACAAATTTGTTGGAAATTATCATTTTCAAATTTGATTTGAGTATTAATCTCCGTAACATCTCCTACACGAGTTCTATTTGGAAATTTTTTGTTATCTAATCCAGTTATCAATTTCCATGATATTTGTCTTGCTTCTCTATAACTTTTATCAGTAGAAATGAATTTAAGAGTGTGTTCATTTGCGAAAAAGTGTAATAAAGCACCACTTAGAGTTGTTTTTCCACGACCAACATCGCCAAAACTGAACACATAGTTCTTATTACTATTGATTTCCTCTTTTTGATTCCTGTCCATCTTTAAATTGAGTTTTAAGGTTTTAAAAGTCTAACCACTTCCCGAATCACCTTTTCATCTTCACTCACCTACCGCATCGCCACCATTTTCTCCAAATAAGCCGCCGTAGAACCCAGGTATTTGCCTATCATTTTTTTTACTGCTGTGATGAATTTTCGTCATCGGCTTGATTTAGCCGCATTTGTAAGCGTATCTCATTTACTTCCCTTTTAAGTTCCTGTGCTAATTCTTCTTCCGAAGGTAAATAAAGTTTGTATTTTGAGGCAAAAAGTTGTTTGTTATCGTCCAAAACGGAGTATTTCACAACGGCTTCGTCTTTTTCGGAACAAAGGATAATGCCAATAGTCGGATTATCGTCATCGGCGCGAATTTTATCTTCATAATAACGGACATACATATCCATTTGTCCAATATCGGCGTGCGTCAATTCACTCACTTTCAAATCAATCAAGACATAACATTTCAACAGGATATTGTAGAAAACAAGGTCAATATAGAAATTTTTGTTCTCTGTCGGTATGCGTTTTTGACGGGCAACAAAAGCAAAGCCTTTGCCCAATTCGAGCAAAAAGGCTTGTAATTTATCAATCAAAGCTGTTTCTAAGTCTTTTTCGCTGAATTTAGTTTGTCCTTTTAGATTCAAAAACTCTAAGATGTAAGGGTCTTTGATAACATCTTCTGGACGAAAGGGTGTTTTATTGGCAACATTTGTATCAGTCATAAGTGCCTGTTTATCTTGACTACTCAACAGCCTTTCGTAGTAAAACGAATAAATTTGACGCTCTAATTGCCGTGTTCCCCATTGACATTCAATAGCTTCATTGACATAAAACTGTCGAGCGCGTTCACTTTCTACTTTTGAAATCACTCGATAATGTGTCCAACTCAATTCGTGACGCAGTGCGTCACAAATTGGAAATGCCAAATAAAATCGGCGCATATAGCGCAGATTACTGGGGTCAAAACCTTCTCCAAGTTCAGCCGTTAATCGTTCAGACAAGAATTTGAGAATCTGTTTGCCATAAACCGCATGGTCTTTACCACCTTGTTCTTCCTCTACAATCATGCGTCCAACCTCCCAATAGGATTCGACCATGATAAAATTGACTTTGTAATAAACCCTTCGCCTTGCCTCTAACAACAAGCCTTTTATATTCTGATATAGTGATTCAAGCGTTTGATTCATAGTTACTTTGTTTTGATTTTACATAAAATATAACATAAGTTCAAGCATAGTTTTTTGTCATTCTGACAAAAGCGGGAAACACTTCCGCTAAAATTGTCAAGAGCATTACATTTTTAAAACCTTCACCACATCCTTAATCACCCTTCCCTCATCACTCACCGCCCGCATCGCCACCATTTTCTCCAAATAAGCCGCCGTAGAACCCGCCCACCGTTCTTTTGGCATCGGATTAAGCCATAAAATATTAGCTGCCATTGGTTTTAGTTTATTGAAAAAACGCCACCATGCTTGCAGTCTTTCGGTGACAAAACTGCCACGGGCTGCCCCGCCATCGCTGATAATGAGAATATGCGTTGGACTTTGTGCCAATTGATTAAGCAATTTGTCCGTAGTAATGGCTTTTGTCCAATCGGCTTGACCATAAAAATAGTCTTGGGGTTGATTGCGGAAATACCAGACTTCAGTTTTGGGCAATTCAGCCCGTAAAGTTCGGACAATCAAATCCGATAAGCTGTGAAATGCCAGCATTGAGCCTTTCCAATCCACCAAAACGACAAGGCGAAAATCATTGACGGCGCGCCTTGTGTGTATGGGCGCGTCAAAAAATCCTTTGGTGGCAATGTTTTTTATGGTTGCCTCGATGTCAATATCGGGCGTATGTCCTACCTTTTGTTTTTTACGCAGTCGCCGCCACTGTTGCCGCAATTGCCTTTCCGTAAACGGGTGATAGGCTTCTGATAAAATATACCTGTTTGAGGGTTTCCACGTCCCTTTGCCGACCCCCTCAGTATTGAGCGTTGTTCCAACGTTTTGTACCATTTTACCGATATTCCACTGCACTGTCACCATGTCGTTACCATCGCCTGTACCTGTTTTCACTGTTTCTTTTGTGTCTGAAACAGAAGGTGTATTGGCTTGTGTTTGATTGGGCGTTTGTGGCGTTTGAGTTTGCTCTTTTACATCGGGGTTTTGTTGCGTATCATCTTGATTATTAAGGGTTTCTGTTGGCTTTTGGGTAGTGGTTGTCTTAAATAATTGCTCAGATTCTTCTTTTAAATAGGCAGTTAAAAACACTTTAAATTGTTCTTGTTGTGGTTTTGATTTTAGCCAAAGCATAGAACACAAGTCCTCTAAATCTTCTTTTTTGCCCACGCCAAAGCCTTGCTGCATGGCATCGAGCAAGAGCATGTAATCCGACAAACCGAGATGCCGATTGTAGCGGTCACGGGTTTGTTCAAAAAGATTGTAGAGCAAAAGGTTGTTCATTACTTTTTATTAAAATTAATCACATCATTTCGGCTTTTCAAAAGTGCTTGAAAATGCTCAATAACACCGTCTTTTTCAATATTTTCAAGCGGTGTTTCAAAATGTTTTATCAAAGAAATCCAGTCCAATAACTCACTGGTTGAGACATTTTTTTCAGCATTTGTTCCCATCTTACCCCTCAGTAATTCAAACTTTTTAATGGCTGCCAAGCGTATTTTTTCATCAAAATCCGTAAAATTGGCTTTGACGATTTTCTCCAAATCGGGCGTATCTGGAAAATCAACGTAGTGAAACAAACAACGCCTTAAAAAAGCCTGTGGCAATTCTTTTTCATCATTGGAAGTGATGAAAATAATGGGCGATTCTTCGGCAGTGATATTGCCTTGTTTGCGCCATTCGGGATTTTTAGATTTCAGCAATTCGGGGATTTCCAAACGTTTTTGGTCGAGTTCCAAGAGCAAATCGTTGGGGAAATCTATATCCGCTTTATCAATTTCATCAATCAATAAAATGGCAGGTTTGCCTATTTTAGATTTTTCAAAAGCCTGTGCTAATGCGCCTTTTTCAATATAATTGGGCAAATTATCGCTGTCACGGGTATTATTCACTTTATCAAATTGCGAATCCCGCAAACGGCGAATGTGGTCGAAAGTATAAATGCCATCACTCGCTTTTGTAGCGGATTTGATGTTCCATTCAAAATAATGGTTCATGCAGTCGTTCCCGTATAAATCATACGCCACCGCCAAAGCCAAGCGGGTTTTGCCACAACCGGGTTCACCTTTCAAAAGCAAAGGTCGTTTTAGAGCAATTGCCATATTAACCGCTTTTCGGAGGGGTGTACTCGGAAAATAGGGTGCGATACTGAGAGGGGTACCATCGGGGCGTTTTACGTCTGTTTTTACTTTGATGTCATTAATGTAACGGAGCATTTTTCGTTTTTTATATTCTATCTAAAAAATTGCTTTTATCATTTTTTAAATCTTCATCTATTTCACCCAATACATCAATCATGTTGCTAACGGCTTTTCGGATTGAAATATCTTGATTTTCATTGGGAACGATATGGTTTTTTTGTATATTTTGGCTTATTGTTTTCAAATCTGGGTCTTTACCCAACCATTTGAGCCATTCGGCTGCATCGTCTTGTTTTAAAAATTTGATTTTTGGTAAAATACAAAAAACTTTTTCACAAATTGCTGAATTGTGGCTGCTGCTAAATTGGGCTTTTGAATACTCGTTATCACCGCCAGAACGGTCTGTAACGAAAAGAAAAATTTGATTTTTCACACCAACACCGCAAGTAGAAATATAGTCATACAACTGTTCCCACATTTTTCGGACGACCTCAAGACTCTCTTTTTTCACCAAATGAATATCATCAAATCGAATAAAAATAGGCTCTGTTTGCAGCCTTTCAATGATGTATTTTCCTATTTTTTTAATATCAACATTCTGTGGTGGTGAAATGCTAAATTTATCGGCTATTTGTTCCCAAATCCACGATTCGCTTTGGTCGAAGGCAAAGTTTTTGGCGTTGAGCCAAATTAGTTTACGCTCGTCTTTAAAATCAATTTTTTGAGAATTGAGGAACGTTTTCAATAGCAAATATTGCCCACATTCATTTGAACCCCGCATCAATAAAATATTGAGAAAGCTCAATTCTTTGAAATGCGTGTCAAAGGCTTGGCGTTGTTCATCGTAATTGAGTGAAAATAAGCCTTTATTGAGATTGTCTTTAAAATTGATTTTAGGCTTTTGGTCGCTAATTTCGGTTATTATTTTATGAACAAGTTTCATATAGCCTGTGGCATCTTGTTGTTCAAGTTTATGCGGTTGCCGCCCTTCAAAAGCCGCATCAAACATCCAGAAACAGGCTTCTAACTCAATGGGAATCACCAATTTGGTCTTATTGTGTAAATGGTGTTTGATTTTGACGTGCATATCTTTTCTCAAAACATCATTATCATAATCCAAATAATCAGTAGAAAGCAAAACTATCAAGACATCGGCATTATCGGCATGCTCTAACAAACAGTCTTCGTTTTCACAATCCAATAGAGAGCCACCTTTGCTTTTGACAAAAGGATTTATCGTTTTAGACAAAGTTTGATAGTGTGCTTTGTCTTTCTTTGTATTTGCGTAAGCGAAAAAAAGTGATAATGACATAAATGTTTGTAAAAATCAATTTTTAATGGATTGAATATTTCTTAGAACAACACGACTAATTTCTGTATAAGCGGCATTTTGCGGTATCCATTCTACAACGGGTACTAAAGAACCAGATTTTTGAGGTGTTAATTCTCTACTTTCAATGTCTTTTTCAAGCACGTATAAACAATCTTCAAGAATAACAGGTATGAGCATTTTACCTTCCAAAATGGCTTTAGTCTGTAAAGTCAAACAAGTATCGGAATTAAGATAATTGGTTGATACTAAGCCTAATATAATATCAGAGTTGGCAATTTTTTCATTTAAAACGTCTTTCACAATTGCTCCTGCGGGTATCTGTGAAATTGACCATTTATGAATTAAGCCCCGCGTTTCTAACACCTTCAAACTATTACTCACGGATTCCAGATAGGCATTATCCTGTGGGTCACTGATAATAAAAACACGCGATTTTGGTGGAATGTAAGAATTATAACACACATCAAACCCCACAAAATCAGTCAAATTAAAAATAGGTGTTTGCGTTTTTTTACTCAATTGAAATGTCCGAATTGGCACTTGCTCAATCAGATATTGGCAAATATCATTAAAAGAAACAAATTTTTTGTTACCCGCCGTATTTTTTCCTTCTAAAGCCTCTATCAAAGCCAAAGTAAAAATACCATGATTTGTTTTTCGGTCAAAATACGATTTCTCATCGGCTTTACATGAAGCCATCACGACTCTACCACTGCCTACATTCAAACCATTAACTAAAGGTTCAGCAGTTGCTTAGTAGCTATTGATATGACCAATAGCTTTGATACCATCGGCGTGACAGCAATCAAAAATCAGCATCATTTTTTGAGCATTAATTTCATTTATACAGCCCGAAAATTCTTGTTTTGAAATGCCCGTTTGGGTATTGTTATCGTCAAAATCATTGGGAATGAGATAGTAATTGGTAGCATCATTTTCCGTAAATTGCCCACCATGACCAGAGTAATAAATTAAAACAGTAGCTTGTGGGTTGGTAGCCACTTGATTTTTCAATTTTGTCAAGGCAGTAAGAATACCTTGTTTCGTAGCACCCCCCTCAGTAATAACTTGTACTTGAGCAGTTGGATAACCCGCTTTTTGTGGATTAGTCAGAATCTCATAAAGTTTATTAGCATCACTGACCGCTAAAATATCCTCTTGAACGCCAATTATAAGCGCGTAACCGTTTTCAAAGTGTTTGTTAGTCATATTTTTCTGTTATCTTTGAAGCAAAGATAACAAAGGTTTTTATTTGACAACTAAAATTATTACATGCTTTTGCGAGCAAAGCGAGCGCGGCTAAGTAGTTAAGTTTTAAATTCTACAAACGCCATAGAAAACACGCCATGGACTTCATTGAAGAATGGGTTTTCATTTATGGTTAGTTCGTTGGGTGTGCCGATAAAAAGAAATAGAGATTGTAATTGTTTTTTACAAAAGCGCGAAAAGCCGTTGATTTTTCCTAAAAATCAACGGCTTTTCGCATTTTATACTGAGGGGGTATTTCATGCTCACGCTATCTTCATTAACCCTTTGCAAAAGCCGATTAATGAACAAAACAAGGTCGTTTTGTAGAAGTAAATTTAAAAACACGGGGTCGTATTTTGGCAAAATCCAAAATACGACCCCCTCAGTAAAAAAGCGATTTTTTTGTAAAAAGAATCTTTTTCAGCCCATTTGTGAAAAAAAGATTAAATTTGTTGATATTTTTCGTTAAACAAATGATAAAAATGGCAAATTTGAAACCATACATAAATTCAAAATACGCATTAAAAGGCACTTTTGCGCTCGCTTCGCTCGCGCAAAAGGAGAGAGGTGGTTCATTTTTCGGGCTTTGCCCGAAAAATGAACCACATTCCCCCTCTCGCGCGAGCGAAGCGAGCGCGAGAACCAGCAGTTTAGATTTTATGTATGGTTTCAAAATGGCAAATAGAACATTTGTAAGTTTTGATTGGGCAATAAAAAAAATCTTACGGGATAAAGAAAATTTTACAATCTTGGAAGGTTTTTTAAGCGAATTGTTAGGTTTTGATGTGACAATCATGAGCTTTTTAGAAAGCGAAATGAACAAAGACTCAGAATTGGATAAGTTCGATAGGGTTGACATATTGGTTCAAACGACGAACAAAGAATTGATGCTCATAGAAGTTCAGTATGACGATGAAGATGATTATTTTCACCGTATGGTTTATGGTATTTCAAAATTGATAACGCAATACATCGCCGAAGGACAACGTTATGGGACGATAAAAAAAGCGTTTTCTATCAATATCATGTACTACCGTTTGGGGCAAGGCAAAGATTATGTCTATGAATACGTCGGTAACTTTATCGGCAGAAAAAAGAAAGATATTTTGCAGCCTACAAATCACCAAAAAACGAAATATGGTATAGAAACCACCGCCGATATTTTTCCGAAATATTACATCATTCGGGTCAAAAGTTTTGGCAAAGTCGTTACTGAACCATTTGATGAATGGTTATATTTCTTGAAAAACAGTGAAATCAAGCCCGAATTTAAGGCTAAAGGCATGACCCGCGCTAAGGAAGTGTTGCGCTATGAAAATATGCCCGAGAAAGAAAAATACGCTTACAATCGTTATGTAGAAAATCGTAAGATTGAACTGGGCGTTTTAGAAACCGCTGAAGATAAAGGCATCAGAAAAACACAAATAAAAGTTGCAATGAAGGCTTTAGCAAAAGGTGTCCCTTTTGATTTTATTGTTGATTTAACAGATTTACTGTTATCCGAAGTGCAATCATTGTCAGAAGGAAAAGACATTGATGCAGAAGATATTACCTAAAAGCCAAAACATCAAGCCGTTAAAAATGTCGTTTTGCAGAAGTCATTTTAAAAACACGGGACCGTATTTTGGATTTTACCAAAACGCGACCCCGTGTTTTTAGATAAGTTTTTAATCGTAAAATCAACTATTTTGTACTTTATACTGAGGGGACATACATATTTTAATCATCTTCTTTAATCATTTTAAGAAAAATGTGTTTTAAACGCCTCAATATTTTTTTGTTTCATTTTTTTTAAAAAATATCTATGTGGTTCAATATATAACATTTTTTAATTACTTAGCTTATTGCTCGCTTCACGCGCAAAAAAGGGAAAAGTGGTTCGTTTTTCGGGCTTTGCTCGAAAAACGAACCACCTATCCTCCCTCGCACGAGCGTAGAAGTAACACATTTTTACTTAAAATCTATTAAAATGAAAAAATTACTAACCATTATTTCGCTTCTATTTTTGTGTGCCACACTTGTACAGGCACAAGACCCGAAAATGAAAAAAATATTCACGGGTAGAAACTTCAAAGGTTGGGTTGTGCCAGACAGCAATGTGTGGTGGTCGGCGGGCAAAGGTATTTTATTTGTCAAAAGTACAGCCGCTAAGAAAGGGTCTATTTTGTGGACAAAGAAAAACTACGAAAATTTTGTGTTCCAAACTGAATTTTTAATGGGTGACGGAACTGTAGATTCGGGTATCTTTCTGCGCTCCGAAAATGACCAAGTGCAAATTGGCATTTCAGGGTCTTTAAAACGCGATATGACAGGCTCGCCTTATGTGCCAAAATTGAGATACCCTGTTGAGGCAAAAGGTGTCAAAGAGATTTTGAAGCTAAAAGATTGGAATACCTTGAAAATAAAAGTGGTGGACAAAACCTATACGGTCTGGTTAAATGGCGTAGAAGTAATGACTTACACATCTGAAATGATGGTTAAGTCGGGTCCAATTGGCATACAATTACACCCCGGCAATGAGATGTCTATCAGTTATAGAAACATGTTTTTGGGAAAATTGTGACCCCTCAGTAAGATTACTTTATTTATAGATTATAACGACTACGTTTTATCTACGGATTTACGGATTTACGGATTTTACGAATTTTACTAATTTTACGAATTATAACGACTACGTTTTATAACGAATTTGACGAAAAACGTAGTCGTTATAATTCGTTAAATCCGTAAATCCGTAGATAAAATTAGTCGTGATAATCCGTAAATCGGTAAAATCCGTAGATAAAATGTAGTCGTTATACTCCGTAAATCCGTAAAATCCGTAGATAAAATATCGTCGTTATAACCTGTTGATAAATTTATCTCAACCATTTATAAATGAAAACATTTCTCAAACAGGCTTTGCCAGCACCTTTAATCGTTGGGTTGAAAGTAGCTTTTCGATATGTCCAACACCTTTCTAATAGCTCATTTTTTAAATTGGCTAACCACGTTGCAGAAGTGCCTTCGGCGCATTTTCTGCCACAAATCGTTGAAAAACAGGAAATTAAGCACGGTGAGTTTTTTGAAAACAAGCTGAGTAATATCCGTTTGACGGCTTCAAAATTGTCGGGTTTGGTGATTCGGCAAGGATCAATTTTTTCTTTTTGGCATCTTGTGGGCAATCCTTCTGAACGTAATAGATTTCAAAAAAGCCGTATTATTCGGAATGGGGTAGTGGATTTTGAGGTGGGTGGTGGTATGTGTCAAGTGTCAGGTATGGTTTATTTGGCGGCATTGAAAGCAGGTTTAAAGATACTCGAACGTCACAATCATTCAGTGGATATTTATCAAGAACATGAACGGATTTCGCCACTTGGGGCAGATGCGACGGTCGTTTATGGGGCGAAGGATTTGCAATTTTTGAATAATTTAAGTGGGGCAATTCAATTGACTTTTACGATTGTAAATAACAATGAACTGGTACTAACACTGTCAAGTACTCTGCCGATAATAGAAAATATTTTACATTTTGAGTGCCATGAAGAAGGACATCATCGAATTGTGCATACGATTGGCGAACGGCAGGGAAAGAGAGAGGAATTGGCGGTTTCTGTGTATAAAATCTGACCTCTAAATTGTTTGAACGTAATTACTTAGCCCGTAAGCTTGCTTCGCTCGCAAAAAAGGCGAATGTGGTTCGTTTTTTGCGCAAAGCCCGAAAAACGAACCACCTCTCCTCACTCGCGCGAGCGAAGCGAGCGCGTGACTGAGTAATTACGTCTAAACTATGATTTGTTTGATTTTTATGATTACTATGATTTGTAACACGCATCATAGTAATCATAAAAATCAAACAACTAATAGTTCAGACAATTTACAACACACTATAAACTAATTGCGGCATCAGTCCTAAAACCAACAATATTCCGCAACCCAGCACAATCAACAAGGTTTGAAGTGGATTGACTTTAATGCCGACCCGCTCAGTAGAATCGCTGAAATACATCGCAATTATGAGTTTGAAATAGTAGTAAACACCGACTAAGGACATGGCGATAGCGAATAAAACCAACCATAAATAGCCGTCACCAATGGCATTAGCGAATAAAAAATACTTTGCCATGAAACCTGATAAAGGCGGAATACCTGCCATTGAGAGCAAAGCTATTGTCAAACCAATTGCCAGTATCGGATTTGATTTGCCAAGACCATTGAACGCTGAAATATTTAGCGAACCTGTGGCTTCTGACACCAAATAAATCACCATAAACGCCACAATTGTTGCCGCCGAATAAGACGTGGCATAAAATAAAATCGAATTATCAGACTCTCCGTTTGCGCACAAAACCGCCATCAACATATAGCCCGCGTGGGAAATTGACGAAAATGCCAACATGCGTTTCGCGCTGTTTTGTGCCACTGCTGCTACATTGCCAATCAACAAAGTCAAGACAATCATACCTGCTGTTACGTCTTGCCACATACCTATTGCAGGGGAAAAACCCGTAATAAAGAGCTTGAAAAGGGCGGCTACTGCTGCCGTTTTGACGATAGTTGCCATAAAAGCCGTGATAGGCGTAGGCGCACCTTCATACACATCGGGTGCCCAAAAATGGAAAGGTGCAGCCGATACTTTAAAGCCCATACCAATCAACAACATGATAATACCCACCAAAACCATCGAATTATTAGAGCCTTTACCCACTGCTTCGCGGATTTGCAACAAGTCGAAACTGCCCGAAACACCATACATCAAAGCAATGCCAAAAAGCAAAAAACCTGATGCAAATGCCCCCATCAAAAAGTATTTAAACGCCGACTCGCTCGACGAAATATCGTTTTTATTGCTACCAGCGAGAACATACATCGAAACAGATAGAATTTCTACACCGATAAATAGCATCACCAAATTGGTAAAAGAAACCATCACGAGTGCGCCCGTCAAAGCGAAAAAAACAAGTGCAAAACGGTCGGTCGTAACTGCCATTTTGGAAAAGAAATCGTCAGACATCATAAACCACATCAAAGCTGTGCAGCACATAACAATTGTGAAGCCAAGTGCATAGTTATCCACCTGCATCATACCGTAAATGCGTTGATTGAAGCCCCAATCAAAAACACTCCATGAGATAGTCATGGCTAAACCAAATAATGCCAACGGAAATACCAATTTCCGAAGGTTAAACATATCGGCGAGCATCGTAAAAACGCCTGTAAGCGAAAGCGTCAATAATTCTTTCATAAATATTTATTTATTTTTGGTAACTGTTTACCACATGCTCGCTTCGCGCGCGCAGAAAAGGGGAATGTGATTCATTTTTCGGCAAAGCCGAAAAATGAATCACCTCTTTTTCTGTCGTTGTGCGAGCAAAAGGCACGTAGCCAAATAATTACTATTTTTGAGTTGGGATACTAAGAATATGCGCTGTTAAGATATGCGGTTTTCATTTTACCCCCCTCAGTATATTTGTTATTTTGTAATTACTTAGCCCATAGCTCGCTTCGCTCGCAAAAAAGGGGAATGTGGTTCATTTTTCGGGCTTTGCCCGAAAAATGAACCACATTCCCTCTCTCCGTGCGAGCGAAGCGAGCGCGGGCTAAGTAATTACGTTATTTTTAACTAAAAACAACGGTTCTTTGACAATTTTAGTGGAGACTACGTTCGGGGAACTTTTAAGGTTCCCCGAACGTCAGTTTTTACCTCCACTTTTTGAAAGTTTTAATCCAAATTCGCAATTGCCGTGAAATTTGAAATTCTCCTTATTCTCCAATTAACCCCGCTTGAAACACTTTAATCAATTCTTCGACGGCTGGATTTGCAATATCTAACAATGGTTTAGGATACACGCCAAAGAGAATGACCAAGCCCGCAATAACAAACAATACCGTTTTTTCAGTTGTGGTTAAATCTGTGAACCCCTCAGTAATTTTGTTGGTTTCGCCCAACATCATAGTCTGATAGCTGCGCAACATATAAACTGCACCCAAAATAACGGTTAAACCCGCCACTACTGCCAACCAAAAATTGTATTGAAAAATACCATTTATAAGCAAAAATTCACCGACAAAACCATTTGTCAAGGGCAAAGCAACAGAACCGAGCATGATTATCAAAAACATTAAAGCAAACTGTGGTGCAACACCGCGAATACCACCAAGTGCCGCAATTTCGCGTGTTTTTGTGCGCTCTAAAATAATTTCGGCGATAAAGAATAAGCCCACCACATTGAAACCATGCGCAATCATTTGAATCAAACCGCCCACAACGCCTTCGCTGTTCATCGAATGTGGCGTTGACATGGAGAGAATACCCGCCGAAATCAAACCAACGTGCGCAATTGACGAATAGGCTATCAAACGCTTGTAATCTTTTTGATTCATCGCAATCAAAGAGGCGTAAACAATACCAATAACCGAGAGAATCATTGCTGTCATTGCCCAAGAATCGCACCCTTTTGGCACTAAAGGCATCAACCAACGGATTAGCCCATAAGTACCCATTTTGAGCATAATGCCCGATAACAACATCGTGCCTGTGGTTGGCGACACGGTATAAGTATCGGGTTGCCAAGTATGGAAAGGAAAAACAGGCATTTTAATCGCAAAAGCAATAAACATTGCCCAAAAAACCCAGCCTTGTTGCTCGCGGGTCATGCGTTGTCCTGCGGCGTACAAATCGTTGATTAAAAACGAGTGGTCGCCCGCCGTACCCATATAGACATACAGCAAGCCCGCTAACATAATCAGCGACCCTGCCAAAGTATAAACGAAGAATTTAAAGGTGATTTTGCCCCGATTTTCCCCGCCCCAAATAAGGCAGATAAAATAAATCGGAATCAATGCCAATTCCCAGAAAATATAGAATAAAAAGCCGTCCATTGCCGTGAAAACACCGACTAATGCCATTTGCATCAAGAAAATGAGGCTGTAAAATTTACCTGTGTAGTAGCCTTTCGACGAAGCCGTGATGATAAGTGGCATCAACGTCACGGTCAATAAGACCATCAAAAACGAAATACCGTCCATATTGACCGCAAAATGCGCCCCAAAGGGTAGCCACGGAATATCTAAAGCCATTGAAGAAGGACTTGATTGGAAAACGGAAGCGGCGTAGCCAAAAATGCCGAGTTCTGCCAATGACAGATAAAAAGCAGTAAGTTCTGCGCGTTCATGCTTGATAAAAAGCATAATCAGTGCGGCGACAAGCGGAAAAAATATGAGTATTGCAGTCAGCATAAATTATAAATCTTTGTTTTATAGTCGAAATTTTCGTAAAATACTAAGTATTTTTTGTAACTACTTATTTGAGGGATGGGCATAACGCTAAAAGCGTTTTTTGCATCTCGCGCTCGCTTCGCTCGCGCGAGGGAGGGAATGTGTTCGTTTTTCGGCGAAGCCGAAAAACGAACCACATTCCCCTCCCTTTGCGCGAGCAAAGCGCGCGCAAAACATCTGTTTTTAATCAAAAAACGATGTTTTTAGGTTATGCCCACTCCTCAACTACTTATATTGCTCGCTTCGCTCGAAAAAAGGGCAAGTGTAGTTCATTTTTCGGGCAAAGCCCGAAAAATGAATCACCTCTTTTCTTTTCCGCGAGCGAAGCGAGCGTGGCTAAGGAGTTACGTATTTCTTAAATGAAAACTGGCGTGTAGAGTTTTTGGAGAGTTACAAAATCTCCAAAAGTTCTGCACGAAAAGAGGTTTTAAATCCCCACAATGTTACCTCTTTATTTTCGGGGGCAAACTTAGTAATAAATTTTGAGATGCGAATACTATTTGGTCATCGGATTTAACAGCCTTTAGTAAGTTTTTACTCGAAATCAAAATAAACCGTTATCTTGCTGCCCAAGTTTAATCAATTTACCATTTAAACCTAATCGTATGAAAAAAATGTTATTTTATTCCGTGGCACTTTTCATCGCTTTCATTGCTTTAGAAAGTTGTGTTCTGCAACGCCCTGTATTCACCAAAACGGCGGTGAACAATAAAGATTACCAAGTCTCTTTTTTGTTTGAACACGATGGTTGCAAAGTATATCGCTTTAATGACAGAGGCGAATTTATTTATTTCACAAGTTGTCATGGCGAAACGATGAAAGCGATGACTGATACTTCGGGTGTGAAAAGAATGCAATCTCTAAATAGAAATTGAAAATGTTACTAAAAATGAATCACCCCGAATTTTCCAATAAGAAAAATGCGGGGTGATTCATTTTTTAGCAAAAAATACTGAGGGGGTATTTTTTAAGATATAGTAGGCAATACTGGCTCACCCATCATCATTTCGTGCGTAGGTTGAATTGTGAACGGACGCGCTCCAATCAGACGTTCCACATCAGATTTTAATAAAACTTCTTTTTCCAACAATTGATGCGCTAAAGTCTCCAATTCAACGCGGCGTTCGGAGAGTAAAGCCTGCGCACGTTCGTATTGAGCATCAGCTAATTTTCGTACTTCTTTATCCATCAATGAGGCTGTTTCGTCTGAATAAGGGCGGTTAAATGAATCGTTTGACATACCATAATACGATACATTACCCACCTTATCGTTCATGCCATACACCGCTACCATAGCGTAAGCCATGCGGGTTACTTGGTCAAGGTCACTCTGCGCACCCGTTGAAATCTTACCAAAAATGATTTTTTCAGCCGCACGTCCACCCATTGTCATACACATTCTGTCCAACAAGGCTTCTGTTCGCGTGATGTATTCGTCTTTTGGTAAATATTGAGCGTAGCCTAAAGTTCCGATACCACGCGGCACGATAGTTACTTTCAAAAGCGGCATGGCGTTTTCCAAATACCAACCACATATTGCGTGACCTGCTTCATGATAAGCGATAATTTTCTTTTCTTCTGGCGCAATTATTTTCGATTTTTTTTCCAACCCACCGATAACTTTATCAAGTGCATAGTTAAAATCGTCCATTTCAACACCCGCTTTATTGCGTCTTGCGGCAATCAAAGCTGCTTCATTACATACATTGGCAATATCTGCACCCGCAAAACCCGGTGTCAATTCTGCCAATTGAGCAGGGTCAACATTTTCGGTTGTTTTGATCATTTTTACGTGAACATTAAAAATCTGTTCACGTCCTTTCAAATCTGGTAAGTCAATACCAATTTGGCGGTCGAAACGTCCTGGGCGCATCAACGCCGAATCCAAAACGTCACTTCTATTGGTCGCTGCCATCAAAATAACGCCTTTATCGGTAGAAAAGCCGTCCATTTCTACGAGCAATTGGTTAAGCGTGTTTTCGCGCTCGTCATTTCCGCCTTGCATTGCACCGCGTCCACGCGCCCGACCAATGGCATCAATTTCGTCAATAAACACAATGCACGGTGCTTTTTCCCGCGCTTGACGGAACAAATCACGCACCCGCGACGCACCTACACCCACAAACATTTCCACGAAATCTGAACCAGAGATAGAGAAGAAAGGCACATTTGCTTCACCTGCTACGGCTTTCGCCAACAAGGTTTTACCTGTACCCGGAGGACCAACAAGTAGAACACCTTTCGGGATTTTACCACCGAGAGCCGTGTATTTTTTCGGATTTTTCAAAAAATCAACCACTTCCATTACTTCTTCCTTAGCCTCGTCAAGCCCTGCCACATCACCGAAATTGATGTTTACTTTGCCATCTTTGCTGTCAAAAAGTTGTGCTTTTGAACGACCAATATTGAAAATTTGGCCGCCCGGACCACCCGGACCACCACCTACGCGCCGCATAATGAAAATCCACGACAAGGCAATAAGTCCGAATAAAACCAACCAACTGAGGATACTTTGAATAAAATCGTGTTTACCAATTGAATACTCTGGATAAATGGGCTGAATTGTCGGATTTGCTTTGTAAAAATTATCCAAATACTTGTTAAATTCTTCTTTAGGCACTTCCATAATCGCGTTAGCGCGGGTAGGCACTTTGGAAGGCTTGAGTTTGTAGGTCGTTTCTTTACCTTCTTTAACAAAAACTTCAAGGGACTCATTACTCACAAACACCATTTTTTTGACATCATTGTTTTTTATCATGTCAAATAGTGTTGAAAGCCCCAATTTTTCATTATCAAAGCTGTTCCAAGTGTACGTGTTTACACCGATAAGCACCGCTACAATGGCGATGTAAATCCAGTAAGAACCAAACCCACTATTATTGCTGTCGTTACGTGGCTTGTTATCCAATTCGTTGTTCTCCATATTTTTATTCTGTCAAAAAAAATTTAAAACAGTTTTGAAATGATTATTCAATATTTATTTTCTGGTAAGAGAATTTGTGAAAAATAACTTACCCGCTTTTTTTGGAAACCTTTTGGAAAGTTACGAACTTTCCAAAAGGTGTAGGTAGATTACAAATTTTCTAAGAAAAAATAAGCATTAAAAACAAAAAAATCAAAGTGTTTAATTTGAAATTCAAGTAGAAGGCGTTTTACTAAGAAAAATATTTTACAGAATGTATTTTTTTTACATTCAGAATAGAAAATACGAAAACGTCGAGTCATAACTCTTCAAGAGTTTGAAACTCTTGGAGAGTTGTCACTCAGAAACTGTATTTTATTTCAAAGCATCAACGAGAAACTAAATGCTTATCGAGGATATTTTGTTCAGTCAAACACAGAATTATATTATTTTACATCAATCTAATAGTTCGGTAGTTTTTAGTTTATAGTGTTTGATGTGCAGATACGCCAAATAAAATATGGAAAATAAGTTTTAAATAAAATTATTTTACACGTCTATTTTGTCTTTTAAGAAAATTGAAAAATTTTTACAATGCGGTTCTATACACGATACACCAAAAGCTACCGAACTATTGTCAATCCAAATTAACGTATTCTGTTGAAGCGGCATCGCTCCACAAATCTTCTAATTCATAGAATCCGCGTGTATCGCGGTGAAAAACGTGTACGACCACATCAAAATAGTCCATTACAATCCATGTAGATTGTAAGCCGCCTTCAATATGATTGGGTGCAATCTGTTTTTCCTCTTTGACGCGGCGATAGATGCTATCCGTAATAGCACGGACTTGCACATTAGAGTCGCCTTCACAGATGATAAAAAAGTCGGTGGGTGCGTCATACAATTTTCTGAGGTCAAGTTTGACGATATTTTTACCTTTAATGTCTTGAATGGCATCAACGATAATGTCGTTGAACGTATCGGCAGAGATATTTGCCTTTTTAACTAAAACTTGTTGTGCGTTCAAATTTCTTACTCTTTTTTGTTGAAAAACTAAAATTTAGCATTTTTTGCAGTTAATTGCGGCGTTTTTATGCAAAAACGCGCCCAAGCAATAAGCCCAAAAATAAAGGCATGTAACCTTATCTTAATAATCCGCAAAATTAGCAAATAACTTGGCTATTTACGACATTAATAACACCCTATTTCTTGGAAAAATTTGGAAACATTTTGAAGAACTGCCTTCTACCAACGATTTCTTATCAAATTCGGGTATAAATCCAGATTTATCTGTATTCAATCAAGAAGGCGTTGTCGTCACAACCTTCAATCAAACCGCAGGACGTGGGCAAATGGGCAACCATTGGCTTGCCGAACCCAATCAAAATTTAGCTTACTCGATACGTTTGCAGCCGTCTTTCTTGCAAGCGCATGAGCAATTTCATTTCAATAAAATAGTCGCTTTGGCAGTCCATGATTTGATTGATTCAACACTTTCAAATCCTCAATTCCCCATGTCAAACGCCAACAAGCCGTCCTCAGTAGTCAAACGCCCGACTGTAAAATGGGCGAATGACATTTATATAAACGATAAAAAAGTATGTGGTATTTTAATTCAGAACAGTTTATTGGGGAGTCGTTTGAACGCCTCAATTATTGGCATCGGCATCAATATTAATCAAACTATTTTTCCAAAAGACCTAAACGCCACGTCTTTAAGCCTTGAAACGGAACATGTATTTGAGTTGTTACCTTTTGTAGAACAATTAACACAACGTTTGGAACACCGTTATTTGCAGTTAAAAGCGCGTAAAGATTTTACAAAAATCCACGAAGAATATTTGTCCAAAATGTACCGTTTCGGTGTGGACGCTATTTTTAGACGCGCAATTGATGATTCCGTTTTTATGGGAAAAATTGTGGGTGTTTCTCCAACGGGGCAACTTGAAATTATGTCGAATCGAGGTATTGAAGTTTTTGATATTAAAGAGGTGAAGTTTGAAATATAGGGAGTACACTCTTGGAGGGTTTTAAAACCCTACAAGAGTTTTGACACTAACCTTATTTCGCGCCCTGTAACAATTCCGTCGCCAATTCTTTCAAATTCAAGCCCACAAAAGTTCCTGAAGTCATTAACAATAAATTGCGTGATTTAAAACGGCGTTCTTTCAGATACGTGACTAATTGCTGATTGTCGGTAAAAACGGTCAAATTGGGGTGATTAAAAAAGGCTTTTACCTCATTTATACTGAGGGGGGGCATTTTCTTCATCGCCAATGTGTGTTCATTAAAAAACACGACTGCCTCATCAGCAGCGTTCATTGTGTTGGCGTATTGGGGCAGAAAAGCCTTATTCAAACTGCTAAATGTGTGCAATTCCAAACACGCCACGAGTTGTCTTTTCGGGTATTGTGCCTTCATTGCATCAATCGTCGCTTTGGCTTTTGATGGGGCATGGGCAAAATCCAAAAATGCAATGCTCGTTTTCGTTTTTGTTAATATCTGCAAACGTTTTGCTGCTCCCGTAAATGTCGGGATTGCTGCGAAAAATTCATCATCAGAAACACCAATTTCTTTGCACGCCAAATACGCTGCTTTTAAATTGGCTAAATTGTGGTCGCCAAATACTTCAAGATTTACACGTTGTCCGTTAGCAGTTTTTAATACCGTTTTGCCGCGTGCAATTGAAGAGTCAAAAGCATCATAAGCAATTGATTTGCAACTACTTGATGATGAGATTTGTTGCAGTTCTTTATCGTGTTTGTACCAAAAAAGAGACCCCTCAGTATCGAGCGTCTTTATGAAGTTTTCAAACTGTAAAACGTAGTTTTCAAACGTTGGAAACACATTCGCATGATCCCAAGCCACGCCTGTAATGATAGCAACGTGCGGTTTATAGTGCATGATTTTTGGGCGCAAATCAATCGGTGAAGACAAATATTCGTCCCCTTCAATAATCATAACGGGGGCATCTGAGAGCCGAACCATTGTATCAAATCCTTCCAAAAGTGCGCCGACGAGGTAATCAAAATCGCGTCCTGCATGGCGCAAAACGTGCATAATCATCGAAGTTGTCGTCGTTTTTCCGTGACTTCCTGCCACGACTACCCGTGTTTTTTGCGCCGAATGGTTGTAAATAAATTCGGGAAAAGAATAAATCGGCAAGCCCAATTCTTGGGCTTTTGCGAGTTCGGGATTGTCTTTTCGGGCGTGCATACCGAGGATAACGGCATCTAAATCGGGCGTAATACGCGCTTCGTGCCACCCCTCAGTATCAGGCAGTAAATTCAAGGCTTTGAGCCGAGAACGGGCAGGTTCGTAGATTTCATCATCAGAACCCGTTACAGTATGTCCACTTTGTTTTAAAGCCAATGCTAAATTGTGCATCACCGCACCGCCAACCGCAATTAGATGGTATTTCATATTTTTGAATTATTCAGAATAAAAAAAGGTAAAAAAGAAATTCTTTCGTTGTAGTTCATTACTTTTGTTTTGAAACCATACATAAAATCTAAACTGCGTTGGTTTTTTTTCGCGCTCGCTTCGCTCGCGCGAAGGGTAATGTGGTTCATTTTTCGGGCAAAGCCCGAAAAATGAACCACCTCTCCTCCTTTTACGCGAGCGAAGCGAGCGCAAAAATGCCTTTTAATGCATATTTTGAATTTATGTATGGTTTCAAAAACGTGAATATAAACGTTTAGTTAAAAAATTTCCTCTATTCAAAATGAATTGCGTGGACTTGTTACAGACTTACAAGAGAATCCTACATTAGGGACTTCTATCGGCATGGGTTGTTACAAAAATCCGTTTACCAATTGCTTCAAAAGGTGTTGGAAAACGTGGTGGTGCGCGATTGATTACTTATGTGCGCTTGATTGAGGAACATATTGATTTGTTGACAATTTATGATAAAAATGAAGTTTCGGACATTTCAGATAAAGACATTTTAAGAATTATCGAAAAATATACTGATTAGAGATTGCGGATAACTATTCCATTAAGTAATCAATTGATTTTAAAATAACAGTATAAACCTTATTTAATTCTTTAGCTGTAATGCAATAAGGCGGCATCAAATAAACGGTATTGCCAAGCGGACGCAATAAAACGCCATTATCAATAAAAAAATTATAGGCTTTATCTTTAATGGTATTAAAATAAGAAGACGCCCCCCCCGCATTAAATTCAAAAGCTAAAATTGTTCCCGTTTGACGTACATTTTTAACAAATGCCAATCCTTTCAATTTTTCTGCAAATAAGGCATG
This sequence comes from Saprospiraceae bacterium, assembly GCA_034520175.1. Classification (GTDB taxonomy): domain Bacteria; phylum Bacteroidota; class Bacteroidia; order Chitinophagales; family Saprospiraceae; genus JAAFJT01. The sequence goes on from JAXHNU010000009.1 coordinate 43,867, forward strand.
ATGAAACCCTATTTCTTCAATCGCTTCTTGACAATTCTCGCTCAACAGCAATTCCAAGCTCGCATTTGCGGCGGCACAAGCCAGAGGATTTGCGGTGTAAGAATGTCCATGAAAAAAGGTTTTACTAATATCTTCGGAAATAAATGTCTCATAAATCGTTGAAGAACAACACGTTACACCCAAAGGCATGAACCCGCCCGTAATACCTTTTGAAAGACAAATAATATCGGGTTTATTATTCAAATAATCAATGGCAAACAATTCGCCTGTTCTGCCAAATCCTGTCATCACTTCATCTGCTATGCAAACGACATTGTTTTCTTGGGCAATGGCAATTAATTCATCTAAATAGGCGGCTTCATACATCTGCATACCTGCCGCACCTTGCACCAAAGGTTCAAAAATAAAGGCGGCAATATCTCCTTGATTAATTAATTTTTTAAATTCATTTTTAATTGTTTCGATATTATGTGCATCTGGAATTGGAATAGAAAATACTTCAAATAATAAAGGATTGAAAGGCGTATTAAAAGCACTTTTTCCACTTACACTCATCGCCCCAAATGTATCGCCATGATAGGCATTTTCAAAAGAAATAACCTTTGTTTTATGTGTAATACCTTGATTGTGAAAGAATTGCAACGCCATTTTCAAAGCCACTTCCACGGAAGTTGACCCATTGTCTGAAAAGAAAACTTTAGAAAAATGCGTGGGCAAATTCATCAACAATTGTTCGGCTAAATTAATGGCGGGTTCGTGCGTAAATCGGGCAAAAATAACCTGTTCCAATTCCATTGCTTGGTGCGCCATTGCCTGCGCAATATGCGGGTGTGCATGTCCGTGAATATTGACCCACCACGAAGAAATAGCGTCAATATATTGTTTCCCATTTTCTGCAAATAGCGTTGTTCCTTGCGCCTTTTTAATCAAAATAGGCGTGTTTTCGTCCTTTATTTGGGTAAAAGGATGCCAAATATAGGCTTTGTCTTTTTCTAAAAGTGTCATTTTGGGCTTAATTTGATAAAATTCAAAATCGCAACTGAAAATTTAACTTGAAATATACCTCACCATCTTCACCTAAATATAATTTTCCAAAATGGTGGCGTGATGTAGAAGAATAGTGCGTTTCTCCTAACACAAATCATTTACAGAGGGTAATTTAATAAATAAAAATCGAGTGTTTCATCATCTTCAAACTCTACAAATAAACAGCCTTCACCATTAAAAAAATTTCAATTTGAATTCTCTTGTCAAATAAACGATAATGAATTCCCTCATAATTATAGAGGAAAAATATTTTCCTCTATTTCTACTTCTATTAGAAACATAATACATGTCTAAAGTCCTTGATGTCGTCATGTAAATAGTTTTTAAACATCTGATGTTATTCATTTTGTAAATACATTTTGGTAATGCCATTCTAAAAAATCAGGATTAGGCAAATATCTATCGGGTAAAATAATTGTTTGATTTTCATATTTTAGAAATAAATCTTTAATAGAATTATCTTTTTTCCTCATTAAAACATCTTTTGATAGTTGGACTTTATAATCAGAAGTTAGTGTTATAAAACCTCTATCAAATGCTTTGTCATGAATTGAGTTAAGACACAATCCGTTTCTTGGATTTAACCTTTCAACTTTATTCACTGCCCACGGAATAATATGACTTGCAACCAAAAGAGAAGGGATATTTAATCCAGTGATACAACATTTTTCATTGTACGATGCCAATATCCTTTGCCTAAAATTACTTTGGTTAACTCTTATCTTTATTAGTCTTTCTTTTTCTTTGCCTTCGGCGAATTGATAAACTTCGTCAACATCAATTATTTGTTCAATGGGTTTATGCTGAGTTTTAGATAAGATAGTGATACTATCGTTTGCCAAATTTTCCCATTGATTAAAATATTCATCCCAAATAATTTTATCTCCTGCACCTGCACTACTTTTACCTTTATTCCCTTTTCCTTGACGTTCTGGGTCTAAACTCGTGAAATTCATTAGCTTGTATGCCAAAGCTGCTGGCGTTCTACCAATCAAGGTTGATACATGTTTTATCACATCATTTGAACTGCCGCTGATTTTATTATATGGAATTTGCCAATAAAGATTTAAGGCAACAATTAGCTGTTCTCGTGTCCAGACATCTTTTCTCATTGTCAAATTGTAATTTTAGAAAATAAAAGTGTGAAAGTACATCTTGTTTAGTAAATTATCAACAATTCGTTTTGTTTTTATCCTCCAAATACTTCGCCACCCATAAACGGAATTGCTGTAACATTTGAAACATTACTATTTTGAATAAACGCTTTAATCACTTGATTATTAACCACATCAAATCGTGGAATTGAAAACAACAAAGGCAATTGTGTATTTTCTATAATAAAATCAACGCTCGATTGGACGGTTTCGCCATTAAATACAATACCTAAAATGGGGATTTTAGCTTTTTGTAATAATTTAATTGTCATTAAACTATGATTTATACTGCCCAAATAATTTTCAGATACGACAATTACAGGTAATTTTAATTGTTTAATTAAATCAATATTTAAAAAGCCTTTACCTAAAGGACTCATAATACCACCCGCCGTTTCGACCAATATTTTATTCTCAGATTTAGGTAAAATTAATTTTTTTTTATCAATACGCACCCCCTCAGTATCTGCCGCAAAATGCGGTGATGCAGCCACTTTTAACCGATAGGCTTCGGGGTGAATCGTGCATAAAGGATTGGAAACATTGGTTTTAATAAATATAGAATCGGAGTTATCTAAATCTCCCGCTTGTATCGGTTTCCAATAGTCTAAGCCTAAGGCTTCGCATAAAATAGCGGAGCAGAGTGTTTTGCCAATGCCAGTGTGTATGCCTGCTATTATCATTTAATTTACAATATTTGTTAAAAATACTTAGAGGTGCGTTTTATATATTTTTATAAAATCTGACGCGGGTTTCAAACCCTCGTCAGATTGTAACTAATTTAAAATCAATCAGTTAAACACAATTCAATAGCTTTGATTAACCCATCAATTTCCGTTTTAGTATTAAAAGAATGAATAGAAATACGCAATCTTTCAGTACCGATGGCAACAGTTGGCGATAAAATAGCTTTTACAAAATAACCTTCATTAAGCAATTGTTTTTCAATGACTTTGGCTTTAAAATTATCACCAATTATTAATGCTTGAATAGGGGAATAACTTTCAATTAATGAACTGTTTTTTAATGTTTGGCATTTAATTCTAAAATAATTAATTAATTCAAACAATTGCATTTTATTGCCTTTTGGCAAATAATTATAAGTAGCTTGAATTTGCAAATAATAGGAAGGCGGTATGCCTGTTGTATAAATAAAAGCACGTGAATAATTAATTAAATAGTGGCGCAAAATAGCACTCCCTACAATTGACGCCCCATGAAAACCCAATGCTTTGCCGAATGTATGAATCCGCGCATACACCCGATTTTCTAAACCATAATGACAAACCAAGCCTTCTCCATTTTCACCATAAATTCCCGTAGAATGTGCTTCGTCAACAATCAGTAATGCGCCGTATTTTTCGCATAAATCGGCTATTTTACTGAGGGGTGCTTCATCGCCGTCCATAGAGTAAATGGATTCTATAACAACGATTATTTTATTGTGAGCTAATTTCAATTTCGTCTCTAAGTCCTCTAAATCGTTGTGTTTGAACCATATACGATTGGCTTTATTCAGTCTTATACCGTCAATAATTGAGGCGTGTATGTATTCGTCAGAAATAATTGTATCTTCTTTTCCAACCAGACAGGAAAACAAGCCCACATTTGCCGAATAGCCTGAACTGTAAATTAAAGCAGCTTCGGCTTTGTGAAATTGGGCAATTATCGCCTCCGTTTCTTCCGCCAATTCAGAATTTCCTGTAATTAATCGAGAGCCTGTACTGCCTATTTTTAAATTTTTATTAGCGTCTTTATTAGCGTTTTTATTGTCTAAATCAATCAACGCTTTATTCGATGCAAATCCTAAATAATCATTAGAGCAAAAATCAATTTTATTATCAACGGCAATTAATTGTCTTAATAAACCTTTGCTTTTTTTTTCGTCCAGTTGTGTTTTTAAATAGGCATCGAAATTTTTGTTTATTTCCATGAATATAAAAATTAAAGGTAAAATAGTCTGAACTATGATTTGTGTGATTTTTTTTTGAAACCATACATAAATTCAAAATACGCATTAAAAGGCATTTTTGCGCTCGCTTCGCTCGCGTAAAAGGAGGAGAGGTGGTTCATTTTTCGGGCAAAGCCCGAAAAATGAACCACATTCTCACCTTCGCGCGAGCGAAGCGAGCGCGAAAAACCAGCAGTTTAGATTTTATGTATGATTTCAAATTAATTTATTTAAATGAAAATACAATAAAACAAAATTAGGTTTTTTTTCAAACTATCTACTTAAATTGTGAAATATATTTATTAATTTCTTTCCAATGTGGATAACTTTTTCAAAAAAAACACATTAAAAATTTGGTCGCTACTACTACTACTTTTCGCTCAAATCTAATTGTTAGCTTATTGAGTGCGGCATTTTGCGGTATTAGCGGCATTTAGAGGTTTTATCGAAACAAACAATTCTTTTTTCACCTTTTAAATCTTACACCTTATGGCTGCTTTAATTATCTTAGTGCCTGTATTTGTGGCAATTGCCTCTATTGTCGTTGAAGACATTTCGGGTTTGTAAAAAAACGCAAACGCCTCCGTGGTTCGGGGGCGTTTGTTGTTAGCTCCCCGACTCCCAAAGGGGGAGTTTGACTCGATAAAAGCTGAAAATACTTACTTATTGAGTAAAATTAGCAGCGTTCGTCCTTATTCGTCCTTATTCCCCTTTGGGGGTTAGGGGGCTGGGGCGTCTCTACGCCAATTCCGCCAATTTCTCCAATATCCACTTCTCAGAAGCAATGCCAATCTTTCTGTCTTCTTCCATTTCTTTTTTGATGTTGTCTATCTCATCGGTGTTCCCTTTGTTCAGTTTTAGGAGCTTGCGGACGTATTTCATCAAATTGAGATAGAGAACACGCCGATTTTCTGCAATGTCTTTGTGGCGGTGCAGATAGGTTTTGAAGCTGTCCATTTGAGACATTAAAGCGTCATCTAAATCAAGTTCATAATAAATTGCCACCAACATAGATTTGGCATTGAGGTTATAGCCAATATCTGCATATTCTACGGCTTGTAATTGTTGAATGACTTTATCGTATTTTTTCTGATAAAAATAGACCAAAGCTAAATTGTAAGACACGGCATTGTCTCTAAATTCTGCGGGTAGTTTACTACTGTATTCTTTAATTAAATTTTCTGTCCACTCATATTCTCCCAACCGTAAAGCAATTTGAACGGCATTTTTAAAACTCCACGGATTTAATTCATTATTGGGAAGAATATTGTTTTCCAATATTTCTTTGTAAACGCTTAGAAATTCTTGATAAAAAATATCACTTTTTACCTTATTTAATCTTCTTATGCAATAATTTAAAAGCCCACCGTAGATGTCATTTGCTTCTAATAGCGGGAATTGTCGCCAATATCTTGATACCAATTTTTTTAATTCAAAATAGTGTTCATCTTTAGGTTCTTCGTCTTGCATAAGGGTCAAACATTGTCTGTAATACATAGATACAGGCGGGACATCATTGTATTGGTATTTTTCAATGTGTTCTATGATTTCGTCAATGAATAGCAATTTGTATTCGTGAGAAATCATACTTGTTCGACTTAAAATAGAATTATACAATCTCAGTTTTTCAGCGAGATAAAAATAATCAAGATTATTTATAATGTTTTCCATATTACTTTTTTCTGACCTTCTAAGTTCGCCTTCGCTCAAGTCATAATAATTTTTTTCAATGGTGTATTGGGCAAAATAGAAACTTGCCGATTTATCATTTTGTAGTCTCAATATTTCTCTTGCGCTTTTAATTGCCGAGTTGTGGAGTTTTTCCATTTTTTTCTCACTTATCATTGTGAGCAGGTAACTTGCTTTCTGCACCTCATCTTTTTCGTATTTTTCCTGCGCCAAAAAGTCTTCAATTAATTTCAACAAATCGGAAGTCAATTTTCTAAACCGCACGTCATTGTACGTCTCGTTTTGGTACAAACTTGCCCAAATCAATTCTTTTGAGAGGTCGCCCGCCTTGCTGTTTGCGTTGATGTGGCTAAACAGTATGTCTAAAAACGACATTAATAGTTCGTTAACATTAAAATACGGGGAACGGACGTACTTTCGCAAACGCTTCTGTTCGATTTTATCGAAGTAGGTGAGGACGGAGTAGAGTTTGCTGTCGGTCATTGTCTGAACTATGATTTTTTTGATTACTATGATTCTATTGTCTGAACTATGATTTTTTTGATTACCATGATTTTCTTGACACACGCAACCTAATCTGGTCATAGTAATCAAATAAATCACTAATATTACGCAGAGCCGTAGGCTCGACCGATTTTGTAGCGGCGGATTTCAATCCGCCGAAAATAGACAGACCCTTCTCATTGAGAGCCGTGGGCTCGGTACATATAAATACGTGTCGAGCCTACGGCTCTTAACTCATTTGTTTTAATTTTTCGGCGGATTAAAATCCGCCGCTACAAAATTGGTCATGCCTACGGCATTTTTAGCACATACGCGTAACATCAGTAAATCACAATCATAGTTCAGACAGTATTTAGACCCCTCAGTATTGAGTCCTTAAAATTGTCGAATATCTGTATTTTTTTATTCAGAACAAAGGTATTTTTTTTATTTTGAAATCATACAATAAAATTTTGAAACGTATAAAAGTACGCCTTTGCACTCCCTTCTTGCACTCGCTTCGCTCGCAAAAATGGGAAGGTTGTTCGTTTTTAGGGCATTGCCCGAAAAACGAACAACATCTCCTACCACGCGCGAGCGAAACGAGGGCGTGGTGAAGTAATTAGTGACCACGTTCGGGGAACTTTAAAAGTTCCCCGAACGTCAGTTTTTACCTCTTTTTGGATTCAAAAATACCTTATTTACTGAGGGGTGTTTTGCCACTGGTAAAATTGTAAAAGAGACTGGTTTTTTAGCACAATCTATGGTTTTTATGTAAAAACGCTCTGTTTCTATATAGTTAATCTGTATAAGTTGTTTTCAACTCTTTCTAAAAGGTTAATATTCACATTTGAAAAAAAAAATTAATAAAAATTAAATATGAGTATTTGGAAGTGTCGGTGTTTGGCACTATATTTGTCTCATTACTTATTAAGACAATATAATCCTACCAATTTTTTAGTACGCTTTCCTTGAACACTAAAGTTAATATTTTTGAAAGAATATTTATCAATAAATGATGCGTTTTTTATTTGTAATTTAATGCTTGTATAATCTTGTATAATTCAGTGTTTTTTACGAATTTATACTTTATCTTTTATTTAGACATGATACAAGATTTTACGGATTTACAGAAATCCTTTTCTTGCGGTGTGTGCCTATATTTGATTACTTATTTGATTATTGCTTTCTTGGTAAGCAGTGAAAGGCTCGTTTACCTGTTCTGTAAGTGTATTTCTTAGTGTGTCACAAATTCGTGTGTCAGAATTCAAAATAATAGATAAAGGTACTCATATCAGATATGATTACAGCATTTTACAGATTCACAAGATTTGTTGATATCTAGTTTTTGTCAATAGTCACTATTACCTCAACGTATTTCGTAACGTGACCTTGTAATACGTTCGGGGAACTTTTTAAGTTCCCCGAACGTGGCGTAAGGGTGTCATTGGTTAATGAGTTCCGTATTATGATTATTTTCTTTCGTTCAATCTAATTTTATTTTACAAAATATTGAAAGCCAATTTATTGCGCTTTGAAATTTGAAATCATTGAAATTTGAAATCATTGAAATTTGAAATTCAATTAGTCTTAACCAAACAACAAACTTTGATTAAAAATATTATTACATTCATTGCAAAACATCTATAAGATGAACTTCCCCATGCGTATCCTATATAGATTAATGACGGGGACGGCACTCTTAGCACTGCCGTACTTCTCGACTGCCCAAGTAACAAAGGCAACTGACGACTACGTGCAAACGTCCGTCAATGCCGCGCCTATAACTATCCGCGTACTCGACAATGACAGTGTGCGGACAGGACGCCGCTTGAAAGTGGATTATCTGCCTTTGGTGAACCACGGCAAAGCACAAATCACGGCGGATAGTTCGGCGATTGAATTTACCCCCGATACCGATTTCAAAGGCGTTGCTTTGGTCAACTACACCATAGCGGACGGAAGTAGTTTTGATTGCGGTTTGGTTGTGATTGATGTCGCTGCCACACCAACGCCCAATATTCAAGAAATGCACCTGTTCACCCGAAAAGGCAAGCCCGTCAGATTCACAATTCCTAATGGATTTGTGAACGCAAGCACCCTGCAAGGCGCGACAATCGAAGCCGTTGCAGGCTATGCGGGTGTCTATGATTTTGTACCCAATGCCAGTTTGTCGGGGGTTTTTGACCTCTTGTTCAATAAATTAGAAAATGGTGTGACGAAAGAATTTCGGGTGCTGGTGGAAGTGTTGAACGCACCCCAGAAAGCGCAATACCTACAAGACGACTATACGACAACGCCCATAGGACGGGTAAAATACTTAGATGTATTGAACAATGATACGGTTTATGCCCGTGCGGGCATTGCGCGGGTTGTGGTCAATCAAAACGGTGGGTCTTACTATATCACCCGCTTGGGCGGCAATGAAAAAAGTGGCAAATTTAATATTTATCCCGATGCCAATTTTTCTGGTAGCATCCGTTTTGACTATACAGTGACTTATACAGACGGCTACGAAGAAACCGCAACGGTGCATCTGACCGTCTCTAACTATTTTCCTGCAAAATCCGAATTTACGATTACAGCTATTGCGCGTCAGTCACAAGTTTTACCTTACAAAGTACCCAAAGATTTTGTGGGCGAATACGAATTCAACGTGCCTGACCCAATGACTTTGAGCGGTGGCACAATTGAGTTCACAAACGGTCAGTTGGTTTATACAGCTCCACAAGGCAACGCTACTACCGATGCTTTTTCTTTGAAATACTGTATCCGCAGTGGGGGCGATTGCCAAGCAATAGACGTGAAAGTCAATTTGCTCAATGCGCGTCCTTGCCCAACCAATGATTGTGTCTGGCTCGGCGATGCCAATACGGACGGTAGAATAGACATGTCGGATATTTTTCCATTGGGTGACAATATCGGACAATACGGCACAAACCGCACAAACCGCGTGACAGCGTGGACACCGCAAAGCGTGAACAACTGGCGTCCTTTGTCGGAATTGCCCGACCCCAAACACGCCGACACAAACGGCGACGGCATAGTTAGCGCGTCGGATACTGCCGCCATTATGAAATACTACGGTTTGGCAAATACCATTTATCCAGAAAGAACGGCGGAAGGTATGAAGATTCAGACGTTTTTGTTGAGCAGCGCGACGTCGATTCGCCCGGGTGATATGATTCAAATTTTGGTTTTATTGGGTTCAGCCGATAACCCCGCTATTGATACCCGTGGTTTGAGTTTTTCGGTGGATTATTCGTTCCAAAAAATTGACGAAAAATCATTGGTCGTTGACTTTGGCAAATTCAATTGGTTGTCGCGCTACGATGCTTTTTTGACGGCAAGTAAAATCCCATCGGTTGGTACAGTTGACGCGGGCATCGTCAGAACACTCGACCGAGGTGCGAGCGGACACGGACAAGTGGGTACAATTCGCGCTATTGTTATCGAAGATCTTGCTGGTTTTCACGAAGGCGACAAACCCGTTGTTCGTTTCAAACTGCGCGATGCTGTTATGACTGACGGGAGAGGACACTTCACCGCCGCGCAAGGTAGCGAAATTGTTATCCCTATCGCGGTGAGCAGCAAAACGACGGCAGTAAAAGAGGCAGACCTTTTGATGTTTCCAAACCCGACGAGCGATTTTGCGGAGTTTTATTTGAATGGCAACAATACGATACAGTCTATCCGTGTCTATGACATGCGGGGTCGTGAAGTGAGCAGCGTTAAAAACGTGAACAGCAAACAAGCCCGCCTCGATATGACAGACTTGACAAACGGCTTGTACATGGCAGAAGTGATGACAGAACAAGGTCGGGTGGTTAAGAAAATGCAGGTTATAAAATAAACAAAGCCTAAGCCCCCTAACCCCCAAAGGGGGAATATGCACGAACACGCAAAATAAATGCTGATTTTGTTCAGTTAATGAGCATTTTAGCTTTTATCGAGTCAATCTACCCCTTTGGGGGTCGGGGGGCTTTTCAAAATATTTAATTTGTTCGGAGCTTACATATCGTTTTACTTATGCCCGACAGGTTATAATCCCACACACTGATTTCGCCCATTCGCACAAACGAATGGGCTTTTTTGTGGGATAGTTCAGACAATATTGAACGCTACCGTCCTCACCTGTTTCTCCAGAATCATTCCTTTCGCCAATGGGTGTGCAAACACCTCATTCATTGCTCGAATTGCACCCGCAGGGACATTGTTTTTTTTCAATAAATCCAATAAATTATCCCGTTCAAAAGCCCCGATGCACCCCCTCAGTATAGAAAGCAATTTTTGCCGATTTTGTACCCGCAAAGCATTGGTTTTGAATAGATTATCGATTTTTAAATCGGGTAAATTTAGGGCAGCGCATAAGTTTTTCCATTGCCTTTCCGTGCCGCAGGCGAGAACTATTTGCAAATTGTCGGCTGTATCAAACACATCACCGTAAGGGGCGATATTGGGGTGTTCAGAGCCAATGCGTTGTGGAATGTGTTGTGCCACAAGCCAATTCGTGGCTTGATTTGCCAATGATGCCACCGCCGATTCATACAAAGAAGTGGAGACAAACGTGCCTAATCCCGTCCGTTCGCGTTGCAATAGGGCAATCAAAATACCTTCTTTTAATTGGTGTGCCGCCAAAATATCAATCAAGGCAACGGGCATTTTCACGGCTTTGCCACCGCGTTCGCCGTTCATCTGCATAAAACCAGTTTCGGCTTGTAGCACCACATCAAAAGCGGGTGTATCATCGGTGGCATCGTAACCGTAGAGTTGAGCGTAGATGATTTTGGGATTAAACGCCTTCAACCGCGCATAATCCACGCCCAAACGTTGTGCTGAGGTGTCTTTGAAGTTGGAAATCACCACATCGCACCCCCTCAGTAAATCGAGTGTTTTTTGCTGGTCTTCGGGGTTTTCGAGGTCAAAAAACAAGTGGGTTTTGCCATAATTTACGGAATGAAAATAGGCAGAATCCACCGCATCTTGTGGTTCAGAAGGCAATTTCCAACTGCGGGTGACATCGCCGCCCGTGGTCGCATTTTCAATTTTAATGACTTCTGCACCCAACTCAGCGAAAAACATACCAACGGCTGGACCCGCTAAGACGCTTGCAAGCTCTACTATTTTTACTCCTTTGAAAATTTCTTTCATTTTAATTAAAAATTTGTAATTACTTAGCCTGAGGAATGGGCATAACCTAAAAGCGTTTTTTGCATCTCGCGCTCGCTTCGCTCGCGCGAGGGAGGGGAATGTGGTTCGTTTTTCGGCTTCGCCGAAAAACGAACCACGTCTCCTCCCTTTTGCGCGAGCGAAGCGCGCGCAAAACATCTGTTTTTAATCAAAAAATGATGTTTTTAGGTTATGCCCACTCCTGAATTACTTAGCCTATAGCTCGCTTTGCTCGCAAAAAAAGAGAATGTGGTTCGTTTTTCGGGCTTTGCCCGAAAAACGAACCACCTCTTCTCCCTCGCGCGAGCGAAGCGAGCGCGTGGTAAAGAGTTACAAAAATATTGAACCCGACAGTATTAATATGAAAAACTGTTTAGGGCGATTTTTGAGCGAAGCGAAAAAGAGCCAGTAAATATTTAGCAATTATTTATGATGACTTATTACACTATTACTTACAAAAAAGGAGAGGTGTTTTGTTTTTTGGGCTTGCCCAAAAACAAAACACCTCTCCTTTTTTGCAAGCAATAGAATTGCGTTTTACATTTCCAAATCCACGCCCGTTGCTTCGTGCCATGCCAAGCCGTATTCG
>JAXHNU010000037.1:0-222261 GCA_034520175.1 Saprospiraceae bacterium
GAAAAATGAACCACCTCTTTTCCTGTCGTTAGGCGCGCAAAAGGCACGTAGCTAAATAGTTAAAAATACTCATTTATTGAACAAAAAGTAGCTCTATTCGTGGGTATCTTCCCTTTGGGGGGTTAGGGGGCTTTTCGTTTTCTAAACGCACTACCGCGTGATTAAAATACTCTTCGTTGATTTCAAAGCCTGTTGCGTGCATACCGTACCGCATCGCTGCAATCATTTCCGTTCCCGAACCCGCAAAAGGTGCTAACAATTTGCCGCCTTCTACGCTTGAAATCAACAACAATCGGCTCCGACACTTTTAAGGGTTTTTGGGTTGGATAAATGCGCCAAAAGCCAATTCATCTTTATGTTTATTATTTGGAATATCCCACACGGTTCTCAATTGTTTGTCGGCTTCTTTGAGATTATCGCCGACAAATTTCGCTTTTTTTGCCGCATCGTAGTTAAAATTATACGTCCGTTTTGTCCCGCCCGTGTGTACCCACAAAATTGTTTCGTGGCTTGCCGTGAGTCGTCTTGCCGACAAATTTGGAAAAGCATTGCGTTTGTACCACACCACTTCATTGATGATTTCCAAACCCAACATCTGACACGCCACATTGACAAATCCCGAATTGTGATAGGTGGCATGAATCCAAATTGACCCCGTTGGTTTTACCAAGCGTTGTAGTTCTGCCAACCATAAAAAAGTCGCTTTAAAATTCTCATTACCCGCCAATAAATCCCACTTTTCACCCAATAATTTCCAATTTCCGCCAAAACCACTGAGTTTTTCTGTCTTGTCATATTGCCAATTTGCCTTCGTCGAAGCTCCATAAGGTGGGTCGCAAATGGCTAAATCAAATGATTTATCGGGCAGTAAAGCCATACCTTCAAGGGCATCTTGTAGAATCAAATTATAATTCTCTGAAATACTATTTGTCATTTTTTTACTTCACATTTGACCCATTTGCCCAACCTTCAGGCGGACTTACGAAGCCCAATTTTCCTTCCGCATTTTCAGCCGTCAAAATCATTCCATTCGATTCGATGTTTTTCAACATACGTGGGGCAAGATTAGCAACCACCAAAACTCTTTGTCCGATAATTGCTGCGGGGTCAAAATGTTCAGCGATGCCTGAGACGATTGTACGGATTTCAAAACCTAAATCAATGGACAACTTCAATAATTTATCCGCTTTTTTAACCTTTTCGGCTGTCAAAATAGTACCTGTTCTGATGTCAATTTTACCGAAATCATCATAAACAATCGTTTCTTTGATAGCCCCCGACCCCAAAGGGGAGATTAAACTCGGCTCTGAAGAGGAAATTAAACTCGACTCGGGAGGAGAGATTAAACTCGAATTCAGAGAGGAAACTAAACTTGAATTCGGAGAAACTGTCGTCTTCTCCCCTTTGGGGTCGGGGGCTGTCACCACGTCATTCGCTTTCAATTTATCAATTTGAGTTTGAATGACATCATCACCGATGCGTTCAAATAAATGAACAGGTGCGCCAATTTGGTGATTGTCGGCGAGTAAAACATTGCCACTTTTGAGTGTCGTCAACATTTTAGCCCAATCGCCATTTTGCAAATCATTGATATTCAAAATTTTGCACAATCTTGCCGATGTAAAAGGCAAAAAAGGTTGACATGCCACCGCAATTGCCGCGACAACTTGTAGTCCCAAATTCAAGATTGTACCACCTGCCGCTTTATCCGATTTGACCAATTTCCACGGCTCATTGAATTGTAAAATTTGATTGCCTTGCGTCGAAATATCCATCAAAATTTGCAAACCACCTCTGAAATCAAAGGCTTCAATGCGCTCACTCAATTTTTCTAACAAACCCGTCAATTTAGCCAATTCTACTGAGGGGGTAGCTCCCAACCCCCAAAGGGGGCTTTCTGTATCACTTGGCTTAATGAGTACAGTATCAACAAGTGGAGGTGTTTTGCCTTGAAAATTGGTATTCGTCAAAACGACGACGCGGTTGATGAAATTCGCCAAATTATTGACCAATTCCCCGTTGTTCGTTTCTTGAAAACCTTTCCATGTAAATTCCGAATCTTTTTGTTCGGGCATATTTTTAATCATATTGAAGCGCAAAACGTCTTCTTTTCCCGCAAATTCTTCCAAATATTCATGCACCCAAACTGCCCAATTTTTTGAGGTTGAGAGTTTGCGCCCTTCCAAATTCATAAATTGATTGGCAGGAACATTTGTTGGCAGCACATAATCGCCGTGTTGGTGCAACATAGAAGGAAGAAAAATCAAGCAGTGAAACACAATATTATCCCCTTGCCTACGAAATGATACAAAAGCTGTTTCATCATCTTGCCAATATTTTTTCCATAAATCCGGGTTGCCCCTCGTCAATTGCCCACTGTTTTGTTGCCGAAATGTAACCAATCGGGGCATCGAGCCAGACGTATAGTTTTTTCTGTCCTGTTTCGTCAATTTCTGGCGGCACGAGGATTCCCCAATACAAGTCGCGGGTCATGGCGCTTGGAGGCTGTAAACCACCGTCGAGCCACGATTTGCATTTGTCCAAGAACGTGGTTTTTCCAATCGTTCGGTTCGTGCGTTTGCGTCGTGATTTTTGGGTCTTTTACATCTTCCAGCACCCCCTCAGTAATCCAGCGTCTCAACCAGTTTCGTAGTATTGAGCTTCAAATACCAATGTTTTGTGGGCTTTTTCACGGGATTTGACCCCGAAAGCGTCGAGCGTAAAGGGTGTTTCAAATCATTGGGACTCAATGTTGAACCGCATTTTTCGCATTGGTCGCCATACGCTTCTGGATTGGCACACACGGGGCAAACGCCAATAATGTATCGATCGGCGAGAAATGTTTGTTTTTCTTCGTCGAAATATTGCTCGTTTTCAATGACCTCAAATTCACCGTTTTTATGCAATTGCCGAAAGAAATCCTGCGATGTTTCGTAGTGAATCGGCGCACTTGTACGGTGAAAAATATCAAACGCAATGCCCATACCATTGAAAGCCGAACGGAACATCGCATCATATTTATCAATAATTTCACGCGGAGACAAGCCTTCTTTCATCGCCTTAATCGTAATCGCCGCGCCATGCTCGTCCGAGCCGCAAACCCACACCACATCTTCCCCTTTGAGTCGCAAATAGCGCACAAAAACATCTGCCGAAATATAAGCACCCGCCAAATGCCCAATATGTAAAGGTCCATTGGCATAAGGCAAAGCGGAGGTAACGAGATAGCGTTTTTTATCTTTTGACATAAATTGCTTAGTTTTTGTAATTACTTAGGTTTATTGCTCGCTTCGCTCGCAAAAAAGGGGAATGTGTTTCATTTTTCTGGCTTTGCCCGAAAAATGAAACACCTCTCCTCTTTTTTTCGCGAGCGAAGCGGAGCGCGTGGCTAAGTATTTACTAATTTTTTACTGAAAATACTGAGGGGGGTAAAATTTTGGCAAAACTAAGGAAAATTTTGTTGAAAAAATGGGTAGTCTATGCCGCAAAAAATTAAAAACTTGTACCTTGCCCAAAAATTAGTTTAAATGAAACTACCACACCCAATTCCATATCAAGGCAGTAAGAGAAATTTAGCAGATAAGATTTTAACTTACTTTCCCTATAAAGCAAATAGGCTTTTTGAGCCATTCGCAGGTTCAGCAGCCATTAGTATCGCCTCTGCTTATTATTGTAAAGCCAATAATTTTGTGATAAATGATGTAAATGAGCCGCTTATTCAACTTTGGGAAAAAATAATCAATAACCCAGAGCATGTAATAAGTCAGTATCATCATATTTGGAATAGCCAAATTGGAGATGAAGAAAAAATTTATTACGAAATAAGAGAAAAATTCAATATTACGCAAAAACCCGAGTATTTACTTTTTCTATTGGCTAAATGTGTAAAAGCGGCTGTTCGTTATAATTCAAATGGTGAATTTAATCAAAGTCCAGATAAAAGGCGGTTAGGGCGAACCCCTGCCAATATGGGAGTAAATCGGAGCAATTGAATTTACAAACATCGTTATTTTAGTTAAAATGCCGAAACAAGAATTTCCAGAAGAATTCATCAAACTCATTGGTACAATTACAAATAAACGTGCAAAAATAGTAATTGAGGGATGGGCATAACCTAAAAGCGTTTTTTGCATCTCGCGCTCGCTTCGCTCGCAGCTAGGGAGAGAATGTGGTTCGTTTTTCGGCTTCGCCGAAAAAACGAACCACGTCTCCTCCCCTTTGCGCGAGTGAAGCGCGCGCAAAACATCTGTTTTTAATCAAAAAACGATGTTTTTAGGTTATGCCCACTCCTCAAATAATCACTAAACAGAAAAGGCTGTCCAAACGGACAGCCTTTTTCTGTAAAATCACTGAGGGGTCTATTTTTCAACAAGGTTATCCACAAAAAATAGTCCTCTTGTCAAAACCTGTATTCTAAATCTATGCTTCTGCTTCTACTGTAATGATAGAATCATCAACCAAGATACGTCCGCAATGTTCACAAGCGATAATTTTCTTGTGCAAACCAACTTCCAACTGCAATTGTGGTGGAACGTGGTTAAAACAACCGCCACATGCACTTGCCGCACAACCGTGACAACTGCCAAGCCATTGCGGTAAGAAGTACGGATTTTATCGTAAGATTTCAATAAGCGTTCTTCAATATTTTTACGCGCTTTATCCGATTTTTTGCGGAGTTTTTCTTCCTCTTTTTCGGTTTTTTCAAGAATTTTCTGCAATTCGATTTGCTTGCTGTTGAGGTCTTTTTGTCTTTGCTCAAGGCGTTTTTTCGATGCGTCGAGCGTTTCTTTTTTTGCCTCAATATTGCGTTGCGCGTCGCGAATACGTTTTTCAGCGAGTTGAATATCCAATTGTTGCAACTCAATTTCCTTACTCAATGCCGCAAATTCGCGGTCATTTTTCACGTTGTCAAGCTGTTTTTTGTAGCGTTCAATCAATTGTTCGCTCGCCTTGATGTTTTCTTTTTGTTTTTTGATTTCGGCTTCAAATTCGCCCGCACTGCTTTCGGCGTTTCCGATACGTTTGCCAAGACCCGCAATTTCGTCTTCAAGGTCGTTTACTTCCATTGGTAGTTCACCTTTGACACTTTGCAAATCATCTACTTCAGAATCCATCAATTGGAGTTCGTATAGTTGGCGAAGTTTTTCCGCCGTACTCAATTCCTTGCCTTTTACTGCTGCTGCCATTATGATAATTGTTTTGTAATTACTAAGTCCCCTGACCCTCAAAGGGGGAATACCATGAGTACCGTTAATTTTGTCTAATAAACAAGTACTTTCAGTTTTTATTGAGTCAAATTCCCCCTTTGGGGGTTAGGGGGCTTCAATATCTTATTTAAAAATTCGGCAAATTTAGAGATAAAAAATGGGGTTTGTTAGCGTTTTTGTAGAAAAAATTTCAAAATCGGGTTTTTCTTTTGTTAAAATTTCGATAAGTAGGTCAATTGTGAATTGTTCACTCTCAAAATGCCCAATATCGGCAATGAGAATCCGTCCATCGGCATCAAAAAATTCATGGTATTTGTAGTCCGCCGTGACAAAGACATCTGCACCCGCGCCAATCGCTTGTGGTAACAAAAAAACTACCAGCCCCGCCACAAACGGCAATTTTTTTCACGTTTTTACTGAGGGGGTGCGTAAAGCGAACAACACCTGCTTTCATAGTCGTTTTTAAAAATTGTAGAAATGCCCTTTCCGTCATCGGTTCTGCCAATTCGCCAACGATGCCCGCACCGACTTCTTGGTTGTCATTTTCCAATGTTTGCATGTAGTACGCCACTTCTTCGTAGGGGTGTGCCGCCCGTAAAGCGGTTAAAATAGAACGCTCCAAGTGGCTTGGAAAGATGACTTCGATGCGATTTTCGACCACTTCTTCGTCTTTTTCTAAAGTCCCGATATACGGATTTGCCGCGCCTGTCGGTTTAAATGTGCCAATGCCTTCAGTCCTAAAACTGCAATTTCGGTAATTCCCAATTTCCCCAGCCCCTGCTTTGTAAAGTGCATCTAAGACTTTTTGCGTGTCTGCAATTGGCACAAAATTAGTCAATTTCATCAAAATTTGGCGTTTGGGCGCGAGAATTTTAAGGTTCGTCAAGCCCAGTTTTTCGGCAATTTTGGTATTCACGCCATTGTGCAGCATATTATCCAAATTGGTGTGAATGGCATAAATGGCTACGTCGTTTTTTATCGCCAAAATAACTGTACGCTCCACGTAGTTTTTGCCATTGAGTTTCTTCAAACTTTTAAAAACAATCGGATGATGCGCCACAACGATATTGCAACCCCGTTCAATTGCTTCCAAAATTACGGCTTCTGTCGCGTCCAAACAAACCAAAACACCCGTAATGTCTGTCATCGGGCTGCCTACAATCAATCCTGCATTGTCGTAGCCTTCTTGGTACTGAGGGGGTGCTACTTTTTCTAAAATGCGCGTTAATTCTTTGATTTTCATTTATTTACGATTTTTGACCACTGATTTCATACGCCGCTACTGCGACTGAAGTAGCCACATTCATTGACAAACATATCCCAAAACTTGGGATATGGACTGAAAAATCCACAACATCTAATATTTTTTGTGAAACACCCGTTTCTTCCGACCCCGCAATCAACAAAATTTTACCCAATTCTTTAAAATCAACTGTCCGAATGGGACGGCTTTCATCGGTAATTTCAAGTGCAATAATGGTATAGCCCGCCGCCCGAAAATGAGTAATGGCGTTTAAACTGTCATCAAAATACGTGAAAGGAATCGTTTTTTCTGTACCACGACCCACCGCTATTGATGCGTTTGTGAGGTGGAACGGGCGTCGTTTCGCACATAACCAGTCCCTCGATGCCAAAGGTATCGGCAATGCGGAAAATTGCGCCGACATTTTGCGGCGTTGTGATATTATCCAATAAAATACTGAGGGGGTACTTTTTTTGAACTGGTTGATAATCGGTGTACTCTAATTGTTTCATCATTAAAATTTAGGAGTGTATAACAAATTATCCTTATTTCGTTTTTATAGCTCGCTTCGCTCGCGCGAGTGAGGAGAGGTGGTTCGTTTTTCGGGCTTTGCCCGAAAAATGAACCCTATCTTCTCCCTTTGCGCGAGCGAAGCAAGCGCAAAGATATACTTTTATGCGTTTTAGAATTTTATGTATGGTTTCAAACAGACCAAGAAAAAATACAAGCCTTAGAAGCTGCGTTAGAACAAAAAGATGTTTTATTGGCTCAAGCCTTAGAACGGCACGAATACTATAATGACATTATAACAAAATTACCAATGTGAAAAATACCACACAATATTATTGTCGCCAATATGACGGCTGAACTGGTTTTTGCTTTTCGAACAAATAATAAAGATTATACGGTTATGAGTAGCTAACAACTCGTCTATTTACCCGAACTTAATTTTAGTCTTTATCCAGATGTTTTGACTGTGGCAGATACACCTCAATCTTGGGATAAAAATGAAGTCCTTTTAATCAATAGCGGAAATTGCTTGGTAATACATCGCACGTAGTTTCTCTCCTTTTTGCCTCGTATATAAATTTTATTTTATCAATTCAAACATTTTTTACTAAATTTTTTGTTTAAAATTGCAACAGAAAATATACTTTTACGCCAGGTAACAGCATCTATAAAATTCTCTATTATGAACCTCGCAACTGCCCAACTTGCGCTGAAAAAATATTTCGGCTACGACACCTTTCGCCCTTTGCAAGAAGACATTGTGCAAACTGTTTTCAACAAACAGGATTGCCTCGTTTTGATGCCAACGGGAGGTGGTAAATCCATTTGTTTTCAAATTCCTGCCGTCGTTACTGAGGGGGTAACTGTTGTTGTGTCACCTTTGATTTCTTTGATGAAAGACCAAGTGGAAGCCTTGCGTGCCAATGGTATTCCTGCTGCTTTTTTAAATTCTTCACAAAGTTATGGCGAGGCACAAGATATTGAAAATCAACTATTTAGGAGTGAATTGAAATTGGTTTATGTATCGCCCGAAAAGGCGGTGTCTCAGAGCTTTCTTTCGCTTATGAAAAGTCTGCCATTGAGTTTGATTGCGATTGACGAAGCGCATTGTATCTCGTCATGGGGACACGATTTTCGTCCGGAATACGCGCAATTGGGCTTTTTGAAGCAGCGATTTCCCACAATTCCCATTATTGCATTGACGGCAACGGCGGACAAATTGACCCGCCGCGACATTATCGAACAACTGAAATTGGACAATCCCACTATCTTTTTGGCGTCATTTGACCGTCCAGACCTGAGCCTCGATGTGCGTCCTGGTCAGAAGCGGGTTGAACAAATATTAGAATTTATAAAAAAGTCGTCCGACACAAGCGGCATTGTGTATTGTTTGAGTCGAAAAAGTACGGAGGAATTGACGGTCAAACTCAAATCTGCCAATATTCAAGCGAAGCCTATCGCGCGCAAGTGTCGCCCCGAACGCGCTCGCAGGTTCAAGAAGATTTTTCGAACGATAAAATTCAAGTCGTTTGTGCAAACAGTTTGCCTGGTATGGGCATTGACAAATGAATGTGCGGTGGGTGATTCACTACAATTTGCCCAAAAATATTGCCGGCTGTTATCAAGAAATCGGCGGGCGGGACGCGAGGTGGCCCGCCGATACGATGCTTTTTTTTATTTCGCGGGTGTCAACGCGGGGGGGGGGTTTTGGTTTCGTGTGCCGGGGTTCTTGGTGCGAGCCGGGTAATTTTTTCTGCCGATGCCCTCCAAAGGGGGCGCCGCCGTACTTTGCTCCCTCAATCTTCTTGAAAACTGGACCAAGATAGGGAAAAAGGGGGGGGGGGGGGGGGGGGGGGACTATAAAATTGACGGTACTGTTATCAGCGAAAATGGCTTTTATCAGCCGTGAAGGGGGGGGGAAGAGGTAGAAATTCTCTTTGTGGATTGATGCATTGGGGTTGTGGGGACGTTACGAAATTTTGGAAAAAGGCTACGATAAAATCAAAAACTGCTTTGGTGCTGGGCGGAAGGAAAAAAAAACAAAATGGCAACGGAGTATCTGGCGGGGATTGATTGGCTTTTTTGAAATTGCTTACGAAGACAAACACAAACTAGGGGCCACGGGGGCAGTTAGAAGTGGGGGGGGGGGGGGGGGGGGGGGGGGGGGGGGGGGGGGGGGGGGGGGAACGTCAACGAATTGAACGCAAAGCGAAGGAGCAGAAAGTTACGAAAGAAGCTGTTGCAATCACGTTTGCGCATCAAAAATGAATTGTTTGAATTTCATCCGGGGGGGGGGGGGGGGGGGGGGGGGTTCTTTTCTTACGCCCAACCGGGGACCAATACGGCCGGATGGGGCGGTGAGTGAGGCAATGGTTTGATGCTTTTGGGAAAGAGGGGTCGAGGGGAGGGCAAAATTTCAGTAAAAATCCTGATTTGTGGAAAGTCGCGCAGTCAAACAAGCCGCCCCTCCTCAAATTGCCAAATCTGCAAGGACGAAGTGGAGGCGTTGAGCAAAGAGTACCAGAAGTTTGCCAAGCCCGAAAAGAACTGCGCGAATTGCAATAAAGGCAGATGAAGAAATGAAAGAAGCCCAAAAAAAGCACAAGCCAAACTGGTGAGGGCAGCAGAACCGAAAATTAAAATAACTTTGGTGACGTACAATTTTTTTAATCGGGTGGGGGGGTAGAAGAGCGTGCAAAACGGCGGCTCTTGTCGCCCGTTACCATATGTAGGACTTGGTGCAAACTCTACGAGCTAGGCGGGGTCATTGACCCAATGCACGATGTCACGGCAGAAGAATAAGGTGAAATCACCAAGGGCTTGCAAATTTTTGAGCAACGGTGCAAGGCGCGGGAATTGTTTCGAGGACGGAGGTAAAACGTTCGAGGGGGGTGGGGGGCGTGGGGATGGGGGGGGGGGGTGGAAAAAAACAGTAGGGGGTCTTGGCGCCCGGTTGCCCAAGTGAAGTTAGTAGACGTGGTTCATTTTTCGGGCAAAGCCCGAAAATGAACCACGTCTCCTCTTTGCATGAGCGAAGGTTCTTAAATCTGTTAGTGGTTACTTAATTTTGATTCAAAATGAAAAAAATATCGTTGTTACCTTTCTCTTCACTTTTTGAGGGCTCGGCATTTAGGGGCGAAACAAACTAGCTTTCGGGGGGGGGGGGGGGGGGGGGGGGGGGGGGGGGGGGGGGGAACTCATCGAATCAATTTAGTTGGGGGACTGGTCCGTGCGCCAGTTCGAAACGGAAAAAGAAGTTCTGTAGATATTACGGGTCGTACTACCTAACTGTAAAAATTGTGTTGGAAGAACTCGACATGAACACGGAATATGCAAAGGATACTTGGTCTACCTGATGAAAAATTGATTTTCGGGGGGGGGGGGGGGGGGGGGGGGGAAATTTTTAGAACCGTGTGAAGGGACGCCCGACTCTTCGTTTCGGGGGTTCGTGCTACCAGACCAACGACCCGTAATGGGTTTAATTTTACGGGAAATCTTGCGGTAGAGTCATGGGCGCGTGACAACAATGGGCAATAAGCCCCCCGATTTTGAGGCTTTGGGACGGGCGACAAGGCGTACTAGTGAGAGGCAGATAGGGGGCGGCGTCGGGGCTGTCATGGGGGTATTCGGGGGGGCTTCGGTTGCCAGAAACGGGGGGGGGGGGGGGTGCTCGCGCCAATTGGGCGTTTTGGGGGGGGGGGGTCAGGGGGAAATTGATGCGGGTAGATGATTTGAACTGGGGGTTGGGTTGTTGGATTTGTTCAAATTTCATTGGGGCAATAAAGGAGTTGGCTTAACCCGGGAGGCGGGGGTTGACGGGAAACCCAAGAAATGATTGGTGATTTTTATTGCATGGGACGATCGCTTTTGCCGTCCGCCATACTCATTGCCCGATTGGGTCGACCCCAAACTTTTTCTTTGGGGTTAGTTGACGGCTCTTTCGGTTGGATTGGTTGAAAAATAATTTAGTGTCTTCAAATGCCACATCTAAAATTTGTTGTCACGGGGGGGGGGGTGATGGAGGGGGTTGCAGATAAAGAATGACTCGAGTTTATCCAGTAGAATACCAAGAATTAACCAGGGGGGGTTCGAAAACAATCCACCTCATTTTCGTCACGGGCGACCGTCATTTTAGCGAACTTAATAAATGGCACCAACAAGTATTTCTTTATGATTTTGATGTTTCGATTGCAACATATATAGTCATTCACTGCATTATCGCAAGCGATAAATTACTTTTGGAAGAAAATACTTGGTGAAGCGTTTGAACGTATTATTGCTTGTATGAAAAGGAATTGAAGCGATGAAACCAGATTTTTGGTATTTATTATTGCGTTTTATACGGGTTTCAAACCCGCGTCATATTGAACTATTCAAAATCAACAATTGTAATTTCAATTTAATTTAAAGTTCCGTAAAACGCACTAACGGAGGGGGAAAACAAAAAATGTTGCCGAAACTAATTTGCTTGTTTGAGTAAAAAACGAATAATTCAAAATGAACTAACTAATATTTTTCATTTTCGTTTTCACTTTGTTTTTCACTTGCTTTCACTTTGCGCCTTTACGAAGATAGTTTTTCAATTTCACGCGTTTGTACAGATATCTGTTTCACCGCACTGCGATTGCCGTACCCTGACACTCGCACATTCTCTAAGATATAAATTTGAAAAATATATGGACGGGGCAAGATATACGATGGGTCAAAATAATAATGCCCATTTTGGGGATATTTTCAATTCGGTTGATGACAAAGCTCTGTGTCATCCTGTAGGTTCATCTAAACCTACATAAAAGCTCCTTAAGGCATCCGCCAGATATATTGAGTTATTTTCTAAAACGGTGGCATAATCCATTAGAGACCAAGCGATTAAAAACGCAAATTCTCCGATAAAACAATGAAGGCATTATGTTTTCAACGTAAAGTACATTGAACAAATAAAAATTTGCTGTAAAACATTAAAAATTGAATGAAAATATACCACCATTAATAATATTTTAACAGATTGTGTTTAGCTTCGTGTAAATCTGCAAATTGTATTTTCATTAATTTCAAGTCATTTCCCCTTACGGACAGAAAAATTAATGTTCTTTGATATTGTTGATAACAAAATGAAACATGCCAACTTTTGAGCCAAAACACCGATAATTTTCCCCATCTGTAAGTTCGTAAATATATGTTTCAGTATACTTTGCTTTCTAATGTTATAAAAATATTCATTTGTAATTGCCATGATAGAACCTGCCGTTAGTGACTTCATCATCGATGAACAATAAAATAAAGCGACAATAAAAATATGCCAGTATCTATGCGGTATTAAGATAGTCCGCGCGATTTGAAAATGCCCAAATAAATGTTTTTAAACAACTATTGAATGTTTTGGTGGCATTGGTACACTTTTTGCAGCCGTTCACTTTTACATGGGATTGGATCACAGACACTTGCCGACAATAATCACATTGCTAAAAATAGCCCCACAATATGGAAGACGTGACCCAGATATAATTGAAAATAAGCAATTGCCGTCAACAAAGACTTTAATAAGAACATCAATGATTTACGAAAAGTAGGCTGCGTTGTTCATACGAGCAACGAAAGTTTCCCTGCCGTCGAAAAATGATTTGAAGATTGAGCAAAGCGGAATAAAAATAGTCAATTAACCGAATATAACGCGATTGTATTATAAATAAGAATAATTGACGGATTTTAAACGTCTCTAGCAATAATAATGCATTGAAGAAACTTTTCGGGTTACATCGCTACTTGAGAAATGAAAGCTTTCCCAGTAATCTAAGGCCAGTATGCAGGTTTCCGATTGACAATTGTTGGAATTTTTTATTAACAAACTTTTTGATACCCAAATTTAATAATTCTTCTGTCATGCGTTTCGTCGTAGAAGAATAATACTTCCAAAACAAGCATGTAGAATACGTCGCGCAGATTGTCTCGCCTTCGTCCCCTCAGTATTCATCCTGCTTGTAGCACCGAAAGATAGTTAGATTCTGTCATTGCTGTTCACTGCTTCGCGGAGGCAAGTCCAAAGACGATCGCTGTTGAGTGATTTAGTGTAATATTTTGAAAAGTAGGCAACGCCATCAGACGCGCCCTAAGCTGCCGATGTTTGCATTTTTTCATAAAAAAAGGTGTGCGAAATTTGAGTAAGTTATTTTAAGACATAATTATTCCGCATAAAATAAGATTTAATTATTGAAAATCAATACATTGCAAAAATAAGTGATTCTTTCCCGCAAATAATATGTCCAAGTACTTATGAATTGAAAGTCTAATGTACCTAATTTAAAGTTATCATTTGCGCCTTTGTAATTATTTTTTGTATGCATTTTTACATACGGATTTTCAATTACTCATCAACCATTAAAAAGATGTTTCGATTGTGATAGTGTTGGTTGATACTCATCATCCCATTTTGTGGTACATACCTAGGATAAACTTGTTTTGATCCTCTTCATTTGTTATTTAACGGAAGAACATGGGCTTGCTCGTGTACATTGCCAATTTTGCATCAATTTGCATTTCTGAGCTCTGCATGAAGAATCTGCACACTTGACAACACTCTGTTGTGGCATTTTTTGAAATAAATGAATAGTTTGTAAGATGACCTGTCTTTATTTGATTTATATCTATTTTCCACATTTAGGTCTTCCTGTCTTTCGGATGATCATTAATCATTTCAAAACTGTATCCTGCCATGGTACCAGTTCTTTAATTTAATGTGATTTTAGGCCTTGAATTTTTGCTAACTCGTACTGTGGTCTCTTTCTGACTCTGCCCTGGTAGGTTGTGCTGTATATTAAAAAAATGGCAAATGGTTTGGTTCCAAAATCTAATTTCTCTCTGTTTTTTTGTTGTCTGTTACGGTGATGATCCCAGCCTAACAAAAGAATAAATGAACACTCTATTCATCTCTTTAAAAACTCGCTTCAATCTGCCTAAAGCCAAAATGTTCCATCTCTGTTTAGTTTTATAGCTTTATTCATTCAATTTTATCTCTGAAAACACTTTAAAGGTCACAAAGCTACCAATGGTGGAATTAAAAGTCATCTTTGAAAAGGATAACATTGTGTTTCGGAAGGTAGGTTCTTTCCAAGCAGTATATGGACTGAAACTGAGAAAAACATCCAAAGATAAGAATTTTTTCCATCTGAGTAGGTGGAAAAGAAAAACTAAAGTAACTACCTGAACTGCAGGATTCGCACGCTTAACCCTACAAACGGAAGGAATCCTACGGATTCAATGTGTTTTGCTTTTATGGCCTTTCTTACAAACACGGTAAACTTAAACGGACGATGAGATTTCCGAAGTCAGTGAATAAAGTAACTTCAAAATAGCATAGAGAACTGTGTTTACTGCGAGTAGCAGAATAGTAATTGTTTTTTTGAAAATAAATGAGCCAAGAAATGCTAAAAGAAAATAAAAACACGCTTAAACAGAAGCTACGAATGCACTCGCCACAGCGGAGTCAATTCCAACAATAGAACCAACTAACGTAAAAATTCTCATTGTATGGTCGGAAATTTTTTCTCGATCATTATAAACAGGTAAATAACGAGTAAAATTAGTTATGACAAGATTTATAATAATCTGATCAAAATATTTTGATTGAATTTTTTCATAATTTTTTAATATATTAAAAAAATTAAAAAATTATGAAAAATTTTAATCCAAATACATTAGTTATTATAAGTCTTGTCATAGCAATTTTACTCGTTATTTATGACATAATGAATGAGAAAAAACCCATTACTACAATGAGAATTTTTACGTTAGTTGGTTCTATTGTTGGAATTATTTCAACTCGCTATTATAAGCAAGGACAATAACGAGGGTATTCATGCTCTGTTTAAGCGTGTTTGTAACTATCTTTAACATTTCTCCAATGTTCTTCAAAAAACAATTACTGTTCTGCTACTCGCAGTAGGGCTTGGTCTCTCTATGCTATTTTGGGATTAAAACTATTCACTGGTAACTTCGGAAATCTCATAAATCCGTTAGGATTTACATGTTTGTGGAAAATATAAAGCAAAACGCACATTGAATCCGTAGGATTCATACGTTTGTAAGGGTTAAAAAACGTAAGAATCCTACGGATTCGGGGGACAGTTACTTGATTTTTATTCTACAAACGTATGAATCTGATGGATTCAAGAGATTTCCGAAGTTACCAGTAGATAGGATAAGCAACGTTACTCTCAAAATAACAATTAAAAACCTTTTAAAATTTGAAGAAGCGATTGAAAAAATTGCTCCAGACCATATCTTTTTAGATGTTTTTCTCAGTTTCAATTATATACTACTTAAAAACAAGAAACCTACCACTTTTATCCAAACAATGGTATCAACTTTTCAAGATGACTTAATTCCACCATTGACAGCTTTTGTATTGCCTAAAAGTGTTTTTCGGGTAAAATTTGAATGGATAAAGTATAAAACTAAACGAAAGTGGAACGACTTTTGGCTTTAGGCGAAAGCAGTTGGGGCTTAACTAAACGAGTTTTAAAAGAGATGAATAGAGTGTTCGATTATTCTTTGTTAAACTGGAATAAATGCTTTCATGTGGGTGTAAAAAATATACCCGTCTGGGTAGTATCTGCCGAAGAATTAGATTTTCCAAGACGCAAACCATTACCATTTTTACATCATCTTGGCACAACTACCGATTTGAATCGGAAAGAGTTTAAAGACCCATATTTTGAAGTGTTAACCAAAAAAATTCAAGATAAAAAAATCGTTTATTGTTCATTAGGGACTTTAAGTGTCACACATAACAAGCAAGGTTTTGAGTTTTTGCAAAAAGTAGTTGAACTTTTCAGTCATCGAAAAGATTGGGAACTCATTATTTCATGTGGAGAAATAGATATAAATCAAATAGGTAGAGTCGCTACAAACATTCATTTATTTCAAAAAGTACCACAACTGAGTGTTATCAAATTGAACGAATTTGTTATAACTCATGCAGGCTCAAATACCGTTAAAGAGTGTATCTTACTTGGTAAGCCCATGTTAACATTTCCATTAAATAACAAATGGGATCAAAATGGGATTGCAGCCCGCGTTGTGTACCACAAAATGGGATTGAGTGGCAATATTAACACTATCACAATCAAAGAACTATCTTTAATGGTTAATGAATTAATTGAAAATCCCATATATAAAGAAAATACGCTAAAAATGAGCAAGATTTTTCAAAAACAAAATGATAACTTAGAATTAAGAGTATTGGAACTTTTCAATTCATAAGTACTTGGACATAATTGTTCTGAAGAATCCTTATTTTTATAATGTATTGATTTTCAATAATTTAAAATCTTATTTGTAAAAAATATTCTTCGGAATAATTATGTCTTAGGACTTACGAACAATAACTTACTCAAATTTCCCTTACACCTTTTACCTATGAAAAAATACAAACACATCCAACAACAAGGCGCGTCAGATTGTGGCGTTGCTTGCCTCAAAATGGTACTAAATCACTTCAACAGCGATGCGTCTTTTGAACGCCTCCGCGAACTAAGTGGTACAACAATGACAGGCACAACAATGCTCGGTCTTTTACAAGCAGGACAGGAATTGGGCTTAAATACTGAAGGGTTTGAGGCAGATTTAGACAATCTGCGCGACTGCAAAGATGTGTGTATTCTACATGTTGTTTTGGAAAATCAAATGCACCATTATGTGGTGTATTATGGCTACGACCCCGAACAAAACACATACATCATCGGCGACCCTTCACAACCGATGACACAGCATCTTACAGAAGAACAATTAGAAAAAATTTGGGTATCAAAAAGTTTGTTGTTGATAAAACCAACGGACAAATTAGTACCCCTCAGTATCCAGAAGCAAAAACAACATATTTGGTTTTGGCAGTTTGTCAAAGAAGACATTAATTTATTGGGTATTGCGGCTGTTTTGGGCATCGTCATAGCCACTTTAGGGCTTTCTACTGCCTTGTTTTCTCAAAAATTGCTTGATAAAATATTGCCAGAAAAGGACGCTTTTAAATTGTATTCGGGCATTGGTGCATTATTATTATTGCTTTTAGGACGTTTAGGCATGGGTTATATCCGTCAATTATTCTTATTGCGCCAAAGTCGGGATTTTAATATTCGGTTAATTGACTATTTTTATTCCGCTTTGCTCAATCTTCCCAAATCGTTTTTCGACAACCGAAAACAGGGGAACTCGTTGCTCGTATGAATGATACACAACGCATACAAAATACCCTCGCTCGAATCGTTGGTGATGCTGTGATAGATGTTTTGTTGATAATTGTAGCGGCAATTGCTATTTTCAATTTCAATATCTGGGTCGGTCTTTTATCCATATTGTGGTTGCCTATTTTTGCTTATGTGGTGTGGCGTTTTTCTGACCGTATTTTAGTCGGGCAAAGAGATGTCATGTCGAGCTACGCGCTCAACGAATCCAATTTTATCAATACGATGCAGGGCACAGAAGCCATAAAAGTGAACAATCTGCAAGAGATATTTACCAATACCACCAAAACGTTCAATGGATTGTTTCAAAAACGGTTATTTGATTTGGGTACTATCGGCTTGCGGTTCAATATGGCTACGGAAATAGTGGGCAGTATTTTTATTGTCGCTATTATTTTGTGTTCATCGGTGTTGGTACTGAGGGGGTCACTAACGGCAGGTTCTATCATGGCAATTACACAAATGGTCGCTACACTTATGGCATCGGCAGGGCGATTAGCGATGACAAATATTCAACTCCAAGAAGCCAAAGTTGCTTTTGAACGCATGACAGAATTTACAGGCATAGAGCCAGAATATCACCCCGAATTGGATAAGGAAAAAGCTGTTATCAGTGATTTTGAAGAACTCAAAGTTGAGCATGTTTATTTCCGTTTTGCAGGACGTAAACAATTGCTCAAAGACATTAATTTTTCTGTCCGTAAAGGGGAAATGATTGCTTTAATCGGCGAAAGTGGCGGTGGGAAAAGTACAATTTTGCAGATTTTACAAAAATTTCTACAACCTGAATCTGGTAAAGTATTGATTAATGGGTTGGACATAGACGCCGTTTCAACCGAACAATGGCGCAATCAAATTGGCGTTTTACCCCAACAGGTACATTTGTTCAATGGCACTTTAGTTGAAAACATCATACTCGGTGACCCCTCAGTATCAGAGGAGAAATTAGTTGCTTTTTTTGAAAACTACGGTTTTAATCGCTATTTCGAGCAATTTCCTAATGGTTATGCCACCGTTTTAGGCGAAAATGGCATCAATATATCTGGCGGACAAATCCAATTAGTAGGTTTAGCAAGAGCTTTATGGCGCAATCCACAAGTCTTACTTTTAGATGAACCTACAGCAGGACTTGACAATGACACAGAGCGTTTTGTCATCCAATTATTGAAGAAAATATCCCCCAAAATGGGCATTATTATTTTGACCCATCGTATATCTTTTGCCCGTCCGTGCCACGAAATTTATATCTTGAAGAATGGTGAAATATCAGAATACGGCAATCACAATCTTTTGATTGAAACAGATAATCTCTACAAACGCTCGTGGTTGGATTGGAAAGCCGCATAAACGAAGGCGCACTGTGAAAAGTGAAAAACGAAAAGTGAAAAACGAAAAGTGAAAAACGAAAAGTGAAAAACGAAAAGTGAAAAACGAAAAGTGAAAAATATTAGTTAGTTCATTTTAGTTATTCGTTTTTTATAAACAAAAACCGTCGAAGTGTTGGACTTCGGCGGTTTTTTGTTTTCCCCCTCCATTAGTGCGTTTTATAAGTTTTTAGAATTAAAATTGAAATACAATTGATTGATTTTGAATTAGTTCCAATATGACGCGGGTTTGAAACCCGCGTCAGATTTTCTAAAAATATATAAAACGCAATAATAAATACCAAAAATCTCAGTTTCATCGCTTCAATTCCTTTTCAGACACTACAAACTGCCACCGATTTTTCCCATCAATATCATACGTTTCAAACGTCACTTTGCGGTCGCCTTTACCGCCCGATACGCTGATTTTGCCAAAATTATTTTCCTTCAAAAGTGAGCCTTCAACGCGACGGCGATTATTTTTTTCGGGTGTGGCTATGCCAGATGTAACGGCAGAACATGTAAAATCATAAAGCGGATAAAAACCTGTTGGTTGCCATTTGATAAGTTCGCTAAAATGACGGTCGCCCGTGAGGAAAATGACACCCGAAATATTGTTTTCGATGATAAAACTGGTTAATTCTTGGTATTCTACTGGATAAAAATAGAAACATTCTTTATCTGCAAGCGGATTAATCATCTGTCCACCCGTGACAATAAATTTGAATGTGGCATTTGAAGACACTAAATTATTTTTCAACCAATCCAATTGTTTGCGTCCGTAAAATACTTTTGAAGGGTTTGGTTTGCCATTGACTGAATCGGGCAATGAATTGGCGGAACGGTAAAAACGGTCGTCCATGCAATAAAAATCACAATCCGACTGCTTGAATTTGTGGTAAGTCCCTGCATTATCGGGTTCGCCAAATGTTTTATTGCCCCAATAACTTTTGAACAAATCCAACGAGGCTTCTTTGAGTTCAAAACGTCCGTCCGAATCATTTGGACCATAATCGTGGTCGTCCCAAATTGCGTAATTGGCGCGAGAAGCGCGTAATTTTTGCATTTCTGGCAACCGAAAATTGAAAGAATAGCGGTAAGCCATGCCCGAAGCCGACGAATAATCTGCCTCTCGCAAATACACATTGTCGCCCGTCCAAAGCATAAAATCAGAGGGCATATTACCCATTATTGTCAATATGCGCGTGTCTTTACCATAAGGTTTCCCGGGTCGGTCGTATTGCGGGTCGTTGATGTAGTAGCACGAACCGAGCAAAAACGAAAAATCGGGCGCGGCTTCACGCCATTCCCAGAGTTTTTTGGTTCTAAAAGCCGTTGGTACTGAGGGGGTCAATTTTTCACCATTTAGGTAAATATCATACGCATATTCCGTGTTCATGTCGAGTTCTTCCAACACGATTTTTACAGTTGGGTAATTTGAACCGAACATCTGCATATTTCGGGCTTCTTTTTCCGTTTCGGGCTTGCCTTTTACGTAGTATTTCAACACAACGGATTCGGTAGTGCTTGGCACTTCAAACCAAATCAAGGCTTCACGGTGTTCGATATAGCCAAGCATTGGACCAGAAACGAGTTTGTTTTGCCCAAATACTGAGGGGGTCAAAAAAGTGAAGAAAAGGGAAATAAAGAACGATATTTTTTTCATTTTAATTAAAATTAAGTAACTTCTTGGGTCTATTGCTCGCTTCGCTCGCGGAAAAGAGGAGACGTGGTTCATTTTTCGGGCTTTGCCCGAAAAATGAACCACGTCTCCTCTTTTCCGCGAGCGAAGCGAGCGCGTGTGAAAATCTACTCTTTTTCTTTACTATGCAAAGCAATTGCCCACCGAATCTTACCATAATCGAACGTTTCACCAAAATACTCAAACAATTCCCGCAATTTGTAAGGTTGCTCAAAAATTTCTAAGCCGTTGGTGATTTCTGCCAATTCTTCTGCCGTGATAAATTGCATTGGGTCAATAGTCTCGCCTTGCTCGTAGAGTTGCACCAAATGCCCACTAATGGTAACGGGCGACAAAAACCGCTGTTCCGCAATTTCTTCTACACTCATACCCGATTTAAAAAAATTGTACGTCACCAAAGTTGTGTGAATTTTCGGTTCTGCTGCCCTCACCAGTTTGGCTTGTGCTTTTTGGGCTTCTTTCATTTCTTCATCTGCCTTGTGCAATTCGCGCAGTTCTTCGGGCGAAACTACCCGAACACTTTGCTCATTTGAATCCCTCGGGCTTACAGATTTGGCTATTTGAGAAGGAACGACTTGATTGACTGCCCCACTTTCGATAAAATCAGGATTTGCACTTAAAAATTCTTCAATTTTATCTAAAAAGTCTTTCCCAAAAGCATCAAATTTTGCCTCACTCACCCCACTAATCGGCAGCATTGATGCCCGATTGCGCGGCACAACGGCAGCAATTTCACCCAAAGTGGCATCTGAAAAAATAATATATGGCGGTACACCACGCTCAACGGCAAGGCTACGCCGAAACTCGCGGAGAAATTCAAACAATTCATTTTTGATGCGCAAACGTGGTGCAACAGCCTCTTTCATGGCTTTCTGCTCCTTCGCTTTGCGTTCAATTTGTTGACGTTCTTTCACCGACAACGGACGGAACAAACGTACTTCTTTACCATTAAACAAGACTTCTCGGCTCGCAGGCGTGAGTCGTAGTTTGTGTTTGTCTTCGTAAGCAATTTCAAAAAGCCCAATTTGAATCAATTGCCAGATATAAGATTGCCATTCGGTAAGGGGAATATTGCGCCCAACACCGTAGGTTTTGATTTTATCGTAGCCTTTTTCCAAAATTTCGTAACGTCCCGACCCCCTCAATACATCAATCAAAAGAGCCATAGTCACCTCTTGATTCAAGCGCGTCACGGCTGATAAAGCC
Organism: Saprospiraceae bacterium; assembly: GCA_034520175.1. GTDB lineage: Bacteria > Bacteroidota > Bacteroidia > Chitinophagales > Saprospiraceae > JAAFJT01. The sequence goes on from JAXHNU010000037.1 coordinate 21,468, forward strand.
ATTTGTGCGGTCTTTGTACCGTCAATATACTGAGGGGGGGTACGGCAGACATCACAATTGCCACAATCTTGGTCGTAGTTTTCAGAAAAATAATTGAGCAAAATACGGCGGCGACAGATTTGAGCATCGGCAAATTGCATCATACGGTCGAGCTTCGCATTTTGAATATCGGCATTGGGAGCTTCCGCAAACATGTCGCGGTAAGCGTTGACATCGGCGAAACTGAAAAAAAGCATCGTATCGGCGGGCGCACCGTCGCGTCCTGCTCGACCGATTTCTTGATAATAGCCTTCAATATTTTTGGGCAAATTGTAGTGAATCACCCACCGCACATTCGATTTGTCAATGCCCATACCAAAGGCAACCGTTGCACAAACGACTTGAATTTTATCGTTCAAAAAATCTTCTTGAACCTGCGAGCGCGTTCGGGGCGACACTTGCGCGTGATAGGCTTCTGCCCGAATATTGGCAGATTTGAGTTTGACCGCCAATTCTTCCGTACTTTTTCGACTCAAACAATACACAATGCCTGCTTGTGTCGGACGACTTTTTATAAATTCTAATATTTGTTCAACCCGCTTCTGACCAGGACGCACATCGAGGCTCAAGTTTGGACGGTCAAATGACGCCAAAAAGATAGTGGGATTGTCCAATTTCAGTTGTTCGATAATGTCGCGGCGGGTCAATTTGTCCGCCGTTGCCGTCAATGCAATAATGGGAATTGTGGGAAATTGCTGCTTCAAAAAGCCCAATTGCGCGTATTCCGGACGAAAATCGTGTCCCCATGACGAGATACAATGCGCTTCGTCAATCGCAATCAAACTCAATGGCAGACTTTTCATAAGCGAAAGAAAGCTCTGAGACACCGCCTTTTCGGGCGATACATAAACCAATTTCAATTCACTCCTAAATAGTTGATTTTCAATATCTTGTGCCTCGCCATAACTTTGTGAAGAATTTAAAAAAGCAGCAGGAATACCATTGGCACGCAAGGCTTCCACTTGGTCTTTCATCAAAGAAATCAAAGGTGACACAACAACAGTTACCCCCTCAGTAACGACGGCAGGAATTTGAAAACAAATGGATTTACCACCTCCCGTTGGCATCAAAACGAGGCAATCCTGTTTGTTGAAAACAGTTTGCACAATGTCTTCTTGCAAAGGGCGAAAGGTGTCGTAGCCGAAATATTTTTTCAGCGCAAGTTGGGCAGTTGCGAGGTTCATAATAGAGAATTTTATAGATGCTGTTACCTGGCGTAAAAGTATATTTTCTGTTGCAATTTTAAACAAAAAATTTAGTAAAAAATGTTTGAATTGATAAAATAAAATTTATATACGAGGCAAAAAGGGAGAGAAACTACGTGCGATGTATTACCAAGCAATTTCCGCTATTGATTAAAAGGACTTCATTTTTATCCCAAGATTGAGGTGTATCTGCCACAGTCAAAACATCTGGATAAAGACTAAAATTAAGTTCGGGTAAATAGACGAGTTGTTAGCTACTCATAACCGTATAATCTTTATTATTTGTTCGAAAAGCAAAAACCAGTTCAGCCGTCATATTGGCGACAATAATATTGTGTGGTATTTTTCACATTGGTAATTTTGTTATAATGTCATTATAGTATTCGTGCCGTTCTAAGGCTTGAGCCAATAAAACATCTTTTTGTTCTAACGCAGCTTCTAAGGCTTGTATTTTTTCTTGGTCTGTTTGAAACCATACATAAAATTCTAAAACGCATAAAAGTATATCTTTGCGCTTGCTTCGCTCGCGCAAAGGGAGAAGATGGGGTTCATTTTTCGGGCAAAGCCCGAAAAACGAACCACCTCTCCTCACTCGCGCGAGCGAAGCGAGCTATAAAAACGAAATAAGGATAATTTGTTATACACTCCTAAATTTTAATGATGAAACAATTAGAGTACACCGATTATCAACCAGTTCAAAAAAAGTACCCCCTCAGTATTTTATTGGATAATATCACAACGCCGCAAAATGTCGGCGCAATTTTCCGCATTGCCGATACCTTTGGCATCGAGGGACTGGTTATGTGCGAAACGACGCCCGTTCCACCTCACAAACGCATCAATAGCGGTGGTCGTGGTACAGAAAAAACGATTCCTTTCACGTATTTTGATGACAGTTTAAACGCCATTACTCATTTTCGGGCGGCGGGCTATACCATTATTGCACTTGAAATTACCGATGAAAGCCGTCCCATTCGGACAGTTGATTTTAAAGAATTGGGTAAAATTTTGTTGATTGCGGGGTCGGAAGAAACGGGTGTTTCACAAAAAATATTAGATGTTGTGGATTTTTCAGTCCATATCCCAAGTTTTGGGATATGTTTGTCAATGAATGTGGCTACTTCAGTCGCAGTAGCGGCGTATGAAATCAGTGGTCAAAAATCGTAAATAAATGAAAATCAAAGAATTAACGCGCATTTTAGAAAAAGTAGCACCCCCTCAGTACCAAGAAGGCTACGACAATGCAGGATTGATTGTAGGCAGCCCGATGACAGACATTACGGGTGTTTTGGTTTGTTTGGACGCGACAGAAGCCGTAATTTTGGAAGCAATTGAACGGGGTTGCAATATCGTTGTGGCGCATCATCCGATTGTTTTTAAAAGTTTGAAGAAACTCAATGGCAAAAACTACGTGGAGCGTACAGTTATTTTGGCGATAAAAAACGACGTAGCCATTTATGCCATTCACACCAATTTGGATAATATGCTGCACAATGGCGTGAATACCAAAATTGCCGAAAAACTGGGCTTGACGAACCTTAAAATTCTCGCGCCCAAACGCCAAATTTTGATGAAATTGACTAATTTTGTGCCAATTGCAGACACGCAAAAAGTCTTAGATGCACTTTACAAAGCAGGGGCTGGGGAAATTGGGAATTACCGAAATTGCAGTTTTAGGACTGAAGGCATTGGCACATTTAAACCGACAGGCGCGGCAAATCCGTATATCGGGACTTTAGAAAAAGACGAAGAAGTGGTCGAAAATCGCATCGAAGTCATCTTTCCAAGCCACTTGGAGCGTTCTATTTTAACCGCTTTACGGGCGGCACACCCCTACGAAGAAGTGGCGTACTACATGCAAACATTGGAAAATGACAACCAAGAAGTCGGTGCGGGCATCGTTGGCGAATTGGCAGAACCGATGACGGAAAGGGCATTTCTACAATTTTTAAAAACGACTATGAAAGCAGGTGTTGTTCGCTTTACGCACCCCCTCAGTAAAAACGTGAAAAAAATTGCCGTTTGTGGCGGGGCTGGTAGTTTTTTGTTACCACAAGCGATTGGCGCGGGTGCAGATGTCTTTGTCACGGCGGACTACAAATACCACGAGTTTTTTGATGCCGATGGACGGATTCTCATTGCCGATATTGGGCATTTTGAGAGTGAACAATTCACAATTGACCTACTTATCGAAATTTTAACAAAAGAAAAACCCGATTTTGAAATTTTTTCTACAAAAACGCTAACAAACCCCATTTTTTATCTCTAAATTTGCCGAATTTTTAAATAAGATATTGAAGCCCCCTAACCCCCAAAGGGGGAATTTGACTCAATAAAAACTGAAAGTACTTGTTTATTAGACAAAATTAACGGTACTCATGGTATTCCCCCTTTGGGGGTCAGGGGACTTAGTAATTACAAAACAATTATCATAATGGCAGCAGCAGTAAAAGGCAAGGAATTGAGTACGGCGGAAAAACTTCGCCAACTATACGAACTCCAATTGATGGATTCTGAAGTAGATGATTTGCAAAGTGTCAAAGGTGAACTACCAATGGAAGTAAACGACCTTGAAGACGAAATTGCGGGTCTTGGCAAACGTATCGGAAACGCCGAAAGCAGTGCGGGCGAATTTGAAGCCGAAATCAAAAAACAAAAAGAAAACATCAAGGCGAGCGAACAATTGATTGAACGCTACAAAAAACAGCTTGACAACGTGAAAAATGACCGCGAATTTGCGGCATTGAGTAAGGAAATTGAGTTGCAACAATTGGATATTCAACTCGCTGAAAAACGTATTCGCGACGCGCAACGCAATATTGAGGCAAAAAAAGAAACGCTCGACGCATCGAAAAAACGCCTTGAGCAAAGACAAAAAGACCTCAACAGCAAGCAAATCGAATTGCAGAAAATTCTTGAAAAAACCGAAAAAGAGGAAGAAAAACTCCGCAAAAAATCGGATAAAGCGCGTAAAAATATTGAAGAACGCTTATTGAAATCTTACGATAAAATCCGTACTTCTTACCGCAATGGCTTGGCAGTTGTCACGGTTGTGCGGCAAGCATGTGGCGGTTGTTTTAACCACGTTCCACCACAATTGCAGTTGGAAGTTGGTTTGCACAAGAAAATTATCGCTTGTGAACATTGCGGACGTATCTTGGTTGATGATTCTATCATTACAGTAGAAGCAGAAGCATAGATTTAGAATACAGGTTTTGACAAGAGGACTATTTTTTGTGGATAACCTTGTTGAAAAATAGACCCCTCAGTGATTTTACAGAAAAGGCTGTCCGTTTGGACAGCCTTTTCTGTTTAGTGATTATTTGAGGAGTGGGCATAACCTAAAAACATCGTTTTTTGATTAAAAACAGATGTTTTGCGCGCGCTTCGCTCGCGCAAAAGGGAGGAGACGTGGTTCGTTTTTCGGCGAAGCCGAAAAACGAACCACATTCCCCTCCCTAGCGCGAGCGAAGCGAGCGCGAGATGCAAAAAACGCTTTTAGGTTATGCCCATCCCTCAATTACTATTTTTGCACGTTTATTTGTAATTGTACCAATGAGTTTGATGAATTCTTCTGGAAATTCTTGTTTCGGCATTTTAACTAAAATAACGATGTTTGTAAATTCAATTGCTCCGATTTACTCGCATATTGGCAGGGGTTCGCCCTAACCGCCTTTTATCTGGACTTTGATTAAATTCACCATTTGAATTATAACGAACAGCCGCTTTTACACATTTAGCCAATAGAAAAAGTAAATACTCGGGTTTTTGCGTAATATTGAATTTTTCTCTTATTTCGTAATAAATTTTTTCTTCATCTCCAATTTGGCTATTCCAAATATGATGATACTGACTTATTACATGCTCTGGGTTATTGATTATTTTTTCCCAAAGTTGAATAAGCGGCTCATTTACATCATTTATCACAAAATTATTGGCTTTACAATAATAAGCAGAGGCGATACTAATGGCTGCTGAACCTGCGAATGGCTCAAAAAGCCTATTTGCTTTATAGGGAAAGTAAGTTAAAATCTTATCTGCTAAATTTCTCTTACTGCCTTGATATGGAATTGGGTGTGGTAGTTTCATTTAAACTAATTTTTGGGCAAGGTACAAGTTTTTAATTTTTTGCGGCATAGACTACCCATTTTTTCAACAAAATTTTCCTTAGTTTTGCCAAAATTTTACCCCCTCAGTATTTTCAGTAAAAAATTAGTAAATACTTAGCCACGCGCTCGCTTCGCTCGCGAAAAAAAGAGGAGAGGTGTTTCATTTTTCGGGCAAAGCCCGAAAAATGAAACACATTCCCCTTTTTTGCGAGCGAAGCGAGCAATAAACCTAAGTAATTACAAAAACTAAGCAATTTATGTCAAAAGATAAAAAACGCTATCTCGTTACCTCCGCTTTGCCTTATGCCAATGGACCTTTACATATTGGGCATTTGGCGGGTGCTTATATTTCGGCAGATGTTTTTGTGCGCTATTTGCGACTCAAAGGGGAAGATGTGGTGTGGGTTTGCGGCTCGGACGAGCATGGCGCGGCGATTACGATTAAGGCGATGAAAGAAGGCTTGTCTCCGCGTGAAATTATTGATAAATATGATGCGATGTTCCGTTCGGCTTTCAATGGTATGGGCATTGCGTTTGATATTTTTCACCGTACAAGTGCGCCGATTCACTACGAAACATCGCAGGATTTCTTTCGGCAATTGCATAAAAACGGTGAATTTGAGGTCATTGAAAACGAGCAATATTTCGACGAAGAAAAACAAACATTTCTCGCCGATCGATACATTATTGGCGTTTGCCCCGTGTGTGCCAATCCAGAAGCGTATGGCGACCAATGCGAAAAATGCGGTTCAACATTGAGTCCCAATGATTTGAAACACCCTTTACGCTCGACGCTTTCGGGGTCAAATCCCGTGAAAAAGCCCACAAAACATTGGTATTTGAAGCTCAATAACTACGAAAACTGGTTGAGACGCTGGATTACTGAGGGGGTGCTGGAAGATGTAAAAGACCCAAAAATCACGACGCAAACGCACGAACCGAACGATTGGAAAAACCACGTTCTTGGACAATGTAAATCGTGGCTCGACGGTGGTTTACAGCCCCGCGCCATGACCCGCGACTTGGATTGGGGAATCCCCGTGCCGCCAGAAATTGACGAAACAGGACAGAAAAAACTATACGTCTGGCTCGATGCCCCGATTGGTTACATTTCGGCAACAAAACAGTGGGCAATTGACAAAGGGCAACCCGATTTGTGGAAAAAATATTGGCAAGATGATGAAACAGCTTTGTATCATTTCGTAGGCAAGGATAATATTGTGTTTCACTGCTTGATTTTCCCCGCTATGTTGCACCAACACGGCGATTATGTGCTGCCAACAAATGTTCCTGCCAATCAATTTATGAATTTGGAAGGGCGCAAACTCTCAACCTCAAAAAATTGGGCAGTTTGGGTGCATGAATATTTGGAAGAATTTGCGGGAAAAGAAGACGTTTTGCGCTTCAATATGATTAAAAATATGCCCGAACAAAAAGATTCGGAATTTACATGGAAAGGTTTTCAAGAAACGAACAACGGGGAATTGGTCAATAATTTGGCGAATTTCATCAACCGCGTCGTCGTTTTGACGAATACCAATTTTCAAGGCAAAACACCTCCACTTGTTGATACTGTACTCATTAAGCCAAGTGATACAGAAAGCCCCCTTTGGGGGTTGGGAGCTACCCCCTCAGTAGAATTGGCTAAATTGACGGGTTTGTTAGAAAAATTGAGTGAGCGCATTGAAGCCTTTGATTTCAGAGGTGGTTTGCAAATTTTGATGGATATTTCGACGCAAGGCAATCAAATTTTACAATTCAATGAGCCGTGGAAATTGGTCAAATCGGATAAAGCGGCAGGTGGTACAATCTTGAATTTGGGACTACAAGTTGTCGCGGCAATTGCGGTGGCATGTCAACCTTTTTTGCCTTTTACATCGGCAAGATTGTGCAAAATTTTGAATATCAATGATTTGCAAAATGGCGATTGGGCTAAAATGTTGACGACACTCAAAAGTGGCAATGTTTTACTCGCCGACAATCACCAAATTGGCGCACCTGTTCATTTATTTGAACGCATCGGTGATGATGTCATTCAAACTCAAATTGATAAATTGAAAGCGAATGACGTGGTGACAGCCCCCGACCCCAAAGGGGAGAAGACGACAGTTTCTCCGAATTCAAGTTTAGTTTCCTCTCTGAATTCGAGTTTAATCTCTCCTCCCGAGTCGAGTTTAATTTCCTCTTCAGAGCCGAGTTTAATCTCCCCTTTGGGGTCGGGGGCTATCAAAGAAACGATTGTTTATGATGATTTCGGTAAAATTGACATCAGAACAGGTACTATTTTGACAGCCGAAAAGGTTAAAAAAGCGGATAAATTATTGAAGTTGTCCATTGATTTAGGTTTTGAAATCCGTACAATCGTCTCAGGCATCGCTGAACATTTTGACCCCGCAGCAATTATCGGACAAAGAGTTTTGGTGGTTGCTAATCTTGCCCCACGTATGTTGAAAAACATCGAATCGAATGGAATGATTTTGACGGCTGAAAATGCGGAAGGAAAATTGGGCTTCGTAAGTCCGCCTGAAGGTTGGGCAAATGGGTCAAATGTGAAGTAAAAAAATGACAAATAGTATTTCAGAGAATTATAATTTGATTCTACAAGATGCCCTTGAAGGTATGGCTTTACTGCCCGATAAATCATTTGATTTAGCCATTTGCGACCCACCTTATGGAGCTTCGACGAAGGCAAATTGGCAATATGACAAGACAGAAAAACTCAGTGGTTTTGGCGGAAATTGGAAATTATTGGGTGAAAAGTGGGATTTATTGGCGGGTAATGAGAATTTTAAAGCGACTTTTTTATGGTTGGCAGAACTACAACGCTTGGTAAAACCAACGGGGTCAATTTGGATTCATGCCACCTATCACAATTCGGGATTTGTCAATGTGGCGTGTCAGATGTTGGGTTTGGAAATCATCAATGAAGTGGTGTGGTACAAACGCAATGCTTTTCCAAATTTGTCGGCAAGACGACTCACGGCAAGCCACGAAACAATTTTGTGGGTACACACGGGCGGGACAAAACGGACGTATAATTTTAACTACGATGCGGCAAAAAAAGCGAAATTTGTCGGCGATAATCTCAAAGAAGCCGACAAACAATTGAGAACCGTGTGGGATATTCCAAATAATAAACATAAAGATGAATTGGCTTTTGGCGCACATCCAACCCAAAAACCCTTAAAAGTGTCGGAGCGATTGTTGTTGATTTCGGGCGTAGAAGGCGGCAAATTGTTAGTACCTTTTGCGGGTTCGGGAACGGAAATGATTGCAGCGATGCGGTACGGTATGCACGCAACAGGCTTTGAAATCAACGAAGAGTATTTTAATCACGCGGTAGTGCGTTTAGAAAACGAAAAGCCCCCTAACCCCCAAAGGGAAGATACCCACGAATAGAGCTACTTTTGTTCAATAAATGAGTATTTTTAACTATTTAGCTACGTGCCTTTTGCGCGCACAACGACAGGAAAAGAGGTGGTTCATTTTTCGGCTTTGCCGAAAAAATGAACCACATTCCCCTTTTTGCGGACGAAACGAGCCATAAACTAAGTAATTACGAGTATTTTTAACTTTTATCCAGTCATACGCCCCCTTTGGGGGTTGGAGGCTGAAAATTAATACGAAAAAATATGCTAACACCCGACGCTATCGTGAAACCTGTTATAAAATGGTCGGGTAGTAAACGTGCGGTTGCGCCCGAATTGAGCCAACACATCACGCCTGCCAAACGCTATTTTGAACCTTTCATCGGTGGTGGGTCGCTTTTGCCTTTTCGTAAAATTGACACGGCAATTGTGGGCGATATTATCCCCGAATTGATTAATTTGTGGCGTTTGATTCAAAATGAACCCGAATTGGTGGCGGCAGAGTACGAAAAACGCTGGCATCTACTGCATACTGAGGGGCATGAAGTGTATTACAAAATCAGAGATAATTTTAATAAAACCAAAAACGAATTTGATTTTCTTTTCCTCACGCGCACTTGTGCAAGTGGTTTGATTCGCTACAATCATCATGGCGAATTCAACAATTCTATTCATAAAAACCGCCCCGGTATTCACCCAAAAACATTCAGAGAGGTCGCGCTAAAATGGGCAAATTATCTGAAAGGTGTCCATTTTCAAAACACCGATTACCGCACAACCTTATCCGATGTGACGGCAAAAGATTTCGTTTTTTTAGACCCACCTTACGGCGGCACAAAAGACCGTTACACAAGAACTGAATTCAATGTCAATGATTTTTACGGAGAATTGGAACGCCTCAATTCAATTGGTGCAAACTGGATTTTGACCTTTGACGGCACGGCTGGCAACCGCAATTACGGGTTTGATGTGCCAAAAGAGTTGTACAAACACCGCATGTCTATCAAAACAGGCAATTCCCCTTTCACCAAATTGATGAAAACGCATATTGATGTGGTCATGGAATCAGTGTATTTTAACTATAAGATTGACGAAATTAAAGGCAATAAATTGACACCAATCGTTCAAGAATACGCATTTGTCTGAGGTTTTGATGTGTAATACTGAAGGGGTACTTGGGTCTCGAAATTCAAAGGCGAACACGATGTCCAATTGCCCGAAGGTCAAGGCTTGGCTCATTTCTTCTACATTTTTAAACGCAAACGCGCCACCCGAAATCAGGGAAAAAGGTTTTATTGGCAGGTCTTTTTTATCGTACAATTGCCATTCTCTTCCGTTTTTTTTAAAAGCTGTTGGCGGATTTGATAATAAATCCGTGATGTATTGGGCTAAATGAACGCCGATATTTTCCTCCAAATCTTGCGCCCGTCCTTTGGATTCGATGACCAAAGCGTAAATCTGTTCATTTTCCAAAAACTGAATCAAATGGTCGGGGCGTTTACCGCCGATTGCCGACACACGCGGTAGGGAAGTCCACCGAAATTCGTCATTGGTATCGTAATCCAATACGGAAATGCCACTCCAATCTCCACCAGGCGGATTGCACAAACCTTCAAAAATAGCATATTCTTCTTGTTTTGAGAACAGATGATGAATGGCAGTATCCACGTCTTGTTCCGAAAATTGACCCGTTAGGCTTGCTGCTTTGAAGCGCACTTTTTCCGTTTTACGCACCAATTTTCTATCCACAATATGCGTCAATGCCCCAAAACTTGAGGTAGCACTATCGGCTAATATGTAATCACTGAGGTTAAAAACAGCTTCCCAAAGCCCATTGATGTGCGGTAATTTCAGTGGTTGACTTTGGAACAATCGCCACGCACTTTCTTTGGCGGGTCCGTAAACGATGGTCAAAATCTCAATATCGTTGCCAAACAACATGCGCACCAAAGGCACTAAACCTCTATCGGGGCGCGAATCATCGCCTTGTGGTTTGAAACCCGCCACCCAAAGAACGAGAATGGGTTTGTTTTCTTTTTCGATTTTTGAAACAAGTGTTTCTATGTTAGACTCAGAATAAATGGTGCGTAAAACGCTTAAAAAAAGAGGCAAATTAACCAAATCAATCAAACAAATCGGCATGTCTTTCGCGCCAATGGCGCACATACTGAGGGGGTGTATATTTGCGACTAATGCTTGAAAAGTAGCGGATACATTGATTTTATCGCCCGCTTTTTTGCGCCAAACTTGTTTGTTTTCTGCTGCTGACAGCCATTTTGCTTTTTCTTGTCCAGAAGGGAGATGGAGAAAATTTGTCCATTCTGCGCCTTGAAAAGTGTCCTTGCGTTTTCTTGAATCGGCTAATAATTGCACCAATTTTAAGCCTTTTTGCAATAAAACTGTCCATTCTGCTTGATAGTCCACACCGTCGAGCAAACATTTTATCAAGGGTAAACTGGCAGATAAGCCGAAAACATCTTGGTATTTTTCGCGCAATTCGACGCTAATAGCTGGGTGGGCTTCATATACAGGTACGCACACAACATCTAAGGCTTTACTCGCCGTCAAATAAGAAAAAGGTACAATAGGATTGGGGAAACGCGGCGATTTGACTATTCTGTTTTCATCTAATTCAACGCCCCCAATTTCGGCAAAATACAAGTAAGGAATCCCTATTTCAGAACAGGTTGCCGCCCTGCCACTCCTCTGCCAAGCGTTGTTCCCTGCGGGCAAAGCACTGCAAAACTCAATAGCTAAAATGATGTCTTCTGTTGTGCCGTCATCAGACAGGCGCGTGATATAGGCATCGGTTGCTTCCCGCAAAGGTGCGCCGTGTTTAGCCAATTCGTCTTTGATGTGTACGTTCCAACGGTCGTGTCCTGCCAATAAGTCTATCGTAAACAGTTGTTTTTCGTCCTTTTTTACACGGTATTGCGGTTGATAAATGGCAGAAGCCACGTTTTCAGAACGGGCATGGTACGCCGATTCGATGAGTTTTAGTGCGCGTTCACATTCTACGATATTGTCACCGTGTATTCTAAGGGTCATTTATTTGATTACTTTATTTTCCCACAAATATTTTCTTAGTAAATAATCTTCCAGAAACCGTTAATTTCACAATATACGCACGCGAAGACAACCCCTCAGTATTGACGCGCCACTGATGCAAACCCGCCGTAAATTGTTGATTGTCAAAACACTCTATGAGCTTTCGTTCTGCCACATCGTAAAGTTTAAGACCTGCTTTTACGCCTTCTCGCTCTATCTTAAAATTGATAAATAATTCATTTTTTGCGGGATTTTGGAAGCAAAAAATAGGGTCTTTGGTAGGCATTTTGTGCAATTCAGCTTGACCTTTGCGGTAGAACGTAGGCGCACCCGATAAGGCAACTGATTTAGAATCAATAATTTGAACATCGCCTGTCACCGAAAAGTTCCAATCCATGCGCTGAACGTGTTTTATACTGAGGGGGTCTGGAAATGAATAAACCGCCGATGTTTGCTCCGATTTGTCTATTTTTGTTTTTGCCCACAAGCAGTAAATCGTCGTGCTGTCGCTTTTTCGGCGGAAGGCTGCCCCGTCCATATCGGGCGTCATGTTCAAGCGTTTTGTTTCCAACGCATCGTACCTGTAACCGTTGAGGAGGCTTGTGATTGTTTTATTTGCCCAACCTTGTTGCGTTGGTCGGCAGTCTTTTGCGGGTTTGTTGGTCAGAGGAAAATACATGCCCATTAAATCAAATTCATTGGTCATTTTTTCTTCAGTTGCGACTTCGCCGATGCTGTACGGGTGAAATTGCAATAAGCCATTGACTTGCGATTTGACCAATACTTTTATCAAAAAATTGCGTTGGGCTTCATAACTGCCCATAAATTCGCCTTTTTCTTTAGCTGGAATATTGGATTCAGTGATGATAAATTCTTTTTTAGGATAAGTTTTGCCGTTGTAACCGTATTTATCCAAGACATCTTCAAAGTTTTTTTTCTTTTTAAAAACACCTTGAACAGCGCGGTCTGAATGTCTAAAATGTTCAAATCCATTGATTTTATCGCTCCATTCGCGGACCGAATTGTCAATGTGCGGATAAACATGGTAGCTGACGACATCAAAATATGCCCCGCCATTCAAAGAATACTGAGGGGTCTTGCTACCACCGTTTGGATTGTCAGTTTGGCGCAATAAAATGTCTAAGAAGCTCGGAAAGCCAATACCGCCCAGAGTCACATAAGCCGTCGGGTCAATACTTTTTACAACTTCATAGCTAATCCGCAGCATCCGAATATAATGCTGAATCGGAGCGTGTAAAGCGTATTCGCAAGGGTCAGGATTTGTGTTCCACCACGCGCCCGGTAAGCCCGGTGCCATTTCGGTTTTAAAGGTCGTGGCAAAATCAGGTTCATTCCAAATTTCCCAAAATTTGACCCATTTTCCGTAGGTTTTTACTGTTTTATAGACATACAAAGCGTAGTAATTCTTATCGTTGACGGGCGTCCCGTTCTGCCCTTCGTCCCAAATTGGTTCATACATATTGGCGAACATGGCAGAAGAATCTTTACCGCAATACACTTTGTTATCGCGGTGTTCTTTGGACGGATAACCCAGAAAACAGACATTGTCTTTCATGCCCAACGCCTCGTAATGCTTGAAAGCCGCAATGCGAATATCATAGCCCCAAAACTCCAAAAAATGCTCAAATAAGGCAGGACGCATGGTTTTTACGCCAATGGCGGCAGCGAAATCCGCAATTTGTTCGTCGGTGTGCGGCGGATAGTAGCCCATATTTGAGCCAAAACCAAAGTCACCTTTGTAAGGTGGTACAAAATTATTTGCCGTGCTTTTTACACTGAGGGGGGGCTGCGCTTGCGAACACTGAATAAAAACTAAAAGAAAAATAACCCATAAACGGGAAAAAGGCTGTATGTTTGTCATAGCTGTTTGCGCGAAAGCGTGTTTTAAGCAGTCATTACCGCTTAGATTATGAAAATAAGACTGTAACGCACTTTTAAATGGTGAAATGTGTAAACAGCTAATTTTTTTGCGAAAAATCAATGTGTTGGTATTAGATATGGGCTATTCCCACACCTTATTTTCGCGCAAAAATAAGCTAAAAAATAGGTTTTTGTTTACTCTATTTTAGCTATTTTTCGGACTTAAAAAAACTGTTATAAAATCATAATTACCTATTTAGCCACTAATTACACTAATTGAGGAGTGGCCATAAGCTAAAAACATCGTTTTTTGATTAAAAACAGATGTTTTGCGCGCGCTTCGCTCGCGCAAAAGGGAGGAGACGTGGTTCGTTTTTCGGCTTCGCCGAAAAACGAACCACATTCCCCTCCCTCGCGCGAGCGAAGCGAGCGCGAGATGCAAAAAACGCTTTTAGGTTATGCCCATCCCTCAATTACACTAATTAGGGAATTTGTAAAATATAACCTACCTATTTGTGGCGTTTATAAAACAATCGTAATTACTTAGTCACGCGCTCGCTTCGCTCGCGCGAGGAGAGAGGATGTGGTTCATTTTTCGGGCAAAGCCCGAAAAATGAACCACACCCGTCTCACGCGAGCGAAGCGAGCGCGACTAAATAATTAAAAAAATTAGTGTTAATTAGTGTAATTAGTGGCTAAGAAATCACTAAAATCAATTCATTTAAAATGAAAAAAATTGGAAAACCTATTGGGGAAACCTTCCCAGTTTATTTTCAACGTTACATTGACCAAGTACCAGAAGACGGCAATTTAGTCAAAAACTTGAAAGACATTCAAGCTGAAACATTGGCTTTGATAAAGGGATTGTCGGAAGAAAAACTGTTGTACCGTTATGCAGAAGGCAAATGGTCTATCAAAGAAGTTTTGGTACACATTGCGGATGCTGAACGTATCTTTACGTATCGCGGGCTTCGTTTTTCACGCGCCGATGCGACGCCTTTACCCGGTTTTGAGGAAAATGATTACGTGCCTAATTCCAATGCCGATAAACGTAAAATCAGTTCAATTTTGAAAGAAATGACGACAATTAGGGCAGCATCTTTGAGTTTTATTGAGAGTTTGGACAATAAAATGTTGAAAAGGTCGGGGACAGCTTCCAATAATAAAATGTCGGTCAAAACGGTTGTTAATCTGATATATGGACACCACAAACACCATTTGAATATCTTGAAAGAACGATATTTGTAAGAGTTACGCTCGCTTCGCTCGCGAGAAGGGGAATGTGGTTCATTTTTCGGCAAAGCCGAAAAATGAACCACCTCTCCTTCTCGCGAGCGAAGCGAGCGTGGTTAAGTTTTTACAATTTAATGAAAAACCTATTTTCTTCACCTAAATAGTACAACAAACATGGCAGCAGGAAATTTGCCCAAAAACCCTTCAACTACTGAGGGGGTCTTACCGAATGACACCACCGAACGCTTTATGGTTTCTGGTGATGAAACAGACGCGGGATTTGAAGGCTATAAAATCGCACCTTCCGAAGACATGACACTTTGGCAAAGTAGCGAAAAGTGGCCTCAACCAAAATGGCTCTCGCAAACACGCGGACAAAAGCCGAAGGAAAAAAGCAGCTACCGCGACTTTTATCTCAACAGTCTGCGCTCACGCTACCTCGACCTTGAAGCCGATTTTAGAACAGGCTACAATAATTTTTACCATTCCAAATACATGGATTTGAATACGGCGCAAATCGTTATTGGTTATTTGCAGTCGGCTCGGAAAGCCTTAGAAGGTACTGATGGCGATATTTACGACATAGTTACCATGCTCAATTTTGCTGACCAGGGTATGGTCGGTTTATATCCGCCACACATTGCCAAATCGCGTGCTGCGGCTATTGGGTCAGACCTCAAAGCACAAGGCAGTGCTTGGGGTGACTATTTGCTCTCCGAAGTGGCTGACCCGAATCAGACGCTCGGCGGCTTGCGTTCAGCGTTGGAACGCACAAAAAATGCAATGAATGACGCTTCACAAGCCACTTTGATTTCAACGGGCTTGCAAATCGAACGCTTGCGAACGTCTTGGATGTGGAGTTTGATTGTACTCGCTATTGCCTTGTGTTTTTTACCGATGATGGTCAATTATGACGATACTTTTTGGGCAAAAACGGCAATTGCTAAAGTAGAAAACAGCTATTGGCGTCCGTGGTTTGTGGCGGGCTGCATGGCTATTTTTGGTGTGGGTGGCGCATTTTTCAGTAGTTTGATGCAAGTCAGAACTTCGCGTTCGAGCCTTTCCGATTTTCAAGAAAAACAAAAAGATAGCCAACTCAAATTGGCAGTTGGGGCAATTGCTGCTTTGATTATGTTTATCTTTTTGTCTTGGCAAATTATTCCCGGAGTAGAATTAAAAAATGCAGGGTCGTTCTTGTTTTTGGCTTTTGTAGCGGGCTTTTCTGAACGGTATTTCTTACGTATTTTAAATATTGAAGACGAAGGTGCGATGCCCTTACCCGACAAACCTGCACCAGTTGCCATTGCGCGTCCTTCGCTTGATATGCAAATGGAAAGTGATGTGTCTCATTCAGACGTGAGCAATGAACCGATAAATCAATAAGTTCTTGCTCAACGTGTCCACAACACGGTCTAAAAGAGCGTTGTACATTAGCAACGCCCTTTTGTAGCCAAAACGTAGTTACTTAGTCACGCGCTCGCTTCGCGCGCGCGGTGAAGGAGAGGTGGTTCGTTTTTCGGGGTTGGCCCGAAAAACGAACCACATTCCCCTTTTTTGCGCGCGAAACGAGCTATGGGCTAAGTAATTACGTCAAAACTAAATAGACGCTGCTTTGTGGCATATTTATGAACACGCTGAGTTTTGTGATAGTCACTCAAAACTTGGATTAATATATAGAAATTTTTCCACAAGATGTTCTGCTTCTGTAAAAGCGACTTCTAACTTGTCATTCACGATAAGCGCGTCAAATTTATCCGAAAAAGTCAGTTCTTCAGTTGCACGGGTAATGCGTTTTTTAAGACTTTCGGGTGTTTCTGTTTTACGATTTTTAAGGCGTTCAAACAGCACTTCTTCGGAAGGAGGTTGAATAAAAACCGCCAAAGAGTTGTCGGGATATGCCCGTTTGATATTTAACGCACCTTTTACGTCCACGTCAAACACAATGCACTTACCCAAAGCCCACAATCGTTCACATTCGCTCCGCAAGGTACCGTAGTACTGCCCATCATAGACCTCTTCGTATTCCAAAAATGCCCCTTTTTTGACGCGTTTGCGAAATTCTGCCGTTGAAAAGAAATAATAGTCTGTTTTGTCTATTTCATGCGCCCGCTTTGCTCGGTTTGTAGCCGATACCGAGAAAGCCAAAGTCTTATACTTCTTTAAAAGATGTTGAACAATGGTAGTTTTTCCTGCGCCTGACGGAGCTGTTACGATAATTAATTTGTTCATAGATTTCAAAAAATTGGGTATTTTCGTAAAAGTTGTGGGTAATGAAAATTGTAAAAATCACCCCTCAGTATTTTACTTACTGATGTTACGCAGAGCCGTAGGCTCGACCAATTTTGTAGCGGCGGATTTCAATCCGCCGAAAACGTATAGACCTTTTCATTAAGAGCCGTAGGCTCGACCCATATTTATATGCACCGAGCCTATGGCTCTTAAATAATCGGGTGTGAAATTTCGGCGGATTGAAATCCGCCGCTACAAAATTGGTCATGCCTACGGCATTTTTAGCACATCGGCGTCATAAGTTAGTTAGAAAATACGGCAAAACCCAGATTTAATATTATACCCACTAAATTTACGAAAGAGCCAAAAATTTAAAGATTCTGGTAACTTCGGAAATGTTTATAATAATCCAAATTTTGTGGTAAGTAGTCCTTCACATTAATACTGTCGGGTAAAATTTAACTATGTTCACTTTGCTCGCGCAACGAAGGTAGGAGAGGTGGTTCATTTTTCGGCTTCGCCGAAAAATGAACCACATTCCCTCACTCGCGCGAGCGAAGCGAGCGCTGACTAAGTAATTACAAACTTAGATGTAATACCAAATATAGGCTACTTAGTGCTTCGTTACAAACGCTTCGATACGCCGATTTTGCGCTTTCCCTTCCGCTGTTGCATTGTCTGCAATGGGTTTGGCAGAGCCAAAACCTGCTGTCGCGATGCGTTTGCCCTCAATACCATGTGTACTCAAATAAGTTTTAACCGATGTTGCCCGTGTTTGCGACAAACGTAGATTGCTTTTGGCATTGCCCACATTGTCGGTGTGTCCGTCAACTTTGATAGACACATTTGGATAGGCTTGCATGATTTTCGCTAAATCGTCTAATTGCATTTTTGACCCCTCAGTAAGTTGGGCAGAATTTACGCCAAAATTCACATTATCAAAGGTCAGTGCTTTTGTCAAATCCGCTTGTGGGTCGTTGATTTCTTCGTAAAGTTTGTCCAAGAAAGACCCTGCTTTAACTTCAATATCTCCGCTTGGCAGACTCAATTTTTTAATTTGCTCAACAATAGCGGGTGCTATCGGTGCGACATTTTGCTCAATTGCTACCGCTACTGGTGCTTCATTGGGTCTGAGGTTGCACGATTTGAAGAAATAAAAACCTGCCAAAGCCGCCCCTAATAAAAGTATCCACGGCAAAAACCGTCCCAAACCACCTTCTTCTACCACCGCTTTTGGCGCAGATAGTACAGCAGTGGGTGTCAAATTAAGGTTATTTAACCCCAAAGCACTTGTCAAGTTAGCAGGTAAACCTGTATTACGCAAAAAAGGCAATTGCGACCCCAACAAACTAACCAAACTGCTTGCAGTTGAACCACCACCCAATTTTCTTGACATAACATTCAACAAAATAGGAGCAACTATATTCATTAAACTTGAGGCAGAACCCGTCTTCATGCCCACTGCTGCTGCAATAACACTGGCAATAGTACTTGTTTTGTTGCCAAAAATTGCATTAATGACACCGCCACCAGAATCCAACAAGCCTTGCGTTGCCGAGCCTCCGCCGAGCAATGTGCCAAGTGAGCCAAAAATATCAGATGAACTGTCTTGATTTTGCATCAAGCCGAACAATTGGGTCGCATCTGTGGCATTGGTTGCTTTATTCGCCATGCCACCGAGAACTGAAGGCAAAATAAGGTTCATAGCCTTAGTCGTTGCTACGTTGTTTTCGCCGAGAAAACCCGCCGCTTTTGAGAGCAAGGCTTCTGAAAGTTGTCCTTTGACAAGGTCTATTAAGTTCGTTTCCATATTTGAAATCGCAATGATTTTATTGTAATGACCCAATATTGAGTCGGGCAAAATTAATTATTTTTTTGTAATTACTTAACCTATTGCTCGCTTCGCTCGCAAAAGAGGGGAATGTGGTTCATTTTCGGGCTTTGCCCTAAAATGAACCACCTCTCCTCTTTCCGCGCGAGCGAAGCGAGCGCGAGACTAAGTACTTACTTTTTTTAAAAATCCGTTCTCAAACGTAGGTTAATACGCCGCGAAGTTAAGTAATTCGGAATGGCAAACTGCGTGTTATAAATCGTTTTGACCCAAGTTTTTGAGGCTTCATTGGCAACCGCCATTAAGTTAAAGACCTCCAAACTGACCCATGTTTGACGCGTAAACCGAAGGAAATGGTGTGGTTTTCTTGCCAACCAATCTTTGTCCCACATCAATACCGAAAAGCCCAAATCCACGCGGTGGTACGGTTTCAAACGGTAGGTATTCCGATACACATCATTGTTTTGCGGCAAACCGAAAGGTAAACCTGTTCCGATTGTTGTGTTAAGATGCGTTTTAAAATTTTTATTTCTTGGCAAATAATCTTGAAAAAACAAGGATAGCGTAACAGTTTGGTCAGTCGGACGCGGCACATCGGCGATGTTCACCCCTTTGGGATTGCCAAGTTCACGCCTTTGATGCTGAACGCCGTCAAGTGATTCACGCGCACGCAGGAGCGATAAATTTATCCAAGACTCGGCGCCCGGTACAAATTCGCCGTTTACGCGCATATCGAAACCCGTGATATAGCCCGTTGCATTGTTCAAACCCGCGTAACGAATCCGCACATTGTCCACATCGTAAGTGACCAAATCCCAGAGTTTTTTGTAATAAACTTCGGTAATTAAGCGGAAAGGAATCCGTCTGAGGCGTCCGATAGAAAAATCGTAAGTCAGACCAGCCACAACTTGCGCCGATTTTTGCGCCAAGACATTGCGGTTTACGATGCCCGTTGGGGCGCGTAACTCACGGTAAAATGGGGGTTGATAATACAATCCACCCGACAAGCGATACGAAATATCTTTACCATTCAAGGGTTTGTACGCCAATTGTAGGCGCGGCGTAACCGTCGTTTCATTGTTCAAATCCCAGTAAGTGGAACGCACGCCGAAAGTCGCTTGAAATTCGCCAACAGAATCTCGTCGCCACGTAAAAGTATTTTGCGCAAAAGCAGAAAGACGATTAGAAGGCAGCGAATTTTGCGTTTTATAGACCGTCTTAATCCCCAATTTTGTTGTGTCAAAAGGCAGTGAATACAAAGCAGAATCGAGCCGCTCCCATTCATTTATTTTGTCTTCCACTTCTTGCGTTTGAAATTTTGCGCCCCATTGAATAAAATTTGTCGTGGATACTGAGGGGGCATTTTTTCCTTGAATTTCAAACCCGCCTTTGTGTTCTATGCTTGTAACTGCCGACCAGAGGTTATTTCTAACGTATTGGTGCTGCACACCTTCACCCAAAACATCTACAATTTTGCCCGCATTTTGTGCGTTTGGGTTTGTTTCAACCTGCCCAATTGTGTAAGCACCGATAATATCTATACCTTCCGTTTCACGACTTTGAAAACGCGAGGCGAGGAATTTTAGAAAATAAGGATTCTTTTTTCTATCGGGTAGATAGGTAAGCGAAACACCCGTCATGCCATTTTCAAAACGGTCGCGCTCTTGCCCTTCAAACCGCGTTGACAAACCCAGCGTAAAATTAATCACGCCAAAAGCTGCCGTCCGACTTTCTGGTTTGAAATTGTAAACACTTGAATTGTAATTGGTCAGCAAGCCAATTTGCCAGCTTTTAGACAAATCGTAAGTCAAATAAGCCTGAATATCGGCAAAATTGGGGACGTATTCACCCGTCACGTCAAGCGCACCGAGCAAATATTTAGTCGTTTTGTACCGCGCCCCGACCAAATAACGGAAGCGGCGATACCCCTCAGTACCCACACGTTTTGAGCCTTCAATATGTGCCGAGCCACCCAAAAAACTACCCGCAACAGAGGCATGAAATGAATCGGGACGCTTGTATTTAATGTCCAAAACCGACGACATTTTATCGCCATAACGTGCCTCAAAACCACCCGATGAAAACGACAAATCGCGCATCAAATCGGCATTGGCAAAGGTCAAACCTTCCTGTTGTCCTGCCCGAATAAGTTGTGGACGATAGATTTCAAAATCATTGACATACACCAAATTTTCATCATAATTGCCACCCCGCACTTGGTATTGAGACGTCAATTCGCCCCCTGCACCCGAGTTTGTACCCAAAGCAATATGCGGCAAAACGGATTCTAAATTGCCCGTTGTGGTGGGCAATAAACGAAAATCTTTAATATCTTCTCGCACCATACCATTGTCTCTGAGGCGAGTATCGCGCACGACAACTTCTTGTTGCGAATTGGAATCCACCAATGCCACATCAATGCGGCGTTGCGTCCCTGCTCGCATGGGTTCAAGGGCAATTTTCGCTTCTTTGTAGCCAATTCGCCTAATTTGGAGGGTGACAGCACGACCCGATGGCACATTTATCGCGTATTCACCCGCCGCATTTGTCTCGACATTTTTGCCCGTTTCTTTCAAAAAAACGAGTGCAAACTCAATCGGCGTTGCCGTTCCTGCCTCGGTAACAGTACCAAAAACAGAAATGGTTTGCTGTTGCGCAACTACAAAAATCGGTAGTGTCAAAACGAAGAAAAACAGTATTGATATTTTTTTCATATTTTTTTTGTCAAAGCATTTTAAAGTTACTTAGCCGAGTAGTGGGCATAACCTAAAAACATCGTTTTTTGATTAAAAACAGATGTTTTGCGCGCGCTTCGCTCGCGCAAAGGGAGGAGACGTGGTTCGCTTTTCGGCTTCGCCGAAAAACGAACCACATTCCCCTCCCTCGCGCGAGCGAAGCGAGCGCGAGATGCAAAAAACGCTTTTAGGTTATGCCCATTCCTCAATTACAATAATTTTAGTAATGACCACGTTCGGGGAACTTGTAAAGTTCCCCAAACGTCAGTTTTTAATTTTATCATTTACATTTCTTGTAAAAATGTGTCAACAGCCGATGTAATTCAATCATCGCATCTTCAGTAATGTCATTGTATGCCAAACGTTTTTCAAACAGCGTAATTTTGCGAATATCTGAATCCACAATATTGGATTTCATGGCGAGGGTTTGGATAAATTCGTCGTCCATGACCCGTGTGCTGAGGTGGTAGCGTTCCCGAACAAAGGTTTGAAATTGCTTGATTTTCATATCGCAAATACGGACGTGTTCGCGCCCTTGAAAATACATAAGGCTGATAGTTTGGATAAATTGAAGAGAAGTATTGGTTTTTTGTTCCAAAATAGGGATAATACGTTGCCGCCGTTTTGCACCCAAAACAAAATACACACCCACCAAACCCAACATCAGAAACCACGCCCACCGCAAGGAAGGTTGGGCCAAGATGAATTTCAAAGGACTGTCTTTATCAATTTTAGGGTTTGCGCCATTCATTTTATTCACAATATCGCTTGATACACGGCTTTTATCGTCCCAGTAAATCACGCCATCTTGAAGATGCGAAAAGGATTTGCTAACATAGCGCAATTTTGAAGAATCCAAAAGGCTGATATTGGCGAACGCTAAAGGGGTCGTGTGCAAAAAAACAACGCCTTTGCCGTAGTTGATTTTTGCAAAATTGACCATATTTTGGTTAATTGTGCCAATCGGCGTGAGTTTGTCTCCCCCCTCAGTACAATACCGTTCGTAGGCACTAAGTGTGTCAATATACGCCCAAGAAGTGGGTCGTTTTATATTTTTATAAAAACGATGAAATTCAAAAGGCACGTTTTCCGTCAATTGCGGATGTTTGAAATTTAGGTTTGCAGAATCGGCATAATCTGTATCAAATGAATGGTAAAAATCATCTTCGGCATCGTGGTTGGTTGAGGTATCACAGATAGTCATCGCAACTCGCGATAAAAGATAATTAGGGACGGCATTTGCGGCGATAAAAGCGCGTCCGCCATTGTGTATAAAAAGCAATAATTTATCTGTATCTGTTGTATCGGGCAAAAAACCGTCGCCTATAAAAACATAGTTTGCGGAAGTTGTGGCACTATCCGTTGGAAGACTTTTGGCAGTTTTTTGTCTCAAATCTTCTAATTTTTGTGCTGGTAAGTACCCCCTCAGTAATTCATGCACAACGGCAGTCCCATAAGGCTCGCGGCTTTTAGGTTCGTAAGTATCTGACCAATCGTGTTGGTCTTTATTGCGCTGTCCGAGCCAGATAAATAAGCCGAGAATGCCCGCAATGGCGATAATAATGGGAATAAAACGGTTAGTGTTCAAAATGAAAGCGACGTTTTAGTGGTGCGCACGGCGTAAAAATAAGGTATTTGTGGGAAAACAAATTATAAGCACAAAATTATCAAGAAAAAAACAGACTTTTGCCCTGTTATTCATAAAAAATAGGGGAAATATGATTATTGTAACAGGAGCTTATGGTTTTATTGGCAGTTGTCTGGTCAAGTTCTTGAACCAACAAGGCATTGTGGATATTGTAGCGGTAGATGATTTTTCTAAAAAAAACAATGAACCAAACCTTGCCAACGCCCACGTTTTGAAGCGCGTTGAACGGGATAATTTGTTCGATTTTATCGAGAAAAATAAGGGGGCTGTGTCGTTTATTTTTCATCTGGGCGCACGCACGGATACAACTGAATTTGATAAAAAAATATTGACTAAACTCAATTTAGAATATTCAAAAAGCGTTTTTTTGTTATGCACAAAGTATGCGATTCCAATTATTTATGCATCATCGGCAGCCACCTATGGCAATGGAGAGATGGGTTATTCTGATGCAACTTTACCTAAGCTCTTGAAGCCACTCAATCCTTACGGAGAATCCAAAAACGACTTTGACCAATGGCTTTTGGACTCGGCGGAAAGCCGCGACCAATTGGCAAAAAAATCATTTTTTAAATTCACTTTAGATGAATTTCCTTTTTGGGCAGGTTTTAAATTTTTCAATGTCTATGGACCTAACGAGTACCAAAAAGGCAGAATGGCGAGTACCGTTTTTCATTTTACGAACCAAGTTCAAACGACTGGGGCGGTCAATTTGTTCAAAAGCCACAATCCAAAATACGCTGATGGTGGGCAAATGCGCGATTTTGTATATGTAAAAGACGTAGTGAATGTTCTATTTTGGTTCTACAAAAACCATAAAACGACCCCCTCAGTAAAATCGGGTATTTACAACTTGGGAACGGGTCAAGCCCGCACTTTCAACGATTTAGTTGCCAATGTTTTTAAACATGTAGGCAAACCACTGACCATTAATTATGTGCCAACACCCGAAGATATCCGCGATAAATACCAATATTTCACGGAAGCGGATATGTCAAAAATAAAAAAAGCGGGTTATGATGCGCCGTTTACCTCGCTTGAAGACGGGATTAAAGATTATGTTCAGCAATATTTATTACCTACGAAACAATTTTAATGACAATTCAAGAAAATATAACTGCTCATATTGAAACTGCCGAACGTTTGCGCCGCCTCGATAAAGAGATTGCTGCCGCTTGTACGCTTTGTTTGACCACAATACTGAGGGGGGGTAAAATTTTATTAGCAGGCAATGGTGGTTCGGCGGCAGATGCACAACATATTGCAGCCGAGTTTGTGGGTCGTTTTGTCCGTGAACGGCGCAGTTTGCCCGCAATAGCCTTGTCAACCGACACGTCAGCGATGACTGCAATCAGCAATGACTACGGTTTTGATGCTGTTTTCGCGCGACAAATAGAGGGTTTGGGCAACGAAGGCGATGTTTTTATCGGTATTTCAACGTCGGGCAATTCACCTAATATTGTTCAAGCCGTTGAATCAGCCCGTGAAAAAGGACTGAAAACGCTTATTTTTTCGGGCAGAAATGGCGGAATACTGAGGGGGTCGGCAGATGTCGAAATTATCGTACCTTCAGATATAACAGCACGGATTCAAGAAATGCACATTTTGGTAGGGCATATTATCTGCGAATTTGTTGATGAGCGTGTCTAAAAGATTTCAAATTTCAGGATTTCAAATTTCAACGTATGTTAAGTAGCTGAGGGATGGGCATAACCTAAAAGCGTTTTTTGCATCTCGCGCTCGCTTCGCTCGCGCGAGGGAGGGGAATGTGGTTCGTTTTTCGGCTTCGCCGAAAAATGAACCACATTTCCCTCTTTTTGCGAGCGAAGCGAGCAATGGGCTAAGTAATTACAAATATAAAACAGTTTTTTTAGCTCTAAGTATTTTAATAAATCATGGAGAATAAAGCTCAAATAATTGGTAATCAAGAAATTACACTGCGTGGTGTGATTCAATTTCTAATAAAATATTACAGCATTATTCGGAAAAAGGGGTACGTTGTCGTCTTGTCTTGCTTACTTTTTTCGGGTTATTTTTTGTACAAGGCTTTCCAATCAAAATGGACATACCAAGCCAATTTGACTTTTATGCTCAACGATTCGGATAAGGGCGGTATAGGAGGCTTCAGTTCTTTACTGGGACAATTTGGTTTAGGTGGCGGCGGCGGTGAAGGTAATTTGGACAGAATTGTTGAATTGTCGCGTACAAGTCGCATTTTGAAAACGGCTTTATTTGCAAAAACGACAATTGATGGGCAGAATGATTTTTTTGCAAATCACCTCATTCGTGCCTTAGATTTACACGAAGAATGGGAAACGGATACAACAGGTTTGCCCAATTTTCTGTTCACGCGCGGCGATTTTGAAGGTTTCAATCGCCTTGAAAACCATGCCGTAAACGATGTTTTGGAGTTGATGAACGCCAAGCAAAAACCTTTATTTCAATGCGGTTATGCGAAGTTGTCCACTATTTTTTCAATGAGTTTGACCACGCCCAATGAAGAATTGAGTATTCAATTGGTAAGAAAAATTTTTGAAAATTTGAGCGAATTTTATGTGATGAAAACCACGGAACGCGAACGTCAAACCCACGAGGTGCTACGCGCTCAAAAAGATTCGGTGTATGCCGTTATGCGTGGAAAAGAAATGAATGCCGCCCGTTTTCAAGATTTTAATCGCGGTTTAGTTTTGCAAAGTGAGAAAGTAAAAGGGGAACAAATGCAAAAAGACGCTCAAATTGCAACGCTTGCCTACGGTGAAATGCTGAAACAATACGCTATTGCAGACTTTGCGTTGAAAAATAATACGCCTTTTATTCAACCAATAGACATGCCGACTGCACCGCTTGAACGCAAAAGAGAGTCCAAACGCAAAGCCTTAATGTTGGGTTTGAGCTTGGGTTTGTTGTTGAGTATTGTAAGTCTTGTGATTGGGCATATTGTTATTAGTTCAGTAAGAGAAGCAATAAAAAATTAATCGTGTTCGCTCCCAAGAGAAATCCTATTAGCCCCACTGTTATAAGGCGTCAAACAAAAGATAAAGTACCCATTTTGATTATATTTTCGTAATTACTTAGCCGAGGGATGGGCATAACCTAAAAGCGTTTTTTGCATCTCGCGCTCGCTTCGCTCGCGCGAGTGAGGAGAGAGTTCGTTTTTCGGGCAAAGCCCGAAAAACGAACCACATTCCCATTTTTTACGAGCGAAGCGAGCTATGGGCTAAGTAATTACAAATAATTAATCTAAGTTTTGTGGTAGCGACTAAAAACTTGGGTTAATTGCGAAATTCTTTAAAATTGAAAAATTAAAAAAGCCGATTTTCAGAAGTGAAATCGGCTCTTTTGTCGTGCGTATGTTTAAGGAGAAATTAAGAAACAAACTAATTTTCTTGATGAAAATCTCGAAATTGGTCAATCGCTTTTACAGCGACGACTAATTTTGGATAGTCAATTGTGTAATGAATGAATTTTCCTTCACGATGTGTGTGAACTAAGCCAGAAGCCCGTAAAATTTTGAGGTGCTGAGAAGTGATAGACTGCTCAATCTTCAACGAGTTGTAGATTTTGTTTACGTTAATCGTTTTGTTCTTATCAATGAACTCAAGGATTTTCATCCGCAAAGGGTGAGCCAAAGCCCGCAATATGTCCGAAGACACTTGGAGTTGGTCATTATCTATCTGGAGAATACCTCTTCTCATAGGGGTGAGTTTTTTGTTTTAGATTTAAAAAAATTAGAATTTTATTAACAGATACAAAGATGCAAAAATATATTTTTTTTTTCCAAATTTCTTCCCAAAAATACCTTCAAAAAGGTAGTAGATACAAAAAAAAATGCTGTAAATTCGAGATTTACAGCATTTTTGCCTTCACAAGCAAGAACTATTTTCGTGTAGAAAAATTAATTGCCCGTATTTTCTGTCAACTCCTCAACGAGGCGGCTGATGTGATTGATACGTTCTTTGTCAACGCGATAGTAAATAAACTTTCCATGACGTTCTGTCGCAACAACACCTGCACGGCGCAGGATAGCGAGATGCTGAGAAGCAACTGATTGTTCCAAACGTAGTTTGATGTACAAGTCAGTCACTGTCATTTTCTCGTTCTCTTCAAGTAACTCAATGATTTGCTGGCGTAATTTATGGTTCACAGCTCTTAGAACCAATACTGCTTTACGGAGTTCTGCGTAGTCCAATTCGATGTCTCGCTTTCCTTTCTTCAAGACAATTGTCTCGCTTTTTCCCTTTCTCATATCTATGTTTTTAAAAATTAATGAAAGAACTTTAATAAATATGTGTAGTCGTTTATAAAAAACTATTGTTTAATATCTGTCAGATGAATGGTTCAAAACAATTAGAAATGAATACTAAGTAGTTCGTCATAAATACTCGCTACTTTTTACGATGCTTCTCGCGCTCGCTTCGCTCGCGCAAAAGGTGTGTACTAAAAAGTAGCGATTATTTATGAACAGCTACTTAATACTACGGTGCATTAAATGTAAAAATAATAGTTTTTATTTTTTTCTTAATGTTTTCATAAACTCTTTAAAATTCATGCCAATTTAAAACCTTATCCGAAACATGTAATTCTATTTATAAATGTAAATGTATGCTATTATTCTTGATTATTACAAATTTTTCACACACTTTTTTTTAAAATTTATGATTTATTTTATTAGCGTACGGCATGTTTAGTCAAGAAAACGGTTAAAAAAGATACTAAATTACAATAAAAAATCATGTGATTTTATATTAAAACCATTTTATTACTGAGGGTTTACTAAAGCGCGTTTATAAATGTTATTTTTTAAAATGTGGCAAAATGAAATCTTGTTAAATAAAGTATATAACAATTTGTATTACAAAATCTTGCCAAATATAGATAGGAAATTGGATATTTCTTGAATATTTAAAAATGATTAAAACAAAGATTTTTAAATTAGGAAAAAACGCCTTTTTTTTGGGTTAAATTGTGTTCATTTTGTCATTAAAAAAAAGGCGAATAATTGAAATACGAATAACTTAATTAGGTTATAAAATGCCTTTTGTTGAAGGTAGGCGCATGTTGTTGGCATCGCGTCGAATTGCCATTTTTATGGCTTTTGCAAATGCTTTAAAAATGGCTTCAATTTTATGGTGTTCGTTCATTCCTTCCACTTTAATATTCAAATTGCAACGCGACGCATCACTAAATGATTTGAAAAAATGGTAGAACATTTCAGTTGGCATATCGCCAATTTTTTCTCGACGAAATTCTGCGTCCCAGACCAACCAAGCCCGACCACCAAAATCGAGTGCCACTTGTGCCAAACAATCGTCCATCGGCAAGCAAAAGCCATAACGCTCGATACCCAATTTTGACCCCAGTGCTTGATAGTACGCCTCGCCCAAAGCCAAAGCGGTATCTTCTATGGTGTGGTGTTCGTCAATATGCAAATCACCGACTACTTTCACAGACAAATCCGACCCAGAGTGACGCGCCAATTGGTCGAGCATGTGGTCAAAGAAACCAAGCCCCGTTTCCATCTTGCTTTGCCCGGTTCCGTCCAGATTCAACTCAATCGTAATGTCCGTTTCTTTGGTCGTGCGGCGAACAGAAGCCGAACGGTCAGAGAGTTTCAAAAAGGTGTAAATGTCTTTCCATTTGGTTGTTGTCAAGGCGCAATCGTTTTCTAAAGACAATTCTTTGATTTTATCGTCCGTTGTACTAAGATAAATGCCTTTACAGCCTAAGTTTTTTGCCAGTACAACATCTGTCACGCGGTCGCCAATAACGAAAGAATTTTTCAAATCATAGACCCCTTCCCTATTTTGAAGGTATTTGGTCAACATACCCGTTCGTGGTTTGCGGGTTGGTGCATTTTCGTGTTCAAAGGTTGGGTCAAGAAACACCTCTGAAAATTCAATACCTTCATTTTTAAAGGCTTGTAACATTTTTTCATGTGGTGGCAAGAAATTTTCCCACGAATTGGCGGGTGTACCCAAGCCGTCTTGATTGGAAACGATGACCAATTCATAATCCAATTCGCTGGCAATTCTGCCAAGATATTTGAAAACAAAAGGATAATATTCCAATTTGTCCAACGAATCAATCTGAAATGTAACGGGTGGCTCTATTATTAAAGTACCATCACGGTCAATAAAAAGAAGTTTTTTCATTTTTTATATTTGTTAATAATTAGTAATTGAGGAGTGGGCATAACCTAAAAACATCGTTTTTTGATTAAAAACAGATGTTTTGCGCGCGCTTCGCTCGCGCAAAAGGGAGGAGACGTGGTTCGTTTTTCGGCTTCGCCGAAAAATGAACCACCTCTCCTCCTCGTGCGAGGGAAGCGAGCGCGTGGCTAAGTAATTACGAAAATATAATAATTAAAATGGGGATTTTATTTTTTGTTTGACGCCTAAGGAAGATTTCAAATTTAAGATTTGAAATTTCAAAGTGCAATAAGTTGAATTTCAATAGGTTGCAAAATCGTATGGCGTACCTTGTTTTTATTCAACTACTAAACTTATTTTTTAACCAAAATTGCCTTTACAAAATCATGCCCTTGATAGACCACTTCTGCGTCCCATTGCCCGTCTTCAGAGGAGGTTCGGCGAGTGGTGAATCCGTCTTTTTCCGTTTTTGTGCCGTCATTTTTAAGCGTAATTTTACCACCACTGTTGCTTAAAAAGGTTGTAGTATGCCCCAAAAGGTTGTATTTTACTATCCAAGAACCTTTTCCTTTCCCTTCGATAATGATTTTATTTCCTTCTTTGGTTTCTCCACATTTCTCGCAAATAGTGAATTGGGCGTGGCTTAGTGTATAAGTTCCTACAATAAAAAGGGTGATTAATAGGCTTTTTTTCATGTTCTTTAAGTTTTAAAATATGAATAAATTTTAATTCGACGTAAAGAACGAACAGAAGCCACTAAATCTTATGTTTTTTTTAAATTTTTACAAGAATATTGCTTTTTTACTATTTGAAACCATACATAAAATCTAAACTGCTGGTTCCTTGCGCTCGCTTCGCTCGCGCGAGAGGGGGAATGTGGTTCATTTTTCGGGCTTTGCCCGAAAAATGAACCACCTCTCCTACTTTTGCGCGAGCGAAGCGAGCGCAAAAGTGCCTTTTAATGCGTATTTTGAATTTATGTATGGTTTCAAATTTTACTAACTGCTAACTTGACGCAAGTTTGAAACTTGCGTCAAGTTGTTGTCAAAATTTAAGCCGCTTTAGAAGCAGATGCCCTTTCAAAATACTTCAACATTTTTAATAAAGTATCCGTCATAGACTCAATTTCTGTCTCAGAAATGGTTTGTGATATGATTTCAGAATCAGCCTCATGATTGGTATCGGAATCGGTTAAATTGTTGTAAAAAACGATAACTTTGTCAAGCACATCTTGGCGCAATTGTACCCCTTTGGGTGTTAGTTTAGCAATGACAAAACGACTGTCAGATGGATTAGGCATGACGTCAAGGCAGCCTGCGGCGGTAGATTCTTGGACAAGTTTACTCATAGCTTGCTTAGATACAGCAGCCCTTTGTGCCAATTGTACAATACTTGACCCTTCTAAGAGGTCAATGTTCTCAAATACTTGAAGATGACGAGCTGTCAAAGGGGCATAACCCATCTGCTCGAGCATTTTTCCAATATTTGTAGATGTGTGGCGTTCGACTAAACGAATCAAACGCACAAGATTTCTCTCAGTGAACTGCGCATTCATAAAAACGTGTGTGATTTTAGCCCAACTTGGGCGGATTAAGTTTAAGTAATTACTTGTCTGGGAGGTAGCGTACTCTTGTAAAAAATTATTATGTTTGGGGGAAAGAAAAAAAATGAACTATACTTCCTCTCATGCGAGAGAAGCGAGCGCGAGGATAAATATTGTAATTACTTAGTCGCGCGCTCGCTTCGCTCGTGCGAGTGAGAGAATGAGGTTCGTTTTTCGGGCAAAGCCCGAAAAACGAACCTCATTCTCCTTTTTTGCGAGTGAAGTGAGCTATGGGGTAAGTAATTACTAAATATTTATATAAAACTCATTTATTAGAGTAGATTTGCCTGCATAAAATTTGTGGTTTTATTATTTAGACACTACATAAATGAATTTACTGAAGTCAAGTTTAGCTGTTTATTTGTTTAAAATTATTATTTTGTTGAGGAAAAAAATAGACTAATTACGTTAGATACTAAAAACGTGCAATTTTGAAGCCATTTTGAGAATCTTGATAAAATGTGACACGATTTTTGACTAAAAAGAAATCCCTTTTACAAGCGTTTTGATAACACTTACATAGAGAAATTTTTTAGTCATTAAAATAGACTGATAAACAATATTTTACATAAAAAAATCTATTTTTTTTTTATTAAAAAACGAGACTTTTTTAGTTCAAATTAATCGCAAAATGAACATTAAAACCAACAGTTTCGAAGTGATTTAATAATTTAGCAAACGTATTAGTTGCCTGTTCTAACTCTTCGCGGCTAACAATTTTTTGTGTCAACAATTCATTGCAACGGTAAGATGTTTGGCGACGAATATCACCAATAAGGTTTGCTCCTTTTTGTGTAACGTTGACTAACTGAACGCGGTTGTCGCGGTCATCAGTAACCACATCTACAAAACCTTCGCGTGCCACTTCTTTTACCATTTTACTCATGGCTTGCTTGGAAATGCCCGCCCTGTGTGCCAACTGAACAATGCTTACCCCCTCAGTATCGAGGTTTTCAAACACCTGTAAGTGTCTTGCGCTAAGGTTCACGTAGCCATGGACATGTAGTTCCCGACTTATTTGATTGGTTATATACTTTTCAACGGTACGTACCAAACGGGCTAAGTTTTGATCATTGAAACGGCGATATTTTTCTAAAGCGAGGTCAATTTCAGCACTCATTAAAAAATTAAAGTTTAGTTTAGTTTTAAAATATAATTTCTACCTACTTTTAAAGAGCGAATTTTCGCTGTTGTGAATTCAGACGCAATAGATCCCAAAAAGTATCAATTATTTTCAAACTAAAATATAATATAATTTTGTAGAATTATAAATATAATATGTTAAATTTTCAATTAACACTAAAAACACACATTGTACAATATATAATTTTTATTTTTAACAATTTTGGTAATTACTTAGCCTATTGCTCGCTTCGCTCGCAAAAAGGGGGAATGTGGTTCATTTTTCGGGCAAAGCCCGAAAAATGAACCACCTCTCCTCACTCACGCGAGCGAAGTCTGTTTACATCCCGAAAGCCTTCGGGAGAGCGCGTGACTAAGTAATTGAGGGATGGGCATAATCTAAAAGCGTTTTTTGCATCTCGCGCTCGCTTCGCTCGCGCGAGGGAGAGGAATGTGGTTCGTTTTTCGGCTTCGCCGAAAAACGAACCACGTCTCCTCCCTTTTGCGCGAGCGAAGCGAGCGCAAAACATCAGTTTTTAATCAAAAAACGATGTTTTTAGGTTATGCCCATCCCTCGACTAAGTAATTACAATTTTTCACATTTTAAAAAGGGATTCATAGCCCAAACCAGCCACAACCGAATTCAATGGTTGCGAGATTTTGTTCACTGAAGCCTCCCATGCGTAGGTATAACGTCTTTTTCGATGGTCATTAATTTGTTGTTCAAAAGAAAAGCGGTTATACAAACGGAATAATTTATTGACTGTTACCACCTTTCCAGATGTTGCCATTCGTTTGATATTGGCGGAAAAATCGCCTGTAGTCATGGGTGGCATACCAAGGTGGTTGGGTCTTAGGGCATAAGATACAATTGGAACAACACCCTCGTAGTTAAAACGCCACGCATTATCTAATTGTTTTTGGACAAGTCCCGCTACATTTAAAGAAGTATTCACTTGATAGCCAAAAAGGTTATTACTTGGTAGATTGTACAGTCTTGAATCAAAAGTGAAAGTCAATGCACCGCCTACATACCGATTCCAACCGTCCTTGTCATAATTCCCCACACGTTTATATACACCTCCTAAAAAGTGCAGCACATTCATATCAGCACTTGACAATTGCCGTTCGGGTTTAGGGCGTGTTTTGGGTCTAAGACCAGCTAAGGACAGTGTGTAAGAAAAAGCAAAGCGCGCGGCTATATTTTGCCCAACTCGGTCGTGTCCGATGGAAAAAGTAGGCGTTAAACCTTGGTAAATTTGTGGTGAATGGGCTTGGTCACGCACTTTCGAGAGAGGTAAACTCACACCAATAAAAAAATATTTATCGCCACGCGCTGAAAGTGGTTCTTGTGCGATTAGGGTAGTCGCTAAGAAAAAGAAGAAACAAATAACAGGCAAAGATTTCATACCAAATAGTTTAGAAAGAAGAAATGTAATTACTTAGTCACGCACTCGCTTCGCTCGCGCGAGTGAGGAGATGGTTCGTTTTTCGGGCAAAGCCCGAAAAACGAACCACATTCCCCTTTTTTGCGAGCGAAGCGAGCTATGGACTAAGTAATTACGAAGAAATAATCTGAGTTTTGTAGTCGTAGAGACAAGGCATGCCTTGTCTCTACGACTACAACAGGGAAATGTGGTTCATTTTTCGGCTTTGGCGAAAAATGAACCACCTCTTTTCCTGTCGTTGTGCGAGCAAAAGGCAGGTAGCTAAAGAGTTACAAAATATTAGCAATCTGTGTTTTGTGGGTGGACGCGTTCGACGACACATTCTGAGCAGCGAAACACAACAACTTAGAAGTGCATAGATACAAAAACAGGCAATATTTTTTTTCTTTTGTTGTTAGATAAAAAAAATTTACACAAAAAGCGTACTTTTAGCCCTCATTTAAGAAAAATTATTTTTAACGCACTATTATGAATTTCTGGGAACGCCTATTTGGAACAACTGCCGAGCCGATAACGCCGCAACCGACCGTCCGCCTTGGTCGCTATACCGATGCGTACAAGGAAAAAAAGCAGTACGAAGCGTGGGACGAAGCCCTCACCAAGTTTGACGAAGAAGACTATTTGGCGGCTTACGAAGCCTTTTTCAAGTACTTGCGTGACGAAAAAGAAGACAATGTACGATGGATTCAAACAGATAGAGGTTACGAATTTGAACTTTTGCAGGGGTCAAAGCGGGCAGTGGGTATGGCAAATGCACAAAAATTTGTGGCAGAAGCACGAATCGTCAAGGCACAAAATTTGAGTGTTGCTGTTATGCGGCGATTAGTTGAGTCAAATTTTACGCTTGAATACTGTCGCTATGCCCTTGATAATGACAATAACTTGGTGATTAAATTTGATACAAACGCCCTCGATGCTTCTCCTTTTAAATTGTATTATGCCTTAAAAGAATTGGCAGTGAGTGCCGATAAACAAGACGATTTGCTCCTCGACGAATTTGGAAGCTTGCTAACGCCGATTGACATAGGGTCGAGAGTTGAATTGCCCGAAGCAGAAAAAGAAATAAAACATGCGTTTATTTTAGAAAAAATAACCGCTTTGTTTGCTGAACTTGATAGTAAAAAACTGAATGGAGACAAATATCCTGGGGGCATTTCTTATTTGTTGTTAGACACGGCTTATCGGATTGATTATTTAACAACGCCCGAAGGTTTCGTTATGGAAACAATAGAACGGATACACCGCAATTATTTTTCTACTGAAAACAAGACGATGATTCAAAAAAATGCCTTGATTTTGGCAGAATTTGAAAAAATAAAAAACCGTACTAAAACGTCTATTTTCAATGAATTGTATGGCACAACTTCCACATTTGGCATCCTACAACCCAAACAACACGATGCACTCATCGCACTAATTGATGGTGAATTGCCCAATAGAGATTGGTATGAACAAAATGGGCACCCCAACGTTGCCCTTGCTGTACCAAGTTATATTATCGGTCATGCCTTGTTTACGTATTCTTTACCCAAACCCGACCGCGAGTTGCTGGCTTTTTATTATAGAATATTTGAACCAACGTTCTCTAAATCGCTCAATTATACCCCTCAGTATCTAAACCCTCAAACAGGTGTTTTTGACCAAAAAGCGATAAAAACAGCGATAAAAACGATAACAGAGAGTCATGCGGAAAAATTTCCGAAACTTGTCCCCGACTTGTCGGTTTTGGATTTTAAAACAGCCTCGAAATTTGCCGCCTCTTATTTGATGTTATTGAAAGGCTTGGATTTTTCGCCTAAAGAAAAAGCATAAATGGAAAATTTTGTTGAAATATATAAAAATGCAGTTATCCAAATTGCAACACCTTACAGTACAGGAACGGGTTTCTATCTGAAAGCACCAAATCTTATCGTGACCAACAATCACGTTATAGAAGGCAATCGTGAGGTGACAGTTGAGGGAGTAGGCGTGCCGCGTCAAATCAGCCGTGTTTTGTACAATGATGTGAAATTTGACCTCGCTTTTTTAGAAATGCCTCTAAAAAACAAAGACTTACCCACACTTACACTCGCCCAACTTGTGGTGCGTGAGGGTGAACAAGTCACGGCAGTTGGTCATCCTTTTGGTTTACGTTATACATTTACGCAGGGTATTGTGTCAAATCCGCGCCGTATTCACAACAACGTGGATTATATTCAGCACGATGCCGCTTTAAATCCCGGCAATTCGGGAGGACCGCTCGTCAATTCTGAGGGGGCGGTTATCGGTGTCAATACGTTTATTATCAAAGACGGCAATACGATTGGTTTTTCATTGCCCGCCAAATATCTCGGCGAAGCCCTTGAAGCGTACCAACTGGGCAATGGAGAAGCGGCTGTTCGCTGCGAAAGTTGTTTGAATTTGGTTTTTGAAAGCAGCATTGAATCAGGTAATTACTGCCCAAATTGCGGCTCAAAAGTGGCATTGCCCACTAAAGCCGAGCCTTATCGGGCAGAAGGCGTGGCATTGACGATTGAAAATATGCTGATAAAAATGGGTCAGGACGTGCGCGTAAGCCGTCGAAGTTCTAATGGTTGGGAAATTAGGCAAGGTTCAGCAAAAATAAATGTGGCTTATCACCAACAAAATGGTCTAATCTTGTGCGATGCCTACTTGTGTACTTTACCCAAAGAACACATCAAACCGCTTTATGAATACCTCCTTCGGGAGAATTATCAAAACGAAGGCGTTACTTTAAGCGTGCGCGGACAAGACATTATTTTGTCACTATTAATTCACGACCGTTATCTGCGCGATGATATTGGCATAAAATTGTTAAGCAGTCTGTTTGAAAAAGCAGATATATACGATAATATTTTAGTCGAACAATACGGCGCAAAATGGCGGACGGAGTAAATTTCAGATTTCAAGAATTTCAGATTTCAAGAATTTCAAATTTCAAAGCGCAATAAATTGATTTGAGTGTGTAACAAATTAAGTGCTGTTAAAGGAGTGTCTAAAAAATCTACCCAGAATAAGCCCGTTAGGGCTGAAACCGTTTATAGGTTTAGATAAATAAGTGAGGGATGGGCATAACCTAAAAGCGTTTTTTGCATCTCGCGCTCGCTTCGCTCGCGCGAGGGAGGGGAATGTGGTTCGTTTTTCGGCGAAGCCGAAAAACGAACCACGTCTCCTCCCTTTTGCGCGAGCGAAGCGAGCGCAAAACATCTGTTTTTAATCAAAAAACGATGTTTTTAGGTCATGCCCACTCCTCAGATAAATAAGTATTTTTTAAGGTGCGTAGCACCGTCACCTAAGTCTTTTGTCCTAAAATTGACGGTCAATATGCGGGTGTAGGTGCTACGCAACTCTGAAAATGGGGCAATCATCTGTACTATAAACAGATTCACCCCTAACGTGGTCACAGCTAAAATTGGCAAACAACCAAAAATACTAAAATACTGACAAGGTAAAATAATTGCGCTTAAAACGGCGTTAAGTATTTTGTGTATCTTTTTAATGAATCAAGGTAAATATTGAGCGTCCGTGCATTTCGCTCGCGCAACGACGGGTGAAGAGGTGGTTCATTTTTCGGCTTCGCCGAAAAATGAACCACATTCCCCTTCTCTGCGCGAGCGAAGTCTGTTTACATCCCGAAAGCCTTCGGGAGAGCGCGTGATAAGCAGTTATACATATTGTAAAAAAACTAAAATGTTAAATACCTGTTATCTTGATTTTTATTGATACGAGCAACGCGACTTTGACTTACTTTTGATGTAATTTAGATATTACGTAGTTACATAGTCGAGGAGTGGGCATAACCTAAAAACATCGTTTTTTGATTAAAAACAGATGTTTTGCGCGCGCTTCGCTCGCGCAAAAGGGAGGGGCATGTGTTTCGTTTTTTGGCAAAGCCAAAAA
The DNA here is from genome assembly GCA_034520175.1 of Saprospiraceae bacterium. GTDB lineage: Bacteria > Bacteroidota > Bacteroidia > Chitinophagales > Saprospiraceae > JAAFJT01. Next base: position 59,016 of record JAXHNU010000037.1, read on the forward strand.
ACGAAACACATCTCTCCCTCACGCGAGCAAAGTGAGCGTGAGGACATATTTACCTTATTACAACTAAACTTTTTCACTCAGCGTTGAGGATTAAAAAGTGCGCTTTTTTTTGAACGAATAAAATTCGATTTTTAGCATAAACTATTGATAATCAATTTCTACTAAAGTCAATCTTTTTCAACATGAAAAGACTTTCAATAATTATTTTGGCAACCGCATTGAGCTTCGCGGCAATGGCTCAAGACATTCACTTTTCGCAGTTCTACATGGCACCGCTTCAGTTAAACCCTGCAATGACGGGCGTTATGAACTGTAATCAACGTCTTGGTGCAAACTACCGCAACCAATGGGCTTCCGTTTTGCGCGATAAAGCGTTTCAAACCTATCAAGTTGCTTATGACGCAAAAATACCTTCGGGTCGTTACGATTATTTTGGTATTGGTGGCTCAATATGGAGCGATGTGGCGGGTTCTCTCAATTTCCGTTCAACTTTGTTGAACATGAACTTTGCCTACACTAAAAAAATGGGCGGCTACCGCAAACAAGCGAGTTACCTCTCAATGGGCGCAAAAGTTGGCTTGGCACAGCGTGGTTTGAATTTGTTGGAAGCACGTTGGGGCAGCCAAAATCGTGATGGTTCTTTTGACCCAACTTTGCCAAGCAACGAACCAACCTTCGGTTCAACAGGACGTGATAACTTCCTTTTTGCTGATGTTTCAGCAGGTTTGTTGTGGTTTTCAGTGATAGACGAAAGTAATAATTTCTACATTGGTGGTGCTTATGACCACATCAACCGCGCCAATCAATCCTTTACAGTGGATAAAACTGTACCTTTGCTCTCTAAATTCACAATTCACGCAGGTGGTGAGTTTGCAACAAACGACCGTATTACCTTATTGCCAGGACTCGTGACTTTCTTACAAGGTCCTTATTTGCAAATCAATGGAGGTACAAGTATGCGTTTCCTTTTGGGCAATTCAAAGCGTTCGGCTGAGGCAATTCAGTTCGGTGCTTGGGCGCGTTTGGGTAATAAAGTAGGCGAAGACAACAAATCAAGCGGTATTTTAATGGACGCCTTGATTTTGTCAACGCGGTTTGATTACAGCCAATTCAGCTTAGGTTTTAGCTACGACTACAATTTGTCACCACTCAAAGTAGCAACAAATGGTAATGGCAGTTTTGAATTTGCTTTGCAATACAAAATTTGTGGTAATGAAAGACGCGGCATTTATTGCCCGAATTTCTAATAGAATCAAGATATTATTATGGAAAAGCAAAAAGTGTTTCGTGATTGTTCGTTGTACTGGCTTGAAAAAACGTTCGATTTAGAAGAAACAAAACATTTGCCATCTCTTGATAAATGGCTCTCACAAACAATTGAGATTTCTCAGTTGGAACGGGATTACTTTCTCATTTTGCAAGAAGACCTTGATTTTAATTATCGTAGTTGGAACGAGGAAGAATTGGCTCAATACTTTATTGGACCAATTCTTTCACTCGTTCGTTTCTCTTCCAAAAAATTTAATCTGTTTGCAGAACGTCCCATTGAAGGTATTGTACAAGATTGGCGACTTTTCGGCAAACCCGACGGTATATTAGCTTCAGGTCGTCGTGTTCCAGAAATCCCTTTTTTCTCTTTCCAAGAATACAAAAAAATGACAGACCCCGATGGAGACCCAGCAGGTCAAGCACTGGCTGCAATGTTGGTTGGTCAGTCCTTAAATGGAGGCGGTGAAACAATGTATGGTTGTCATATCATTGGTGGTGATTGGTATTTTATGACACTTGACGGCAATAAATTCAGTATTAGTCGCAGTTATTCCGCTTTGTCAGATGAACTTTTTGCTATATTTAAAGCACTTAAAGTATTGAAAAACATCATCATTGAACGTATCTCGACCAAAAACGATTTGAGTACGTGATAAAATCATTTTAAGACCCCCTCAGTATTTTGATACTTTTCCCGTATTTTGGCTCACAAAAAACGCCACAAAAAACGCATAAAATACTGCGCCATACGTACCTTCAACGACAAAATCAATGGTATTGGTGAATAAAATTAAAAAATGAAGCAACGAAAATAAGCCGATGCGGTAAAGCTGCCCATGAAACCAATGCGTAGCAAAAGCCATTACGAAAATAAATGTCCCGACAATGCCCGTTCCAATTAAAGAAAACAACCAAAAACTATGGGGTTCGCGGACATCTAATTGCGGAAAATAAGTTTTGTATTGCCGACTCACCTCGTCCATAATATCACCGTAACCAATACCCCAAACGGGGCTTTGACGAAAAGCAGCCACCCCCATTTTTAAGGTCGTAATACGTTCAGAATCAGATTTTAAGGTCAAATCTCCTTGTTTGTATTGACCATAATCCCAGATAGCGTAGTCAATTCGTTGCCGTAAACTCGGTATCGTGCGATAAGCCAAGTAAGGCATTATTGTTAAAATAGTGAGACTTAGCAAACCGATTTTCCAACGTTTTTGATTAAAAACCAATTCTAATAATTGAAAAAATACGCAGATATACAAAGACAAAATGGCACTCCGAACGGACAACACATGTAAAGCAACAAACAAAAATACTACTAAACCGCCTATAAAAAAACGCTCTTTGGGGTATCGCCAATAGAAATTATTTTTCCACAATTCCAATCCGCTTAAAAAAGCAAAAACTGCCATCGTTGCAAAAGAAATATGATTCCAATGCGTTGGTATGGGAATGCCCTGTCCCAAACCGCGATTTACTTCAGCAAAGTGTTGGACGTAAAAAAACAAATGACGGGCGCAAAAAATGGAAAAAGCGACTACAAATACGTAAAAAACGCCCCAAAACTGTTTTTTACTGAGGGGGGGTAAATTGGCAAAAGCAAAAGGTAAAATCAGAAAAGGCAGTTTAATACGCATACGTTCAAGCCAATATACCATATTTTCTGACCACAAACCCGAAATCAAAACAAGTAAAAAAGGAATTGTTAGAACCACAAGGGATTTATTGCGCCAAAAATGACTGAAATACTGAGAGGGGCTAAATAAAGTTTGAAGTTTGAAATTTGAAATTTGAAATTTGAAAATAGAAACGACTGCCAAGCCCCACAAACTGATAGACAAGGTAAATTTTGACCACGCAAGAGACTGAACCAAGACGCAGCACCAAAAAAAAGTAAATTCAACGCGACTGATGCATTTTATATAGGTGAAAAGTTTGTTCAAAATCTTACTTTTGCGGCGTTTTAAGAATAATGTAAATTACTGTAGTATTGCTCGCTTCGCTCGCAAAAGAGGAGGGGTGGTTCATTTTTCGGGCAAAGCCCGAAAAATGAACCACTTTTTCCTTTTTTTGCGAGCGAAGCAAGCAAAATGTGTGGATTAGAATGAAAAATAAAAAATAAAACTTATGAGTGTTGAAATTTTTGCAAAAGTACAACAAGCTATCGAAGAAATAGAGGCGGCACACCCAATTACCAAAGAAGAAGTGGAAGCCTTCCGTATTCGTTTTGTAGGAACGAAAAATATTATCAAACCATTGTTTGGCAACATTGCTCAAGTGGAAAATGAGCGGAAAAAAGAATACGGACAGCGCGTCAATGCCGCAAAATTGGCGGCTGAAACAAAAATGACCGCCCTTCAAGAAGCACTTGAAGCAGCCGAAGACGCAGGGGGAGCCGATGCACTTGATTTGACCGCACCCGCCGACCCCCTCAGTATAGGCTCGCGTCATCCCGTTTCTATCGTGATGAACCGCATTATTGATATTTTTGGACGCATTGGTTTCACAGTCGTTGATGGACCTGAAATTGAAACCGATTGGTACAATTTTACGGCAATGAACACGCCCGAAGACCACCCTGCACGCGATATGCAAGACACGTTTTATATCCAAGACTCTAAAACGTGGCTTTTGCGGACGCACACTTCGCCCGTACAAGCCCGCATTATGGAAAAAACAACCCCGCCAATTCGGGTCATCGCGCCAGGTCGTGTGTATCGAAATGAAACGATTTCGGCGCGTAGCCACGCGCAATTTCACCAAGTGGAGGGTTTGTACATTGACGAAAACGTATCATTTGCCGATATGAAACAAACTCTAATGTTTTTTGCCCAAGAAATGTTCGGCGCGGCAAAGATTCGTTTGCGTCCTTCCTTTTTCCCATTCACCGAACCCTCAGCCGAAATGGACGTGTGGCTCGGAACAGACACACCCGAAAATTATCGCTTGACAAAAGGGACTGGCTGGCTTGAAATATTGGGTTGTGGCATGGTTGACCCACAGGTTTTAGAAAATTGTGGCATTGATTCAAAAAAATATACGGGCTTTGCCTTCGGCATGGGCATCGAAAGACAGGCGTTACGCCTCTTTAGTATTCCCGATATTCGGTTCTTGTTTGAAAATGATGTGCGGTTTTTGAAACAATTCGCTGCCGCTATTTAATTTTTTATTGCTCGCTTTGCTCGCAAAAATGAAACACATTCCCGAAGGGAATATACATTTTTGAAACCATACATAAAATCTAAACTGCTGGTTCTCGCGCTCGCTTCGCTCGCGCGAGGGGGAGAATGTGGTTCATTTTTTTCGGGCAAAGCCCGAAAAATGAACCACCTCTCCTCCTTTTGCGCGAGCGAAGCGAGCGCAAAAGTGCCTTTTAATGCGTATTTTGAATTTATGTATGGTTTCAAATATACATTTACTGCTGTTACGCACATGTGCTAAAAATGCCGCAGGCATGGACAATTTTGTAGCGGCGGATTTTAATCCGCCGAAAGATTAAAACAGATTAGTTAAGAGCCGTAGGTTCGGTGCATATAAATATATGCCGAGCCTACGGCTCTTAATGAAAAGGGTATGTACGTTTTCGGCGGTTTGAAATCCGCCGCTACAAAATCAGTCGAGCCTATGGCTCTGCGTAACACCAGTATCTAATAGAGTTTTGACAGTTTTAGTTGTACAACTCTTGGAGGGTTTAAAACCAAGAGTTTTTCTAAAAAAAAATTCGCAAAAAATGATAATGGTACAAGACAAACTCGTGAGTGACGAGTTGGTAGAAGAACAATTTATGTGTAATCTCTCAAAATGCAAAGGCGCATGTTGTTGGGAAGGAGATTTTGGCGCACCCGTTGATGAAGACGAAATGCGGATAATGACGCGTGAATATCCAAAAATTCGTCCATTCTTGAGTGAAGAAGGTCAAAATGTGATTGATACTGAGGGGGTCTATCAAGTGTTCAAAGACGGTGATGAAACACAATATGGAGCAACTTTACTGTCCGATGGACGTTGTGCGTTTCTCACTTTTGGTGGTGGTGGCGTGGCACAATGCGGTATAGAACAAGCTTGGCGGGCAGGTGCAACAGATTTTAGAAAACCAATTTCTTGTCATTTGTATCCAATTCGCGTATCAAAAAATGAAATCGCTGGATTTGAAGCCTTAAATTACGACCGTTGGGATATTTGTTCGGCGGCTTGTCAATTAGGTAAAGAACAAGAAATGCCCGTTTATCAATTTTTGAAAGAAGCAATTGTTAGAAAATATGGAGAAGATTTTTACGATGAATTAGATGCCACGGCACATTTCATAAAGTCGAACCGATAAGGGACTCTGTAAAAAATTTTGAAACCATACATAAAATTCTAAAACGCATAAAACTACACCTTTGCGCTCGCTTCGCTCGCGCAAAGGGAAGAGAGGGGGTTCATTTTTCGGGCAAAGCCCGAAAAATGAACCCCATTCCCCCTTCTCGCGCGAGCGAAGCGAGCGCGAGAAGCAGCAGTTTAGATTTTATGTATGGTTTCAAATAAAAAATAAAAAGTCTTTAAATCCTTGTCCGATTTGGAGACTTTTTTGCTTGTATTAATATGCTCAAACAATTTGCCAATCAACTTGGTACGCACAAATTTTTTATTGCAAGTGTTCTGTCAAAACGTTAAAAAAGGTGTAGAAACCAAAAGTACGTTTAACTTTGCGCCACCAATACTTTACTCATTCATAACCAAGTCTCTAAAACCTATTGGGTTGTTGAGCTATCTAAATTTCTCTCTTCTACGATGAAACAAAAATCGATTTTTCTTTGCTTTTTTCTCACTTTTTTAGTCCTTCAGACCATCAATGCCCAATCAATCTCTGGAATTATCAATGCTTACGCCCGTATCACATCTATTGATACTTGCGATATGCGCTTTGCCGTGACGGACACAGTAGGTTTTAAAAAAGGTATGCGCGTACTGATCATTCAGATGAATGGGGCAACTATCAATAGCAGTAATTCTTCTTCTTACGGTTCGATAGAATCACTCAATAATGTTGGCAGGTATGAAATTAATGTCATAGATGATATTCAAAATAAAAATATTTTTTTAGGTTTTTATTTAAAAAATCAGTACAATGAAAATGCCATTGTCCAAATAGTCAGTTTTCCCTCTTATGCCGATGCTATTGTTACAGATACGCTTCGTGCAAAGCCGTGGAATGGAGAATCTGGTGGTATCATAGCTTTTGAAGCGAATAATTTGACGCTTAATGCACCAATAGATGCTTCTGGTGCAGGTTTTCGCGGCGGCGGCGTAAAAGCATACGCTAATTGTGATGCACTCGAAAATTATCCAGGCTACTTTTACGCGCTCACTACGACTGATAAAACAAATGGTGGACTCAAAGGTGAAGGCATTGCCGCCTTTATTTTAGGTAAAGAATGTGGACGTGGTGCGCAGGCAAACGGTGGCGGCGGTGGCAACAACCACAAATCTGGTGGTGGCGGTGGTGGTCACTTAGTGGCTGGAGGCATTGGTGGTGAACAAAAACACGTGAATGATTTACGCAATTGTGTGGGAAAATTTCCCGGATTGGAAGGAAAAGCGATAAATGGATTGGGCAATGACCGCCTCATTTTTGGTGGTGGTGGCGGTGCAGGTCACAACAAAGAAAGTTCAAATAATAAAGGTGGTGATGGTGGTGGCATCGTTTTTATCAAAACTAATAGCTTGACCGCCAATGGTAACGAAATTATCGTCAATGGTGAAGATAGTGAGTTTAGTGACTCAGACGGTGCTGGTGGTGGTGGTGCTGCTGGTACTATCGTTTTATTAGCAAATCAACATAATGGCTCAATCGTGCTTGAAGCAAATGGTGGAAATGGCGGAAATACGGGAAGTATCTCTGAATATGATTTTGGTCCCGGCGGTGGCGGTGCTGGTGGACGCATTATTACTAAAATAGCAACAGGTGTAACAACCAGCTTAATTGGTGGCAATTTTGGTAAAAATTTTACACGGCGCAGCAGTCAAGGCGCAGCAAAAGCCACAAATGGTATTGCAACAAATGCTGCCAATTTTAGTGTACCAACAAGTGTAGATACAATTTCACGTGTCTTAAATTTTGTTGAACAACCACAAACAAAGCGCGTATGTGAGTTTCAAGCGACAACACTAAGCGTGAAAGCAAAAGGCGTTAAACTGACCTACGAGTGGCAAGTACATCGCGGAGATGACAGAGGTTTTATGCCCATTGTGAGTGATACGACATTTATTGGCGTCAATACGCCTACCCTTATTCTGAACCGTGTGCGTACAACCTTGAATCCTTATTTATTTCGTTGCATGGTTAAAAGTGAGTGTTCATCTGTTCAAGAAGAAATCAAATCTGACCCAGTAGGGCTTGTTATTATTCCTGCCCCTATTGCTACTTTTACGCCCAACATAGCCTACAATACTGTTTCTTTTACAAATGGGACTTCCAATGCTACGGGATATTTATGGGACTTTGGCAACGGACAAACGAGTACAGCCACTAACCCTACTTATACATACCCTGTTCAAGGCAATTACAATGTTGTATTAAAGTCTGTCAATAGTTGCGATACAAATACCTACACTTTACAGATAAAGATAAATGCTTTGCCCAAAGCTAATTTTACGGCAATTACCAGCGACTACTGCTTACCATCAAGTGTGCGTTTCACGAATCTGTCTTCCAACAATGTTGTGAGTTATCAATGGCTTTTTCCAAGTGGTACGCCTGCTACTTCTACCGACCTGAACCCCTCAGTAATTTATCAAAATTCGGGTGTTTATGACGTGTATCTAATAGTATCAAATGGAAATGGAAAGGATACACTTAAAAGATCAAGTTTTATTCGCGTCAATGGTTCACCCATTGCAAAATTTGATATTACCCGTGCGCCCAACAGTACAACAGCAACTTTCCTAAACAGAACAGAGGGAGCAAGCAGTTATAAATGGGATTTTGGTGATGGCACAACAAGCGTTGATGCAGCACCCCAACACACTTACCGTTCAACAGGTATTTTTGTAGTGTGTTTGATTGCCTCAAATGCTTGTGGTCTGACAAGTACGTGTGATACTCTGACCTTGTTAAGTTTACCGTCAGCACAAATATCCGTTAATCAAACGGTGGGTTGCGCACCTCTTTTTGCCCAATTTTCGGGACAAAACCCCTCAAATGTCATCTCTTGGGCATGGTCTTTCCCTGGTGGTACACCTACCACCTCAACAGAGCGCAATCCGCGTGTCACCTACGCGGCATCTGGCGTCTATACAGTTACATTGCGGGTATCAAACGCGGCGGGTATTAAAACAACAGTTTTAGATAGCTTTGTCAGAGTTCAACCTTCACCAATTGTTAAGTTTTCAGTAGTCAGTATTGATTCGACAGTAGCAACATTTGAAAATTTTTCATCAAGCGCAACCGTATATCGGTGGGATTTTGGTGACGGCACAGGTTCAGAGGAATTCAACCCACCGCCTCACACTTATTACCGTAATGGCAACTATACAGTCACTTTACAGGCTTTAAACAATGCTTGTGGTGGGGTGACAACACAAAAAGTGCCTATTTTTGTCGTTGGGACAGATGAAGCGGAAAGTGCCAACGTTTCCCTTTTCCCAAATCCGACGAATGGAAAATGGACGCTTGATTTTAAAACACCGCTTGCTACAGTTACCACAATGGTCGTTTCAAATTTACGGGGTCAAATTGTTAAAACGATTAAATTACAGCCTCAAAATAATCAAGAGTTTGATTTTGGTGATTTAACAAATGGTGTTTATTTTCTGCGTTTTACGAATGAACACGGAAATTTTGTTAAAAAACTCATAAAAATATAATAAAATTTTGTTGCTTATGCCAGAAACGCGCCGCATCGTTCAGATGTGGCGCGTTTTTAGATTTGTGGCAACTACTTAGCCTCCGTGCAAAATCGTAGGATTTCCAAACCAAAATTTTGTGGCTTTGTGACTTTGTGGCTAAAATTTTACCGCCACGAAGGTACAAAGACACAAAAGGCTAAGTAAGTAGTTAGTCATAAATAATCGCTAATGTTACGATGCTTCTCGCGCTCGCTTCGCTCGCGCGAGAAGGGAAATGTGGTTCATTTTTCGGGCTTTGCCCGAAAAATGAACCACCTCTCCTCCCTTTGCGTTCGCTTCGCTCGCGCAAAGGGATACGCTGAAAATTAGCGATTATTTATGATTACTACTTAGTTACGATTTATGATAAAATTCAAACGTTAAAGTACGGTTATTATGCAAACAAGGGATTGACATTGTAAGCTATACTACCACACATTTGCCAAGTACTGGGGAACATTTCTTCTATTTTACTGTTAAAAATGAGTTAACATCCCATTAACTGTCAATAAACATGGTTGAGATACCTTTACAGCACTTCTAAGCGTTACATAACCAGAATCTTACACGTATATTTATTTAAAATTTTCAATTTATACAACAATGAAATTTTTGGGAAAACAATTCATCAATACCTCTTTTTTGCACCCCCTCAGTATTTGCTTCATTTTTAGCTTAACTGTATTGTCGGCGCAACCCGTAGGTGTTAAAACAGACGTCACTGACCCTAAAGCGAAAGCAATCCTTGACAAGGTAAAAAAACAATATGAAGGATATGTAACGCTTGAAATGAATTTTAAGCTGGAGACAAAATTAGCGGAGCAGCCTAAATCAGATGTCTCATTGGGTAAAATAGCCCAACAAGGAGACCGTTATCGCGTGGATATGGATAAAGACAAAGATTTTATCATCAGCGATGGTAAAATAATTTGGCACCGCACAGGCAATCTTGTCCGCATCATGAACGCAAGTGGTAAAGGGAGCAATGAGCTTTTATCACCAAAGGATTTGGTCAAAATCTACGAAAAGAAGGAGTATGTATTTGGCATAACGGGCGAACGTGCTGAAGCATGGAGTTCAAAAGCGACAGTGATTACACTAAAACCTGTCAATAATCGCCGTAGTGATTACACTAAAATCGAAATTGCCATTGACCAAAAAACGAATTACATCGTTAGTGTTACTGCTTTCGGTCGTGACCAATCGCGTTTCAAACTCACAATGGATCCGCCAGCCACCAATCAAAAGCAGGATACAGCTAAATTCGTTTTTGACAAGTCCAAATATCCTGCTTTAAAAGTAGAAGATTTGCGCGTTGATTAATTTTTTTTGTATTTATAGCGCATTAATAGATTTCTTTTTTGTAGCTTTACCCTGTATTTAGCAGTAGAGGTTTTTTCATAGAAATATGCAACTGCTTTATTGCACAAAAGTCGTAAATAGTTAGTTTTTTCGATGTTCCGTTGGAACATTATTTTCTTAATTTTTAATTTTTTTTTAATGAATATTTTCGTTGCAAAATTGAACTACGACACTTCAACTGAAGTGCTACGCGAAACGTTCGAGCAGTACGGTACAGTAGAATCAGCTTCTGTCATTATGGACCGTGAAACAGGTCGCTCAAAAGGTTTTGGCTTCGTAGAAATGCCCAATGACGCCGAGGCACAAGCAGCTATCAACGCTCTCGAAGGTAGCGATTTGGACGGCAAAACAATTGCTGTAAAAAAAGCTGAACCACGAGAAAACCGTAGTGGCGGTGGTGGTTACGGCGGCGGCAATCGTGGCGGCGGCGGTGGATACGGCGGCGGTAATCGTGGCGGCGGCGGTGGATACGGCGGCGGCGGTAATCGTGACGGCGGTGGCGGTTACGGCGGTGGCAATCGCGGTGGCGGCGGTGGGTACCGTTAATCTCCTAAAAACTTTGATAGTGCAGATATAGATATTTTCAGTATTTCACTATAAAAACACGGATTTCAAACCAAAAGGTTTGACATTCGTGTTTTTTTTTGTATTAAAAATTTTCTCAAATGGAAAAAATACTAATTGTAGAAGACGACCCGCATATTGCCGAACTTGTTGCCCTCCATCTCCGCGATGCGGGTTGTAAAGTGACTATTGAAAACGATGGTATCAAAGGACATGATCGAGCTTTGCGCGAAACGTTTGACTTATTCTTGTTAGACATAAATTTGCCCAAAATATCGGGCTTAGAGATTTGCCGTTCCATTCGCAAGCATAAAAAATACGTGCCTGTAATGATGATGACCGCCAAAAGTGAAGAAAATGACATCGTAACGGGCTTAGATGTTGGGGCAGACGATTACATCACTAAACCTTTTGGAGTCAAAGAGTTAGTGGCAAGAGTACGGGCAGTCTTGCGCAGAAGTCAAGCCATGAACACCGACATGACAAAAATGGGCAAAGTTCTCCAATTTTCAGAAATGACAATTGATACTGAAAACCGTACCGTCATGCTAAAAGGTGAACGCATAGATTTGACCCCCAAAGAATTTGATTTACTGTTTATGCTCGCCAAAAAACCCGGGCGCAGTCACTCACGCCAGCAATTATTAGATGCTGTCTGGGGTTATGAATTTGAAGGTTTGGAACATACCGTCAATTCGCATATCAACCGTTTACGTATGAAAATTGAGGAAGATGTACAAAATCCAACCTATATTTTGACAACTTGGGGCGTCGGGTATCGGTTTAGCGATAATGTTTGAAGATGGGAAATTTTAGATACGCGCTCGCTTCGCTCGCGCAAAAAAGGAGAGGTGGTTGATTTTTCGGGCTTTGCCCGAAAAATGAACCACCTCTCTTCCCTTTGCGCGAGCGAAGCGAGCGCAAAGGTGTGTACTAAAAAGTAGCGATTACTTATGAACAGCTACTTATTAGAAGGAAAAGCGCAATTTTTGTATTAACTTTGTGGGAAAATTATTGACATTTATCTATGACTACTGCTGACTTTCAAGAAATCGCCCCAACACTACCCACTTCGCCCGGTGTGTATAAGTTTGTGGATAACAAAGGCGTTATCCTCTATGTTGGCAAAGCCAAAAGTTTGAAAAGCCGTTTGTCAAGTTATTTTGGCGAGCGCAAAGACCGCCAACTCAAAACCAAAGCACTTGTTCGACTTGCTCACCACATCGAAACAACCATTGTGGATACGGAACAAGACGCGCTATTGCTGGAATGTGCCTTGATAAAAGAGCATCAGCCGCGTTACAATGTCATGCTTAAAGATGGCAAATCCTATCCTTATATCTGTGTAAAAGCCGAGCGTTTTCCGCGTGTGTTTATAACCCGCCGCGTTATAAAAGACGGGTCGGCGTATTTTGGACCTTATACGTCGGGACAGCGCGTGTATGCCCTTATGGATTTGATAAAACAATTGTTTCCATTGCGCACCTGTACTTGGAATTTGCAACAAGACCTAATTGACAAAGGGAAATTTAAAGTGTGTTTGGAATACCACATCAAAAATTGTAAAGGCGCGTGTGCAGGCTTTGAATCAGAGACACAATACAATGAAAAAATCGCTCAAATCCGAAATATACTGAGGGGTCATTTTTTTGCAGTCAAAAACCATTTGAAAAAAGAAATGACGACCTTAGCAGAAAATTTGGAATTTGAACGCGCTCAAGAATTAAAAGAAAAACTCGTCGCTTTTGAAGATTATCAAGGCAAATCAACGGTTGTCAATACCACAATTTCAGATGTGGACGTGTTTGCTATTGCAACAGATGAAAAATTGGCGTATGTCAATTATCTAAAAGTTGTCAACGGCGCAATTATTCACGCTTATACCTTAGAATTGACCAAAAATATGGAAGAAGATGAAGACGCGATGTTGACTTTTGCCATACCTTACATACGTGATAAATTTACCAGCGACAATAAAGAAATTCTCGTTCCTTTTGATGTAAAAATTGCAGACCCCACTACCACTATTGTTGTACCCAAAATTGGTGATAAACGCAAATTAGTAGAATTGTCAGAAAAAAATGCTGCTTACTACCTCGCGCAAAAACGGCAGCAAGATGCTTTACGCGCCCAAAAACAGACCTCTGCCGAACGCATATTGCGGACTTTACAGGCTGATTTACAAATGGAAGAATTGCCTATGCACATCGAATGTTTTGACAATTCCAACTTACAAGGCACAAATCCTGTATCGGCTTGCGTGGTTTTCAAAAATGCAAAACCTGCTAAAAAAGATTACCGTCACTTCAACGTTAAAACAGTTGAAGGTCCAAATGATTTTGCGACGATGGAAGAAGTGGTTTTTCGGCGGTATAAACGCCTGCTTGCCGAAGGTTCAGATTTGCCACAACTCATTATTATTGACGGCGGCAAAGGTCAATTGTCCTCGGCAATGAAAAGTTTGTCGGCTTTGGGTTTGAAAGATAAAATAACGGTTGTGGGTATTGCCAAACAGTTGGAAGAAATATTTTTTCCCGATGACCCCGTTCCTTTGTACATCAACAAAAAATCGGAAAGTTTAAAACTTATTCAACAAGCCCGCGATGAAGCGCACCGTTTTGGCATCACTTTTCACCGCAACCAACGGTCAAAAAATTTCCTCACAACAGAATTAACAGGCATTGAAGGCATTGGTGAAAAATTATCTGAAAAGTTATTAACCCATTTTGGTTCAGTAACACGTATCCGCGAAGCAAGTAATGAAGAACTCACAACACTAATAGGCAAACAAGCAACCAAGCGTTTGGCAAAATACTTTACCGAACAAAAACTAAAAAATGAAGTCACTACTGAGCCGTAACGGACCTTAAAGAACGTGCAAAAAATAAGCTATAACGAATAGGGCTGTTTTGTCCTGAGAACTGTTATAAGTTATTGTTTTAGCGTTGCTAAGGTCACGCCACATGCACTTTAAAGAAAAATATACACTCATTTTTATATATTTTGGTAAAACACACTTCTTGCCCGCTTCGCTCGCAAAAAAGAATACAGTATAAAATGTGGTAATTACTTAGTCGAGGGATGGGCATAACCTAAAAGCGTTTTTTGCATCTCGCGCTCGCTTCGCTCGCGCGAGGGAGGGGAATGTGGTTCGTTTTTCGGCTTCGCCGAAAAACGAACCACGTCTCCTCCCTTTTTCGCGAGCGAAGCGCGCGCAAAACATCTGTTTTTAATCAAAAAACGATGTTTTTAGGTTATGCCCACTCCTCAATTACTTAGTCACGCGCTCGCTTCGCTCGCTCGCAAAAAGGGGAATGTGGTTCGTTTTTCGGGCTTTGCCCGAAAAACGAACCACATTCCCCTTTTTGCGAGCGAAGTCTGTTTACATCCCGAATACCTTCGGGAGACCTATGGGCTAAGTAATTACAAAATGTGTATAGTAATTTGATGTTTTAACAGTAAAAATGCCGTTTCATACTAAAATGATTCAAAAATTATCAGTGTCACATTCGGCAACAATGTATAATCTATTTTTTTGGCATCATTTTTTATAATAAGCGTATGTCATCAATTATTGTAGTACTTTTATACTAAACAAGACAATTAGTTCAAATAGTGTGACATTCTAACCAATTCAAGGTATTTTAAATGTCCCAGGATTTATTTGAGAAAAAATTTAAAAAAAAATTTGGTGGTATAAAATTTATAAATGTATCTTTGACCCACAAGTTATTAATGTAGATACTAACAACTACATTAGTTTATTGAATTTTAGAAAATATCAATTTCCGATAAAAATAGTTTTTGTGTTTATTTGTTTGGGTTAGAAGCCCTTGTTCTCGCAACAAGGGTTTTCTTTGTTTAGGGGCATACCTATCTCATGCAATACAAGATATAAACGATTTTGATTTTTTTGAAAAGTTATTTTTTACAAATTCCCCAAACGTTCCTTCACAACACTAAATCTGTCAATATCTTCTTATACACGTCTATTCCCTTTTCAATTTCTTCTACGTAAATAAATTCATCTGCCGTGTGTGAACGTGCAGAGTCGCCTGGTCCTATTTTTAAAGTTGGAAAGTTCATCAAGGCTTGGTCGCTTAAAGTTGGTGAGCCATAATAAGACAAACCCATAAATTGCCCCCTCAGTACAAGCGGGTGGTTGAGTGCAATTTTTGAAGAATTCAAACGCATAGAACGAGGCTTTAATTCGCTTTTTACTTGTTGCTGGGCAATAGTCCAAATTTCAGCATTTGTGTAACATTCATTTGTTCGGACATCTACCACAAAACGACATTCATCTGGCACAACATTGTGCTGCGTACCCGCTTCTATTTGCGTCACGCTCACTTTAACTACTCCAAGTATATCTGATATGTGTTCAAATTGAAAATTTTTCAAACGGTTAATATCTTCCAAAGCGATGTAAATGGCATTGATACCTTCCTCGCGTGCCGCGTGTCCTGCTTTGCCGCGCGCTACACCGTCCATGACCATCAAACCTTTTTCAGCTATCGCCATTTGTGTCAAGGTGGGTTCTCCCACAATACCTACCGCAATGGGTGGTAAATTGGGCAATACCGCTTCTACGCCTCCCCTACCCGAGATTTCTTCCTCAGCCGAAGCCAATAGAACTAAATTATAAGGTAATTTTTTAGCGTAAAAATGGCAAAATGTGGCGACTAAAGACACTAAACAGCCGCCTGCGTCGTTTGAGCCAAGCCCATATAATTTGCCTTCAACAATATCGGGCGCGAAAGGGTCGCGTGTCCAAGCCTTGACGGGCTTCACCGTGTCGTGGTGCGAGTTGAGTAAGATTGTAGGTATCCCTTCAGTAAAATGGGCATTTTTTGCCCACACATTGTTGCCTTGTCGGTGCGTTACGATACCGCGTTTTTGCAAAAATAACTCAATAATTGCTGCCGTTTTATCTTCTTCACGGCTGAATGAAGGCGTTGAAATTAAATTTTGCAGAAGCTCGATTGCTTGTTGACTATTCATTTTATTTTTTTTGAATATTAAACTAAGTTTTGTGGTAAGCAGATAAGTAGTCAAACCTAAATAAACGCTACTTTCAAACACACGCCTTTGCGCTCGCTTTGCTCGCACAAAGGGAGAATATGTGGTTCATTTTTCGGGCAAAGCCCAAAAAATGAACCACATTCTCCCTTCTCGCACAAGCGAATCGAGCGCGGGCTAAGTAATTACAGAAAAAAACCGTTATTTCGCCGCTTCAAAATGTGGACAATTGCATTTCTTTTTAAACATGCCGCAACCGCTTGACACAGTAGCTAAAAGGCTCAAAAAAAGGCAAGCAAACATTATTTTTTTCATTCTGAAATGTTTTAAAACAAGTTGAAAAATATGAACTGCAAAAATGAATGATACAACGCTAAATCTGTTAGAAAATGTGTCTTTAAGAGTAAAAAAAACTGTTATTGTTGCGCCGCTCAATTGGGGTTTGGGTCATGCCACACGTTGTATCCCACTTATTGAGGCGTTTGAAAGGGCGGGGGCAACCGTCATTTTAGCATCAGACGGTGGGGCGTTAGACCTACTTAAACGCGAATTTCCCCATCTTCGCGCATTAGAATTACCCGCTTACAACATTCGTTATCCTTTTCGGAGTATGTTGTTGTCAATGGCGATTCAGGGACATAAAATACTGAGGGGGGGGATATTAGAATATTTTTGGTTAAAAAAAATTCTAAAAGAAGAAAAAATTGATGCTGTGATTTCTGACAACCGTTTTGGCTTTTTCAATCGCTCAACAGTGTCCGTTTTTATGACACACCAAGTTCAGATATTGATGCCGTTTCGTTTTTTGCAACCTTTAGTAAATAGTGTCAATCATTTTTTTATTCGCCATTTTGATAAGTTATGGATTCCTGATAGGGCAGATAGAAATAATTTAGCGGGCGATTTGGCGCATGGGAAGTTTATGGACGCACTGTCTAAGAAATTACCTGTTCAGTATTTAGGTACATTAAGTCGTATGAAGTATTTTTCAACAGAAAAAAAATATCATGCTACCATTGTTTTGTCTGGACCAGAACCACAACGCGCAATTTTAGAAAAAAAAATATTTTTTCAATTAGAAAAAATGTTTTTAACCAATAAACTACCCCCTCAGTATCCAAACCTTTTTTGCTTCGTTAGAGGCACATCAACGCCCAAAATGTCTATCAAAATAAAAGGACAAGACTTTATTGAGTTGCATGATGTACTGACTACGGCAGAATTGAATCAGAAAATCATGGAAAGTGACGTCGTTATTTGTCGAAGTGGATACAGCAGTTTGATGGATTTAGTAGCTTTGCAAAAACGGGCAATACTTATTCCAACGGAAGGACAAACCGAGCAAGAATACCTTGCCGACATTTTAGCCGCCCAAAACCGTTTTATCTGCCACGAACAAAATACTTTAAATCTTGAAAAGGCACTCTCTGAATTTCCTCACACAAGAGGTTTTAAAGATTTTTTACAAGAAAATTGCGATAAAGACAAGACTTTAGAGCAAGTTGTCCGTGAATTATTGAAAATTTGATACATTTACGGCTTCAAAAATATAATGAACGAATATGCTCACTCTTTTTAGAACAAACCAACCGCTTGCAAATATCTTGCTGTTGTTCTATCTTGGCATTTTGCGCGCCAGCTCTTTTATCCATCCTGCGACGGTTGCCCCACCACCGCAAGGTATCCTAACGGCTTGGATGTACGCCGACGTGTCCCCCCTCAGTATGGTGGCACATATTTTTGCTTTTTTGCTCGTTTTCTTTCAAGCTACTACCATCAATATTGCCATTGCGCGCTATCGGGTAGCTTCAGAACTTTCCCTTCTACCGGGCTTGTTTTACTGTCTTTTTTGCAGTTTAATGCCCGACTTTTTGGTTTTATCATCAGTTCTACTGGCAAATACATTCGTTATTTTATCCATTTTTTATCTTTTTGATACCTACAAAAACAGTTACGTAGCAGGGCGTATTTTTGACGCGGGGCTTTGGCTGGGCGTAGCAAGTTTGTTCTATTTCCCTTATATTTTGTTTGTTATTTGGGGTATTGTTGGCTTAGGTATATTGCGAGGTTTACGTGGAAAAGAGTTTTTAATGTTCAGCATCGGTTACATTGTCCCCTTTTTTTTAATGAGTGTTTTTTGTTTTTGGCATGGTATATTACCGCAAATTGGCAACCATTTTCTCAACAATATCAGTATGTTCAATTTTGTTCCGTATAATAGCCAAACTTTATACGTCAAAATTGGTGTTATTGCACTTATCATCTTATTGGTGCTTGGTGCGAGTGCGCAGTTTTTTAGTCGGCGTAATATGACTGCTCAAAAATATTTAAGTATTCTTTATTGGCTTATTTTATTCGGTGGTCTAAGTATAACATTTCAGACGGGTATTGGTTTAGTGCATTTTTTAGTGCTTTCTGTGCCTGTTAGTATTTTATTATCAATGGTTTTTCAACGTATTAATTCGGCTACTTCCGAGGTTTTACACATGTTGTTTTTAGTGGTGGCTTTGATTCTGCAATTTGAATATCTACTTATTACGTAATGTGTAATGAAGATTTAAAATTTGAGTAGTTAGTCATTAACTATTGCTCGCTTCGCTCGCATAAAGGAGGGGAATGTGGTTCTTTTTTCGGGCTTTGCAAAAAAGAACTACATTCCCCTCCTTTACGCGAGCGAAGCGAGCAATAGGCTAAGTAAGTACGATTAGTTCAAAATATCAAACTTCGTATAAAGTTGCAAAGCTTTTGGAATCTTGACCCCGTCAGTGGTTTGATGATTTTCAAGAATCGAAGCAATAATACGTGGTAGAGCCAGTGCTGAACCATTTAAAGTATGTACCAATTGCGTTTTTCCGTTGGCATCTTTGTAGCGACATTTCAAACGGTTGGCTTGAAAAGTTTCAAAATTAGACACCGAACTGACTTCCAACCAGCGTTTTTGTGCTGCTGACCACGCTTCAAAATCGAATGTTTTAGCGGCTGCATTGCCCATGTCACCACCACAAAGGTTCAAAATGCGGTAAGGCAATTCCAATTTATCCATTAATCCTTTGATGTGTTCAACCATTTCTAACAAAGCCGTGTAGCTGTTTTCTGGTTTGACAAATTGGACAATTTCCACTTTATCGAATTGATGTACACGGTTCAAACCGCGAACGTGCGCGCCATAACTGCCCGCTTCACGGCGGAAACATTGCGAATAGGCACAAAGTTTTGTTGGCAAATCCTTTTCAGTCAAAATGACATCACGCAACACATTTGTCACGGGGACTTCTGCCGTCGGGATTAAGTACAAATCATCTTTCGGGACGTAATACATTTGTCCTTCTTTATCAGGAATCTGCCCCGTGCCGCGTGCCGATGCTTCATTAACCACAATCGGTGGTACAATTTCCTCATAACCTGCCGCCGCCGCTTCATCAAGAAAAAATTGAATTAATGCCCGCACCAATTTCGCACCTCTTCCACGAAAAACTGGAAAACCTGCTCCCGTGATTTTCACGCCAAGTTCAAGGTCAAAAACGCCATATTTTGCCGAAATATCCCAATGAGGCAAAGCTGATTCGCCCAGTTCGGGTAAAGCAGTTGTACACGGTTGCCACACTTCATTGTCATCGGCTGTTTTGCCAAAAGGCGTTGATTCAGACGGAATATTGGGCAATGACAAGAGTATATCGTCAAGTTCAGCGATGGTTTCAGCCGATTTGATTTTGAGTTGTTCCGATTTTTCTTTCAACTCCGTAACCATAGCCTTCAGTGCGACCCCCTCAGTATGTTCGCCTGCTTTCATCAAAATACCAATTTTTTTGGACAATTGATTAGCATCTGAGAGCGTATTGTCGAGTTCGGTTTGTGTCGAACGGCGCGTGTCGTCAAGCGCGAGAATGTTGTTGATGGTCTGAGCGATGTCGGCGTCCGACCAGTTTCTTTTTTTTAAACCCGTTTCTACACGGGTGCGTTGTTCGCGGAAAAATTGGAGTTGCAGCATTGCTTTGTAAAAATATTGAAATTTTAAAAAAAAATTTGGCAAATATAGAACGAGATACGCAAAATTAATGTAATTTTGCATTGTCAAAAAGTTTTTAAAGAAAACCGCACCAAAATAAAACATTTGATAATTCAATACGTTCTAAAAACAGAGTTGTTTAGAGTCTCACGCCAACTGCAAAGAATTCCGATACAATCCACAAAAGAACATTCTGAAAAACTTCTAAAAATTTCCTCGTCTCCTTTTTCTATCTATCTACCCATTCTTTGGTTTAAAATATCGAAAAAGCAACAAGAGACTTTTGATGTCTTTTCTACGTAATTAAAATTTCCAAGAAATCTATAAAAATTTTGTGTAAGGAACGCGCAATCAATAAAGTATCAAATTTTATTTTGCAAAATATTGGAAATCAATTTATTGCGATTTGAAATCTTAAATTTGAAATCTTCCTAAATGCGTTAAAATAGCTGATTTTCAATTGTTTTGACTAAAATAACAACCTAAAAACCATAAATAATTTGTAAACCAAAATAACCGAAACGTATATTTTGCAAATTATAGAAATCACTATTGAACCCACGTATCTGCTCGTCTAACAATCGCCGAACAAGGCGTAAACAAAGCGAAAAGGTAATTATTTAGCCTTCATGCCTTTTGCTCGCACAACGACAGGAAAAATGAACCACATTGCCCTTTCTGCGCGAGCGAAGCGAGCGTGTGGTAAACAGTTACGAAAAAAGTATATAATTTTCAAGTTGTAAAACTTTCAAAAAGTTGCAAACTTTTTGAAAGTTCTATCTAATTTTAGTTAAAAATTGCCAAGATAAGTAGTTGAGGGATGGGCATAACCTAAAAGCGTTTTTTGCATCTCGCGCTCGCTTCGCTCGCGCGAGGGAGGGGAATGTGGTTCTTTTTTCGGCTTCGCCGAAAAACGAACCACGTCTCCTCCCTTTTGCCCGAGCGAAGCGCGCGCAAAATATCTGTTTTTAATCAAAAAACGATGTTTTTAGGTTATGCCCACTCCTCAGATAAGTAGTTAAACCTAAATAAACGCTGCTTTGCGGCATATTTAGGGGCTTCTTTTTCGCTTCGCTCAAAAATCGCCTTTTGAAAGAATCTATCGGAGCGAGCGTGTTTTTTCAATCAGAAAAATCTTCGATTTTTCTGATTGAAAAACACGCTCGCCCCCAAGAAACACACTCTGGCGATTTTCGAGCGAAGCGAGAAAGAGCCAGTATCAAAGCAGCGTTTATTTAGGTACAAGTACTTACTGAGGGGGTAACAATTCTAAATCTTTATAAACAAAATTACTGAAAGTATCAAATTTTATTTTCAAAATGTTGACAATCAATTTATTGTACTTTGAAATCTTCCTTAACCATATTAAAAAGTAAAATTCTCTTCACATTTTTCATATAGCATAGATGAAATACGATATTTTGCAACTCAACGATATGCTCGTGCAAGAACTGCGCGACATCGCTGAACGTCTTAGAATTACAGATTTTAGAAAACTGAGTAAACAGGATTTGATTTACAAAGTCCTCGATGCCCAAGCAGTTAATGCTTCGCCTGACACAGAAACCAAAGAAATTCTCGTCGAAGACAACACGCCTTATGGCAAAATTCCAACACTTGCACAACAGAATCGGGAAAATCAGAACCGCGACAAGGGCATTGGCGAAAAACGTCCAAGAAAACGAGTCGGTGACGAAAAAGAACCTTCCAAACAACCTGAATTAATTGCACGTTTTGAGCGTCCTGCTGCCCACAAACACCACAAACCTTTGGTAGAGCGTGTTGAAAAACCCGATTTTACTGTGGATAAGTTCGACCCTATTCCCGTCATGCCTTTTGTTCAAGGTTCACTTGATGATGACGACAATGCACCACCGCCTTACGAAATGCCCGATGACGACGATGATTATGTCAACCCTGCGCTTATTGAATTTGACGAGCCGCCTGTCCGTGAACCTAAGCGTGACAGCCGCAGCACTAAAAGCCGCCGTGACGAACAGCCCACAAATGGTGACGTAATGCCCGCCGCACAGCGTTTTAATGTTGACCTTGATGGCGTAATTGAAGGAGATGGCGTACTTGAAATGATGCAGGACGGCTACGGTTTTTTGCGTTCAGCTGATTACAATTATCAAACGTCACCCGATGATATATACGTGTCACCAAGTCAAATCAAGTTGTTTGGTTTGAAAACAGGTGACTCTGTACGCGGGGCAATTCGTCCGCCAAAAGAGGGAGAAAAATATTTCGCCTTGTTAAAAGTAGCAAAAATTAACGGTTTAGACCCTATTGATATTCGCGACCGTGTGCCTTTCGATTATTTGACACCGCTTTTCCCGAATGAAAAACTCACTTTGACGAGTTCACCAACGGGACGCGATTTCTCAAATCGTGTTATTGATTTGTTTACGCCAATCGGTAAGGGACAACGTGGCTTAATTGTAGCGCAACCCAAAACAGGTAAAACATTTTTGTTAAAAGATATTGCCAACGCGATTGCTAAAAACCACCCCGAATGTTATATGATTGTCTTACTCGTTGACGAACGTCCCGAGGAGGTAACAGACATGAAGCGGTCGGTAAGAGCAGAAGTGGTTGCCTCTACTTTTGATGAAGCAGCAGAAAATCACGTGCGTGTTGCAAATATTGTACTTGAAAAAGCAAAAAGGTTGGTAGAATGTGGGCATGACGTCGTGATTTTACTTGATTCAATCACTCGTCTGGCACGAGCTTACAATACAGTTGCGCCAGCATCGGGTAAGGTTTTGTCGGGTGGCGTTGAGGCAAATGCTTTGCAAAAACCTAAGAAATTCTTTGGTGCAGCGCGTAAAATTGAAAATGGTGGGTCATTGACGATTTTGGCTACGGCTTTGATTGATACAGGTTCAAAAATGGACGCTGTAATTTTTGAAGAATTTAAAGGTACGGGCAATATGGAATTACAACTGGACCGTACTCTCGCCAACAAACGCATGTATCCAGCTATCAACGTCAACAGCTCTTCAACTCGTCGTGATGATTTGTTACAAGACCGCCAAACGGTTCAACGCATGTTTATCTTGCGTAATAATTTGTCGGATATGAAACCCGATGAAGCCTTCGATTTCCTACAAAAACACATGTTGCACACATCAAACAATGATGAATTTTTGAGTTCGATGAATGGGCGATAAGGTTTTTACTGAGGGGTATAAGAAAACGCGGCTTTATTGTATCAGTACAATAAAGCCGCGTTTTCTTAGCTGCGATACGCGCCGCCTATGGCGGCGAGGAGGGTTATAGTGAGCGCGTGATTGGTTTTGTCTTAGGTTTGGGCTTTGCCCAAACCTAAGACAAAACCAATCACGCGCTCCTCTCATCTCTCTTGCGAGCGAAGCGAGCAAGAGGCGTAGTCACGTTTAAACACTCATAAACGCCATTAACGAATCGTAATGCTCTTGCAACGAATCAATGTATTCTGATTCGCTAAACGATGCTTTAATTTCATAGCCAAAGCGCGTAAAACTCGCCAAAATGCGCCCAATATCGGGACGATTAATTTTTAAGGTAATTTCTAATTCCGTGGAATCAGGTAGGGAGGTGATAAAAGAATTGAGAATAATCGCATTTTCGGACTCTACAATCCGCGCAATTTGCGCTAAAGAATAATTGTGCCTATCAGCTTTCAGCACGACAACACTACCAGGCTCACTAAATGAGGCACTTTCAGCAAAATATTTTAAAAGGTCGTGAAGCGAAACGACACCCATGTAGTTGTTTTCTTTGTCAACAACAGGAACAAGTGTCAAGCGGTATTCGTGCAATACCCGCATGGTTTCGTAGATGTGAACCGTGTCTTTGACGAAAGGATGTACCATTTTTAGGTCGTAAGACCCAACAGGTTCCTGGGAATCTAAGTCGAAAATCTCTTCTTCCGAAATCAAACCGAGTAGCTGACGGTTGTTGACTATCGGCATGTGTCGGACGTGATAATCGTCCATGCGTTCTAATGCATCTTCGCCCGAATCTGACGTTCGGAGCGGAACAATCTCATCTGAAATCAGGTCTCGTGCAATCATAGTGCAACGTTGGATTTTGGTTAAGCCGTACAAATAAACAATAGAACACTTAACATGCGTTTGTCTGTTTAAGTTGTGCCTTTAGTAAAAAAAGTGAACATTGTTTCATAACCCAAGCAATCTCTAAATATTTTTCAAATTAACAAAATTTATTGTCTTTTTTTTTTCATGTAAAATAAAATTTGAAATATAAAATGGTTTAAATACACTCCATCAGTATTTTATTTTGCATATATGTATTTTTTGTTTTAGGCTTTATACCGTATTAATGGTAAATTTGGGTTGTGCATAACTAAAAAACTATTTTTCTTTACGCGCTCTCCCGAATGTATTCGGGAGAGCTGCCGATATGTTCTATCGAAACATTTAGCCCCGTTAGACCGTCATTGAGGGCTTTTTTTAAGGCGTTGAAGTCTTGAATCCAACTTTTTTTATAGGCTTGAATTAACATTACTCCATTAATCTTTTTGACATATCTGCAAACTCTTTTTCCGTCAATAATCCTTTTTCACGGCGTAACGACAAATCTTTGAGTTGTTGCAAAATCTCGGAATGTTCCATGTCTTCCGACATTTTAAAACCACGTCTTGCAAAAGTATCGAATTCAATTTGTACCCGCAAATACGCCAATGCCTCATGGGTTTTGATTTTTTCAAAATCTACAAATCCCAATTCTACTGATTTTTGCAGGTGATAAAATGCCAATTCTTTTTGTTCCGTAAGTGAATACAAGCAAGTCAAATTCCAATGTACGGAAACATCTTTTGGGTCAGCCGCGAGTGCTTTGCCAAAATCTTCAATTGCGCCTTCATAATCGTATTCTTTATATTTTTTCAAACCCGATTGCTTCAAGGCTTCTTTCTGCGCCGACGAAGAATGTTGCTCCTTTTTCGGATATTGTACAACAGGCTTCATACGGTCACGGGCATCGCGGTTTTCGCTGCCCTGACGGTTGATTTCTTGGGTACGGCGTTCACGGTCGTAGCTTTCTTGTTCTCTACGGCGCACGTCTTCTGCTGCACGACGGTCTTCTTCCCGTTTGCGCCATTTGTTGAAATTGTATTTTTTATCAAATTCCTCATCTCCCATGGTTAAAAACTGAATGCAACCAATCAAACCAATAAAGACTGCCAATTGAGGCACTCTCATTACGGTTGTCAGCATGACCATAAAGATACCCAAACCTGTTCGGTGGGTGTAAAAAAACTGGACACCAAATACGCCCAAGAAAAGCGACAACATAGCCGCTGTAATTCTATTTTTCATACGTGCCTAATTACTTGATTGAGGGATGGGCATAACCTAAAAGCGTTTTTTGCATCTCGCGCTCGCTTCGCTCGCGCGAGGGAGAGGAATGTGGTTCGTTTTTCGGCTTCGCCGAAAAACGAACCACGTCTCCTCCCTTTTGCGCGAGCGAAGCGCGCGCAAAACATCTGGTTTTAATCAAAAAACGATGTTTTTAGGTTATGCCCACTCCTCAATTACTTGATTATAATTTAAATCTTTATTGCTCGCTTCGCTCGCAATAAAGGGGGAATGTGGTTCTTTTTTTTTCTGCGAGCGAAGCGAGCTGCTTTTAAAAAAATTGCCATGTAGAATAATTTTGATAAAACTTTTCCTTCGCTCAAAGAAACAATTTTATGACCATAAATGAACCAATAAGATTGCCATTTTTCGACTAAAGTAGTCCTTACAAAGATAGGCTATTTGTTTTGCTATGACAAAAAAAATAAAGTAAATTTTTAGTTGTCAGATTCATGCGCTAAATGGGCTACTCAATCTTTCGCTTTATTAAATTCTCCTGTTACCCGAATTTGAATCTCGTCACTCACAAAAGCAGTGATTAATTTTGACCCTAAATTGAAATCACTGCGCTTGATTTTGCCCACTGCTTTGATGCCCACTTGCGAATTTTTAGCATTTTTATTAGGATTTTCAACAGGTCCATTCATGGTAACATCTAAACGGACTTGTTTTGTCACACCTCTAAGCGTCAAATCACCAACCATGATGTATTGATTTTTTTTCTTCTTTTTAAAAGACGTACTTTTAAAAGTCATGGTTGGGAATTTTTCAACATTAAAAATATCTTCGCCCCGTAAGTGCTTGTCCCGCATTTCAAGGTCGGTTGTAATGCTTGGCGTTTCAACAGTCATTTCAAAAGTGGCATCAGATAAATCGGCTTTTGCGGTCGTTAAAGTAGCTTCATATTTTTTAAAATAGCCGTCCACTTCTGAAATACCGTGATGTTGCACAATAAAAGCTACTTTTGAGTGTCCTTTATCCACTTTCCAATCTTGGGCAAATGAAGCTGTTGTTAGCACTAAAAAAGCAAAAAGAGTTTGTAATTTTTTCATTTTTAAAGTTTTAAATTCT
The DNA here is from genome assembly GCA_034520175.1 of Saprospiraceae bacterium. Taxonomy (GTDB): domain Bacteria; phylum Bacteroidota; class Bacteroidia; order Chitinophagales; family Saprospiraceae; genus JAAFJT01. The sequence goes on from JAXHNU010000037.1 coordinate 85,542, forward strand.
GTTAATTTGTTAAAGATAAAATTTCTTATTAGTTTTGTGAAAAATTAAATAACTAATAATAATGAGTGCCGCCGCTATAGCTAAAGAACATAATGTTTTTCCAAAAATCTCTTTTCTGGAAAAAATATATACACTTGAAGAGTACCTCGCTTTTGAAGAACGCTCTCCGCACAAACACGAATTTTATAACGGTAAAATAGTCCGTATGTCAAAAGCCAAAGCCAAACATAATCAAATTGCTGCCAACCTAACAGGCGCATTGAAATATGCTGTTCGTCCGTTGCCCAATCGTTACATCGTCTATAACAGCGACCAAAAAGTGTATATTGAAGTAGAAAACAAGGGTGTTTATCCTGATACACTTGTTGTATGTGAACGTCCTCAATTTTGGAAAGATAATGAAGAGTTCATCGTCAATCCTATCTTGGTTGTAGAAGTTGCTTCTCGAAGTACACGCGCTTATGACCGTAGCGATAAATTTATGTTGTACCAAAAACTCTCGTCTTTCAAAGAATATGTTTTAGTCGAACAGAATCGCCCACATGTGGAATCGTGGTGCTGTATAAAAGAAAATACTTGGGAAAAAACGATTGAAACAGACTTGCAAAAATCTATTGCTTTACGCTCTCTTGGTGTCCAAATTGACCTTGCTGAAATCTATGAATATGTTGATTTTTTGAAAACATAGCTATTTTTACTACAAAATACTGAGGGGATGTTTATAGATTTGACAACTTTTGAAATTACAAATCTTCTGGCATCGGTGTTCCCCTCGTATGAAAACTTTCAACCGTTTGAAGTCCCCATGCTTGTCCTTTTTGACGTTCTTCTCTATTCCAAACAATTGTTTCATAATCGGGGTCGAGAATCAAACGGGCGGTTGGATTGGCAACTTCGATGCGATTGCCGCCCGGCTCATACAAATACAAGAAAAACGTTTGCTGAATGGCGTGTTTGTGGGGTCCAGTTTCAATAAAAACACCATTTTCTAACGCCACATCTGCCGCAATTAAAACTTCTTCACGGCTATTGACGGCATACGTCAATTAGCTTTTTTCTCTAACAAATCGGCACTCCGCAAACGCCAAGCGTGATGCCCGATACCTACGTGTCGGTGCGCCGTCAATTTTAAAGTATGGTGTTCATAATCATCATACGCCCGAAGATAGACTGAATCTCCTTTCGTATCGCTGATAGACATGCCCATTATTTCGGTGAAAAAGCGGGTACTTTCGTCCAATTTTGGCGTTAAAAGCTCGACGTGCGCGAGGTGGGCGATGTCCCAAATAATGTCTTTCATGTATTTAAAATTAATTTAGCTCACCCCATCGGCTGAAATAAACAAAGTCGCTATCCCTGCAATAATCGCTGGCACAGCAAAAATGATAAAATTGGTCGTCATAGATAAACCCGCCCCAATCAACAAGCCACCAATGAGTGGACCCGCAACTGCCCCAAGTCGTCCCAAACCAATTGCCCAACCCACGCCTGTTGTCCGTACTTGTGTCGGGTACAAACGGGCTGCAACGGCATACAAACCGATAAACCCACCTTGAACGCCAAAGCCTATCAAACCAAACAAGATTAAAACCATTGCTGAACCTGAAAACAAGCCAAAAATGCACATCAAAGCGGCTGTTCCAAGCAAATAAATAGCGATAATGCGTTTCAATCCAAAACGGGTGGACAAATAGCCTTGTGAAACAATACCCACAAATGCGCCCAAATTGAACACCGTTCCTGCATAAATCGCCAAAGACATGGACAATCCTGCGGCACTTGCCAATTTTGGAATCCACATTGTTAAAAAATACAAGGTCGCAAAAGCCATAAAAATCGCTATCCACAAACGCACCGTAGCCGTTTGCCGCCCTTCTGAAAACAAGGCAGAAACGGAGGCTTTTGAAATATTGTCTTGTATTTTTGGGAGTTCAGACAAAGGCGCAATATTCATTTTACTTAAAATAGTATTGGCTTTTTCAAGGGCATTGTGCGGTCTTGATTTGAATAAAAAATCGAGTGATTCGGATAAAAACAGGTAAACGATGGGCAAGGTAATAGCCGTTGAAATACCCGCTATTTTAAACATCGCTTGCCAACCGTATTGGGGTATGACCTCAGCCGCCACCAATCCCGACAAAACTGCTCCAATCGGATAACCCGACATGACAAAACTCACCCAAAAATCTTTCACCCTATTTGGCGCATATTCTGCCGCCAAAGTCGCTGTACTTGCCAACATTCCCCCAATGCCAAAGCCGCTAACGATGCGAAAAAACACTAAATGCTCTTTCGATTGGGCATATTGCGTCAAAAAAACGCTCAAACCCATGAGTGCAGCACATATTAAAATCATCGAGCGTCTGCCGATAATATCTGCACGAGGGGCGAGAAACATCGCCCCAATCGCCATACCCAATAAGCCCGTACTGAACACCACGCCCAAGGCTTCGGAACTCACTGCCCAATTTTTAGCAATACTCGGTGCGGTGTAAGAAATCACCATAACGTCCATGCCATCGAGCATATTCATCAAAAAACAGACAGCGAGTGTGGCGTATTGCAGTGCTGTCATTTTGTTATTGTCAATTAGGTTTTTTATGTTAAAATCCATTTTTATTGTGGTCTTCGTTTTTGCAAAATTGCGGCTGCAATTTATAAAAAAAGGCTGAATACTGAGGGGGTGTTTTTCCTCAAGTCGCTTCAAACAAGGCATCTAAAGTCAACACATTATCTACCAAACCTAAACTGTATTGGTTGTGTTTGACCCCAAAAGCCGAAACCATGACCCAAGACAGATGCTTATTAGTAGCCGTATAAGTTTTAAAAACGAATCTTTTTTCTCTCAAATCATCGGCAAAATCTTGGGTTGGTACAAAAATACTATCGTAAAATTTCATTTCAAACAAATTAACAGTGCGGTCATTTCTGTCTAAGACCAAATCAATTTGTGCGCCGCCTAAATCAGTGGTTTTATTTTTATAAAAAGTCGAAGCCGACGATAAAACACCCGAAATACCCAATGCCTTTTTGAGTTGCGGCACATGACTGAGACAAACATTTTCAAACGCATAACCCGACCAAGATTTGACCTTTTGCGACGTGCTGAGTTTCAACCAAGTGCCTTCTTCGGGGTTGTTTTTTTCAATAAAATGCAAGTAAAACAGCGAATAAGCGTCCGTCAAACGGTAGATTTTATCGCGCAGTTTTTTACCAAAAGGAAAATAAGACGTGATAAAACCCGATTGTTCAAGTTCTTCAAGTAAACCTGTGATAACACCGCCCGAATCAAAACGGATTTTTTCGATAATTTCGAGGCGCGTCATGCCTTTCCATTTTTGCGACAAAGTCCGAACAATTTCCAAATGCCTATCCGCTTGGCTGAAAAGAGCCGAATAGAGTTTGGAAAACTCATCGGTCAATTGTCCTTCGGGCGCGAAACACAAGCGGTCTATGTTCTGTACGGCACTTTGTCCCGCTTTTACTTCCTTCAAATATTGAGGAATACCACCCAACGACATATACAATTGTGTCAACTGAAAACGGTCGTACACTACGCCTTTTGATTGCAAAAAGGCTTCGGTTTCAAGCAATGTAAAGGGTTGTAAATTGATGCGTTTGGTAATTCGGTTGTGTAAACCACCTTTGTCGTGAACAACCCGCCGAATCATCCAAGAAGCTGCCGACCCACAAATGACAACGATTAAATTTTGCCGCGAAGCCCAACTGTTCCAGAAATAGCCCAATGCCTCCAAAAAACCTGATTTATGCCCCGCCAACCAGGGCACTTCATCAAAAAAAATGACTTTTTTCTCGGTCAAATCTTGGGTTTTGAGGTATTTTTTCAACAATTGAAACGCACTCAACCAATCTTCGGGAACTGCCAAAGGCACTGGACTGTTAAAAACCGCCGTGAGTTCGTCTCGAAAATTCTTTAATTGCTTTTTCAAAAGCGCGTTTTGAGTTCCCGACAATTCAAAAATCAAGCGATTTTCGTAGGATTTTGACACTAAAAACGTCTTTCCAACGCGCCGCCGTCCTAAAACAGCGACCATTTCTGCCTCATCGGATTCAAGAGCTTCTTCCAAAATCCGCAGTTCTTTTTTACGACCAATTATTGCTGTCTGCATTTTATTTTGCTTTATTATTTGCCATAAAGGTATTAAAAATAGCGTTATGGCAAATAATAAAAGACTATTATCTGCTATAACTCATTTTTTTTATCACTTGTGGCAAAAAATAAGCAAAATATGATGCCTCTGGCTTCATCAAGCTAAAAGCATGACTGATGGATATTTTTATCTTTCAACCCAATAATGGCATTGTATTTTTTGAAACCATACATAAAATCTAAACTGCTGGTTCTCGCGCTCGCTTCGCTCGCGCGAGAGGGGGAATGTGGTTCATTTTTCGGGCTTTGCCCGAAAAATGAACCATCTCTCTTCCTTTTGCGCGAGCGAAGCGAGCGCAAAAGTGCCTTTTAATGCGTATTTTGAATTTATGTATGGTTTCAAATTGTATTTAATCAAAAAATTGAGGCTAAAAGCCGCTTTTTCTATTGCTCAAAAACCCTGTACCTTACCCGAAGCATTGGCTTTGACAGAAGAAAACTTAGACAAAACGGCTTTTAATGTGGGGCGGCTGATTTTGGATTCTATTTTCTAAATGTTTGAATCATTGTCATTTTCCCAATTTTTTCGGGTTTAAGCCTTTATATTTGCACTTTGTTTTAAAAAAAATAAGAAGATGAAAAAAAGATTCAATATAACAGGTCTTTGCTTTCCGCAAAAGCATTATATGGCTGATGTGTCCCAAAAATTGGAAGAAACTTATACTATGGTAGAAGAAGGTGAATATTTCATCATCAACCGCCCACGCCAGTATGGAAAAACCACATCACTGTATAGCTTGTCTGATATGTTGAGAAAATCGGGGAATTACATCGTTTTCAATATGAGTTTTGAAGGGGTTGGCGATAGTATGTTTGATAATGAAGCCAGTTTTTCGCCCCGATTTGTCAATCTTTTAGCAAAATATGCCAGTGTCTATGCCCCCGATTGGGAAGATTGGTTGTTAGAACAATCAGAAAAAACCAATAGCCTTGATAAGGTTGCAGCTTTGATAACTAAAATGCTTACAAAAACCGATAAAAAGGTCGTGATGATGATTGATGAGGTGGATAAAAGTAGCAATAACCAGTTGTTCGTGAGTTTTTTGGCGATGTTGCGGAATAAATTTTTAGAAAGAGATACTTTTAAAACCTTTCATTCAGTCGTTTTAGCGGGTGTGCACGATGTCAAATCGCTTAAATTGAAATTGCGCCCCGATGAAGAAAGCAAATACAATTCGCCTTGGAATATTGCCGCTACTTTTAATGTGGATATGAACCTTCAAGCCTTTGAAGTAAAACCCATGCTTGACGCCTATTGTGCGGATAAAGGCGTACAAATGGACACACAAGCGATGGCAGACAAGTTGTTTTATTACACATCAGGTTATCCTTTTTTAGTCAGCAACTTGTGCAAAATTATTGATGAAAATATTTTACCCACAAAAAAAACACTTGATTGGACACTCGACGACCTTGATGTGGCTGTACGACAAATTGCAAAAGAAAATAATACTAATTTTGAGAGTTTAATAAAGAATTTAGAAAATAACAAAGAGTTGTATAATCAAGTGTATAGACTTGCCATTGACAGTGAGCGATTACCATTTAATATTAATCACCCTTTGACCAATTTGGGTGTATTACACGGCATTTTCGGTAATGAAAATGGCAATCTTGTTATTCATAATCGGATTTACAATGAGGTTATAACGACGTATATGGCAGACTCCATGCATATTTCGCAGGTGTTAGAAGGAAAAGATTTTGGTGGCGGCTACAAAAATACCGATAAAACCCTCAATATGGAAGCCGTTTTGTTAGGTTTTCAAACGTTTATGAAAAAAGAATACAGTAAAAAAGACCGTGATTTTTTGGAGAAAAATGGGCGTCTGGTCTTTCTCGCTTTTGTAAAACCAATTTTAAATGGTTCGGGTTATGATTTTAAAGAACCTCAAATTTCAGAAGAAAAACGCTTAGATGTTGTCCTCACTTATTTTCAACATACATACGTGGCAGAACTCAAAATTTGGCGCGGACAAAAAGAGCATGAACGCGGGTTGGCTCAATTAAGCGATTATTTAGACCGCCAAGCCTTAAAAGAAGGCTATTTACTCATTTTTGACCATGCTAATGTCAAAACTTGGAAATCTGAATGGATCTCTTGGCAAGACAAAAGGATTTTTCTTGTTTGGGTCTAAAGAAGCATCAAAAAATTAGAATTCACGAAGCATATTCCCGAATATGCTCAAGAATTGGGCATTACAGCCGTGCATTTGAATCGGATTTGTCAAGCGGTGGTCGGAAAACCCGCCCTACAATTGGTGCAAGAACAACAAGTGCAAGAAGCGCAAAAATATTTGCGCTACACATCTTATTCTGTTTCAGAAATTGCTTATTTGTTAAAATTTGAGTACCCCAATTATTTTGCGCGTTTGTTTAAAAAGCATACGGGACATGGGCAAAAAGCGCGGCTTCGCCGCGCAGATTTTCTTTCTTTTGAATTAAATGAAAGGTGAAACCGCCAACGTGAAATATCAGTAGTAAAAAGTTTTGAAACCATACATAAATTCAAAATACGCATTAAAAGGCACTTTTGCGCTCGCTTCGCTCGCGCAAAAGGAGGAGAGGTGGTTCATTTTTCGGGCTTTGCCCGAAAAATGAACCACATTCCCCCTCTCGCGAGCGAAGCGAGCGAGAGAACCAGCAGCTTAGATTTTATGTATGGTTTCAAAGTAAAAAGTAACTGTTTAGCACTTTGTGTCTTCGTGTCTTTGTGGCTGAAATTTTAACGCCACAAAGACACGAAGACACAAAGTGCTAACAGTTACAGATTTTTGAGAAAAACGTGCGGTTCGGCACGGCAAGGTTGGTCTATTTCGGGGATATTGTTACAATAATCCTTTTATATCTTGATAGGTTAGGCGTTCCTTTGTCGGTTATTTTTAAGATAATATGTATGGTCTCTTTTTTCTCAACTACGGGTGCTGTTATCCACACATTATTATAATTTTCTGGAGAAACTTTTACTGGTTTTTTATATGTTCCTGCTTCGGGATAGTCAAACCATAAATAACTAAAGCTATCTCCGTCAGGGTCATAAGTGTCCGAAGCATCAAGTCCAAATCCTTCACCAGATTTTACGGTAATTTCATCAGCTTGCTTTAAAACGGGTATGGGTGCATGATTTGCATTTTTGTATTCCCTTACACACCAATCCATACGAGCAGCAAAATCGTTTTGAAAATCCTCCCGCCAACGCCAAAGAGAGGCTTTGTTATCGTTATATTGGGTGGTGTCCAACTTAATGACTCTTCCGAAATTGTTTGGTATGAAGTGGCGGTAGTTGTCTGAGGCATTTGTCCATATCGCTCTTGTTTCTGGTTCAAAGGGAACACCCGAACTTCCTTTCTTTTGTTTTGAAAAATCGGGTTTGTATAATTCATAACGACCGCCCCAGCCGCCCCACTCAGGACGTTCAGCATTGTTCAATCCATTTTGAATGAGGTTTAAATAGGCAGGTGTATCGCCTTCCATTCCCCAAGATACATCTGGATAAGCGGCTCCCAATAATCCATGACCTTGTTGGATATTTTGGGATAGCCATTTGTTACTAATCTCTTCGTTGCTGATACCTTTTATTTGATTGTTTATCGCACTCCAAGTTGCGCTGCCGTAATCATCACCGGGGCTTACTACATAGTGTAATTCTGGGAAGGTATTTCTCATCCAAATACCGCTATCGTCTTGGTCAGAAATCGTATAAACTCTGAGTTTTGCAAGGAGTGGCTTTAATGCTGTTGCATTTTTCGTTGCTTTTAATTTGAATAATGCCTGCGCCAGCGTATTTGCCCCACCCCATACGGATATGTGCAAGGGTCTGGGGTCGTTTTCTTCTAACATTTTTATTATCCAATCAGACCCTTCTGAATCTTGACCTGAACCAACACCGAGCATACCATATTTTGCTAATCCTTGTTTTATGGTCAGTAAAAGTTCCTTTTCAGTAGGAAAGCCAGCTTCGTGTTTATTCAGATTGGGTTGCACGAAACCATAAGCCTTTACGATTTTTTTGATGGATTCTGGGGCTACCCTTGTTTTTTGCCAACAAGAGGTCGTGGCAATCATTCCTTTGATGTCAATCTGATTGGCATACAACAGCAGCCGAACAAAAGATTGTGCGTCGTCTGGGTCTGCTTCAATGTCAGAAAGAATAATGACCCTGTTTTTAGAGTTCGTTTGAGAGAATCCTTTTTGAAAAAAAAGTATTGACAGCAAAAAGACAGATAGAACTGTTAGTATTTTCATTTTATCCTTTATTGATTATTTAATTGATATTAATTGTGGCTCTGTGATAATTTTAGCGGTAACTGACGTTCGGGGAACTTTTAAAGTTTCTCGAACGTCGGTTAAAACTCCAAAACGCACCTTGTGGCGCAGCTATCATTTGACGCTCTACATGCAGTATCTTTTTGGAACGTAAAAAGACGTTCAAATCTTCGGTTAACTTTTCACCGCCGAGTATCGGTATTGTAAATATTTTTACTTGCATATACAATTATATTGAATTTGTAAAAAAAAATTGGGCTTCGCCCAAGTTGATTGCCTACTATTTATTCGCACATACCGCCTTATGCGTTCAGTCGGTCGTCCCTCCCTCCCTCACCGCATAGGGGCGGTATGTCGCTCATTCCTCTTGCTCCGCTCCCCCTTTTTTTTGCTCAAAATTAGGGCGGATAGACAAACTGTCTCACTGGAGGGAATAACAGACGCGAAACCCCAAGCCGTCGTCGCGGTACGCCGGGGTGTCGTTGCCGCGATTCGCAGCACGGCAATTCCCCGAATAGTCGCGCCAGCTACCGCCGCGATGCACACGGTAAGACCCTTTTGCTTCACCTTTTGGATTTGTTTGAGCAACTGATTTATAATCTCCGAACCAATCACTACACCACTCCCAAACATTGCCACTCATATCGTAAATACCCAATTCATTCCCTTTTTTTGTTGTACCGACTGCATGGGTTTTACTATCAGAATTTTCATCGTACCAAGCCACTTCACCAAGTGTATTGCTGCCACTGTATTTATAACCTTTTGACTGATTGCCGCCTCTTGCTGCGTATTCCCATTCCGCTTCCGTTGGCAAACGGTATTTTTTGCCCGTTTTTTCAGAAAGCCATTGGCAATAAGCGGTGGCAGCATACCAATTGACATTCCGAACTGGCATTTTTTCATGACCATTTTTTATTGTAAAACGCCCCTTTATTTCTTCAATATCATAATAATCTCCTTCTCCTAATTTAAGCCATTCTGTATCTTCTTCCTTTTGATTGCCTTTTTCATTTAAAAACTGCACAAACTGTTCATTTGTCACCTCAAACTGCCCCATATTAAAATCGCTAAGGGTGACTTGGGGGCAGGTTTTTCATCATTTTGACAATCCTCACCTTGTTCTTTTGTGCAGCCCATCGTGAAAGTACCGCCTTTGACAAAAACGGTAGCGGGGGCTAAGGCTTTTGATACTGAGGGGGTCGTTGTGGGCGTAGTGGTTGTTGCGGGTTTCTTAGCAGCAGCCAAATCAGTTTGGCATTTATTCAGCTCACGCTGTTTGGCAGCCAAATCAGTTTGGGCTTTTGTGGCATTGCTTTGGGCAGTGGCAAGTTTGGCTTTAGCCTCATCGAGTTCTTGCTGTTTTTGACGGAGGTTCGCATCAGCCGTTTGCAGGTTGGCAGTTTTAGCAGCCGTGAGGTCTTTTTTAAGCTGTTGTACCTCATTGTCACGGGTCTGTAAAGTGCTTTGGGCTTGTACTACATCCTTCCTCGCCTGTGTCAATTCTGTTTCTTTTTTCTGAATGAGGTCAGTATATTGTGGGTTATTTTTAGTGACTTCGTTGAGGTCATTGCGCAGACGCTTGAGGTCTGCATCGCGGGTTTGCACATCAGTTCGGGCTTGCTGCAAGTCTTTTTGGGCTTGGGCGAGGTCGCGTTCTTTTTGTTGCAAGGTAGCTGCGTCAGTTGAAGGCTTTAAGGCTTTCGCTGCAACTAAATCAGCTTTGAGCTGTTCTGCTTCTCTGGTTTTCTGCTCCAATTCAAGATTAGCTTTCTGGGCTTCGCGCTGTGCTTGCGTTTGTGCTTGGTAAGCTGTCAAGACTTGGCGTTCTTTTTCAAAAAGGCGTGCCAGCGTATTGTTTTGCTGTTGCGCTGCTTCGCCAATTGAGTTTGGAGTTGAGTTGGGTGTATTGTTTTTAGATTGTTTAAAAGCCTTGTTGGGTGAGGAGGGCAGATTTGCCGATTGAGTTGGTTTGTTTGTTTGCATTTTTTTGACTTTGCTTTCTTTTTGGCGTGCCGCGTTGAGCACCGCGTTGCATTTTTCAAATAGCCGTTTCTTTTTCTAAACCCGCTACGGAGTTTTTATACTCGGTTTGCTTTATAAAGTGTTTTGGTTTTTAAGCTGTGCTTCAATGGATTTATAATCCGCTTCGTTTTTATCCGCACGGGCTTCGGCAGTTTATTTTGACCAATATCTGTTCTGCTTTATCTCTTTCAGCTTTTAGTTCTTCAAAAGTTTTTTTCGCTTCAATTGTTTTTTCTTGAGCGATGCGTTCTTGTTCAGTTGCTTTTGTCCTTTCCTGTTCGGCTTCTTGCGCTTTCAGTTGCGCATCAGTAAAGTAGCTATCCGCTTTTTGGCTGGCTATTGCTGCCGCAACAGAGGCTTCTTGTGCTTCGCGCGTTTTCTGATTGGCGATATTGAGGCTTTCAAACTCATTTTTTCTGGCATCTAACAGTGAATCACTTGTAAGCGTGACCTGTCGTTTGGCTTCTTCTTTTTGCTGTTGTTTTTTAATTGGTGTTGGATGACAATTCGCAGAGGTTTTCAGCCCGGCGAGACCTAGGCAGCGAGAATTAGAGATTGCTTTTCGTTTTTGCTATCAGCTCGTTTGCTTTGTGCATTGCTTGCGCTTGGCAGTCAAACGCAGTTGTTCGGCATCGCGCTCGGTTTTCACCCGTTTGACGCGGGCTTGCAATACAGGTGCAAGAGTGTATGGAGGTAGTTGCCGCGCTCTCGGGGGGAGGTGGTAAGGGGAGGGTGGTAGAATTGCGTGGGTTGGGGTTGTTTAAAAGGTGGTATGGGGGGATTGTTGGGAGTGGTAGAATGCATAATGTGGTGCCTCGGGGGTGTGTGGGTCGTGTGGTTGGGTTGGTGGATTAATGGGTGGGGAAGGTAAAAGGAGGTGTAAAACCGGGGTGGGGGTATGGTGTTGTGTGGGTGTTTAGGTATTGGGAATAATGTATGATGATGTGTGGGGGTTGGTATGCGGGGGGGGTGGGGTTGGGGGTTGGGGGGGGGTTGTTGGGTTGTGTGATATGTATCGGTTGTGTGTTTTTTGGGTTTGTGCGGTGGGTGGGGTGTGGGTGTGGTGGGGGGGTGGGTGGGCGGCGCGTGTTAGTGTGGGGGGGGTGGGTGTGTCGCGTGGGGGGCGGTGGTTGTTATGGTGTTTTTGGTGTGGTGTTTGGTTGGGTTGTGGTGGTTGGTGTGTGGTGCTTTTGGTTTGCGCTGTGGGGGTGGTTGTCCGTATTTGTTGTGGGGGGTGGGGTGGGGGTGTGTTTGTATGGTGGGTGTGGGGTTTGGGTTGGATTTGATTTTGGTGTTGATTGGGTTGGTGGGGGGGGGGGGGTGCGTGGGTGCGGGCGGGGTTGTGTTTTTGGGTTTGGTAAAGTGTTTGGGTTGGTGTGGATTTGGGTGTTATAAATGGGTGCAAGGATTTGGTGGTTTAGTAGTTTATTTGTTGTATTGGTTTTTTTTTTGGTTTTAAATAGTAATAAAAGTTAGAAAATATAAATAATAATTTTTTTTTGTTTGCAAGGGTGTTGGCTTTTAAAGAAATGGTTTGCGAGAGGATGCGAATATATTGCCTTGCCCGTTTCCTCGACATTTCATTGGGGCAGCCACAAATAAAATAGAATTGAAAAGGTTGTTGCGCCTGTCTTTTTTCCTCAAAAGCCTCTTTAAATCTTTTAATCGGTTTGATGCGGTCACAATTCACCAATTGCAACACGCCCAATTTTTCATCTTTATCAATGGGTAAAGCAAGAATGGTTTTATCTAAAAGAGAGGTGGAATCCGCTGTTTTCCAATTATCAACATATTGCAGGATTGAGTTAGATATGGTAGCTCTAACCCGTTTCGCTTCATCATAGCTAAGGGTGCCTTTATTTTCGCGCCTTTCCAAATCCGAGTAAAGCCCCGATAGTTGAATTATATCGTTTGGGGAAACTTGTGGTGTTTTTCCACTTTTTCATGAATATCCTTTTGAGCCTCTGCTTGCTCCTCAATCTCCCGCAACAATTCCAAAACGCCATGGCGAATTTGATTTTGAGCAATATTCGCTGCTTGAAAATCCACGACACCGAGACGGATTTGTTTCAGCACATGGTTGTAACGGGCGGATTGTTGTACTGCTTCATCTAAGCGGGGGCTGTCTTTCAAAAGGCTTGAAAGTTGTTGCACCGCTGTTTTGACATCATCTTTGGCGATAAGGTCGCGGATGTGGTTGATGAATATTGACTTATTCGTCATGGTGAGTGGCTTTTGGGGTAAAGATATATCTTTTATCGTGTAGCCGGATAGCAAAAAAAACGCTTACTTCCATTCCCCAAGATACATCTGGATAAGCTGCTCCCAATAATGCCGTGACCTTGTTGGATATTTTGGGATAGCCATTTGTTACTAATCTCTTCGTTGCTGATACCTTTTATTTGATTGTTTATCGCACTCCAAGTTGCGCTACCGTAATCATCACCAGGACTCACTACATAGTGTAATTCTGGGAAAGTATTTCTCATCCAAATACCGCTATCGTCTTGGTCAGAAATCGTGTAAACTCTGAGTTTTGCAAGGAGTGACTTTAATGCTGTTACATTTTTCGTTGCTTTTAATTTGAATAATGCCTGCGCCAGCGTATTTGCCCCACCCCATACGGATATGTGCAAGGGTCTGGGGTCGTTTTCTTCTAACATTTTTATTATCCAATCAGACCCTTCTGAATCTTGACCTGAACCAACACCGAGCATACCATACTTTGCTAATCCTTGTTTTATGGTCAGTAAAAGTTCCTTTTCAGTAGGAAAGCCAGCTTCGTGTTTATTCAGATTGGGTTGCACGAAACCATAAGCCTTTACGATTTTTTTGATGGATTCTGGGGCTACCCTTGTTTTTTGCCAACAAGAGGTCGTGGCAATCATTCCTTTGATGTCAATCTGATTGGCATACAACAGCAGCCGAACAAAAGATTGTGCATCGTCTGGGTCTGCTTCAATGTCAGAAAGAATAATGACTCTGTTTTTAGAGTCCGTTTGGGAAAATGCTTTTTGAAAAAAACATAATGACAAAAAAGAAAATAGTAAAATTGATATTGCTTTCATTTTTTAATAATTTTTATCCATCTTGATTTCTATATGTTTTAAATCAGAAAGACAGATTTTAGTGTTTGACCAATAAAATCTTAACCTCGCCCATCAATCCCGCTGGTAATAATTGCTCTTGTCCACGATAAAACGGCATGGTTGTAAAAGTCGTTTTCAGTGCATTTGGCTGAGCATCACCAATCAGACGGTTTACCCAAGTATTCGTTACCTTTATTTGTATCGCATTACTTCCTGCTTTTAAAGCCGATGTAATATCAAGTTTAAAAGGTTTTTTCCAAGTAGTTCCAACATTTTTACCATTAATGATAACTTCTGCCATGTTTTGAACATTGCCTAAATCGAGCATAAAGCCCACCCCGCCCCCGATGGGGGAGCTAATATTGAATGTATTTTCGTAAATGGCTGTTCCTGAAAAATATTTAATATCATTATCAGTGTTTTCTGTCCAAGAAGTCAGAGTGTTAAATGTTGCTTTTTTGTCATTAAAACTCACTTTCCAAGGGGTTGAGATTGTAGTCAAAACTGTTTCTTTTTTAGCTGCAATGGCTACACTTTTGGCAGTGGTCTTGTCTTTAAAAACAATAAAAAGGGCATCCCAAGATTCAAAATGTATCGGTATTATAGTTCTTCCTCCCGAAATGTCGTACGATATTTTTTCAGTTTTTCCTGTTTGAGCATTCCATAATTCTGGTACTTTACCCGTAATTCTGAAACTCACTTTGGCATCGGTGGCGTTATCATTTCTATTATTTAACCAATAAATATCATGTTCGCTTGATTTTCTATGTCTGAATAAAATTTTATGTTCAGTGCCTGAAATATCCACGTCAGGATTTAATTTTACACTATTGATATCAACCATTTTCGCCCCAACTTCTTTTGCCAATTCATTAAATTCACTGACATTATCACTCCTACTTGGCGAAGATTCTGGTTTTGTTCCCGCAATTTTTACACCTTCATCTTGTAAAGTTTTGATTTTTTTCAAAACTGATAAGGTCATTTCTTTCGCTGATTTATCAAGCACTAATACTTTATATGTATTTCCACTTGGTGCAAGCAATTCGCCATTTTGGGCTTTAAAATCTTCTTTTAATATGGTTGCATTTACAAAATCAAATTCAAATCCCTTTGGAAATGTTGGAAGTGTTTCTCTACAAATCCATGTAATGTTTGAGTTTTCGCCATAATAATATAAAATATCAGCTACATTTTTGCCTTGCTGAAACATGTAAGAGCTACGACCCAAATAATCCATCCAAGCTTTTGCACCCGCACCAGACCAAGTTTCTAATCTTGAAAAATATTGACCAAATGGCCCTAATGAAAACCCCGGTGCTTTGTCGAGTGGTTGATGAACAGACGTATGAATGACAAATCTGTTTAAGCCCGAAGCCATTTCCAAATCAGCCGTTCTTTTTAATTTTTCTGGGTATTCGGTAAAAGCTTTTCCAACGGAAGTCATAGACTCAGCAGCCACGAAAGGCTTACCATAAATATTGGCTACCGAAGCAGCTTCACGAATATCAGCCTCACTTCTTACTTCCTCATCGGCTCCACCTGCCAAACTTCCTGGTGTCCACATAGCAGCCATCGGAATTTCGGCATTACGTTTCACATCCATTCCGTCAGCCAAAAAAATACGTTTATTTTCGTGCGATTCGGTATAGCGTTTCATGCCTCTTTTGTTCAATTCTTGTCCAATTACATCATAATGGTTCTCAGCAATCATTTCGCCAATGGTTTTTCTGAAATCCCACAAGAATTTTTCCGATTGCTCTGTACTTTCAACAACTCGTCCAGTAAGCACAGGCAACCATTTTATCAAACTGTATCCTCTTCTTTGTTCAAACTCTTGTGGCATTTGCCGTGTCCAATTCATGTGTCCTGCCTCATAGCTATCCAAAATCATAAATTGCAAACCTTTTTCACCCATCAAGCCACCCGTAGCGTCTTTGTACATATCAAGGTAAGTATTGATGTATTTTCTAACGGCATCTTTATCCAATTTATCTACTTCAAAACCCGTTGCTTCTGGCGATGCAGGGTGATTTTGACGACCTGTAAGCGAGTAACCAAAGCGTAAAATTAGCCAATCGCCAGCAGGGACTTGCCAATCCAAATGACCATCGGATTTCATTTTTGAAGTTAAATCAATAACCCCCTCAGTATTTATGATGTCGGTTGTCGCTTGTACAAGTGTTTTTATATCTTCTTTCCACGGTGAAAAACCCGCTTTGTCTTCTACTTGGTCAATTCGAGAAGTATTGAAAAGGACAAATTCAGCTACTTCTACGCCATCGGGGTCTTTTTTAGGCGGCATACCCATCATGGCAAGCATCGGATTGAAAGCAGGTGGCAAGGTTTCAAAACACATTCTCCAATACTTTGCGGTTGTTGCAGGAATTGAAACGGTATTAAATGGAACGGTACTACCCGAAACTTTGGCTATTGTTCTGAAATCAACGCCATCATCACTCACTTTTAATGAACGATTGAGAGGTCCACCGTTAAATTCTGCCAAAGCATCGTGTGAAGCCCCAGAAATAGCAAAAGCTTTGAACGTTTGAGGTTGCTCAAAAGCATATTGTACCCACATATCTTCTCCAACACTCATTGGAGGAATCAAATATGATTTGCTCAAATCATGGTCAAGAAGCAGTTTTGTGTCAAAATCTCCGCCACTTTTAGTCATAATTGGATTAAAATCGGTTAAGTGTTTTTCATTATCAGTCAGTTTATAGGCTATTACAAAAGCATCGCTAAAAAAACGAGGCTTTTCACCTACAAAGTTTCCATTAATACTTCCCTCTTCAAGAGGTACATCTTGAAATTTTCCAATATTATCTGGTGGATTTGGCAATTTTCCATTAAATGATTGGCCACCTTTCACTAAGGTTTCAGACCATGCTATTTTTTTCATAGCATCTTTTGGTTCAACCCACGGTCCGCCCGTTACGCTCCAACCTGGTGAACCCGCTATGGCCATTTCAAGACCGTTTTTAAGAGCCAAATCAGTTGTGAATTTGAAGGCATCTTTCCAGTCAGGTTGCATAAAAACCAATTTTTTGGGCACAACTACGGGCGTAAAAAGATTAGCATCGAAGTTGTGGAAACCTCCGATTCCGACTCGGCTCATCCAATCCAAATCTTTTTGAATACCGTCTTTGGTGATATTTCCATTCATCCAATGCCACCAAACTCGTGGTTTTGCTGAATTAGGCGGCGTCAGAAACTCCGTTTTGTTTTGTGCGTAAGCTCCCAAACTTGACATTGCAAGTACGAGGAGTATAAATTTTATTTTCTTATTCATTTGAAAGTTTTCTTTTGCACACCAATCGTATCTAAGTAGTTACTGGAAATTAGTTATTGGTTACTGGTTATTTGTAAAACTCTTATAATCAGCTATTTAGGAACGATAAAATGATAAAGTACCAAAATTTAATGCGATTTTGCCGTAAAAATTTGATACCTTATCATTTTATCCTTCCTTATACCTAAATTTAAATGCAAAATAATATAAACTAATTTTGAACACCCACTTACGCTTACTTAGTTTTCAGCAATTTTTTGAAGTAATTTAACCAGTTCCTCTGGAATAGACCTTTGAGGATTATGGTCAGCTTCTAAATTAATAATCGGCCATCCCTTTTGTTTGGCACGCTCGGCTTGGGCAGCAAATTCATCATCTTTTGCTTCTTTCCCTTTTTCAACAGTATGGATATAGGTTGTTGGAAGTTTAAGCCTCAAAGGGTTTTTAAGCACTATGCTGTCCGAAAGTGTTTTGTAAGGGTGCGGGACATCTTTGGGCGGCATTTGTCCGCTACGTACCCAAGGTGGTATCACATATCCATTTTTAATTTCAAAACGAGTGATATTGTTATTGGTAATAGAGTTAAGGCTTTCATTATCATCAGGCACGAATGCGTCAAGATATATCAGTTTGCTGATTCTATTAGGAATACTGTCTGCTACACCCGTAACCACCATACCACCATAACTGTGTCCCACCAGAATAACATTGTGTAGGTCTTCATAAAGAATTGTGTTCACAACATCTTTGATGTGTGTGTCTAAGCCTACGTCTAAGGTGGCTAAATGTGCTCGCTCCCCCTGCCCAGTTAGGTTGGGGCGATAAACTATCTTTCCCGTTTCTGTTAATAGGGAATCCACCTTTTTAAAAGACCATGCACCTCCCCATGCACCATGCACAATCACATAAACTGGTTTAGCGGCGGGTGCTTGTGAAAATACCAGATGAGATGAAAGCACTACGGCTACTAAAATTAAAAACTCTTTAAAATATTTCATAATACTTGCTTTTGTTTAAAATTTATGTAATTACTTAGCCTATTGCTCGCTTCGCTCGCAAAAGAGGGGAATGTGGTTCGTTTTTCGGGCAAAGCCCGAAAAACGAACCACCTCTCCTCCCTCGCGCGAGCGAAGCGAGCGCGTGACTAAGTAATTACAAATTTATATTAGTTAATTAGGTCTTTCGTAAAAATTGTGGGTAATGGAAATTGTAAAAATCACCCCCTCAGTATTTTGCACAGAAAATGCGGTGAAACCCAGCTTTAGGAAATTTTAAAAACTTCCTAAATCTGGGTTTACTTTTACGAAAGTACCTGTTTTACATGATTCTTACAATCAATTTCTATACAATTTGATTTTCAAAGTGGTTATCTGATTCTCTGCCAACTTAGCTTTTTGTTCATCGCCATTCAATCGTTTTGTGGCGACGAATTTATCATTTTCAAAATAACCTTCATCAATAGACAAATAGCCCAAATGCTCAAACTTAACGCCTTCTTTCAACTCAAAATGCAACTTTACGCCGTAACCCACCACATAAAACTCATCGGTAGCATTTTGAATAATAATGGCAGAACTTATGTCTTCGGGCAGTGGACCAAACGGACCAGCAGGCATTTGTTTTGCTTTATCTTCTTTGGTTTGGTTGCTCGGCGGACCAAACGACATTTTGGCTTTTCCTTCCATTTCTAATGATTTGCCAAAGTCAATACTAAAACCACCCTGTCGTGAACTGGTAGCCGTTAGTTTATAATCGCCCATCATTAGGTCTTGGCTTTCTTTAACAGGATTCAAATAGACCGCTTTCATTTTTTCGCTGCCGTAGTTTTGCGTAATTGTACCCGTCATACCTGCAATGGCTTTATAACTCCCTTTCAAGAGATTCAAATTAGTCGCACTTTCTTTGCTTTTTGTCTTTTCGCCATCAATACCAAATGGGGCAAAACCTATGGCATTGAATCCCCCAATGGCGTACAATGCACCCGCTGGAAGCAATAAACTTTCGGGAATAAAAAGCGTATTTCCAGCCAATGTATAGTTTTTGTAAAGTTCGTCATACTCGATGGTATAAACATTGGGCGAATAAAAATCTAAGGCAGAACCACCTGCACGATAGGCATCAAGTACGTGTGGATTGATAGTGCCATGTGGATAAAAGCCTCGGTTATTGTACAACCAGCCATTACAAAATGCGGGTAGATTATGCACTTTTCGACCTTGTTCGGTCATGTAATTGATGTATTTTGAGTAATTATAAGCCATAAAAAGTTCTTCGGTGTAGAACTTATAATCGCCTTGTTCGGTGCTTTTGCCTAAAATTTCTTCCCAAGTGCCGTTGGTTTTGTTGCCGTTGGCTGCCCATGCTTTTTCGAGCGCAGGAAAAAGTTTTCCCTTATTTTTCTGCAAATAGTTAATCATATCGGCAGACATTGGGCTTTGCCACGCTTTTTGGGCTGCGGGCGAAAAATCTCGATAATTATCAAAACAACCGGGTTCGTTTTGCACCTGCGTCATAATAACGGTATGTTGTTTGTCAAAATCTTTGAGGTGTTTCATCAATGCCACGTAAGCCTTGGTGTCGGCATTGCGATTTTCTACATTAAATGCCGATAACATTTCAAGCGTTTTACCATTATCAAGGCTGTACCTTTCAAAACGCTTTGGATTGGTTTTTACCCATGCTGGCACGTAAGACGAAGAGGTACTTTTCCAAGCACCAAACCAAACCAAAATCACTTTTAAGTTTTCTTGTTTGGCTTCAGTAAGTAAATAATCAATCAATTCAAAATCATATTTACCTTCGGTTGGCTCCATCAATTCCCAGTAAGCATAAGCTAAAACGGTGTTCAGATTATATGATTTGGCTTCTTTTAGAGCATTTTTAAGGGCTATTTTGTCTGTGCCAGTAGAATTGTGGAGTTCTCCACCCAAGATGATAAATGGTTTGCCACCAACCATCATTTTGGTAGTATTTGCCGATTTTTGAAGGTAGGGCAATTGTGCATTTGATAGGGTCGAAATCCCTAAAAATAGAGCAACGAATAATCTGAGAACTTTCATAATTGAGTTTTATATAATTTAGAATAATATTTTATATTAAATCGGAGCTGTCAATGCTCCAAATGTTTTTCCGTACAACATTCCCACATTTGCACCTTCGGGCAAAGGTAAATTTTTCCATTCCATTTGTTCCCATTCTGCCAAAGTGAGCGAAGCATCACATATCATTTTGCACCTTTCAAAACGGCGTTTCATGTAAGTTTTCAATGCGGCTTCTACACTTTGCTCTTTTGCCAATTCTTCGGCTAAAACTACGGCATCTTCAACAGCCAAAGCTGCACCAGAGCCTAATTGAGGAATTGTGGCATGAGCTGCATCTCCAATCAATACGACTCGGTTTTTGTACCAAGGGTCAGGTAATAACAAGGCTTCTAAGGGGCGATAGACCACTTTTTGCGGGTCTGTGACTTGTTCAACCAAATCAGCAACCATTTTAGCGGGATATTCCGATAAATGTGCTTTTAATCGAGGCACTAATTCATGGTCAGGAATATGCGGATTGTCATCGCCTTCTGCCGCAACAACGAATATGTACATCATGTCGGCGTTCATGGCAACAATACCCGCTTTGGTTTTCTTGCCATAAAAAATATAACCAGTGTCTAAATCAGGTGAACGCTTGAAAGGGTAACGCCAAACAGACGACCCAATATATTGAGGTTTCAAATTGCCAAAAACGAGAGACCGCACCTTCGACCGCACACCATCTGCCCCCACAACTAATTGATAAACCCCCTCGCTACCATCTGTAAATTTTACACCAACCGATGTTTTATTATTTTTAATTTCCGCTACTGTCAAGCCCATCCGAATTGTAACACCCATTGAAACAGCCTTTTCGTACAATATTTCGTGGTAAACTTTGCGTGAAATACCATTATTTTTGTCGAATCTGCCAACAGGAGGAACGCCACTTTTGCCAAATTCATGTCCTGAATCGGTACACATTTTTAAAAGACCATAAAGCGAACCACGCTCCATACAAGCATCTGCAAGCCCAAGCGTATCCAAGGCTCTCAACTGATTGGGTTGTTGAAGTATGCCTACACCATAAACATTAAATTCTTTGTTTATTTCAACGATTTCGACTTCAATACCAGCCTGTCTTAATGCGATGCCCAAGGACATACCACCAAGCCCGCTTCCTACGATAAGCACTTTTTTTATTGAGGACATATTATTTGAGTTTAAAATACTGAAAGCCCAAAAATACTGAGGGGGTCATTTTTTAAAGAAAAAATCAAAAACGACTTGCGCCATATTTATATCACGGATAGCTTTTCCAATAAATGCAGGTGGTGGCGTTTTTGTGGGTACACTCAAAACGTGTCCACCATTTTCGACTTTTATCAAACGAATAGCATATTTTTTGGTGGTCAATGAGAACTGAGTTGCCGTAGTGCCGTCTTCTTTGTCGGTATCGGGGAAGTCGAATGGTATGGCTTTTGAAAAATCTTTTTTCGCCAAATTTGCCCAATAGCGCATCGTTTCATCGGTAGAAACCACGTTTCCACGCTTTGCGCTGCCTGTCATCACGACTTCACCGCCTTGGTAAGGATTGATTTTATCCCCCGTTCCGTTAATGACCATCATGGAAACAGGCTTATTTGTCGCCACACAATCATCATTGGAAGGTGTCGGTAAATTGGCACTTACCGCCGCATATTTCTTGAACAATCGAGGTCTTTCTTTCGCCAATTTAAACACTTCATGTCCGCCATTTGAGTGTCCGACGACAAACACTTGCTTTCTGTTGATGTGGTACTTTTGAACAAAATAATCAATCATTTTTTCAAAAAACGTATTGTCATCAATATTCAAAAGATTTGCCTCAAAATTGGCTTCTTTTCGGCACTCATTCCAATGTTCTTTATAGCCGTTCGGATAGACCACAATGACATCGCCTTGTGCATCTGCCAATTTACTAAACCAATGTTCCGTGAATTGCACCATGCGTTGACCGCTGCCGCCTGAACCATGTAGCACAAATAGCAACTTTGGTTTTTTAGGCAAATTTTGCGGCGTATGGTATAAAAAAGTACGCACATACTCGCCTAATTTCATCGAATCGGCTTGTAGCGTTTGGTAAGAATTTTGGGCTAAAATACTCGTTTTTAACATAAAAATGAGCAAAAAAAGGATTAAAGACTTGTTCATTACTTACTATTTTTGTAACTATTTAGCTATGTGCCTTTTGCTCGCACAACGACAGAAAAAGAGGTGGTTCATTTTTCGGCAAAGCCGAAAAATGAACCACATTGCCCCTTTCTGCGCGAGCGAAGCGAGCGTGTGGCAAACAGTTACCTATTTTTCATAAAATGAGCCGAGAGGATACCCCTCAGTATTTTTTCATTTTTAATGCGGAATACCCAAGTCTTTTTCTACGCCATGAATGTCTGTAAAAATAAAGCTATTATAAGCGACTTTGATTTCCTCGAATTGTCCATTTTTGAGGGTGTACATAATGATGCCCCTAAAATCAAATGTTTCCCCTTTTTTAACAGCACCGAAAAGTGATTCGGTATCATCGAACAATGCCGTGAATCTTGCCCAAAGCTGTACAGCTAAGTATTTATCATCACTCACGAATTTTTCAACGGTCAATTGTTCAGTGAAATTTTTCCATATTTTAGTATAATGGTCTTTCATACCTTGAACGCCCTCAAAAGCCAAAGTGCCATTCACCATTTTCATAGTAGGCGATAAATATTGCTCAAAAGCAGTCATATCTTGCTCGTTGAATCGCTTGATGTAGTCATCAAAAGTTTGTCTATCCATTTTTTTAACAAATTTATTTTTATTTAAAGTATCCTTATCCGAAGTCAAATAGCCTACAAAAATGTTGTTGGGGTCACGTACTTTTTGAATGGCTTTTAGTTTCTCCCAATTCGTATCTGAAACAAATTTTCGTTGATGCACTTGAAAATCGGAGTCACCTGTGTATTGCCCTGCGGTGACAGGTTCAATGTGGTGCATGGTGTTTTTAACCCAATTTTTATTCAATTCATCATCTTTTTCGTCTTTCCAAACCACATAAGTTGCTAAATAAATATCGGTTTGCAACGAAAAAGCCATATCGGGCAATGGGCGCAAAGGAGCCATGCTGTACCACAATGTAAACGCTTTTGGGTTCGGCAAATGAGTAAAAGCGGGCGCGATTGTCTTTGAAACTTCTTCGGGTGTGCCTTCCAACCACGCATTATTGACTGTCCAACGATGCCCTTCTGGATTGGCTTCAATTTGTAAGGCAAATTGTTCTTCAAACGTGGTCAAATAATTTTTTCTAACCATATATGCATCGTCAATAACAGGACAATCATCAAAGGGTTTTAAACTTTCGATACCTGCCTCGTGCGTATCTTCAAAAGCCAAAACATGAACAATCATTACAGGAATATCCGTTCCTTCCACGCCTTCAATCGAAGGGGCAGACTGCCCAAGAGCCACTATTTCGACAGTCGTTGAAATACCCGTATGAATTTCTTGAAGCCATTTCAGAATCGTTTGGGCATGGCGTGAAGGATATAAATACGTGCTGGCAACCATAAATTTAGGTGCAATTCGGGTTTTCAAATGAAAACAAGTGACAATCCCAAAAAAGCCCGGTCCTGCTCCTCTTGCTGCCCAATAAAGGTCTGTATTTTGAGTGGCATCGGCGCGCACTATTTCACCGTCGGCAGTTACAATATCGAGTGCAACAATTTGCTCACACGCCCAACCCCAACCACGAGCGTTCCAACCTTGTCCGCCTTGCAATAAAAAACCGCCTACGCCAACAGTCGGACAATGTCCACCGGCAAACATCAAACCCTGTTTTTTCAAAAAAGGATTGAGTTCCAAACCACCTTTTACGGCAGGTTGTACTTGAACGATTTTGTTTTTTTTATTGAGTTTTATTTTATTGAAATATTTCAAATCAATTAAAATGGCTTCATCACGCACACTCCACACAGCCCAACTATGTCCACCCGCCCGAGTAGCAATTTTATACCCCTCAGTATTGGCGAGTTTTACGGCAGTGGCAACGTCTTCTGCATTTCGGGGAAAGGCAATTGCAATAGGATAGCGGTCGGGTACGCGGTGATTGAAAACTCTGCCCACTCGGGCTTCTTCGTAGGCTTTATCACCTCGTTTTATTATTTTCATACGCTTGATATTTGTGGATTAGATGTTGATAAACTACCATTTTGACGCTCCGCCATCAATCGGAAAATCTGCCCCTGTCACCCAACTTGATTCATCAGATGCTAAAAACAAGGCAGCGAATGCAATATCTTCGGGTTTTCCGATACGCCCCAACATGTGTTTTTCATTTAAAAAAGGCAAAAAATTAGGGTCTTGCACCAAATGGTCAGTCGCTGCGGTATGCACCAACCCAGGGGAAATGGTGTTCACTCTGATTTGAAAAGGGCCACCTTCACACGCCATTTGAATAGACATGGAATATACACCGCCTTTCGTGGCACAATGCACCAAAGCGGGCGAGCCTTTTAAAACTTGCCGCCGATTGGCAGATGAAAAATTGATGATAGAACCCCCATTGATTTTTAAATATTTCCATGCTTTTTGACAAGCGAGAAAGACAATATCCAATTCACCTCGGATGCTCTTTTTCCAATTGGTTTCATAATCCAATTCTTCAATTGGTTTGAAATCGCAAAAGGCGGCAGCATTGACCAAAATATCTATTTTACCATAAGTTTGAAACGCCCGTTCAACCAATGTTTCAACATCTGTTTCATTCGTCAAATCTAAGGCATCAAGGCTTTGCATGGATAAACCTTCTTTTTTTGCAATGGCTAAGGTTGCTTCAGCGGCTTTTGCGTTGATGTCGCTGCCAAAAACCTGCGCACCTTCACGAGCGAACATGAGCGCGCAACCTTGTCCGATGCCCGCACCGATGCCTGTTACGAGGGCAGTTTTGCCTTTTAAACGTCCGTTATATTTCTTTTTTGCCATTTTTATATTTTTTATTATTTGATTATGTAAGGGTTTGATTAATTTTTACGATCAAATCCTCACTTTAGGTGCCGTCTCTTTTATGCCCAATGACAATAAAAAAGCAATAAACGCTGCCGTTGCACCCACATAAAACGGGGCATGTAAATCGTATTTATCTGCCATCATACCCGAAATGATGGGACCTAAAGTACCCCCAATCACTTCTCCTGTTAAAACAGTCAAAGCCATAACTGTTGCAGCGTATTTATGTGGAACGGACTCCGCAGGAATAACCGCATCAAACAAGGGCATATAACCCATAGCACACGTCAAAGTAAGTAGTACAAGAATAGTCATACCGAAACTAAGGTTGAAATTTGCCATCACCAAGGGTAACGCCATAGAAGCCAATGCAAAAAACGTCAAAGTAGGTTTACGTCCAAATTTGTCTGATAACATGGGTATTACAAAGAACCACACAAAACAACCTATACCAAAAACAGCAAGAAAAACTGAAATTTCACTCTGCGGCACCTGCTTCATATTTGCCCAATAAAGCGGGGCAAAACCAATAAATGAAATCAAATTGGTCATAAAAAAAATGCTAATCAATAGACATAATTGTACGTTGCGGTTTTTGATAACGCCTTTCAATTCATTCCAATTTGGTTTTTCTTCAGATTCAAAAACAGGTTCTTTCATAAAAAACCAAATTACGGTAGCCATGATAAATCCCGGAATGGCTAAGGTGTAAAAACCCCATTTCCAATTGGAAGACAAGGCAATGGGTATTAAAATCATGGGGGCAAATACGCCAGACATTAACGGACCCGCCCCTTTTATGAGTCCCATATTGAATCCTCGACGACTAACCGTAGAGGCAGCCAAAACGGTGGATAAAATAAGCGGCACTGCGGGTCCCTCAGTAATACCCATTAAAGCGCGAACAATTAACATGGAATTGAAATCACTAATCAAACCTACTGATAAGGTTGCCAATGAAAACAGTATCACGAATATGACCAACATTTTCTTTTTTGAGCCAATAATGTCCGAATAAATAGAAAAAACAAGGGTAGAAATGCCAAAAAAGGCAGATAAAATACCCAGAACCAAGCCACTTTGGGTATTGCTAAAACCTAAATCTTTTTGGATAAAAGGCAAAAGAAAGGTAAAACTCATTTTGTCCATAAATATCAAACCGAAGGTGAAAAATAGGACTATGAGTAATTTATTTTCGTAGGTAAAAAACTTATTTGATTGCATTTTTTTTATTTTTTTTCAATAATTTCAATTAAAACCCCCGAATTATCCCGAATAAAGCCAAAAATGGCATCTTTGGGTGGACTTTCAACGGGACCAAAAACAATATCTACCCCCTCCGTACGAAAGCGTTTAAAGAGTTTTTCTATGTTTTTCACACCAAAAGCAATGTGTTTTGTGCCTTGTGTTTCCAAATCTGATATGGGCAGTCTGCGTTCTTCAGGCAAAGCAATAGAGTTGTCGGCTTCAAAAAGTTCTACCTCAAAATTGCCATGTTTTAAAAAAGCAATTTTGGTTTTCAGTTCTGGGAAGTGCTTGCACCACATCAAGTCAAAATCTAATTTATCTTGATACCAGTGTATAGATTCTTCCATATTGGCAACGCTGATACCAACGTGTAAGGGTTTTAGAAATGCGCTTTTCATTATTGTTCACGTTATTTTCTAATGCTCAAAATTACTTATTTCTGAAAAATGGGTATAGGCGTTTTGCTCCTAAAGCCATGCAAAATCAATTATCGAAAATTAAGCGTTTATCTCGATACGAATTTCACGAATGAATTCGTGAAATTCGTATCGAATAGGATTAACCCCTACACTTTTTCCCCTTTTTTAATCGCCAACTCAATTTGTCCGCAATGGTGGGCATTGTGATTGAGTAGCCTTGAAAATCCTTGAAGGGGCGTTATGTCTCCAAAAAAACGGGTCGGTTTTGGGGTATCCCAATCGGCTTTTTTTAGTTTTTTAATCGCTTCTTGTATGGCGGCATAACCCGATTCCATTAAGGCTTTTGTTTCTTCTACATCGTACAATCTGCCGTCATCTGCCGCAACGCCAAGCGTAAAAGGTTTACCATAAGGCAAATTGGCGGCAGAACCAAAAAATTCTTTGGACAACATAATTTGTGCTTCTGCGATATGGCGCATGTAAAAACCTGCCGTTCCTGTTTGCGGATTGATGCGATTTTGGCTATTTTCAACCGTAAGACGTGCCAATATAGCATTCACTTTTTGAGCATTGACCTCAAAAATTGTATTTAAAATGGGTTTCATTTTTAAATATTTAATAGGTTGTAATTATTTAGGTGTTATGGTATTTTGGTTTTATGGTAATATGGTTGCGGAAGTTTTAATAATATAAAATACTTAGATTACTTTAATCTGTTTGCTTTTATGATTTGCCAAAATACCATAAAACCACAATACCTAAATATTACAATAGGTTAAAAAATAAGGGCAAAGTAAAACAAATGCCCCTATTTTAACAGAGAATGTATGAAAAAATTCGCGACTACTTGGAAGGTAATTTTATCGTTGCCCCGCCTTCTTCAAAAAGATAACCATCTATCGTTTCAATCCACCAAACGAGTTCTACCAAATTTTCACCATTGACAACGTGTTTGTCATAAACGTAGGAATTTACAATCGCTACATCATTCGTCAAACCATGTGCGTTCATGTGTTTGTCTTTCATAAACGGTACACGATGCAAATAGCGTTCAGAAAAAGGACTTGTCGGCACTTTCAAACCCACCGCTTCCATGGCGGCTGGTTCCATGATACCCCAACGGATATTTTTCAACCACCCTGCATCGCCCATCCAATTGTTGAGGTGACGTATTGCCAAATCTCGCCCCAAAAAATTGATAAGAACACTACGGGTATTGTCTTGCATTTTATGTAAATCAGCCGTTTTTATATCATTTGTTCCAGAAGGTGGCGGCGGCGGTGGTGGCGGTCCACCTGCACCTGCCAATCTTTCAAATTTAGGCACAACGGGTACATTATCGGCGGCGTTTGGCATTTGGTAAATACCTAAGGCATTTTTAGTCATTGTCTTAAATACGGAGGGGGTCAAAATTTCCTTACGCAAAGTTCGGCTACCACCTAAGCCATTGCCAAAAGGTTCTTGTGGCATAACAGAAGCCGTAATTGGACCATCAACGGTTGTTGTGGGTTGGTCGCCAATTTTCACATCTTCGTAAAATAAAGGCGTTGCACCCTGCCGTTTTTCTTTTGACCATAAATCTTTTAGCGTATCATAATCTTTATCCGTGTAAACATGGTTAGGGCGGCTATCCCATTTCGGCGCAATCCAGCCCGGAGGCGTAGGTCCCGTACTTGGCGGGGGCGTTACACCCTCTTTGTAGGTGGTATAACTTTCGGTCACTCTGAAAATGACATCGTTCACTTTTTCCGCTTTTTGGTTGTAAATACTGCCTTCGTATTGAAAAGCCATACTTCGGTATTGCGACCCTTCTTTGGGCGTATTGTCCAAAATAGTGCGTTTATTGTGGACATAATAGAGTTTATCACCGGGATAAATGGATTTATAAAACGTGATATTGTGGTTCAAATCGCTGACCAACATCCCATCACGCGATTCTCCGGGCATGTGTATCATAAACACATCATCATTGGCGGCAAAGGTCGGATAGGCAGTAATATTAGCCAAGCCTAATTTTTTGGCATAGACAGCAACATTTAGCACACCATTATCGGGGTCATATTTGTTGTTCACATAACGAATCATATCCTCTTTGACGGCTAAAACGGGTCCAATACCTACTGTATTAGGCGGTAGTTTGCCACTCACTAAGGCTTGAAGGTCAATCTCGCCACGTTCGTTAATGGCTTTTGCATCTGCCATAAATTTATCGAATATCGGTTTTTCTCGCGCCGAATATTCGTTTGGATACCTTTTGACAAAATCCCCAATAGTTTCTACGGCTTTTGTTGCCGTTGAATTGCCCGAAGAAATAGAAGGCGCGTTCTTACAATTTGCAAAAACAAAAAGGGTGAAGGCTAAGAGTAATAGCCGATAATTAAACAGGTTTTTCATTTTTTTCATTTTATAATTTAGAATAGCCCCCCTCAGTATTTGGAGATAATTTACTAAAAATTAATGTTTTATAAAGTGATTTGATTTATACTTTGCTTAAACTATATATTTTTATTGAATTTAAGCGAAGTATGAATTTTTATACTTTGCTTAAACTATATATTTTTATTGCATTTAAGCAAAGTATAATTTTTATACTTTGCTTAAAGTATGTATTTTTACGCTGTTTAAGCAAAGTATAATTTTAAAAAGTATCAAAAAATAGTCATGCAAACAATTATCATAGGGCGCAAACCCGAACTAAAAATCTTAGAAAACGCACTGTCATCAAACGAAGCCGAACTCATTGCAGTCACAGGTCGGCGGCGTGTTGGTAAAACTTTTTTAATTGCAGAAGCCTATAAAAATCATATCGTTTTTGAATTAATTGGTACTCAAAATGGCTTATTAGAAACCCAATTAGAAAGTTTTGCAGACCAGTTGAGTGATTTTTCAAAAACTGATTTTGCCATCAAACCACCCGCAACATGGTCTGAGGCATTTCGTTTATTGCGTGGTTACATACAAAAAAGTAATTTTGATAGCAAAAAAGTGTTGTTTTTTGACGAATTGCCATGGCTCGCTGGTCAAAAATCGGGTTTTTTAGAAGCCTTTGGTTATTTTTGGAACAGTTGGGCATCGCGTCAAAATTTGGTCATTGCTATTTGTGGTTCAGCCGCTTCTTGGATGATTCAAAAAGTAGTGAACGACACAGGAGGGCTTCACAATCGCATTACCAGACACATTCATTTATTACCTTTTACTTTATACGAAACCGAACAATATTTGCAAAGTCGCAACACATTTTATGACCGTTATCAAATTGTTCAATTGTATATGGCACTTGGGGGTATTCCACATTATTTAAAAAAAATTGACCCCACTAAAAGCGTGATTCAAAACATTGATACCCTTTGTTTTTCAGACAATGGGGCATTAATAGATGAATTTAATCGGCTGTACCCTTCTTTATTTCCCAATTCAGACAACCACATTTTAGTTATTCGGACGCTTGCTCAGAAGCGTCAAGGTATGACCCGCAACGAACTCATTGAGCACAGCAAATTAAGCAACGGTGGTGGTTTGACAACCCTTATCAATGAACTGTTACAATCGGGCTTTATCTCCGAAATTTATCCTTTTGGCAAAGCTCAAAAAGACAAACTGTATCGCCTTTCAGATGAATATTCCTTATTTTATCTTCAATTTATTGAAAAAAACCGCCAACAAGGGCGCAATCTATGGCATCATTTGAGTCAAACACCTACCTATAAATCTTGGTCGGGTTTTGCCTTTGAAAGCGTCTGTATGAAACACAGCGACCAAATCCGACAAGCCCTCAGCATTGCAGGAATTTTTTCAACCGTTTCTTCTTTTTACCAAAAAGGAACAGACCAAGAAGAAGGCGTACAAATTGATATGGTTTTGGATAGAAATGACCATACTATCAATCTTTTTGAAATCAAATTTTACAATCAACCTTTTACTTTGACAAAAACGTATGCCGACCAATTGCGCCAAAAAATGTGGCGTTTTCAAAATATTACCAAAACCAAAAAGCAAGTCAATTGGCTATTTATCACCACTTTTGGCTTAATATCCAATCAATATTCAAGTGGTTTAGTCTCCAATACTTTAAGTTTAGATGATTTATTTTTATAAAAACAAGCTGATACTGAGGGGGTCACTTCCCCATTTTTGACGGTAATTTAACAGTAACTGCCACCAATTGCAATATATCCCCGTCAAGTGTTTCACCCCAACACGTCATATCAATAAGGTGATTGCCATCTTTCACATATTTGTCTGTAATGTAGGATTTGCCGATGACGGTATCTCCGTCCGAACCATGCCGATTCAAAGATTTGCCTTTCAAAGCGGGTACTTTATCCAAATATTCGCCGCCATTGACTTCTCTTGGCAAGCGCATTTCTTTGAACAATTGCATAAAATACCAACTATAACGGGTCACTAAACCCGTATCGCCAATAAAATTAGTCACCGCACGGATAACATGATTGGCAGCCGTAAAATTGTAAAACACTGCCCGCATATTGGGAATCGTGCGTCCGCCATAGTGCATACTGTAAATCGGCAAATAATTACCATAACTGTCCCGAAACCAACCATTCATGGCTTCTTTGGGCATCATACGGGGATTTAATGCCATTGGAATTGGATTGGCAGCAATAATATCCAAATGTGAAATAGGACCCGAACACGTCCAAGCGGGTTCTTCGCCCACTTTGACATCTTCCCAATAGACTTTTCCACCGCGAATCGTTTCTTTTTTCCACAATTCACGGATATAATCCCATTCTGCATCGGTTGTATAATGCGCTTTTGGAAAATCAAGCGTCCATTCGGTCATGGTTTCGGTGAAAGACGGTTTTGTGCTGCCATCAATAATCTTTCGGTAAGCATTGCGTAGAGTGGTCGCACCACTCACGACTACATTCCCTTTGGCATCTCTTGTTTCACCCTGTCCACGCATCGCAAAATGGCGGAGATTCGTACCATCTTCGGTGAGTTCTTCAAATTTGGCTGCAACCCGTTTGGATTCCAACACGTCGCCTGCGTAAATATGGCGGGTGTAGTGCAAATCCGTTCCGTCATTGGCATAATACCATTGGTCGCCCAAAGTTTCAGGAATCGTCAAATCCATTGCTTCAGCCATCGGCATTGCAAACCCAGGGAAGGCTGGAATATCGGGGTGTCCAGCCGCTTGTGCATATTTTTTATCCGAAAACAAAGGATTGTAGGGGTCCATCAATCGGTTGTGTTTCAATATATCTTCCGCTTTCACGGTATTTAGTCCCGGCGGAGGACCCATTGGCGGTGGCGGTGGCGGCGGTGCACTGTTTTCTTTTTTACCCTCACCTGCACCAGAAGGCGGCGGTGGTGGTGGCGGCATACCCGACATGCCCCCTTGTTTTTTACCCGCCGCAATTGCCAAACGGTCTTCTATGGTTGATTTTTCAAAAGGGAGGTATTCGCCTTTTTTGAAAATTTGAAATTTACCGCTTGCAACGGCTTTGACTGCCTCTTTTGAAGTAGTTTCATTTTTACAAGCGGACAAACCCATAGTTGCTAATGCCGTAGCTTGTCCTGCGTATTTTATAAAATTTCTTCTATTAAAATTT
Source organism: Saprospiraceae bacterium (assembly GCA_034520175.1). Classification (GTDB taxonomy): domain Bacteria; phylum Bacteroidota; class Bacteroidia; order Chitinophagales; family Saprospiraceae; genus JAAFJT01. The sequence goes on from JAXHNU010000037.1 coordinate 117,673, forward strand.
GCCATAGTTTTAAAAAACTTATATATGTAATTTTAAACTACTATACACTTTTGCTCGCTTCGCTCGCAAAAGAAGGGGATGTGGTTCGTTTTTCGGGCTTTGCCCGAAAAACGAACCACTTTCCCGCTTTTTTGCGAGCGAAGCGAGCAAAAAAGAACACGATATAAAAAAGTGTATAGTAATTTAATGTAATTTTATTTGCAGAATTGTGATAAAGAGATTGAGAATTTGAGTAGGTGAGGATTTGAGGATTTGAAAAGAGCATCTCAAATCTTCAAATCCTCAAATCTTCATTAAAACATCGCCGAAAGCACTAAACCTATTTGACGCGGTGCGCCTGTAAGAGCACTATCGCCAAAAAATGCAATTTTTTGAACATAATTGCTTGCATTTCTGGCATAAGCATTAAGGCTAACACGACCATTGGGCGCAGCTATTTTCACAGACACATCAATAATTGAAAAGCCTTTTTGGTATTGACTTGCCCCCAGAAAAGGCGCGACCCATTGCTCGCCATTATGACGATAGCTGATAGAAGGTGTTATTCTTAACTTTGAATCCGTGACAAAAGAATGGTCTATCCCCACATTAAGCGTCAAACCCGGTGCATGAGGCAGTGTTTTACCGTTCATTTGTAGCGGGTCAGGTCCGTCAAGTGGTCCACCGTGTAAGACAAAATCTTCGTTATAAGTAGATTTCAAATATGTGAAATTAAACTTCAAATTTGTATTGCGAGAAGCCGCATATTTTGTTTCCAATTCAAGACCTCTATTGATAACATCGTGATTGGTTAACTCCAAAACTGGAAATGGTGAACCGGGCGGAAAAAAGAAGTCAGCCACTTGAAAACCCTTGTAATTATAATAAAATAAAGCTGCATTGACCAACAAACGGTTATCCGCCAATTTATTTTTTGTACCCAATTCGTAAGAAATCAAAGACTCTGGGTTGAAAGTCTTACCGCCTCCACCCGGAAAACTGTTGAAACCACCTGCCCGATGTCCTGTTGCAACCGTCAAATAAGCCATTGAGTTTTCGGCTAAATCTGCCTCCAAACCCACTTTCCAATCAAAGGCTTTCCAATTTTTTTCAGCAGTAGATGGATTATTGCTTGGCTGTATGTAACTTTTGGTGTCCGAAGCATACCGTGCACCTACCAAGGCTCGGAATGAAGAAGCTACGGGAATAGTTACTTGTCCAAATACCGACGAAGATTTTGTTTTATCGGTATTTAAAACGGCTGGTGGCGGACCATTTCCAAAAATATTATTTTCTAAATCGTAGTAATAAAACCCAGCCACCCAATTGATTTTTGAACCCGCTTTTGCGCCATATCGCGCTTCAAAAGATTTTTGAATCGCTGATTTTGGGTCAAGTGAGGAACTTAATCCACGTCCATTATCGCCCCAAACCTTGCCCTTAGCGTGTTGATAGGCAGGAATTAAGGAGATAACGCCCGGTCCTACATTGAAGCTCATATCTGCCCACACTTTGTTAGCAACATAAGTTTGTTGTTGATTGTCAGTCGTTGGATTGTACAAGGCACTGTCCACGACACCGCTTTTTTCATACACACTATAAGTGGAATACGGTGTAAAACCCGGTCCTTTGCCACCCAATTTGTTAAATTCATAATTGAGTTTTATGGTCACATCATCGGAAGGTGAAAATTTTAACTTAGTCCGCACACCCGAACCAACAGCATCATTTTGACCATTACTCAAATAACCGTCCCGATTGACATTGGCAAATGAAGTACGAACTGATATTTTGTCGCTCAAAGGCACATTCACCGCACCTTCCAAGCGCAAAAGATTGTAAGAACCTCTTTCAACAGAGCCATAGCCTTCTAATTTGTTGGTCGGGTCTTTTGAAATAAAATTGACCACACCACCCGTTGCGTTTCGTCCGTACAAAGTGGCTTGGGGACCTCTCAGTGCTTCTACCCTTTCCATGTCGTACAAACCCAAAGTACCCGCTTCTGCACGAAAATTATAAATACCATCGTAATTGGTTGAAACAGAGCTTTCACCTACACCCGGCGGCAAGTCAGAACCAATGCCCCGCATGGCAATTACAAAACCTCGTGCTGCCCCTTGCACGTTCACATTTGGCACATCGCGCAATATTTGATCAACGGAAGTTAAGCCGTTTTCACGCAAAGTAATGCCTTTGATAGCCGAAATAGACATCGAAGTTTTTTGAATACTTTCTTCCCGTTTGTCGGCAGTCACAATAATTTCTTCTAAGGCTGCCCCCTCAGTAAGCGAGATGCTTAGGTTGTCGGCAGCAACAATTTCTATAGTTGTATGCCCCACATACGACACCATTAAGGGCGTGCCTGTTGCTACATTTGCGAGAATAAAAACGCCGTTAGCGTCTGTTGTCGCCCCATTTGTTGTGCCTTTCACTAAAACAGTAGCCCCTACAAGTGGTGAGCCATCTGAGCCAGTTACCTTGCCCGAAAGTTTGCCCGATTGAGCGAATAGACTGGAAAAACTGCCTAAAAGTAGGCAAAAGAGTAGGCAAAAAAAGTGTTTCATACCTACAAGAGAAGTTTGTGATAATTTTTTCATTTCAACAGATTACCTTGTTTAGTTCTTAAAATTAGGTTATTTCAATAGAATATTCGGTATTATTTTCATTGGACAAAATTAGGCACTAAACAAGGTGCTTGTTAGGCATTAACAAGCATAAAATATGTGAAATCAAGCATTTAAATTCTTCTTATTGAAAAATAAAGAGAATATTTGTGTGAAATAAATTATATATTTAAAAACGTTATTTAAAAAATAACGTTTTTACTTAGTCACGTGCTCGCTCCCCTCGCGCGAGGGAGGAGAGGTGGTTCGTTTTTCGGGCAAAGCCCGAAAAACGAACCACATTCCCCTTTTTTGCGAGCGAAGTCTGTTTACATCCCGAAAGCCTTCGGGAGAGCTATGGGCTAAGTAATTACAAATTTTGAAAAAAATGGTACTTTTGTAAAAGTTGTGGGTAATGAAAATTATAAAAAATCACCCCCTCAGTAGTTTGCTTAGAAAATACGGACAAATCCAGATTTAGGAAATTTTTAAAATTTCCTAAATCTTACACCTACTAAATTTACGAAAGTACCAAAAAAAATTGACAACAATGAGGAAATAAAAATAGGGACAATTTTTGCGAATTGCCCCTATTTCATTTAAAATTGAATGAAAAAATAACTAAAACTTATAAGTCGCTGTCAAGAAATACGCTCTCGCAGGTATTGCAAAAGATTGATGGAATGCATTTGGATTAGCAGCAATCGCCTCTTTTGACAAGCCTTCCAAGTTCAAGTTGTCGGGGAATGTACCCGGTCCGACCCAACCCATGACACCATATTGGTTCAGCAAGTTATTGACGTTGGCACTCAAACTGAATTTAGGCGTAATGTTGTAGCTCATTGACAAATTGAATTGACCAAATGCTGGCAACTGGAAAGAATTGGCAAAATTCGCTTGACGTTTGCCCATATATGACCACGTAAGACCCGCATAAAACTTGTCATTTGAATATTCTGGGGTAATATTTGCCATAACGTTTGGCAAGTGTGCGATGCCATTACCTGAATTATCAATAAGTGAGTCTGGTGTACTGGCGCTACCTGTTGGCAAATGTACCCAAGACTTGTAGGTTGCCGCATTTGACCCTTGTAAAGTAACAACACCGCGAATACCAAAATTATCCGAAATTTTGTAAGTTCCATCTATTTCCACACCATACGTTTTTAGATTATTGTAAAGAACTGGTGGATTGTACAATGCGCCCTTAGTATCTGTAAAAGTAACCGCCGTCGGAATTTTCTCCAAAGAGCTATAAAAAGGCGTGATATTGGTTGAAATATGTTCTGTTCTCGCTTTAAAACCCATTTCAAATTGTTGAATAGTTTGAATTTCTGGTTTTAAATTGGTTTCATTAAACGTGTTTGTAACGTTTTGATAAACTTGAAAACCCGGTGCTTTTTTACCATTAGAGTAACGACCATAAATCGCCATATTATCCGAAATTTTGTAGTTCAATGCACCTGAATAAGAGACATAACTCAATGTTTTATCATACTTAAAGGCTGCGCCCAAAACGGAATTTGAATTGTCATACAAGGTCAATGGGTTGTTATCCAAGCCGCCTGTACCTACTGGACCTATTGCACGAGCGTTGTTCACGCCGTTAATATTGATATTTTCATAACGCGCACCCCAATCAAATGTCAATTGATTGTTGATTTCCCAAGTATGGGCAAAAAACAAAGCCTTTTGATTTTGATTTATCGCCTCAACAGCATACCCTTGGTCGGCACCGACATTGACCACACCGTTAGGGTTTGTTACTTGATAGACTGTCCCGTTTTTAGGGTCGGTTGGATTTGGATTGCCGTAAGTTACTTTAATATTGACGGGTTGTGGGCGGTTTTGAATCGTCGTTAAAGCCACACCTTGCGAGCCTTGAAGACCGTCATATTTTGTGATGCCAATAAAACCACCAATATTGAAAGTCATATTTTTAGTTCTTTTACTAAAATTAAATTGGTCTAAAAACTCATTGGCTTTGCGATTTTGATAAATAAGTGGGGTAAAAAACAATGAATTAGGCGCAATGGCACTACCCGGAGCCGTATTCGCGACGACACGATAATCGAAACCACTGAAAGATTTAACGGTCATAATACTCTTGCCACCTACTGAAATGTCATAAGTACCCGGAATAATTTGTGTTGGCGGATGAAGCGAACCTAAAATAAAATAGGTAACGATGTTTTCCATATTAATCGGCGTAACAACAGTCAACGGCGTAAATGCTTCGTTGCTTTTGCTTGAATAACGCATATTATTGGTAAGTTTCCAACCCGTTTCACCCAAGTTTTGCTCCCAATTCAGACCCACTGATTTATCTTTTGAGTGCCATAAATCCGAAGGATTATAGGTCAAATTGCCTCTATCCAATAACGGCGTAGTGACGCTGATAGCGGGCGGCAAGACAGAAGATGTGTTATCAAAACCTGTTGCAGGTTTCATGTCCGTATAGTTCGTTGTAGGAATGCCTTCTGCCGTCAAATTGTGGTCATCTAAGACTTTTACCAAGAGCTTTAACGAGCCTGTACCATATTTGTACAGTAAATTACCTTTAACCTGACCGCCATAGTTAGCGGCGTAGCCCGGATATTGTGCGCCATTTGATTGGCGATAGAAGCCACCAACGTTGTAAGTCAAGTTTTTACTGAGGGGTCCTCCAATATTGAAATCACCTCTGTAATACGGGTTTTTACCGTTGCCTTCAAGACCAAAACGCGCTCTTACTTCACCTTCGAGCTTGTCGCCACCTGTTTTTGAGATATAATTGAAAATACCGCCTGGGGCATTTGCACCCGTAATTGAAGCAGAACCACCGCGCACGGCTTCCAATTTACCCAAAGTAGCATCTACCCTTGTGAACATATCAGGCGAAAAATCACCCATAAGTGCATTCACTACGGGCAAACCGTCTTCCTGCATAGATACATAGTCGTAACCGCTTGATCCGTTATTTCTGCCCGTTGTGACACCCCTCGCGTTGACCGTATTGCGGATTTCACCCAAAGAACTGTTGACATAAATGCCCGGCACGTTTTTCAATAAATCAGCCGCACTGACGGGAACAATCCTATCAATTTGTTTTGTTCCCAATGATGAAATAGCGATAGACGAACTCAAAGCCGAACGTTTGTCGAATACACCCGTGACGACGACTTCATCTAAAGCATCGCCTTCATTCAAAGTAATCGCCAATGAACCATCGGCACTGATTTCTCGGGTTTTGAAACCCACAAAAGACACGACCAAAGTTGAGCCTTTTGCGACATTGTTGAGTGTAAAAGCCCCATTGCCATCTGCAATAGTACCATTATTTGTCCCTTTAACTAAGACTGATGCTCCTACGATAGGCGAACCTCCGTTGTCTTTAATCGTACCAGAAACATTTTGAGCGGATAAGCCTACCGTGCAGAGCATAAAAAATAGGCATAAAAAAGGTTTTATTATCCTTTGCAGAGAGTTTAGTAATTTTTTCATTTCAATGATTTGCCTTGTTTAATTTTGTAAAATAGGTGGTTTTAATAGAATATTTTGTATTATTTCTATCAGACAAAATTATGGGTTAAACAAGGTGCTTGTTAGGCATTAACAAGCATAAAATATGTGAAATCAAGTATTTGAATTCCTACTAACCTAAGTTTTGTGGTAGTCACCCAAAACGCGCCACCTTCAGCCGCGCGGAGAGTTTTTTTCGGAGCGAGCCGTTTTTTTTGTTAAAAATTTGGGCTTTGCCCAAATTTTTAACAAAAAAAACGGCTCGCTCCATTAGATTTTTACGCGGCGAGGTTCCGCGTTTTTATACCACAAAACTTAGATTACTATTGAAAATGAAGAGAATATTTGTGTGAAATAAATTGTATATTATGAATTTCTATACTCTTTCGGCGTCATACCCGTTTGATTTTTAAAAAAGCGGCTAAAATCGCTGGGGTCTTTCTTTCCAATTTTATACACAATCTCGCTAATACTGAGGGGGGTCTGTTTCAATAAAACTTTGACTTCCAATAAGACCATTTCTGATAAAAGGTCTTGGGCAGACCTGCCCGTTGTTGCCTGTACGCAACGGTTCAGGTGATTGGGTGAAATACTCAATAATTGGGCAAATTCAGATACTTTTTGGTAGTCATATATATGGTGTGCTAAAGCATCTTTATATCTTTGGGTGGTGTGTGCCGCAGCATCTGTCCCTATTTTTGTTTCTATTGGAACATAACATTTCAATTCTAAAAACAAGGTTAAAAGATAAGAGCCAATTAAATCAAAACCGCATTTTGCCCCATGCTCATATTCATATTCAAGGCGTTTTAAAATGCTCAGTACTGAGGGGGTCGCTTGTTGCGGGATTTTAACAATCGGATTGCCAATATATTGCAAAAAAGGAAACTCTGCCAAAAAATCTTTTTGAATCAATTTTTTACTGAAAATCTCTAAGTCAAAATGGCAATAAAAACCCTGCACGTCTTCACTCATAGATTCATTGTTGAGGATTTGATAGGCGGGTAAAAAGAAAAATGTATTCGACGAAATATCGTAAGTATCCATGCCTTTACCCCGTGTCGAAGTTCCTTGTGTCAAAAAAAGGAAATCATAAACAGGTTTTCGATGCGGTGGCAAGGGGAAAATCATGTGTGGACGATACTTTTCAATCCGATTCACTTTAAATTTGGCGTGGAGTATTGGCAAAGCCTCCTCATATTCGGAGGTATGCGTAACAAACCTGCCCAAGTCATTCGGACTGATTAAAGACGCTTCTTTTTCTTTGCTTTTTTTCAACATCAGTAACTCACTTAATTTAAGGCGTCATTTTTTAAAGAAAAAATCAAAAACGACTTGCGCCATATTTATATCGCGTATCGCTTTTCCAATAAATGCAGGTGGTGGCGTTTTTGTGGGTACACTCAAAACGTGTCCACCATTTTCGATTTTTATCAAACGAATAGTGTATTTTTTGGTGGTCAATGAGAATTGAGTTGCCGTAGTGCCGTCTTCTTTGTCGGTATCGGGAAAGTCGAATGGTATGGCTTTTGAAAAATCTTTTTTCGCCAAATTTGCCCAATAGCGCATCGTTTCATCGGTAGAAACGACGTTTCCACGCTTTGCGCTGCCTGTCATCACGACTTCGCCGCCTTGGTAAGGATTGATTTTATCCCCCGTTCCGTTAATGACCATCATGGAAACAGGCTTATTTGTCGCCACACAATCATCATTGGAAGGTGTCGGTAAATTGGCACTTACCGCCGCATATTTCTTGAACAATCGAGGTCTTTCTTTCGCCAATTTAAACACTTCATGTCCGCCATTTGAGTGTCCGACGACAAACACTTGCTTTCTGTTGATGTGGTACTTTTGAACAAAATAATCAATCATTTTTTCAAAAAACGTATTGTCATCAATATTCAAAAGATTTGCCTCAAAATTGGCTTCTTTTCGGCACTCATTCCAATGTTCTTTATAGCCGTTCGGATAGACCACAATGACATCGCCTTGTGCATCTGCCAATTTACTAAACCAATGTTCCGTGAATTGCACCATGCGTTGACCGCTGCCGCCTGAACCATGTAGCACAAATAGCAACTTTGGTTTTTTAGGCAAATTTTGCGGCGTATGGTATAAAAAAGTACGCACATACTCGCCTAATTTCATCGAATCGGCTTGTAGCGTTTGGTACGAGCCTTGGGCTAAAATACTCGTTTTTAACATAAAAACGAGCAAAAATAGGATTAAAGACTTATTCATTGTTTAATATTTTTCATAAAATGAGCCGAGAGGGTACCCGGCTTGTCAACTAAATTTCTGCTGGACGGACTCTTCCTAATTTGTAAATAGCTTACTCTGGTGACTTTATCTTTTTCATTAAATCACCAAAAGCAGGTCTAAAATCTTCAAATAAAGGATTGTCCTTGTTTTTTAGCATCACTTCACTGAACATTTTTAATCCAATGGCAAATTCTACGGAGTCTTGTTCTGTTTTAAAGCGGTTTCGCTTTTTCATGCGCTCAATAATCATGAAAATATTATCGTGATTGCCAAACTCAATTTCAATGGGTTCGTAAACATTTTCATCGGGCTTTAACAGTTCCAAAAGCTCAAGTTTTAATTTGTATATATTTGATTTTTTTATCATTTTTTTTGAAATTTTAATTTAATTTTTTATTGATTCTAATAAAGTTGAGTTCGAACAAAAACACCGACATTTTCCTTAAATACTTTAAACGGTCCATACCAATTGGCATCGGCACCTATCCCAAATTGATAGTTTTTTATGGAAAGTCCAGTACGCACAGACAGAAAACTTCGTTCGTGATGAGCCTCCGTGGGATTATAGACGTACAAACCTTGAAATCGAGTATAAAGTCCAATTTTTGGAGTAATAGGTGTAATTCTGGGAGCGGAGCTATGCTCTTGGGCATTGGCGAAGCCTTCCGAAAGGATAAGATAAAAAACAACTATTTTTTTTAATACTTTCATTGTAAAGACGTTTGTACAGACTATCAAGCAACACATTTACCTATAACACGACCGCTGTAAATTTACTGAGGTCTATTCGCCTCCAATTTTCTAACGAAATCAAAGAACACCTTGGTTTCGGGGTCTTGCAGATTCATGTTAAATTCAAAATTGATAATTTTATTATCTTTAATCTTGAATCGTTCAGTGCCAACAATTCTTTCTAATCCCAAACGTTTGATTCGGTCGTTTCGAAATTCCATTTGGGCTTCCACCACATCGCCATATTCTTTCAAATCTATAATGGTAAGTTTCCCATTTTCATTTATTACGGTTTCCGAAATATAAACTCTAATAAGCTCAATTCCTTCGGCGGGTACCTCTGGGCGATATTTGGAATTAATTAATTGGACATCGTCCGAAATTAGTGCCATGGCAGCTTCTAAGTCGCTGTTGTTGATGGCTTCAACGTAGGAAATAAATATATTTTTGATGATTTTATTGTTTTTAAGCACATTTTAGAAAAAATACTGAGGGGGTAGTCTTTCAAAAAAAATAGGGGCAATCTAACCGAATTGCCCCTATTTCATTTAAAATTGGTAACTACTTAGCCATCTGCCTTTTGCTCACGCAACGATAGGAGAAAGGTGGTGTCATTTTTCGGCTTCGCCTAAAAATGAACCACATTCCCCTCTTTTGCGAGCGAAGCGTGCAACAAGCTAAGTAATTACTAAAATTGTATGAAAAAACAGATTACAATTTATAACTAAAAGTTACAAACAAAGATCTCGGCATGATTGGCAATGTCGAGTAAACCGCATTTTTGTTGGCCTCCAGCATAGTTTTTGTAAACCCTTGCGTATCTAACGAGGCTGGAAAACCTCCTGGTGCTGCCCAACTCATAATTCCATAAGTATTCATAATATTATTCACTGCCACAGAAAGGTTCATATTCTTGTTTATATTGTAACCTGCGTGTAAGTCAAATGAGTGAAAAGAGGGAAGTTGAAAAGCGTTCCCAACATTTGCCCAACGCTTACCCATGTATTGCCAGTCTATGGCTGCAGTAAAGTTTCCTTTGTTAAAGCTTGGCGTAATCGTAAACATATTACCGACATCGCTATTTTTTCCACCATCATACACCACTAACTGATCATCTTGTGGTCCGTTGGTTTTAGCCAAATAAACTTTAAATTCATTCGCCACAGAATTTTGTACAATACCCACGGCTCTAATGTTGAAATTGTCGTTTAATTTCACATTACCTTCTAATTCTACACCTGTGGTTGCTATTTTTTGATACACCCTTGGTGGTGCATAATAGGTCACGTCAGCATTTTGAAAGGTTTGGAGATTGGGAATATTGGCGGCAAGTGAATAGAACGGCGTTACAAATAAGTTAAAGTTTTCTTTCTTAACCTTGAGACCCATTTCAGCCATTCTAATATCCTGAGCCTCAATTGAAAGATTAGAGGTCAGTTCTTGGTTCGCAATGCTCATAAAATAACTTAAATCTGGTGTTTTACGACCGTTTGAGTAACGACCGTAAAGAGCCACACTCTCATTTAATGCGGTAGTTTAGTCCAGCTGAATAGGAGATAACGTCTTTAAGACCTAAGTTTTTCTCAAAACTTTTTTGCTGGATTTGTCGTAAATTGTCTTCCGTCATACAGTGTACTTGCATTTCCGTCCAAACCCGTTGGACTATCCGGCGTAATTCTTTTGGGTGTAGTAAAGTTTGAATTGATACTAAAGTTTTCAGCTCGAATACCCCAATCAAAATTTAATTTCGAGGACTGATGTCCCAATTATGTCCAATATAGACGGCTGCTTGTTTTACAACTGCATCATTTTTGTAAGCCCCGCTACCCCCAATATTTGATATTCCTTGAGGTGTAGTTAAGTCAAAAACTTTTCCAGCCAGATTGGTATATTTTATTTTGACCGATTGTGGTTTATCTTCAATAGTTGCAAATGACTGTGCCGCAGGCACTGTCCTGTAAGCAGTCACATTAGAATTTGCATAGTAAAATCCACCAGTAAAGGTCATGTTTTTCAAACGCTTCGTTAACGTAGCTTGATTTATGAAATCATTCAACGTGTTTTCGCTGTAAGGATTTGGATTATAAAACAACGCATTGGGTAGTACATCTCCACCAGGAAGACTCAAATTTCCAGCTATAAATCTTATGCCGCCACCTGCGGGAGGTAGTTGCTGTGCTGTACCGTAGCTTTTTCCTGTATTGGCATTGATAAACTCGTAGGTACCGAACCGAGGAATGTTGCCGCCCACGCCATAAAATGTACCTTGATCAACGCGGAAAGGAAATACAACAGCTGTTGTTTGATTGATATTTTCTTTGTTTGAAATTCTCAGACTATTAGTGAATTTCAGACCTTCACCAAAATCATGTGAGAGGTTTAAACCGTAAGCTAATTCATTGAACGCTGAACCCTGTCGCGTATCGTAGTTTATATCTTTACCAGAAAAATTAACTGCCGCAGGGATAGTGAATTGCTGTGACTGTATCAAGGTTGAACTTGTGTTTGTAAAACTTCCAGCAGGTTTTGGGTTTTCAAAATCAACTGAAGGTGTCATTTCAAAAGGAGCAGTATTATCGTTGAGGTATTTAACATATAATTTTATAAAACCTTTCTTGTATTTTTTTACAACGTTTCCTTTTACTTGCCCACCAAAACTTAAAGTGTAACCTGGATATTTTGGTCCATCGGCATTACGATAAAATCCACCTACATTATAAGTGATAGATTTATCCTTAGAGATTGGTCCACCAACATTGGCTTCTAGTCTGTAGAAAGGATTTTGTAAATTGCCTTCTCTACCATAACGAGCTCTTACCTCTGCTTCAAATTTTTCGCCGCCCTCTTTTGAAATATAGTTAAAAATACCTCCCGGAGCATTAGGTCCTAAAATTGATGCTGTACCGCCACGCACTGCTTCTACTTTTGATACATTAATATCTGCTCTAAGAAAACCATCTGGACTAACAAGACCAGAAATACCCATTACTGGCAAACCATCTTCTTGCATGGACACATAGTAAAAACTACCATTATAGTTTAAGCCGCGGGTGTAAACAGTGTTTCCTATTTCGCCCCTCGAAGAATTGACATAAACACCAGGTAAGTTTTTTAACAAATCAACTGAACTGTTAGGTACAATTCGAGCCAGTTGTTTTGTATTTAAAGATGAGATTGCGACAGACGCGTTCATTCTGGTTCTCGGGTCAAAACTACCCGTAACCACAACTTCGTCAAGTACATCGCCCTCTTGTAAAGTAATCGCCAATGAACCATCGGCATTAATTTCTAAGGTTTTGAAACCGACAGAAGATACGACTAAAGTTGAACCTTTTTCGACATTATTGAGCGTAAAAGCCCCATTGTCATCTGCAATAGTACCATTGTTTGTCCCTTTAACTAAGACTGACGCTCCTACGATAGGCGCACCTGCTTTGTCTGTAATCGTACCAGAAACATTTTGAGCGAATAAGCCTACCGTGCAGAGGATAAAAAATAGGGATAAAAGAGGTTTTGTCCCAAAGGACAAATAATTTAGTAATTTTTTCATTTCAACAATTGCGTTGTTTAGTTAGGAAAAATAAAAGGTTTTCAGTAGAAAATTTTGATTACTTTCCACATTGCAAAATTGACTAATGTTAGGACAATTGAATAAGCATTAAAAATCAAAAAATATGCACTATCAATCCATTTTAAATTTTCAAAGATACGAATGTGGTAAAAATGAGAGATGCTTGTTGTAGGAATTATTCACGAGAGTAAAAGAAGATAAACCATCAACTGTTTTGTTTGTATTCTTTAGGTGAAAAACCTGTTTTTAATTTAAAAAAACGACTGAAATCACTGTGATTTTGTTGCGAGAGTTTATAGGCAATTTCGCTAATTTGCATATCTGTTTGTTTTAATAAGACTTTAGCTTCTAACAAAACCATTTCATTCAATAAATCTTGAGCAGATTGCCCAGTAGTCGTTTTTACGCATTTATTCAAATGATTAGGCGAAATATTAAGCAAGTTAGCATACTCCATTACTTTCTGTTTTTCGTAGATATGGCGTGATAAAGCATCTTTGAAATTCTGAGTAATCATCAGAGCTGTATTTTTTTTCATAGATACTGAGGGGGTATAAAAACGATTCACTTCCGTAAAAAGGGACAGTAAATAAACAGTAACAATATCAAAAGTGACAATATTTTCCTTTTTGCTTTCTGCCTCAAGTCGGTTTAAAATATTTAAAACAAAAGGCTTGACAGCTGCATCAACACTAACCATTGGGTTGCCGACGAATTGTAAAAAAGGAAAGTCTCGAAGGATATTATGTTGTGGCAAGTGATTGGTGAAAATATCCATGTTGAAATGGCAAAAATACCCTTCAATATCTTCACTCATAAATTCATGGTTGGTAATTTGGTACGCAGGCAAAAAGAAAAAGGTATTCTCGCCGATTTCATAAGGATTTAAAGCCTTACTCCGACGCGTCACCCCTTTTGTTATAAATAGAAAATCATAAACTTGCTTACGGTGCGGAGGGAGTGGGAACTGTATTTTACTCTGATAAGCTTCTAATTTATTGATATGAAACAAATGCTCGAAAGATGAAGAATGTAAATCGGAACGAGGCGTGCCGAAATGGTGTACACTCATTTCATTTAATTCCCAGAGGGGTATAGATGTGGGTTTTGGCATTTTTAATTATTTTAAAGGTCTTCCACCATCTACAGGAATAATCGCCCCTGTTGTAAAAGTCAAGTAAGTGGCTAAAGCATAAACAGTATTCGCCACATCTTCGGGCGTTGCCAATCTACTGAGGGGAGTCAAATCTTCCTGCATTTTCAAATAGGCAGGGTCAATTGTTTTTGCATATTCGCCCAAAACCCAACCAGGTGATACTGAAACGACTCTAATTTTGGGTGCTAACGCCCTTGCCAACGAACGCGTCATACTATCTACTGCCGCTTTTGAAGCGCAATAGGCGACATTACTCCCTATGCCTGTTACTGCTGCAACCGATGAAATATTGACAACCAAAGAGGCGTTTTGAGTTTCGGGTTTTGGGTTTTGAGTTGCTGCCAAAAGTAAACCTTTAAATGCTCGAATCATCGCAAAAGTACCGCGCACATTAGTTTGCATGATTTTATCAATCCATTCGTCGCTCAATCCTTCCAAATCATCGTGCGGAACGGGCGTTGTGATACCTGCATTATTGACTAAGATATCCAATCTACCATATTTCTCGGTGACAAAACCTGCTAAGGCTTTCACTTTTTCAGCATCGGTAGTAGGTGCGTGAAAAACGGAATGTTGTTGCGTAGAGACGCTGCAATGCAACGTCTTTACCAAATTCGCCGCTTTTTCAGCATTTGAGTTATAGGTTACAATGACACTTGCGCCCTCATCAGCCATTTTTTTTGAAATAGCTGCGCCGATGCCACCTGCACCACCTGTTACTAAGACTATTTTATTTTTCAAAGTCATTTTAAAGGAGTGATTAGGTGATTGCAGATTGTGTGATTAATCACCTAATCGCTCAGTCACTTATTTTTACTTTTTCAATCGTCTAACGCGAATATCTGCCTGCTCTTGATGTCCCGCAAAATGCTCTAAATTACACAAACGCGAGCAATATTCACCAATTAAAACACTCGCTTCATCAGTCAAAATGCGCTGATAAGAGTGTGTTTTAATGAATTTACCCACCCACAAACCGCCTGTGTAACGTCCTGCACGCTTTGTTGGTAAGGTATGATTTGTTCCGATGACTTTATCGCCATAACTCACATTCGTTCTTGCACCTAAGAACAATGCACCGTAATTGGTCATATTTTTAAAGAAATAATCATCGTCTTTGGTCATCACTTGGACGTGTTCACTGCAAATTCGTTCAGATTCTTGCAGCATTTCTTCTTTGGTATCACACAGGATTATTTCGCCGTAATCCCGCCAAGAAACGCTGGCAATGTCTCGTGTAGATAAGCGTTTCAAGACATTTTCAATTTGTTTGGGCAATTCTTTGGCGATTTTTTTACTACTCGTAATGCAGACCGCAGGGGAATTGTAGCCATGTTCAGCTTGACCCAACAAGTCAACTGCAACTAATTCGGCATCTACGGTATCATCACATATCACCATAGTTTCAGTAGGTCCTGCAAAAAGGTCAATGCCCACACGTCCGAATAATTGACGTTTTGCCTCCGCCACATAAGCGTTACCCGGTCCCACGAGCATATCAACGGCTGTTACCGCATCATTATCAGCATCGGCTGCTGCTCCCAAAGACATCAAAGCTACGGCTTGAATGCCCCCCAATACGTAAATTTCATCAGCCCCCGCGAAGGCTTGTGCGGCTACAATTGCTGCCGCAGGTTTGCCCTCATAAGGCGGCGCACAGGCGATAACGTGTTTCACTCCTGCTACTTTTGCCGTCAAAATACCCATGTGGGCGGAGGCTAAAAGTGGGTATTTGCCGCCCGGCACATACGCCCCTACCCGATTCATGGGAATATTTTTATGTCCTAAAACAACACCCGGTAATGTTTCCACTTCCACATCACGCAGTCCCAACATTTGCACTTGAGCAAAGCGTTTGATTTGCGTTTGAGCAAATTTGATGTCTTCAATATCTTGTGCCGTTAGGCTATCAATACACGCTTGTATTTCGGCAGCACTTAATTTGAAGGATTTAGGATTCCATTTATCAAATTTTTCGCTGTAATCCCTAATCGCCGCCCAACCGCGTGTTTCAATATCAACTAAAATGGTTTCTACCGTTTTGGCGACTTGTTGGTCAATACCTTTTTTTTCTTCGGCTGGTTTGCCTGATTTGACGTATTTTATCATGATTTCTTTTGAATTTTTATAGAAAATACTGAGGGGGTGTTAACCGTAACCGCCAAATAAATTTGGCGGTTACGGTTAAATATTTACTTCCGTTTTCTTTTAGGTTTATCCTCAATAATCGCCACAGCCCGTGTCCACCCTGCACTCGCCCCTTTAATTTTAGCGGGAAAACAAGCCACTTTAAAGCCAAAAGGCGGTAATTGGTCAAGATTTGCCAATTTTTCAATCTGGCAATATTCTTTTTCAATGCCCACATAATGCGCTTGCCAGATGATGCCAGGACGTGGATTGGCGCGATAGTCGGCTGCTTGAATATGCAACGGAATATCCCAACCCCACCCGTCAGTACCCATCACTTTTATGCCTTGGTCAATCAGCCAATGTGTCGCTTTTGCCGATGCCCCCACGTGAATTTTCACAAAATCGGGGTGGTGCAAACGCTTATCCGCATCGCAACGAATGAGAACAATATCGAACGGCTTTAAGGTATAATTGATAGCCGCTAATTTTTCAATTAAATCTTCTGGTTCAAACATATAGCCATCTGGTTTGTCCGTAAAATCTAAGACAACGCCATCGTGAAAAAACCAATCTAAAGGCATTTCATCAATCGTGCGAGACGGTTTTCCTTCGCAAGTTGGGAAATAGTGATAAGGCGCATCTACGTGCGTACCACAATGGCTTGTTACAGTCAAAAATTCACCCGCAGGTCCGTTACCCTCAATAAAAACGTCGTTTAAGCCTTCAAACAGCTTACCACCCATTTTTTTTGCCCCCTCTTTATGGTCTTCATAGACGATTTTGGTGGGCAGTGGCTCTTTTATGTCTTCCGAAATGGTGACAGAAATATCTATAATTTTCATTTTCTGTTATGTTTTATTGTAATTACTAGCCTATTGCTCGCTTCGCTCGCAAAAGAGGGGAATGTGGTTCATTTTTCGGGCTTTGCCCGAAAAATGAACCACCTCTCCTGCTTTGCGCGAGCGAAGCGAGCGCGGGCTAAGTTAAGTAATCACGTTTTATTTTATTACCCCCAAACCGTTTTAGCCGTTTTCACCGCCAATTCCAATTTTTTCCATTGTTGGGCGTGCGTCAACGAATTGCCGTGGTGCGTGCTTGAAAAACCACATTGTGGGCTGATACACATATTTTCTAAAGGCATATATTTAGCCGCTTCTTTGATGCGGGTTATCAAGGATTTTTGCGTTTCTAATGCCGCAATTTTAGAAGAAATAATGCCTAAAACCACCGTTTTGTGCTTCGGAACAAAGCGCAAAGGCGCAAAATCACCCGACCTTTCATCGTCATATTCTAAGAAATAAGTGTCAACGTTGATGTTGTTGAAAAGAATTTCAGCAACGGGTTCGTAACCGCCTTCGGCAAACCATGTCGAGCGATAATTGCCGCGGCAAAGGTGAATCCCCACGGTCAAATCGGCAGGGCGATTGTCAATAACCGAGTTGATGAGGGCGGAGTACGTGCGGGGCAATTCGTTAGGGTCTTCGCCTCGCGCTTTGGCAGCTTCCCGCATTTTAGGGTCGCAGAGATACGCCAAATTGGTGTCGTCTAACTGGATATACCGACAACCATTGGCGTATAAAGCGGCAATCTCAGCCCGATAACAAGCCGCCAAATCTTCAAAAAACTCGTCCATATCTGGATACGCATCAATGGCAATGGCTTTGCGTCCACCCCGAAAATGCACCATTGTTGGCGACGGAATACTCACTTTTGGCGTTTCAGTTGTTACTGATTTTAAAAAATTAAAATCATCAACTTGAATGTTTCGGACGTGTTTTAACCTACCAACCACACTCAATTGGGGCGGTGTAAATTTATCTTCGGCAGCCTTCGCGTTCGGATTTGCCTCAATACCGCCTGTGATTGCCACACCTTCGAGTTCTTTTAAAAAATCGAGGTGAAAATAGTCGCGGCGAAACTCACCATCGGTGATGGCTTGAATACCCGCTTCTTCCAACCGTTTGACGGTCGAAGCGATTTCTCTATTTTCAATAGCCCGCAATGTTTCGGCGGATATTTCACCGTTTTTCCAACGCAAACGGTTCTCTTTGACCGCTTGTGTTCTTAAAAGACTGCCAACGTGGTCAGCTCGAAAAGGAGGATTTATTTTGTTCATATTTTAAATTGTTTTTCACTCATTAGATAACCTTATTTCTCAAAACGCCGATACCTTCAATGTCTAATTCCACCACATCGCCGGGTTCAAGTGGACGGTGTACGCTGAAATTATTTTCAATCAAACTCCCCCAACCAACTGTACCAGAACCCAACATATCGCCCGGCATCAAGGTCACGTTGTTTTCAGAAGCCCGTTCAATCATTTGTGGGAATGTCCAATACACCGTTTTGTAATTGCCTTCACAGATTGTTTCCCCATTGATTTTTGCCGTCATTTTCACATCAAAACGGTCGTTTGAAGTCAAAGGCATTGTCAAATGTTCGGGGTGTATTTCTCTTGAAATCGAGCATCGGTATTGCTCAAATTCGTCTTTTGTCACGATGCAAGGACCAATAGCGTTGGCAAAATCTTTACCTTTATGAGGACCCAAAGGCACTTCCATTTCTCTTTTTTGGATAAAACGAGCCGTCCAATCATTAAAAACAGTATAGCCGAAAATATGTTCATTTGCGTTTCCAGCCTTAATGTCCTTACCTTTTTTACCCACAATAACGGCTATTTCAAGCTCAATATCCAGTTTTACCTCCTTTGTAGGGCGTTTAATGGCATCATCGAGACCATAAATTGCTTGATGATTGGTAAAATAAAAAATCGGCATTTCATACCAAGCCTCCCCGACTTTATGCCCAAAAGACTTAGACGCATTAAGCATGTGCTGTTCAAAACCAATATAATCCCTAAAACTCCGAGGATTCGGCAGAGGAGCTAAAAGTTGGATTTCAGACAGTTTATACTGAGGGGGGGTATTTTCAAGATTATTGTCTTTGATAATTTTGAAATACGCCTCATGTTTGTCAATAAACGTGAGCATATCATTGGGCAAACGCTTGTCGGTAAGTTTCATATCCACGACACCATCACCTGTTATCCAACCGATTCGGGTTTGTCCTTTTTTATTCTTGAATGTAACTAATTTCATTAAATTAAAATTTTAGATTGACTTTGTAAATACAATAAAAGTGTTTATTTTTGTATAAAATTAAATTGATTAATGATGAATTTAGAAGCACATATCCCCATTTCTTTTAATTCCGTGCGTAAGTTAAAAACTTACACATTGGCAGAATATCTACGTAAAGAAGCAAAATCGGCTGACAAACACGAATTTATTAACGGTAACATCATAAAAATGCCCTACGCCAAAGGACCCCACAATATTATTTCTGCGAATATTTCAGCAGAAATGAAATTTGCATTTAGGCAGCAGAAAACCAAATATGTTGTTTTTTCATCAGACCAAAAAATTTATTTTCCCAGCCTCGACGAGGGCGTTTACGCTGATGCCTTAGCTGTTTGTGAACGACCTATTTATTGGGACAATGAAAAATTGCTGCTCATAAATCCGATTGTTGTTGTTGAAGTTTTGTCAAAAAGCACACAAAAATACGACCGCATAGGCAAATTTGATAAATACAAAACGCTTGAAAGCATCCGTGAATATGTACTTATTCGCCAAGATAAACACTATGCGGAAGTTTGGTACCAACAAGAACAAGGTCTTTGGAAAGAGACAATTGTTGAGGATTTATTCGGTCAATTAAAATTAAACTCTGTCAACATAAGTATTCCAATGGAGAATATTTATGAAAACGTAGATATTTAATACCACACACAATCATAATGCGCTTGCCAAATTATCCCGTAACCTAACCCATCAAATCGGTGCCGCCAAAGCACCCAATGTTTTACCCATCAAAGCACCCATATTGGCACCTTCGGGCAACGGAATACCTTGCCATTCCATGCGTTCCCATTCCGCTAATTGTACGGAAGCATCGCACACCATTTTACAACGATTGTAACGGCGTGCCATGTAATTGTCTAAAACATTTTCTACACTTTGGTCGCGTGCCAATTCTTCTGCCAAAACGACGGCATCTTCAATCGCTAAAGCAGCACCTGAACCCAATTGCGGAATGGTTGAATGAGCAGCATCACCAATCATCACGACTCGATTTTTATACCACGGTGCGGACATCACCAATGTTTCGAGTGGGCGGTAAATCACGCCTTTAGGGTCGGTGATTTCGTCCACCAAGTCAGCCACCATTTTAGCGGGATATTGTGAAACGTAGGCTTTTAAACGCGGTACTAATTCATTTTCAGGGATAAATGGGTTGTCGTCACCTTCGGCAGTCACAACAAACATATAAATCATATCGGCAGTCATAGGAATTAAACCTATTTTAGACTTTTTACCGAAATACATATAGCCTGTTTCTAACTCAGCAGGACGTTTGAAAGCGTATCGCCAAACCGATGAGCCAACATAATGAGCGTGTTGCTCACCAAATACCAAAGTGCGGACTTTAGAGTTCACGCCATCAGCACCTACCACCAATTGATAAGACCCCTCAGTACCATCGGTAAATTTGACACCCACCCGCGTTCCTTCGTTTTCAATTTCCGAAACAGTTAAGCCCATTCGGAATGTCACGCCATTTTTAACAGCCGCTTCGTAAAGCACATCGTGTAATATTCTGCGTGAAATACCATTGTGCGTTGGGTAACGCCCCAATGGAGGCATACCAATTTCAGCAAATTGATGTCCTGTGGGGGCGCACATTTTTACATTTCCGTAAGGAGAACCCCTACGCATCGCTTCATCGGCAACCCCAAGCGTATCTAAAGCCCGAAGCGCATTGGCTTGTTGGATAATACCAACACCGTAAACATTAAATTCTTTTTGTAATTCAACGATTTCAGCGTCCATACCCGCACGACGCAAAGCGATACCTAAGGATAAACCTCCAAGACCACCGCCCACTATGAGAACTTTATTGATTGAAGACATTTTATCTTGTTGTTTTAAAATAAATTATTATGCTTTAATCTTCTCCGCAATCCAATCATACATATTAAACGACTTCGTAAAATCATCTACGCAGCAATGTGACGAACCACTTTCTCCTTCTGGGACAATCTCCATGACGTGTTCACAAGTGAGTGCTTCGTTGACTTTATGAGCATTTTCGACAAAGTTTTGACGGTCATCGCCGCCGTGTAAAATGTACGTTGGGCAAGTAATTTTCTCAGCAACGCCTTCTAAGGTGAAATTTTTCAACTTTTCACGCGCTTCTGTCATGTTTTCAGCACCGACAATGTGCTGTACAATTTCAGCCAAAGGGTGATTATCGGGGCGATTTTTCCAAATATCGTAATAAGACCACACCGCACCAAATATCATACAAACCTTAAAGCGAGGTTCAAAAGCCGCACAACGAGCCGCCATATAGCCGCCCATTGACACCGCACCAACGCCTACCCGCTTGGTGTCCACTTGTTTTTTCAAGTTTTTAATCACCCAATTTAAAACGGCTGTGCCTGCCACGTCGAAATCGTAGCGCGTGTGAATATGATTGAGGCGCAAAGATGCCCCTTGCCCTGGACCGTCCATCGTCAGCATAGCGATACCCCGTTCGTTGAGGTGTTGAGCGATACCAAAATAAAGTTCTTCTGCCAAACTATCCAAACCGCCAAACATAATCATCAAAGGTGGATTTTTTACACCTTTTGGCTTGAATAAATAACCGGGCAAAAACGAACCTTCAAACGGTACTTCAACTTGAAGCGGTTTTTCATCAAACAGATGAATGGCTTTGATGAACGCCTCCCGACATTTCAGATAATAGGGAATTTTACGCTCATCTTTCAAATTCATGAAAAATTCGCTCGTGCGGAGGTAGTTAAAAGCCCTCAAATAGGTTCTACGCGCTGAAATTGTATGCCCATTTTGAGCATAGTTCTCTGCTTTGTCATAGACTTTATCGCCCATTTTGACCCATGCTTTGTTGAAACTCTCCCGATTGGTCGGGTCTATTTCACCCGCTACTTCTAAGATTTCAGCAAATTCACCGCCGCCATAATGCGCTTGCGTTAAAGCACGATTGACTTGATAGGAGGGCATGTATTGCCCTGGAAAGTAATGCCACATTTTTCGATGTCGGATTTGGGATTTCGGATTTCGGAGGGATTTCTACTTAGTTAAAAATTCCTGCAAAACTTTGAAACCATGATTGTTGATTGCGTTTTAGTTAAAATACTGAGGGAGGGCAATTTCGGATTTGGGATTTTGAATTAACCGAGATGCCTCCGAAATCCGAAATCCCACCTCCGAAATCGCTAAACGTCTGCGGGTTTCACAACACCATCAGTCAAGCCCAATTTTTTGCCTTTTGCCATTTCAGCAAATGGATTGGCACTCCCCCACGCATCGTTTGGATTGTCTTTTAAATAGTGTACATCTAAGTGGTCGGGTGCAAAAACGAGCCTTGCACAAGCATAATATTCAAACAAAACGCCACTACCCGGGTCAATGATGTAGATAAAAAAGCCTTCGTCAGCCTTGTGGCGCGTCGGTGCGCCCATGACACTTTTGTAACCTTTCTCAATAAAATAATCAAGGGCAATAAGAACCTCCTCGCGGCTATCCACATTCCAACAGATATGGTTGAGAACGCCCTCATTTTCGCCAATATTCGGGTCAGTAAAAACGGCAATATCGTGAGAAAGATTGCCAATAGTCCACAAGCCACCAATAGGCGGTATTTCATCACTGATGCGAATTTCGTCGGGATTTTTTAAACCCATACCTTGCCAAAACGCTTTCTCTGCGGCGTATTTCCCCTTCGACACCATATAAGTAACATGGTCAAAGCGGCGTGGATTTGCGCCTAATTTTCGGTTACTGGCATAACGGTCAGCATAAATACTGCCTTTTTCGCCCGTTTCACGCAACCATTCGACCTCCCAAAATACTTCGTGGGTGTGTCCGTCGGGCGATTTGAAACGGTAGGCTTTACCGTGTCCTTTGTCGCCTTTGTGCCAGCCAATGCCCGCCCCTATTTTTTCAAGATATTTGACAACATCTTTTAAGGCTTCGGGACTATCTGCCCGCCAGCCCAAATGTCCTAAACCAGACTTTTCGCTTTGTGTCAACTTCAAAGTATGGTGAAAATAGTCACCCCATGCGCGGAGATAAACTGAGCCTTTTTCCTTGCCAGTCTCGTCCATGCCAACAACATCTCTGAAAAATTCAACAGATTTGGCGAGGTCAGTCGTTAAAACCTCTACGTGTGCTAATTGAGATAAGTAATGCGGATTGCGTGCCATAGCTTATTCTTGATTTTAAATTTTACCAAAATTACAAAGCACAAAATTATGTATATCAGTAATATCGTAATAGACGAAATAAATCTTTTTATATGCAAAATCAATCTTTCTTGTGAAATTATTTGCGTTTTATAACGACATCAGATAAATCTGTAAAAATATCAGTATTCAAAACATATATTTTAATGATTTAAGATGATGCGCTTGCCTCAACCTCAAAGGAGAGTAACAGAGAAGAAGTGTTTCATTTTTCGGCTTAGCCGAAAAATGAAACACATTCCCTCCCTCGCGCGAGCGAAGCGAGCGCGAGATGCAAAAAACGCTTTTAGGTTATGCCCATCCCTCAATTATATAAATACGCCATCATCACTTCATCTAAAAAACGATTTTCACTCTTTAAATAACAAAAATTCCTCAAAACGCCTTCTTTTTGGAAACCTACTTTTTCGTATAAATGGATTGCTTTTTCATTGATAGTGGCAGTGCTGAGCTCTACTCGGAGAAACCCGCAGGTTTTGGCATAGTCTAAAATTTCTGTCAACATCGTTGTACCGTATCCCTTTCCGCTAAAATCGGGGTGAATCGCCACGCCACCCAAATAAGCGATATGGCTTGTTCGATAACTATGGGCAAATAGCTTAAACATGCCTACTTTCCCCCCCTTGTCTTCAAAGACAAAAACGATTTTCTTTTTCAATAAATCTTTAAAAATAGGTGCGAAACTGCCCTTATCCATCATTTCGTAGAGAAGAAATGGGTTTATTTCTGGGTGAAAATAAAGGGAATAAATAAAATCGAAATCTTTTGCTGTTGCTTTTCTAATCATAAATAGTGAGTGGTTTTGTCACGCTCGCTTCGCTCGCGTAGAAGTTCCATTGGAGCGAGCCGTTTTTTGTTAAAAATTTGGGCAATGCCCAAATTTTTAACAAAAAAACGGCTCGCTCCGAAAAAATCCTCTGCGCCACCGAAGGCGGCACGTTTTGAGGGATTACCCCAAAACTTAGTTTATTTAGGTAAGGTAAAAAAGAAAGTCGCGCCTTTCATGGGTTCAGATTCGACCCATATTTTACCGTTTAGTTGGTGAACAATCTTTTGGCAGATTGATAAACCAATGCCTGTTCCTTCATATTTGTCGCGTTTGTGCAATCTTTGGAAAATGACAAAAATCCGTTCACAATGCTCTTTATCAATGCCAATACCATTGTCTTCTACGCTAAAAAGCCAGTGGTCTCGTTTTTCTTCGGCATTGATAAGGACAATCGGGCGGCTATCGGGGCGACTAAATTTTAAGGCATTGCCTATCAAATTTTGGAACAATTGCACCAAAAGCGGTTGGACAGACCGTAATTTAGGCAGTTCGCCACACATGACATTACCGAAAGTTTCTTCTATTTTGACGTGTAAATTATTTTTCACAATCAGCATGACTGATGCTATGTCCACCATATCCATTTCATCTTCCGTTTGTCCGATAGTGGCGTATTGGAGTAAGGCATCTAAGAGGGCGTTCATGCGGGTTACACCTTCGTTGATGTGGCGAAAATAAGTAGAAGTGTCACTATCTATCTTACCAGAACATTGGCGTTGAATAACTTGGCTAAATGAGCCAATCATGCGTAAAGGTTCTTTCAAATCGTGTGAGGTGATGAAAGCAAACTGCTCCAACTCCTCATTGGCTTGTTTGAGTTGCGTATTTTGTTGGGCAATTTGGTCACTTTTTTCCAAAAGCATACCTTGAAAACTGTTTTCCTTTGTCAATTCTTCAATTCGTTGCTGTTTTTCACGCAACGAAAAACGGATTTCCAGGTCAAGTGTGTGCATGGCTCTTTGCATTCTGAGGTAATCAATTTGCTTGGTTGAATACACTTTTTCGGCACGAAAAGCACGATTAAAATCACCTATTTTCTCGTAAACATCTGCTAATAATCTAAAACCACGCAATTCGGAAGCATCATCTTTTGCCATTTTTGCGGCTTCCAAGCCATTGACAATGTGTTGGGTTGCCTCCTCAGTATTGCCTTCTAAAAAATGGATTTCCGCCACATTCAACAAATGAACGGGACTATTAGTTGCGCCAAATTCGATATGGCGGCTGGCTTCAATACTGCGTTTGTCGGCAAGTAAAGCGCGACAAATAAGCGTATGGGCATGGGCAACCATATCGCTTTTTTCGGTTTCATTGGCAAGTTCTAAACTTTTTTCAAAATAGTCATTGGCTAAAGTATATTGTTCAGTACCATAGCAAAGGTTGCCTATATTAAGATTAACGGCAATGCGTGTATTTTCATTGAGTACATCAGCATAATTTGTAAGTGCCTTGTTGTAGCGGTCGAAAGCATCTTCGTAATTGAACAAATTGGCGTAAACATTCCCAATATTTATTAAACAATGCGCGACATTTGAGCGAAAACCGACACGCTCACTTTGCGCCAAAGATTCCACAAAATGCGTCATTGCTGACCGATAATCCGATTCAATACTGCGAACAATGCCCAAATTTAGTAAGGCAGTGGCTTCAAGAGCTTCGTCTTTTATATGTCGGGCAATGTCTAAAAGATCGCGACTACAGGTATCAAGTTTTTCAAAATCTTGACGGCGGCGATGAATTTGCGACAAGTGTTGGAGCAAATCGGCTTTAAGTTCGTCCGATTTTTCGCTACATTTTGTATATGCTTCTTCTGCATCTATGGCAAGGCTAAGGGCAGCAACGAGGTCGTTCTGATGCTCTTTCAGGCGGCTGGCTTCGATAAGTGAACGGACATCCCACGCCGATATAGTTTCCTGTTCATTCATTATGGGCAAATTTGATGCGATTAAATTGTCCGAATACTTGTGTTGCATGATTATAAATATTCTATAAATATTTTATTGGGCTTTTTTGCTCACGTAAAAATATTTACTTAACCTATTGCTCCCTTCGCTCGCAAAATAGAGAAATGTGGTTGATTTTTCGGGCTTTGCCCAAAAGATCAACCACTTATTTTTCCTCCGCGCGAGTGAAGCGAGCGTGAGGAAGGGTTTAAATCGTTATTTAGACATCTGTTTTAGATGCACGTTACAAATATCTAATTTTTTTGGGAAAACTAACTATTTTATAGTAGTTTTATTAGATGAACGTTAATGTTTTTTTTGGTCACTTTTGACATTAAAAAATAATCTAACAACAAATGGTATGGTTTTTATATACAACTTTATGATAGTCAAGTACTTGTAGATGTATTATTATTTAGTTATTATCCTTCCCTTCCAAATAAACAATTTTCTAAAAAAAATCCCACTATCTGTCTATTTTTGCGCGGTCTTTTGACGCATAGAGTTCGTAATTTGTAATTACTTAGCCATCTGCCTTTTGCTCACGCAACGATAGGAGAAGAGGTGGTTCATTTTTCGGCTTCGCCGAAAAATGAACCACATTCCCCTCTTTTGCGAGCGAAGCGTGCAACAAGCTAAGTAATTACCTTAATTTTTCATTTAGAACGCAATGATACAACGGTTACAAAGTATTTTTTTATTGTTAGCATCGGGGTCAATTACCTCACTTTTTTCACCCATGATGGCACTTGGCAAAGTTGTTCATGGGCAAGCCGCAGCTCCTTCACCGCTTGCGGACGGGCTGTTTACTGTATCTGACGATATAAGTTTGATGGGTATTGCGGGTCTTGCTGCACTTATTTTTTTCGCCGCTATATTCTTATTCAAAAAGCGGTCGTTGCAAGCCACCGTGACGCAGGTGGGCAACCTTTTATCGGGTGGTTTATTGGCTTATGGGTATTTTTTATTCTCAAAAGCTGCCCCCTCAGTATCCGCAACTCAAATTGACGCAACGACGCAAGTATCGGAAGTTGGCTACGGATTTGGCATTGGCGCACCCATTTTGGCAATGGTATTGAGCCTTTTGGCAATTCGATTTATTCGGAGAGACGAAGCCCTTGTACGGTCGGCTGACCGTTTGAGATAATTAGACAGGATTACAGGATTTTACAGATTCACAAGATTTGCTAAACTGTGATTCACAATTTCATAACAACGTAATATGATAAAATTTTATTAATAATGACAAAAATCGAACTAAAGCAATCTTTTTTAATTGTTTTCTCTTTGGCTTCAGTAAGCACTGCCCTTTGGCTTTTTGAAATGACCAAGGTCATTGGCTGGTCGAGTTTAGATTGGTTAGAAGCCGATTTGATTTCGCCTTACGTTATTTGTTCTTTGGCGGCTATTTGTTTTATGACACCAATAGTTTTAAAATACAAAAAAATTGATGGCAAAATCATTTTGACTTTTTTAACCCTCACCATGATTAACATCGCTGCCTTTTTTTTAGCAGAATTGGTGTTGAAAGGCGTGTTCAGCGAACTCAGTTTTTTTAGCGAAAAAGCGGGTACTTACACTTTGGGTATCATAACCTTTATCGGTTTTGCTTTGGGTTATTACATCGTTACGCATTATTTAATCGTGAACATGCCCCGATTGTACGTATTCATTTTTGCGAGTACCGAAGTATTGATGTTCGTTTTGGCGGTCATAACATCCTCTCTTACGCGTGGCTTTGGTGGTCAAAGCTATTTTTCGGACCTTATCAAAATGGGCTATCCACAATTTTGGATTTGTATTTTGTTGGGTTTGAGTGGCATTTTTATTTTGGATAAAAATCTGAAAGAAGGTTAGAAAATAGGTAATTACTTAGTTGAGGGATGGGCATAACCTAAAAGCGTTTTTTGCATCTCGCGCTCGCTTCGCTCGCGCGAGGGAGGGGAATGTGGTTCGTTTTTCGGCTTCGCCGAAAAACGAACCACGTCTCCTCCCTTTTGCGCGAGCGAAGCGAGCAAAAAACATCTGTTTTTAATCAAAAAACGGCATCTTTCATAACACCTACAAATAGTGTTTACACAAAACGCTCTAATATGGACACATTAATATAAGTGCCTATTGTAAAGCACCATTTTGAAAAGGACAAAAATATCCCTTAAACAGGTTTATGCTTCCATTTTTCTCAAAATAAGGTCAATAACCTCCTCGTGGGGCTTACCCGTTAGGATTTGCATCGGTGATTTACCTTTCCGTTTTCCATTTTTAAAAATTCGATGATTATGGAAAAACATAAACAGATTCAGTGCCTGTTGGGTTACATTATTTTTGATGGTGTTTAAAAATGGTCTTAGAATAGAATTGATATTTTCTACCGCAGCGGAGCTTTGAATAGATTGGTCTAATTCATTATAAATCATATTTTTAATATATTGATAATCATCATTTAATGCGTTTTTTAAATTTTCTAACACGGATAATTCCATATTTTTGGCATTGTTTCTTCTTTTAGCACATTTCGCTTTTATTTTGGCTTTGTTGTATTGCCATGCACTGCAAAAGGCATTGAGTTGTAGTGGACTTAATATTTTTTCGAGTTTTTTTTGTAGCATTTTAAGGCTTTTTTTAGTGGTATCGAAAAAAGTAAAAAGGGTAAATTTTAGTGTTTCAATAGTTTTAAGTTCTTTTGTAATAGGCTTATGGTTTAACATTTTGCCTAAATCAATGGCCGCTTGAAAGTCATCGAGTACGTTTTCTTTGTCTTTCAGTTCCCCCTTGTTGTCAAAGGCTTTAAAGGATTGGATTAAATTTTGATAAATGAAAGCAAAATTATGGTATAAATCCATAGCTTTGATTGTTTCTTTGTAGCAATTAAGATAAATATCCAAGCGTTTTTGTGCCGTTTGAGGGGTTTGAGCCGTGCAAAAGAGCCGTTCTTTTTTCCTCTAATTCAAGCATCAATGTAAAAGCGGCTTTTTCTAAACGCTTGACCCAAAGCCCTAAACGATGCGAAACAGCGTGAAAAGTATCGCTTTGCACGGCAGTATTGGCAAACAAGATATTTTGAGCACATTTCAAGGCACAGCCTTCGTCTTTGACAAATAAAGAAGGTGTAATGTGCTGGTTTTTAAGGGATTGCCACTGTTCTTGCCAGCCCTCACTTGTCCGTTCATACGCTAATTCGATGCGTAAAATAGTCAAACTTATTGGCTCAACGGTAATTAATATCGCTCGTTCGCCAGCAAAAATTTCGTCCGAAGCAAAAACAACCTGGTACGTTTGTTCGCCACTACCCGATAAATTCAAATCTTGACCAACGGCTTGTCCAGCATCGCGTAAAAATTCACTGATATAACCGAGCGAATCATTGACTGACCCATCGTGTTCCAAAAAAGTTTGTATCGAATTTAGGCTACAATTGCTAAAAAGACGATAGAACAAGATAGATTTTTGGCAAGCGACTATCTTCGCTTCTCTTGAAAGTACGCTGGACAAACCTATTTTATCAACCGAAGCATACTTCTTGGCGTTCTCATATAAAAATGTCCGAGAAACATGGTACTTTTGAGAAAGTTCTGTTACTTGTCCTTGTCGTTTTTGATGCGTAATGACATAAGCCAATAACATGCGACGTTGGGGGGTAAATCCAAACGACGCTTAAATATTGTGAGTGAATCCATGATGAGTTGTTATTTTTTTTTTCCAAAATCAATTATACAACTTAGGATTCACTCTTTTTTTTTTGTTTACTGGCATATGAAAGATGCCTAAAAAACGATGTTTTTAGGTTATGCCCACTCCTCAATTACTTAGTTATGTACATTTTAACGAAGTAGGCAACGGATTTTTATCTACGGATTTACGAATTTTACGGATTTTTATCTACGGATTTAACGAATTTAACGGATTATCACGACTGCATTGTAATCCGTAAAGTCCGTAAATCCGTAAAATCCGTTAAATCCGTAAATCCGTAGATAAAAATCCGTAAAATCCGTAAATCCGTAGATAAAAATCCGTAAATCCGTAAATCCGTAGATAAAAATTTCATACACTTATGTCCAAGCCAAGTATTCCGCAAGGAACGCGGGATTTCACACCCGAACAAGTTGCCCGTCGCACCTATATATTTGACACGATTCGGAAGGTTTTTCAAAAATACGGTTTTGCACCGATTGAAACGCCAACACTTGAAAATTTGTCAACATTAACGGGAAAATACGGCGAAGAAGGCGATAAATTATTGTTTAAAGTCTTGAACAACGGAGATTTTTTGTCAAAAGCAGACCCCTCAGTATTAGAAGCAAAAAACTCATCTAAACTTACGGCGCAGATATGTGAGCGTGGTTTGCGTTATGACTTGACCGTGCCGTTTGCGCGTTATGTTGTGATGCACCAAAATAACATCGTTTTTCCTTTCAAACGTTACCAAATTCAACCCGTTTGGCGGGCTGACCGTCCGCAACGTGGGCGGTATCGGGAGTTTTATCAGTGCGATGCCGATGTTGTTGGCTCACCTTCGCTCGTCTATGAAGCTGAATTGGTGCAGATTTACGATGATGTATTTAAGCAATTCGGCTTAAACGTGGTGATAAAAATCAATAACCGAAAAATTTTATTCGGTATGGCAGAAGCCGCAGGTATTCCAGACCAATTTATGGACATGACAATTGCCATTGACAAGCTCGATAAAATTGGCTGGGAAGGTGTAGCAACGGAATTAAGGAATCGAAATATTGGTGAATCTTCTATCGAAATGATTAGCAAGTTGTTGACTATCAATAATTTAGAAGAATTGGTAACTTACGGCGATAAATCTAAATCTTTACTGAGGGGTATCGCTGAACTCCGAAAATTTCACCTTTACTTCGACCAAAAGCCGTCTTTCAATAAAGTACAGTTCGACATCACACTTGCGCGTGGTTTGAATTATTACACGGGCTGTATTTTTGAAGTAGCGGCAACGGACGTAAAAATGGGCAGTATCGGCGGCGGCGGTCGCTACGACGATTTGACGAGCGTGTTTGGTTTGAAAAATGTTTCGGGTGTCGGTATCAGTTTTGGTGCAGATAGAATTTACGATTGTCTCGCTGAACTCGACCTGTTTCCAAAAGAATCTGCTCAAAGTTTAAAGGTGCTTTTTGTGGCATTTGATGAAGAAACCCACCAGTTTGCCTTCAATTGTCTCACTCAATTGCGCGAAGCGGGCATTAATTCCGATATTTATCCCGAGCCTGCAAAATTGAAAAAACAATTGGATTATGCCGATAAACGCGAAGTTCCGTTTGTGATTTTGGTAGGGTCAGAGGAAATGGAATCGGGTATTTTGACAATTAAAAATATGAAAAAAGGCGAGCAACAAAAATTGACATTGCCTCAAATTGTAGAATTGCTAAAAAATTAGTATGAAAATAATAATATTTAGTCTATCCGTTTTAATGCTTTTTACTGCGTGCGGCGGTAAAGTTGACGCATCAAAAACAGCAGATGCCACGCCGTTTTTTGATGTAAAAGGCTTTTTTCATAACGAAATTAAGCGACTTACTGAGGGTGGGACAAAGATTGAAAAAACGGTGACTGTACGTGGTCAATCAGAAACAAAAATGATAGATAAAGCCAATTTTGCCCAAGAACTCGCTCTTTTTGTTGCTTCTGACATCAACAAACCAGCTTGGCGCGATAAATACCGCATCGAAAAAACGGCAGGTCGTTCGCTCGAATCTTTTTTCGCCACCGATGATGATTTGAAAACAAAACGAATTGATATTTTTCGTTTTCCTCCAAATGGGGTAACACAAATTCAGATTTTGAACAGCGATGAAAGTAGCATTACAGAGTCGCAACAAAGTTTGAAATACGAACTCAGTGTGGGGTATAGTATCGAAACATTTCAGAAGTTTATCGGGTCAGACTCAAGTAAAACGAAAATTCAAGTGGTGTTTGTGAAGTGACGTAACTCAAATTCATAAGCACGTACCCCCTCAGTATAAAACCTTGTTCCTTCATTTAGAAAACTATGCAATTAATCAAAAATGGATATCAATAAACATATAGTTGAGGGATGGGCATAACCTAAAAGCGTTTTTTGCATTTCGCGCTCGCTTCGCTCGCGCGAGGGAGGGGAATGTGGTTCGTTTTTCGGCTTCGCCGAAAAACGAACCACATTCCCTCCCTTTTGCGCGAGCGAAGCGCGCGCAAAAGTGCCTTTTAATGCGTATTTTGAATTTATGTATGGTTTCAAATTGATAAGCTATCATATAAGGAATTTGCTAAAGTCAAAGCGTATTTTGAGCAAAATAAAGAAGATTTATTTGATAGAGCGAATACTGTTTTAGTAGTTGCCTTAGAAAAACTTTATGCAGATGGATATGAAAATATAGAATTAAGGTAACTACTTAGATTATTGCTCGCTTCGCTCGCAAAAGAGGGGAATGTGGTTCATTTTTCGGGCAAAGCCCGAAAAATGAACCACCTCTCCTCCTTTTGCGCGAGCGAAGCGAGCGCAGGCTAAGTAATTACGAATTAAGACGATTGTCTGCAACGTTTAGAAGAGGTGACTTGATGTCATTTTTGGCAATATAACCAATCTATGATTTTTCTAAAAGCAAATCTGTCAAAAACAGTTGTTTTCCTGCTACTTGATGATACCCATAAGGTGCATTTACCTCTTTTTTTATTGCGTATCGTCCATTTTTGAGCAGTTGTTTTTTTAGATAATCGAGGCTAAATACCCAACTTGGGTATGAGGCTTTGTAAATTTTAGGCGGGACAATTTGTTGCATAATGCGGTCTTTTGCACCCACATAAGTTGGGGTTCGACCTATGAAAATGGATTCAATGCCTTGACTTTCAGCTATTTCAAAAAAACCATAAGGGCGTGTCAAGTACTGCAAAACACTGTTGAACAATACAAGCTGCGGTTTTGAAACAGTACAGGCTTCTTCGATAGAAAATGCGAAAGACAATTGCGTATCGCTAAACTGTGTCTGCCCGATTTCTACAAAATGGGTTTGCTCTACAACAATCCATTTTAAATTCCAATCTTTGAAAATGGAACGGTGCTGCCAATAGGTACTGCCCAAAGCACCCCCAAAATCGAGTACAACTAAAGGCGTGTGCGCTTCTAAATTGTTTTTGATATTGCTCAAAATAGCCAACAAATCTTCATCAAGTTCCTGTTCAAAAAACAGAACAGAATCGCGTTCAAAGGCAGCTTTGCCGTCGCGTACCTGCTGTGTGGCAGCCACGACACGCGCTGTAATAGCTTGGCTATCGTAGCCATCGCAGTCCCTTTCTACGGCTTCCCAATGAGTATAATTACCAAACCAACCCGATTTTTTCCAATATTTTTGATAAATAGTCCAAAATAGGGAGGGAGTCATTTTTTGAATTAAATTATTCATAATCTTTTACGCGTTCTTTTGCGATTACTTTCCAACTCGATGTGCCTTCAATCGTGGCTACACCCCGCGTTTGTAAAGCTGCCCTTACTGAGGGGTCGGTGAGTGATATTAGCTGAGTAACCAAATCATCAAAATTTTGGTGCTTAAATTTTCGGCTGACGATTTTTGGTTTTGAACTATCATCAGCTGATTCAATGCACGCATAAGCGGTAATTTTATCGGTCAAAACCAAACAAACGCCACTGCCTACGGCGTCGAGTTGGGAGGTAGATTCTTCCATTGCCCAGACTGCAATATCGGCGGCTTGATAAAATTTGGGCAATTCTCGATAAGGCTGAGGCGGTAAAATAACAATATTCGGCAGGGCTGCAATTGCCTCTTTTTGCTCACCATCTCCAATAAACAAGCCTTTAAAGCGGACTTTTGTGTGCATTGAAGAGGGGCTTTGGGCATTTTTATTGAGCTGTTCAATGGCTTTAGCTACCAATAAAGGATTTTTTTGCGCGGTCAATCGTCCCGTATAGAGTACCACAATATCCTGTTCGGTAAAACCCAAAGTGTCACGGGTTGTTTGTTGGGCAGATGAATCGGGGTGAAATTGAACGGTGTCCACGCCTAAAGTTGTTACTTTTACTTTTTCTGCTGGAACGCCCAGAAACCGCGCTGCAATTTCTCCCGCGTCGCTCGTAACGGCAAAACAACGCTCTATTTGTGAAGCAACAAAACCGCCCGGTACGCGCTGCAAAAGATGCCAACTTATTTTTTTAAATATAGAAATTGTCTCCCAATTGCGTGCTGTATCTAAAACCGAATAAACCGAGTGATTGGCAGTAAATAATTTAAACTGCCCACTTCCAACTTTTTTGACCAAAGCCAAACGGACAGAATCGGGCGAAGTATGTTCAAACGTATGCACAATATCGGGCTGTAATTCTTTGATTTTTTTTGTCAAACCGCGCAACCAAATATGTCCTGCTGCCGACCAAAACGGTAAGCGGTGAAGGCGGACACCCCCCTCATTATCAGAACTGCCAACGGGCTGAATACGGTCGCCCAAATAATTTTGGTAGCTTTTTTCGTAAAAAGGGTGGTTGAAATAGACTTGTGCAGTTGAAGTGACAACGTGTACTTCATGTCCCAATTCGGCAAGCGCGCGAGGCAAACAATTTTCAATATAGCCCATTTTTTCGGAGTACCAACGGGAAATCACGACTATTTTCATATTTTCACTACATTTTTTTGCAATTACTCAGGTGTCCAACTGAGTATTTAGTTTCAAATTTTGGCTCTGTGACAATTTTAGCGGTAACTCACGTTCGGGGAACTTTAAAAGTTCCCCGAACGTCGGTTTACGCGGTTTTTGACTCAAAAATGCTTTATTTACTGAGGGGTTCCTTTACTGCCGCTAAAATTGTCAAAGAGCCCAAATTTTTTTCTACGACAAAAGTAATTTTATGTTGACTCTAAAAGATGGTTCTTTGACAATTTTAGTGGAGGGCTTCTCGACAAACGCTTTTTTGCTCGCTTCGTTCGCGTAAAAGGAGGAGAGGTGGTTCATTTTTCGGGCTTTGCCCGAAAAATGAACCACCTCTCCTCCTTTTACGCGAGCGAAGCGAGCGCAA
The DNA here is from genome assembly GCA_034520175.1 of Saprospiraceae bacterium. Taxonomy (GTDB): domain Bacteria; phylum Bacteroidota; class Bacteroidia; order Chitinophagales; family Saprospiraceae; genus JAAFJT01. The sequence goes on from JAXHNU010000037.1 coordinate 152,731, forward strand.
AAATGCCTTTTAATGCGTATTTTGAATTTATGTATGGTTTCAAAATTATTTTCAAAAAACTCTTTAGTTTTTCTGAGATTTAGTACTTTTATTTTTTTTTTGAAAAAAAAATTGTAATTACTTAATCGAGGAGTGGGCATAACCTAAAAACATCGTTTTTTGATTAAAAACAGATGTTTTGCGCGCGCTTCGCTCGCGCAAAAGGGAGGAGATGTGGTTCGTTTTTCGGCGAAGCCGAAAAACGAACCACATTCCCCTCCCTCGCGCGAGCGAAGCGAGCGCGAGATGGAAAAAACGCTTTTAGGTTATGCCCATCCCTCAATTACTTAATCCATAGCTCTCCCGAAGGTATTCGGGATGTAAACAGACTTCGCTCGCAAAAAAGGGGAATGTGGTTCGTTTTTCGGGTAAAGCCCGAAAAACGAACCACCTCTCCTCACTCGCGCGAGCGAAGCGAGCGCGTGACTAAGTAATTACAAAAAATTAAAAAAACAGCTTGTCCCACTAAAAATTAAGGTTCTTTGACAATTTTAGTGGAGGTGCGCGAATACATTAGGGAAACTTTCAAAATTCCCCTAACGTTTTCCTCTTTTTCATAAGTGTTCTACTAAAATTGTCAAACAACCAAAATAAACTAAAATCTATGTTAAAACGTCGTTTTCGTACTATTTTGACTGCTCGTTTGCTGCTTGAATACCGTGAACACTTGCTTTTTTTGCAACAGACGCCACGCAATGGTGGTGGATTTACCTTGCCCGGTGGTAAGGTTGAAGGTGAAGAATTTGCTAAAGAAGCTCTTGTCCGCGAGGCTTTTGAGGAAGTTGGGGTTATCGTGCTGCCTAAACATTTAAAACTTGTTCACATTACGCACCGCAAAGTGGACAGTATCGTAGAAGTTATTTTTTTCTTTCATTGCCAACATGTATGGGCTGGAGAACCGAGTGTCAAAGAACCCGAAAAGTTCCAAAATGTAGTCTGGTTACCACTTGATGAACCACCCGAAAAACTAACAAGTGTACTCACACACGCGCTTGATGCGTGGAAAACTGGAAAAATATTTTCACAATTTCCAAAATCAAGAAAGAAATCAGAAGCTAAGAGTTCACCGAGTGTCACACTAAATGAAGTTCAATTAAAAAAGAAATTAGAAATTAATACAATTCCGATTATTGGTTTAAATGATATTAAATTAATAAAAAAAGTCGCTAAAAAAGTAGAAAAACCATTAGAAAAGAAGTTAGACACGAAAATAGACACGAAAATAGACACGAAAGAGCTAAAAAAAATAGACAAGAAGATAGATAAAAAAGAAGTAAAAACGGACGAAAAAAAAGTAACGAAAAAAAGTATAAAAAAGGTATAAGTCATTTTAAGTAGGTCATCATAAACAATCGCTACTTTTTATGATGCTTCTCGCGCTCGCTTCGCTCGCGCGAGAAGGCGGAATGTGGTTCATTTTTCGGACAAAGCCCGAAAAATGAACCACCTCTCCTCCCTTTGCGCGAGCGAAGCGAGAAAGAGTCAGTTTCAAAAAACCGAGATAGGTAAAATCCCCACTTGTTTTCCTATTTTTTTACTTGCTAAAAACTGTTGTGCTGTCTCCTCAATTATCTGCGTAATCGGTGTATATTTGAAATCGAGGAAAGCCGCCAATGATTTTTCATTTTTGAAGAAAAACGTCGTTGCTGAAGTGCGGGCAGTTTCTTTTGTTATTAATGGGCGTTTTTTAGTCACCAAACTCCTGAGCCATTCCACGCGCCAAGCCACTTGACGAATAAAGGGTGTAACAGGAATCGTTGCGCGTCTTTTTTGTAAGGCATCGGCAATATTTTCAAACATCATTTTGTACGTCCAATTCTCTCCATTAAGAATAAAACGTTGACTTTCAATATCTGATACCATCAGTTTTTCCATAAATTGTACCACATCGCGCACATCAACATAGCCCGTTGCCCCCTCAGTATAAAACCGTAAACCTGTCCAAACTTGCTGAAAAAGTTTGCCTGTTCCGTGTTCCCAAAACTGCGCGCCCAGAATAACCGAAGGATTAACAATAGCTGCCGACAAGCCTTCTGCAATACCACGCCAGACTTCTTGCTCTGCTTGATATTTTGAAATGGCGTAATGCGTATTCAAGTCTGAACGTTGCCATTTACTGTTTTCTGAAATTGTATTTTGATTTTCCACGCGCCCAATTGCCGCAATTGAACTTACATGAATTAGTTTTTCTATGTCGTTTGCAAGGGCTGCATTGACAATATTTGCTGTGCCTGCGGCGTTGATGTCGTACATTTCCTCACGGTCTCGTGCATCATAGCTGACAACACCTGCGCAATGAAAAATTTGTTTGACAGCGTACCCCCTCAGTATATCTTCCAAAAAAGGCATATCGCGTACATCGCCTTCTTCCCACTTAACGCGGTCGGTAATATCGGCAACCAAATCCATGCGGCTGCTTGCGCGTTTCATGCAGATAAGGTTGGTATAGCCTTTTTTGACCAAATAACGGGTCAAATATGAGCCGACAAAACCCGTTGCGCCCGTTATCAGAATGGGCTTTGATAAATTTTCCATGTGTATAGTAAAATTACGATACACTTTTGCTCGCTTCGCTCGCAAAAGAAGGGGAGGTATTTCATTTTTCGAGCTTTGCCCGAAAAATGAAACACTTTTCCCTTTTTCTTTGCGAACAAAAGTATATATTCCTATTTTAGGCGGTACAAACTAAAAAAGCCCTGCGAATTTCGCAAGGCTTTTAATGTGCGCTCGACCTAGGACTCGAACCTAGGACCTACGGATTAACAGTCCGCCGCTCTAACCGACTGAGCTAGTCGAGCATTTTTTTTTAATTTATTGTGCCTTTCTTTAAAAGCGATGCAAATGTACTATGGTTTCAATAAATAAAACAATATTTGTGCCGTTTTTTTATTAAATTTTAAAAATATTTTTTCATAAAATCATAACTAATTGATTATGAGCTTATTAACAGTTGGGACGGTCGCTTTCGATACCATAGAAACACCCGCAGGAATTGCAGAACGTGTAATTGGCGGTTCTTGTACGTATGTCAGCATGGCAGCAGCGTATTTTACAAAGAATATTAATTTGACGGCTGTGGTTGGCGATGATTTTCCGCAATCAGAACTCACTTATTTCAAATCATTGGGCATTAACTTAGACGGTTTGGAGATAAAGAAAGGCGAAAAATCCTTTTTTTGGCACGGTCGCTACCATACAAACATGAATCAACGCGATACGCTTGTCACGGATTTGAATGTTTTGGCGAATTTTAATCCTGTTTTGCCAGAAAGTTACAAAACATCGGATTTTGTCATGCTCGGCAATTTGCAGCCCGATGTGCAAATGAGTATTATCAATCAAATGACCGTAAAGCCTAAACTTATCGCGCTTGATACAATGAATTTTTGGATGGATATTGCCATGAAAAGCCTTAAAAAAGTGCTAAAAAAAGTCAATGTATTGATTATTAATGACGAAGAAGCGCGGCAATTGAGTGGTGAACATTCATTGAGAAAAGCAGCAACGGCTATTTTGACAATGGGACCTAAATATCTGATTATCAAAAAAGGAGAACACGGTGCTATGTTGTTTTACAAAAAAGAAGTATTCTATGTTCCTGCCTTACCGCTTGAAGAAGTTTTTGACCCTACAGGTGCGGGTGATACATTTGCAGGTGGGTTTATGGGCTACATTGCCTCAACAGGTAAACCCTCTTTTGAGAATATGAAGCGGGCAATAGTCTATGGTTCAGCTTTAGCTTCATTCTGCGTTGAAAAATTCAGTACCGAGAACTTGAAAAATCTGACAAAAGAGCAAATTGATGCGCGGGTGAGTGAGTTTAGGAAAATGGTGAAGGTGAGTATGTGATTTTTACGCGTAGAAAAAGCGGAGAGGTGGTTCATTTTTCGGGTAAAGCCTGAAAAATAAACCACCTCTCCGCTTTTGCGAGCCAAGCGAGCTATAAGCTCATCAATTACGCTATTTTTTTCTAAAAACAAACCTATTAATCCACCACAAACGGATAATCTGCTTGTACATAATTGTCGGTATATAGTTCAGACGCATCAGGATAAGGCGAATTGCGGGCGAATTGTACCGCATCTTCCATTTCTGCTTCAATAGCGGCTTCAATTTTTTCAATCTCTGCTTCTAAACCCAAGCCAATCATTTTTGCGCGGGTAACATTGATTGGGTCAATTGACTTATAATGCGCCACTTCTGCACGTCCTTTTTCGTCTTTCCGATATTTTTCGGGGTCAGAAACGGAGTGTCCTTTGTAGCGATAGGTTTTGATTTCTAAGAAATAAGGACCTGCACCCGAACGTGTGTGTGCGGCTGCCCGTGCAAAGGCTTCGTGAACGGCTTGCGGATCCATGCCGTCAACAATTTCTTTAGGCATTTTGAAGGCATCAGCGATGTCAGAAATATCTGTTACATTTGATGTCCGTTCTACCGATGTACCCATCGCATAGCCATTGTTTTCGCACACGTAAATAACGGGTAGTTTCCATGTCATTGCCATATTGCCCGCTTCGTAAAGAATACCTTGACGCGCTGCCCCGTCGCCGAACATCGTGATACACGCCAAATCTGTTCCTTTATATTTTTCGGCAAAAGCAATGCCCGTGCCGATACCAATTTGCGCACCTACGATACCGTTGCCGCCAAAATAGTGGTGTTGAGCAGAAAAAAAGTGCATAGAACCGCCTTTTCCCTTGACAATACCCGTTGAACGACCGAACAACTCAGCCATACATTCCCGCGATGTACAACCTTTCATCAAAGCCACACCGTGCTGACGGTATGCCGTTACGAGTCCATCTTCGGGTTTCATAGCTGTTTTGATACCTGCTGCAATGGCTTCTTGACCAATGTAAACATGGCAAAAACCGCGCACTTCAGTACCATAATTTTCCAAAACACGCTCTTCAAAGCGGCGTATGCGGTACATCGTTTCGTACCAAGTTTTGTATGTATCGGCTGAATACTGAGGGGTTGCTTTTTTAACTGTTCTTTTTATCACTTTAGATGATTCCGTCGTTACTGCTTCCATTGTCAATGAGTGTTTTATTAATGTAAATACTTAGTCGCGCTTAAAGACTTTCGGTGCGAAATTACGGCAAAATTTGGGTTCTTGCACGTTGTGGTCTGGAAAAAGTAAAAAAAAGTAAATTTAGTCCGTAATCACCTGTCCGTCAATCGTCAGACGCTGCGGCATTCTTTTGTAACGCAGTATTAACTGCATCACTGCTACCACATCTTTTTCACAGTACCGTGCAATGCGTTCAACATCGCCTTCGTCATAGAAAACGCCCCGCACTTGCGAGCCGTCAATGTCATCTTTGGGTGAAGGAAAACCGAGGGTTGCAGCGAGCAATTTTAGTGACGTATAGGCTTTGCCGTCGCCAAACTTCCATAGCTCCATAGTGTCGAGTAGGTGCTTTGTCTCCCATGGCTTTTTCCCTGCTACATTCAAGAGGGCAGGAAACGGCATTTGATGAATCACCATACGGCGGCAGATAAATGGCACGTCAAACTCCTTTATATTGTGTCCGCACAAATAATGCTTTTCGGGATACGGAAAATGCTTATTGAGCATTTCGGAGAACCCCCTCAGTAATTCGGCTTCATCTTTTGACGCATAAGATTTTAAACGAACAGTCAAATTGCCTGTTGTTTTATCGCGTGCAAAAATACCCACTGAAATACAAACAATTTGCCCAAATTCTGCATAGATACCTGCACGTTCATACACATTTGCGACATCGTCATCGGTCATTTCTTCGTCCGATTTTCTTAAAATGCCTTTTGCTTTGTGCGCCCATAAGTATTGCCACGTTTCGTCGAGGTCAGAATAATTTTGCGCACCTGGGACAGTTTCAATGTCAAAAAATAAAACGTTGGTAATGTCTAAATAATCCAGCATGATTATAGTGATTTTTAGTAATTACTTATTCACGCGCTTGCTTCGCTCGCGCGAGCGAAGCAAGCGCAAAAGTGCTTTTTAATGCGTATTTTGAATTTATGTATGGTTTCAAATCAAAAAATAGCGATTATTTATGACTGCCTATTTAACACCACAAAAGTAAAGAAAATAAATAAAAAAAGAAGTGGTTTGAAAATAAATATTAATGTTTGATAATCAATTGTTTACAAAATAGAATGAAAAAAGTAATTACTTAGTCACGCGCTCGCTTAGCTCGCGCGAGGGAGGAAGAGGTGGTTCATTTTTCGGGCTTTGCCCGAAAAATGAACCACATTCCCCTTTTTTGCGAGCGAAGTGAGCAATAGGCTAACGTAATTAACCTAAGTTTTGTAGTATAATAACGCGGCTTCGCCGCGTAAAATCTAATGGAGCGAGCCGCTTTTTTTATTAAAAATTTGGGCAAAGCTCAAATTTTTAACAAAAAAAGCGGCTCGCTCCGCCCCCGCCCCCCGCCGCCGAAGGCGGCGCGTTCTGGGTAACTACCACAAAACTTAGGTTAATTACGAAAAAAATAAAAAAAAATAAGCTAAAAGATACTAAACCTACAATAAGGTCGTTTGTAACTGCAAATGAATGAGCGAGCAAACCTAAGCAATACTGGTCAAAATGTGACCCCTCAGTAAATATTCGTCTCAAAATGTGTTCTTATTTTGACGCTTTAATTCTTGGCAAAATTTAATCAAAGCTCACTCATAACTCATAAATTATTTTTCATCTTTAAAACGACAACGAGTATCGGATTTAAAATTCTACATTTTTGGAAAAAAATACAATAGTTTTGACGGCATTAAATAGCTTTTGATAGCTTTGCGCGTCGCTCGGTATTCTCCCGAAAGGCTATTATATTGTTCAAAAAAAGGAAACAGTTATTCGGAAACAATTTTAAATCAGACGTTTATGAGCACCTATCAAAATGACTCGAATTCGAAGTCAAAAATCATTCCTTGGCTAATCGCAGGAATTGTCGCCCTTGCAGGCACAAACATCTACACGTTCATCACAAAAGGCAACACTACGGAGCAGCTTCAAGCAGCACAGGTGGAAATCAAAAAAGATGAAGACCTAAATGCGCAACTTGAATTACAATTCAAAGATGCTACGGCGCAACTTGAAGAAATGAAAGGCAAAAACACGGAGTTGAACGCCCTCATTGACCAGCAAAAAGAGCAATTGGTTGCTCAAAAAGGCAAAATTTCTAAGCTCATCAATGTTGAGAAAAACTTGAATGGTGCTAAAGCAGAAATTGCACGCTTCAAAGCAGAGGCAGAGGGCTTCATCAATAAAATCGCTCAACTCGAACAAGACAAAAAGCAATTAGGTGAAAAAGTAACTGTTTTAACGACAGAGAAAACCAATTTGCAAGAAAATTTGCAAAAAGAAGTTGCTGCTAAAAACGAAATCAGTGCAGCTAAAGCAGCCGTTGAAACTGAAAAAGCAGCCGTTGAAGCTGAAAAAGCTAAGTTGGCAGTTAAGGCTAAAGCGGGTTCAGTTGTGCGTGTCGGTAACATTTCAATGCAAGGTTTCAAAGTACGTGAAAGCGGTAAAGAGAAATCTAAAGCACGTGCTAAAAACATTGACCGTTTGAAGTTTTGCTTTAAAGCATTGGCAAGCCCAGACCAAGAAGAGCGTGGTTCTGAAACATTCTATATCCGTATCATTGACCCAACAGGCGTAGCGGTTGCAACGCAATCAGGTGGTGGTGGTGTTGTGAAATTGGCAGATGACAAAGAAATCCAATACACCACGACTAAGCAAGTAGATGTGAAAAACAACGCAGAAGATGTATGCGCTACTTGGGACGCAAAAGGCAACGCCACTTTGCAAAAAGGTAAGTATATGATTGAAATTTATAACAAAGGCTACTTGTCTGGTAAAGGTGAGTTTGATTTGAAATAAATCTTTAAGAGAATTGTAAATTTCAGATTTCAAAGTGCAATAAATTGATTTTCAGTAATTGCAAAATAAAATCTGATATGTAGTTTGTTTTTAATTTTTTACCTAAATACTGGTAACTTCGGAAATCTCTTAAATCCATCGGATTCATACGTTTGTAGAATAAAAATCAAGTAACTGTCCCCCGAATCCGTAGGATTCGCACGTTTTTTAACCCTTACAAACGTATGAATCCTACGGATTCAATGTGCGTTTTGCTTTATATTTTCTAGAAACATGTAAATCCTAACGGATTTATGGGATTTCCGAAGTTACCAGTAAATAAAAAAAAACCGCCTTTTCTAACCAGAAAAGGCGGTTTTTTTATTTAGTAATCGTAATTACTTAGCCCATAGCTCGCGTCGCTCGCAAAAAGGGGAATGTGGTTCGTTTTCGGGCTTTGCCCGAAAAACGAACCACCTCTCCTTCATCGCGCGAGCGAAGCGAGCGCGTGACTAAGTAATTAATCTAAATTTTGTGGCATTAAAACGTGGCTTCGCCACGAGGAAAACCTAATGGAGCGAGCCGTTTTTTTGTTGAAAATTTGGGCTTTGCCCAAATTTTCAACAAAAAAAACGGCTCGCTCCTAAAAAATCCCCGCGCCGCCGAAGGCGGCGCGTTTTGAGGTACTACCACAAAACTTAGGTGAATTACTAAAAAACAAAATTTTATTTACGTTAAATTTAAAAAATGATGCTAATACGAAAAATATACCCCCTCAGTTTTTGACCAAATTTTCAAGGACTTCACGGAAGTTGTGCCAAAAATTTAGTGTAAATTAATGCAATTAGTGGCTGACTAAGTAGTTACGCTATTAAATTTTTTACATTTATTTGTTTCAAACAAATAAATGTAAAAAAAATAAAAAAGTTGTTTTGTAGCCCACGAAATTTGTTTAGTTTTGCCCCATGAGTGAATTCGTCGTTTCCGCCAGAAAATACCGCCCACAGAAATTCTCTGAGGTTGTCGGTCAAGCCCATGTTTCGCAGACATTGAAAAATGCTTTGCGGACAGACCATGTTGCCCATGCGTTTTTGTTTTGCGGTCCAAGAGGTGTCGGCAAGACCACAAATGCGCGTATTCTGGCTAAAATTCTGAACTGTACGAATCGGACACCAGAGTTTGAGGCGTGTAATGAATGTTCATCATGTCAATCATTCAATCAAAGTGCCTCGTTCAATATTTTTGAACTCGATGCAGCTTCCAACAATTCGGTTGAGCATATTCGTTCGCTCGTTGAACAAACGCGCATACCGCCGCAGCAAGGAAAATACAAAGTTTTTATTATTGATGAGGTACACATGTTGTCATCGGCGGCTTTCAATGCGTTTTTAAAAACATTGGAAGAGCCGCCTGCTCATGCCATTTTTATCTTGGCAACCACCGAAAAACACAAAATTATCCCAACGATTTTGTCGCGTTGTCAGATTTTCGATTTTAGACGGATTCAGATTCCCGATACGGTTGAACATTTGCAAAAAATATGTACGACTGAGGGGATTCAAGCAGATGCAGATGCCCTCCACATTATTGCGCAAAAATCGGACGGTGCATTGCGCGATGCTTTATCTATTTTTGACCGCATTGTGTCCGCTTCAACGGATAAGACAATTAGCTACGCCGATGTTATTGAAAATTTGAATGTTTTAGATTACGATTATTTTTTCAAATTGACTGATGCGCTTTTATCGGAAGATTTGCCCACTGTTTTTACGACATTTGACGACGTCATGCGGCGCGGCTTCGACCCCGATATTTTTATTGGCGGATTGGCTGAACATTTTCGTAATGTATTGGTTTGCAAAGATATACAAACCCTCCAGCTTTTGGAAGTGGGCGAAAACCTGAAGGCACGGTATCAGCAACAAGCCACTTTGTCGTCCACATCGTTTGTTTTAACAGCATTGAATTTGTGCAATGATTGCGACATTAATTTCAAAATGGCTCGCAACAAACGCTTGCATGTTGAAATGGCTTTGGTCAAAATGACCTATATCGGACGTGCGCTCGATTTGTCAGCGCAACCCATGTCCCTTGAAAAAAAAACGGCTGACCGAAGCAATGTAGTTGTTCCACCCACTCAACCCTCGGTTGTGGCTACTCCCACGCCTAAATCAGAAGCGCAATCAAACCCGACCCCTCAGTATCCAACAGTCGAAATACCTTTAAGTACGGCAAATGAACCCGAAAAAGACATTGCCGAAGACGTGTCTATATCTGTTGTTGCATCTATTCCTCAATCAAACGAAGCGGCAACTTCTGCGCCTTCAAGCGACGAGCCACCACGTTCGGGTCTTTCGACGGTCAAAAGTGTGAGTTTGGGGCTTTCTACCATGCCTAAAATTGGTTCTTTAGACGCTATTGCCGCGATGATTCAAGAGGAAGAAAAGATTTTGCAGCAATCTGTTTCTAAATTATCTTACGAAAATTTGGTCAATTCGTGGAAAAAATACACCGAAACCCATGAATCTCCGTCCACAAAATATGCCCTTCAAACCACAAAATTGGGTTTGGAAGATAAAAAAATAGTGGCAAAAGTGGGGTCAACGCTTATGGTTGGCATGATTCAGCAAGAAAATAAATTGGCAGAGTTCCTTCGTTTCGACCTCAACGATGCGGCTTTGATGCTTGAAGTCACCTACGACCCTGCACTTGCCCCCGAAGAATCGGAATCAGCAGCACCACCAAAACGGTATTTGACACCACGCGATAAACTTAGATTGATGATGGAAGTCAATCCACTCGTAAAAGACATGGCTTTTCGGCTCAATTTGAAACCTGATGAATAAAGAATACGTAATTAGGTAGCACGGGTTTTAGCCCGTGAAATGTGTAAATAGTATATTTCACGGGCTAAAGCCCGTGCTACCTTAACTCATTTAAAAATGGCAAAACAGAAATCCAACGCGCCCAAAATAGCGCAAAAACCGACCCCTCAGTATAAACCGACGGAAACAGCAAAGCAAGTTCCTTCTTCCACTTTTTGGGACGGTTATCTCCCCATTATAGCCGTTTTGGTACTCACTGTTTTGGCGTTTTCGCCGACTTTTCAAAGTGAATTTGTGAATTGGGACGATGACCTCAATATTCTCAAAAACAAATATTTGGACGGTTTTACTTTTGCCAATATTAGTTCTATTTTTTCTACGACGGTCATCGGTGGCTATAATCCTTTATCTATTTTCAGTTTCGCGCTTGAAAAAGCAATTTTCGGCGTGGAAAATCTGTCTCTTGCTATCCATACCAATAATCTTTTATTGCATTTTGTCAATGTATTTTTTGTTTGGCGCATAGTAGGAGCGATGGGTTTCAACAGGTGGTCAGCTTTTGGCGTGGCTTTGTTGTTTGGTATTCACCCGATGCGCGTAGAATCAGTGGCTTGGGCTACCGAACGGAAAGACGTTTTGTTCGGTGCATTTTATTTTGCGGCTATTTATCAGTACATAAAATATTTAAAATCAGAGAATTACACTTTGTCAAATCGGCATTTGGTTATGGCATTTGGCTTGTTTATTTTGTCTCTTTTTTCAAAAATCCAAGCTGTTAGCTTACCCCTCAGTATGTTGGCATTGGATTATTATTTTAAACGTCCGTTGGGTATAAAACTGCTTTTTGACAAAGCACATTTTTTTCTCGGCTCTTTGGCGTATGGTTTGTTAAGCATTTATTTACTTAAAAATGCCCAAACTATTACTGATGAAAATGTCTTGTATTCAACTTTTGGGCGTCTCGTCATTGGTCTTCACACCTATACGGTATATGTGGGTAAATTCGTATTTCCGTGGATAATGTCGCCTCTTTATCCTTATCCCGATGTCCTTCCAACAGAATTTTATGTATCTGCTTTGCTTTTAGTGGTGTCTATTGTGGGTATTATTTGGGCATTTCGGCGTGGAATGACGAACCTTGTTTTTGGCTGGGTTTTCTTTTTTGTCAACTATATTTTTGTATCTCAGATAGTGGCGGCGGGTCAAGGTTTCCTTGCCGACCGCTTTACTTACGTTCCTTATTTCGGTTTTTTTGTCATTTTGGCTGCTTATACTGAGGGGGTACTCTTTAATGGTTTTGGCGATAAATTGTCTCATGATTCTGAGAAATCTACCCTTGCAAATGCCCAAAATGAGCAATCAACCGCCGTAAAATGGGTTTTTATGGCTTATGCAGTTGTTTGTTTACTTATGACTTTTCAGCAAACAAGGGTCTGGAACAATAGTGAATTACTTTGGACAAAAGCCCTTGAATACGATGACCGTGCTTCGACGGCTTGGCAAAATAGGGCTTTATATCTACGCGACAAAAAGAATTTTTCAAAAGCCTTAGAAGACTTAAATCAAGCAATTGTAAGTAGTCCCAAAGCTACTGCTGCTTACATCAGTCGTGGAAAAACGTATATAGATATGGGCGATGCTGCCCGTGCCTTGCCCGATTTTTCGATGGCTTTGCAGTTAAAGCCCGACTTGGCTGAAGGTTGGGCAAATCGGGGTAGTGCGTATGGACAATTGGGGAAATTGGATTCTGCATTGGTGAATCTTAACGAGGCTTTGCGTTTGGATTCAACTTTAACAAGTGCTTATTTGGGGCGCGGCAATGTTTATGGCATTACGGGACGCTTTGAGGAGTCCGTTCAAGATTTGACAAAAGCCCATAAATTGAACCCTAAAGATGAGGAAGTATTGCTCAATCGCTCTATTACTTACCTGGATATGAAGCAGACAGACAAGGCTTTGGTGGACGCTGATAATTATTTAGCATTAAAAGCAGATAATCCAAAAATGTGGTTTCATCGCGCTACTTTAAAAACGCAATTGGGAAAATACGCAGAGGCATTGACCGATTTCAATGAAGCCATAAAATTGAATTCTTTAGATGGTGGTTACTATCATTTACGCGCACTTTGCCACCAAAAAATGGGCAATCTGGCTGCTATGCGGTCAGATGTTCAAGCAGCAAGAGCAAGAGGTATTCAAAATTTTGAAGCGGAATTACTGCAATAGGCAAATGTCACATTTCAAAATTCCCTAAATTGGTTTTTAATTTATTGCAGATAAAGATGTGGTTCATTTTTAGGGCAAAGCCCGAAAAATGAACCACTTTTTTGCGTCAGCGAAGTTCTCTAAAAATTATGGTAATTACTTAGCCCATAGCTCGCTTCGCTCGCAAAAAAGGGGAATGTGGTTCATTTTTCGGGCTTTGCCCGAAAAATGAACCACCTCTCCTCACTCGCGCGAGCGAAGCGAGCGCGTGACTAAGTAATTACGAATTATGATAACTTACAACTTACAACTTATAACTCATAACTTATAACTCATAACTTATAACTCATAACTCACTCAATTATCTATTTTCATTCTAAAACCAACGCTGTGGATATTTTCTACCGAAATCCGTTCATCTTGGCTCAAGTATTTGCGTAAGCGAGAGATAAACACATCGAGGCTGCGCCCCAAAAAGTAATCATCTTCGCCCCACAATGTTTCCAAAATATGTGAACGTTTGATGACTTCATTTTTATTTTCCATGAACATTTTGAGCAAATCTGCTTCTTTTTGCGTCAAATTCTTTGCTTGATTTTCAAATTTCAAAAGCAAATTTTTGTGGTCTAACAAGTAGTTGCCGATTGTGAGGTAAGTAGGAACGGGTGCAGAGGCAATTTTTGACCGCCGCAAGAAAATCTCCACTTTCAAAATTAACTCTTCAATACTGAATGGTTTTGTCATATAATCATCTGCTCCAAGCCGCAGACCTCTAATACGGTCCTCCTTCATGCTTTTGGCAGTAAGAAAAATGATAGGTACTTGTGTATTAAATTTACGGATTTCTTCGGCAATTGTGAAACCGTCAGTATCTGGTAGCATCACGTCTAAGATACACAAATCAAAATCGTTTTGGCGAATCATCTCCATTGCCTGCTTGCCATTTTCGCAATAGGTCACTCGGTAGCCTTGTAGTTCAAGGTTATCGCGGGTAACAAAGCTGAGGCTTTCGTCGTCTTCAACATAAAAGAGGTGAGCTTTCATTCTTTCTATTTTTTTATTTTTAGGCAAATCTTTGTATGCGGTAATTACTTAGCTTATAGCTCGCTTCGCTCGCAAAATAAGGGGAATGTAGTTCATTTTTCGGGCAAAGCCCGAAAAATGAACCACCTCTCTTCCCTCGCGCGAGCGAAGCGAGCGCGTGACTAAGTAATTACGTTATGCGAATACATCTTCTGTTCTTAATTTTTGCGTAGGTATAAGCGTTTCAATAATTTTGGGAATTTCGATTGTTATAGTTGTTCCCCTCCCCAATTCTGAATCCAATTCAACTTGCCAACCGTGGGCTTGAATAATATTTTTCACGTAAAAAAGCCCCAATCCAAAGCCTTTGACATTGTGAATATCGCCCGTAGGTACGCGGTAAAAACGGAAAAAAACTTTTTTCTGGTGTTCTTTATCAATCCCAATACCTTTATCTGCTATGGTCAAACGCATACTTTTCCCTTTGTCTTCTGTGCGTACAGCAATATCTGGTTTACCTTCTTTACTGTATTTTACCGCGTTATCGAGCAGATTGTGGATAATATTGGTCAAATGTAAGGTGTCTGCTTTGATATATGGCTGTGTTGCTGTCAAATTCTGGGTCAAGATACCTGTTTTTTCTTCAATTTTCACTTGCATGGCAGGTAAAATTGTGCCTAATAATTCGTGAATATTGATAATTTCTTTATTGAGTTCCAATGTATTGCGGTCAATCCGCGTCAATTGCAATACTTTCTCAACTTGTGTGTTCAAGCGATTATTTTGTTCACGAATAATTTGAGCATAGCGGGCAAGTCGTGGGTCGCTTGCTACTGAGGGGGTCGAGGCAAACACATCGGCAGCAACTTTTATCGTTGAAATCGGCGTTTTGAACTCGTGCGTCATGTTATTGATAAAATCTTTCTGCAATTCAGACAGACGTTTCTGCCGCAAAATCACTGTTAGAGAATAGATAAAAAAGACAACAGTGAGTAAGGAAATAGCGGTAAAAACGAGGGTCAAACTCATATTGCTCAAAATAGAAGAAGCGCGTTTGGGGAAACGGACGACAAAATAGTAAGTCGCATCGTCCAATTTAACACCAAAATCTTTTTCCACTTTTGAAGAATCTTTAACTGATGTATAACTGACATATTTACCGTACATCATGCGTTCGTCGTGGCAATCATAAACAGCGTAGTCAAAGTCTTCATTCAAGGCATTTTCTTCAAAATGCTTTCGTAAAAAAAAGTCAAGATTAGACGCATTTATTGGGCTATTGACGTTGACAGCATACGTATTTGAGGAAGAACGGGTTATTAATTTTTGTAATGGCAACGCCGTTTGATTCACATTGGAGAACTGCTGCGCCACATTCTGCAAAGCAATGTTTACAGAACGGTCAAAATCACGCATTTTTAGGTTATAATCTTGCATAACCCAGTAGGTTTGCGAAGCAATAACGAGGATAACGGCAATAGCACCGAGTAGAACGATGCGTTGAATGGTACGGTTGTTCATCTTTTTACGATTGAAGTGTAAAAAACTGAAGTAAAGTTACAAATTAATTTTACTTTTCATAAAAAATTTAAAATTACTGTACACTTTTACTCACTTCGCTTGCAAAAAAAAATCCGCCTCGATATATACATCGGAGCGGATTATTGTTTATTTGTAATTACTTAGTCACGCGCTCGCTTTGCTCGCAAAAAAGGAGAATGTGGTTCGTTTTTCGGGCAAAGCCCGAAAAACGAACCACATTCCCTCCCTCGCGCGAGCGAAGCGAGCGCGTGACTAAGTAATTACGTTTATTTTTTTGAAACAATACATAAAATTCAAACACTCCTTTTCGCGCTCACTTCGCTCGCGCGAGAAGGAGGAATGTCGTTCATTTTTCGGGCAAAGCCCGAAAAATGAACGACCTAACCTCTCTTTGCGCGAGCGAAGCGAGCGCAAAAGCATACTTTTATGCGTTTTAGAATTTTATGTATGGTTTCAAATTTATTTTAATACTGTCAGAAAAGTAAAAATACAAAATTTAACCTTCCACAACTTCGCGTCCGATACTTTCATAATGGAAACCTCTGCCACGCATAGCTTCAACATCGTATAAATTACGACCATCGAAAATGGCTTTTGTTGTTAGTGTTGACAGTTTTTCAAAATCAGGCGTTCTGAAAATACCCCATTCAGTGGCAATAATAAGGGCATCAGCTTTTTTCAAAGCGGCATACTCGTCTTTTACGAATGTTACCTTTTTGCCATAAATGCGTTTCACATTTTCCATTGCTTCGGGGTCGTAGGCTTGTACTTTAGCTCCACCTGCCAACAAAGTGTTGATGATGTCGAGCGCAGGTGCTTCACGAATATCGTCCGTATTGGGTTTAAATGCCAAGCCCCAAAGCGCAAATGTTTTACCTTTCACATCGTTATTGAAATAATGCATGATTTTGTCTGGCAAACGTGTTTTTTGAATATCGTTGATGGTCATAACTGATTTCAAAATTTTGAAATCGTAATCATTCTGTTCAGCCGTCATCGCCAAGGCTTGAACGTCTTTTGGAAAGCACGAACCACCGTAACCAATGCCGGGGAACAAGAAACGCTTGCCAATCCTGTCATCGCTACCCATACCAACGCGCACCATATCCACGTTTGCACCAACTCGCTCGCACAAGTTAGCAATTTCGTTCATGTACGAAATTCGCATAGCGAGGTAAGAGTTAGCCGCATATTTAGTCATTTCTGCTGAACGCTCGTCCATGAAGAAAATAGGATTACCTTGACGGACAAATGGCTCGTACAATTGCTTCATTGCTTTACGTGCTTTTTCCGAATTGGTGCCAATCACAACACGGTCGGGCTTCATAAAGTCCTCAACGGCTACGCCTTCGCGCAAAAATTCTGGATTTGATACCACATCAAAAAGGCTTGTGTCTAAGTTAGCCGCTAATGCTGCGTGTACTTTTTCAGATGTTCCCACAGGAACAGTACTTTTATCAACAATAACTTTGTAATCCTTAATAATTTTGGATAAATCGCGTGCTACACCCAAAATATAAGACAAATCAGCCGAACCATCTTCACCCGGAGGTGTTGGCAAGGCGAGAAAAATGATTTGGGCTTTCTCAATGGCAGCCGCCAAATCAGTGGTAAAATGCAAACGTCCTTGTTTCGTATTACGTTCAAAAAGAAGGTCTAAGCCTGGTTCAAAGATGGGAACTTCGCCGTTTTTCATGCGCTCGACTTTGCGAGCGTCTATATCAACGCAGATAACTTGGTTGCCTGTTTCGGCAAAGCAAGTACCGGTAACAAGACCGACGTAGCCTGTTCCAACTACTGTAACATTCATGTTTAAAGTTTTGTTGTCTAATGACTTTAGTGATAAATATAAAATTTTCGTAATTACTTAGTCTGTTGCTCGCTTCGCTGGCAAAAACGGGGAATGTGGTTCGTTTTTCGGGTAAAGCCCAAAAAACGAACCACCTCTCCTCCCTCGCGCGAGCGAAGCGAGCGCGTGACTAAGTATTTACAGAGAAATTAGTGTTAATTAGTGCAATTAGCGGCTGACTAAGTAATTACGAATTTTCTATGTGTGTTATTTTTAGTTTTGCAAAAATACGTAGATAATAGAAAGAAAAAAGGGAAGACACGGGTAATTAAAGTATATTCTTTTTCACCATATTCCTTCTACCCTCGCTATTTGTATAAACAAATTTTAAGCCTAAAACGGCTAAATAAGGTTTGGGTTACATACCAAACCCAAAAAATAGCTAATATTTTGAGATATTTTTTTTCTTAATACCATTGTTAGGCGTAAATATTGTAGCGAGTAAATGAGACGAAAAGCCACGATTACCGTCTAAAAAAAAGTTTTGACTCTTCAACAATTTTAGCAGCAGTAAAAGACCCCCTCAGTAAATTTTGAAACCATACATAAAATTCTAAAACGCATAAAAGTATATCTTTGCGCTCGCTTCGCTCGCGCAAAAGGAGAAGAGGGGGTTCATTTTTCGGGCAAAGCCCGAAAAATGAACCCCATTCCCTCTTCTCGCGCGCGCGAAGCGAGCGCGAGAAGCAGCAGTTTAGATTTTATGTATGGTTTCAAAAGTAAATAAGGCATTTTTGAATCAAAAATTTTGCAAAGCGCCGTTTAGGGAACTTTTAAAGTTCCCCCAACGTTAATTACCGCTAAAATTGTCACTCAGCCAAAACTTTTATATACTTTGTGTCTTTATGGTGGCTAAAACACCCGTATTTTTGCACCGAAAAAAATTAATAAAATTCAAAATGAAAAAAATTAAAGTAATCCTCTCATTCCTTTTGCTGACTGCTGTTGCGTTTGCCCAAAATTCAGAAATGGTAACGTTGCGTTGCCGTTTGGACAACTGTTCCGTAACGGATTCATTGCGCGTGTATCGCTCGAAAGGCTTGTTTCAAAGCTATGTTACTTCAGCAATGGCTGATAAAAATGGTGAATTTGTGGTACAAGTGCCAAAATCAAAGACCCCTCAGTATTATACAGTGGGTATGAATATGGAGCAAACCCGTTTGAAATTGGTTTTGTTGGGTACGGAAAAAGAAGTTTTATTGACAGGTGCTTGCCATGACGCATCGCAAACGACGGTAAAAAACTCTAAAGTTAATGAAGGGTTGACCGATGCTCAAAACAAGATGAACGTCTTGAAATTAGAAATGAATAAAATCATGGCTGTTTATAACCGCGATTTTTATACAGATTCTATCCGTATTGCGTGCGAGAAAAAAATGTTGGCAGTGGACAAAGGTAAAATCGCTTTGCTCGATTCGCTCAAAAAAGCCAATGCTTTGGCAGCGCGGGTTTTGGCTTTGGATACTTATACATCGTTCCAAAACTCGCCAAAAAAAATACAATTTAAGAGTGAAATTGAATATTTCGCCACCCAATATTTTCAATACGCCAACTTCGCAGACGTGGATTACAACGAAATGCCTGTTGTTTTTAACGCATTTAGAGACTTTGCTACCGTGCTGACGATGCGCGAATTGGGCTTGACTCGCGCACAAATCAAACAGTATTTGAATGAAGCGATGAAGTCAATTCCTGCAAAATCAAAAACATCACGTTATGCTTTGACGGGTGCTGTAAGTGTATTTATGAACCAACAAAGCCCGCTTATTGTGGATTTTGGCGGACGCTATATTACTGAGTTTCCCAATGATGACCCCAATTTACTGGCGCAAATCAGCCAAGTTATTTCTACCATGAAATCAAGTATGACCGACGTTCCTGCGGTGGAAATAGCCCAAACAGATACGTCAAACGTAGTACGTAAACTAAGTGATTTGAAAGGTAAAGTTGTTTTGGTGGATTTTTGGGCAAGCTGGTGCGGTCCTTGTCGCCGTGAAAATCCTGCGGTGGTGGCTTTGTACAATAAATACAAATCAAAAGGCTTTGAAGTATTCAGTGTCAGTCTTGACCAAGACCGTCAAAAATGGATTGATGCCATTGCAAAAGATGGTTTGGTCTGGTCAAATCACGTCAGTGATTTACGTGGTTGGGGCAATGCGGCTGCCCAATTATACGGTGTGTCGAGTATTCCTAAAACTGTTTTAGTGGACAAAAATGGGATTGTAACCGACCATAATTTGCGCGGAGAATTGTTAGAAAAACGCTTAAAAGAAATTTTCGGCGAATAAGTTATGAGTTATAACTGACATTTGCCACGACATTTTTTAAAACAGACATTTATTCAAATAGCAAAATTTTCGCGCTCGCTTCGCGCGCGCGAGGGAAGGGAATGTGGTTCATTTTTCGGCTTTGCCGAAAAATGAACCACCTCTCTCCCTTTCGCGCGAGCGAAGCGAGCGCGAAACAGCCTTTAAACTGTTTTTTTTTTGAAAAATCGTGATTTTTGAAAAAGCAGTGGGAAATGTCGGTTATAACTCATAACTCATAACTCATTTACAATTCGTAATTGGGCGCAAGCCGATTGTCTGGTTTATCCACCGAATAAAACGCATTAACGTAATTAACAGCATCTTCAATATCGTCAGTGATGTGAAAAAGATCGAAATCTTTAGCACTAATTGTCTGTTCTGTCTCAAGCATTTGCGACCTAAACCACTCACTCAGACCTGTCCAAAAAGATATACCCACTAAGATAATTGGCACGCGGGTAATTTTGCCCGTTTGAATTAAGGTCAGAACCTCAAAAAGTTCGTCCATTGTGCCAAAACCACCTGGGAGAACCACAAAAGCCTGCGCATATTTCACAAACATAACTTTCCGAACGAAAAAATAACGGTGGTCAAGACTTTTGTCGGGGTCAATATAAGGATTGTGGTGTTGTTCAAATGGCAAAGAAATATTCAAGCCTACTGATGTACCACCATATACTTTTGCACCTTTATTGCCCGCTTCCATAA
Source organism: Saprospiraceae bacterium (assembly GCA_034520175.1). Classification (GTDB taxonomy): domain Bacteria; phylum Bacteroidota; class Bacteroidia; order Chitinophagales; family Saprospiraceae; genus JAAFJT01. The sequence goes on from JAXHNU010000037.1 coordinate 173,074, forward strand.
TGCCAGGTCCTCCACCCGTAATGATGCCGTAACCTTCTTCGCAAAATCTGCGCGCAATGTCCACTGCTTTTTTATAATTGGGGTGGTCGGGTTTTGTCCGTGCAGAACCAAAAATGGACACGCAAGGTCCGATGCTGTTCAGTTTTTCAAAACCATCTACAAATTCAGCAATTACCTTGAACATCGTCCAAGCATTTTCACCTTTTATGGTCGTCCACTGTTTGCGGCGTTTTTGTTTTAAAGCGGGTGTACTATTCTCTGTTACATTTTCCATAATTACGTATTTTTTAAATTATTAAATTTTTTCGTGAACAAAAGGCTACAAAGCTAACCTTTTTTTCTGAAATAACAAATTTATTTCCGATTTTGACCCCTCAGTAAAAGGGTTTATTTTGACAAAAAATTAAACCACTTCACATCTTGTTTGTTATCTAAGCTAAGTTTTGCGGTATTAAAAAGTGGCTTCGCCACGAGGAAAATCTAATGGATCGAGCCGTTTTTTTTTTTTAAAAATTTGGGCTTTACCCAAGTTTTTAACAAAAAAACGGCTCGCTCCGAGAAAAAAATCCCCGCGCCGCCGAAGGTGGCGCGTTTTGAGGTACTACCACAAAACTTAGATTATCTAAAAAAGTATATGTCATCTAAACAGGCGCGATATAAGTAATTACATTTTCGTAATTACTTAGTCATGCGCTCGCTTCGCTCGCGAGAGAGAGGAGATGTGGTTCGTTTTTCGGGCTTTGCCCGAAAAACGAACCACATTCGCCTTTTTTGCGAGCGAAGCGAGCTATGGGCTAAGTAATTACACATTTTCTATCAAAACCTAAATTTTATATGGAGCAGTCATTAAAAGAGCAACATACGCACTTATTGTCGAGCGTTGTTGATATTATTCAGGACAAAGGTGTTCGTTTGTTTGTCATCTTGTCAGGTTTCTTTATTGCCAATACCCTTATTGCAGAATTTATGGGTGTTAAAATTTTTAGCCTTGAACGGTCATTGGGAAGCGAACCCGTGCATTGGACAATTTTTGGGGGAAAGTGGAATTTTGATTTATCGGCAGGTGTGTTGTTGTGGCCCTTTGTGTTTATTATGACCGACATTATTAATGAATATTATGGCAAACGAGGTGTTAAATTCCTTTCTTGGCTTGGCGCAGGACTTATTGCTTATGCTTATTTTATGCTGTATAGTTCAATTAAACTCGTCTCGGCTGATTGGTGGGCAAGAAGTCAAGTGGCACGTGGGGTAACGGACATGAACGCTTCCTACAATAGTATTTTTGGACAAGGTTTGGGCATTATCATAGGGTCTCTGGCGGCATTTTTGTTGGCGCAGTTGTTAGATGTGCTTATTTTTCATGAAATAAAAAAGTTGACAGGTGGAAAATGGTTGTGGCTACGCTCAACAGGTTCGACACTGTTTTCTCAATTAGCAGATACATTTATCGTTACTTCTATCGCTTTTTATTTCTATCCTATGTTGGTTGTAGGCAATGGTGAGCCGTGGCCCGTCAATCAATTGTTGACTGTTTGTGCGGGTGGTTATCTGTATAAATTTACGATTGCTGTGCTTATGACACCTATTATCTATGGTGTACACAATTTGATTGAACGTTATTTGGGTAAAGAGTTAGCTGATAAGTTAAAACAACGCGCATCTGAAAACTAAGGAAGATTTCAAATTTCAGATTTGAAATCTGAAATTTGAAATCTGAAATTCTGCTACGCTTTAATTGCAGCAATTCCAGGTAATTCCTTTCCTTCTAAAAACTCAAGCATTGCTCCACCGCCTGTTGACACATAGCTAACTGCTTCTGATAAGCCCATTTGTGTTACTGCCGCAACAGAATCACCGCCACCAACGAGTGAAAACGCACCGTTCTTAGTTGCTTCAGCCACCGTCAAAGCAATGGTTTTAGTACCATTAGCAAATTTTTCCATTTCAAAAACGCCCATTGGACCATTCCACAAAATGGTTTTAGCGGATAAAATCGCTGCGCTAAATGTTTCAATAGCTTTTGGACCAATATCCAAACCCATCCAACCATCTGGAATTGCGCCTGTTGATACTTCTCGCGTACTGGCTGCAGCGTCAAATTTGTCGGCAATAATAGAATCTTCGGGTAGTAAAAACTCAACTCCGCGCGCTTTAGCTTTGTCAATTAATTCAATAGCATGGTCAAGTCGTTCATTTTCGCATAAAGAATTACCAATCTTGCCGCCCAGTGCTTTCTCAAAAGTGTAAGCCATACCACCACCTACGATAAGAATATCTACTGTTTCGACGAGTTTTTCAAGAATCAGAATTTTATCGCTCACTTTTGCGCCACCAATAATTGCAACCGAAGGGCGTTGTGCATGATTCAAAACGCGTTCTGCGTTTGTGATTTCTGCTTCCATCAAATAACCAAAAGCCTTATGGTTTTTATCAAAGAAATGGGCAATTGTTGCCGTTGAAGCGTGCGCTCGATGTGCCGTTCCGAAGGCATCATTGATGTAGATGTCACCCAAAGTTGCCAACTTTGTCGCCATTTCTTTGTCGCCTTTTTCTTCGCCTTTGTGAAAACGCGTATTTTCAAGTAGTAAAACACTTCCGCTTGGCAAAGCTGCCGTTTTTTCAATGGCTTCATTACCGATACAATCATTTGCAAAGTCAACAGGACAACCCAGTAAATTAGTCAAATGTCCTACTAAATGTCGCAAAGTAAAACGCTCAATATCAAGTGACCCATCTTCTTTGAGTTTTTTCAAGGGGCGGTCAAGATGCGACATTAAAATAACTGCACCTCCACTTTCTAAAATTTTTTTGATGGTTGGTAGTGCTGCCCGCATCCGCGTATCATCTGTAATAGCGAAGGTTTTTTTGTCGAGCGGAACATTAAAATCCACACGAACGAGGACTTTTTTGCCGTTGAAATCAAGTGTCATACCTTAATGATTTTATTTTTTAAATGTTTGATAAGGAATGCGAAATAAATAAAGTATCAAATTTTATTTTTCAAAGTATTGAAAATCAATTTATTGCGATTTGAAATTTGAAACCTTAAATTTGAAATCTTCCTAAGATTACTAATACATTTTTTGAGGTGGCAAAGATAGCATAAAATTTAGTTGAAGGCAGGAAAACCCCCACGTATAAAATTAGGTTATTTAACCTAAGTTTTGTGGTAGTGCCTCAAAACGCGCCGCCTTCGGTGGTGCGGGAGTTTTTTAGTATAGAGTCGTTTTTTGATTAAAAACAGATGTTTTGCGCGCGCTTCGCTCACGCAAAAGGGAGGAGACGTGGTTCGTTTTTCGGCGAAGCCGAAAAACGAACCACATTCCCCTCCCTCGCGCGAGCGAAGCGAGCGCGAGATGCAAAAAACGCTTTTAGGTTATGCCCATCCCTCAAGTAAATATAATACATGTTTACAAGTGGTACAAAAAATAAATTTACAAAAAAGATGTATTTAAAAATATTCATTTTACCACAAATGAGTAACTTGCACTCACTTTGAACAACCTATTCTAAGCTTCATGAGTTAAATAGGAAAAACTTATAGTTCTTTTGCGTATATAAACCGAAAGTGGTCACTATCACGCCAACTAACAATTAAGGGTTGAAACACGTTATCTTATTGAGGGGTGAAGATTGGTTAGAATCTTTGCCCCTCAGTATTTTTGCAGTTTTTGACTAAAAACCACTTGAAAGTACGGCATGAACTGTAAGCCTTCCAAGGGTTTCAAACTCTTGAAAAGTGACACCGCTGCTATCGGAATTATCGCGAAATTTGAAATTCTTGACATCTCTATAATCCCGCCTTCGCCGAAATCTCCAACATGCGGTCAATACACTTGCGACCGTCACGAATAACACGCTCAGACAAAGTAATTTCGGGCAATTCATATTTCATACAAAGATATAGCTTTTCTAATGTATTCAATCGCATGTGCGGACATTCATTGCACGCGCAACTGTTTGTAGGCGGCGCAGGAATAAACGTTTTATTCGGTGATGCGATTTGCATTTGGTGCAGAATACCCGCTTCCGTTGCCACGATAAATTCAGTGGCTGCGTTTTGTTGCGTAAATTTCAACATGCCACTCGTCGAGCCGACATAATGCGCTTTGTCTAACAGATGTGCCTCACATTCGGGGTGTGCAATCATCAAAGCGTTCGGGTGACGGTGCATGAGTTTTGTAATTTTTTCAACTGAAAAAATCTCGTGTACCATACACGCACCATTCCAGAGCAGCATATCGCGTCCTGTTCTTTTGACCAAATACGCGCCCAAATTTTTATCGGGTGCAAAAATAATCGGCTGGTCTTTCGGAATACTCTCAATAATCTGAACGGCATTGGAGGAAGTGCAGCAAATATCCGTCATCGTTTTCAATTCCGCCGTGCAGTTGACATAACTCACCACAACGTGGTTGGGGTGCGCTTCTTTAAACTTGCGAAACAAAGGCGCAGGCGCACTATCCGCCAACGAACAACCCGCTTTGAGGTCGGGCAACAAGACTTTTTTCTTGGGCGACAACATTTTCGCCGTCTCCGCCATGAAGTGAACCCCCGCAAAAACAATCATGTCCGCGCTCGTTTTGGCAGCTTGTTGCGACAATTGGAGCGAATCACCAATAAAATCGGCAATGTCTTGAATTTCGGAATCTTGGTAATAATGTCCCAAAATTACGGCATTTTTCTCTTTTTTGAGCCTATTGATTTCCGCCACAAGGTCAAGTGTAGGGTCAATGTCAAGGTCAAGAAAACCTTTTCTCTTCAATTTTTTTTCTGCTAAGGCAAATTCCATAAGTGATTTTTTTTTGCAATTACTTAGCCTATAGCTCGCTTCGCTCGCAAAAAAGGGGAATGTGGTTCGTTTTTCGGGCAAAGCCCGAAAAACGAACCTCCTCTCCTCCCTCGCGCGAGCGAAGCGAGCGCGTGACTAAGTAATTACTTTTTTTTGTAAAATAGAAAACTATTGTACTCTATTGCTCGCTTCGCTCGCGCGGGAGAGAGAAAAGTGGTTCATTTTCGGCTTCGCCGAAAATGAACCACACCCTTCTCTCTCGCGCAAGCGAAGCGAGCGTGAGGAAAAAAACAAATTAGTTATGCCTTTTCCTCATATAATATTGATTCTGAAACAAAGATATGGCACTTAGTTTTAAAAACAAACTAAGTTATTCTATTTATTTTGGTAATTAGTTTAAGTTTTATACGTCATACCTTGTCTCTACAGTTCAGACGAAACCGCGTCTCAAAAGTCTCACATACTTAACCGAGATTAAACAACATGTTAACCTTATGCAAAGGCGGTGCTTAAATGGTATCTTTCAAAAAGAATACCGTCAAATTTGTACGCACACGAGATAAACAATACATTTTTTGTAAGAACATCAGTCCTCATTAGAATAGACTTGATGCAAGTTGACAACCAATGCGTTACAGTTTACGCCCTCTTTTTCGCTCCGCTCAAAAATCGGGCTTGCATAAAATCTATGGGGGCGAGCGTGTTTTTGATTAAAAAATCAAAGATTTTTTAATCAAAAACACGCTCGCCCCTAAAAATCCCTCTTGGGGCGATTTTCGAGCGAAGCGAGAAAGAGCCAGTTATGAATAACTCATTGATTATCAACACGCATCAAGTCTAATATTCAATCTACATTCAAGACAGCAAAACTAAAACACCTCTGATGAAAAAGCATTTTTTTACCTTCATTTTTAGTCTTTTTTTTTCGGCGCACATAATGGCTCAATCTTCGTCTTGGAATTGTTATGTATCTGATTTTTCAAGAGGTGGCAACCAACGGATGCCCGACGAAGCAACATGCAATTATATCCAAAACGGCGTTATGGGTTTAAGCCCACAACGGGCAAACAGCAGCGATTATTTTGTCAATTACGATTACACCGCACCGATTTGTTTATCTGAAAACTTTGAATTTCAAATTCAACTCAAAAATAATCCCATTGAAGGCGGTATTCCTTCCTACGATGTCGGTTTCGGCTTTGAAACAAATGCGGGCAGAATTGGTTGCTCGCTTATGAGCAACGACCCCGTAGGTCAGCCTTTTACGTTTGTCATGGTGGGCGGTCAACGGGTTTTGGAAAACAGTGCGATGCTCGTGCGCGATTTGCGGCAATGGTCGCTTTTGACATTGAGAGTCAATAACCATATTTTTACGGTAACACACGGCAACGTGACGCTTTATAGTGCGCCGTTCACGGGCAATATCTGCTCCGCTACGGGCATGTATGTTTATTTCAAAGGGTCTGGTTATGTTGATTTTATCAAAATCAATAATTTGGATAATAACAGTGCTATTTACGACGAAAATTTTTCAAGTTGTACCAATTTGGCGGCAGTTCAACCTTGTCCCTCCCCCTCAGTATCCACGGTTTCCAACCCGATTTGTGCGAGCGATACCTTAAAAATAACAACATCCATTTCCAGTAATTTTTCAATTCGTGCTGCCCAATACGAGTGGACGGGTCCTAATGGTTTTAGAGCCACTATCCCTAACCTTGTCCTCCCACAAGCGAACCGTTCTGCGGGTGGCACTTATTTATTAACAACAACGTTCAATGCCTGTCAAATAGTAAATAACAGCGTGAATGTCAAAATAAACGCTTTGCCAAATGTCAATTTGGGTAATGACACAACCGTGTGCAATTCGCCCAGTTTGACGCTCGATGCAGGCATTGGTTCAACTTTTAAGTGGCAAGACAATACGATAAACCGCACATTAATCGCTCGGCAATCGGGCAGTTACGCAGTTACGGTAACATCAATAGATGGCTGCCGTGCTTCTGATTCAATCAAATTAGACATTGCGCCAAATCGCGTTAATTCAACCTTTGCAATAACCAAACCGACGTGTTTTGAGGCTTGCAATGGCGCGGTAAATGCTACACCAAACGGTGGATTTGGCGCACCTTACTCTTATCGCTGGAAAGGCTACCCGACCACAACGGCTTCGCTTACGGAGCTTTGTTCTACGGATTATGCCGTGACAATCACCGATGCGAAAGGGTGTACAGTTGCCAATTTGGTCAATCTGCCACAACCTTCAAAAGTTATTGTAGTGGCAAAAATTGACAGCAGTTTCAATGGTTTTGCCTTGCGTTGCACGGGTGATAAAAATGGCTCAATTACGGCGGCGGCGGCGGGTGGCACGGGCGAATTTACCTACAAATGGTCAGTTGCCAATGGCGGAGATTCGGCAAAAATAAGTAATCTAACCGCAGGAACTTACAAACTATCGGTTACAGATATGAACGGTTGTCAAGATACCTCAAGTGTTGTTTTGACCGAACCAAAACCCTTAGTTGCTGATTTTCAGTTGCAAAACATTCGGTGTTTTGGTGAGAAAAATGGCTCTCTCACCTTGCGGCAAGTATCGGGTGGGGTGCGTCCTTATGGCGTGTATTTTGACGATAAAACAGCAACGGGCGCGAGTGAAACTTTTTTGAATTTGAATAAAGGAAAATATGTCTTGGAAGTAAATGATGCCAATAAATGTCAAACACTTTATGACCTCGACATCATTGAACCCGCAAAATTGCAACCCATAATAACGGCAGATACATTGATTCATTTTGGCGATAATGTGCCGCTTTTTGCGGGTTTAGCGACCCCCTCAGTAGTGACCTCCGTAAAATGGTCTGCCAATCGTGATTCTATTGATTTGAAATGTACAACCTGTTCCCAAACGGCTGCCGCACCGCGTCTAACGACCTTGTTTCGCGTGACAATGGTGGACTCGTTTGGTTGCTCATTGAATCGTGAAATCATCGTACATGTTGACAAAAAACGCAAAATCTTCGCGCCAACAGCTTTTTCACCGAATAATGACGGTGCAAATGACAATTTTCACATCTACGGTGGTTCGGGTACGCGCCGCGTCATCTCCTTCAAAATTTTCAATCGTTGGGGAACAATGATGTATCAACGGACAAATATGCCCCCTTTTGATGTATTGAACAATGGTTGGGACGGCCAATTTCAAGGACGTGAAGCCTCAAACGATACTTATATCTGGTTTGCCGAAATAGAATTTGAAGACGGTGAAACAGAGGTGTTTAAAGGAGATGTGGCTTTGTTGAGGCATTAGTAAAATTTCAAGGCTCAATTAGAGTATTCTAACCCCATGCACTTGGACAATGTTGCCATCGATTTTCCAGATTGCCCCATTATCATAGCGCACCCAAGTTGTCCCTGGCAAGACGAAGCATTGTCCGTTGCCATGCACAAACCCAATGTTTACATTGATTTGAGTGGTTGGTCGCCCAAATATTTTCCGCCTCAACTCATACAATATGCCAATACCCTGTTGAAAAATAGAATGTTGTTCGGAACGGATTTCCCGCTCATCACACCCGAACGCTGGATGAAAGACTTTGCAGAAGCGGGTTTTAAAGAAGAAGTAAAACCTCTGATATTAAAAAAAAATGCTATAAAAATGTTGGGACTCAAATAAATACCTCCTCAAAAGTGCCACTTGTTATGTTGATTATTCGGCATTTTGCATGGTAATACCGAGTTCTTGAATCGGGTCAAGCGTAACATTTGCCTCAAAAATGAATTGGAGTGCGGGTTTAGGCAGATTGTTTTAGGCTTCTGTTTCATTCAATATTGCGATAAAAAAGAGGATAAGGGAATTTGTAAAAAATAACTTACCCGTTTTTTTGCTGAAACCTTTTGGAAAGTTCGCAACTTTACAAAAGGTGTAGGTAAGTTATTTTTTTAAAACTACTATACACTTTTGCTCGCTTCGCTCGCAAAAAAGGGGAGAATGTGGTTCATTTTTCGGGCTTTGCCCGAAAAATGAACCACCTCTCCCCCCTCGCGCGCGCGAAGCGAGCGCGTGACTAAGTAATTACCGAACATCAATACCGCCAAATATCTAAATGTTTGACAAACAGTTTCGCTAAATTCTGAGCATCGGAAATACCCCGATGGTGTATGCCTGTAAACTCAAAACCCTCTCTTTCAACCGCTTTTTTTAACCCAATGGGTTGTTTAAGGCGTTTGAACTGTTTGTATTGCTCTTTTATATTGAGATGAGCTTCCAACCAAGCTGTACCAAAATCGTGCAATTCACAATCTTGTATCAATTGTCGTTTGTCGTAACTGCCCCAACTGCATAGCCAATACTCTTCGTTTTCAATATCAATCCAATCCATAAAATCTTCTATCACACGCGGAAATTGTTCTGCCCGATTGACATCAATCTGAGAAATGGAGGTCAAATTTTGGCAAAAACTCGACAAAACAGGGTGTACTTTAGGGCGAATAAAGGCATTGAATTCACTCACTATCACGCCATAATCGTCCAGTTTGACCGCGCCTATTTCAATTGTCTCGTTGACGTAGCCCTGCGGTCGGCTTTCCCAACAAGTGCCTTCAAGGTCGTATATGATGTAAGTCATTGCGATTTGAATTTTTCATAAATATCAGTGTACAAATTGAATTTCATACGAGAAACGCCCTCTTTCTCGCTTCGCTCCAAAATCGGGCGGTACAAAATCTATTGGGGCGAGCGTGTTTTAAATTTAAAAAACCGAAGATTTTTTAAATTTAAAACACGCTCGCCCCTTAAAATCTTTTTTGGGCGATTTTTGAGCGAAGCGAAAAAGAGCCAGTTTCTCGTGTAAGACTCAATTTGTACAGTAATGTTTTTTTCGTAATTACTTAGCCTATTGCTCGCTTCGCTCGCAAAAGAGGAGAGGAGGTTCGTTTTTCGGGCAAAGCCCGAAAAACGAACCTCCTCTCCTCTTTTTTGCGATGGATTAAATCTTAATCTCCCCTACCATCGTTTCTGGGCGCAAAACCGCGTCAAAACGTTCTGATGAAATATAGCCCAAAGCCAATGCCGATTCCTTCAAAGTCGTGCCTTCTTTGTGGGCTTTTTGAGCAATTTCTGCCGCTTTGTAGTAGCCAATTTCTGGATTTAATGCCGTGACAAGCATCAACGAATTTTGTACGTTTTTGTTGATATTGTCGTACAAAGGCTCAATGCCAACCGCACATTTATCATTGAAAGACGTGCAAACATCGCCAATCAAACGAGCAGAATGTAGGAAATTATAAATCATCATCGGCTTGAATACGTTGAGTTCAAAATGCCCCGTTGCACCACCTATGTTAATGGCTACGTCGTTGCCCAAAACCTGCGCTGCTACCATTGTCATGGCTTCGCATTGTGTCGGGTTTACCTTGCCGGGCATGATTGAAGACCCTGGTTCATTGTCAGGAATGTACAATTCACCGATACCTGCGCGTGGACCTGATGCCAAAAAACGAATGTCATTACCAATCTTCATCAGCGAACAAGCAACAGTTTTCAATGCGCCGTGTGCTTCCACAATTGCGTCGTGTGCTGCCAGAGCTTCAAATTTGTTTTCTGCTGTAATAAACGGTAATTTCGTCAATTTGGCAATATTTGCCGCCACATTCTCCGAATACTGAGGGGGTGTGTTGATACCTGTTCCAACGGCTGTACCACCCAAAGCGAGTTCTGATAAGTGCGCCATTGTGTTGCGAATTGCCCGCAAACCATGGTTTAATTGCGACACATAGCCCGAAAACTCTTGTCCGACGGTCAAAGGTGTCGCGTCCATGAGGTGCGTTCTACCAATTTTGACGACATCTTTAAAGGCGACTGCTTTGGCGTGTAGCGTATCGCGGAGTTTTTCAATTCCGGGAATAGTCGTTTCTACCAAAATTTTATAAGCCGCGATGTGCATTGCCGTCGGGAAAGTATCGTTTGAAGATTGTGATTTGTTCACATCATCGTTCGGGTTGACGTATTTTTTTTCATCAGCCAAACTACCACCGTTCAAAACATGAGCGCGGTAAGCAATTACTTCATTGCAATTCATATTCGACTGCGTACCCGAACCCGTTTGCCACACAACCAATGGAAATTGAGCATCTAATTTGCCTTTCAATATTTCATCACAAACTTTACCAATCAATTTGCATTTGTCTTCGGGCAAAATAGCCGCTTCAAAATTGGTGATAGCCGCCGCTTTTTTCAGATAAGCGAACGCGCGGATAATTTCTTTGGGCATCTTGTTGATGTCCTGAGCGATAGGAAAATTTTGGATAGAGCGTTGCGTTTGTGCGCCCCAATACACATTTGCAGGGACTTCAACTTTGCCCATTGTGTCTTTTTCGATGCGGTATTGCATGATTTTAAACGATTTTATACGTATTTTTAAAATTAATTGATTATGCAAAGGTAGGGCTAAACAAAGTGCGTTTCTTAGATATGTTGAAGATTTTTTTTAATCCTACATAAAAATCAACCTCCCTCCGAAAAAAACGCTCGCGCCGCCGAAGGCAGCGCGTTTACAAACAGCGTCATGTTCGGTAGTAATCTAAGTTTTGTGGTAGTGCTTCAGAACGCGCCGCTTTCGGTGGCGCGGGGAGTTTTTTTCGAAGCGCGCCGCTTTTTTTGTTTAAAATTTGGGCTTTACCCAAATTTTTAATAAAAAAAACGGCGCGACCCATTAGATTTTTCTCGCGGCGAAGTCGCGTTTTGATACTACAAAACTTGGATTAGTGCATAATGCTTCGATTTTTCTGATTAAAAAAACACACTCGCCCGCATAGACTTCTTTCGAAGGCGTTTTTTGAGTGAAGCGAAAAAGAGCCAGCAAACCCCTTTCTGCGCGAGCGAAGCGAGCGTATGGTAAACAGTTACAGCTTTTGCTACCTAATGTAGATTCTTTCACCCATTTTTCATAAAAAATGTTGTAGTTTTGTCCCGTTCATGTATGTTTACGTAAATTACCATACACTTTTTATATCGTATTCTTTTTTGCTCGTTTCACTCGAAAAAAAAGGAAAAGTGGTTCATTTTTGGGGCAAAACCCGAAAAATGAAATCCCCCTTCTTTTGCGAGCAAAGCGAGTAAAAGTGTATAGCAGTTTAATGTTTATGTCGTTTTTTGTAAAAACTTAGCCACCATTGTCTGAACAGTGATTTTTGTGGTTTTAATAACCAAATTAGGGTTATGCGTGTCGTAAAAAATCACGAAAATCAAATAAATCATCGTTCAGACTAAGTTTTTACGTTATCTTTTATAAAAACCATTCTGTCAACCATGCCTTCAGTAACAGTACAGCCAAGTTTTTCCAGCATTGCCCAAAAATTTATCGAAACCAAAGAGCAATTACAGCCCATTGAGACCCGTCGAAATGCCCTTTTCATTGGTATTCCAAAGGAAACAACTTTGCAAGAAAGCCGTGTTCCACTCGTTCCATCGGGTGTTGCAACCTTGACTGCACGCGGACACCGCATTGTTGTCGAATCGGGTGCAGGTATTCAAGCACATTTTAGCGACCACGAATACTCAGAAGCTGGGGCAGAAATTGCGCATAGTGCGGAGGAGGTGTTCAAAGCAGATGTCATTCTAAAAGTTGCGCCGCCTACTTTAGAGGAAATAGACCTCTGCCACCCCAATCAAATCCTCATTAGTCCACTCCAAGCCCCGATTATTACGGAGGAATACGTCAACAAACTGCGTAAAAAACGGGTCATTGCTTTGGCTATGGAATACATCAAAGATGATTTTGGCTCGTATCCTATTGTGCGCATCATGTCCGAAATTGCGGGAATGAACGCCCTTTTGACGGCAACGGAGTTGTTGAGTTCAAGTCGTGGTGGTATTGGCGTGTTGCTGGGTGGTGTGTCTGGTGTGCCTCCCGCAAAGGTTGTTATTTTAGGTGCAGGTGTTGTGGGCGAGTTCGCGACGCGGGTTGCTTTAGGCTTGGGTGCAGAAGTACGGATTTTTGACAATAATATTTACAAACTCATGCGTCTCCAAAATCAAGTGGGTCGCCAATTATACACCTCAGCAATTGACCCCTCAGTATTGACACGCGAATTGATGACAGCAGATGCTGCAATTGGCGCAATTCATAGCGGAAGCGGACGCGCACCAATGGTTGTTACGGAAGATATGGTACAAAAAATGCGCGGCGGCAGTGTGATTATTGACGTAAGTATTGACCAAGGTGGGTGTTTTGAAACATCGCGGGTGACAACCCATGATAAACCGACTTTTCGCCACCACGATGTCATTCATTATTGCGTTCCGAATATTGCCAGCCGTGTACCGCGCACTGCTTCAAATGCGATTAGTAATATTATGATGCCCATTCTTCTACGTTCCGAGCAACACAATGGCATTTATAACCTATTAACCCAAAGTTTAGGTTTACTCAATGGCATTTACATTTTTAAAGGTTCTTTGACCAATCAATATTTGAGCGAACGCTTCAATATGCGTTTTACAAGTATTGAATTGTTGATGACTTCCAATATTTAATTTTCCTATTGATTTTATGTTTGAACTCACCGAAGAAGAGTTTACAAATTGGAGGTCACAAATTGTGACCTCCAATTCAGATAAAATGGGTTTGCGCTATGCACCAATGGCGTTTCTCACCACCGAATCAAAGCCGAACCCCACGTAAACCCACTACCAAAGGCTGCCAAACACACAAGGTCGCCCGATTTGATAGCACCCGCTTCAAAGGCTTCACACAAGGCAATTGGCACGGAAGCCGCCGTAGTATTGCCATATTTTTGAATATTGTTCCAAACTTGGTCATCACGCAAACGCAATGTTTTTTGAACAAATTGCGAAATACGCAAATTTGCTTGGTGTGGAATCAACATATTGATGTCGGATACTTCCAAACCCGTTGCCGTTAATGCTTCTTTTATCACTTCTGGAAATTTCTGAACAGCGAGTTTAAACACAAATTGCCCTTCCATATTCGGGTATGTTTGGGCATTGTCCATCATGTGTTGGGTCAAAAAGATACCCCCGTAAGTATCATCAGCAGGATAGCCAAAATCCACACTTTCGCCCATTTTATCCAAATGATAGCCCCCGTGAGACCCGGGATTGAGATAGGCTAATTTTTCAGCGTATGTACCGTCGCTATGCAATTTTGTTGTCAAAATGCCTTGATTTTTCTTTTTTGTGGGTTGAATAACAACTGCACCCGCACCGTCTCCAAAAATAACAGTGACGTTACGTCCGCGTGTCGTAAAATCCAAACCCATAGAGTGCATTTCTGCACCCACCACCAAAACGTTTTTATACATGCCCGTTTTCACAAATTGGTCAGCAATAGACAAGGCATAAATAAACCCCGAACACTGATTCCGAATATCCAAAGCCCCAATCTCCGTTTTGGTAATCCCCAACTCTCGTTGAATCAAGACACCGCAACCCGGGAAATAATAATCGGGCGATAAAGTGGCGAAAATAATAAAATCTATATCTTCCGCTTTGATACCAGCGCGTTCAATGGCAACCTCGGCGGCGCGTGCGCCCATTGTGGTCGTGGTTTCATGGTGTTTTTTACCATACCGACGCTCTTGGATACCCGTGCGTTCTTGCACCCATGCGTCAGAGGTTTCCATTATCTCAGAAAGGTCGTCGTTAGTCACAACGTTTGATGGCAAGTATTTGCCAATACCTGCAATTTTAGAACGTAGCATTTTGCGCTTTTAATTTTTGTAATTACTTAGTCACGCGCTCGCTTCGCTCGGGCGAGTGAGGAGAGGTGGTTCGTTTTTCGGGCTTTGCCCGAAAACGAACCACATTCCCCTTTTTTGCGAGCGAAGCGAGCTATGGGCTAAGTAGTTACTAATTTTTTATAAATAGGAATCATTGAGAAATAAAAGCCGAAATTAAAAAAAATCTTATGATATAATACGATAAACTTTTAGATTTTATTGAATGATGCGTTTTTTTTTAATTTTGCGTTTTTTTTTTAACGAATCTTAATAAAAATGCAAAGTGTCTTTAAACGTATCTCTGAAAATCCAACTTTCAACAAATTTATTTTAGGAGTTATCCTTGCTGCGGGTATTTTAGTGGGCATACAAACTTATCATGCCGCCGCCGCACCCTATCACGACATTCTGGAGGTTTTGGATATTATTATCCTGCTGATTTTCTCAGCAGAAGTACTCATCAAAATATTGGCTGATGCCGACAATCCCCTTCTCTTTTTCAAAGACCCGTGGAATACCTTTGACCTTATCATTGTGGCTATCTGTTGGGCAGCGCATTTTGTACCTAGTCTCAACGCCGATTTCGTAGCCGTTATCCGTTTAGCGCGGGTACTGAGGGTCTTACGTTTGGTACACGCCCTCCCACAACTCAAGATGTTGGTTGATGCTATGCTCAAAAGTATCCCTTCAATGGGCTATGTAGGTATCTTGTTGCTGTTATTGTTCTATATCTATGGGGCAATGGGCGTATTTGTATTCGGTGGTAACGACCCCTTGCATTTCGGCAATCTGCATACTGCTATGCTGTCGTTGTTCCGCATCAGTACGCTTGAAGGTTGGTCGGAAATTATGTACATCAATATCTACGGTTGCGACAATCCCAAGTGGGGCTATGGTCCAGAATCGGGTTGTAATATGCCACAAAAACACGGTTTAGCTGCCGTTATTTATTTCGTGAGTTTTGTTTTGGTAGGAACAATGATTGTTTTGAACTTATTTATCGGCGTTATTATGAACGCTATGGACGAAGTACGCGCAGAACAAGCTCTCCACGAACGCCTTAACCGTAGCGAACAAGGCATTAAGCACATTGACGATGAAGTAGCAGAAGTACATGACCAATTGGAGATTGTTAAAAACCAGTTAGACCTTATTCTTTACAGAATTAAAAATGATAACACGATAATACCTAAGTAATTTGTAACTAACCTAAGTTTTGTGGTAGTCGTTCAAAACGCGCCGCCTTCGGCGGCGCGCGGAGTTTTTTTCGGAGCGAGCCGTTTTTTTTGTTTTTGAAACCATACATAAAATCTAAACTGCTGGTTTTCGCGCTCGCTTCGCTCGCGCGAAGGGAGGAATGTGGTTAATTTTTCGGGCTTTGCCCGAAAAATGAACCACCTCTCCTCCTTTTACGCGGCGAAGCCACGTTTTTATACCACAAAACTTAGACTAACTATTTACGACGCGCTCGCTTCGCTCGCGCAGAAAGGGAATGTGGTTCATTTTTCGGCTTCGCCGAAAAATGAACCACATCTTCTCCTGTCGTTGCGCAAGCAAAATTCACGGAGATAAATATTTACCTCAAATCATTAAAAAGGTATAAAAATACTGAGGGGTCTATTTTTTGAATTTTAACATTTATTTCATACTTGCTGACACAATAATTACCCTGCATTTACTGTTTTTACAATATCTGAACAAAACAAGACCATTCAAAACAATCCTTTCTCGATTTTTAATTCGTCATTTTTTATAAAACAAGGGTACTGCTGGAATAAAATTTACACTAACATTTGAAGCGATATTGAAAGATTAACGGTAATTACTTAGTCACGCGCTCGCTTCGCTCGCACGAGGGAGAAGATGTGGTTTGTTTTTCGGGCAAAGCCCGAAAAACAAACCACATATCTTCCCTCGTGCGAGCGAAGCCGAGCTATGGACTAAATAATTACGATTAACGCAAGAGTTATACTAATGAGCGTTAGTAATCTGTTTAAACTTTCAAAAAGTTTGTAATTTTTTGAAAGTTGTGCCTCAAAATACTGAGGGGTGAAAATTCCAAATTTTCTAATTTTTAAACGGAAAATAAAAAATGACGAAGACAATTTTAAGTATCGCCTTCGGCTTGATACTCCACACTACCGCTACTGCCCAGTGCTTAGAAGGCGATTGTCAAAACGGACGCGGTTTGTACCAATTTGAAAATGGCAACAAATACAATGGCGATTTTAAACGTGGCACCATGCACGGAAAAGGGGTTATTGTGTTTGCCAATGGCAATAAATACAATGGCGATTGGCGCGAAGGCAATCGCGAGGGTGTAGGTGTTTACTATTTTTTGACGGGCAATGTCTATACAGGTAATTTCAAAAAAAGTAAGTTTGAAGGCAAAGGTTCTATGAGTTTTTCAAGCGGGAACAAATACTTGGGTATGTGGGAAAATGACCAGCCACATGGTCAAGGTATTTACACTTTTGTATCGGGCGACCGTTATGAAGGCGCGTTTGAAAATGGAAAATTCAGTGGTTCTGGCAAAATGTTCTACAAAAACGACGAAAAATACGTGGGTGATTGGCGCAACAACCTCCGTCATGGCAGTGGTAAAATTGTCCGTACCGACGGACAAACAACTGAAGGCTTATGGGAAAACGGCAAATTGACAACACTCGTTGAAGAGGAAAAAGTAAAAAACACGGCGAATACTGAAGGGGGTAATTCAAAACCAACTACTGCCCAAAATACATCAAGTACAGAATCAAGCCGCGATTGTAATTCAACTTATTGCCGCGACGGAAAAGGGGCGTTTAGCTATGGTGATGGCAGCCGTTGGGTCGGAGAGTTCAAAGAAGGTGTTCCCGAAGGGCAAGGCACTTGTTACTACAAAAATGGCGATAAATACGTCGGTCGTTTTGAAAAACACGCCCCACAAGGCGAAGGCACAATGTTCCATTCTAACGGTCGGATTGTTTCCGCAATTTGGGAATATGGTCGTCCTGTTGGCGATATTCCATCGAGTAGCAAAATTTCTTCCGCCGCCGTTGATATTGACCAAGACCCCGAAGTGAAGATTTGGGCAGTTGTAGTGGGTGTGGGTCGTTACAATTCTATGCCTGTTTTGAAATATTCCGACGATGACGCTTACCAGTATTATGCCTTTTTGAAAAGTCCTGAAGGCGGTGCATTGCCCGACAAACAATTGAAAGTATTGGTTGACGAAGACGCGACACGCGCCAATATTCTCCAAACTCTCCGCCAAGTCCTCCTAAAAGCGGATAATAACGATGTAATTCTCTTTTATTTTTCGGGTCATGGTTTAGACGGTGCGTTTCTACCTCAAGATTATGATGGCATCAACAACCGCCTTTTACACGCCGAAGTGAAGCGAATATTTGAACAAAGCCCCGCCAAACACAAAATTGTGGTAGCAGATGCGTGTTTTAGTGGCTCTATGTTGGCAATGAAACAGCCTTTTGCGATGCAACAAATGAAGTCGTACTATCGCGCTTTTGAAGATACTAAAGGCGGTACTGCTTTGTTTATGTCATCGAAAAGCCAAGAATATTCTTTGGAAGACCAAGGGTTACGTTCAGGTATTTTTAGCCATTATTTGATTCGCGGCTTGAAAGGAGAAGCAGATATTGATAGGAATAAAATCGTAACTATGCGTGAAATCTTTGATTTTGTGTATAAAAATGTCAGAACATACACCTCAAACGCGCAAACACCAACGATTAGTGGGCAATTTGATTGGCAAATGCCGACTTCGATGGTACGGAATTGATTGGTCTCGCTTCGCTCGCAAAAGAGGGGGTGTTGTTCGTTTTCGGGCTTTGCCCGAAAACGAACAACACCCCCTCTTTGCGAGCGAAGCGAACAATAGACCTTCTAAAACGCTTCTCCAACTGTCAGGTAAAAACCACTTGATTTGTACCCAATGCCATAATCTGCTCGAATATTGATATGTTGTGCCTTGTCTAAAGTGAACCGCAAACCGCCACCAAAATTATAACGAATCGGGCTTGATGCAATATTTGCAACCTTGTCTGATACTTGTCCAAAGCCGCCAAAAGCTACCCCACCAAACCTTTTGTACAAAGGAAAACGGTATTCACCTTGCAAAATCAATAGGTTATTATCGCGGTATTTGCCTTCAAAATAACCCCGCATACGTTTTGTTCCTCCAATAACGGGCATTTGATGAAAAGGCACATCGCCCGTTGATAAGACAGTTACTGCATTTAAAGCCAACACGTTTTTTCCAAAAGATAAATAATGACTCACATCGGCGGAAAAACGCTGGTAGCTAAAATCGCTGCCCGAATATGACCCCTCAGTATAAACAAAGGCTTCGGCAACCCAACCTTTGGTGGGGAAAAAGAAGACGTTACGGCTGTCATAATTCGTTTGAAGACCAACGCCAGATACACGTCCGCCGTTCGCACCCGTCAAGTTATTTTGTATCAAAACAGCAGTAGAATCTTTTTGTGTAAATGTAAAATCATCAAAAGCATAACGCATACCGAGAAACAAATTGGGCTTTATTTTTTTTGCGAAATTGAGCCGAATACGTGGAAAAGTGGCGGAATATTTCTCAATATACTTAGCGTCTGTCTTATATTTCTCCGTATAAATGGGGTTTTCCACATTGCCTGTACCAAAAAAGTTGAAAACGTAACGAAAATAGCCCACTTCGCCACTCACCCAATACGCTTGATTTTTGGGAAATAATTGGAAAGGAAAATACAACAACAGTTGGTTCAACTGCGTGTAAACTGCGCCAACAGTAACACTGCTACGTCGTGCGCCAATGGAATCTGCCTTGAAATTGAAGGTCAATAAACCACCTGCACCACCGCCTAATTTGGTGTCGGGCGAATAAAAAACCAAGGGCAAGCCAATGGTTTTCAAACGATTCGGGTTTTTAGTGCTGTCCGTTTGCGCTCCTAAATGCGTGAAAAAGAATACGCTAAGAAGCAATCCTGCAATTTTTCTCATTTTTTGTTTTTGTTTTTAGGTAAAAACTTAGTCTGAACTATGATTTTATGACACACACAATCCTAATCTGGTCATAGAAATCAAATAAATCACAAAAATCATAATTCAGACAATAGTGGCTAATTTTTAAAAAATATCAAGGCAAACATCAACCGCAATTCTCACAAATACTTCACGACTACCCCCTCAGTATAGGGTTTTCTTATAAAACCCTACCCCTCAGTATAAATGCCTTTTTTAGGCACAATAAAGCTCTTATACCTTCCCAAAACAAAACATCTCGAATCTTCCAAAGAAAATTCGAGATGCCTTTTGTTTATTGTAACAACCGCCTCACGCTCGCTTCGCTCGCGTGGAATGAGGAGAAGTGTTTCATTTTTTTGCGAGCGAAGCGAACAATAGGCTAAATAATTACTCATTTTTTATAGTTCTTATCATAAAATCTTCGATAATGATCCACCATTTTCTGCCGCAAAATCTCTCGATAATTGTCTTGTGAAACGGAAAAAACTTCATGCTCAACTTTTAAAAAATCTTTTTTGTTTTTTTCGACCCCCTCAGTATAAACGAGTGAGCTGGCTTTATCCTTGAATTTACGAACAACCAAGACACCCGTTTCGGTTTCTGTACTCAAAAAGATAGAACTGATATTAAGGGCTTCGGTTCTAAAGTATTTAGAATTAAAATCTGAGACAATGATTTTAGCTTCTTCCATATCCACATTTTTCGACAAAATCACAATAACATAATGCAATTTATCATCGTTTGGTGCAAATCTCGTGGATAAATCTTCCACAACTGCCGTGTCAACTGTTGAGGCTTTAGGGGCTTCATTGATAGGTCCACCAAATTCTAAAATGCGCAAAATTTCTTGCGCCCGCTTTTCTTCTGGCGAATCAGGAAATTTTGCAACCACTTCTTTCAATGCTGTTACATAGGCTTCGCGTCCTTTCAAACGACCGAGACACATAGCGTTGAGCAAAGAAAATTTGGCTTTCAATGGATTGTTGACACCATATTTTGTTTCTGCGGCTGGAATTCTGTCTTGTGCCTCTTTCACTTTTTCATCTTTAAACAAACCATAAGTCGTGGCATAGTAGGCTTCAACTGTTTGTTCATTTTTATTTTTCCCGTCATCAGAATTTTTCAACAGACGTGCATAGCTTGAATTGGGGAATTTTTCTTGAATTTTATCGTAATATTCCTTCGCTTTCACCGCATCTTTCAATCCGTCATACGCCAAATAGAGGTAATAATAATCTTCCACTTCATGTTTCGTCTTCGGAAAACGCGCCAAGTGTTTATCGAGTGCTTCAATTGCTTTTTTATCGTTTTGCAATTTATCGTGGTACAAAGTACCCAATTGAAACATAGCTTCTTCAATTTTGTCTTGAACAGCCATTTTTTCATCGTCTGTTTTTGGCACACCTACGAGTAATTCGTCCACTTCTTTTGCCGACAATTCGGTTGCTGCAATCTCTTCGCTACCCGTTTTGTTAAATTCGCCGTTTGAGCGTCTGGCACTTCTGTTCCAATTGTCTTCAAGTCGGCGGTCAGTTCCCCATTTTTTCTCAAATTCTTTTTTACCGCGTTTCACATTATCGCGGTCATAGCCAAAGAAACGGGATAATTTTGCGGCTTCTGCCAGCTCTATATCCGATAGTTTGCCACCTCCGCTTGTACCTACACCAAATTTTGCTTTGCTTGCCTCGAGTTGTGTTTTTTTGATACGAGCAGCCGCTTCGCGTTTTTCTTTAGTTGATAAACCTGCCAAACGCAACAAACTATCTTGCAGGTTGATAATGCTGATGTTGCGGGCAATATCTAACAAATTACCTGCGTACAAACTTACATTGCCTTTGCGGGGGTCATTTGCCGCAAAAGTTGTTGAAGCACTGTCATAATAGACTTTGGCAACCACGTAATTTTCATTTTCATTTTCCAAAGTTGCCATCAAATAATAGGCTTCCGCTTTTTGTTTCGGATTGCGCGAAGGCGCAGCAAGTGCCTCTTTCAAATAGCCAATACATTTTGCTTTTTCGTTCTTTTTCAAAGCAATTTGTGCAAGTGTGAAGTAGATTTGCGCACCATAATCCACATTTTTCGCGTCTTTGCTCATTTTTATAAGCGTTGCTGCAATGTCATCACCCGTTGATTTTTCATCATTCAAAGCAATATTCAAACGGGCATTGAATTCCATTTCATAGCTTGGGCTATAATCCAACACTCTATCAAAGTTCTTAAACGCTTGGGCATTGTTGCCGCGTTCTTGATACACTTGCGCCAAAATATAGGCTAAACGCACTTTTTCTTTTTTCTTTTTCGACAAAGCCAAAGCCGATTCAAGAGCAGGAATCGCCGCATCATAGTTTTTTTGCTTCAGATACAGGTGCGCCCGTGCCACCGCCGACATTGCCCGCACGTCTTTAAACGTTTTGGGGTCGCGGTCGAGTTTGTTCAACAACAATTCGGCATCAGAATACACTTGCCGTTCTGTCAAAGTACGGGCATACCACACCACACTTTCTTGATAACAAGGGCGGTGACGCAAAATATATTTGTCGGGCTTGCCTTTTAATTTGAGTTTTGTTCCCGCTTTGTTGGCATCTTCTTCTTTTTTAGCGTCTTTTTTGCCGTCTTTTTTGGCTGTTTTATCTTCGTCCTCGTCCTCGTCTTTTTCCTCTTTTACTTCTTGTGGCACGTTTGGTTTTGCCGTTGCTGCCGTTCTGTTCGTGTTATACTGAGGGGTTGTTTTATTGGCAAGTGAATCCGTTTTTCTGGGTGTTTTAGAATCCCGAATCCTTTTTCGTTCTGCTGCCGCTTGCTCGTTTGCTCTCCGACGTGCTTCATTGCGCTCCTCGATACTCATTTTTTTGCTTTTCTGAATTTTTTTACGCGCTTTTTCTTGGTCAGCCTTCACTTTTTTCAACGCCTTTTCACGCTCCTCTTTCTCAATCAATGCTTTTTTAGCTTCGGCATTTTTGATGAGAGCCTTATCTCTTGCCGCTTCTTCTTTCAGTTTTTTAAGTTCTCGGGCTTTGTCTTCACGGGTTTGCTTTTTCTCTTTTTGCGCGTCTTCTCGCTCTTGCTTTGCTTCTTTTGCGGCAGCAGCACGGTCTTGTTTTGAGCGTTTTCTTTTTATGGCAGGGTTGTACATTTCAGTCAAATAACCGAGTGTTTCTTCTGCTCCCTCAAAATCATGTTTCAAATATTGGGCTTTGCCCATAAGCAAATAGCAGTCGTCCACCCAATGACTTGGGCGGTGATAAGTAGCTACAACCGCCACTTTTTCCGTCGCTTTGTCAAGGTCAGGCGCAGCCGCTTGCGGATTGTCAACAGCAAGGGCGGGATACACATCGAGTACTTTGTTGAAGTTATCAACGTGCTGGGCTTCCAACCTCTCCGACGCGTCGCGGATAAGTTCATTGGCATTGAAGTAACCGTTGTACTTCGATTGTAGGTTGTGAAAAAAGAGTTTGATGCCTTTGGCTTCATCTTTTTTACGTTGCGTAACGCAAGCAGCGAGTAAAGTTATCGCCGCTATCAGAGTCATGGATTTATAGAGATGTTTCAAAACGTTGTTGTTTTTGATTTCGTTAATTTCTTTCTAAAAAATTTCAAAGTGCAAAGTGCAATAAATTGATTCCCAATGTTTTGCACACAACTAAGTAGCTGTTCCAGCAATTTTCGCTTTGGCTTTTCACAGGCGGCGTAGCTGCCTAATCTCGGTAATACTTAACGAAAAATGGGGTTTACTAAGCGGTGTAACCGCTAAACCGCCTGTTTTGCGGTTACACCGCATCAAAAGTAGTGGCTTACCTTTTAATATTACCAAGATTAGGCAGCTACGCCGCCCCAAAAATCCCAAAGCGGAAATTACTGTATTCTTGGTTTTGCCATAAAACCAGACCAAAGGTACATTTTAACGACAAAGTAATTAAAAAATTCTACATCAAGTGCTTAGAACGCTAAAGTTCTTCTACTTTTGCTGTACCAAATTTTTAAATTTAGGTGTAGTATTTTTTTTGAAACCATACATAAAATCTAAACTGCTGGTTCTCGCGCTCGCTTCGCTCGCGCGAGAGGGGAAATGTGGTTCATTTTTCGGGCTTTGCCCGAAAAATGAACCACCTCTCTTCCTTTTGCGCGAGCGAAGCGAGCGCAAAAGTGCCTTTTAATGCGTATTTTGAATTTATGTATGGTTTCAAAGTATTTTTTAGAAAAACTCTTGGAGGCTCAAAACCCTCCAAGAGTTGTACCGCTAAAATTACAATCTTTGAAAAGACTTCAAGAAAGGCAAAATTATTTCTTTCCCGTTAAAATTTAACAAAAAATGGCCGCTGAAAATAATCAAAGCCGATTTAAGGCATTACTTGAAAGAGTCAAACATTTTTCTGCACGCGATGTCGTTCAGCGAATAGAAAATGGCTACCAACAATTGCGCGTTTTTATTGAGAAAGCTCGGGAAACCTATTATCGGCTTGTTGTGCTGAACAATGAAACGTTTGAAGAAGTCGGTTCTTATAAACTGTCCATTTTTAATTTTTACGTAGCAATGTCGGCTTTGTTCGTCGGCTTCACGATGCTGGGCATGTTGCTCATTGCATTTACGCCTATGAGAAAATTAGTACCGGGTTATGGTGGCTATGGTTCTGAACGCGCCATTTTTAATCTCTACGATAAAGTTGAAGACCTTGAACAAAAGCAATCAGCTAATGATATTTATATCAGCCGACTGAGCAAACGCCTTACAGGTGGAATTGAAACAGAAAAAGACGTGCCGAAACCAACTGCCTCAACAGTTCCCGATTCAAATATCAATACAGCACCTTCGGCAGAAGAATTAGAATTGCGGGCAAATGGTGGCGGTGACATTTTTCCAATCGATGTAAAAGACGCAAAACCCGATATTGAAGGCAAAGCTATACGTGTTGGCGGAAGAAATGACCGTTTAGAGAGTATGTTTTTGCAATCGCCCGTAAGTGGTGAGGTTTCATTGGGCTTTTCGTTGGATAAAAAACATTTTGGCGTAGATATTTCGGCGCAAAAAAATACAGCTATCAAAGCCGTAGCTGATGGTTTTGTCATTGCCTCAGACTGGACTTTGGAGACGGGCAATACTATTGCGGTGCAACACGCGAATAATGTTGTATCGTTTTACAAACACAATTCAAGTTTATTGAAAAAAACTGGCGACAAAGTAAAGGTTAGTGAAGCTATTGCCATTATTGGCAATACGGGCGAACACTCATCGGGTCTGCATCTGCATTTTGAGTTGTGGAAAGATGGAAAAGCGGTAAATCCACAGGAGTATATTAGATTTTAGTACGATTTCTAAATGGCGATATTATTGCTCGCTTCGGTCACAAAAAAAGGATAAAGTGTTTCGTTTTTTGCGAGCAAAGCGAGCACTAAAGAAAAAATATAGTTATTTTTGAGACACCATCATTTGAGGATACGGCATCACAATACCCTCCGCATCGAACCGCTTTTTGATACTTTCCAACAAATCACAGTACATATTGAACGAATCGTCGGGCAATTTAGCCCAACACCACCCCCTCAGTATAACGGCAAAATCGGTGAGTCTAACAACTCGAACTTGCACAAAAGGCTTTCCCGCTTCAATATCCGCTTCACTGCGTGCATCAAAATAAGTTGGGTGCTTGCCCATTTCTTCAATCATAATACGTCGAGCGTGGTCAATATCCGCGGCGTAATCAATGCCAAATTCTAAAAAACGGCAAATAGCATCGTCATTGTGGTCAGCATTGACCAAAATTTCAGAATTGATGACCGAATTTGGAATAATGACGCTTCGATTTTCATTGTCCCGCAAAACAGTGTGTCGCAAAGTAATGTCCACTACCACACCTGAATACGTTTCTTTTATCCGCAAACGGTCATTGACCCGAAAAGGCTTGAAAATAATAATAAAAATCCCACTGATGATATTGCTAAACGCCTGCTGCGACGCAAAACCAATAACAGCCGCCAAAATTCCCGCACCCGCCAACACTGATCCCGCTACTGCCCGCAAAGGCGGATATTCACGCACGGCGAACATAACGCCAATCGTAAAAATGATGGTAGAAAGGGCATTGCCGAGAAATTTGTAGTTCGTCACATCTACCTTGATGTCGGAGGTTCTAAGCCGCATAAAACGATTGAATCCGCTACGAGCAATCCAATTAACAACAAAAGTGGCTGCTAAAATGAGTAAGAAAATACCCAGATTTTCAAAGCGATCTGGAAAAAGGTCTTTTAATTTATACATTAATTTTTTATTTTTGTAATTGTTTAGCCGCGCTCGCTCCGCTCGCGCGGGGGAAATCTATCGGGGCGAGCGTGTTTTGAAAGGAAAATCAAAGATTTTCCTTTCAAAACACGCTCGCCCGAAAGAAAAACACTTAGGGCGATTTTTGAGCGAAGCGAAAAAGAGCCAATAAATATTAGAGGAGTGGGCATAACCTAAAAACATCGTTTTTTGATTAAAAACAGATGTTTTGCGCTCGCTTCGCTCGCGCAAAAGGGAGGAGAGGTGGTTCGTTTTTCGGCTTCGCCGAAAAACGAACCACATTCCCCTCCCTCGCGCGAGCAAAGCGAGCGCAAAAGATACCAAAACCATAGCGTTTTTGTCAAAAAACGTTTAATTTTAGTTATGCCCACCCCTCAGTTAGCTACACTCACTTCAGACGCGCGAGGAGCATCGTTCTGATTTTATGTACGCTTTCAAAAAAAATGATACCTTTGGGCGACCATGTATTTTGGCACCATTATTCCACACTGCATTTATGAAATCTCAAAATAACAAAATAGTTTTTGGCTTAAAAGTACGCCAGTTGCGTAATGCCCAAAACGCTTCATTTGCCCTGCTTGCCGAGCAAACAGGAATGTCTGTTTCGTATCTCAACGAAATTGAGAAAGGGAAAAAATATCCCAAAGAGGATAAAATCAAATTACTCGCAAAAGCCCTCAACACGACACCCGAATCACTAACAAATCAGCGTTTGCCCAAGAGCCTTGAACCCGTTGAGACCTTATTGCAATCCAATTTTTTGAATGAATTACCCCTCGACCTTTTTGGTATTGACTTGGCAAAGGTCGTGGAAATTATCGCAAATGCCCCTTTGCGGGTCGGTGCGTTTATTTCTACGCTCGTCGAATTGAGTCGAAATTATGCTTTGCGCGAAGAAAACTTCTATTTTGCGGCGTTGCGGTCATACTTAGAATTGCACAACAATTATTTTGAAGATATTGAAGTGGCAGTCAGTCAGTTTGTAAGACAGCACAAAATTGCAACAGACCAAGTAGTTCCTGCCAAATTTCTTGGCGATATTTTAGAAAATAAGTTAGGCTATACGCTCATTGAAAATGGTTTGGCAGATTACCCAGAATTGAAAAATATTCGTTCTGTTTTTGTCCCAAAATCAAATAAACTTTTACTCAATGCCAGTTTGAATGAACAACAACGCGCCTTTCAGTTTGGCAAAGAATTGGGCTTTCACGCTTTGGGTTTGAAAGAACGGGCTTATACTTCTTCTTTATTGCGCGTTAAGACCTTCGATGAAGCCTTAAATCACTTCAAAGCGGGCTATTTTTCTGCCGCTTTGTTGATGAATCTTGATGCTTTTAACAAAGATATTGAACAATTTTTGTCCATGCCTAAATGGGACAATGGGGCAATATTTGAACGCCTTATTACCAAATACGGGGCAACACCCGAAATGTTGTTTCAACGTATCACAAACGTATTACCGCAGTTTTTTGGCTTGTCTAATTTATTTTTTCTTAGATTTGTTCACAATTTAAGTACAAATAAAATAGACATCAACAAAGAATTGCACCTCAATCAACGCCACCACCCACACGGCAATGGTCTCGACGAACATTACTGTCGGCGATGGATTTCGATTAGTTTGTTGAAAGACTTACAAAATACGTCCGATACTGAGGGGGGGCAAATATTTGAAAAAAACAGTGAAAACCCTCAGAATAGCGAAGATAAGGGCTATAAAATTGGTATTCAAAAAAGTCGATATTTGCAAACTGATGACGAATATCTTTGTTTTACCGTTGTGCGTCATGCGTCAAAAGTCCGCAATGCCAGCCTGACAATTGGTATTTTGATAGATGCTGAAGCCAGAAAACGGGTTCATTTCTTGAGCGACCCCGATATTTCAAGCCGAGAAGTATCCACTACTTGCGAACGGTGTGCCGTGGTGAATTGTGCAGAACGGGCGGCAGAACCGAGTATTATTCAACGTCGAGAAAATTGGGCGCGGCTTAATGACGCGTTAGGAAAAATTTTGGACAATAAATAAATAACTGTACATTCAATGATTCGTTCTGACTTCCCCCCAATTGATAGCACTTATGAAGGCGGTAAAAGTGACGGCTGGCAATATCAAGTACGGTTTGCGGGGGCTAATCTGCAAGCCACATTTGATATGGTGCGCATTTTTTTGGAAGATGAAGGCTACGCAGATGTGCCAATTCCCGTCGATGCCAAAGAGTTATTGCATTTCAAATTGCCAACTAAACGGGATCAAATTCTCTTGTTTGGAGACAACGGTTATGTCCATAATCCAATAAAAATTCTGTTTGAACCCAACGAAACACGCAACCGCACGCTGATTGTGTGCATTTTCAACGAAAAAGCAGAAAGACATTTGTTGCGTTTTCACAATAAATTATGATTTCAAGAAATTTCAAATTTCAAGGAATTTCTTGAAATTTGAAATTCTTGAAATTTGAAATTCTTGAAATTCTTGAAATTTGAAATTCTTGAAATTCTTGAAATTTGAAATCTTTTATTTGAAACCATACATAAAATCTGAACTGCTGGTTCTCGCGCTCGCTTCGCTCGCGCGAGAGGGGGAATGTGGTTCATTTTTCGGGCAAAGCCCGAAAAATGAACCACCTCTCCTACTTTTGCGCGAGCGAAGCGAGCGCAAAAGTGCCTCTTAATGCGTATTTTGAATTTATGTATGGTTTCAAAATCTTTTAACCGACATTTCCCACTGCTTTTTCAAAAATAATGATTTATCAAAAAATTTGAAACCATACATAAAATCTAAACTGCTGGTTCTCGCGCTCGCTTCGCTCGCGCGAGAGGGGGAATGTGGTTCATTTTTCGGGCAAAGCCCGAAAAATAAACCACCTCTCCTCCTTTTGCGCGAGCGAAGCGAGCGCAAAAGTGCCTTTTAATGCGTATTTTGAATTTATGTATGGTTTCAAATCAAAAAAACGAGTGTATAACAAATTCTCACTTTTGATTTTTATAGCTCGCTTCGCTTGCAAAAAAAGGGTGTTTCGATTTTGGGCTTCGCCCAAAATCGAAACACATCTCCCTTGTTTTACGAGCGAAGCGAGCTATAAAACGGCTCTTTGACAATTTTAGCGGCAGCAAAAGACCCCCTCAGTAAATAAAGCATTTTTGCGTCAAAAACCGTGCAAACCGACGTTCGGGGAACTTTAAAAGTTCCCCGAACGTGAGTATGAACCACATTTCCCTCCCTCGCGCGAGCGAAGCGAGCGCGAAAATCTTGCTATTTGAATAAATAGCTGTTTTAAAAAATGCCGTGGGAAATGTCAGTTTTAAAATTCTTTGAATTTTTTTTCAATAATTCCCTACCGATAGCAGCACCAAAGTACATGCTATTTCCGTTTCAATACCTTGTTCTTTTGCCAAGCGCACCAATTCCCAATTTTCCGTTCCCGGATTGAAAATAATGCGTTTGGGATTGAGCGATAAAATATAGTCGTAGTACGGTTTTTGATTATCGGGATTGAGGTATAAAGTTACTGTATCAACATCTTTATAAGGA
This sequence comes from Saprospiraceae bacterium, assembly GCA_034520175.1. GTDB lineage: Bacteria > Bacteroidota > Bacteroidia > Chitinophagales > Saprospiraceae > JAAFJT01. Next base: position 202,426 of record JAXHNU010000037.1, read on the forward strand.
GGGGTGTCATTTTCGATGACGATACCTTCAATCGAACCTTTTTTTCTGCCAACGGGTAATACTTCATGTCCCGCCTTTTTTAGACGTTGGGTAGCGAGGTAGGCATAACGTTCTCGATTGGGCGTTGCACCGAGTATAAGTGTTTTTTTCATGAATTTATTATTTTGTATTATGGAACAACATCCTTTTGGGGCATTTTTACCACCAAATGTTCGTTATTTAGTCGTTGGCACATTCCCTGGTCGGCAATTTTCGCAACGCACCACCGAAGAAAATAAAACGGATACGACTGCTTTTAGCTACGGTGGACGGAATCAATTTTGGCGCATCATGGAAAAAATATATGCCGTAGAATTAGCCAATCGAGCTGCCAAACAAGCCCTTTTTACGGAATACCAAGTAGGTTTAATAGATGTTATTGCCGCTTGTCGCCGAAAAAAAGCGTCTAATTTAGATACTGATTTGACCGATATTGTGTGGAATCGCCCTGCTTTTGAACAAATTTTCCACACTTGTTGTATTGAAACTGTTTTTTGTACGGGTCAAGGTGTTGCAAAAATTTTTACCGCGTGGTTTCCTAATCAACCTTGTGTTGGTTTACCTTCACCCTCTCCATTGTATGCGGCGATGCGTTTTGAGGAAAAATTAGCGTTTTATACGAGCGTTTTTCCGAAAGTAAAGCAACCGTAAAGTTGCGCCACGCAAATAATCTAAAGCGATTTAAACACCAATTGTAGCAAACGAATAATAAAGCTAATAATGACAATTCCAACAACAACGATGGTCAAAATCATGGTCGAAGACGTTTTTATAGCATTATCAGCCGCTTCTTTACCCGTCATTTTACGGAGTATAATTGTGGCAGCTTCAGCTTGGCTGGCGGCGACAAAAAGACGCACATTGCCGTAAGCAAAAGGCGTAATACCACCCGTACTGGAAGAAACAACCCGCGCAGGAATCCCTTCACCTTCCAAAAGTGCGGCAGCAACGTGGGCTTCTTGTTCAGAATTAAAGGTCTGGAGCATCGTGACAGGAGAAGGAGGTACGTTTTCGGTATTGTCTTCTTTTGCCCAATTTTCCAGTTCAGCGTCCCAATCGAGGTCGTCGCCAAGTAAGTCTTTATTTTCCATAATTTCGGTATGTGTGTTTTAAACGATGGTTTGTGTTTTTTTTGAGCGCGTTATTTCTCAATTTTTCGGTGGCGAAGCTACCATTTTACGTAAAAAAAATCTCAACTAAGCGGCGTAAATCTTCTAAATAAATATCTGAGGAGTGGGCATAACCTAAAAACATCGTTTTTTGATTAAAAACAGATGTTTTGCGCGCGCTTCGCTCGCGCAAAAGGGAGGAGACGTGGTTCGTTTTTCGGCTTCGCCGAAAAACGAACCACATTCCCCTTTTTTGCGAGCGAAGTCTGTTTACATCCCGAATACCTTCGGGAGAGCTATGGGCTAAGTAATTAACCCAATTTTTGTGGGAGTGTCTCAAAACACGCCGCCTTCGGCGGCGCGGGATTTTTGGGAGCGCGCCGTTTTTTTGTTGAAAATTTGGACTTCGCCCAAATTTTCAACAAAAAAACGGCGCGCTCCATTAGATTTTCCTCGCGGCGAGGTTCCGCGTTTTAATACCACAAAACTTGGGTTACTTAACTAAAATTCTGCACAATATACTAAGTAATTTCAAAAAAAATGGTAAATTTGTAAATAAAAATTCATCATAAAAAATAGTACATGGCAATTTTCAAACCTGACTACGCTTATTTAGACAAATTTATTGACGAAGCCCTTTGGGAAGATGTCCACAATGGCGATGTAACTGCACTTGCAACGATCCCAACCGACAAGCGCGACCGTGCTGTTTTGAAGGTCAAAGCCAATGGTGTTTTGGCGGGCGTCGAGTTGGCAACGCTCATTTTCAAAAAAGTGGACCCCTCAGTATCCATTCAATTATTTAAGAAAGATGGCGATGCCATGCAAAGTGGAGAAGTCGCTTTTGAAGTAGAATGTCGCACGCAAGCCTTGTTGAAAGCCGAGCGTTTGGTACTCAACACGATGCAACGTATGAGTGGAATCGCCACGATGAGCCGTCAATATGCCCACGCTGTCAAAGATTTACCCGTAAAAATATTGGATACACGCAAAACAACGCCTCTTATTCGTCATCTTGAAAAGTGGGCAGTTAGCATCGGCGGTTGCGAAAACTATCGGCATGGCTTGTATGACTGGTTTATGATAAAAGACAACCATACCGATGCCAATGGCGGAAGCATTGCGGCAGCTATTCAAAAAATTGTTGATTATAAACGTGCACACCCCGAAGTAGCAAATTATGGTGTCACGGTTGAAGTACGGAGTTTAGCAGAACTAACCACCGCCATTGAAGCAGGCAAAGGCATTGTAACACGTATTATGTTGGATAATTTTACAACTGCTTTAATGAAAAAAGCCGTGAAAATCGTTGCAACCACAGGAAAAGAATTTCAAATTGAAGCATCTGGTGGCATAACAATAGACAATTTGCGGCGTATTGCCCTGACAGGTGTGCATTATATTTCGTCGGGGGCATTGACACACTCGGTAAAGAGTCTGGATCTGAGTTTGAAAGTAGTGCGGTGAGTTTTAAAAATGTAACTGTTTACCGCATTTTCCTCTTTTGAGCGAGCGCGTGACTAAATAATTACCAAAAAACAGCATATTATGAGGAACACATTTTTTAAAATCTGGATTCACGGTATTTTACAAACCGCGAATGAAATCTATATTACCCCACAATTGGAAGCCTTATTGCATTATCAAATAGAAAAACAACTTGTGGAACAGGGCTGCGAAGTTGCCACCGTTGGCGGGGTATCTGACCATGTACATTTTTTATTTGCGCAGAACCCGCTTATTTCTACGCATGAAACGGTGCATTATCTCAAGTTGATGACGACACACTGGTATCAACAACACGATTTTCAAGCAGGATTTCACAAATTTCAATGGGCAGATGGTTATTGTATGTATTCTGTAAGCGAGTCTTTATTGCCTAAAATGAGTACGTTTATTGAAACACAAGCGGAGATTCATCAAAAAATAGGCTATGAAGAAGAAATTGAACGACTCAATACCTTGCATAAAGTAGATACGCAAGATAATGAAGTGTGATATTTACCACCTCTCCTACCTCGCGCGAGCGAAGCGAGCGCGTGACTAAGTACTTACGATTTTTCTACTTCAAAAACACGCCCGCCCTATAAATTATTTTTACGGCTAATAAAATAATGTATTTTGAAAATAGAAAAACACCGCATTTTAGGCATTGACCCCGGCACTAATTTTTTGGGTTATGCTGTTCTTGAAATAGAAGGACGGGGTTTCAATCTCATTACGATGAGTATTTTGACCCTCTCCCACGTTGACGACCCGAGCGAAAAACTAAAACGGATTTTTGAAAAAGTCGCGTGGGCAATTGATACATTTAAGCCACAAGAAATGGCAATTGAGGAGCCTTTTTACGCTAAAAATGTTCAATCTATGCTAAAACTGGGGCGTGCGCAGGGCGTGGCAATGGCGGCGGCAATGGTCAATGGCTTGCCTGTTGCACAATATTTGCCTAAAACGGTAAAAAAAAGTGTCGTTGGCAATGGTAATGCGTCAAAAGAACAAGTGGCGGCAATGTTGGGGCATATTCTAAAACGTCCGATTGAACCCAGCTATTTTGATGCTTCAGATGCTTTGGCAGTAGCTATTTGTCATCATTATCAATCGAATAGTGCTTTGGGAGGCGGAAAAAAACACGATTCTTGGGCAGCTTTCGCTAAAGCAAATGCTGATAAAATTAAAAAACAGGTAATTACTTAGTTCATAAGTAGTTAAACCTAAATAAACGCTGCTTTGCGGCATATTTAGGGGCTTCTTTTTCGCTTCGCTCAAAAATCGCCTTTTGAAAAACACGCTCGCCCCTAAGAAACACACTCTGGCGATTTTCGAGCGAAGCGAGAAAGAGCCAGTATCAAAGCAGCGTTTATTTAGGTACAAGTACTTAGCTCTCCCGAAGGCTTTCGGGAGAGCTATGAACTAAGTAATTGAGGAGTGGGCATAACCTAAAAACATCGTTTTTTGATTAAAAACAGATATTTTGCGCGCGCTTCGCGCGCGCAAAAGGGAGGAAACGTGGTTCGTTTTTCGGCTTCGCCGAAAAACGAACCACATTCCCCTCCCTCGCGCGAGCGAAGCGAGCGCGAGATGCAAAAAACGCTTTTAGGTTATGCCCATCCCTCAACTAAGTAATTACAATAAAACAAAAAAAAACATGAATTTTATTACAACCAGAATACAAGCCTATCGCAGCAAGGTAGATGTCCTCATCGGCGACCTTCACCAACTAACAAGCGATATTGGACACGCAGAACTTGCTAAAACAGTCAGTGATTTGCGACAACGCATACATGAACCCTTCCTGTTTGTGATTGCAGGTGAGGTGAAGGCGGGAAAAAGCAGTTTTATCAACGCGCTTTTGGCAACGGGCAAAGAGATTTGTAAGGTGGCGGCACAACCCATGACGGACACCATTCAACTTATCACCTACGGCGAACAAGAAGACGTGGTGGACGTGAATCCGTATCTGAAAAAGATTTTTCAACCCGTTGAGATATTAAAAGAAATTGCGATAGTAGATACACCCGGCACAAACACAATTGTTGCCCACCACCAAGAAATTACTGAGGGGTTCATTCCATCGGCGGATTTGATCGTTTTTGTGTTTGAATCTAAAAATCCGTATCGGCAATCGGCTTGGGATTTTTTCAACTTTATTCACACCGATTGGCGGCGCAAAATCATCTTTATTTTGCAACAAAAAGACATTATGTTGCCCGATGATTTGACCACAAATATTCAAGGTGTTACGGACGAAGCCAAAAGACGTGGCTTGATTGACCCCGTTGTATTCGCCGTTTCTGCGCGTGATGAACAGGCAGAACGTTTTGACATGAGTGGTTTTTCAAGCGTTCGGGACTATATTCGTTCAAATATCACGGGTGGCAAAGCACCGATGTTGAAACTGGCGAACAATCTTGACACTTGCAATAATATCAACGAACGCATTTTCAATGGTCTGAAAATTAGAAAGGAACAGTGGAACGCTGACCAAGATTTCAGAAAAGACATTCGCCAAACGCTCGATATGCAGGAATTGAAATCGAACAATCAAGTGAAGATGTTGGTTGAAAACTTGTTGGCGGGTTACGATAAAATCACGAATCGGACGGTGGAAGAATTGGGCGAAGAGTTGTCTTTTGTGCAGTTGATAAAACGCTCAGTCATGGGTATTTTTGGTTCTTCTGATACGATTAAAGAACGTTTGGACAAACTAAAAGTGAATTTTGAAGCCGATTTGAATAAAGAATTGCGTGAAAAATTACAATTAGGCGTTGTTGACGTTGCGGATAGTATTCAACAAATGGCAAAACTCATTGATCTAAAAATCAAAAGTAGCAAGACCATTTTAAAAGACAATCACGAAATTTTTAGCGATATTGCCGACCGTCGTGCCAATGTTCTCCGCGATTTACAAGAAACTTTTTCAAAATTTATGAACCGTTCTGAAAATTTTACGGACGAATCTCTATTCAAATCCAAAGGCTCAATTGCGCCAAATATTGCGGCGGGTGGTGGCATTGCCATTGTCGGCATTATCCTTGCCGCCGTGACAAAAGGCGCAGTCATGGACGTAACAGGCGGTATTTTGACCACCGTAGGCTTATTGTTTGCGGGTGCAACGGCAGTTATGAAACGTGGGCAGATTTTGGAAAGTTTCCGTAAAGAAATCGCCAAAGGTCGTTTACAACTTGAAGAAGAAGTGGCTGAACGCTTGGCAGCTTATGTCCGCAGCATAAAAAATAAAATTGATTTGAATTTCACTGAATTTGACCACTTACTCGAATCCGAAACAGTACAAATCAAAGAATTGGAAGAACGCCACGACGCACTTAAAAATCGCGTGGCGATGCTACAAAATGAATTAACGAACAGTTAAAATGCTTTCTCGCGCGAGCGAAGCGAGCGCGTTTGAATATACGATAAAATTACTGAGGGGGTAAAGAATCAGTCTAAAATTGCCTGAAAATCTAATTTCACTCTTATATTTGACCCGTTTTTAGAAAAATATTGAGAAACACCATAAAAGTCCTCTAAAATGAGAAACTTCTTTCCAAATATCGAGACTGCTGTTATTGCTATTTTTGTTTTATGCGTAGCCCTTTGGGGCGCGTCGCGGTGCAAAAAGAAAAAAGAAGAAGCGTCATTGCGCAACGCGACAGAAAATACAGTCACTGCAATTGATACGTTTTCTCCTGCGGCTACCCGTGGCACATTACCGTCTTTGCCGCGTCCAACAACTACGCCAAGCACAGACCCGACTGTACCACCCCCCTCAACTATACCGCAGTCCTACTCAACTGCCCCACAACCTTTACCGCCTTCACCAGTAGTACCGAAACCCACTGCTGTACCAATGCCGTCAACTATACCGACAACGCCACAAATGAGTGGTCAAACAGCGACAGTTCAAGTAACTCCCAAATCAGTGGCTATTGAACCAAGTGGTTCAGCTTTGTACGTACTTATCAATGGATTAAACGTGCGGACAAAACCCGAGCTTAGAGCAAAATCATTGGGTAAACTCAAATTGCACGACCAAGTGAGTTTTATGCAAGAAGTAACGGACGCGGCACAGACCGTTCGTTTGGCAGACGGTACAACTATCTCAAAACCGTGGTTTAAAATTAGAACAAAACGCGGGACTATCGGCTGGGTACATGGCTCGGGTGTGGATTTTTACAAACGAAAACCAAGCGAAGGGTTATAATTTCAGATTTCAAGTGCGATTTGAAATCCTTGAAAGTCTTAAAATTTAAGGCTCTTTGACAATTTTAGCGGCAGCAAAAGACCCCCTCAGTAAATAAAGCATTTTTGAATCAAAAACTGCGTAAACCGACGTTCGGGGAACTTTTAAAGTTCCCCGAACGTCAGTTACCGCGAAAATTATCACAGAGCCAAATTTAAAATCTTCTGGTAACTTCCTTCACGTTTTTTTCTTCAATTGCCTCAACGTAGCCAATTCTTTATACGCCTCTCGTGCCTCTTGTGCGGGGTAGCCAAAATACATTTTTGCGCCTTCTAAGTCTTTTGACACGCCCGATTTTGCCAAAATAACGGCTTTCGCGCCTATTTTCAAATTTTGAGCGATACCGACCTGCCCATAAATTACTACCTCATCTTCAATAATTGTATTGCCACTAATACCTGCTTGTGCGGCAATGAGGCAATTTTTGCCAATGCGGGCGTCGTGTCCGATATGGACTTGGCAATCAATTTTTGTTCCTGCCCCAATGGTTGTATCGCCCGAAACACCTTTATTGATAGTGCAAGCCGCGCCGATGTCCACATTGTCTTCAATAATTACACGTCCGCCACTTCGCCATTTTTTAAAACCTTCGGCGTTTTTTTTGAAATAAAAAGCGTCTGTTCCAATAATGCTACCCGCACCAATTTGACAATTTTTGCCAATGCGCGTGTAGTCGTGAATAACAGTATTTGCTTGAATATAAGAACCAAGCCCAATACGTACATGATTGCCAATCACGACATTGGGTTCGATAATGACCGACTCATGCAACATTGCCGAATCTGCAATGGAATTACTGAGGGGGTCAAAAGGACGGTGTTGTCTGACGATAGAATCGTAGGCTTCAAACGGGTTGGGGTGCAACAAAATAACCTTACCTTCTGGCAAGTCTTCTACTCTTTCATTTAAAATTAAAAAAGTAGCATCGGATTTCAAGGCGGCATCAAAATATTTTCGGACATCTGAGAAGGTAATATCACCCACTCTGACTTGGTGTATTTCGTTGATACCTATGGCTTTAAGCGTGCCATCACCGATGATTTCAGCTTTTATTTTAGTCGCAATTTGGGTAATTGGGATAGGCTGTGTAAAAGTCATTGTTTGTTGTTAATTAGTAAAAACTTAGTCTGAACTATGATTTGTTTGATTTTTGTGATTTTTATGACATACGCTCGCTTCGCTCGCGTAGAGAGGAAATGTGGTTCATTTTTCGGCGAAGCCGAAAAATGAACCACCTCTTCTCCTGTCGTTGTGCGAGCAAAATGCACGGAAGTTCAATATTTATCTTGAATCACTAAAAAGAACCAAAAAATCTTACTAAATAGGAAGCGACTATTTTTCCGCCAATAATCTAAATGACTGACGGTGGTGTTCACACGCTCCGTATTGCTCAATCGCTGCCCGATGCGCTTTTGTCGGGTAGCCTTTGTTGATGCCCCAAAGATAGTGCGGATACTGAGGGGTCAAATTTTTCATATAATCGTCTCGATACGTCTTTGCCAAAATCGAAGCGGCGGCTATCGGCGCGTATTTAGAATCACCTTTTATGATGCACTTAAAAGGTGTCTCATCATCGGGTTTAAAATATTTACCATCTACAATCAACAATTCGGGTTTGATTTTGAGTGTGGCAACCGCCCTTCGCATGGCAAGATAAGACGCATTAGCAATATTTATCTCGTCAATTTCACGCGCACTCGCCGTACCTACACCCCAAGCAAGGGCTTCATTTTGGATAATTTCGCGCAAGTAAGCGCGTTTTTGTTCGCTCAAAAGTTTTGAATCCGTTAAAATAGCATTGTCAAAATTTTTGGGTAATACAACGGCTGCTGCAAAAACAGGTCCCGCCAAACAACCGCGTCCTGCTTCATCTAAACCCGCTTCTATACGTTTGGCATCAAAATAAGAGAGCAATTTCATCTGTATCATTTAAAAATTGAAGGGCGAAAATAGTTAATTAAAATGAATTTTGTCCCCCCTCAGTATTTTGAACGTTTTTTTAATAAATTTGCGTCTTGATTAGTCAGCAGTTTTCGCTTTGGGATTTTCGGGGCGGCGTAGCTGCCTAATCTTGGTAATATTCAACGAAAAAAAGTATTCCCAAAGCGGTGTAACCGCTAAAGTACCCGTTTTGCGGTTACACCGCATCAAAAGCAGTGGCTTACCTTTTAATATTACCAAGATTAGACAGCTACACCGCCCCGAAAATCCCAAAGCGAAAATTGCTGTTCATTAGCGATTTCGATTTTCAAAATATTGAAAATCAATTACTTGTACTTCAAAATTTGAAATCTTAAATTTGAAATCTTCCTAAAATGACTGACGCCTATATTTTTGATGCCGTCCGAACGCCACGCGGCAAAGGCAAACCTTCTGGAAAACTCCACGAAGTACGAGCTATTGATTTGCTGACTGATGCTTTGCGCGAATTGCAACGCCGCAATAACCTTGACACGGCACAAGTAGATGACGGTATTTTTGGTTGTGTAACGCCCATGGAAGACCAAGGTGGCAATATCGGCAAAGCAGCCTTGTTGTTTGCCGATTGGCATGAAAGCGTTGGCGGTATGCAAATCAACCGTTTTTGTTGCTCTGGATTGGAAGCGGTGAACTTGGCTGCCATGAAAATTCGGTCGGGTTTGGAGGATATGATTGTGGCGGGCGGCGTAGAAAGCATGAGCCGCGTACCTATGCACATCGACGATGGACCTATTTTGTATGACCCCGATGTGGTGGGCAAAATCAACTACGTGCCACAAGGCGTTGCCGCCGATTTGATTGCCACAATTGAAGGATTTACCCGCGAAGAATTAGATGCTTATGCCCTGCAATCACATCATCGAGCAACATTCGCCCAGCAAAATAATTATTTCGCAAAATCACTCGTTCCAATTAAAGATTGGGTGGGTTTACCCATTTTGGAATACGACGAACACGTTCGCCCCGATTGCTCAAGCGAAGGTTTAGCTGCTTTGTCGCCGTCTTTTGCTGCCGACGGCGCAATGGGTTTCGATGCGATGGCGCAAAAAAAATACCCTTCAGTAGAACGCATCTATCACTTGCACACGGCGGGCAATTCGTCGGGTATGGTGGACGGTGCGGCGGCGGTTTTGGTTGGTAGTTTGGAGAAAGGTAAAGCTCTGGGTTTGACACCTCGCGCCCGTGTTGTGGCAACCTCAACCGTAAGTTGTGAGCCAACGATTATGTTATTGGGACATATTGCGGCAGCTAAAAAAGTCTTGAAAAAAGCTAATTTGACCGTCAAAGACATTGATTTGTGGGAGGTTAATGAGGCGTTTGCGGCAGTTGTGTTGAAATTTCAGCGCGATATGGGCATTGATGACACTATTCTAAATGTCAACGGCGGTGCAATAGCTTTGGGACACCCACTCGGCGCAACGGGCGCAATGTTGCTCGGAACAGTCTTAGATGAATTGGAAAGACGCGATAAAAAATTGGCTTTGATTGCTTTGTGCGGTGGTGCGGGTCTGGGTGTTGCCACGATTATTGAAAGAGTTTGAAGCAGAAATGTAAAATATAGCTCGCTTCGCTCGCAAAAAAGGCGGTGTTTCGTTTTCTTGCGCGAACGAAGCGAGTGCGGCTAACTATTTGCAATAAATCAATAAGTAGAATCGGAGACCCAACCACCAAAAGGTGGAAAAAAACGGCGTTGTTCTTGGGCTTCTTGTTCTTGTCTAAGGCGTTCTTGCTCATCTAAATAATCTTGGAGGCGTTCGGCACGGGTTCGGTCAAAAACATCAGCGGCAAAAAAAGCACGTTTACCGCCTTCGGGTACTGAGGGGGTCTCAATTTCTTCCGCTTCGAGGTCGCTTTTGAAAAAATAAGCTATGAAAATGCCCATAACCGCGCCCACTAAATGACTGTCCCAACTGATGTTTTTGTGTAGAATTTCCGCTGTTGGTAAAATACCTTCAATCATACCACTGTACAAGGTCATTACTAACAAAGACAAAACGATGCTGCGGAGGCTGCGCCGAAAAATACCCGTCCAAAACACAAAGGACACCAAACCATACACGACGTAACTTAAACCGATGTGAAAAACGCCTGTTCGGGCAAAAATCCAAACAAAAAAACCCGACAGAAAGTAAATAAGAATAAAAGCACGCATGGCAACACCTGGAAAAAAGTAAATAACCATGATAGAAGTTACCAAAAATGGAATAGAATTGGACATTAAATGCGCCCAATCAGCGTGTAAAAGTGGGGCAAAAAAGATGCCCCACAAACCAAACGTTTCGCGGGGATAAATACCCCAATAGCCTAAATCAAGTCCTAAAAATGTTTGGCAGGCATGGATAATCCATAGAGCGAGCGTAAACATCAAAGGCAGTTTGACGCTTTCAATAAATGATGTTTGGGGTTGTTCTATCGTTTCTATATTGTGTAAAGTACTATTTTTCATTATTTTAGAAAGATTTCAAATTTTAAGATTCCACGGCAATTCCGTATTTGTAAGTAGTTAGTCATAAATGAGGGATGGGCATAACCTAAAAGCGTTTTTTGCATCTCGCGCTCGCTTCGCTCGCGCGAGAAGGAGAATGTGGTTCATTTTTCGGGCAAAGCCCGAAAAATGAACCACCTCTCCTTCCTTTGCGCGAGCGAAGCGAGCGCAAAGGCGTGTAATGAAAAGTAGCGATTATTTATGAACAACTACTTATGATAACTTTGTTGAGCGAAAATAGTTCATTTTTTCGGTCTTGTCCAAAAAATGAACCATATTTGTTCTCTATCAAAGCGTTTGGCACACAAAATATTACGGCAACAATAAATTCACCAACTCGCAATGGACAGCATCAACCCTTATCTGCGACCGACCCGCCGACCGACCCCCTCAGTATCGGACTATGTGGACGGTATTCTGCGTGGCGACCGCGTTGTGTTGAGCCAAGCCATAACCCTTCTGGAAAGTACGCGGCGCGACCACCAACTATTGGCACAATCCATAATAGAAGCCTGTTTGCCGCACGCAGCTTTGCGTAAAACGGTGCGTATTGGTATTACAGGTACGCCCGGAGTTGGCAAAAGTACGTTTATTGAAGCATTTGGAACGCACATTACTGAGGGGGGACAACAAGTAGCAGTTTTGGCAATTGACCCTTCAAGTCAGATGTCGCGTGGTTCAATTTTGGGCGATAAAACACGGATGCTGCATTTATCGGCGAATCCTAATGCTTTTATTCGTCCTTCTCCTGCGGGTGATTCGCTTGGAGGCGTGGCACGAAAAACACGAGAATCTATTGTTTTGTGTGAGGCGGCGGGTTTTGATACGATTATTGTAGAAACCGTCGGCGTCGGTCAGTCTGAAACTGCCGTTCATTCCATGACAGATTTTTTTCTATTGCTTCTGCTCCCTGGTGCAGGAGACGATTTGCAAGGTATCAAGCGTGGCATTGTTGAAATGGCAGATTTGGTTGCCGTCAATAAAGCAGATGGCGACCGTGAAAAATCGGCGCGACAAGCCCAAGTTTTTTACAAAAATGCCCTTCATTTGCTCCCTCAAAAAGACAGTCAGTGGACACCGCAAGTGTTGACGTGTTCGGCATTGAGCAAAAAAGGCATTGCTGATATTTGGCATCTGATTATTGAATATCAAAAATTTACGCTTACTAATAATTTTTTTACAGAACACCGCAAAGCCCAATCCAAGTATTGGCTCATGGAAAGTATTGAGTCTAATTTGAAAAAAAGGTTTTTAGAGACCCCCTCAGTATCAGCCGCTTTTTCCGACATCGAGCAGTCCGTTTTAGAGGGAAAATTGTCTCCTTTTTTAGCGGCGGAACGACTTTTGAGTTTGTTTTTGAACACCTGATTTTTAAAAATACTTAATTCACGCTCGCTTCGCTCGCAAAAGTGAGTCGAAACAAGCAATAAAAACATGGCTCTTTGAGAATTTTAGCAGCAGCAAAACACCTCTGAGCAAACAAAGCATTTTTGATTCTGAATGTTAATTACTGAGGAGTGGGCATAACCTAAAAACATCGTTTTTTGATTAAAAACAGATGTTTTGCGCTCGCTTCGCTCGCGCAAAAGGGAGGGGAATGTGGTTCGTTTTTCGGCTTCGCCGAAAAACGAACCACATTCCCCTCCCTCGCGCGAGCGAAGCGAGCGCGAAATGCAAAAAACGCTTTTAGCTTATGCCCATCCCTCATTTATTATCTATAAACGGTGGCAGTCCTAACGGACTTTTATACAGCAACAACTTTCGGACACCAAGCTAAAATTGCCAAAGAGCCAAAAACATATTGAATTTAAAATGAAAAAACTAATTTTTATCGCTTTGAGCCTTTCTGTTTTCGCTGTTTTACCCACTGCTTGCACAGAAGAAGGCGTTAAACTTACCCGCGCCGACCGTGATGGTATTGACACAATTGTACAGACAAATATTGCTCAAATCACACCCGAACTCGACCGCTATTGCCGCGATAGTTCAGCAATTTTGCGTAAATATTATATGGATTCTTTGTTGATTGTTCGGCAACAAGAGATTCAACAACAGGCTGTACCTATTCAATAATAATCTAAGTTTTGTGGTAGTGCCTCAAAACGCGCCGCCTTCGGCGGCGCGAAGGATTTTTTCGGAGCGAAGCCGCATTTTTATACCACAAAACTTGGGTTAAATACTTAGCCTATTGCTCGCTTTGCTCGCAATAGGCTAAGTATTTACATGAAGGATGGACATAACCTAAAAGCGTTTTTTGCATCTCGCGCTCGCTTCGCGCGCGCGAGGGAGAGGGAATGTGGTTCGTTTTTCGGCGAAGCCGAAAAACGAACCACGTCTCCTCCCTTTTGCGCGAGCGAAGCGCGCGCAAAACATCTGTTTTTAATCAAAAAACGATGTTTTTAGGTTATGCCCACTCCTCAAATATTTACATTTTATGTAGAGTTTCAAATAAAAAAGATGCACCTTTGCGAAATTTTTAGACCAAAGAGTAACACGAGATACTTGACATCTTTTTTATCATTAAAATCAGAGCATGACTTTTCAAGAATTAAATTTAATAGAGCCGATTCATCAAGCCCTCAAAAAAGAAGGTTACACTCAACCTACACCGATACAAGCCCAAGCCATTCCCATTGTTTTGAACGGTACTGACTTACTCGGTTGCGCACAAACAGGTACAGGAAAAACGGCTGCTTTTGCCATTCCGATTATTCAATTGCTGTCAAAAAAGCAATTTCATGCGAAACCAACCATAAAGAGCCTTATTTTGACACCTACCCGCGAATTAGCCATTCAGATAGATGAGAGTTTTCGCGCTTATGGCAGATTTACGGATATTCGCCAAACCGTTATTTTTGGCGGTGTGTCGCAACACAGCCAAGTTGAAGCTCTGCGTCGGGGCGTTGATGTGCTTGTTGCCACACCTGGACGCTTGATTGACCTCATCAATCAAGGATTTATCAATCTGAGTCAATTAGAAATTTTTGTATTAGATGAAGCGGATCGTATGCTCGATATGGGTTTTATTCACGATGTAAAACGCATCATTAAATTGTTGCCAGAACGCCGTCAGACCTTGTTCTTTTCTGCGACTATGCCGCCAATTATCATGAAATTGGCGCAAACGATTCTCAAAAATCCAAAAAAAGTAGAAGTTACACCTGTATCCTCTACTGCCGAAAAAATTGAGCAGTCGGTTTATTTTGTGGAAAAAAACGACAAAATTCACTTACTGATGCACCTATTGAAAAACCCTAAAATGGATTCTGTTTTGGTGTTTACACGCACAAAACACGGGGCAGATAGGGTTGTTAAGGCATTGGCGCGGACAAATATTGGGGCGTTGGCTATTCACGGCAACAAATCGCAAAATGCGCGTCAAACGGCACTCAATAATTTCAAGACCCGCAAAACGCGTGTTTTAGTGGCAACTGATATTGCAGCACGCGGCATTGATGTAGATGATTTGGCGTTTGTCATTAACTACGAATTGCCGAATATCCCCGAAACGTATGTACACCGAATCGGGCGAACAGGTCGTGCAGGAGCAGAAGGTGTGGCAATTTCTTTTTGCGAAACGGAGGAACGCCCTTATTTGAAAGACATCGTGAAGTTGATTGGTTTGAATATTCCAGTGGTGAGTAATCCGCAGTTTTAGTCGTAGAATGTAGCGCACTTGTGGTTGTTAAAGGAAGTGTTTCTATCATTTTAAGTCCTATTTTTGAATAAATCTAATCGTTTTTTTAGAAATTACAAATAATAATGATAAAAAAAGGCATTTTTTTAATGATTCAAGCCAATGCGCTCGCTTCGCTCGCGCAGAGTGGGGAATCTGGTTCATTTTTCGGCTTCGCCGAAAAATGAACCACGTCTCCTCCCTTTTGCGCGAGCGAAGCGAGCGCAAAACATCTGTTTTTAATCAAAAAACGATGTTTTTAGGTTATGCCCACTCCTCAGCTAAATAGTTACCCCAAAAGTATCCGTTCAAAGTGCAGGCTCAACAAAATCTTTAACGACTAATTGAAATTTATCCCACCGTACTCGTTTTGTCAAGCCAAAATTTTCAAGCCGATTGTGGTAAAAGAACAAGACGTTAAAATCGTCACTTTCAATGTCGCCCTTTCTGTTAAACAATAGGGGTTTACGAACGTGATACACACCGAGATTTTTCATGCCATCTTGCACCAATTCTTCGGGCGACAGACGAATTGCATCACTCAATTTCAAACGTCCTTTTTCTTCAAATTCAATAAGAAGAGTTTGAACAGCCGTGACAGCCGCCGTAAACGTCGTTAGAGGAAATATATAATCATCGGGTGATAAGCGCAATAAGGCATATAAATCGAGTTTGTCATTTGATGCTTTCAACATATTAAACGCAGTGAACGCAACAACATGAGAAGACAAAACGATGTTTTCTTTATAAAAACGGTCAACAATTTTATCAGCTAACAGTTTTGTGTATTCTGCTTCGCGTTGCAAATCTTCTTTGATGACCCCCTCAGTAATGAAGTAATCAGCGATGTTCAAAACATTGCCGCGACTGTCGTGACTGATGCCTTTTGTGTCCACAAAATTACCCATAACGTCGATTGGTTTACCAAAAGACAGGACAATATCACTTCTTTTTGCAAAAAACTGCCAGATAAATTTAAACCATTCACGAAATGAATTGCCTTCCGAACGCCCTTTCAAATAACGTTCTTTACCAACGATTTGCAAATGTTGGTGAATCAAAAACGGGGCTTCCAAAACTGTATGGTAGCTTGTTGTCAAAGGTACGATGAAAATTTTGTTTTTATCGCCGCGTCCACTCAAAGACCGTTGTGCTTCAACAGCCGTTCCGAGCAAACCCATTTTCAATTTTTTTTCCACTTCACCCGACCGCGACCGCGTTCCACCGGGGAAAAACAAGGTATTTGTACCACGTTGAATAGACAAATTCGACATGGCTTTCAAGGTTTCTAAATAAACGGTATTTTTTTTCCGTCTATCGACGCGATATGCACCCAAGCGGTTCATAAAAAAAGCGGCTGCACCAGAGTTGTACAAATTCAGACCCGCCCCGTAACTAAATTGCGGTAAACCCATGATTTGATCCATCGCAAAACCAATTAAAACGGAGTCGAGATTGCTAAAATGGGTGGGTACAACGATGACAGTCCCTTGCGAAAAGAGGTCTTGAATGGCTTGAACATCGCCATACACTTGGATACGTTCGTGCAAACGGCTTTTGGAACTCAAAAAACGCCACCACCGTTCAGTTGCCGCATTGAGAAGACGATTAAAAAAGATACTCAAAAACTGCCGTGCAAACTTCATTGTGGGGATACTAAACGTACCCACAATTTCTTCTGAATAACGGTGTACAAATTTCCGTACAATCTCGCGGTGTGTTTCAGCAGCTTTGGGTTTTGATTCAGTTTCGGACTGAACAAGCTGCGTGCGGATACGGTCGAGAAATTGACGGTCATTGGGCGGGTCAACTTTCCACGGGGTTTCTTTTAGCCGAATACGCTCTTGATACAAGGTTTGTACAAGTAAATCATAGAGTTTTGTATGTTCTGTTATTAAACGGTCGGTTGTGAAATCGTCAATTTCAGCTATAAACTGACGGCGATCTTGGCTCAATTTGTAAATGGGCCAATCAGACATTTTTTTATAAACAGCAATAAATGGTTCGATGTATTTCATTAGACATGATTACAAAATTTTACAGATTTGCAAGATTTGCGAGCTTGTAATTGTCTCAGTCACGCTCAAAAAAAAGAAGAAAAAGTGGTTCATTTTTCGGGCTTTGCCCTAAAAATGAACCACATCATCTCCATTGAGCGAGCTCGTGGCTAAGTAATTACTTTTTGTCAATATCAACTCTTATTGTATTCTTTGTTTGCGTGTTCAATGAACGTCAAAACTTCGTGCTTACCTCGTTTTTTTTCGGCAGAAGTAATGAACTCAGGTGGTAAAGATGCCCAGGATTCTAAAACTTTGTTTTGAATCGCGGCAATATTTTTCTTCAAATCTTCTGATTTCATACGGTCAGTTTTCGTATAAACAATAACAAATGGGATACTGCGTTCACCCAATTTATTCATAAACTCCATATCAATTGCTTGCGGTGGAATCATGGCATCTAAAAGTAAAAAAACGTATTGCAGAGTGGGACGATTGGTCAAATAATACCAAATCATTTTTTCCCATGCTTCGCGTTGTGTCCGTGAAATACGGGCATAACCGTAGCCGGGCAAATCCACCATGTACCATTTTTTATCAATATCGAAATAATTAATGGTCTGCGTTTTTCCGGGCGTGTTTGACACCTTTGCCAAACCCGCTTTACCCGTTAACATATTAACGAGTGACGATTTTCCGACATTCGACCGACCAATGAACGCATATTCGGGGTTGCCATCTTTAGGTGCGGCATCTGTACGGACGAAACTGCCAATAAAAATGGCTTGTTTGATGTCTGTTGTTTGTATCATTTTGAAAAAAGCTATTATTAAATTTGGTACAAAGTTAAAAATAAAAACGCCAAACGGTTAAGTTTCGGTTAAAACTGTATTTTTGCCGTCTTTTAAAATCATACAATGTCTGTTTTAAACGTTAAAGAACAACAATCGGCTGATTTTAGTCAAAGAAAAGTGTAAAATACTTAGCCACGCGCTCGCTTCGCTCGCACGAGGGAGGGCGAGTTTGGTAAAGTAGTTAAAAAAATTAGAAAATTACGTAAAAAAAATCTGACTAATGAAAAAAGTACTCTTTCTGTTCGTTTTTTTCACAACCGTACAGGTGGCAACAACCAATGCCCAATCTTTTAAATACGGTATTCGTGGAGGTATCAGCACACCCGACATCAAGCCAAGTGATGTGGACTCCTTGCGTTTCAAAAGGGGGCTTGACTCGCTAAAATTTAAAGTAAGTGATGCCAATTATGGTTTCCATTTTGGTGTTTGGGCGCGTCTAAAATTGGCAAATTTCTATCTTCAACCCGAAATTGTGTTCAATTCAAGCAAAGTTCAATACAAATTAGGTAAAGTAAGGTCACCCATTGACTCTATTAAAAATCAGACTCACCCGTATTAAAGATTTTAGTGAAAAGGAACGTCAATATATATACTCGTTGCTTGATAATTGGATGAATATTCAGATTAGCGATCCATTTAAAAATTAATTTATGTTATTAAAATAACAGTTGTAAATACTATGAAAAACCAAAACAAAGCCTTCCTATATGCCTTAACAGCAGTATTGTTATGGTCAACGGTTGCAGTGCCCTTTAAGATTGGATTACACAACATTTTCCATTTCATTCATTTCTTATTTATTACTACAGGCATTGCCGCATTAGCAATTGTCGTTCACTACCGCTTTTAATTCAAAAAAAAGCTGATATTATTTACAACCCTTACCCGAAAGACCTTTTAATGGGTATGATTGGAGGTTTTTTAAACCCTTTTTGTATTACTTGATGCTTTTCAAAGCTTATTCCATTTTACCGGCACAAATGGCTCAAGCACTAAATTATACTTGGCCCATAATACTGGTATTATTATCTGTTCCTTTTTTAGGTCAAAAAATAAAATTTAAAAACGTTGCCGCACTTCTAATCGGTTTTGCGAGAATTTGCTCATTACTCGGCATCCCCTTACGGCAAACCTTTGAATATTAAGCCGTCGGAACCTTTAGGTGTAAATTTGGCTATTTTTTTCTTCTGTGGTTTGGGCTAGTTTTTGGATATTAAACACGCGTTCAAAACCGATAGCAGCTTAACCCTATTCCTAAATTTTCCAGCTGGATGAATTTTCACTTACCTTTACTCTTAATTTATCCGATTAACTACCACGTGCCAATGGCAGGTTGGTTGGCTGTTTTGTATGCCGGTTTTTTTGAAATGGGAATCACTTTTGTATTGTAGCTTCTTATATGAAATTAACGGCAAGCCAGATAAAATAAGCAATCTGGTTTTTTTTATCGCCTTTTTTATCGCTAATTTTCATTCATTTAATTTTAAAAGAACAAATTTATTTTACTACTATTGGTGGGCTAATTTTAATCATCATATCCATATTCCTAAACCAGTTCATTAGCAAAAAATATAAACACAATACACTGATATTAAATAATTTAATATACTATATTTATTATTCGCAATTGATTTTATATAGTTTGGTTTTTATCATAGTAATCTATTAAATTTCTTAAATTTGATTGTAATAATACGATGAATTAAAAGGGGTTCTTTTTTCTCACTGAAATATCCGTTGTATTTTAGTATCAGTCGT
The DNA here is from genome assembly GCA_034520175.1 of Saprospiraceae bacterium. Classification (GTDB taxonomy): domain Bacteria; phylum Bacteroidota; class Bacteroidia; order Chitinophagales; family Saprospiraceae; genus JAAFJT01. Next base: position 222,064 of record JAXHNU010000037.1, read on the forward strand.
AATAATAAAGTTTAATTAAGTGACATTTTAAATTGGGAATTGGTTTAAAAATGAACTTAGTTATTAAAACTAAACTATATGCTATCGGACAAAGATTTAGATTTCTAAATAAAAAAGGAATTACAGAACAGGTATACAATCAGTTAAAGATGTATGCGCAGGGTTTTCCTGCATTGGCCATTAGCAATACGTAACTTA
>JAXHNU010000042.1:0-305042 GCA_034520175.1 Saprospiraceae bacterium
TTTAATAAGTGATACAACAAAATTAGTATCAAAGGCTTTATCTTCAAAATTAAAAGATTGTGAAATAGCAAAATTTAATAATGAGTTCGATATTGTAGTACTTAAAACAACTCTATTTGAAACAAAAAACTATTTTATTAAAACAGGTATTGATTATATATACTCAGCATTTCATATAATGAATTTGCATTTAGAGCAAAATGTTTGTAAAAATGAATTATTACTATTTTTATTTAATAATAAAGCATTTATTTTGATAATTAATCAACAAGGAATAATTGTTTTTCATCAAACAGTTGATTTACCAACTTTTGAAGCAGTTAAAAAAACACATTTTTATGAAGATGATGTGGATGGACAAAAGTTATATGATGAAATTTATTATTTAGAATTGAATGAAATAATACATAATATCTTGAGTAAATTTTATGAAAAAAAGAATGATGTATTTGTAGAAAAAATAAACATTCTTTATGTTTTAAAACAATTATCAAATGAACAAATTGAACAATTAAATAATGAATTGATGTTAAAAGTTGACTATAATCCTATAAATATTGATGAAGCAATATTTGAATTATCTAAAAATAAACATTTGAAAAAAGTTTTATAAAACCTAGAAAGAAAGTTAAAAAAAGAGATTTTAAAAATTTATATATTCTAATTTTCTTTCTTATTGCATTTTTAGCTGTTTATTTTCTTTTTAGTAATTATAATTCAAAAGAAAATTTAAATAATACAAATCAAGTTATAGAAAAAGAAGTTGAATCTGTTATTATAAATGCTCAATTACCAGATCATATAAGTATTAATGATAAAATAGAGCAAAGAGTAAAAGAAATTTTTGATGCTATTTCATATGATATGATTTTAAAAGAGTTGAAATTAGAGAATAATCTTTTAGAATTGAAGGGTATTTTTTTAAAAAATGATACATATATAAATTCATTAAAACCAAATTTAGATAAGTTATATCAAAATAGTGAGTACACGGCTTTAACAAATGATAGTGTAATTAATATTGAAGGTTCAGTTATTTCAAGAGAAGATATTTTACCAAGTAATATTACTTATAAAACTAATTCTAAAGAATACATTAATGATGAAATAATGCAAGTAGAAAGAGTTACTGAACAATTAAAAATATTGATGCCATCAAACTCAATCATCAAGCTTATTTCTGTAAATAATGATAGTTTAGTTAAATATAACTATATTATAAATATTTTAGTAAAAGAACCAAAAGAATTTTTGATCTAATTGGAGTATTAAATAATGAATTATATTCTATGTATATTTCTTATCCTTTAAGTATGTTAAGAACAGAAACAGGTATTGAAATAGAGTTTAATTTAGTATTTAATCAAAAAAAAGTAGTTTTATTAAGTTATAGTAAAATCAAAAACTTGGTAATTACCAAGTTTTTAATTCATTATATATAGAGTCTCTTTCAACTGGAATAAATCCAGAATTTTTTATCAAATCAACAAATTCTAATTGAGCTATTCCATTTGCACTAGATGCTCCTGCCGCACTTTGAATTGATTCTTTTTCTATCGTTCCATCCACATCATTAGCTCCAAATTCTTGAGCTATTAAAGCTAATTTTACTGTTGAAGTTGCCCAATATGCTTTTATATTTGGGATGTTATCAAGTAATATTCTTGCAATTGCATAAGTTTTTAATATTTCTTGACCAGTTAATGGTTCTTTTACTTTTAAATAGTTATTTTCAGTTTGAAAAACAAGTGGAATAAAGGCATTAAAGCCACCTGTAATGTCTTGTAAGTCTCTTAATCTTAACATATGGTCAATTCTATGGTTTCTATCTTCAACATGGCCAAAAAGCATTGTAGCATTACTTTTTTTACCAGCTGTATGCCAAAGTTTATGAATTTCTAGCCATTGCTCTGATGTAACTTTACCCCACAGATTTTTTTCCTTACCTTCTCATCGAAGATTTCAGCTCCACCACCTGGCATCGAATCAATACCATGCTTAATCATCATATCAATTAACTCTTGATAAGTAAGATTATATTCAGTACTTAAAAAATGAATTTCAGCAGCTGTTAATGCTTTTACGTGAATATGTGGAAAATTTTCTTTTATTTTTTTAAATACATCCATATACCATTGTAATCCTGTATCTGGATTATGAGCTGATACTATATGAACTTCTTTAATATCATTTTTTGAAGAGTTTTTTACAATCTCTAAAATTTCTTCGTGGCTCATAGTCCATTGATTTGGATTTTTTCTACTTGCACTATACGCACAAAATTGGCAAACATCTTTACATACATTTGTTGGATTAATGTGTCTATTTATATTAAAATATGTTTTTTTACCATGTCTTTGTTCTCTAATTTTATTAGCAAATGATGCAAGGGTAAATAAATCTAAATCATATACTTCTATTGCATCTTCGTAATTTAATCTTTCATTGTTTTTCTAATTTTTCTATAATATTCATATTTTTCCTATTTGCAATCGAAATCTTTTGTATAGCTTTCATTTCTATTTCTATGGATGAAACCTATAGATGTTTGTTTTAAATTTGTTATTGTAAAATATTACCTTTATAAACAGTACTTTTATATCTAGTTTCAGTATCTTCTACACTTAATTTATTTATTACTTCCAAATCTTTAATAGTAGTGTGACCAATTGTAGCAAGAATTTCTGTTAATTTTTGCTCTTTTAAATCTTTTAATATTAAAAATATTGCTAATGCAATTATTATAATTATGCTAATTAAAAATATTGTTTTTTTAGGTAATTTTCTTACATCATTTGTCTTATTAATTCTCTTTTAGTGGTTTAAATGAACACTCTTCGCCATCATAATATTCAATTGTTCCATCTTCAATTCTATAGTACCAACCATGAATTTGTAATTCACCACTTTTTACTTTTCTTTCAACTTCAGGAAATGTTAAAAGGTTTTCCATTTGGTGAACTATAGATATTCTTTCTGTTGCTCTATATAATTTTTCTTTATCTTCTTTATCTTGGATTGCTAATAGAGTGTATTCTTTAGCTCTTTTCCCTAAATCTAACCATTTTTTTACGTGGATTAAATCTGGAGAATCACCAATATCTTGATATAAACTTTTACAAGCTCCATAGTGGGATTGTTCACAAATAATAATATGTTTTACACCTAAAATTGAAACAGCATATTCAATAACAGCTGAACTACCATGATAATCATCATCTGAACAATATGGTGGTACAAAGTTACCTACATTTCTTAATATAAACATATCTCCAGGTTTTGTATCAAGCATTAAGTCAGGCGTAACTCTACTATCACTACAACCAACAAAAAGTATTTCAGGTCTTTGACCATTTTCTACAAGTTCTTTTACATCACCTTCATATTTAGGGAAACTTAACTATCTAACATTTAAACCTTTTAATTAATTACTACATTTGTTAAAGTATCTATTTATATCTATATTCAATTTTTATAATCGCATTTTAATAATCGCACATACATTTGGTTTCAAAAATTTTTAACCTTTTTATTTTTTATATCCAATTTCTTGGAATCAATCTAAAGTTTTATACCCATTCTTTATATATACTTAATTTTTCCTATTGTTTTTTTAGATCAACTAATTATAACCTTTGTTTCAAAACTCTAATATCTTTCATAATATAACAATTACATATTGGGATCACTAACCGGTTTTACTTTATTCTTATAAATCATATTTATTTTCTTAACCTTGAATCTTTATTTCAATATAACCTAAAGCCGAAGCCTAATCAATAAATGAAGGCGCAGTGTAGGTTTATGCCTATTGATCAAAAAATCAATACCGTGCATATGCCCGTGTCCATAGCTCCTAGTGTTCCCATTTTTATATGATATTTATTTGGTGTAATTTTATAATAATCAAAAATACCTGATAAATTTTCTCCAATAACACCAGAACTATGTGCTTCATCTACTATTAAAATAGCTTTGATATTCATCTGCAACTTGGAAAATTTCAATAGGTGCTAAATCACCACCCATTGAATAGACACCTTCAATTGCTATTAATATTCTTCCATTTCTTTTGTTATTTAAAATTTTTTCTTTTAAATCGAGAAAATCATTATGATTAAAAACAATTACTTGTTCAGGTTTTAAAAGTTTTGTAGCTAATATTCCACTTGCATGATACTCTTCATCTATGAAAATCGTATCATTTTTTCTTACAAGTGCTTCAATTAAAGAAATATTTGCTAAAAATCCAGAACCAACAGTAATTGCAGCTTCAAATTTATTTACTTCACATAATTTATCTTCAAATGTTTTATGAATTTTATTATAACCATTTACTAGCATTGATGCTTTTGGAGAGTGATAATTTTCATTCAAAACTTTTTCATAAGCTTTTTGAAAAATATATTTATTTGTTGATAGCCCTAAATAATCATTTGATGCTAAATCAATAAGATTTTCATCAAATAGGTCTCTAGTTCTAAAACGGTTAGATTTTTTAATAGATGACAGTTCTTTTGCGTACAAAAAATTCTCCATAAGTATTTTTGTATGTTAACTAAAAACTATTAAGAGTAAGATAAATTTGTAGATTTTAAGATTTGCTAGTTTATTGCTATTTTATCTTGTTACAATTCCTTCTACTAATTTTAAATACAAGTTCAAACTAGTAAGAGGTGTTTTTTGCGACCTTCACCTCTTGCTTCATTAATCCCACAACAGCAATATTTTCCAAGACTTTTAATAAACTATCTTGTATTATTATAGAATGATTGAAAAACATAATAATAAAATATTTAAAATAAAAGAAATGCCATACTTAGAGTTGAAATATTCTAATAGCTTTTATGAGTGTTCACAAAAACATTATCATAATATGCTTTGTATTTTAGCTTTGAAAAATGGTAATGCAAAAGTAATCATTGAAGACAAAGAGATAGTTTTAAAAAGAGATAAATTAGTTATTATAAATCCAAATGAAGTTCACTTTTCTATTTCAGATGAAGTATTCAGAAAATTATTATGTAATTTATATAGATAGAACTTGGTATAGAAATTTACAAAGTTTAGTTTTTAATACACAAGATGTGATTGCATTATCAAATGAGATTTTTGATTTACAAATTATAGAAGAGTTTTTTAATCTATTCGAATATTTGTATTTGGATAATGAAGTTATTGAAAAAGAGTCAAAACTATTAGAGTTTTTAAAAAAAATTTTTGATAAATGTGTTGATGAAAATATTGTTTTAAAAATTGATAATACAACACAAATTGCAAAAGAGTTTAAAACTTATATCGAAAATAATATAGCATCAAAATTAACATTAACACAAATATCTAATGCTTTAGGATTTAGTCCATATCATATAATTAGAATTTGTAATCAAGATTTTGGATTAAGTGCAAATGCATATATTGTAAATAAAAGAGTTCATAGGGCAAAAAAAATGTTAGGTGAAGGAATGGATATTTCACAAGTGGCAATAGAAGTTGGTTTTTATGACCAAAGTCATTTAACAAATATATTTTAAAAAAGTTTTTGCAATAACACCAAAAGCTTATCAAAATAGTATTTTAAAGGAAAAAAATAATGAATAAAATAAATCTTTTAGATAAAAATTCAAATTTTAATATTTTATTAGCAGGAATCATAGGTTTATTTATTGGTGTTGGAGTTGCAAGATTTTCATATACTTCATTACTTCCTTCAATGCTTGCAGATAATACTTTATCTTTGACATTTTCAGGAGTATTAGCATCTATTAATTATGTTGGATATTTAAGTGGTTCAATTTTTGCCATATTTATAAAAGATATAAATACAAAAGTGAAATATTTTAGATTAGGAATAATTCTTTGTATTTTAACAACTGTTATTATGGGAATAACTACAAATGAAGTTATTATGGCTTACTTGGAAGAGTAATCGCAGGATTTGGGGCTGCTATGGCTTTAGTTGTTGGAGCTGCTATTGTAATGACAAAGTTGAATTTTGAAGATAAAACAAAAGCTATGGGGATATATTTTTCAGGAATTGGAGGAGCATTAGCTTCATCTGATATTATAAGTAGATCAGTATTGAGTTTTTCATCTTGGCAAACATCTTGGCTTGTTCTTACTTTTTGTGCTGTTTTAGTTGCTTTTTATCCTTTGTATATTTTATCTTTTGATAAAGAGATTTCCCATAAAAATGAAAAACATCCTTTTAATAAAGCTTTGTTCTCTCCTTTTGTTGTTGTTTTAATTGTTGCATATTTTACAGAAGGTGTTGGTTTTGTAATTCAAGGAACTTTTTTACCAACAATTTTAAAATCAATTGAAGGTTTAGAAAGTGTTGCTGGATTATCTTGGCTTTTAGTAGGACTCGCTGGAATCCCATCTTCAATTATTTGGATGAGATTAGCTCATAAATATGGAAGCGTAAATATAATAATTATTGCTATGTCTTTACAAATTGTTGGAATTTTAATACCAACATTGACTACAAATATGTATTTAAATCTTTTTTGTGGAGTTTTATATGGAGGAACTTTTGTAGGGCTTGTTGCATTATTTATGAATTTAGGTGGAAAATTAGCAGGTAAAAATCCTGTTATGTTAATGGGAGCATTAACAACTGCTTATGGAATAGGGCAAGTTACAGCTCCTTTATATGCTGTTAGTTTAACAGAACTTACAGGAAATTATAATTATGCATTATATATAACAGCTTCCATTGTACTTTTTGGAGTAATAATTCTATTAATTGCAAAAAAAATAACTAAAAATAGTAACCATTAACTATAAGTTAAGATTTAAATAATTATTGTAATATATTATTAATAATAAAATTTGAAAAGTTTAAATTGAATATTTGAATTTTTCATTAGGATAATAAATGATGCTTAATGAAGAACTTTTTAAAACATTAAATATTTTGTATGTAGAAAATAATGAAAATATTGAAGCTTCATTTTTAGATACTTTAAATAAATTGTTTAAAAAAGTTTTTCTTTCTTTTGATGGATTAGATGCCTTTAGTCAATTTTCCCAACAAAATATTAGTGATGAAAAAATAGATATAATTCTTAGTGAATATAATTTATCATCATTAAATGGCTTAGAACTTTTACTTAAAATCAGAAAAATAAATCAAAATGTACCTTTTATTTTTATTACAAAAGAAACAGGTGTTGATTTATTATTAAACTCTCTAAGATACGATGTAACTGACTATTTTATTAAACCTATAAATGAAAAAGAATTATTAACAAAAATAGAAGAATCTTGTTTATCAAGATATAAAGAAGATGAAATTTTAAAATATCAAAATGAAATTGAAGATTATTTAGAATTGATAAATAAAGTAGCTATTGTATATATATTTAATCCAGATACAACAATAATCTATGCAAATAATTTTTTTAAAGAATTAGTTAAATATGATGATATTGATTTAATAGGACAAGATTATAGAAGCTTTTTTCATAATGAAATGCCAAAAGCAGTTATTCTTGAACAAAGTCAATTTCTTCAAAGTGGGAATAAATGGCAAGGAAAAGTAAAATATTTAACCAGTATTGATTCTGTTTTTTATACTAACTGTACAATTATTCCTGTGTTTGATGATAATAAAAAAATAAATAAATACATAAGTGTAAACTTTCTTACTACAAAAGAAGAAAATGAAAAAAGAGAATTTAAAAAAAGAGTTCTTTTTGATCTTCAAGAAACAAAAAGAATTTATACTGTCGCACAAAGAAAAATAGATGAACTAAATAATATATTAGCTTCATGTAGTGATTATGATGAGGTAAAAGAAAATTTAGAGAATCAACAAAAAATAAATCAAAATAATTATGAAAAACTACAAGAATTAGAAAATAGAGTTAAAAATGCAAAAGATAGATATGAACTTTTGACATTTGGTATAAATAAAAAAATAAATCAAATTTCAGTAATGACTAGTGAAATGAAAACAATAGAAGAACGAGCAGGTAAAAAAGTTATAAAAGTAGCGGATGATATCAAAGCTAAAGATTTTTATTTATCAAGAATAACAGAAGAGATAGGTATTAAAGGTTTAAAAATAGATGATTTGAAAGATGTATTAAATCATAGAAAAACTCAATTTGAAAATAAAAAAGGTTGATGAAAAATGTTTAATAATAGTTTTTTAAAAAAATTAAATATTTTATTTATTGAAAGTAATAAAGAAGATAGAGAATATTTTTCAAATATTTTATATAAATTTTTTAATAAGGTAATTGTTTGTCAAACAGGAAAAGAAGGAATTGATAATTTTTTAGAAAAAAGAAAAGATTTTTTTATTGATATTATTATTTGTGATAAAACACTTGATGATATTAATGGAATTGAAATATTAAAAGAAATAAGAAAAATAGACCCTGAAGTGCCTTTTATTTTGACAAATGAAACAATTGAAGTTGATGATTTATTAATTGCAATTAAATATAAAGCAACAGATTATTTACAAAAACCAGTTAATGGTAAAGATTTAATATTTTGTATTGAAAGAGTTTGTCATAACAAATATCATGAAAGATTAAAAGCTTTAATGCAACAAGACTTAGAAGATTTAAGAACAGTTGTAAATGAAGTAGCATTAGTTGTTAAAACAGATTTATCAGGAAATATTACTTTTGTAAATAATTATTTTTGTGAAGTTTCAGGCTATACAAGTGAAGAAATATTGGTTCAAAATTATAGTATATTAAAGGATGAAAATAGTAGTTCTTTAATATATTCTGAATTATTAGAAAAAGTAAAATCAGGAATAATTTGGGAAGGAAAGCTAAAAAATATATCAAAAAATAAAGAAGAATACTATATTTATTTAACTGTTCTTCCAATAGAATGTAAAACAAACTTGGAAATAAAAGAGTTTATGTGGATAAGTTTTTTAACAACAAACGAAGAGATAGAAGAAAAAGAGTTTAAGAAAAAAGTTGTTAAAAATATGTATGAAAACAGAAGAATAAACAATGAAGCTAGAGAAAAAATAGATGAATTAATGAATAAAATTTCTGAATATAGTAATATGAAAAGTTCTTTAATTAATGAAAGACAAAGAGCATCAAAATTTAATAGTCAAATTAATTTTTATGAAAAAGAGCTAGTTGTAATCGAAGAAAAAGTTAAAGAAACCAGCGAAAGGGCCAGTGTAAAAATTAAACAAGTTTTATCTATGGAAAAGAGTGTTCGAGAAAAAAAAGATAAAGTTATTTTTTTATTAAATGATTTAAGTACTCAATTAGATAATAAAAATAAAGCTATTAAAGAATTAACAAAAGAACTTTCTGCTCAATTAATTTTAATTAAAAAATTGATGACAAGTATTGATGCTATTGAAGAAACCTTGGGTATTAAAAAATCATAAAGTTATATTTTCTAAAAAAGTGATTTCTTTATCATCAATAATTATTGCATCTATACAAAAAGCAACATCTAAGTTTTTTAGTTTGTAAATAATAATCCGCACTTCTTTTGATTTTTGAGAGTTTTGAAAAGGTTAGATTGTTTACTGCAGTTTCATAATCAGGTGCTGATTTTACTTCACAAAAGTGATAAATATTATCTTTTAAAGCAATAATATCTATTTCTCCTAGTTTTTTAGCATAGAAGTTTGTTTCTATTATTTGATATTTTAAATCTTCTAAAAAAGAGATTGCTCTTTTTTCTGCGAAATCTCCTTTTTGTCTACTCATACTTTTTTACTTTTATCTCAACCACCACCAACAAACTGAAGTAGTTCGATTTTGTCATCATTTTTTGGAATAAAATTACTCCAATCATCTTTTTTAACTATATTCATATTAACAGCAGCAGCCATTACTTTATCTTCTATTTGTAAATTTGTAATAATATTTTGAAGTGAGAAATCATCTTGAAAATCTTTTGTTTCACCATTTATAATAAGTGTCATTTTAAAGCCTTTAATATTTTATAAAAAAATGATTATACAAGGAGTTAACTTATTTCCTAATATTCAAAGTTTTAAATCTATCGCCCATTCCCGTTGGCTCTAGTAATACTTTTACATTTTGAGTTTGTCTTAAATACTCATTTTCACTAACATTTGCTTTTAGAATTTCCAATAAATCTAAAATTCCAAATTCAACTAAAGATTTTAATTGAGTGTTGAATTTTATTTCATTTATTCCTAAATCTTTGAAACAATCACTTAAATAATTAAAATGAACATCATATGTAATATCAGAGTTTTTAAATAGTTTTTCTAAAGGCAAATTATCCTCAAAAATAGGATAAACATTATGTTTTTCATAAACTCTAGTTGAAAAATCATTTCTTGGATATTTATCTCCATAATCAAAAGTTAGAAATTCAAAAGTTTTTATATTTTGGCAAAGAGTATTTACAAAGTCTTTATATGAAAGGGCAACTTCACCTTTTGTGATACTGTATTTTTTACAATGATTTATAATATCTTCATCGATGCAATCTATAAATTCTATTTTATTATTTGAAACAAAAGCTTGTTGTAAAATATTTTCTTTATTTGTATAAACTAAATCACAAGCAAAAGCATCAAATATTTCATTTGCAAGAACATAAGCATTTTGTAGTTTTACTTCACTTATATCATCATAATGTTTTAGTTTTATTACATCTCCAAAGGAGTCATTTATGTACTTTTTTTGTTGCTCTTGCAGATTAGGAAATCTTTCAACTATTGCAAAATTTAAAGTTTCTAAGAAGTTTTGGTTTTAAAGTATAAATAAACTGAATAACATCAGCTAATAAGTATCCGTGGTGAGCACCAATTTCTAAAATAGTTGTATTTTCAGGTAAAAATCCACTTTCAATAGAATCTATTATTTTTTTTGCAATAGACCCACCAAAAAAAGGTGATGTTGAAACGGAAGTGAAAAAATCACCATCTTTACCTATTTGTTTATAACTTGAATAATATGCATCTTGACCATAAAGCCAATCGTTAAAGTAGTCGCTAAATTTTATCATAAAGCAATTGTATCAAAAAGAGTATTTTATAGATGTAAAAGAAGAGTAAATAAAAAGATTTCTCTTTTTATTTACAAACGTCGATTACTGATTGTTGGTTTGGATATAAGTAAACTTCTACTCTTCTATTTAATCCCATATTAGCTTCACTATTATTTAATGCAACTGGTTTATCAAAAGAACAACCTCTTGAGAAGATTTGATTTTGAGCACCTGAGTTAAAAATAATATTCCCAACATTTGTAGCTCTTTGATTTGATAAGTTTAGGTTATGTGCATGACTTCCTCTACTATCTGTATGACCTACAACTTGAACTAAAGTATTTGGATATTTTTGTAAAACAGAGTTTATTTTAGCAATTTTAGCACTTGCACTTGCTGTTGGATTTGCAGAGTTTGTTTCAAACATCATATCATCTCTAAACATTATTTTTACGTAGTTATCTGTATTTGAAACTATTAAATCTTGATTTGGATCTAAAGCTGCATTTGGATTATTATTAACATTTGTATTTAAACTATCAGCTACTTCTTTTGCTTGTTTATCCATACTATAACCAATTGCTCCACCAATTGCAGCACCTGCAACTGCTCCAATTACTTTATTTCTTCCTTTATTTCCACCACCAACATTATTTCCAAGAACAATACCTGCTAAGGCTCCAATAGTTGTTCCAATTACTGCATTTTGATTTTGGTCATAAGTTTGATTTCCTGTTGTTTGTGTACAACCACTTATCATAGCTGCAATTGCAACACTTGATAATAAAGTTTTTAAATTAATTAATTTCATATTTTAAACCTTTTTTATTTAATAAATTCATTTTAACATATTAATTGTGAAATAATAGTTTAATAACTCGTAGCCTTATTGTAATAATTTTATGTTATAATTTACATAAGTTAAAAAGGAGAATCTATGGAAAAAAGAACAAAAATATTAGCAACTTTAGGCCCAGCAAGTCATAGTATTGAAATAATAGAAGGATTGATAAAAGCAGGTGCGAATATGTTTAGATTAAACTTTTCGCACGGAAGTCACGAGTATCATTTAGAGACATTACAAAATATTAGAACAGCTATGAAAAATCTAAATAAAACAGTTGGAATTTTACAAGATATTTCAGGACCAAAAGTAAGAATTGGTGATTTAAAAGAACCATTTGAATTATATAGAGATGATGTTATTACTTTTTTAAAAGATGAAATAGTTGGATATAAAAAAGCTGATAAAGAGTATGTTGTATCGATTAACTATCCAGATATTTTAGACAAAGTTAAAATTGATGAATATATTTATTTATATGATGGAACAATTAGAGCAAAAGTTATTGCAATTGGAAATGAAGTAAAAGCAAAAATAGAAAACCACGGAACACTATCTTCAAGAAAAGGTGTGAATTTCCCAAATACTGTAATTGATATTGATGTAATTACAAAAAAAGATGAAAAAGATATTGCATGGGGAGTTGAAAACGAAGTTGATTACTTTGCTATTTCATTTGTTCAAAATGCAAAAGATATGAGAAAAGCTAGACATTTATTAAATGGATATAAAGGTAAATTAATTGCAAAAATTGAGAAATTTGATGCGGTTGAAAATATCGATGAAATTATAGAAGCTAGTGATGGATTAATGGTTGCAAGGGGAGATTTAGGAATCGAAGTTCCTTATTATGATGTTCCTACTATTCAAAAAATGCTTATCAAAAAAGCAAATTTAAAAGGAATTCCAGTAATCACAGCAACTCAAATGCTTTTATCAATGACTCAAAATGAAAGAGCAACACGTGCTGAAATCTCAGACGTTGCAAATGCAGTTTTAGATGGAACTGACGTTGTAATGCTTTCTGAAGAGAGTGCTGTTGGAGAAGATCCAATAAATGTAGTTGATACTATGCATAATATTATTGCAAAAACGGAAGGTATTTATAACTATGATAAACAATACAAATTCCCATATTTAGATGAATTTGATGTTATTCAAGCAACTGTTACAAAACTTGCAGATGATTTAAAAGCAAATGGTATTTTAGCACTTACAAGTTCTGGAAAATCAGCTTTAAAAATGTCAAGATATAGACCAAGAACTCCTATTTTTACATTTACACATAAGAAAAAAGTTTTAAATTCTCTAACAGCTATTTGGGGAGTTGAACCAATAGGAACAATAAAAGAAGCACAAGCTTCAAAAATGTTTCAAAAAATGTTAAAAGCTTTGGATGAAAGAGGATTATTAAATAAAAATGGATTATATGTAGCAACTGTTGGATATCCAGTTGGAATGCCAGGAAGTACAAATACAATCAAAATTTTAACTCCATCTGAAATTGAGTATTACTTAAATTTTAAAGAAACTAAAGAAAAAGACAAAAAGTCTAAATAATTTTTTAGAATCTTCTATAATTAAGATAGATAAGTATTTTTATCTATCTTTTTGTCCTAATAATTCGTCTATTATACAAAACTAATCTATTAATTATATGTAAGATAAAATAATAGTCATTGTTTTTAATTTACTCCAAAATTACGCTAATATTATTAAAGCTTTTTATTTTACTAAATTTTTCAAGTAGAGTTGCTAGTTCTACTACTTCTTTGTTTTTCATTCTGATACATCCTGCTGATTCATTTGTACCAATTGTATTTTCACTTAAAGTACCGTGAATTCGATAAACTTGTTGCCCATTAACTTTATGTGTTAAATTTATTTTTGCAGCACCCATATAATTTAGTTTATTTCCAAAAGGAACAACAGAGGGTAGATTAATTCCTTTTTCTCTAAAAGCTTTTAAGGTTTTAGTTGTTGGATTCCATTGTGGATTTAGAGATATTGAGGTGATAGAACCAATTCCTAAAGGTTTTTTTATTGAAGTTTTTGCAGTTGAAACTTTGTATGTTTTTATATCAATGATTTTTCCATCACTATTTTCCCCCTTTAAAAACATAATATTTTTAACTGAGTCTACTTTTATAACTAGATTTTTAAAATTATCTAATTCATTTAATTTTTGTGAACTTTTTTCTTCTTTAATTTTTTGCGCTTCAAGTTCAGTTTTTTTTCTTTCTTCATCTGCTAGAACTTTTTCATTTTTTATTCTTTGAACTTCTGCTAAAGCTTTTTTATTTTCTTCTTTAATTTTTTGTGCTTCAAGTTCAGTTTTCTTTCTTTCTTCATCTGCTAGAACTTTTTCATTTTTCATTCTTTGAACTTCTGCTAAAGCTTTTTCTTTTTCTTCTTTATTTTTTTGAAATTCTGCTAAAGCTTTTTTATTTTCTTCTTTAATTTTTTGCGCTTCAAGTTCAGTTTCTTTTCTTTGTTCATCAGCAAGAACTTTTTCATTTTCCATTCTTTGAACTTCTGCTAAAGCTTTTTTATTTTCTTCTTTAATTTTTTGTGCTTCAAGTTCAGTTTTTTTTCTTTCTTCATCTGCTAGAACTTTTTCATTTTCCATTCTTTGAACTTCTGCTAAAGCTTTTTCTTTTTCTTTATTTTTTGAACTTCTGCTAAAACTTTTTTATTTTCTTCTTTAATTCTTTGCGCTTCAAGTTCAGTTTCTTTTCTTTGTTCATCAGCAAGAACTTTTTCACTTTCCATTCTTTGAACTTCTGCTAAAGCTTTCTCTTTTTCTTGTTTATTTTTTTGAACTTCTGCTAAAACTTTTTTATTTTCTTCTTTAATTCTTTGCGCTTCAAGTTCAGTTTCTTTTCTTTGTTCATCAGCAAGAACTTTTTCATTTTCCATTCTTTGAACTTCTGCTAAAGCTTTTTTTTTTTTTATTTTTGTATTTTTTTTTTACTTTTTCTTCTTTAATTTTTTGAACTTCTGCTAAAACTTTTTTATTTTCTTCTTTTTTTTTGCGCTTCAAGTTCAGTTTTCTTTCTCTTGCTTCATCAGCAAGAACTTTTTCATTTTCCATTCTTTGAACTTCTGCTAAAGCTTTTCTCTTTTTCTTCTTTATTTTTTTGAAATTCTGCTAAAGCTTTTTTATTTTCTTCTTTAATTTTTTGTGCTTCAAGTTCAGTTTTTTTTCTTAATTCATCTGCTAAAACTTTTTCACTTTCCATTCTTTGAACTTCTGCTAAAGCTTTCTCTTTTTCATTAACATTTATGATTTTTTCATCTAATATTCTTATTTCTTCATCAACTTCTTTAATTTTTCTTTCAATTTCTTTAATTTTTATGTTATTTTCAATTTCTTTTATAAAAGGTTTTTGCTTCTTTATAAAATTTGAAGAGTTATTTAAAACCTTTTTTGCTTCATCATAAGTGGTAAATTTCCCTAAATAAACACTATAACTTTTATTTAGATTTTCTTGAACAAAGGCTTCTAAATTTGAAGTTTTTAGGATATTTTCTTTACATATATTTGCAGATTCTTTTGAAGAAGTTGTACAAACTGATATTGAGTATATTTTATTTTCAAGACAAAAAGAGGGTTGTATCAAAATACAAAATAGAAAAATTTTAAAATAAATCTTCATCCCTCTTTATGTTTTTATCTTTTAGGTTTAAATGCAACTATACTTATTTCAGGGTAATTGCTTTTGAATTTTTGCATAGCATCTTCGGCTTCAATTCTTGTTTTAAATCTTCCTAGTCTTAATACTTGGTACTCATAATATGGGTGAACTCTAACATCTAAGTCCTCATTTTTAAGTTTTTCAAACTCTTTTTGTACAACACCTTTATTTGTTGTGCATAAAAACTGAACACTATAAATTAAAGAAGAATTTTCTTGGCATTTGCTAGTTGAACATTTTTTTATAACTTTTTTTGATTCTGTTTTTACTCCCACTTTTGGTTCAACAATTTTTTCGATAATTGTAACTTCTTTTTGAATCACTGTTTGTGGTTCTTTTTGTTGGGGAACTTTGTAAAACTCTTGGTCTAAGAATAAAGACTTTCTTAGTTTATCAAATAAATATCTGTAAATAATGTCATCTTGAATTACAGTTATAGACTTAAAATCACTGCTTCTATCAACAGCATTTATACTAAATCTTACAGAGAAACTCTCGTTTTTTACTTCTTTTACAACAGATACTAAATTTA
Organism: Saprospiraceae bacterium; assembly: GCA_034520175.1. Lineage (GTDB taxonomy): Bacteria > Bacteroidota > Bacteroidia > Chitinophagales > Saprospiraceae > JAAFJT01. Next base: position 16,043 of record JAXHNU010000042.1, read on the forward strand.
GCTCAACATCATTTTTGATATTTTTTGCACTAACTACACCAGCTTTTGTATCAATTGTTGTAATAAAATAACCATCATCTAACAAAGTATCAACTATTGCATTTATTAAGTTAGCTCTTGAAGTATTTTCAAAAGTTTTTACTTGAATATCTCTTATTTGAAGAGATGATTCTTTGTTGATAATATTATTTTCTGGTGTTATTTCTAAATTCTTTACATTACCACACCCAGTAATAAGAAATAATGTACCTAATGAAATTAATAAATTTTTTTTATTTAACATAATTAATTCTTAGAATGATGAATACATATAAGAGAAGTTTTGTAATCTTTCATTTTCATCAAAATCAAGAACTATAGTAAGTGTTTTTTGTTCTGTTTTGTATTCGTAATCATCTTTTGTACTAGCATAAGTAATTGCTCCAATAGCTGCTGCTGTTGCACCTACTCCTAATAAAAAGCTTGATTCCGCAATACCTGCAGCAACCGCACCAGCTGTTCCCAAAATTCCACCTGTTACGACAAAATCATTTTCATTCATTCTAACATAGTTTAAGCCACCACTTGTTTTTGAGTGATAAGTGCTAACTTTATCATAAACCCAACTTGTTTTCCCCGTTTTATCTTTTGTGATAATATTAGGTGTTCCAAGAGCTTTTACTACTTCTGTTGAACTCATACCTTTTGCAACATTTTGTTGAACTTTTCCAACTGTTAGACTACTTTGTGGAACTGTAGGACCTTGAATATTTTCACAACCTGTGAAAATAGTTAATGCACAAATGGCACTTAATAATATTTTAGAATTCGACAATTTGGACTCTCCTTTTATTTGATAATTTTAGTATATAAAACTAAAATGTCAATAGAGTGTCATTTTAGGTGTAAATAATATTATTTTATATAATAACCTTCATCTAAGCTATTTAAAATCAAATCTTTTGAAATTTTTTTTCTTAATCTTTTTACTAAACTTCTTATTGCATCAGAACTTTTTGCAACTCTATCATAAACAAAATCTTCTATTTGTACATGATTTACTTTTTGTCCTTTATTATTTATTAGCAAAAACAGAAGATTTTTTTCATTTTTTGTTAGGTCAATTTCTTTAGATTCTAAAAATAGTTTTTTTTCTTTTTTATTAAAAGATAAATTATCATCTAAAATCACAAAATGAGAATTTTCAGTATATTTATTTACTTTTAAAAGCAGTTCATGTATATCAAAAGGTTTTTTAATATAATCATCACAACCTTTATTATAAGCCTCTTTAATCTTATCAATATTTATATTAGCACTCATAATAATAACTTTGGTATTAGGAGTTATATTTTTAATATGTTCAAGTAAAAATAATCCATCAATATTTGGAACATTTATATCAAAAATGTATAGTTCATAATTACCTATGATATTTTCATAGGCAATATCACCTTCGTAAAAAGAATCAACGATAAAGTTTTCTATTTCTAACATCTCTTTAATTGATTCATTTAAAGAGTAATCATCTTCTAGTAAAAATATTTTCATAAAGCTATTCTATTCAGTTTTAATGTCAATGTTGTGGCAATTAAATGTATAAGAAAAAATATTTAAGCCTTTTTTAGAAGAGTTTACTTTTTTAGTAATATTATATTTTTTTGAAATATCTTTAACTATTGAAAGTCCTAAGTCCATGCCCTCCAACACTTTCATTTTCTCTAATATATTTATCAAAAATTTTATTTTCTTCTATTATTTGTTTTCCTAAAGAATGAAATTCTAAAGTATTATCTTTTAAAATAATTTTGATAACACTAGCTATTTTACTATATTTTATAGCATTAGATAAATTATTATCAATTAATCTATTTAGCTCTATTATGCTTATTTTTATAATCAAGAGTATTATGACATTTTTAATTCAATTTTTCTATTTTGAGTTGAGGCAATTATGTCAAAATATTTTACTCTATCTTTTAAAGCATCTGCTAAATCAATATTTTCTAATTGGTAATTTATTTTTTCTTTTGTATGTAAAAATGTCATATCTTCATAGGAGTTTTCCAAAGTTTTTAAAGCACCTTCAATTTTTTTTGAATATTTATCTTCTCCTAAAATCTTATTTCTAAGTTGTATATTTAAACTTATTATGGCTAATGGAGTTTTTATTTCATGAACGGAATGTTCTATAAATTTATCTTTATATTTTAAAAGATTTTCTTTAAATCTAACAGTATAAACGATATAAATAGTAATTATTCCAATAAAGCAGATAAATATCATTACTAAATTTAATTTTTGAAGATTCTCTTCATACTCTTTTTCATCAAAGATGATACTATATACGATATTAGCTTCATCAAAAATAGGGCTTTTTTGTGAAAAATATGTAACTTTATATGTATTGTTATTTTTTTCTAAAGAAGTGGTGATATATTCATTTTCTCTAATTCCCTCTGATAGTTTTTCTCCTTCTTTTATTCTTTCTTCTATGTTTTTTAACGAAGGTTTATACGATTTTAAAGATTTAAAAATAAAATCACCAATATATCCATCATTAAAAATAATATAGGCATTGGTTGCTTGTATATCTAAATTTGAATCTATTAGCTTTTGAAGTTTTTTAAAGTCCTCATTTAATTCTTCATAAGTGTAACTAACTTGTAAAACTCTTTTATCTTTTTTATTTAAATAAGAATCTGTATAACTAAAGAATTTTAATGAAAACATTTCAAAAATAGGAGGAGAAACTCCTATTATGTTATTTTTATTATGATTTTCAAATAAATCTTTTGCAAAACTCAAATCAAAATTTAAGTCAGGAAGAAAAGTAGTATTTTTGATAATCATATTTTCATTTGTTATATAAATATTATAGGGTGAATTTAGGATATTTTCATTTATTCTTTTATGAATTTCATTTAAAGGAATATCATAAGAATTTTTTTCAAGATAATCTAAAACTTCTTTATGTTTAGATAATAAGAGTTCTTTTTGAGTTGAATATTTGTATAAAAGTTTTGTTAATAAATTGTTTGTATCTTTTTGAATTTGATAAAAAGTAATTTCTTGATTTTTTAAATGATTGTCAGATAAATTTTTGATTAATAATTTATAACTAATGAAACTAAATAGTAAAAATAAACATATTGTAAAAAATAAAATAGTCGATGGTTTAGGTAAAAAATCTTTCAAATGAATCCTTTTTTAAAGAAAATAGAGTTTAACCAATGATAACTTAAATAAGAAATAATAATTTAATAATTGACACGGAATTGACATCTTAATTTGATATTTTAAATTAATAAAAAGATAAAAGGATAAGTTATGATCGGAGCATTATGGACAGGGATCTCAGGATTATCGTCACAACAACAAGCTTTAGATAATGAATCAAATAATATAGCAAATGTTAATACAATAGGATTTAAATCATCAAGAATATCATTCGCAGATCAAATGTATCAAGATAGAATTGGTAAAGGATCAAAGATACTTGATGCAGAGAAACTTTATACTCAAGGGAATCTAAAATTAACAGGTGTAAATTATGATATGGCCTTAAGTGGAGATGGATTTTTCACAGTAGTAAATCAAAATAGTTCAGGAACATCAGAGAGTTTCTATACAAGAGCTGGAAACTTTAGGATGGGAGATAATGGAACACTTCAAGATGCAGCTGGGAATGAAGTACAAGGTTGGATGATGACAGCAATTGATAGTCAAAATGATGTAACAAGTACAAATCCAAATGTAAGTGTGTTTACAGATGATTATACAAAACTGCTTAGCTCAAAAATAGTAAGACATGGAACATATGTAGAGACAATCACAGCAAAAGCGACAGATTATTCAAGTAGCGCAAAATCAGACTCAACAAGTGCCTTTAGTGGAGATGGAGCGAAAACAAAATCATCAAAAATGTCTGATATAGAAGCAGCAGTAGCAGATTATACAAGTTGGTTGCAAAAATTAAAAGATGAACCAGATGCATCTTCTGCTACTTCAATAGCACAAACGTCACAAATAAATTTTAAATCAGGAACGGATTCAATAATAAGTAAAGATGGAGATCAAATATATACATATATAAATGGTAATAAATATTCTCAAAATTTCTTATTAACAAGTGCAAGTTCAACTTTTAAACAAGATTTATGGAATACTTCAAGTGTAGCACAAAGAACAGCAGAAGGATTAATAGATCCTTCAACACTAGGAGCAATAGTTTCTCCAGCAATAGTTAATGGATCAGGATTAGATCAAACACAGTTAGATGCAGCAAATGCGGCTTATGATAAAGCAGCGAGTAAAATAGAGACATATAAAGCATTGGCAGATAAAATATCACAAATACCAGGCTTGGTAGCAACAATGGCAATAGACTCAGGAAAAGTAGATGCATTTAATTCGTCAGAGAGTTATGTAAGCTCAACAAAAAATGCAGATATGTTAAAAGGGATAATCCAAATTAAATCATTAATCCCAGGGACAGAATTTACAGTGTCAGAAGTTGCAGAAGTGTCAGGGAATGCAGTAGTTCAAGGGAATTACCAAAGTACTACACTAGGTGCAAAAGGATCAGGGATAGGAGCATTGGAGACATCAAGAAATGCATTATCTCAATTAATTACTGGTAAACAACAGGATGTTTATACGGCAGCTGATTTAAAATTATCAAAATCTCCTATGTTTCAATATAATCTTACAATCTATGATAAAGAATTAGGTGTAAATATTCCTGTTCCAAATGATGGAGCATTTCCCCCTCAGTCTGTACCTTTATTTATTGATGCTACAGATTCAAATGGTGGTTTTACAATAGATGAACTTGTTAATAAGTTTAATCAAGCAGGAAGTTCTTCAAATCCAGCATTAAGTAGTTATGTGGTTGCAAGAAATGTTAATAATAATCTAGTAATAGAAACTTTAGATTCAAATTTTGATGTTGAATTTACTGGAAATATGAAGCAATTGCCAACAATGCAAATCAATTTAAATGAGATAATTGATAATGCTAATTATACTTTTAATATTCAAAATGGAGCAGATTTAGTAAATTTATCTCTAAGTGATACTACTTATAATCCTTTTATTTTAGCAACTTCTTTAAATAATACTTTGTCTCAATCTCAAGTTTATAATACTTTGCGAGATAAAATTGCAAATTATAATAGTACTAATCCTATAGATAAATTATATATTACACCATTAAATAATGGCAATTTTAATATTTATACACAAAATGAAAATATTAATTTTATGAGTTCTTCAATAGGACTTGTTGATGATATACCAGATGTTAATTCTATTGCAGGAGTATCAGGAATAGTAACTACTTTGGATGCTACAAAAATATCTGTCTCCTTTTCAAGTTGATATGAATGCAATATTATCTTCAGAAATTTTTGGTTCAGAAGTTACTTGGGTAAAAAATCCAGATGGAACTTATGAATCAAATGGGGTAGTTAATTTAAATTCTACAACTAAAAAATTAATAGAACTAGATTCAAGTAAAATAAAAGATATTGAGTTTACATTTGATGGTATTTGGAATGCTTAATGCAGAGTTTTTTACTTTAAAAGATGGTGCATCTATACTTGGAGAAATAGCAGGAAGTGGTTATACGGGAAATGAAAATGTAACTACAGCATTAAATACAAGTTATGTTGATTCATGGGATTATTCAAATTTAGAAAGTTTTGACGAAGGTACAGTAAAAACTTAATGGGATAACATAGAAGCTATTTCTGTTTTTGCAACAGGTGCTCAAGCATTAAATTTAAATAAAATGGTAGTTACTTTGCAAGATACTTTTCCAAGTAGTTCTCCTCAAACACCAGCAACTCCTCCTCCTTATAGATTTACTATAAAAGATACTGCTGATACAACTATATTGGCAGATATTACTTATACCCCAACCGCTACTGATCCTGCCTCGTTTTATGCAGGATTATTAAATGAAATTAGAAATACATCTGCCTATCAAAATGGATTAATTACAGCTACAGCTGATGCAACAGGAGTAAATATCTTAAATCATAATTTGCTTTTTAGTTCTGTAGATAATAGTTTAGATTTTGATACAACCCAAGGATTAGATGGAGTAGCTAAAGAAATTAAATATAATATTGATGATGGGGATGGTTCAAATAAATCAAAATCTCTTTTTAAATTAACAATAAATAATGAAGAGTTTGTTTATAAAACAGATGATACTCCAACATCACAAGAAGTTAGAGATTATTTTAAAAATATAATTCAAGCAAATCCCACATTAAACAATTTAGTTGAAATATCTGGAACAGGGGATGAATTTATTATAAAAAATAAAGATACTTTAGCTGCAGGTTATCAAAATTTCACAGCTAGTTTTGAAAACTCTTCATTAACACAAGCAAATGATGGATATGCAACTTTAAACACTATGCTTAGTCCACTTACTCCAATCGATGTGAATGCAAACTACTCAGGAAGAAAAGGAGCAGGAGCAGAGTTTATAGAAGTAATAAATAAAGTAGATCAAACAGCATCAAAAGGAAATCTACAATTAAGACTTGATACGTTGGGGATTTCAGATTCAGCATTTGGAGAGTTTTCTGTTGATAGTACAGGATTAATTACAATGAAACAAGATGGAGCAGAATTTGCAGTTGGACAAGTAGCAATTGCAGTGTTTAATAATAATAGAGGATTAAATCCAGTAGGAGATAATCTATTAGCAAAAACAAATGAATCAGGAGACCCTGTATATAATTTAAATAATAGTAAAACAGCAAAAGTAGAATCAAAAACATTAGAATTAAGTACAGCAGACTTGTCTGAAAGTTTAGTAAATCTAATGGTATTTCAAAGAGCTTTTGAAGCAAATGCAAAATCAATTACAACATCTGATGAGTTGTTAAACACTTTAATCAATCTAAAAAGATAGGTTCAGGGGGGGGGGGAAAAAAAAAAAAAAAAAAAAAAAAAAAAAAAAAAAAAAAAAAAAAAAAAAAAAAAAAAAAAAAAAAAAAAAAAAAAAAAAAAAAAAAAAAAAAAAAAAAAAAAAAAAAAAAACATTTAATATATGCAAAACTTCTATTGAAGTTTTGCATACATTTCAAGAAGTTCTAGTTGTTTTTCTATTTCATAAACTTTTAAATCTAAAGATTTGATTTTTTGTGAGTTTTGAAGTGTCTCTAGGTCACTTTGAGTTTTGATTTGTGCTTCTTTTTCTTCATTTATAATTTTTAAAATTGAATCATAAACTTCTAAATCATCTTTTGTGATTTGTAATCTTTCATCAATCATTGCTAATTTTTCCAGCTTTGTTTTGAAAAAAGTTTTTTCATCATCAATACTATTTTCTAAATCAAGTTTTGATTTTAAATAATCAATTCTTTTACTTTGAACATCATTAAAAGTTCTTGAATCAAGTGGAATATTTAGAGTCAAGCCAAATGTTTGGTCATTTTCTTTTGAAAGTTTTGTATTATTATCTGTTTCATGGTATTTAGAATAAGTATAAAATGCATTTATACTTGGAAGATATTTTGCCATAGTCATATATGAATAGTTGCCTTTTTTATTTATATCAGCTTCTATTTTTTTTAGTTCAATATTACTTTCTAAAAACTCTTTTTCATCAAACATTTTAAAAGTTGGTAGTTCAAAATTTGTATATTCTTTTGATGAGATATTATTAAAACTATTTATTAACTCTTGTTTTTGGTATTTCAAATCAACTAAACTATTTTTTGTACTATTTAGGGTAAGTAGGGCATTATCTAAAAAAGATGCATCTAAAAATCCATTTAAAACTTGTTCTTTTTTTCTATTTACATCTATTTTTGCATTTTCTAGGGTATATTTTGCTTTTTCTATATTTAGATTTGTTTTTTCAATTGAATATAGAAAAATTAGAGCATTTTTTATAAGCTCTTTTTTTTGTTGTTCTAAATCTAATGTTGCATAATTATAAGTTGAATCTGCATATTTTATAGCTTGATAAATTCCGCCACTTTGAAAAATAGGTTGATTTATTGAAATTACAGAACGATCTGTTTTATAATCTTCCCCAAGATTTTTTGTGTATTGATAAGTAATTGGATTTATCCAATCTTTTTTTAGTTTTGAGCTATCTTCTTTTATTTGTTCACTTGAAAGTTCAAAACTTTTTAATCTTTTATCTGAAATGATTTTATCATCAAAAGCATCATTTGAAGCGTATAAATTTAAAGAGATTAAACTACATAATAGTAGTTTAACCTTGTTTGATTTTATCAAGTGCATTTTCTAACCTTTTGAAACCTTCATTCATCTCCTCTTTCGAGATAGTAAGTGCAGGTAATAAGTCTTAGAGTATTTTTTCCAGCTTTTAAAACTAAAACACCTTGTTCAAATGCAGTTTTAATGATTAAAGCTAAAGTATCAGCATCTTTTACTCTTAATCCTCTCATTAATCCAAGACCTACATTATCAGTAAAAATTTCTTTGTTTTTTTCATAAAGTTCATTTAATTTTGAATTAAAATAGATAATAGTTTCATCTAAAGCTCCACTATCTTTAATCTCTTCTAAAATATCTAATACTTCAAGAGCTGCTGCTGTCACAAGATAATTTCCACCAAAAGTTGAACCGTGATCACCTGGGCTAAAAATATCTTTAAGTGTTGTCATAATAGCTCCAATTGGAACACCACCACCTAAACCTTTTGCAAGTGTAACAATATCAGGCTCGATTTCATAAAGATTAGCAGCTAAAAATTCACCAGTTCTAAATACACCTGTTTGAACTTCATCAATGATTAATAAAATGTCATTTTCTTTTAAGAATTTTGCTAATTCTTGAATCTCTTTTTTATCAAATGGTTGAACACCACCTTCACCTTGAACAAGTTCAATCATAACAGCAACTGTTTCATTATCAATTGCATTATAAATATCATCTATTTTATTATGATATGAAAAACCATCAGGATATGGAGCAAAGTTTGGAGTATGCATTGATTCTTGACCAGTTGCTTTTACTGTTGTTATTGTTCTTCCGTGGAAAGAGTGCTCTAGTGTGATAACTTTATATCTTTTATTTTCAAATTTTGTTTCACCATATTTTCTAGCAATCTTAATAGCACCTTCATTTGCTTCAGCACCACTATTTGAGAAAAATGTTCTGATATCATATCCTGATAATTCATGAAGTTTTTTTGCAAGTTTTGCTTGTGGTTCTATTGCATATAAATTTGAAATATGAGTTATATTACTTATTTGTTCATATATTTTATCTGCAACTCTTTTATTTCCGTGCCCAACACTACAAACTGCAATTCCAGATGTAAAATCTATATAATCTTTGTCATTTTCATCAAAAAGTGTTGCATTTATACCTTTTTTGAAGTTTACATAATTTCTAGCGTATGTATGAAGTACATACTCTTTATCCATTTGTTCAATCATTTCTTTTCCTAAAAAAACTAAATATAATATTGGCAAGATTATATCTAAAATACTTAAACCATTTATTAATAATCACTCATTTACAGCACGACTTATATATCTATTTAAATCAAATAAACCATAATTTAAAGGGTCTTGTTTTTTAAACTCATTTGAAAACCAATCAAAAACTTCCCAAAATTTAGGGTTTGCTCTATTTATTGCATATTTAAATATTTTTTTTCTATTTTCATCATTTTCTTTATAATTTTGTAAAAGATTAAAAAAATCATTTAAATCATCTTGTTTTACATTAACAAAAATATTTGGATAAGAACCAATAAAACCTTTTACAAAATTGATTCTATCTTTTGAGGCATCTAATCTTGATTCTTCATTAAAAAGTAGAGCGACATTTTTATGCCATCTGTTAATCACTAAGGTATAAACTAAATTTTCACCAGAATTCATTTGAATTCTAATATATGCAAGATTTGATTTATTATCAGTGAAATTTTTTATAATTTCAGAACTATTGGGTAAAGTTAATGTTTTTAATGTATCTTCAATATCTTTTTTACTATTGTAAATAGTTTTTATTTTATTAGGTTTATAGTCATTTTCAATAAAATTTATTGAATCTTTTTTTGTATTTGTGTATTCAAAAACTTTTTCTACAAACTCTTTTTTATAGTTTTTACTTGTGTAATTTATATCAACTTTATTATCTGAAGGAATATAAACACTCAAATATTGAGCTAGCCAGCCTTCATACCAAGAGTCAAAATAATCAATTCTTGACTCTTTTGGTAAAAACTCCAAAAAATTACTTTCACCTTCAATTCTAAGTCTATCCATATGGGTTCGCACCAAAAGTTGATGGGGCGTATTTCCAAAAATATCAAAACCTGCAACCAATGAATAATAGATTCGCTCAAGTAAAGGATAATCAATAACCCATAAAGTTTTTGGAATATCTCCTAACGCACCTTTATGAACAGATGCTGAATCGAAATGTCTATAAATAGTTAATATGGAATCATTTTCTTGATTTTGATTCCCTTTCCAAATATTTTCTAATCCCAATCCTTGAGGATAATATTGTTTGTAAATCAAAGCTTTATTCGTATGGTATTTTTTAGATAATTCATAATTATCTAAAGCTTTAAAAGTTTTAAATAAACTAGGATCTTCTCCATACTCATTTGGTATTGAAAGATTTGGAATATTATCATGTAAAAAATATTTATCTTTTAGAGTTAAATCAGATTTTGGATCCATAAACATAACCCAAAAATGATCTTGAATTACATTTAAAGCAATTTGTCCTTTACAAACAGGACCTCGTATAAATGTCATTATTATATAATGAACATCATCAAGTAAAAATTGATATCTACTATTCGCAGGAATTTGCTCAAATGTTTTTAAAGCATTTACCGATGTTTTAATATCATATGATGGTAAAAATGGTTTTTGGTCCCAAGGTGTTTCTATAAAAAGTTCATCATATCTTTTTAATTTTTCATCATTTAATTTATAAACCATATGTGTTTTATGAACTATTGTAGACTCAATTTTTCTAAATCTATAATAAAAATCTTCTTCAATTTTATCATATGGAAATCTAGTTGCAATTATTTGAGCTTTTTGTCCACTTGGAGTTTTTGAACGAATTAATTCAAAGAAGTTTCCACTTTTATCTTCAAAAGAGATGTGAGCTAAAAAAAGATGCTCATAAATATATCTTGCACTTACTTGATGTTTTATATTTTTATTGTTTAAAAAATCTTCAAATTTTTTTATTTGAATTTCTTCAAAACTTGTAGTTGTATCTTTTTTTGTATCATCAATTGCACCTTGTTTTAACCAAGTCATTAAAAGATTATACTCTTGTTTTTTTAAAGCTGGAAATCCATATGGCATTCCTTTGTGAGGATTGTCTTCAAAAAATTCTGCTAATTCATCTTTGTCTTTTACACAAGTTTTTTCATCAGTTTCAGGAGAATAATTTCCAATATTTAAAGGATTTTTATCTTTTTGAAAAAGATATTGCATCATTATAGATTCATTTGAATTTTCTAAACTATCAACCATAGAAAAAAATCCTTTTTCTCTCCATTGCTTTTCATTAACAGCATCTACAAAAAGCCTAGTAGGGTTATCAGCTGTTATTCTATTTGCATATACATCTGCTTTTGAAGAGCCCCTTTGTAATCCTTCAAATGAAGATAATTTTAATTGACAAGGTGAATTGTAGCAAGAGTGACAAGATACACATCTATTATCTAAAATTGGTTTTATATCATCTGTAAATGATATGTTTTTATCAATGGTTTCATATTTGACAGGTTCAAGTGGTTTTACAGAACAAGCTGTAAAAAATATTGTTAATAAAAAAATAAAAATTATTTGAAATTTCATAAAAGGAGTTCCTAAAAAATAAAGTTCTTTATTATACAAAAAGTTTTATTTTTTAAAGAGCTTTTTGCTAAAATCCAAATTAAAATTAAAGGAAATAAATGCAGCACTTAATTAGAACTTCTGATTTTTCTAAAGATGAAATATTGGGCATTTTTGACGATGCAAAAGAATTTTTAAAATTTGAACCAAATGAAATTTTAAAAGGTAAGATAATAGTTACTTTGTTTTTTGAAAATTCTACAAGAACAAGAAGTTCTTTCGAAATTGCAGCAAAAAGATTAGGTGCAGAGGTTGTATCTTTAGATGTTAGTACATCTTCAACTTCAAAAGGTGAAACTATATTTGACACTGTTGCAAATATAAATGCCATGAGACCTGACGCAATTATTATTCGACATTCAGAGTGTGGATTACCTGAATCACTTGCTGGTTATGTTGATTGTCCAATTATAAATGCAGGGGATGGAAAACACGCTCACCCAACTCAAGCTTTATTAGATTTATTTACTATTTATGAACATTTTGATGGGCAAACTGAAGGTAAAAAAATAGGAATAGTGGGAGATGTAAGAACTTCAAGAGTTGCGGGGTCTAATAGAAGATTACTTCCAAGATTTGGAATTGATGTTTGTTTTATTTCTCCTGAGTGTTTTAGATATGATGGTGATGAATTTAAAACTTACATTAATATTTCAGATGTGATCGACGAACTTGATATTATTATGAGTCTTAGAACACAACTTGAAAGACATAATCAAGTTTATTTTGAATCATTAAATGAGTATGCAAAAGATTTTTGTATAACAAATGAAGTAATGCAAGATAGAGATATTTTATTATTACATCCAGGTCCTGTAAATAGAAATGTAGATATTAGTGATGAGATGTTAAAAGATCCAAGATGTAAGGTTTTAAAACAAGTTACAAATGGTGTTGCAATTAGAGCAGCAGTTTTGAAAAACTAATTTTAGGTTAATTTGAGTAAAGAATTAATAAAAGAAAAATTAAATAAATTTGGCTTTGAAAAAGAGCCATTTTTATTTGTAATATCTTACGATTTAAGTGAATTTTATATAGAAAAACTTTCACATCTTCCAAAAACTATCAAATTTGAATTAAACTCAAAAGAGCATAATAAAAACAAAAATATAAAAAAAACTAAATTAGAAAAATTTCCAATATCTTTCCAAGAGTATAAAAAAAGTTTTGATTATATTCAAGAGCAAATAAAAAGTGGAAACTCTTATCTTTTAAATTTAACAGCAAAAACAAAAATAGAAACAAACTTATCATTAGACGAAATTTATGAAAATGTAGATGCAAAATTCAAACTTAGATTTTTAAATAACAAAGATGATTTTGTATGTTTTTCTCCTGAAAGATTTGTAGAAATTAAAAAAAATAAGATTTCAACATATCCTATGAAAGGCACAATTGATGCTTCAATTCCTAATGCACAAGCCAGAATTTTAGGTGATATTAAAGAGATGGCTGAGCATACAATGATTGTTGATTTATTAAGAAATGATTTGGGAATAGTTGGGAAAAAAGTAAGAGTTGATAAATTTAGGTATATTGATAAAATAAATGCAGGAGATAAAAAACTTCTTCAAGTTAGTTCTAAAATATCTGCACATTTAGAAGAAAATTTAAAAAAAAAAAAAAAAAAAAAAGGAGAAAAAATAAAATAAAAATATAAAAAAGAAAGAGAGTATTATGTGTGAGATATTATAACTTCAATTTTATATCAATTATAAACTACTTGAGAAAACTTATACCAAAATATTGAAACTGCACAATCGTGTGAGTTTTATATGGTGGGCATTTTTGGTGTTTTTGATGGAGTAAACTTAGATTCATCTGTTATGATTAGATTTATTCAAAAAGAGAAAAATGGTGAATTTTTTTATAAAAGTGGTGGTGGAATAACTTGTGATTCAAATGTAAATTTAGAGTATCAAGAGTTAATAGATAAAATATATTTACCATTTTAAAAGGATGTGATTGCAATACAAAGTTCCATTTCCTTGCTGGTACTGAGGGGTACAAACTCGTGGCATTAAGCGCGTTGACATTCGATAAAAATGAACGGATAGCCCGAACCATTTCAGTGTAAATCGGTGGATTATTGTTAGGTGGATTTTGTATATCCACATCAAACACAAGAAAACAAGGGAAAGCATAATGAGAAATGGCACTTGTGGTGTTGGTGTATTGGCTAACAACATACATTTTGAATCGTTTGATTTGATTTGTGTTTGATAGTCAACAAACCGATTTTGACCGGTCCATACGAACGACATACCGCCTAATGCTGTGATTCATGCCCCATGCCAAGTCGAATATCGGCTAAAAGACTGTTTCTAAAATGACATTGTTCGACATAAACATTGCCCAAAGGCGCTGCGTTAATGCCGTAACCACATTGCCAAAACTCGCAATGATGAACAAATTCGTTGTAGTAATTATAGTACCGGTATTCGATGCCCGTACTGCAATTGAAAAAACAAGCAGTTGTCAAATTCCATTTCAGATGCTGCATGTACTCTGTTGCCGTCTTGCCCCCCTTGTACACCTTTTGCCGCATTTTTGAACTGTACATACCGATAGCGCGCGTTGAAGCCCTCAAAAATGCTTTGTGAAGTTGTCGCGTTACGGCTAACAAGCCACCCATTTTTGTTGTTGACGTCCAAAACGACCCCCAACATTTGCCCCCGCGAAAACCCATAAGTGTGTATCAATTCACCACCTTCTGCACCATCGTACAGCAAGCGGGTACTTGCACCTTGCCCAATAATGAAGTGCGCCAACCGACTTCGGAATTGTTCAAAGTCTGCAAAATCCCGATACGTACCAGTGCGGGAAAGAAATGACTTTCGGTACTTGCGCGTTCTGATTCAATAGATTTAGAGTCGCTTGCAAGGCTTGCGTGTCGTCGGCTGCCGTCGCCGACTGCCGCAGGTGTTATTTCGGAAAGCTTTATGATGTTGACCCATTTCAAGGCGTTCTTCCCAATTAAAAATGGGTAGAGTGGATTGGAGCAAAAGACTAAAATGCCCTAAAAGCTAAAATGATGGTTATGAATTTCATATTAAAATAATAATTGCTAAATCAATGTATAACGGCTGTAATTGTCTTTTTGTTTTCTAAGAAAAAAGCCTTTCTATTTCAATTTTTTCTTAATTTTTGATAATTTTTTGAGAAAAAACAGCCCCCTCAGTATCTACACCTTTTACTAAGTAAATAGCACTCGGCAGGTGGCTTAGGTTCGGGAAACTTTGAAAGTTTCCCGAACCTCCTTTCTCACGCAAAACCAATTGACCAATTGAGTTGATAATGTCAAACGATTTTGCGTTTTCAATCGTCAAAAGACCGCTTGTTAGGGAGGGGTATATTTTGACAGCCCCCAAACCCGCAGAGGGGGCTTTTTCGATTGAAATTGTTTTTGAAAAAACAAATTTCCCATCTAATTCATTGATTTTCAAACGATAATAAGTAATGGGTGACAAATCGAAATTGTCCGTAAATGTGTAAAAACTATTTTTATTCAAGGCTTTTAGTTCCCCTATTTTTTCAAAAAACAGACCGTCAAAACTGCGTTCAATATCAAAATGAGATACGTCCATTTCATGTTCTGTTTGCCATTTTAAGACATTTTTGCCCCCCTCAGTATTTCCGTTAAAATTGAGCAATTCCAACGGTAAAATAGCAAAATTCAGGTTACAATTGCCTTGCGCCGCACCCATATTGTCCAACAAAACTTGATATTTTGGCGCAGCTTGGGTATTTGTATTTTGGTCAATATCCTCGATATGCCCCCACGAACCATAGCGGGATTCGCGCACACCCGTCAAAACAAAAGCCGTTGCGTGAGTTGTGCCGCCGTAACGTCGCAATGAATCCATCATTTCTTGGTACAAAGTCCGAATTTGTGGGTCAATTTGCGATGCGTACAGAGCCGTCTTAAAAGGCTCAATTGTTGGGTTCGAGGTCATGTGTTGACCACCTTCGTAGTGGGCAATCGGTTTGCCGTAGAGTTGCGCGAGGCGATACGTTTGGCTGATATTGGGGAAAAATGACCGCATCGAAGTCCGCGTGCAATTGATGACATCGGTTACAGTTGCCGAAGTACCGAGTGACCGTAAATTGTCTAAACAACTGCCGCCGTAACCAAAATAAAAGGTGGGCGAAAAGTAATCAAATGCGCCTTTTACTTGCGCCAACATTTCTTGCGACACCCAATTGTAGCCCGTTTGAGTTGCCAAAACACGCTTAACGCGCTGTGTTTGACCCGCCCATTCGGTATGCCAAATCCGAAACGTATTTAAAGCACGTTCGGCATATCGGCGCGGGTAACTGATGTTTTGGTTGCCATTGTTGCCCACCCAATGCGCTTGTTCAAATTGCCAATTCCAAACTTCGTTGGAATATTCAAGAAAAACGTTGATGTTAGGTTTCAGCCTGTCGCGGAATAAACGGGCCATGTTTTGAATAAAATCGTCGGTTGCTTGGTGCGGCACACAGACCCAAATATCTCGATTGGCGGTGTTCGCCAAGTCAATAATATACTCATAACTGATGCCATTTCGCATCGTTTGGCTGCGGTCGTTTGGCTTGCCTCTGTCCGACCAATTGACTAATTTAGACGCATTTGTCAATTGCCAATCCATGAAACGAATGGGGTTAAATTGGCAAATTCTATTCAAAAAAGGCTCATAAAACGGCTGAATGGCGTAATTCCCTTCATGCTCAGGGCGTACCAAACGAAAATTGCGAAGGTGGTTGCCCTGTGTCGAAGACTGAATATCGAGCCACAAATTGTCCGTTCCTTGCACCCGAATTGTCTTCCGTCCTTGCGTTGAAGTCAAAGTTTGAATTGCACCTTCAAAAGTAAAACTGCCTTGCCCATCGTACAAAAACACGTAATCGCCCATCGGTAAATGCCCACCTGCCGACAAAACAATCCGCGCCCGTTGCTGCCCTTGCGATGTGTTGAATGGCACGACCGTCGGATACCCTTCTGTATCCAACGGTATTTCGCTTTGCAAATTGGTGTTCCAACCGCCGTTTGTTACGCTAAAAGTTAAGATTTGGGTATCCGAAGTTTTCATAAAATCCTTAAACGCGCGGGCTTTGTCCCAATAACTCAAACCTTCGAGACCCATGCCAATAGCAAAATTACCGCTTGCACGAACGTTCGCACAGTTCATACTGTCGGCGGGCATAAACAAATTGAAGGTTTCGGTACAGCCACTTTGCCCCGTAACCGTGAGCGTATAACTGCCAATCGGCAGGTTAGAAAACCGCGAACTACTGAGGGGATAATTCGTGCCGTTTTGGTGGGTCAAACTAAAATTTGTTCCCAAACCTGCGTCAACCCGTAAGATGCCGCTGCCCGTTCCCGCGCAATTCGGAAAGGCTTCCACAACAGGCGTTGATTGACAAGAAATTTGCCCATTAGCATTAGTGATAGTTAAGTTTTGACTCACCGAATTGGTCGAGCCGCAGTTGTCGGTCACTTTCAATCGGGCGTACATAATGCCCGTATTGTTGAACGTATAGCTTGTCGTTGCACCTGTACGTGTGCCACCGTCGCCAAAAGTCCATTCGTAATTTGACAAAGTACCATCGGGGTCGGTGGACGTTGTGCCATTAAAATTGACGGTTAAAGGCGCAACACCCGTAATCGCCGAGGCGGTCATTCGGGCAACGGGCAAGAGGTTTTCGCCCACCGCCGCATCAGGTGCGACGCAACGGTAATTGGTGGCAAAACGGATTTCATCGAGTATAAAATTGTTGGTATTGTTGTCACCATAAGCCGCAAAATGGCGCAATTCGAGGGCGGTTGAAGTCGTAAAAGTCCACGCAGGTACTGAGGGAGGCGTGCCACTACCGAGATTTGAAGGATCGATAAAAACGCTAATGACAGTGCTATTGGCTAAAAATTCAAACTTTGTCACCACAAAAACAGGCGTAGCGGTCTGAATCGGCACAGTCGTTTGGTAGTAATTGTCATGGACGCGCACCGTCCAATAACGAACGCCCGAAGTGTTAGAATTGGCTGCGCCAAAATAGCCAAACAATACCTTTTGAACACCCGAACCATCGTTGCCATGATACCAACTAACATTAGAATTATGGACACCAAACCACGTTTGTTCGTCGTTGTTTTGCGTTTTTTGAAAGACTGCCGAAGTCCACAAAGTTGTTCCTGCTTGCCCTATCAAACCGTTGCTTTTTCGATAAGCCGCAAACTGACCATTGGCACGCGCATCTAACGGGCGACCCACTAAATGCCAATATTGACCACCAATAAATGATTTATAATTACTTCGTAAATTACTGTAAAACAACGAGTTAGTGCCGATTCTGAATCCCTCCCGTTGGTCGCCCGTTTGACTTGCCCAAGCATCCGCCCAACCTGTACCGCCGACTTTCTGGTGGATATTGTCACCTTCTGGATAGTCAAAACCTTCGTATAAAAGCGGTATGCAGTCGCAAGTTTGAGCGAAAATAGAACAACTGGCAACCACCATTGCCATAAAGAAAAGGGATTTCAAATAGTGTTTAATGACTATGCGCTCCATGCGATTTTTTTATTGTTTAATGATTTTTTCTGTAAAAAAATGCCCCCCAATATCTATGCCTTTTATTTGTGTTTTGAAACCATACATAAATTCAAAATACGCATTAAAAGGCACTTTTGCGCTCGCTTCGCTCGCGCAAAAGGAGGAGAGGTGGTTCATTTTTCGGGCTTTGCCCGAAAAATGAACCACATTCTCCCCCTCGCGCGAGCGAAGCGAGCGCGAGAACCAGCAGTTTAGATTTTATGTATGGTTTCAAAATTTGTGTAAACATGACATTAAATGAGTTATGAATTTTAATACCCGTATTTGTGTATTTTTCTTAGTAATCTAAGTTTTGTGGTATAAAAACGCGGAACTTCGCCGCGTAAAAATCTAATGGAGCGAGCCGTTTTTTTTTTTTAAAAATTTGGGCTTTGCCCAAATTTTTAAGAAAAAAACGGCTCGCTCCCAAAAAACTGCCCGCGCCGCCGAAGGCGGCGCGTTTTGAAGCAGTACCACAAAACTTTGGTTAGTAGTTCTTCATGTTAATACTGTCGGGTTGGCGTTTAATATTTTAGAAACTGATATTATGCAAAGCCGTAGGCTCAACCGATTTTTTAGCGGCGGATTTCAATCCGCCGACAGGATACTTTCAAAGTATCCGACACCTCGTTTCTCATTGTTTCACAAATTTCACTTGTTCCAAACCCATTTTCAAAATATAAGTACCCTTAGGCAATGCCGACACGTCAAGCCCCGACGCTTCCAACGAGGATTTTTGACCAGTCAGTATTGTTTGCCCCAAAAAGTTAACAATTTTAAAATTGCCAATTGCTTCTGTATCAATTGTTAAAATATTAAAAATAGGGTTCGGATAGACCATTAGTCTGCCTTTTGAGGTGTTTATTTGGATTGAAATAACTTTGGAAAAGACTTCTTTGCCGTCATTGTCCAGTTGCCGAAGGCGATAATAGCTCGTATTACTGAGGGGGCTATTGTCTAAAAACGTATAGTTACTCGCCTTACCGTATGCTTTGACGTTGCCAATTTTTGAGAACACTTTACCATCGCGGCTGCGTTCAACGTCAAAACTATGGCTGTTGATTTCGCTACTCGTTGCCCAAGTCGTCTTAACTTGTTGTTGTTGGGTCAATTGCGCCTCAAATTCAGTGAGCTCGACTGGAAGAGCGGCTTGAACAACCAATTTGTAATCTTCTACTTCGCCCGATGAAAATGTACCACAAGCATCTGTGACAATTCCGTTCATTGGACGACAACGCACCCGAAGCCGTGTATTGCCAGCTACAGCACCGCTTGGCACGGTGAAAGAGCCATTTAAAGCTGTTGTGCCACTCATCACCGTTCCTGTGCTTTGATACACTTGTTCACCCGCATCTTCAAAATCACCGTCTTGGTTAGTATCTATAAAAATACCCAAATGCTGTCCGAAATAACCATTTGAGCCATAAAAAGTCTTCATATTGAAATTATAAGCTGTTCCTCTGGTAACTGAGGCTGAATAGGTATTGTAATAATCACCGTAGCTGTCGGCAGAACAGCCCGAATTATCATTATTAAACAGAACCGTTCCACTGGTTGTCGTTATCGAAAAGCGATTGATAATGTGAGCTGCCGTAGTTCCTCCAACCGTACAAGGCGGTGTGATGCTTGCACCACAATAAAAAGGCGTTGTGAGAGTGGCGTTACTACTGTAGTTTGCGGTTGTATTTGAGGCTTTGACCCGATAGTAATACGTGGTATTGCGTGCTGCATCGGTATCTGTAAAGGTCGTTGCATCAGGTGCAACACCCCCGATTGGCGTAAAAGTTCCCGTTGAACTTGTGCTTCGCTCAATGATATAACCCGTTTCGACGCTTGAATTGTCTGCCCAGCTCACAATGATAGCCGAACTCACCGAACTATTGACATTCGTTGCGGTCACACTTGAAGGGGCTGTTTGACTCGTCTCGGCGCAATCCAAAGAATAACTTGTTGCCGTACCGCTTGGCGTATTGTTGATAGCGAGGGCAGCCGTCATTCTACTGTATTGACCTGGTGTAAAATAGTAAGGTGGGCAAAAATTGTAGTCCATAATGTTGTTAACCAACGGCAAAAACGCATCGCCATTCGCATCTACTGCCGTGCCTGTATAAACGCAACTCGTGACGGACACATTCGGTAAGCTACGCGGGTCGGCGGGTGTATCGCAGACATAATCCCCGCGAATTGAACAATTCGCCGATAAACGTGGCGATGTTTCTGTGATGCGGGTCACTAATTCCCTTTCCGAAACAGTCGCATTGTCGGAATTGCGAAACGTATGAGCCAAGCTGAAATAATGCCCAATTTCGTGGAGCAATGTTTTGTCATCATTCGCTTGTCTATTGAGAACATAAGTTCGATTAATGTTGTGGTTTTGTGTCGCGCCATAAGAATAGCCGCCCGCACCACCCACACTACCCGAAAAATAAATGTTATGAGCGTTCCTTACACCATAAGTCGCGTGTGCAGCCTCGGCATCGGCAGACGTGTAAGTGCCACCATAAATCAGTGAGCTGTTGATGTAATTGGGACTTGTGCCGCAAAAATAAAATTGAATGTTAATGGCTTGATACTGCCGATTGAGTTCAGCTAAAGCATCATTAAGTTCGGTCAAACTTAACGCCCCCGAGCCATCGTCTTTGCGGATAAGTTGCGGCTTTATCGCAAGGTAAGTCGTCATAACCGAGTGCGGTGCGCGTTGTGTGTGACTGAGGGTCTGAATCAAGCGTTGATTATCAGCCTCTTGTTCGGGTGTGTAGTCGGGTGTACCGCAGGGGACTTGACTCATCAAAGAAAAAGGGAGTGCGACGAGAGTCAAGCAAAAACAAATTAAATATCGGATTGCCATTTTGTTATAATTACAATGGTTTATTAAGAAATAAAGGTTCTTTGACAATTTTAGTGGTGGGCTTCTCGCCAAACGCTTTTCTGCTCGCTTCGCTCGCAAAAAAATGGAATGTGGTTCTTTTTTCGGACAATTTATTTAATCTATTCAGCTTGAAAAAACTTTCTGTTTTTATTGTTTCACAATTTTTTTAGAAAAAACAAACCCCTCAGTATCCACACCTTTTACGAAATAAATACCATTTTTTAAGTGATGTATGTTGAATAATATAGAGGGAATAACTTGTTTCTCACGCATTAGAACTTGACCAACCGCATTGACAATTTCAAACGACTCGGCGTTCTCAATCGTCAAAAAACCACTGGTTACTGAGGGGTATATTTTAACAGCCCCCAAACCCCCAAGAGGAGCTTTTTCTATTGAAATTATTTTTGAATAAACAAATTTACCATCTAATTCATTGATTTTCAAACGATAATAACTAAGAGCGAAAGGGTTTTTATCCATAAAATCAACGCTATTTTTGCTTAAAATACTGAGGGCGGTAAAATTTTTGCCGTTGTTTGATTTTTCAATTTCAATATTTTTTACATCTTCTATTTCGCCCAAAAGCCAAGTCAAATGGTTGCCTTCTTTTTCGGCTTGCCCTTTAAAATCTATGATTTCAACGGGTAAAACGGGTGAAAAAAAAGAAAGTGGAAGATTAAAACTGACTGCATAGCTGCCCAAACGCCGAAAATCGTCCAAAACATCAGTCGCTAAAGTTAAGGCATTGGAGGCATTATGGTTGACGGCTTGTTCGTATAAAACCGCCGTTGCATCGCGGCTTGTGTAGTCGGGCGAAAACAATTGATTGGGCGTATCAAAATGCCAAGCATGGTACAAATTGGCTTCACTTGCTGCACCATAAACACCCGTACCATTGTTGTATTTTGCCAAAATATCCGAATCAGAGAGTATCCGATGACGAAAAAATTGTACTTCATCAAGCGCACCTTTGAAAAAACTACCTGCCGAGCCGCCCATTGTCCACCGCGAACTAAACGATAGAACCAAAGCATTTGTAAAATTTGCTACGCCCGTTGCCTCTAAATTGCCATTTATAAAAATTTTCGCCGTTTGCCTGTCCCATGTGGCAGTAATGTGATACCATTGATTTGTTTGCAAAGTGGTTGTACTAAAACCGCTTGTGTAGAAACTACTTGCCCCATTTTTAAGCCGCAAACGCACCTTCCCATTGACCAATTCGAGCCGCCACGACATCCAAAAATCATTGCCCGAAGAATCGCGTTCAGTTGGTTGCACACCCACCAGCAAACCGCTTTCGTTGGCAGCATCGGGGCGAACCCACGCCGCTACACTGAAACTGTCTATTTTGTAATGATTATTGTCCAGCGTTCCAACGGCATAATCGTTGACCCCATCAAACTGCAAAGCATGGTTGGCAATAGTGCCATGAGCCGCCACTGGCGAAGGAACAAAAACAGCACCCGCACCCGCTAAATTGGAAGCCGTCAAAGTACGGTCGTAATTGTGTAACTGGTTGATAATCAAATTATTATTAGTGCTAACCAATAGCGGATTGGTAGCTGTATTGTTACCCAAAAACAAGACTTGTCCCGTACTATTTTGAGCTGTGATTTGGTAATGTGGATTCGGATTTTGAAGATTAAATATACCATTGACCATGCCAAAACGCCCCGAAAAATCGGTTAATCGAAACATATTACGGTGGTCAACCATGTGCATTTTTTGACCGCCTACTGTGATATTACCACTGCCTTGTAAGTTAAAAAAATTATAATCCGTTCCCCAAGTACCCCAGCCGCCCGATTGTTCGGAATACATATTGGCAATGACCAAATTTTGATTGCCCGATGTTTGGAGATTAATACCATTGCCACCATTAACGCACAATAAACCCAAAAATCCCGCCGTCCCAGCACTCGACCCCGACAAAATCAAAGGAGGTGTTTGAACAAAATTACCATAAATACGCGCATCACCGCAATTTTCAAAGAATAAACCCCCATCAGTGCGGCGTAAGAATACGCTTGCAGACGCAGGAAGGTCTTTGAAATGAAAGCCTTTTTTGGTATTACCCGATAAAGTAGGCGTACCCGCCGCCGTAAAAACATTGTCATAGACCACATGAGAAGTCGCATTGGCAGTATGCAAAATAGCCGTCGCGGAGGAAGGAATAAGATGACTCGGAATGTTTATATTTTCAATTATGACATTTCGGGCATTGTCAACATTAAAAAC
Organism: Saprospiraceae bacterium; assembly: GCA_034520175.1. GTDB lineage: Bacteria > Bacteroidota > Bacteroidia > Chitinophagales > Saprospiraceae > JAAFJT01. Next base: position 39,584 of record JAXHNU010000042.1, read on the forward strand.
TGCCAAACTTGTTGCCACACCCACCCATCGAAACTGCGTACCGTAGCCCGAACCGCCGACAAAATAATTTGAACCATCAATCAAAATGGTACTTGAAACGCGGTATTGCCCCGTTGGAAAGTAGGCAATAGCCCCATTTCCCCAATTCTTGGCAGCATTAATGGTGTTTTGAATGGCTTGAGTATCGTCTGTATTGTCATTGGCAATTGCGCCAAAATCACGAACAGCATCAAACACTTTGGTCGGCACATTCGGATTCGGAATAAAAAAACTTTGATTCGCCTGCGTCACTTGTCGGCTCTCTGAACCCATTGGCACATTCAAAGGCACTCCATTGCCTGCGGGTACTGAGGGGTACAAACTCGTGGCATTGGGCGCATTGACATTCGATAAAATGAACGGATAGCCCGAACCATTTGTATAAATCGGCGGATTATTGTTGGGTGGATTTTGTATGTCCACATCAAATACGAGAAAACAAGGGGAAGCGTAATGAGAAATGGCATTGTTGGTATTAGTGTATTGACTAACAACACAATCTTGAATTGTTGATTTGGCTGATGTTTGATAGTCAACAAACCGATTTGACCCCAACGAACTACACCGCCTAATGCTGTGACCATGCCCCACGCCAAGTCGAATATCGGCTAAAAGACTGTTTCTAAAATGGCATTGCTCAATATAAGTATTGCCCAAAGGCGCGTTAATGCCGTAGCCGCATTGCCAAAACTCACAATGGTGAACAAACTCGTTGTAGTAATTATAATATTGGTATTCGATGCCCGTAGCGCAATTGAAAAACAGGCAATTGTCAAATTCCATTTCAGATGCTGCATACACGCTGCCGCCGCCTTGTCCACCTTGTACACCTTTTCCCGCATTTTTGAACTGTACGTACCGATAGCGCGTCGAAGCCTCAAAAATGCTTTGTGTCGTTGTCGCGTTATGGCTAACAAGCCAGCCATTTTTATTGTTGCCGTCCAAAACGACACCCAACATTTGCCCACGAGAAAACCCATAAGTGTGTATCAATTCACCACCTTCTACGCCGTCGTACAGCAAGCGGGTATTTGCACCTTGCCCAATAATGAGTGCGCCGACAGATTTAGGAATAGTCAAGGTCTGGGTAATCCGATACGTACCTGCGGGCAAATAAATGACTTTCGGTACTTGCGCGTTTTGATTCAACAGATTTAGAGCCGTCTGCAAGGCTTGCGTATCGTCAGTTGTGCCGTCTCCGACCGCCGCAGGTGTTATTTCTGTTTTGATATTGACCCATTCTGGGCGTTCTTCCCAGTTAAAAATGGGTAAATTAGATTGAGCAAAAAGGCAAAAATGTGCAAAAAGGAAAACAATGGTTATGTATTTCATATTTAAAAACAATTTTATAAAACAACACTTTAACGGTTGTTACTGACTTTTTGTTCTGAAACGTAAGAACTTAGCTTCTCCACAGATTAACACGGATTAAGCCCGATTTTGATTTATACTAAACCGAAAGTGGTTTTCGGATTTCAGAATTTTAAATATCTCAGAAAGATTCCTTCAATTTTCCTAAGATTGTGGTCGATTGAGCCAAAGTCTTAGGAAGCCAGAAGGAGGCTTCCTAAGACAAATCCGAAAACTACTTTCGGTTTAGTATATTTTAAGCAAATGTTTAATAAAATTGAAAATTGGGTGTATTAAAATCAACCAAAGCCAAAACTGAACCAATGAAGAATAGTTTTAGTTCATCTTCATTCCAGTTTTTTGCTTCTTTGAGCAATAATTTTCGATAATGTTCGAGCGTAATCGCCTCTATTTCATTCGGTTCGCAGTTATCGGCTTTAAGCCAGTCTTCATATTTGGGAAGACTATCTACGGGTGAAATGCCAAAAGCGTGTTCTACTTCTTCGTAATTCCAAGTTTCAAATGACTTCATTTTTTATCAATTTTGATTTGAAACCATACATAAATTCAAAATACGCATTAAAAGGCATTTTTGCGCTCGCTTCGCTCGCGTAAAAGGAAGATAGGTGGTTCATTTTTCGGGCAAAGCCCGAAAAAATGAACCACATTTCCCCCTTCGCGCGAGCGAAGCGAGCGCGAAAACCAGCAGTTTAGATTTTATGTATGGTTTCAAAAATTTTGATACAAAGTTACTGAATAATTGAAAAATAGAGCCTATTTTTTGATACTTTCGTAAAAGTTGTGGTAATGAAAATTGTAGAAATCACCTACATCATAAGTGAAATTTATGACTGCTTAAAATGATGCAGAATATTCACAAATATCTAAATCCCCCCTAAATAAACATGAGGGATGGGCATAACCTAAAAGCGTTTTTTGCATCTCGCGCTCGCTTCGCTCGCGCGAGGGGAGGGAATGTGGTTCGTTTTTTCGGCTTCGCCGAAAAACGAACCACGTCTCCTCCCTTTTGCGCGAGCGAAGCGCGCGCAAAAGCATCTGTTTTTAATCAAAAAACGGTGTTTTTAGGTTATGCCCACTCCTGAGGTAAGTACTTACGTATTTGAAACCATACATAAAATCTAAACTGCTGGTTCTCGCGCTCGCTTCGCTCGCGAGAGGGGAGAATGTGGTTCGTTTTTCGGGCTTTGCCCGAAAAATGAACCACCTCTCCTCCTTTTGCGCGAGCGAAGCGAGCGCAAAAGTGCCTTTTAATGCGCATTTTAAATTTATGTATGGTTTCAAACTTACGTAAAGTATCCAATTCGATTTCGCAAGATATTGGAACTTTATTTATTGCTCTTTGAAATCTAAAATCTTTGAAATCCAAAATCTTTGAAATTATTTCTTAAACCCTACTTTATGCCCCACCAATCCGAACCATAAAATATAGGCATAACAAACCGCCATAATCGCGAGAAAGGCTGAACGAAAATCTAAGCCCATAATGGAATGACCGTACAACCAACCATAAAACGGTGGAATAATTGCGCCACCCACGATGCCCATGATGAGTAAAGCTGAACCTGTATTCGTAAATTTGCCTAAATCGCGGATACCAAGCGGGAAAATCGCGGGCCACAGAACAGCATTGGCAAAGCCCAAAGCGGCTAAACAACCAACAGCGAGTGAATCGCTCACAAAATAGGAAGCGACTGTCAACACAATGCCCATTAAGGTAGAAACAACCAACCACGTTTCTTGTTTGACATATTTTGGAATCAAGAAAATGCTCACCACATAGCCCAACAACAAACCCACCAAACCAAATGTCGTAAAAAACTTACTGTCATCTGCCGAAAAACCTAAATTTTTGCCATAAACTGTAATCAAATCGCCCGCCATAACTTCTGCACCTACATAGAAAAAAATAGCTAATGCACCCAACCAAGCGTGCGAAAATTGAAAAATACTCGTTTTGCCACGCGACAAATCTGTATCGCCCGATGCGTCATCGCTCGCTTGGTCGCGAATATCGGGTAAAGACGAGCGTTGAATCACAAACGCCACGACCAACAATACAGCCGCCAAAACCACGTAAGGCAGCACCACGCGACCCGCCAAATCATTTAAAATTTGCGCTTTTACTGAGGGGTCGGTTGTGGCAGCAAGTTGAGCATCTAAGCCGTCGGCATTTTTTAAAAGCATCGCGCCGAACAATAAGTTCGCGCCAATACCCGCCAATTTGTTGCAAATACCCATAATACTGATGCGGCTCGCGGCAGATTCAATCGGTCCTAAAACAGAGACATAGGGATTGGAAGCGGTTTGCAACAAGGACAAACCCATACCAACAATAAACAAACCCGTCAAAAACAAAGGATAACTACGCGCATTTGCCGCAGGAATAAACAACAACGCCCCAATTGCCATAATGACTAATCCGACGGACATGCCGTTTTTTGTACCCAATCGTTGAAGAATCCATGAAGAGGGCAATGCCAAAAAGAAATACGCCGCAAAAAACGCCGTTGCCACGTAATACGCCTGTTGGTCAGTAAGTTCACACGCTTTTTTTAGGAAAGGAATAAGAATACTGTTGAGCCAAGTCACAAACCCAAAGGTTGCAAACAGTAATCCAATAATGGTGATTTGATAGCCGTAGCCAGATTTCGAGTTACTCATAAAGAAGTTGGGTTTTCAATTAAAAAAATGATTTAGATTTGATAAAATGTAATTACTTAGTCAGGCACTCGCTTCGTGCGCGCGAGAGAAGAGAGGTGGTTCGTTTTTCGGGCAAAGCCCGAAAAACGAACCACATTGCCCTTTTTTACGAGCGAAACGAGCGCGTGACTAAGTAATTGAGGAGTGGGCATAACCTAAAAACATCGTTTTTTGATTAAAACAGATGTTTTGCGCGCTTCGCTCGCGCAAAAGGGAGAAGACGTGGTTCGTTTTTCGGCGAAGCCGAAAAACGAACCACATTCCCCTCCCTCGCGCGAGCGAAGCGAGCTATAAAAATCAAAAGTGAGAATTTGTTATACACTCGAAAATATTTGGACACTATATTTGCAATATTTTATCGTACTTAAACGTGTATTTATCACCCAAACTTACCAAAATGAGTCCCGCATTTTGTTGTGTACAGGCTTCTTTTATAATAGCGGTTGCAATAGCGATGTTCTCCGTATCTAAATGACTAAATGGTTCATCGAGCAACAGGTAGTCAAAAGGTTGAGCTAAAGCGCGGACAATAGCGACTCTTTGCCTCTGACCATAACTCAACATAGCACACGTTTTATCCAAATATTCCGCAATACCAAGCCGTTTTGCCCAGTTTTCGAGGTCTGATACTGAGGGGGGGGCGATTTCGGATTTCGGATTTCGGATTTCGGTTGAAGCCAGTTGAAATTGGGCATCTGAAATCTGAAATTGGGCTGTCAATTGCCTTTTGAGTTCAATATTCTCTCTGGCGGTCAAATGTAGGAAAAGTCGCAAATCCTGAAAGACAACTGCCATTTTTTTTTGTCGAATTGTTGCCCAATCGTCCATTCTGAGGTCTTTTAGGTTTTTGTTTTCGTAAACAACCGCGCCTTGATAGTCATTGCGCAAGCCATAAATAGCATGAATCAGGGTGGACTTTCCCTTGCCCGATGCCGCCGAAATCAAATAGTTTTTTCCTTTTTCAAATTGTACCCCTCCCCTACTAAACACTTCCGAACAAGGATTTAAGCCATTTTCAAGAAGTGGCAAGGGAATAACGTTATTTAATTCAATCATAAATAGATTTAAAAGATTTCAAATTTGTAATTACTTGAGTGAGGGATGGGCATAACCTAAAAGCGTTTTTTGCATCTCGCGCGAGGGAGGAGACGTGGTTCGTTTTTCGGCTTCGCCGAAAAACGAACGACGTCTCCTCCCTTTTGCGCGAGCGAAGCGAGCTATAAAAATCAAAAGTGAGAATTTGTTATACACTCAATTACTTCGTCACACGCTCGCTTTGCGCGCAAAAGTGTACAGTGATTGTAATTACTGTACACTTTTTTCTGGCGTAATTTTTTTATTAGCAAAAAAGAGTGATAGTACACACAAGTAGCTGTGCCTAAATAAAGCAGTTTTAAACGCACTCCCGATGAAGGGTAATAAACGTATCTTGTAGTTGCTAAAAAAAATCCACATTCATATTGCAAGCACCACCCTACGACGAAGTTAAAATTTGTTTTCCTCATCACCGCAAAAAACTGGTAAAAACTTTTATACTTTTTTGTAATTAAGTAGCTGAGGGGTGGGCATAACCTAAAAGCGTTTTTTGCATCTCGCGCTCGCTTCGCTCGCGCGAGGGAGGGAATGTGGTTCGTTTTTCGGCGAAGCCGAAAAACGAACCACATTCCCTACAAAGGCTTAAATCCGTTATTACTGATATTACGCATATATGCTGAAAATGCCGTAGGCATGAACGATTTTGTAGGGGCGCATTTTAACGCGAAATAAACAAAAGTACGTTTTACCGACTCTTTCCCACCGTAAAACAACCTCTGTCCAAAATTTCATTTTTGTATAATTTTACTGACGGGTATTTTTTCCAAGCTTTTTTTTACTTTTGCAAAATTCTTAAAAAATAAAATCACCATAATCAAATTTGAAATTTAATAAATTACTTGAGGAGTGGGCATAACCTAAAAACATCGTTTTTTGATTAAAAACAGATGTTTTGCGCGCGCTTCGCTCGCGCAAAAGGAAGGAGACGTGATTCGTTTTTCGGCGAAGCCGAAAAACGAACCACATTCCCTCGCGCGAGCGAAGCGAGCGCGAGATGCAAAAAACGCTTTTAGGTTATGCCCATCCCTCATTCATAAATACACAAATTATTTACAGTACCATAAATTATACAGTATGTCAGAATTAACAGCAAAGTTCACGCCCGCCGACATTGAAAACAAGTGGTATGCCCATTGGGAGGGCAAAGGTTATTTTCACAATACGCCCGATGAGCGCGAGCCGTTTAGCATTGTTATTCCGCCGCCGAATGTGACGGGTGTCTTGCACATGGGACACATGCTCAACAACACAATTCAAGATGCTTTGATACGGAAAGCGCGTTTAGACGGCAAAAATGCGGTCTGGATACCCGGCACCGACCACGCTTCGATTGCAACGGAGGCTAAAGTTGTGAAGATGTTGCGCGAGCGCGGCATTAAAAAATCGGATTTGACGCGCGACGAATTTTTGGCTTACGCGTGGGAATGGAAGGAAGAATACGGCGGCAAAATCTTGCAGCAACTCCGAAAACTCGGTGCGTCTTGCGATTGGGAACGCACGGCTTTCACGATGGACCCCAATTATTCAAAAGACGTTATTAAGGTTTTTGTTGATTTGTACAATAAAGGAAAATTGTACCGCGATTACCGCATGGTCAATTGGGATTGCGAAGCAAAAACCGTTTTGTCCAATGAAGAGGTGATTCATGGCGAGGAGCAAGCGCAATTGTTTTACACAAAATACTTCTTGGAAGGCTCGGATACGGACTTGTCCCGTGATGAACGGGAGGGGGTAACTATTGCTACCCAAAGACCCGAAACAATCATGGCGGACGTGGCAGTTGCTGTTCACCCCAAAGACCCGCGTTATGCGCATTTGGTGGGTAAAAAAGTAATTGTGCCGTTGGTCAATCGGGCTGTACCGATTATTTTTGATGACTATGTGGACATTGATTTTGGAACGGGTGCGTTGAAAATCACGCCTGCACATGACCCAAATGACTACGAATTGGGTAAAAAATACGGATTAGAAGTGATTGATTTGTTGAATGAAGATGGCTCACTCAACGAAAATTGCGGATTACCCGATTTGGTCGGAAAAGACCGTTTTGCAGCGCGCAAAATGATGAAAAAGCTCTTGGAAGAATCGGGCAATTTGGTCAAATTAGAAGATTACAAAACAAATATTGGTCGCTCGGAACGCACAAACACGGTCGTTGAGCCGCGTATGTCCTTGCAGTGGTACGTGGACATGAAGCAATTGGCTGGACCCGCTTTAGAGGGTGTCGAATCCGACGACATCGAATTTTTCCCCAAGCAATTCAAAAGCACTTATCGGCATTGGATGGGCAATATTCGGGATTGGTGCATTTCACGCCAATTGTGGTGGGGACATCGGATTCCTGCTTACTACTATACAAGCCCCCCGACCCCCAAAGGGGGAGACGTGACAACTACCATGACGACTTCGGCTTTGGACACGGCGGCAGTAGTCATATCTCCCCCTTTGGGGGCTGGGGGGCTGGGGCTTTTTGTCGCTGAAACTGCGGAAGAAGCCTTAGTTTTGGCACAAGCTAAGTTTCCTGATGACATCATCACGATTGACGACTTAAAACAAGACGAAGACGTGTTGGACACATGGGCAAGCTCTTGGTTGTGGCCTATTTCAACCCTCAATGGTTTTGAAAATTCGGCAGATTTTAATTATTACTATCCAACGAGTGTTTTGGTGACGGGTTGGGACATTATTTTTCTTTGGGTGGCGCGTATGGCAATGGCGGGTTATGAATGGAAAAATGAACGTCCGTTCAAAAGTGTTTATTTTACGGGCATGGTGCGCGACAAACAAGGACGCAAAATGTCAAAATCGTTGGGCAATTCGCCCGATGCTTTGGGCTTGATTGAAGAATTTGGGGCAGATGGCGTGCGTTTTGGCGTATTGAGTTCAAGTCCTGCGGGTGGTGATTTGAAATTTGATGATAAATTGTGCGAACAAGGGCGCAATTTCTCAAATAAAATGTGGAACGCTTTGCGCTTATTGAACAATTGGGAAATTGACGCAACAAAAGCACAACCCATTGACAATCAATTGGCTATCAAATGGTTTGAAAACAAAATGTCGGCAACCATTACCGATATTGAAAACGATTTTAAGCAATTCCGTTTGTCGGAAGGCTTGATAAAATTGTATTCTTTTATTTGGGACGATTTCTGTTCGTGGTATTTGGAAATGATAAAACCCGATTATCAACAGCCGATTGACAAAGCGACTTTGCAAGCCACAACCAATTTGTTTCAAAAACTAATGGTGATGTTGCATCCGTTTATGCCTTTCGTAACGGAAGAAATTTATTACCAATTGAACCAATTAGAAGCCGCAAAATTGGGTCGTCGTGGCGCGACAAAAGACTGCATCGTTGAAAATTACCCGAAAGCAAAACGCATTGATAACCAATTGGTTAGCCATGTTGAAACGGTAAAAGATATTGTCTCTAAAATCCGCGAAGTGCGCAATTCAAAAGGCATCAAAATGAAGGAATTATTGACCGTCAACCTGCAAAATACTGAGGGGGGTAATGCCTTGTTGGAAACGGCTGGCGTGAGGGAAATGATTGTCAAAATGGCAAATTTAGACGCGTTTACCACGACTTCCGAAGATGTGAACAACAGTATTGCTTTTATTTCGGGTACGTTGAAATGCTATGTTTTGCTCAATGAAACCATTAATGTCGAGGAAGAACGCGAAAAAATGCTCAAAGAATTGGTGCATCAACAAGGTTTCTTAAAATCGGTAGATGCCAAGCTGAACAACGAACGTTTTGTGGCAAACGCAAAACCCGAAGTGGTGGCAGCCGAACAGAAAAAACGCGCAGACGCTCTGGCAAGGATTGGGATTTTGGAGGAAAGTTTGGCGAAAATGCCTTCAAATAGTGTTGAAAATACCAAAAATACTGAGGGGGGGGCATTGGCTGAAAATACCGCAAATTTTAAGATTGGAGAGTCGCTACCTGCGACTCTCCAATTACAAGAGTTATTAAATAGTTTAGAGCCTGACCGTATTGAACGAACAGAGTCCACAACAGATATGGATAAGTTTAGCGAAATTATATGTGCCGTTCCTACGGAACTCAATGAAATTGCTTGTGTTCGGGTCCAGTGATTAAAATCACTGGCTACAAAATTGACCGAGCCGCTGGCTCTATGTAGTTAAAACCTACTTATGGGTAATGGACAGAGTTAAAAACTTGCGTCAAGTTGTTGCGTAGTTTATTTTTTAAAACACCCCCCTCAGTATAAATAGCCAAAAATACGCTTAAATTCTCTCAATTTTAACGTAAAAAATAAAGAAACGATGAAAAAATGTCTTTGCCTTTCCCTTGCGTTTTGCTTATTCACGCTCAATATTCTAAGCGCACAAACAAGCCTCACGGCTCAACAAATTGATAGCTTAGTTGAGAAAGTATTGACTACTTTTGATGTGCCGGGCATTGCCGTAGGCATTATCAAAGACGATAAAATTGTCCATGCCAAAGGCTATGGCGTGCGGTCGTTGCGCGGAAAAGAGAAGGTGGACGAAAACACTTTATTTGGCATTGCGTCGAACAGTAAGGCGTTTACTGCTGCCGCTTTGGGTATGTTGGTGGACGAGAAAAAAATGAATTGGGACGACAAAGTGACGGATTATATTCCAGAGTTCAAATTGTACAATCCCTTTGTGACTGAGGAGTTTACGATTAAAGATTTATTGACACATAGAAGCGGTTTGGGGCTTGGCGCGGGCGATTTGATGATGTTTCCCGATTCCAATACCTTCACTAAAAAAGACATTATTCACAATTTGCGCTACTTGAAACCCGTGTCGAGTTTTAGGACAAAATACGATTACGACAATAATTTATACATCGTAGCGGGTGAAGTTGTGGAACGAATTTCGGGCATGACTTGGGAGGATTTTATCGAAAAACGCATCATGCAACCCCTCAGTATGACCAAAAGTGCGGCATCAATTACCCGTTTGAAAGACAAATCGAATATTATTTCGCCGCATTGTGCTGTCAATGGCAAAGTCGAAGCTATCAATATTGATTGGAGTGAAACGGCAAACGCGGCGGGCGGGATATGCAGCAATATCACGGATTTGTCGAAATGGCTGATTATGCAGATGAATAATGGCAAATACAGCAACACGAATCAAGAAGGTAAGCAATTATTCAGTGAAGAAGTGCATGAAGAAATGTGGTCGCCGCAAACCGTTATCAAAGCGCGTGCCGTCCCGCCTTACAATACGCATTTTGCGAGTTATGGTTTGGGGTGGTTTTTGTCGGACGTAAAAGGTTACAAACAAGCCACGCACACGGGCGGTTTGGCGGGTGTTGTGACGCAAATCACGCTTTTACCCGAAATGAAATTGGGGATTATTGTCCTCACAAATCAACAAATTAGCGCGGCATTTGCGGCTATTACGAACACCATAAAAGATAGTTATTTGGGTGTTTCGGGCATTGATAGGGTCAAACAAATGCACGAACGGGTGGTGAAAGGAAACGCAGAAGCTAAAAAAATCACAACGGATATTTGGACAGCTATCGAAAAAGAACAAAAATCGGCAGCCACAAAACCCGATTTAACTAATTTTGCGGGGACATTCACTGACCAATGGTTTGGTGATATTGAGATTTCTATAAAAAATGGCAAACCTTATTTTACTTCAAAACGTTCACTTAAATTGGCGGGTGAAATGATGTTTTACAAAGCCAATACCTTTGTCGTCAAATGGAATGACCGCAGTTTAGACGCCGATGCTTTCGTTCAATTTAATTTGGACAATACTGGAAAAGCTGAGAGTATCAAAATGAACGCGATTTCGCCATTGACGGATTTTAGTTTCGATTTTCAAGATTTGGATTTTAAACGAAAGTAAAAATCAATAAAAGGGATACGTGGTGTCCAAATGCGGTGGTGGGCGAGGTGATTGATTCGCCGATTAATCCTGTTTTGTACGGGCTAAAGGTAGCACGGGCTTTAGCCCGTGCAATTTACACACATTGCACGGGCTAAAGCCCATGCCACCTTTAGCCCGTGCAATTTACACACATTGCACGGGCTAAAGCCCATGCCACCTTTAGCCCATGCCACCTCCTTCTTACCTTTAAAACAACAAAGCTGGATTACCAAAATACAATTGATAAGTCAAAGCCATAGCCGACAAAATAAAATACAGATAAAAACGGACAAAACGTTTGACGCGCTTATAATTGGGTTTGAAACCAACCGCTTCTAAGATGTAAGCGTAGAATGTAGAATCTGTTTGTTCATCGGATAAGTCGTGGACGCGGTTCAAAATACATCTGCCAAAGACGGCGAACTGAAGCAGTACAAGCCCGTAAAAAGGCACGATTAAATACCAAGAAAACAAAAAAGGTGCGAACCAAGAAAGTACGGTAATGAACAAATGAAACCAGAAAACAAAGCCGTAGGTGGTGGATATTTTAGCTTCCATGAAATAGAGAGTCTTGTTTATGAATGAATGAAATAATGAATGATAAATTTTCGTCTATACTTATACTTTAGTCCATTGCTCGCTTCGCTCGCAAAAAAGAGAGGTGGTTCATTTTCGGGCAAAGCCCGAAAATGAACCACTTTTCCCTTTTTTGCAAGCGAAGCGAGCAATGAACTAAATAATAATATACTTGGTTTTCAGAATCGGGCGTGAAGGTAAAAAAAACAAAAACAAACAAAAACAAACAAACTTTAAAATATTGTACATATTTTAGTATATTCATATAAAATTTACTTTTTCAACTTTATTTTCGATGAAAAAACATTTGCAAACCGCTTTTATAGCTCTTTTTTTTGCCACAACAGCAATGGCACAACACACAAATATTGTGATTGACAACACGAGTGGCGCAGATGAGCCGAGTATATGCCTCGATTATCGCAATCCTAACCGCATCGTGGCAGGTTCAAATACTGATAATATTTATTATTCGTCTGATGCTGGAAGAACTTGGACGCGCAAAAAACAGCAATCTTCTTTCGGCGTTTACGGCGACCCTGTTATCGTTTGCGATACGGCAGGAGCGTTTTATCATTTTCACTTATCGAACCCACCTACAGGCAGTTGGATTGACCGTATTGTGGGGCAGAAATCAACCGATGGCGGAAAAACGTGGAACGATGGCGCATTTATGGGCAAAGATGGTACAAAAAACCAAGATAAACATTGGGTTTCTGTTGACCACCGCAACAATGCTCTGTATTGTACTTGGACGCAATTCGACAAATACGAAAGCCGTGCGCCGCAAGACAGTACCCATATTTTGTTCTCAAAATCAACCGATGGCGGGGTTTCTTGGTCAACCGCAAAACGGATTGACGCACAAGGCGGCGACTGTTTAGACGATGACAATACTGTGGAAGGGGCTGTCCCTTGCGTGGGCGCAAACGGTGAAGTGTATGTGGCTTGGGCGAGTCCAACGGGTTTGGTATTCAATCGGTCGCTTGATGGTGGGGCAACTTGGCTACCGCGTGAACGCAAAATTGCCGATATTGGCGGCGGTTGGTCTTATGAGATTTCGGGCATTTATCGCGCCAATGGCTTGCCTTTTACGGTGTGCGATACGAGTCAAGGTACACGTCGTGGGACAATTTACGTGAATTGGTCTGACCAAAAAAATGGTGCGAACAACACCGATGTTTGGCTCACAAAATCCACCGATGGCGGGGCAACATGGTCGCCGCAAAAGCGCGTCAACGATGACAATTCGGGCAAGCAACAGTTTTTTACTTCGATGACACTCGACCAAAAAACGGGTTGGTTGTGGTTTGTTTTTTATGACCGCCGCAATTACGCTGACGATTCAACCGATGTCTATATGGCGTATAGCAAAGATGGTGGCGAAACGTTCAAAAATTTTAAAGTCAGTGAACAAGCCTTTTCTCCGCGTTCGACCACTTTTTTCGGCGATTATACGCATGTCACCGCGCACAATAACATCGTGAGACCAATTTGGACGGCAATGGATGCACGCGGCAGCAAAACAATCTACACGGCATTGGTCAATGTAGGTGTTTTGACCTCAAATACTGAGGGGGGTGTTGGCTCTAAAAATATCGGTGCAATTAATGCTTTTCCGAATCCAACAACCCATCAACTAACCGTGAATTTTGAAACAATTGGCGCGCAAAAACTCTCTTTAAAAATTTGCGATGCAACAGGTAAAACCATACTCACAGCTTTTGAAAAAAGGAAATTTGTTAGTGGACAAAATACGGAAGTAGTCAATGTCTCCAATATTTCTTCGGGTGTATATATGTATCTTTTGCAAAATAAAAGAGGGAAAACAGTAGCGTCGGGGAGATTTATTTTAGCTCATTAATCTAAGTTTTGTGGCAGTGGCTTAAAACGCGCCGCCTTCGGCGGCGCGAGGGATTTTTTTCGGAGCGAGCCGTTTTTTTTGTTGAAAATTTGGGCTTTACCCAAATTTTCAACAAAAAAAATGGCTCGCTACATTAAATTTTTATGCAGCGAAACTGCGTTTTTATACCACAAAACTTGGGTTACTTAACTACCGAAACAAAATTAATTGTTGTTTTTCAGGTAATTCAAGATTTGTAATTGTCGAGCCATTGATAACCTTTATCAATCAAGGCATCAACATCTTTCTGGGTCATTTCCCAAAACTTATATAATTGAGGAGTGGGCGTTTTTTGATTAAAACAGATGTTTGCGCTCGCTTCGCTCGCGCAAAAGAGAGGAGACGTGGTTCGTTTTTCGGCTTCGCCGAAAAACGAACCACATTCCCCTCCCTCGCGCGAGCGAAGCGAGCGCGTGACTAAGTAATTACATTTTAGCAAAACTAAACAACGCATACGTGAATAAATCCAATCAAAACAAACCCTCAAATAGACTTACAAGATTAAGTTTCTGGTTTAAGACCATTTTAATAGGCTGCATTATCGGCTTAATTATTCAATTTGTAAAACAAGGGAGTGTTGAATTGCCACAATTAATACAACAACTGAAAAATGCGGATAAAAATTGGTTATCTATGGGCATTTTATTGTCTGTTTCATTCGTCATTTTACAAGGTGAAATGTATGTGTGGTCGTTTCGGACAGTACGCGAAAACATATCCCGTTGGGCGGCGATTGAGTTGTATTTAAAACGTAATTTTGTCAGTGTTTTTCTGCCACTTGGTTCAATCAGTTCTTTAGCTACTTTTAACGAAAATATTGAAAAACAAGGCGTTACGACATTAAAAATGAGCATTGCTTCTTCGATTTATTTAGTATCGGGCATTGTAACGCTTTGGGTGATTGCACTGCCTATTCTGTTTTTGACGGCGCAATCACAGTCAATTGACACCGTTGCTTATGTCAGTTTATTGGTTTTGACGCTCTTACTAATTGCCTTAATTATCTTTTTAAATAATCTGAAAAAGCGTGGAAAAAGCTATCAATTATTTGCGCGTTATTTACCAAAACACATAGAACAATTAGACAATTTTCTAACCATGTCCATTGATTTTAAAGCCTTCATAATGGCTAATTGGGCTTCATTGGGTTTAGAAATTGTCGGTATTTTAATGCTCTTTGTTGCCATTTATGCCATTGGTTTCAACATTCATTGGCTCATTCCTTGTTTGGCTTACACCATTGCCACGCTGATTTTATATGTAGCCCCCGTTGCACGCGGCGTCGGTGCAATAGAATTGTCTTTAATCTATATTTTGACACAAAATGGGATTGATGCCAACGCTGCTTTGGCCGTGACTTTGCTGGCGCGTTTTTTTGGCTTTTGGCTGCCTCTGCTGTTTGGTGGGACGATTTTTCTTAATAGGTAAGTTTATACTCGCGGAAAAAAAGAGAAAAAGTGGTTCATTTTTCAGGCTTTGCCCGAAAAATGAACCACATTCCCCCTCTCGCGCGAGCGAAGCGAGCGCGAGAACCAGCAGTTTAGATTTTATGTATGGTTTCAAATTTAAAAATAATAATGGTTTTATTCCTTTTAAAATTAAGTTTTTCAAATGAAAGATGTGTGAAGTAATCCATAAAAGGTTTTAAAACAGCTTCTAAATGTAGTTCATTATTATTCAGGACTCTGTGACAATTTTAGCGGTAACTCACGTTCGGGGAACTTTTAAAGTTCCCCGAACGTCGGTTTGCACGGTTTTTGACGCAAAAATGCTTTATTTACTGAGGGGGGTCTTTTGCTGCCGCTAAAATTGTCAAAGAGCCTTATTCAGCTTTAATATTAAATCTATTTCAAATACCCCGCTTTAATCGCCTCAAAAGTGGGTATTTGATTGATGTGCCATTTATGAACAATCTGCCCGTCTTTCAAGAGCAACAATCCTGGATTTGAGCGCATCATTGTCTTTATCAATTTTTCGTCGGCGTAATAAAACGGATACGCCGTTTGTGCCGTGTGACGGAAATCTTCAATCAATCGCGTATCGTTTGTTGGCAAAATAGCGGCAACTTTATGTCCTGCTTTTTCGGCTGCTTCCACTACGGGATTTATTTTTTTAGAGAAATTATCGCGGTAATCAGCATCAAAACTGTACGAACGGAAAACTTCCTCTTTTTTGCCGACCCGTTCAAATACCTTAACCGCCGTGAATGTATCACGTCCGCCGATGCGTTGTTTGAGCGTATCGGTTCTGAAAATAGAGTCCGCTACTTCGACCACTTTCTTCGTTGAAATGCTTTTCACTTTACCACTCAAGACTAAAAACGTATAGCCTTTTTCATCGAGCAATTGCTGCGTAATGTCTTCATCTTGTGGTGTAAAGACCATAAAATCGCTGATTTTAGTGCGTTTTACTGAGGGGTCTGTTTTGTCGTTGTCCAATACTTTCCAGCCATTTTCTTCCGTATATTTTGTTTCATAATTCTCCATATATGTTTTGTCGTCGAGCGTCAAACTTTCGCCTGTTTTTTCATTTTTCAAAAGCCAGTTCAAGATTTTGACTTCGCCCGCCGCTTTCACCTCTGCCGCTTTTTGTTCACGGATATTCACACCGTTTTGGAAAGGGCGAAAATCCACAATCGGTTCATTGCTAAATGTATTGTAATAACACAAAGCCAATGACGCTACAACAGCCGCAACAATAATGTTTCGACGGGTATTTGCCGTAAACAATTGGTGAAGACGTCCCGATAAAAAGACGAAAACCAAAGAAATCGGTGTCAATAAATAGAAGTCTTTTTTGAAAGATACTGAGGGGTCGAGTTTTAGAAAATCTCCAAAACAACCACAATCCGTCACTTTCATATTGGTTTTTACAAACTCTCCCCATTTTGAAAACTCAAAAAAGCAGACACCATCAGGCACAAAACCCGTGAGATGCGTATAGCCCGTGAGAATAGTGAAAAATACATTCAATACTAAAAATATCCAGGCAGTAGCACGCGGCATAAAGCCAATAATCAAAGCGATACCCAAGATGATTTCTAAAGTCACCACAAAAATCGAGAAGCCGACTGCGTGTTCCGACATAAACGACAACATCGGCAACAACCAATTTTGACCCGAACACTCTGCCGTTGCGTCAAAAGCCTCAAAATAATCTTGCATTTTCAAAGCTGTACCAATGGGGTCGAGAGCCTTGACGATGCCCGAAAATGTGAACCACACGCCCGTAAAATATTGTAAAAAAGAAACAAAACGATTGGGGGCTTTCTGCCAAGTAAAACCCAAAAGAACCGCCGCCGCAATTGCGAAACTAACTAAAAGTGTAATAATTGTCATGAAAAATTGTATTTTTTATTTTTTAACTATTTAAGTTTTATTGCTCGCTTCGCTCGCAAAAGAGGGGAATGTGGTTCATTTTTCGGGCAAAGCCCGAAAAATGAACCACCTCTCCTCTTTTGCGAGCGAAGCGAGCAATAGAATTTTATATAAATAATTGAGGAGTGGGCATAACCTAAAAACATCGTTTTTTGATTAAAAACAGATGTTTTGCGCGCGCTTCGCTCGCGTGTGGAGGAGGTTGTGGTTGATTTTTCGGGCAAAGCCCGGAAAATCAACCACTTTTCTCTTTGTTCTCGAACGAGTCGAGTACGTTTAAGTGATTTAAAATTTTATATATTTTTGGAAGAAAGCAATCAATTCAGGGGGTGCATTTGTGTCATCAAAGGCAATGTCAACTTTTTTCCCATCTTTTTTCATCGAAACAGAATAGCAAAGCGTGTCAGCAGGAACAGACGCCCTTAGCAAAGGTGCTTTCCCAGAGTCCATTGGTGCTAACATACCGCGTTCTTTGGGTTCTTCCTCCAATTTTGCCACTGCACGTTCGGCAATCGCGTCTAAGGTTTTTTGTTCTTCTTCTGTAAGCGTTTTGTAATCCAATTTGGCTTTCGATGCCAAGCCCATGAATCCGCCTTCTTGCTTAATATTGATTTTCATTGCATGATTTTTTATTTTGTAACTACTTACCTATTGCTTGCTTCGCTCGCAAAAAAGAGAGGTGATTCATTTTTCGGGCTTTGCCCAAAAGATGAATCACATTCCCCTTTTTTGCGAGCGAAGCAAGCAATAAACCTAAATAATTTTTATTTTTTAATACCCACTTTTCTAAACGCCTTATCAACAGATGTTTGTGTTGTGCTGGGAAGCGTCTTGTCTGCCACGAGTTTTTTAGCCGCTTTGGTCAATGCCTTATACAAATCTGTAAATTTTGACGTAGGTTTCAAAAGTTGTAACGCAGCAAACCATAATTTTGCCGCCTTTTCAGTCGTAATATCCATTGATACTAAGTAAAAAGCGTAATTTGGAATACCACTGTTGATGTGTACACCACCATTGTCTGCCGTCCCTTTAAATATTTTTTTCATGTGGTCGGGTTGTGCAGACAGCACAACGGCGGCATCAGCAGGGGCTTTCATGGAGCGAATAGCCTTTCCTTTAAATTTGCCCATCATGCAGATTTCGCCCATCAACCAATTTGCCGTTTTTTCAGTTTCTTTAGCTGCCCATTGCTTGACTGCGCTACCAAAAACATCGGCAAAATGCTCGTTTAATGCGCCCGACTGACCTTTATATTCAAGATTGGCAGTGTATTGCACAATTCCGTGCGTCAATTCATGCCCTGTAACGTCCAAAGCACGGACAAAATTCTGAAAATTCACGCCGTCACCGTCGCCAAAAGTCATTTGTTCACCGTCCCAAAACGCATTGTTGTATTTTGACATGTAGTGAATATTGAATACCAAATCCAAACTGTTGTTGTCAATGGAATTCCAATTCAAAACTGTTTTGAAATACTCGCGTACCAAACCACCATTGTCATAGGCGGCGTTCGCATCTACATCTGCAATAGCTGCACCACCTTCTTCGCGGACAAGTTTAAATCGGGTACTGCCTGTATTTTTGCTGTCAAAAATATGACGTGCAGACGTGCCGGGGGCAAGCAAAGCCCTATCCATTAGCATCAAACTCTGACGGCGCATCCGAATGGATTTGTCCATGTTAACATTGGGCATTTCAATGTCATAGCCTTCTTTTTTGAGTTCCTTAACAACAATTTCGGGGATAAAACAGCACTTACAAGGGTATTTTGGCTGATAGGTAGATTTCATAACTAATGGTTTTAATCGCATTTTTTAAAATAGACGACATGTGCGCGTAATCAAAAATTTATTTTTTTATTGCTCGCTTCGCTCGCAAAAAAGGGAGGAGTTGTTCGTTTGCGGGCAAAGCGCGAAAACGAACAACCTCTCTTTTTTGCGAGCGAAGCGAGCAATAGTCTTACTATAACTTCACAAATGTAGATTTATTTTATGAATTTTCCAATTTTTTCGTCACAACGCGATTTACAATGTATAAAGCTGCACCGACCAATAACGCTCCAATTAATTGCTGCCAACTCACCGTCGTTTTGAGTACTAAAACTGAAGTAATGACCGTAAATAGAGGTGTCAAAAACAAAAAACTGCTCGCTTTTGCTGCCCGTTCACGGCTCAATGCCACGTACCACAATACAGCATCGAAAGAAATAAAAGCCCCATAGTTCCCGCCGTTTGCAGCAAGCCAACAATAGCTATTTTTTGCCAATTTTGCGTATAAATATCGCTAAAGTGTTGTTTTAAAAGGAAAATAAAAGGCAAAGTAGCTATTGCAGCAAGAAAAAATCGTGCGCCAACGAGCGTAAAAGGGGGAACTGTTTGCAACAAAATTTTACTAGCAACAAAGGACGTACCCATACAGAATGTTGCGCCAATTATTGCGTAATAAAACTTGTTTATTTTCATTGTATTGACAATACGATTTTACCAAATTGCTGCCCCAAATCCATGTGTTTCAGAGCCGCATTGCCATCAGCGAGGGCATAAACAGAATCCACAATCGGCACAATTTTATGCTTTTTCACGAATTTAATCATTTTCACAAATTCTTCGGGCGAACCCATCGTTGACCCCATAATTGTCATCTGCTTGTAGAAAATTATTTGCGGACTCACACCCGTTAAAGCACCTGCCGTTCCGCCATAAAAACACAACCTTGCGCCCGCCGCACACGCTTTTACAATTTCGGCAAAACCTGCGCCAACTGCTCCGTCAATCACCACATCAAAGCCGCCTGTTTGTGCCGTTGCTACTTTTGCCCAGCCTTCTGTTTTGTAATTAAATCCGCCTTTTGCGCCCAATTGCACGGCTTTTTCTATTTTTTCTTCCGAACTTGATGTCACCCAAACTTCACAACCCTGCGCAACAGCATATTGTAAAGCAAACAAAGCCACACCACCACCGATACCAGAAATCAAGACTTTATCTCCCGCTTTTGCTTGGCATTTGGTGAACAAAGTCCGATATGCCGTGAGTCCAGCAAGTGGCAAAGCGGCAGCCTGTTCAAAGGTCAAATGGGCTGGTTTTGGGGCAATATACTGAGGGGGTACAAGCGTGTATTCTGCAAATGTACCGTCAACGGGTAAGCCCAAAATCTCATACGTTTTACTTTGAAAACGCGGATTGTCGCCCCAACCTCTGCCAGGATGCAAAATAACGGGCGTACCATCAGGCAACTCACCTGCTCCGTCGCTGCCTAAGATTGTCGGAAATTTTAAGCCCGCATACAAGCCTTTTTGAATCCACACATCGCGGTGATTCAAAGAAGCGGCTTTCAATTTGACCAAAACAGACCCCTCAGTATTTTGAGGCGTTTCTACATCTTGGTACGCTAATGGCTCGTTTTTGCCGACTAAAACTAACGCTTTCATTGTTATAAATTTCAGATTTCAAGGATTTCAAATTTCAAAGATAAAATGTAATTACTTAGCCCGCGCTCGCTTCGCTCGCACGAAAGGAGAAGAGGTGGTTCGTTTTTTGGGCTTTGCCCGAAAAACGAACCACATTCCCCTTTTTTGCAAGCGAAGCGAGCTATGGGCTAAGTAATTACGATAAAATAAAACAGAGCCTAAACAAATAATCCCACAAGATAATTGAAATCTTGCAGGATTAGTCATTGTCTAATACAAATATGTCGCGTGTTTATACCAACATCTTTTTAGAGGGTAAAAAATTTTGAAACCATACATAAATTCAAAATACGCATTAAAAGGCACTTTTGCGCTCGCTTCGCTCGCGCAAAAGTAGGAGAGTGGTTCATTTTTCGGGCTTTTCCCGAAAAATGAACCACATTCCCTCTCTCGCGCGAGCGAAGCGAGCGCGAGAACCAGCAGTTTAGATTTTATGTATGGTTTCAAAATTAATCTAAGTTTTGTGGCATAAAAACGCGGAACCTCGCCGCGTAAAAATCTAATGGCGCGAGCCGTTTTTTTTGTTAAAAATTTGGGCTTTACCCAAATTTTTAACAAAAAAACGGCTCGCGCCGAAAAAACTCCCCGCGCCGCCGAAGACGGCGCGTTTTGAATGACTGCCACAAAACTTAGATTAATTATTCAAATGCGTTTTATCTTTAACTGGCAAAACGATTAAATCTTTGAATTTCAGTGTTTTGTCATTTGTTTTATCCAAACCAAAGACAACTTCGTGTCTATCCAAATAGGTAAATGTACCGAACATTCTATCCCAAACGCTGAACAAATCGCCGTAATTGCTATCTGTATAAGGCTCTTGATAGTGGTGGTGTACGTGGTGCATATTGGGCGTAATGATAAGATACGAGAGGTATTTGTCCAGCTTTTCAGGTAAACGAAAATTAGAATGAATGATGATTTTGCTGATAATTTGAACAAATTGGTGCAATGTCATAATCCAAAACGCTGTACCGAGAAACCAAGCCGACAACATATAATGTCCCAAACGGATACAAGTTTCCACTGGGTGTTCGCGTAAAGAGGTACTGACGTTCAAAACAGTATCGCTGTGATGCACAGCGTGAAAGGGCCAAACAAGTTTGATTTTGTGCATCAAAAAATGATAGATATAATATGTGAGGTCTAAAAATATAAAAGAGATAACAATTTGTTCGGTTGTACTTTCAAAGCCAAATTTAGGCAAAAAACCCAAACAATTGTCATTTTCATAAACCAATACTTTTACGAATACATAACCCAGGGCAAGTTGAAGTAACGCGCCCGGTATCACAAATAAGGCATTTGTAAAGTCGTGACGCCATTTTTTGTAATCTTTTGTAACACCGTAAATATTTTCAAGATTCCAACAAATCATGAAAATGGCGACGAAAATCATAAATTGTTGTGAATTTTGTCCTTTTCCAAAAATGTGTAATAGGTGCATGATGATAAATTAATTATAATGAATGTAAAGCTCAATTTTAAAGAAGCAAAGATAGTAAGATTCCTTATTTATTATTTTTTATAAGCTTTAAAATTTACTTGAATTTAATAACTGAGGTATGGGCATAACCTAAAAGCGTTTGCATTTCGCGCTCGCTTCGCTCGCGTGTGGGAGGAGATGTTGTTCGTTTTTCGGGCAAAGCCCGAAAAACGAACAACATCTCCCTTTTTTACGAGCGAAGCGAGCAATAGTCTAAGATTTTCTGCGGGCTTTACTTACTCCCACTTTGGACTTTTGCAAACAGGTGTTTAAACTTTAAAAACTTCATTTCAAACCATTCGTAACTTGCGGCAGACAAGGCGAGCGTTAAGACAAAAGTAACGACATAATAAATGGCATTACCTGTCAATGTATTCAATTCGGGATTGAAAAAACGGGCAGTGTGCAAGCCGACAATAATAGCGATGCCGTGCCACATATAAATTGAATAAGAAATTTTGCCGAGATAATCCATGATTTTATTTTCCATACTGAAAACAGAATCGGGATTAGCAGCTAAATTCAGAATGATGACGATGAAAAATAGAGAATAGAATTCGTGATTCACACGCGAAATCTCAACGCCCATAACAACCATTGCAATCACGCTTAAAACGATGGCAATTTGTACCCATTTTTTAAAAATAGGGCGTAAAATTGACATTCTGAAATTGTAAAGATAGTATGCGCCAATACCACCAATTGCCATACAACTAATCCGCAACATGGCGAAAAAACGGTAAGCAAAAGTAATCACTTTAGTTTTTGTAGAGGCTTGGCTGATGTCGGGTGACAAATCAGCAAAGGCGTACAAAACATTGGTTATCAATATTAAACCAAAGACAATACCGAGCAAAACTGCCAAATAGCGTTTTGACCATTTGACCATCCAGGGCCAGACCAAATAGAACTGTTCTTCGATGCCAATGCTCCAAGTTTGGGCGATAAAAGGCATGTAAGGATACAAATTGGCAATAACATTTGGAAAAAGTAAGCCATAAAACAAGATTTTTGTCCCAAATTTGTAATGCACCCCCTCAGTATATTGCGGTATATGGAAGAACGGGATATGCGGCAAAACGAACAAACCTAAGCCAATAATGAGGTAGTAAAGTGGCCAAATTCTTAGGACACGGCGAATGTAAAATTCCTTGACGGCAACCGTCCCGAAGCGTTCTTTTTCGGCAAGTAAAAGATATGTTATTAAAAAACCGCTTAATGTGAAAAACAGCGTCACGCCGAGTTCACCAATTATTTTGATGCAATGCCATTCAAAAAATAAACTTGGTAAGCCAAAAAATAGCTTTATTTGCTCCAAGTGATGAATGATGACAACAAAAGCTGCGACGAATCGCAGTCCGTTGAGATTTGGAAAAAAGACTTTTGCAGTTTTAGCGGCAGGTCTTGCAGCAGTAGCGAGCATAGAATTCATCAGCGAATGTTTCTCGTTTGTATGTTAGGAAAATAAATTTCATCGCAAAATTAAGCAAAAAAAAAGAATCAGTCAAATTTAATAAATGATTATGAATGTTTTGCCGTTTGTGGGGTACAACTTGACGCAAGTTTTAAACTCTGTCCATACCCACATCTTTTGGGATAGATAAACAGTGCAAATAATGGATTAAAACAAGCCATTTTATAAACATTTTGACGCGTAGTGTCAAAATGTTTATTTTTCACCCTCTAAAAAGATGTGGGTAATGGACAGAGTTTCAAACTTGCGTCAAGTTTGTCGCGATTATTTATGACGAACTACTTACATTTTATCTTAGGAACGTTAAATAAATTTGAAACCATACATAAAATCCAAACTGCTGGTTCTCGCGCTCGCTTCGCTCGCGCGAGAGGGAAAATGTTGTTCATTTTTCGGGCTTTGCCCGAAAAATGAACAACTCTCTCCTCCTTTTGCGCGAGCGAAGCGAGCGCAAAAGTGCCTTTTAATGCGTATTTTGAATTTATGTATGGTTTCAAATAAATAAATAGAAGCACGTTTTGAGACGCTATATTTTTCGCTTTGCGAAAAATAAATCTATCAGGGCGAGCATGTATTTTTTGCTTAAAAATCTTCGATTTTTAAGCAAAAAATACACGAGCCCCCTAAAAAAACCTCTGGGGGCGATTTTCGAGCGAAGCGAGAAAGAGCCAGTAAAACGCGCTTTTATTTATTTCGCGTTCCTTATTCAAAAAAATCCCTTTACTTTACAAAATCATGAAAAAATTTATCAATCCGCTTGACCCCGATGATGTCAACGTCAAATTAGCAATAAAAAAATGGGCATCAGATTTTTTAAATCTTGATGCGGCTGCACACATTGACATAGTAGAACACCTCTGTTCAGATGCTCAGTGTTTACATTCAGAAACGGTCTTAAAAGTCGAAAATACTGAGGGGTCTCATTTTTACAAAATAAGTAAGCCTTTGACATTTATTCGCAAAGCGGACGTATTAACGATGAAAAAAGTATAGCGGGTTCACCGCGTAAAACTCTAATGGAGCGAGCCGTTTTTTGTTCACAATTTGGGTTTCACCCAAATTGTGAACAAAAAAACGCGCTGACTCAAAAATCTATGCGCCGCGTTCGGCGGCGCACTAGATTTTTTATTTCTTTTTACACACAATTTGTCCTTTGTATTTTACAGAAATAGACTTGTATTTTTTCCAGCCTTCGTAAGGCATGGCTTCTTTGTAAAAAAGTTTCAAACGCTCCAATTTTTCATCGAGGTCATCAAGCGTGCCAATGCGGATTTTTTGGTCGCCAAGAATGGGAATAATGGTAAATTCACCCGCAGCGTCAATCACGATTTGCTGCAACATCGGCGCGAAAAAGGCATCGGCATTGAGGCGTTGAACGAGGTAGAATACATCTTTCAAAGCATATTTTTTCAAACCCAGAAAACCACTGACATACGGAGGTACAGCCCCAGTAACAATCGGCACACGTGCAGAATAATACTTGGACAAAGGCATTTTAAAGCCGTCTTTATCCAAATAATAGTTCAAATTATTATCGTCAATTACCCGTAAAATGGGTTGTCGCTGGGTGATTTTTAGATTCAAATTGCCTTTAACATCTACAAAAGTTTCCGCATTTTGAACAAACGGGTCTTGTTCCAATACCTGTTCTATACGCGCCACGTCAACTTGTCCGAGGGGTTCATTTTCTATTTTTACGTCGAAAGCCCGTCTGATTATCTCCTTTACGTCTTTATCTTTAATCAAATCGTTTTTGGTATTCGGCAGGTGCTGAATGTCCACAATCACATCTTTAACGTCGCTTCTTTTTTTTCTGAAAGTGAAAAACAAGACCAAAAGCACGGTCAAGCCCGCACCAATGGCAACGGCTAATTTTTTTCTATCAATTTTATATGATTTCTGCTCTGTCATTTTTATTGTTTACGTCTTCCCTAAATTTTAATTCGGTTGCAAAATTATACAAAATAGCGAAATAGTGATGTTTTATTTATCAAGTGCGTGGACAAAATTGTTTGAGTGCATGACAAAATCGGGGTAAGCATTTTGCCCCGATTTTATCATACGCTCAAATAATTTGATATTTAACCTATTTGTGGTAGTCATTCAAAACGCGCCGCCTTCGGCGGCGCGGGGAATTTTTTTCGGAGCGAGCCGTTTTTTTTGTTTAAAATTTGGGCAAAGCCCAAATTTTAAAAAAAAAAAATGGCTCGCTCCATTAGATTTTTACGCGGCGAGGTTCCGCGTTTTTATACCACAAAAATTAGATTATTTACTGGCTTTTCTCAGCTTTGCCTCGGAAAAATCGCCTTTGGAAGAATCTTCCGAGGCGAGCGTGCTTGATTCAGAAAAATCGAAGATTTTTCTGAATCAAAAACACGCTCGCCCCGATAGATTCTTCCAAAGGGCGATTTTCGAGCAAAGCGAGAAAGAGCCAGTAAATATTTGAGGAGTGGGCATAACCTAAAAACATCGTTTTTTGATTAAAAACAGATGTTTTGCGCTCGCTTCGCTCGCGCAAAAGGGAGGAGACGTGGTTCGCTTTTCGGCTTCGCCGAAAAAACGAACCACATTCCCTCCTCGCGCGAGCGAAGCGAGCGCGAGATGCAAAAAACGCTTTTAGGTTATGCCCATCCCTCAGTAAATATTTAGCGATTAGTTTGACAACTTAACTTATGGTTTCAAAAATCGGAATAATTTTTTCCACAAAATACTTGTACACATTGTGGACAATTTATTAACAACAAAAAAGTATTGATAATCAATGCAAAAGGTAGGTTGTCCACACTTGGTGGAAAACTATTTTTTTATTATCTTATACCTTCTATCTACTTTCGTAGTATTATTTTTTAGGACTTCTCTTTTATCGGTATTTTACTCAATTTTGCGGAGCAAAGCTATGGGCAAACAATTACAAACAAAGAAATCTGGGTTCAATAATTTTGAGCAATACCAACTTGCACATACGTAATAAAAAACAGCAATTAATTCTACTTAAAAAACTCATTTTGTCAGCCTGTTTTATTCAGGTTACTGAGGGGTAAATTTTGTCGTGTCAACAACATTTTTGTTGAGACATTAAGACAAAAAAATCGGCGTGTTTATACCTAAGAAAAATCAAAAAATTAAATTTATTATTAAAGTATAATCAATTGATTTAATCGAGTTATAAGAAATAAAACGTAATTATTTAGCCCATAGCTCTCCCAAAGGTATTCGGGAGCGCGCGTGACTAAGTAACTGACCTTTCGCAGCGCAAAAATTTGGAAATTAGTTCTTTCTTACAGTTTTCTTTAAAATCATTATTTGAGGAGTGGACATAACCCAAAAACATCGTTTTTTGATTAAAAACAGATGTTTTGCGCGCGCTTCGCTCGCGCAAAAGGGAGGAGACCTGGTTCGTTTTTCGGCGAAGCCGAAAAACGAACCACATTCCCCTCCCTCGCGCGAGCGAAGCGAGCGCGAGATGCAAAAAACGCTTTTAGGTTATGCCCACTCCTCAATCAGTAATTACAATAAAACAATAATTTAATTTTATAAAATAAAAATCACACATCATGGTAACAATGGTAACTGAACCAATTTTGGAAGACAACGACAAGCGTTTTGTCTTATTCCCTATCAAACATGATCAAATTTGGAAATACTATAAACAATCCGTCGCGTCTTTTTGGACTGCCGAAGAAGTGGATTTGTCACCCGATTTGATTGATTGGGACACGAAATTGAATGACAATGAACGGCATTTTATCAAGCATGTTTTGGCATTTTTTGCCGCCTCAGATGGCATCGTCAACGAAAATCTGGTTTTAAACTTCATGCGCGAAGTACAGGTGCCAGAAGCCCGTTGTTTTTACGGCTTTCAAGTGGCAATTGAGAACATTCACGCCGAAATGTACTCACTTTTGATTGATACGTATATCAAAGACCCAAAAGAAAAAGACTACTTGTTCAACGCCTTAGAGAACCTCCCTTGTGTATCGAAAAAAGGTAATTGGGCAATGAACTGGATTGACAATGCCCCAAGTTTTGCTCACCGATTGATTGCATTTGCGGCAGTCGAAGGCATCTTTTTTTCGGGTTCGTTCTGCTCCATTTTCTGGTTGAAAAAGCGTGGTTTGATGCCCGGTTTATCGTTCTCAAATGAATTGATTTCACGCGACGAAGGTTTGCACTGTGATTTCGCGTGCTTTTTGTACTCAACTTTGGTCAACAAACTCGACCCCGAAGAAGTAAAAGCGATTATTTGCGAAGCTGTAACGATTGAAAAAGAATTTATTACGGACGCTTTACCTGTGTCGTTGATTGGCATGAATGCGGGCATGATGAGCGATTACATCGAATTCGTTGCCGACCGTTTGTTGACATCTTTGGGCAATGAGAAAGTTTATAATACCGCTAATCCATTCGATTGGATGGAAATGATTTCGTTGCAAGGAAAAACAAATTTCTTTGAAAAACGTGTCGGAGAATACCAAAAATCTGGTGTGATGACGGGTAAAGAAGAGAATGTTTTTGCATTTGATGAAGCATTTTAATTCTAAATGTAATTACTTAGCCCATAGCTCGCTTCGCTCGCAAAAAAGGGAATGTGGTTCGTTTTTCGGGCTTTGCCCGAAAAACGAACCATCTCTTCTGCCTCGCGCGAGCGAAGTGAGGCGTGACAAAGTAATTATTTCTAAATAAGAAATCATGTTTGATAAAATCATAAAAAACCTTTTCGGAACGGAAAAGAAAACCGAGTTGCCAACGCCCAAAGAGGATTTAGACTCGCCAACATACTGGGACGATATGTACGATGAAGACGGCTTAATCGAACAGATTTTGGGCGATGCCGAAACACCAATGGAATGTTTGGAAGCGTGGAAAGTCTATTTAGATGAAAAATTAATTCTCCCTTTTATGGCGGATTACTGCTCCGAATTTGACAACGGTATTCCGAACAATGCCCTTGTTAATGTCACGAAAATCAATGGGTTAGATGAAGAGTACGGCGTTATGGTGCAAATTGCCTACGAAAATGAAGTACATATTGTTCCTTTGTTCGACTTAATTATAGAAGATGCGGAAGCAGATAATTATGATGCGTTGGAGATTTACACCATGTGGTTTGAGCATAAAGAATAAATAAGATTTCAAATTTAAGTAAAAAATGAATCGCTGGACGGAATTAACGTAAGCATTAAGTCAATTGCCAATATTTGAAAATGTACATTTAATTAAAAAGCAATTGGACGAAATTCGCCCCTTATATTGTAACGGATTTAGAAAAACAAGAAATCGCTAATAAATGGGTACGATTTGCTTTTGATGATTTAAAGAGAAAAATAGAAGAAGCGAATAAAAAATAGACACCTCAGTAAAAGTAATGATTGTCCTTTTGCGGCGTAGCTGCAAAATCTCGGTAATAATTAAAATGAACACAACGATTCATTTCAAATTTAAGCGATTAAATGCGGTGTAGCCGCAAAAGAATTAAGACCTATTCTAATGAAAAATAAAAAACATTCCATCACTCGTTTTTAGACAAATCATTAGGTTATGGCAAATACATTCACGCAGATTCATATTCAAGTCGTTTTTGTGGTTAAATATCGCTCGGCATTTATTGAACCACATTTTGAATATGCTTTGTATAAATACATTACGGGAATCATTCAGAATTATGGGCATAAAGTGTTGGCTATCAATGGAACTGCTGACCATATACATATTTTAATGGGTTTTCGTCCAACACAATCATTGTCAGATTTGATGGAAATTGTTAAAGGAGAATCTTCTCAGTGGATTAATGCTCAGAAATTATTGCCAACTAAATTCGCTTGGCAAAAGGGATATGGAGGTTTTTCTTACACTAAATCACATGTACCTGCGGTGACTAAATACATTTTAAATCAAAAAGAACACCATCGAAAAGTGGCATTTCTTGATGAATTTAGACAAATGTTGTTAAATCTGGGGATTGATTTTGATGAGCGTTATATGTTTCATGAGCCAATATGATATACGTTTTGCCGCTACACGGCACTTAGTGAGCAAACCGAAAGAGAAGTGTTACCGAGATTTCGCAGCTACGCCGCGAGTAGTTGAGTTAAACAGAGTATTTTTGTTACCGAGATTTCGTAGCTACGCCGCGAGTAGTTGAGTTAAAAAGAGTGCTTTTATTACCGAGATTTCGCAGCTACGCCGCGAGTAGTTGAGTTAAACAGAGTATTTTTGTTACCGAAACTTCGCAGCTACGCCGCGATTAGTAGAGTTAAAAAGAAGTGCTTTTATTACCGAAACTCCGCAGCTACGCCGCGATTAGTAGAGTTAAAAAGAAGTGCTTTTGTTACCGAAACTTCGCAGCTACGCCGCGATTAATAGAGTTAAAAAGAAGTGCTTTTGTTACCGAGATTTCGTAGCTACGCCGCAATAAGAAACGTAATAAATTTAAGATTAGTTTTTAGTAAATAAAACAGCAGCACACATTTTAAACAAAATAAAAAAAATAATCAATATTTAACAACAATGCAAGTCATAAAAAGAACTGGAAAACGCGAAGACGTGAGTTTTGACAAAATCACGGCGCGTATCAAAAAATTAAGTTACGGACTCAATCCCCTTGTTGAACCTTTGGAAATTGCCAAAAAAGTGATTCAAGGCTTATTTGACGGCGTAACGACGACCGAACTTGACAATTTGGCGGCTGAAACATCGGCTACAATGGCGTCGCAGCACCCCGATTACGCGCTTTTGGCGGCGCGGATTGCGGTATCAAATCTTCACAAAAACACGGACAAATCTTTCTCTAAAACGATGAAGGATTTGTACAATTATATTGACCCGAAAACGGGCGATAAAGCGGGTTTAATTGGTAAAGAAACCTACGATATTATCCAAAAACACAAAGAAAAATTGGATTCGGCGGTGATTTATGACCGTGATTACGAATTCGATTATTTCGGTTTTAAAACATTGGAACGCTCGTATTTGCTCCGTATGTTGGGCAAAGTTGTGGAGCGTCCACAACAATTGTTTATGCGGGTGTCGGTCGGGATTCACGGTGAAGACATTGAAGCGGCAATTGAAACCTACAATTTGATGTCGGAAAAGTGGTTTATCCACGCTACCCCCACACTATTTAACGCTGGCACACCTAAACCTCAACTCTCATCTTGCTTTTTGTTGTCAATGACAGAAGACTCGATTGAAGGCATTTTTGAAACTTTGTCACGTTGTGCGAAGATTTCGCAAGCGGCGGGCGGCATTGGTTTGTCAATCCACAATGTCCGTGCAACGGGTTCTTACATCAAAGGAACGGGCGGACAATCGAACGGAATTATCCCTATGTTGCGCGTTTTCAATGATACAGCACGCTACGTTGATCAAGGTGGTGGTAAGAGAAAAGGCGCGTTTGCGGTGTATCTTGAGCCGTGGCACGCCGATATTTTTGAGTTTTTAGATTTGAAGAAAAATCACGGAAAAGACGAGATGCGGGCGCGTGATTTGTTCTACGCTATGTGGATTTGCGACTTGTTTATGGAGCGCGTGAAAGATGACAAACCGTGGTCGTTGTTCTGCCCCAACGAAGCGCAAAAATTGCAAGATACTTACGGTGGCGAATTTGAAGAACTCTATCACCGTTACGAGCGCGAAGGCAAAGCGCGTAAAGTTGTGTCTGCCCGCGAATTATGGAACAAGATTTTGGAATCGCAAATTGAGACGGGAACACCGTATATTTTGTACAAAGACGCTGCCAATAAAAAATCGAACCAAAAGAATTTGGGAACGATAAAATCGTCGAATTTGTGTACCGAAATCATGGAATACACCTCAAAAGACGAAGTGGCGGTGTGCAATTTGGCATCTTTGTCGTTGCCAAAATACATCAAAAATGGTGCGTTTGACTTTGAAAGACTTTATGACATTACCCGCGTTGTTACCCGCAATTTGAACAAAGTGATTGACATCAATTACTATCCGATTGAGCAAGCGCGGTACTCCAATATGAAACACCGTCCGATTGGTTTGGGGGTTCAAGGCTTGGCTGATGCGTTTATTATGTTGCGTATGCCGTTTGATTCTGCGGAAGCACGCGCTTTGAACAAAGATATTTTTGAGACAATTTACTTCGCTGCCATGACCGAATCGGTGGCATTGGCAGAAAAGCACGGGCATTACGAAAGTTTCAAAGGCAGCCCGCTCAGTAATGGCGAATTACAATTCGATTTGTGGGGCATTAAGCCGTCAAAACGTTGGGATTGGGAAACTTTACGGGCAAAAGTTGTCAAAACAGGGGCAAGAAACTCTTTGTTGGTTGCCCCAATGCCAACGGCTTCTACGTCGCAGATTCTCGGTAACAACGAGTGTTTTGAGCCTTATACGACGAATATTTACACCCGTCGGACATTGAGTGGTGAGCATATTGTGGTCAACAAACACCTCCTCAACGATTTGGTGCGTTTAGGTTTGTGGAACGACGAAACGCGGCAAATCATCATTGCCGCCAACGGTTCGATTCAAAATATCGAAGGTTTGCCCGATGAATTGAAAGCCTTGTACAAAACATCGTGGGAAATGTCCATGAAAAACATTATTGATATGTCGGCAGACCGAGGCGCGTTTATTTGCCAAAGCCAGTCGCTCAATTTGTTTATGGAATCGGCAAGTTTCACCAAACTGACGTCTATGCACTTTTACGCATGGCAAAAAGGTTTGAAAACGGGCATGTATTATCTGCGTACTCGCCCTGCGGCAGACCCGATTAAGTTCACTTTGTCGGCAAAACACCAACGG
The DNA here is from genome assembly GCA_034520175.1 of Saprospiraceae bacterium. Classification (GTDB taxonomy): domain Bacteria; phylum Bacteroidota; class Bacteroidia; order Chitinophagales; family Saprospiraceae; genus JAAFJT01. Next base: position 71,723 of record JAXHNU010000042.1, read on the forward strand.
AATTATAAAGCTGAAACGGTCGGCGTGACCTCCTCAGTATATGGCGGTTCTTACGTGGCTGAAGCACCTAATCAAGTGAAAATTGATTTCTCAAACGTCAAAACAATTACGGCGCAAGAGTTGATTGAAGCGGAGAACTTTCCAAATGCTTGTAGCTTAGATGACCCTGATTGCATGGCATGTTCGGCATAGATTTTTTGGAGGTAATTACTTCGCCCGCGCTCGCTTCGCTGGCAAAAGTGTATAGTAGTTTAAATTACTGTACACTTTTCCCTCTTTTTTGCTCGCTTTGCTCGCAAAAAAGAGGGAAAAGTGGTTCATTTTTCGGGCTTTGCCCGAAAAATGAACCACCTCCCTTTCTTTTGCGAGCGAAGCGAGCAAAAGTGTATAGTAGTTTAATAGTAGTTTAACGAAAGAGCCAAAAATACTAAGGGGGTAAAATCAACGCGATTTCACCCCCTCAGTATTTTTACCCTTTTTCCACATCAGGCGCAATCCGTTTCGCCACTTTTTCAATGGTTAAGCCCTGCAACAAGATGCTAAAAACCACGCAGCAATAACTGACAATAACCAACAAATTTTTTGCTTCACCTTCGGGCAAAGTCAAGACCAAAGCCAATGACAAACCGCCCCGCAAACCACCCCATATCAAAACAGTCGCTTCTTTTTTGTCAAAACTAACCCACGTCGGTAACAACTTTCGTGGCACTTGAATAACGACCCAACGAGACAGTAAAACAATCGCAACGCTTATAAGTCCGATGATTAAATACGTGGTTTTGAAGTCAATGACGACAATAACAAGGGCAATGAGTATAAACAAAATAGCGTTGAGAATGACATCTACCAACTCCCAAAATTTGTGTACGTATTCCAATGTGATGTCGCTCATGGCGGTATTTTTTTCATAATTACCGACGAAAAGCCCCATCACAACCATTGCCAAAGCACCCGACAAATGCAGCATTAACGAGGCACTGTAACCCACCATCACAAAAGCGATTGTCAACAAAACCTCAGTCTCGTAGTGGTCAATGGATTTCAAAAGTTGATGTAAAATGTAGCCTAATCCCAAACCAAACAAACTGCCACCAACGGCTTCTTGAAGGAAAATAGACCCTAAATGAGCGAAATTGATACTCGATTCGCCTAATTTGAGCGTCTCTAACAAGGCGATGAACAACACGACACCAACACCGTCATTGAAAAGCGACTCACCAACAATCGTTGATTCTATTTTCTTAGGGACGTTGGCTTTTGTGAGAATGCCCATCACGGCAATAGGGTCGGTCGGGGAAATCAACGCCCCAAACAACAGACAGTAGATAAAGCTGATGTTAATGCCAAACCAATGACTTATCCAATAAAACAAAGGCGCGATGATGAGAGTTGACAACAACACGCCGCACAAAGCCATCAGACTAATGGGCTTGAGTTGTTTTTTTATATCGCTCCAATTGGTATGAAATGCCGCCGCAAACAACATAAATCCGAGCATGACTTCTAATATCAACTTGCTTACTTGGCTTTGTTCCACCAAGTGCTTTACGTTTTGATAAAATGTATCATCAATGCCTTTTCCCAATATCACCAAAAAGGAAAAAATGGTTGCCAAAAAAAACAAGCCTATCACGAAGGGCATTTTCACAAATCGGTGATTGATATAAGCAAAACCTGCCGCGAGGCTGATGAAAATAGTGAGAATAGGAATAGAAATCATAAGGACATTATTAATTGATTTTTTGTTTTTTCGTAATTACTTAGTCACGCGCTCGCTTCGGTCGCGCGAGTTAGGAGAGGTGGTTCGTTTTTCGGGCTTTACCCGAAAAACGAACCACATTCTCCTTTTTTGCGCGTGAAGCGAGCGCGTGACTAAGTAATTACGTTTTTTCAAAGCTAAATATTGAATTACACGCATCGCCAAAACAATGAGTTATCGCTTTTTGATTTCATACACAATCACTTGCGCAAAGAAAATGAGGGCAACGCCGATAACTTAATATACTATACTGTTTGATGAAGCAAAAATATTGGTGAATCCCAAAGAAACAAAAGTAAGTAAAATATACAATATAGGAAAAAATAGTGCAACATTGCAATAGTTTTTATAAATTATTTTTGAAACCATACATAAAATCTAAATTGCTGGTTCTCGCGCTCGCTTCGCTCGCGCGAGAGGGGAATGTGGTTCATTTTTCGGGCTTTGCCCGAAAAATGAACCACCTCTCTCCTTTTGGGCGAGCGAAGCGAGCGCAAAAGTGCCTTTTAATGCGTATTTTCAATTTATGTATGGTTTCAAAATTATTTTGGGAGACATTTGCAGTAATTGGCTCAATTTTACAGCGCTTATAAAAAAAGTAAAAAATGAAAAAACATTACAAAAATTGGCTTATTCAAGCCCCTCTCGGTTTGGTTATCATTGGTTTAGGAGTTTGTTTGGTTGCGGAGTCGGCTATGCTCAAAGCGTCGGGTAGTGAGCCGTGGCGTTGGGTGACCGCAGGAACGGTGTCATTGTGCATTTTTAACTCAGGATTGTGTATTTTTGGCAATTCGATTTTGGAACGTGTGCGCTATGAAAAATTAAAAGATGCCTAATGCGCCTCAGTATTTGTAGTGCTATTAATGTGATAGATAAAGCTGAACTATAGGTTCTTGAACTTTTTTGCGCGCTGCTTTCACGGCGTGAACCTTGTTATTTTTGTGCAAAATTTCAAAACATTACTTGTCTTTTTAGGTTTATAAAAATGATAAATTTAAAACCTAAGATAAATTTTGATATGAATAATTTAGTTTGGTTTAGAAACGACCTCCGAACCCAAGACAATCAGTCGCTTTTCAAGGCTGTTAAAAATGCGCGTAAAACCATTGGTGTTTATTGCCTCGACCCTCGGCAGTTTGAAACCAATAAACACGGCTTCAAAAAAACGGAAAAATTTAGAGCAAAGTTTTTGTTGGAAACAGTCCGAGATTTGAAAAACAATTTGGCAGCATTAAATATTCCTTTGTACGTATTTCTTGATACGCCCGAAAATACGGTGCCTCAATTGGTGACAGAACATCAAATAAATAACGTATTTCTGCAAAAAGAATGGACACCCGATGAAGAAGCTGTGAAACAAAACCTTCAAAATTTGGGAAGTATGCAGACGGTGAAGTGGGTCGAAACTTACGACCAATTTTTATTTCACCCCGACGATGTTCCTTACCCCAACTTAAGTAAAATCCCTGAAGTCTTCACCGAATTTAGAAAAAAATGCGAAAGAGAATGCAAAATACGCACAACAGTAGCGGTCGCACCTCAAGCAAAAGATAATTTTTTCGCCACGTCAAACGTGTTGCCGACTTTGGAAGATTTGGGTTTAGAATCCTTCAAGACAGACAAAAACACCGCTTTTCCGTTCCGTGGTGGGGAAAAAGCGGCTTTGAATCGCATCGAGAATTACTTTTTTGAAACAGAAAATTTGTCTCAATACAAAAAAACGCGCAATGGACTGATTGGTGAAGGGTACAGTTCAAAATTGTCGGCTTGGCTCGCAAACGGCAGCGTCTCAGCAAGAACGATTTATCGGGAAGTACAAAAATATGAGCGCGAAGTATGTAAAAATGAAGACACCTATTGGTTGGTTTTTGAACTGATATGGCGCGATTATTTCAAATACGTGTCGCTCAAACACGGCAATAAAATCTTCAAATTGGAAGGTATTTTAGGTACGCACTATGAGTGGAAGTTCAATGAACGCGCCTTCCGCCAATGGACACACGGCAACACACGCGAACCTTTTGTAAACGCCAATATGTTGGAGCTGCAACGTACTGGTTTTATGAGTAACAGAGGGCGGCAAAATGTGGCGAGTTATTGGGCAAAAGAGTGGGAGCAAGATTGGCGCATCGCCGCAAAATACTTTGAAAGTATGCTTATTGACTACGACGTACACTCCAATTATGGCAACTGGATGTACAATGCAGGCGTTGGCAATGACCCACGCGACCGCAAATTTAACATCAAGCGACAAGCTGAAATGTACGATGCCAAAGGACAGTACCAAAAAATTTGGTTAAATCCAGATTTATACTAAGGCTGAAAGGTTTAGCGCAACAACAAGAGAAGAGGTGGTTCATTTTTTATCTGCGCCGAAAAATGAACCACGTCTCCTCACTCGCGCGAGCGAAGCGAGCGCGTGACTAAGTAATTACCCATTTTTGTAACTTAATAGCATCGCAATATCCTATCTGTTCGGAAAACCGAATTGTCTTTATTCCAAAACCAACGCTTGGTTTTAGGCATCAATATACCTTTTGTAAGCGCGTAATCTTCAAGATAAATATATTCGCCATTTGTGGTCTTGTCTTTTACATAAAACTGATAGCCTTTGAGCATAAAGTTTTGAGTATCAATGAAAAAATGCCATGTTTCGTTCTCATTGATGGGTTCATATTGAATGGTCAATTTATAACAGTTGGCATTGTTAAAAACCTCTGTTGAGTAGTTTTTCGATAACAAAGCCTTGTCCATTTGCAAACGCATCGGCAAAAGTAAAAGGTATTCATAAACTTCTTTCAAATATTGGGTGCGGGTTTGGCTCAAATCATGTTTTTTAATATTTATTTCTGAAATATCCGTTTTACCATTTAATTCAACAACTAATTTCTCTTTTTCAAATCCTTGCGCATACTGTACAGAATCGGTTTTAACCTTGTAGAAAAACGATTTTTTAGGCAGATTTAACCCAATTGTAAAATACCTATCTGCGTGTTTGTCGCGGACAATACGCATATCAAAATTGGCTTTTAACTTTTGCCAACGATGTTTAGTATCATGTACTTTGATTGTTTTTTGCAGAATTTCCACTGCAGTCAATTGGGCTTTGGCGAGTGAAGCAAGAGACAACAAAAGGCAGATAAAGGCTATTTTTTTCATATCGCTTATTGAGTTTTGCCGCAAATTTAAAGTTTTGAACCTAAGTAATTACATGTGATTTTAGTAATGCTTAATTTGAAACCATACATAAAATCCAAACGCTGCTTTTCACGCTCGCTTCGCTCGCGCGAGAAGGGGAATGTGGTTCATTTTTCGGGCTTTGCCCGAAAAATGAACCACCTTCTCCTCCCTTTGCGCGAGCGAAGCGAGCGCAAAGGCGTACTTTTATGCACTTTAGAATTTTATGTATGGTTTCAAAATGCTTAACGAAGACAGCCGCAAATTACAATAGATACTTTGCATTTGTGATAAATTTCTAAAGTTTAAAAATCAAAAATCGTGAGTATCGTCATCATTTTCAACAACAAAGACCCAAAACCCTGGGCAAACATTTTACAGCAAAAACTGCCCGATGTGAATATTGACATATACCCGAATGTAAAAAACAAAGAAAACGTTGTTTTTGCCTTGTGTTGGAAGCCAGAAAAGGGTGTTTTAGCACAATTTCCGAATTTGAGTGTTGTGCAATCGGTGGGTGCTTCGGTGGATAATGTCATCAATGGGCAGCAAATTGGCGCACACATTGCCGTCACCCGAATCGTTGACCCGCAATTGACCGCCGATATGTTTGAATATTTGCTCACAGGCATTATGAACTATTTGAAAAATACGAACGCCTATTTTTTAGATAAAAACCATAAAATTTGGCAACAAAAACCTTATAAAACAATTCCAAATACAACCGTCTGTGTATTAGGTTTGGGCGAACTTGGGGCTTATGCGGCGACGAAACTCAGTGCTTTGGGCTTCAAGACCAAAGGCTGGTCAAAATCGGAGAAAAATTTACCCAATATCGCTTGTTTTCACGGTAAAAACGGTTTAAAACAAGCCTTAAAAGGGACTGATGTATTGATAAATCTACTGCCTTTTACTACTGAAACAGAGAATATTTTGGGACTTGACAACTTAAAACGGCTCAATAAAGGCGGATTTCTCATAAACGTTGGTCGCGGGCAACATTTGGTGGACGATGATTTGATTCACTTATTGGAAAATCAACATTTATCGGGCGCACTTTTAGATGTTTTTCGAGAAGAACCACTGCCCGAAAATCACCCATTTTGGCACAATGAAAAAATAACGATTACGCCACACGTTGCCTCTTTGACGAATGTGGGAACGGCATCAAATGGTGTTGTTGAAAATTATCGTCGGTTTCAAAGAAAGGAAAAACTATTGAATGTTGTTTCGGTGAGTAAAGGTTATTGAATTTATAATTTGGGATATGAAATCCTTTAAGTAATTAAAAGACAATATACTAAAATACAATTATCTACTTTCCCCAGATAAAGAGTGAATTTTTTTTCAAAATTATCCGTCAAAACGACCCCCTCAGTAACTGGACGAAAAACGCCTTCTGACAAGCCATTTTTGGGAAAAACAAAAGGTTTAATAACCATGTTTTTGCGAAAATCCAAGCCGCGCCAACCGTAGGCTTTGTACATGGCTTCCTTTGCACACCAATAGCTGTGCAAGTGGTCAAGCCGATGTAGCTCGTCCAATTGATTCAACTTATTTTCGTTCATCACGCGCCAAGCTATGCGGTCGAGACGTGGTGTAACTTCTTGAATGTCAATACCAACGGCTCGTGGGCTAATAATTGCCACCGCCCAATGTGCCGAATGACTTATCGAAATATGTCCATCAGAACCCTCTAAGTGAGGTTTTCCAAATTCATCTTTTATGATTTTATATTTGAAATCTATCATCAGTTGCACCAAATATTTACCCGCCAACCACTCCAAACGCCGTCTTCCTTTACGCTCGCTCAATTCCACACGGTCAGCGTCCGTCAAAGACAATTTATCTTTGAAAAACATTTCATTTTCGGTAATGTGCCAAACGGCAAGTTGCCCGTTTGTTTCCGTTATATATTGCTGAGTAAGCGGCATAAGAGAGATTTCAAATTTCAGATTTCAAACTGCAAGGGATTGACTTCCAATATTTTAAAAAATAGAATTGGATACTTTATGTAATTTCAGCCTCTCAGTCAGATTGTTTGATTTTACTTTAACGGCTTTTTCGGCGTGAAAGTACAACACCGTGTTTGTTTTATCAAATCGTTGTACTTTTGCTTTGATTTTGTAAGCGAATAGAGTGCTTGGGTGTCTTTTTTTTTCCTTTTTATCGCGTTTTTTGTCATTCAGTAAGAATCTTTATGCCGCGTACACCTTCAACACGCGATGTAAATATTCCTCCTGAATGACAAAAACGACAAAAAACGACAAAAAACGCGGTGTAAATATTCCTCCTGAATGACAAATAATTAATAAAAATAATGAATTTAATTATAAAAAAAATAGAAATACTGAGATTAACGACCTATTCTACAAATCCTTCAAGGATTTATAAAACCATTTGTGCTATAATTTTTTATTTACTTTTTTTGATTAAATTAAATGCTCAAAACATCAATAATGAACGTCATTTTGTCGTAAATACCACATCAGACACACTTGCATCAGACACTTTAACAATTATCCAAAATACAATAAAAATAATTGATTTAGATAGCAATACGCCTTTAGATTCTACACAATTTAATATAAAAAACAACCTAATCATTTTAAAGCACCGCAACTTCAAACTTCAAACTTCAAACTTCAAACTAAGCTATCGTGTATTGCCAATCAATCTTGGAAAACCTTTTTTTAGGCTCGATTCTTCCAAAATTGACCGTTATGCACCGCCTTCTTCGGTTGAATATGCCGATTATACGACCCCCTCCCTTTCCAACCAACTTTTTGACAAATCATTGGATTATTCGGGCAATTATACGCAAGGTTTTTCATTGGGTACTAATCAAAATTTGGTGGTTAATCAAAACTTTAATTTAAACTTGGCTGGAAAAATTGGCGATTTAGACGTTTTAGCCGCCATGACGGACAATAATTTACCCATTCAAGCCGAAGGAAATACCCAACAATTGAGAGAATTTGACCGCATTTATATTCAATTAAAAAAAGGAAAAAATAGTTTAATTGCGGGTGATTATGAATTAAAAAGCCCCAATTCTTATTTTACCAATTATTACAAAAAATTGCAAGGCGGGACGTTTTCAAATACGACTAATTTTTTATTTAAAACTCCTTTAAACCATTCAATCACAAAACCGCAAACGGCAACGCTATCGAGTCGGGTATCGGCGGCGGTGGCACGCGGAAAATTTGCGCGGTCGGTTCTGCCCGTTTCGGAAGGCAATCAAGGTCCTTTTAGGTTGTTGGCTACTGAGGGGGTCGTTTTTTTCATCGTTTTGTCGGGTACAGAAAAAGTATTTTTTGACGGCAAACTGCTCACACGCGGGGAAGAAAATGATTATGTGATTGACTACAATCGGGGCGATATAATGTTCACACCCAAACGATTAGTCACCAAAGATTCGCGGATTGTGGTGGAATTTGAATACGCTGACCAAAGCTATTTGCGCACAACAACGACTGTTTTTAACGAATTGATCATCAAAAAGTTACGTCTAAATTTTAGTGTTTACAACGAACAAGATTCTAAAAATTCAAGCGGCACACAAGCCCTTGATTCGCTCGACAAAGTACTGCTCAGAGGCATCGGCAATGCCGCAGCTACTCCCCTCAGTATTCGGACAACCGAAGACGGTTTTAGAGCCGATAGGGTGCAATACAAATTAGTAGATTATATTATTGGTAGCCGACGATATACAGACGTTTTGGTGTATTCAACAAACCCCGATTCTGCCCGATTTACGGCAAGTTTTACGCCCGTCGGTGATGGCAACGGCAATTATATTCAAGAAATTTCGGCAACAAACGGGCGGGTGTATAAGTGGATTGCGCCCGATTCGGCAACGGGATTTAAACGAGGAGCGTTTGAACCAATAAGAAAATTAGTGCCGCCAACACGCCAACAATTGACCACTTTTGGGGCAGAATACCCATTTTCGGACAATACAAAATTGACCGTCGAAGGTGCTATGAGCAATAATGATGCAAATCGTTTTTCGACAAAAGGCGATTCTATTAATCGTGGTTTTGGTATTTATTCTAATTTAAAAAATTCTTTTTATTTTGACAATAAAAAGAAATATTCACTAACAACAGATATTAAATTTGAAGCCACACAAGCCACTTTTAAACCCTTAAATCCGTACAGAAATGCCGAATTTACCCGCGATTGGAATTTACCATTAATTCAAAATAATCAAAATGCTACGAATAATGTAACAATTGGCAACTTAAATACATTGCAACAATCAGCAAATGAACAATTTATTTTAGGCTTAATTAATTTTACTAAAAATAATTATTTTTCGACGATTTATGAATACGGTAATTTTAAACGCGGTTTAATTTATAATGGCGAAAAACACAATCTACGTTTTAATTTTGACCACAATAATTGGCAATTTAATGGGCAATACAATGATTTAAATACCAATGGAATTGTTGAAAAAACACATTTTACGCGCCCTAATGTGCAATTATCAAAAACAATTAAAAACAATATAAAATTCATTACAGGATTTGAACGCGAACGCAATGAACGTCGCGATAAAAGTCGCAATACAAGTTTAGCCGCCGATACACTCACGCGCGCAAGTTTTGCCTACGATTTGTGGAAAATCGGTTTTGAACGCCCTTATACTGAGGGGGTGGATTTTGGTATTAATTTTTCAAAAAGATTTGATTATCAACCATTTTTAAATAAATTTAATAAAATATCTGATATTAATGAGTTGGCGATTCGCGGGAATGTAGCTAAAAATCCCAATTCTATTTTAAATTGGAATTTGACTTACAGAGATTTAAAAGTCAATGATTCAAGCCTTACAATCCTACGCCCACAGACAAGTTATTTGGGTAGAATTGAATATAATTTTAGATTTTGGGAGAATTTATTGGGCGGTTCTTCTTTGTATGAAATAGGTTCTGGACAAGAGCAAAAAGTTGAATATCAATATGTTAAAGTCAATAAAGGTGAAGGGCAATACGTTTGGCGCAATAGAAATACGGATACAATTCCGCAATTAGACGAATTTGAAATTGCACCATTTAAAGACCAAGCGGATTATGTACGGGTCTCTTTATTTACCAATCAATTTATCCGAACAAATAATGTAAGTTTTGCCCAAAGTCTGCGTTTTGACCCCAAAATGGCTGGATTTGCCAATGATTCAAGCCTATTTATTCGACAATTAATTAATCGTTTTTCTACTAATTCTAATGTACAAATTGCCCGACGTGTTAAAAATGAGTTTCAATTAGACCCTTCCCTAAAAACGCCTATTTCGCAATGGAATCCTTTTCAATTAAATATTCCCGATATTGCGTTGGTGGCACTCACCTTAAATTTAAGAAATTCAATTTATTTTAATCGCAATCACCCCGTCGCCGATTTTGAATTAGGACAATTAACAAATCGCAACCGTGTTGTCTTAGTTACAGGTTTTGAAGAACGCGGCACTACCGCTTATTTTCTTAGAAATAGATGGAATATTGGACGAAACTTCACGTTTTTAAATTATGTGTCAACGGGCTATCAATCAAACGCATCGGAGGCATTTAACAACCGAAATTACAAAGTATCGCAGGTAAAAATAGAAGCCGAATGGGCTTGGTTAGTGTCCGAAAATCTCCGTTTCGGCTTCGCCTACAAATACCGAAATGGGCGTAATATATTGATTAACAACAATGAACGTATTGTAAATAACGATTTTTCATTAGAATCCACTTGGACACATACATCGTTGGTACAATTGCGTGCGCGTTTTGCTTTTATCAAAATTAATTACGTCGGCGAACGCAATACACCCGTCGAATTCGCACTTTTGGAGGGTTTACAATCGGGTAAAAATAGGCTTTGGAATGTTAGTTATGACCAAACTTTATCCAATTCTATCCTGCTTTCAGTAAGTTATGAAGGACGACAAACTGGGGGGATTCGGGCTGTACATGTGGGCAGGGCGCAAGTACGCGCAACGTTTTAAAATCATTATCAAAAGCCGCTTCCAAAAAACAATTTTAAATCCTATCTTCGCCCCTCAGAAAATATAAAAATATCTCAACAGTTGAAATCACCGCTTGAACTTAATTCCGATTTTACCTTCGCGCTTGATGTTTTGGAAAAAACATCGAAAAATCTGTTCATCACGGGGCGGGCAGGAACGGGCAAATCTACTTTATTGCATCTTTTTCGCAACACAACGCGGAAAAAATGTGTCGTGCTTGCACCAACAGGCGTGGCAGCTCTGAATGTTCAAGGGCAAACGATTCATTCGTTTTTTGGTTTCCCTGGCAAATTTTTTGGACAAGAAGACATCAAAAAACGGAAAGACCGTCGCTTGTATATCAAACTGGAAGTGCTGATTATTGACGAAATCTCGATGGTCAGAGCCGAAATGATTGACCATATTGATTTGTTTTTGCGTATCAATCGAGAAAATCCTGCGCCTTTTGGTGGCGTGCAAGTCGTTTTTTTTGGCGATTTGTTTCAATTGCCGCCTGTTGTGGCAACACCCGAAGAGCAGCAATTTTTTCAGACCTATTACGAGTCGCCCTATTTTTTTTCGGCAAAAGTGTTGAAAGAACACGATATTATGGCGGGCGAATTTCATTTAGAAATGATGGAATTAACAAAAGTGTATCGGCAATCGGCGCGGCATTTTATTCGATTATTAGATGCGGTGCGGTCGGGTGAAGTAGATTATGATGATTTAGATGATTTGAATGAACGATATGTTAAAGATTTCAACGATAAAAATTATTTTATCACGTTGTCACCACGAAATGCCGTTGTTGATGAGATTAATAGCCGTGAGTTGCGCTCTTTGGCAACCCACGAGTTTAGTTTTATCGCCGAATTGACAGGTGCATTTGACCCAAAACAAGCCCCTGCTGAACCAATTTTGAAGTTGAAATTGGGCGCACAAGTGATGTTTGTCAAAAATGACCCCAAACGGGAATTTGTTAATGGAACGATTGGTAAAATTGTGCGTTTAGACCAAGATAAAATTACAGTGCAAGTTGAAGACCGCGACGGAACATTGAAAAACTTAGATGTTGAACGCCAAACTTGGGACATTATGCGCTATACGCTCGCCGACGGTGGTGCAAATATTGCTGCCGAATCAGTCGGTTCATACAAACAATACCCTTTGCGCTTGGCTTGGGCAATGACAATTCACAAATCGCAAGGAAAAACTTTTGATAAAGTGATTATTGATTTGTCGGGCGGGGCATTTGAAGTAGGGCAAACCTACGTGGCATTAAGTCGGTGTAGAACATTAAATGGGATTGTTTTGAGACAACCGATTCGTCCAAATGATATTAGAACCGACGAGAGAATTATTGATTTTTACAAACAACAAAGGTAAGTGAAAAGTGAAAAACGAAAAACGAATTTGAAACCATACATAAATTCAAAATACGCATTAAAAGGCATTTTTGCGCTCGCTTCGCTCGCGTAAGAGGAGGAGAGGTGGTTCATTTTTCGGGCTTTGCCCGAAAAATGAACCACATTCCCCCCTTCGCGCGAGCGAAGTGAGCGCGAGATGCAAAAAACGCTTTTACGTTATGCCCATCCCTCAATTACTTACTGACATTACGCAGAGCCGTAGGCTCGACCGATTTTATAGCGGCGGATTTCAATCCGCCGAAAACGTACATACGCTTTTCATTAAGAGCCGTAGGCTCGACCCATATTTATATGCACCGAGCCTACGGCTCTTAAATAATCTTTTTTGATCTTTCGGCGGATTGAAATCCGCCGCTACAAAATTGTTCATGCCTACGGCATTTTTAGCACATGTGCGTAACATCAGTTACTTAGTCATGTGCCTCTTGCTCGCACAACGACAGTAAGAGGAAGTGGTTCATTTTTCGGCTTCGCCGAAAAACGAACCACATTCCCCTCTTTTTCGAGCGAAGTTTGTTTACATCCCGAAAACCTTCGGGAGAGCAATAGGCTAAGTAATTACCATATTTTTTAACATTTTTAAAAACAGAAAACCGATGCTCGTTTATGCTAATACCTTGCATTTTAAAGCTGATGCCGATTTAGAAATGGCATTGTTGGTGCTTGAACAAACCCTTGCACAATTGTCAGGCGAGGAAGTGTCATTAGGCGGAGAATTGCCTTTCAATCCGTACAAACGTCAATTTGATGATGGCAGCCGTTACATTTTTGGAAAATATGAACGCGCTGGTGAAGCCCAATATTCGCTAAAATATTCGCGCAAAGACGGGGATTTAACGACCCGATTGTGGCACACAACGATAAGTTTTCGCCGAATTCCTGCGTCCGATGAAAATACTGAAATCACAACAGATTGCAAAATAACCGTCGAAACCGAAGATTTTAAGCCGACAGACGTGCCAGCCGTCGTTTATGTACCGCCCATTGTCGGCAAATTTATGAAACACCTACCCCTCAGTATATTGACCCCACAACCCAATGTTGTGACGCTCGACAACGGAGATTCGGTGTATGAACTCAATTCAGATATTGAGTTTAATGACAGACGCTACGCCATAGTCATTGTTTGTCCCGATGATAACGATGAAATGCCCATAAAATCGGCAAGATTAGCGTACCTAAGTGCTGGTTTGGCGCAAGTGTATGAGATAGATGTCAAGGCAGACTGGGAAGGTTTGTTAGATGTATTGGGTTATAAATTTACGCCAAAAAGCGGCGAAGTGAAATTTATATATCCAGTCAATCAAAATGGCGGATTTATGATTCCTCAATTTGATTATAAACCATTTAGAATCAATGGTTTGAAAGCAGACAATATAGATGTGGAGCAAGAAATGTTTAGCCAAATAGCACAAAGATTGGCGCGTACACATGCTTACCGACAAACAACACCTGAAAACGTTGCTAAACTCATAAAATATCAAAATTTTCAAGATATAAAACGTCATGCTCAACAAACTGCTGAAGAAGCCTTATCGAACGAAATCAAGGAAATATTCAACGATACTGACCGCGAATTAGACAATCTGAGAACCGAAACGAAAGAATTAAAAACAGAAAATCGCCGTCTTAAATACGAGTTACAGACTTTACAAGAGGTTTTTCAACCCACATCAAATGTGCCTGTTGCCGCTTTTGATTATGTCGAATTGAAAAAAATATTGGACATCGCCGCCGAGCGATATTTTGTCGAAGATAGCCTAAATCTCCTGCAAGCCACATTCCCCGAACGCCTCGTGGTCTTGCCTTCTGCTTTTACATCTGCCAATGAAAGCCGCACTTTTAGAGAGAAAAAACGCGCTTTCAATCTATTGTGGAAATTGGCAACCGACTACTATCAATCCCTTTGCGAAGGTAAACCCGATGCACAAGCCCGTCAGATATTCGGCGACGATTTTTCGGCTAAAGAATCTGAAACAGTAGAAAAAAACGCGGTAGCACGCCAATTACGCATATTTACGTATAAAGATAATGACTATGAAATGATGGCGCATTTGCGCATTGGTACGAAAGACAGTATTGCCGATACTTTGCGGGTGCATTTTCGTTGGTTTGCAGATGAGCAAAAAATTGTGATTGGGCATTGTGGGCGACATTTGAATTTTGGGTGAGCCGTTTTTTTTAGAATCAGGATTTTACGGAGTATAACGACTGCATTTTAGCTACGGATTTACGAATTTTACGAATTTTACGGAGTATAACGACTGCATTTTAGCTAAGGATTTACGAATTTTACGGATTTTACGGAGTATAACGACTGCATTTTAGCTACGGATTTACGGATTTTACGAATTATGACGACTACTTTTGATGTGTATAATCTGTAAAATCCGTAGATTAAATGGTGACATGATGTATCTTTGTTTTGGAAACATACAGAGGGGGATTTTAAGAAAAAATTAATCCGTAGTAAAATCATACGAATACCAATAGAAATTTGGTAATATAAACAGATACACAAAATTATTTTCTTCACATCAAAGCATAGCGAAAAATCGCTAACAATCGCTAAAAATACCTTGAAAGTTAATATGTAGTTAACATCAGTTTTATCTACCTTTGCGGCGTTCTTAAAACAATGCTATCTTCATTACACTACTCACTTCTATCTAAATTCGTTAACAAAATCGAATATCTTCTAATGAAAAAAAGTCTTCTCACTCACTTTTTAAGTATCAAGACATTGATGCTTACAGCCCTTATTGTGTTGCTGGGCAACACCTTGACGGCACAAGTCACTACCTCTGGTTTATCGGGCGTTGTAGCCGATTCTAAGGGTGAAACACTCGTCGGCGCATCAGTCGTCGCGGTTCACGTACCTTCTGGAACGCGTTATGGTTCAGTTACGAACGAAAACGGTCGTTACAACATTCCCGGTATGCGTGTTGGTGGTCCTTATGAAATTACTGTTTCATTTGTTGGCTTCAACGAGCAAAAACGCTCAGATGTTTATTTGAGTTTGGGTACATTTGGTAGCGAAAAGTTTGCAATGGCAGACGCTGCAACTGCTCTTGATGCAGTCGTGGTTACTTATGACCGTAATGCACTCATCGGCGGTAACAGAAATGGTGCATCTGCATCGTTTAACAATGAAAAAATCAATGCTTTGCCTACTTTGGGTCGGACAATCAACGACATTACAAAATACAATGCGTATGGTAATGGTAGTTCTTTTGCGGGTCAAGACAGTCGTTCAAACAACTTTACAATTGACGGCTCGGTATTTAACAACGGTTTCGGTTTGGGTGGCTCTACGCAAGCGGGCGGTCGTACAGGCACAACTGCTATTTCTTTAGATGCGATTGAAGCTGTACAGGTCAATATTGCACCTTTTGATGTCCGTCAATCAGGTTTTGGTGGTGCTGGCATCAATGCTGTAACGCGTTCTGGTACTAACGAATTTTCTGGTTCACTTTATGGTTTTCAGAAAAAAGATACTTATAATGGCAAAAAAGCAAATGGTATTACTATTCCTGCCAACGTGTTTGACGAGCAAACAGGTGGTTTCCGCATTGGTGGTCCAATTATTAAGAACAAATTATTCTTTTTTGTTAATGCTGAGGTTTTAAATAGTTCAAAGCCTGCTTTGAACTGGGTAGCGAGCCGCCCGGGTGCAACTGGCAACGTGTCGCGTACAACAGCAGCAGATTTGGAAGATTTGAGTACATTCATGAAGTCTAACTTCAATTACGACATGGGTGCAATTGATGGTTATAATAACGCACTTGCGAGTAAAAAATACCTTGCGCGTCTTGATTTCAACATCAATGATAATAATAAACTAACGCTCCGTTACTCGCACCACAATTCTGAATCTGAGCAAAATATCAGTAACAGTAATAGTAGTCTTACGGCTGGTAATGGCAATCGTACCAACTTAGCGACGGCTATTTCAGCTCAAAACACGGGTTATATTATTCAAGACAATACACGTTCAATTGTTGCCGAATTAAACTCTAATTTTAAGAATAAATATTCTAACAATTTAGTGGCTACTTTCAATAAGCAAATTGAAGATAGAAAATATCGTACATCTATTTTCCCAACGGTTGATATTTTGAGTGGTGTGGGTGGTACAACTTTGACATCAGTTGGTTTTGACCCATTTACACCTGATAATAAATTGAACTATTCTACCTTGAATTTAACGGATAATTTTACTATTTATAAAGGTAAAAATACAATTACAGCAGGTTTGGCTTACGAATATTTCAAGTCGAACAACTTGTTTTTCTATGCTTCAAATGGTGTTTATACGTTCAATTCTATTGCAGATTTTAAAACTGCGGCATTGGCTTACAAAGCAAATCCAACAGCTACTGTTTCACCTGTTTCGATGGCTCGTTTCAATTACCGTTATTCTTTGTTGCCAGATGGTTCTGCGCCAGAACAACCGTTGCAAATCCACACAACAAGTGCTTATCTACAAGACGAATACCAAGTGTCTGATAAATTGAAATTGACGGGTGGTGTGCGTGCTGACATGACTACTGTGGGGCAAACAGCTACTGATTATTATAATCCAGTTGTGGCAGGTTTTAACTTCAAAGAGCCTGATGGTTCTGCTTACAAAGTGAATACAGCTAATATGCCTAAGTCTAAAATTTATTTCTCTCCAAGACTTGGTTTCAACTTAGACGTGTTTGGCAACAAAACGACACAACTACGTGGTGGTTCTGGTTTGTTCTTATCGCGTATTCCTTATGTATTGATTTCTAACCAATTAGGAAATAATGGTGTCAACATCGGTGCTGTAAATGCAACGAATACAACGGCATATCCTTTCACACTTGACCCATCTAAGTACAAGCCTGCTACAACAGATATTACGAAGTTGAGCAATTATAATGTTAATGCGTCTGACGAAAATTTGAAATTTATTCAAGTTTGGAAAACCAATTTGGCAGTTGACCAACAATTGCCTTTCGGTATCGTGGCTACGGCAGAGGTTTTGTATAATAAAACTTTCAATGCTCTACGTTACATTGATGTTAACTTAAATGCGCCAACTAATAAGTTTACAGGAGCTGATTCACGCGAGCGTTATCCAGCATCTGGTTTGACAGGCACGGCGGTTAACCCTGCCCGTTTGATAAACCCAACTGTAAATGGTGTGTATGTTTTGACCAATGTAAATGAAGGCTCTGCTTATACTTTTACAGGTAAATTGGAAAGAACAGCGTCAAAAGGTTTAGGTGGTATGTTGGGCTATACTTACGGACAAGCGAGAGATTTAGCTTCAGTAGGTAGTACAGTTAATGCGGGTATCCCCTCAGTAGGCGGTGTAAACTATGCACAATTGGCATATTCTGACAATGATTTGCGTCACCGTGTTGTGGGTTATTTGAACTATCGTATCAATTACGGTGGCAATTTCGGTGGTTCTACCATGTTTACACTTGGTATGGTGAGTGCAACGGGTGGTAAAATCTCTTATATCTACAGTAATGACTTCAACGGTGACGGTCAAAGAAATGACCTTTTGTTCATTCCAAATAAGGCAAGTGACTTGACGTTTACAAATCTTACGGTAGGTTCGGGTGCAACAGCAGTTGTTTATACGCCAGAGCAACAAGCAGCAGCATTTGACGCTTATATTAACAATAATCCTTATCTTTCTACACGGAGAGGTCAATATGCGGAACGCAATGGCGGTCAATTTCCGTGGTTGACACGTTTGGATTTTACGGTTACGCAAGATGTATATATTAAAGTGAACGGCAAGAGAAATGCGTTTCAGATTCGTGCAGATTTTTTCAATTTCGGCAATTTGTTTAACAATAGCTGGGGTACAGGCAATCTAATAACGAATAGACTACCTTTGACACTTGCTTCGGTTAGTGCAACGGGTGTTCCTTCTTACAGATTCACAACGCAGGTTCTTGATGGCAAAACAATTCTTTTGAAAGATACTTTTGTTAAATCATCTGGTGTAGATGATGTTTATCAAGTACAATTGGGTTTACGGTATATCTTCAACTAAGATTAGCTACCATTTTTTTTACCTAAAAGCCTTGTAAACTCATGTTTACAAGGCTTTTAACATTTTAAGTACCCCCTCAGTATCTTGGCGTTTTTTAGGAATTGCGAAAGCGTGTCAGCAATTGTTGTTTTATGGAACGTTGTAGAGCGTTGGTTTCTCAACAAACACGCTTTTCTGAGCAACCCTAAGAGTCTTAGTTTTAAGTGAAAAAAATATTAAATAAGTGTTAATCAATAGGATATAATTAATATATGAGGAGTGGGCATAACCTAAAAACATCGTTTTTTGATTAAAAACAGATGTTTTGCGTTCGCTTCGCTCGCGCAAAAGGGAGGAGATGTGGTTCGTTTTTCAGTGAAACCGAAAAACGAACCACATTCCCTTCCTTTACGCGAGCGAAGCGAGCGTAAAGCCCAAAAATCGCTTTGGAGTTATGCCCACCCCTCAATAGAGATAAATAACAAAAACACCATTTTACTGGAAAACTGTCACATTTTTACTATTATAGTGTATAAAAAGACTTATTTTGCATTAGATTTGTTCACGGTAACCATATCTACATTGCCTACTACACTCTTTCCCATCATATTAAACACACCAATAGTCTATTTGTCCAACCTAATCAAAGGGGTATTTTCGATGAAAATAGACAAAAACAATTGTACCTTTTTTTAATGTTTACGTCAAAAAAAATAGTTTTTTATTAAAAAAAAACGCTTGCAGTCATTAAACTTGCAAGGTAAAAGTTATATTTGCGCTACCATTTTTTACTAACAAACATCAGGGGAAACGCCCGCTTACTGATTTCAAGTTATAGCACGTCTCTGAATTTAAAAAAACTAACAAAAATCCGAGCTACTCATGAAAAAATGCCAACACTGCACGGGAAAGTACCCCCTCAGTATTCAAGCTTTTTGGCTGATTGTTTTTACGCTTTTTTCTCATCTGCAAATAAAAGCCCAAACCGATGTTGTCATTATGCAACACGACAATACACGTATTCGTGAGCTGGCATTTGGCGCAAATGGCAAAGCACTAATCGTTCGAAGTGGTGACGAAGTTCAAGTGAACTCGCGCGGTATCGTTACCTCTCCAAGTATTCATGTCTGGGAAATGGATGGCAAACGCAAGACTATGGCAATTGCCGACCGTGAATATGGTCGGGCGGCTGTTATTGCGCGCGATGGCTCATTACTTGCTTTTCGCGAAAAAAGCAGCATCAATGTCATGGATATGACAAGCAAACGCGTGGTCAGTGTCGTTAAATTTGATGACAATAAATTCTCGCGCCCAATTGCTTTTTGCAATGATAAACGTGGTTTAGTTGTTGAACAAGGCAACAAATGTCTTGTGTATGACATTCAGAATAGTGAAGCCCGTTTCATTAGGAATTACAATGCGCCTGGTCTCAGCCACTTAGTCACGAGTGATGATAACTATGCCATTGAAACATTTGGCGATAGCTTCCGTCTTATGGAATTTCGTACAGGTCGCGCGCTTCACGAATTTCCGATGATTGACAGAGGCAAATCAGAAGAGTTGCGTGGTGTGGCTATTTCGCCCGAAAACCGTTTTATTGCAACTTGCAGCGACAACAAAGTACGTTTGTGGGATATGATTACCAACAAACAAGTACATACGTTCAATATTCTTCCCAAAGACAATATTTTCTGTTTTTCGCCCGACGGTCGTTATTTGATTGGCGGTAGCGATACACTCAAAATTTGGGAATTGCGCGGAAAAAAAGAAATTGCAACAACGATGATTGCAGAAGGCAAAATTTCGGCAGTTACGATGAGTCAAGATGGTAAGTTTTTGGCTTGTGGTGACACAAAAGGTAATATTCGTTTGTGGGAATTTTCGGAAGAAAACATGTCTTCTTTATATTTCGCTCGCGAAATAAAAAAAGAAATAGACCAAATTCGCGACAAAGGTGAGTTTGAAAAATTAGATGATTTTAACAAACGCAAGCAAAAATTCATTCGTTCGATAGTGAGTCGTTATTTGTCACAATACACAGACAAAACGACGAATGAAAAAACGATTCAAGAGCAGTTTACGGAAGAATCGGAAGTACAGCAACTTGAAAAAGGCGCAACTATTGCCGCTTCGCGTAGAACGATTGAATTTAGAATTGACTCTATCACAACTTACAATGCGGATAAAGAAACATTTAACATCAAATTGGTGAGCGAAAAGGAAAAATATTCTAAATGGGAAACCATTAAAGTGCCATTACGCGACAATGCACAGTGCTTCAAACAACGCGCAGCAACGCTCAGCGTTACAGGCATAACGCAGCTAACAGAAGATTTGAGAACAACGGAGGTTTTCAATATCCGCATCAAATCCAATTGTTCGGGTAAAGACAAAGATTATCCTTTTGGTGCCCAAAGAAAATATTTGGACGAATGACCTGAATACATTTAAGCAAAACTAAGCAAAAAAGAGACCATCTTCCCAAAGAAGATAGTCTCTTTTTTGTTTACTAACTGACATTACGCAGATATGCTAAAAATGCTGTAGGCATGACCAATTTTGTAGGGGTGGATTTCAATCCGCCGAAATTTTAAAACCGATTATTTAAAAGCCATAGACAAAAAATTTCCTAAACCTTTTGCTCTACTTCTAATAGCTCCAATAATTCCGTGACTATTACGTTAAACGTTTGTCTTTAATTGCGTCTTGAAATCTTTGTGGGTGAACGCAACTTTCAAAAAGTTGTAACTTTTTCAAAATTATACTTAAATTTGAAATTTTCTTTATAAATCTATTGCTTCAATGAAAAAACATTTTCTAGCATTTTCCTTACTCGCTATTGCGGTAATTACGGCTTCTTTTACCGTCAAACACAATGCACCACAACCCAAAACGGTGGGGGAAAGGGTCACTTGGTATTCGTGGCAAGAGGCTATGGAACTAAATAAAACAACGCCCAAAAAACTATTAGTGGACGTTTATACCGATTGGTGCGGCTGGTGCAAAGTCATGGATAAACAAACGTTTCCGAACGATACCATTGCCGCATATCTCAATAAAAACTTCTATTGCATCAAAATTAATGCAGAAATGCGCGATTCCGTGAATTTTGCAGGCAATACTTTCGTATGGGTATCGCCCGAACAAGGCGGCGGACGCAATGGTATTCACACCCTCGCCTATTCGCTTTTAGACGGTAAAATGAGTTATCCAACAATCGTTTATTTGAATGAAAAATTGGAGCGCGTTATCATCTCTCCCGGTTACAAAAAACCTGAACAATTGCTCCCCGAATTGCGCTTCACGGCGGAGGAAATTTATAGGAATAAATCGTGGGACGAGTATATGAAACAAGGAAAATAAAGAGAATTTCAGATAAAAAATCTTTAAAATAAACATTTTGACACTACGTGTCATTAGGAAACCTCTAAAACACCTAATTAATCTAAGTTTTGTGGTATTAAAACGTGGCTTCGCCACGAGGAAAACCTAATGGAGCGAGCCGTTTTTTTTGTTAAAAATTTGGGCAAAGCCCAAATTTTTAACAAAAAACGGCTCGCTCCGAAAAAGTTCCCCGAACGTCGGTTTAACGTCGTTTCTTGATTCAAAAATGCTTTATTTACTGAGGGGTCTTTTGCTGCCGCTAAACTTGTCAGAGAGCCATTATTATTCTGAAACCATACATAAATTCTGAAACGCATAAAAGTACGCCTTTGCGCTCACTTCGCTCGCGCAAAGGGAGGAGAGGTGGTTCATTTTTCGGGCTTTGCCCGAAAAATGAACCACATTCCCCTTTCTCGCGCGAGCGAAGCGAACGCGAGAAGCATCATTTAGATTTTATGTATGGTTTCAAAATTATTGTAAATATTTTGACACTACGTGTCAGAGAAATTGTGCGCGTGTTAATGACTCGTAGAGTCAATATGTTTATAATAACCCAGAATGTCGAACTGTTATGCATTGAGACGTAGTGTCACATAGCACATCCCGATTTCATCGCGAATGTTTATTTTGAAATTTCCGAAGTTATCAGTACAATAATTTAAAAAATATTGGGATATTGCCGCGCTGTGGCTAATATCCCAATATTTTTTCTAACGTTTCAAATTTCACATTTTCCAAACAGACTTTTTTATGCTTATCCCAATCATTCTTGTTTTTATTTTAGGCTATGCCGCTATTATTTTTGAACACACCATAAAAATCAATAAAACCGCCTCAGCTTTGGTCACGGGTATTGGTTGTTGGACACTTTATGCACTAAGCGGTGCGCCCATACAAACCGTTGAACATCAATTGATTGAGACGTTTTCTAATGCTGCACAAATCTTATTCTTCCTACTGGGGGCAATGGCTTTGGTTGAAATAATAGACGCACACGATGGCTTTGATGTGTTGATTGCACGCATAAAAACCCGTAAAAAAGTGTCCCTTTTGTGGATTATTGGGCTTGTCAGTTTTTTTCTTTCGGCAGTTTTAGACAATTTGACTACCACAATTGTCATGATTTCCTTTATCCGCAAACTCGTCAATGACCGTGAAGAACGCTTGTTATTGGTGGGAATAATCGTCATTTCAGCAAATGCGGGCGGTGCTTGGTCGCCGATTGGTGATGTAACAACAACAATGCTCTGGATTGGTGGACAAGTCACAACAGGTAGATTGATACAGCACGTTTTTTTACCCAGTTTTGCCTGTTTGATAGTGCCGCTTGTCTTGGTAAGTCGTCAATTTAAGGGCAATCTTGAACCAATGGAGATAAATATAGACCCCTCAGTATATCGGGTCGAAACACTCACAGAAAAGCATAAATTCATCGTTTTTTTATTGGGTATTGGCGGATTAATTTTTGTTCCCATTTTCAAGACGTGGACGCATCTGCCGCCTTTTATGGGTATGTTACTGTCACTTGGCATCGTATGGATTGTCACGGAATTGATGCACGCCGAAAAAGACGAAGAAGAAAAAGATGCCCTTTCCGTCAAACGCGCCTTAGAACGAACGGATACACCAAGCATTTTATTCTTCGTCGGCATCTTACTCGCCGTCGGTGTGCTTGAAACAACGGGCATACTGAGGGGGTGCGCCGAATTTCTATCAAATAGTATTGGTAATCAATCAGTTATAGCCATCATCATTGGTGCTATTTCGGCAATTGTTGACAATGTGCCTTTGGTTGCCGCTTCAATGGGCATGTATGAGACGACGCAATTTCCACAAGATGACGTATTTTGGCACTTCATCGCCTACTGTGCTGGCACGGGTGGCTCAATGCTCATTATCGGTTCGGCGGCGGGCGTTACAGCAATGGGCATGGAAAAAATTGAATTCTTTTGGTATCTAAAACGCGTCGGTTGGTTGGCGGCGATGGGTTATTTCGCGGGGTGCGCCGTGTTTATTCTAACTACGTTTTTATAATAGTACAACTTTCAAAAAGTTTTAATATAAAATTTGAAATCTTCCTAACAACAATGACTCAAAATAAAATACATCGCCAATCCCGCGAAACGGAGCAGAAGGCACTGGAAGTTAACTTAGACGATAAAATATACGGTACTTTTGCCGAAATTGGGGCAGGGCAAGAGGTGGCACGGCACTTTTTTCAAGTTGGAGCGGCGGCAGGAACAATTGCCAAAACCATGTCGGCGTATGACAAAACCGTATCCGATGAAGTCTATGGCGTTGAACCCGGTGGGCGTTATGTCTGCGAAAATCGGCTGTACAAAATGCTCAACCACGAATTTGACTTAATGGAAGACCGTTTGAGACACGACCGTCCGAAACAAAATTTCTTTGTTTTTGCGGATACTGTTGCGGCGATAAATTTCACAAAAACCATTAGTGGTGAAGGTTGGTTGGGCGTGCGTTTTCAATTGACACCCGCTTCAAAACCCAACGATTTGGTCGTGCATGTGCGGATGTTAGACGGTGAAAACAAATTGCAACAACAGGCGATTGGCGTGTTGGGTGTCAATATGATTTATGGCGTTTCGCGTTACCAAAACAACGTAGAAATCCTTTTACAAAGTCTCATGGACAG
The DNA here is from genome assembly GCA_034520175.1 of Saprospiraceae bacterium. Classification (GTDB taxonomy): domain Bacteria; phylum Bacteroidota; class Bacteroidia; order Chitinophagales; family Saprospiraceae; genus JAAFJT01. Next base: position 96,149 of record JAXHNU010000042.1, read on the forward strand.
CCTTCACGGGCGGATTTCGATTGATATGGTGCGCCTCACAGGTCCCGATTTTATGGATATTGACAACCGTTTGTTGAGCCTTTGGTTGATAAAACACAAAATGTCGAACGTGGCGATTTTTGGACCCGACAAACGCAATTTACAAGCAGGAGAGTTTTTATACCGTAAAAACTTGTTGGTTGTGCGCGGGTCTTTCCGTCCCGTCACGATGGTCAACGAAGACATGATTAAGGCAAGTTGGGATCAATTTCGTGCTGAATCTGAAATTGACGCCAAAAAAAGTTTCATGGTCACGGAAATCACCTTAGACAATCTGCAATTGGAAGGGCAATTGGACGAGCAAGATTTTCTCGACCGTGCCGATTTATTGTGCGCTTTGGGGCAAACAGTCATGGTGTCGAATTGCGAACAGCACCAAAAATTGATTAACTATTTGACAGATTATAAAATTCCGAAATTAGGTTTGGTTGTCGGTGTCAAACAGTTATTGGATACGATTAATGAAAAATATTACAATAATTTAGATGGACGACTTTTGACCGCTTTTGGCGAATTATTCACACGTAATGTCAAGGTTTACGTCTATCCTATGCACCAAGAAGGCTCAAAAGACAATATGACGGCGCAAAACATGCCCGTTCCAGATGGTGTAAAGTTCTTATACCGCCACCTCGTAGAATCCAAACACATTGAAGACATTGTGGCCTATCACCCCGAATATTTGCACATTTATTCGACCCAAGTACTGAAAATGATTAAGCACGATGAAGAAGGTTGGGAAGCACTCGTACCCGAAAAAGTAGCGAAACTGATTCGGGAAAAGTGCTTGTTTGGATTTCCTGCACAGGCTTTAAAATTTGAATATTAAATGACGAAAACAACCCTATTTTTACTCGTTTTTTTATCGTTTTCAAACGTCCTTTCGGCTCAAAATGACCTCAAAATTGGGCAATGGCGTACCCATTTTCCTTATCGTGTGGGACTGAGTGTCACCACTTCAAACGATGCCGTTTATTGGGCAACGGGTCTGTCTGTTTTGAAAATGGCTAAGTCGGATTTAAGCATAGAACGCTTGGATAAACTCAACAGTTTGAACGAAGTCGGAGCGCAATTGGTGCGGTACAATACACCCACTAAAACCTTGTTGGTGGCTTATAAAAACAACAATATTGACCTCGTAAGAACAGACGGTGGCACAACTCAAAATATTGCCGACATCAAAAACAATATCAATATTACGGGCGATAAAACCATTTATGACGTGACTTTCAACGGCGATACCGCGTTTTTAGCTTGTGGTTTTGGCATTTCAAGGCTCAATATGCGGCGGGGTGAATTTATTTCTACGACATTTACAAAACTCAAAACATACAGTGTTGCCCTTTTTGAAGGCAAAATATGGGCGGCTACTGAGGGGGGTATTTACACGGTTGCCAATGACCCAAATTTGAATTTATTGGATTTTAAAATTTGGAAAAAAATGAGTACCACCGAGGGTTTTCCAGAGGCGTATAGTTCAAATGCCATGACCGTTTTTAACGGAAAATTGTACTTTGATATTAATGATACTTTGAACATTTTGTCCCAAAATAGACCCCTCAGTATAGCAACCGAAAATGGCTATTCTATCAAGTTCTTAAACGCTGGTGGACGCAATTTATTGGTTGGCTGGACGTGCAAAAATGATTGCAATGGCAAGGTTTATTTGATTGATAAAAACGGTGTGTCCAAACCAATTGCCCGTGATTGCATCGCTCGAGCGACCGACGCAACAGAAGACGCCGAAGGACGGGTTTGGGTGGGCGACCGTTACGACGGCTACCGTTATCTGCCCCGTGCAACAGATGTGCAATGCACATCCGTGATTTTCAATTCGCCCTATTCTGACCAAGCAAGTGCGATTGCGGCAACAGATACAGCCGTTTGGGTCGCTTTTGATAGATTGCGCAGCGACATCAATCCCGATGACCGTGCAGAAGGTTTTGCCACGCTTTCACAGGACAATAAATGGTTCAATTTCAATCGCTTCAATCCAAATTCAACGTACAACGAATTAGATGCTGTTTGCGTATCCGTGCACCCAAAAGATGGACGGGCTTTTGTGGGGACATACAGCAGTGGTTTGTACGAAATCAGCAAGGGGAAAGTAAAAAATTACAATAAAACCAATACCGATAATGTGCTTCAAGTGGGTGTCGGCGACCCGGGAAGACAACGGATTGCGGGTATGGCTTTCGACACAAAAGGCAATTTGTGGCTCTCGAATAACAATGCCGCAAACGCTTTGATTGTGTTGAAAGCAGACGGCAAATGGGCTAAAATGGCAGCAATGCCAAGTACATCGGTGCATGAAATTGTGGTAGATGGTTCGGGCTACAAATGGATAATTGTGAAAGGGTCGCAATCGGGTATTATTGTTTTTGACGAAGGTAAAAATATTGATATTCCTACTGATGACCGTGTGCGGTTGATTGACAATGCCAATTTTCCAAAAGAATTGCAAAATGCAGCCATTAAAAGCGTAGTGACTGACCTCAATGGTGCAGTTTGGGTGGGTACGTCGAACGGCGTGGGCGTTTTTGAATGTGGAAGTGACCCATTTCGGACGGCTTGTACAGCGCGTTTGGTGGTGGCTTCTTTGAGCAATATCAATGAACACTTATTGCGCGAAAAAACGGTGAATGTTATTGCAATTGACGGGGCAAACCGCAAGTGGTTTGGTACAAATAGCGGTTTATTCGTCACTTCTGCCGATGGACGCGAAGAAATTGCCAAGTTTAACGTAGAAAATAGTCCTTTGCCGAGCAATAATATCACGGCATTGGCAGTCAGACCAAACGGTGAAGTGTTTATTGGAACAGACAAGGGTTTAATGAGTTTCCGCAGCGATGCTACTGAGGGGGGAAATTTTAACAAACCCGCCGACCAAATTGTGGCATTTCCAAACCCTGTTCGCCCCGATTATGAAGGGTCTATTGCCGTAAAAGGTTTTGCCCGCGATGCCAATGTCAAATTTGTAAATGCACACGGCAATATTGTTTTTGAAACAAAAGCATTGGGTGGTCAAGCTATTTGGGACGGTAGGGATTTTAGTGGACGGCGGGTTTCAACGGGTGTCTATTTTGTTTTGGCAACAAATACCCGAAACTTGGACGCACCAGAAGCGGTTGTTGCAAAGATTTTAGTAATGGGGCAATGAAATTTGGAAACTTAGCCCTATTTTTGCCTCTACAAAATCATTTCATCAAATGCGGGTTCTTCTGTGTGGTTTAGGTTCAGTTTTGACAAATGCTCTCGATTATCGTTTGCGAAAATATGGCTATCGGTCGCTTAGAGTGGGAACGGCAAGCGAGGCATTGGCGCGGGTTCATGCCGAACATGCAGACGCTTTAGTGGTGAGCGTGAACGTAGAGGATTATAAATTAACGACATTTATTGCCCTCATTCGCGAAGATTTTAAAAGTCGAATTCCCATTATTTTAGTCACCGAACCCGATGCTGACCCCGAAACAGTTTTGGCAGGTCTGGAAGCAGGGGCAGATGATTTTGTCACGTTTCCATTTAAGCCCAATGAATTGGTTTTAAGATTGAAACTGCGGTTGCATGACCCGATTTTTAGATAAAAAATTTGTAACTACTTAGCCTATTGCTCGCTTCGCTCGCAAAAAGAGGGGAATGTGGTTCATTTTTCGGGCAAAGCCCGAAAAATGAACCACCTCTCCTCCTTTTGCGCGAGCGAAGCGAGCGCAGGCTAAGTAATTACAAAAATTTAATTTTAACATATTTTAATTTTTAATTTAGAGAAAATAGATGAAAGGTATAATCCTCGCGGGTGGTTTAGGTACTCGATTACATCCACTGACCCTCGCTGTCAGCAAACAAATGATGCCTATTTATGACAAACCTATGATTTACTACCCCCTCAGTACCTTGATGCTGGCGGGTGTTCGGGACATTCTCATCATTTCTACGCCTTACGATTTGCCAAATTTTGAAAAATTATTTGGTACAGGTGAAGAACTCGGTATGAATTTCAATTATAAAGTGCAGCACGAACCCAACGGTTTGGCGCAAGCGTTTGTATTGGGCGAAGAATTTATTGGACGCGATGCAGCGTCTTTAATTTTGGGCGACAATATTTTTTACGGCGCAGGGCTTGGCGAACAACTCAGCGCGAGCAGTAAACCCAAAGGCGGCATTGTCTTCGCCTATCAAGTTGCTGACCCCGAACGCTATGGCGTAGTTGAATTTGATAAAAAATTCAAAGCCTTGTCAATTGAAGAAAAGCCCAAAAAACCGAAATCAAATTATGCTGTTCCTGGTTTGTATTTCTATGACAACTCAGTGGTAGAAGTAGCTAAAAACCTCAAACCTTCGCCGCGTGGTGAGTATGAAATCACCGATGTCAACAAATATTACCTTGAAAAAGGCAAATTACAGGTGAAAGTATTGAGTCGCGGTACGGCTTGGTTGGATACGGGTACGCACGAATCTTTGCTTCAAGCAGGTCAATTTATTCAAGTTATTGAAGAACGTCAAGGCTTGAAAATTGGTTGTATCGAAGAAGTAGCTTGGGAAAAAGGCTTTATTGACGATGCGCAATTAGAAAAATTGGGGCAGAAATACGTTAAAAGCGGTTACGGCGAATATTTGTTGAGATTGTTGAAATAAATGACTCTGTGACAATTATTCAATCCCCATTTTTAGATAAGGACTACTAATACATAAAAAACAAAAAAGCGAACAGTCGTTAACACGGCTATTCGCTTTTTTGTTTTATTCACATTTTTGTTCACATTTATTAGTTCACTATAATATTTAGATACGTGCCTTTTGCTCGCACAACGGCAGGAAAAGATGTGGTTCATTTTTTCGGCAAAGCCGAAAAATGAACCACATTCCCCTTTCTGCGCGAGCGAAGCGAGCGTGTGGTAAACAGTGTTACTCACTCTAAAAATAAAGTGGAGGCGGAGGGAATCGAACCCTCGTCCGAACAAAGCGCCACAAAGCTTTCTACATGCTTATTGACTAATCTGATTTATTCGAGTGTTGGGGAAGTTTAGTCACCCACTCAAACCGACACCTTAGCCCTTTGGATTTCGCTGTTAATCAAGACACCCTAACAGCTAGCTTGAATTGTTTTGGATGACGCACGCAGCGGGGCAGGTCTCAAGCAACCCGCAGAGAAGCCGAGGCTTCAAGCTGAACGTACGAAGGCGTCTCAATTCCTAGAATTAAGCAGCCATGGCATATTGATAGTTGCCAACTAGATTTTAGTAAAACCTTTTTACGAGAGTTATCACCATAACTCGGCATGCTTACTAAGTAGCTTCACTTTCCCGTCGAATCCGGTCGCCCCCATTGAGAATGAACTTGTCCGTTTTGTTTTTCAACTGGACGTGCCGCAAAGGTAAGTTTTTTTATTTCAAATTCCAAATTTCAAAGAATTTGAAATTTCAAAGAATTTCAAAGATTTCAAGAATTTCACATTGCAAGAATTTCAAAGATGGTTTTCTGACAATTTTAGTTAATAGGCTATCGTCATACATTTTTCTGATCGCTTTACTCGCAGAAAATCAACCACATTTACTCTTTTACAGAGGCGAAGATAGCGCAAAATTCGCCAGTAAAAAATCATTCAACTAAATTACTATACACTTTTTATAGCGTATTATTTTTTGCTCGCTTCGCTCGCAAAAAAGGGGGAAAAGTGGTTCGTTTTTCGGGCAAAGCCCGAAAAACGAACCACCTTCCCTTCTTTTTGCGAGCGAAGCGAGCAAAAGTGTATAGTAGTTTATCATTCAACTAAAGATTTCAGGCTTGAAATCCTTGAAATTTGAAATCCTTGAAACCTTACAAGGCAACAGTAGCGATTTTCAAGCTATTCTTTTTATTGTCTTGCTTCACTTCGTGGGCTATCAACAATTGATTACCTATCATCAAGCCTGTTGAATTTGTGGCATTTGTAGAGCCTTCAACAGCAATTGTTTCTGATACTTTTTCACCTGCTACTTTTCTAAAAACGAGCTGCGTTTTTCCCTCACTGCCTTTTTGTTCCCAAAGCAAGGCTGATTCCTTCGCATTGCCCATTAACGCAGGGTTTTTAACCGATTGGTCGGTCAATGTAAACAATTTTTTACCTTCTTGCGTCACCAAACGGATACCCGATTCTGTCTCAGCACCCGAATACCAAGCGACCAAAGCCGTTTTGCCTTGTGTGCTTGATACAGCCCCACTATGCGGGCAACCCGCAATTTTCCAACCATCGGCATGAACGATTTGCGATTTGGCAAAAGTTTCACCATTGTCTGTTGAGGTCAGTCTGGCAATATCTCGAATATCATCGTTATTGTCGCGGTAATAAACATTCAATGCACCACTGGCATCGGTCAACAAATTGATGTTGCAGCAATCACAGACAACCGCATCAATGAGTTTTTCGGGTTGAAAAACACCATTTTTTGTGGTAACAAGGCGCAAATCGCGTTCTTCGTGCTTTGTGCTGCCTTTTACATCTTTTAAATAAGCCACAGCGACTTCGTCATTTGCCATCAATGTCGCGTCAAAAAAACCGCGCATGACCTTAGTTGGATCAGAATCCACAGATTGTAGGCTTGTCCAAGTAGCCCCATGGTCTTTTGAAACCGTAAACACAAGTTCTGATGCCCGTCCGCCGCCACCGCCGCGTCCACCACGACCACCACGGTTTTGTGGCGGTGCTGCTGCTGCCGTTGCTGGAGGAGGTGCATCGGCTCTATTGGCAAATACAGCGACTAAGCTACCGTCTTTTTTTGCCAATACTTTTGCCCGAAATAAGCGGCTGTTACTCACGCCTGTTCCCGCATAAATTACTTTTTTCTCCGAGAATGTTTTGCCATTATCGGTTGAAAAAGAAAGGCAAAATGCCGTGATGCCTTGTGCGTCTTTTTCAGTCCATGAAAGCAAAATTTCACCTTGTGGTGTTTGTGACAACAAAGGCATTGAATAACTTGTTGTTGTGTCTAACCCAAATGCTGCGTTCACGCCCAAACGAGAAGGTGTCATTTTCACCGATTTTAAGGGCGCGAAGGGTGCCGTATTTGCCCAAGTTGTGATACCAGCGTCTGATAGCGTGCTGCACATGGGCATATCAGACATCGGGTTTGATTCTTTTGACTCCGTTGAGCCAAAAAATGCCAAAATACTGATGAGTACGGCGTTGAATGAAACAAATAGCTTTGTCATTGAATTTTATAAATTTTAAGTGAAATCCTATTTTTTTGTTGTCGTAGAAAAATGAAGGTTTTTTTCGCGTTTTCTACAAACAAAGGTAATCATTTGTCTGACTTAGCCCTACTCTTTGATTCATTAATTGAACGGATTCTACCATTGCTGCTTTTTAGCTAATAAATCACCTCAAATTTGCGATAATTAACCATGAATAAACGTAGATTGCCTCCCCTTAGTATTTTACAAAAAAAGTAATTACTTAGCCCATAGCTCGCTTCGCTCGCGCGAGTGAGGAGAGGTGGTTCGTTTTTCGGGCAAAGCCCGAAAAACGAACCACCTCTCCTCACTCGCGCGAGCGAAGCGAGCGCGTGACTAAGTAGTTACCAAAAAAAATCACTTTAGCATGTCAATAAAAAACGTATTTATCAAAAATTCTGACCTCTCATGGGAGACAGTCGCCGTCGGTGTTCGCCGAAAAATCATGGCTTATGACGATAAACTTATGCTGGTTAAGGTCGCGTTTTCAAAAGATGCGATCGGCGCATTGCACCACCACTACCATAGCCAAATAACCCACGTTGAAAGTGGGGTTTTTGAAGTCATCGTTGACGGCAAGAAGAAAATACTGAGGGGAGGCGATGCTTTCCACATTCCCTCCGATGTGGTGCATGGTTGCGTCTGCCTTGAAGAAGGGGTGTTGATTGATGCCTTTAGCCCCATGCGGGAAGATTTTTTAAAATGATTTCAAATCTGTACAATTTTCAAAAAGTTTGCACCTCTTTGAAAGTTGTACAGATGTAAAATTTTCCCAAAACAACCTACTCTATTCAGAAAAAATTCCCGACTCTGTTACCTGCAAGTGGCATACAGTAGTACAAACGACCCCTCAGTATCAGAGCCTAAAATCGGAATAATTACAGCTTCAGTAAATTATTCTGCGCGGTGTTTACTAAGTCAGTCTATTAATCATAATGTATTAACACGTAATTATCAAGCTGTTGCCACAGATACATTAGTGTGCGCAGAAACACCACTTATTTTTAAAGCATGTAGTGGATAAAAAGCGAAAAAAATAGTTGGAAAAATCGTACAAAAGACCGTAGTTTTGCGAGAGAAATTGAAAGCTAATTTCTACCCTATAATCCTATACATAAAAAAACGAATACAACCAATTCAGCTATACAATCCTCCCGATTAACTGCTATTGAGTTTTGCCTTGATAAGTTTAAATAATCACTAATTAACCCAATTTTTGTGGTAGTGCCTCAAAACGTGCCACCTTCGGCGGCGCGGGGATTTTTTTCGGAGCGAGCCGTTTTTTTTGTTGAAAATTTGGGCTTCGCCCAAATTTTCAACAAAAAAAACGGCTCGCTCCATTAGAATTTTATCGCGGCGAAGCCGCGTTTTAATACCATAAAACTTAGATTAATTACTTAGTCGACAGCTCGCTGCGCTCGCAAAAAAAGAGAATGTGGTTCGTTTTTCGGGCAAAGCCCGAAAAACGAACCACCTCTCCTCACGCGCGCGAGCGAAGCGAGCGCGTGACTAAGTAATTACCAAATATTACTGTAACATTATTGTAACATTACTATAACAAATACTACGAACCAGAAATGTCTATATTTAAAAGCCAAAATCGCATCGCTTTAACAGCGCGTTTGTTGCTCGAATGTGACAAACAATTCCTTTTCTTAGCGCAAACACCCTTAAATGGCGGCGGCTTAACACTGCCCGGTGGCAAAATTGAACACGAAGAATTTGCCAAAGAAGCTCTTGTGAGAGAAGTTTGGGAAGAAACTGGCGTCCAAATTGCTAAGAAATCATTGAAATTGGTACACATTACGCACCGCGTGACGGATAATGCCTCAGAAATTATTTTATTTTTTTATACTGCTTCCGACTGTCAGGTGGAGACAGAAATGAAAGAACCACAAAAATTTGAAAAAGCCGTTTTAGTACCCTCAGATGAAGTACCAAAAGAACTTCCCAATGTGTTGAAACACGCCCTCGAATCCATAAACAAAGGGAGGTTTTTTTCGCAATTTCCAAAAAAGAAAAAGGAAAAAAATGACCCCTTAGTGAAATCAAAAGTGGTAGATCTTTCAGCACTCCAATTAGAACATAACAAAATTAAGTCGGGATTGGGCAAATTGCAAAAGAAAACAAGAGAAAAAATGATGATTATTTGACGGTAACACTAATTCTAACATACAATGATAAACTTTTTTTCACTCTATACAAAAATAGAGAATCCGACACTTGAAATGGTGATTTTCACTTTTTTATTGTCTTTCTGCCTATCGAGTTTAATCGCTTTCACCTATAAACGGACAAGCATAAAAACCACAAATAATCGAAATAATTTTCTTCAATCTTTGATTCTGGGCGCATTAATAGCGACAATGGTCTTACAAGTTATTGGTGACAATGTGGCGTCTGGATTAGCTATGTTGGGGGCATTAAATATTGTTCAATTCAGAACTAAACTAAGAACACCACGCGAAAGTATTTTTATGTTTGCGGCTCTCGGCATTGGTATTGCTTGTGGTTTATTTGGCTTTTTTGTGGCTATTTTAGGTGCATTCTGTTTTTGCTTAGTTGCATTTACCATGCGTTTTACAAGCCTGCATGAGCAACCAAAAAAGGAAAAAAAAACAATGTGGGTGTTGAAGTTGTGTTGTGAAGAAAAAGTGCGTTTGCATGAAGATTTTGAGTTTATTGTGAAAGAATACTGTACTGATTTGCGTCAAAAAGGTATCGTGTATGTACCTAATTCGCTCGACCGCAACTATACTTTTTCCCTCGCTTTTAAAGACATAGAAAAACAACAAGATTTTTTAAATGCTTTTTCTTATATTAATGTAAAAATTATGGCTTTAGAGATAAGGTAATTAATTTGGTCTTTGACAATTTTAATGATGTGGGCATAACCTAAAAGCGTTTTTTTGCATCTCGCGCTCGCTTCGCTCGCGCGAGGGAGGGGAATGTGGTTCGTTTTTCGGCTTCGCAGAAAAACGAACCACGTCTCCTCCCTTTTGCGCGAGCGAAGCGCGCGCAAAACATCTGTTTTTAATCAAAAAACGATGTTTTTAGGTTATGCCCACTCTTTCATTTAATAATTGATGTTACGCAGAGCCGTAGGCTCGACCGATTTTGTAGGGGCGGATTTCAATCCGCCGAAAACGTCTATATCTTTTCACTAAGAGTCGTAGGTTCGACCCATATGTATATGCACCGAGCCTACGGCTCTTAAATAATAGGCTTAACTTTCGGCGGATTAAAATCCGCCGCTACAAAATCGTTCATGCCTACGGCATTTTCAGCATATATGCCTAACATCAGTAATAACAGATTTAAGCCTTTGTATTGACTCGTAGCGTCAAAATAATGATTAAAAAAAAACTGTAAGAAAGAACTAATTTCTAAATTTTTGCGCTGCGAAAGGTCAGTTAATAAGTTGAAAGAAAGAAAGATCGTAATTACTTAGCCTATTGCTCGCTTCGCTCGCAAAAGAGGGGAATGTGATTCATTTTTCGGGCAAAGCCCGAAAAATGAACCACATTCCCCTCTTCGCACGAGCGAAGTGAGCGCGAGAACCAGCAATTTAAATTTTATGTATGGTTTCAAATCAAAATATTATAATTTTCCTATGAGTAACTTATTCAGCTGTTTTCAGACATTTTTTAAAGAAAAAAAATGGACATTGTGGACAATAAAGCCTCTACATTGTTTGTGGCTTTTAGCGGTCGGCGGCTGCTACTGGATTGCCAGTACGTTTATGATGCAGAATGAAGACACTTTCTTTGGCTCGGCAGAAACATCGGGACAAACGCTGAGTTTTGAACACCCCGTTGTGATTGATAAAGTATTTGTTCAAGTTGGCAATCAAGTTAAAAAAGGTGATACTTTAGCTATTTGTACGCGCTCCGATTTGGATAAGAGTGTGGTGGACAAAACTGGAGAAATAACCCAATTTAATATTGAAAAAGAGACTAAAAACGCGGCAATTCAACAAGAATTGAGCCTTTTACGCGCTCGAAAAACAGCTTTGACAACCGAATTACAGGCGCAAATCAGACTAATAAAAACTGAAGATGGCATACAGTCTGCCCTCAAAGAAGCGATAAGTAGCGGCGATAAAAAACAACCAAACAACAGTAATTTGAAGACTGAAAAAATAAACGCTTTGAAAGAATCTATCAGACAGATGGAAAAGCAAATTCAGCAACAAGTAGCCCAATTGAACCAACAATTGAACGCTAATTCCTCTATTTACAAAGCTAAAGTTGCCCAAGCCAAACAACAAATGTCGTTTATCGAGCGCGACAAAGAACATTTGGTTTTAGTTGCTCCGATTGATGGTTTTGTGGAAAATGTGGCTATTGTACCCAAAGAAATAGCCCCTCAATATAAGGAACTCATTAAACTCAATCCCATTTATCCGAACAAAATAAGGGGCTTTATTCACGAATCAGTGGAAATTCCTTACATCTTAGGCGATACAGTAGCCGTTTCCTCTACTTTGCGCACAAATATCACCACTAAAGGCATTATTATTGGCAGTAGTCCACAATTGGTTGAATTGCCTTTGCGGTTGCGAAAATTCACGACCCGTAGTGCTTGGGGACGAGAAATCTATGTGGAGTTATTAGACAATAGGCGTTTATTTATTAGCGAGAAAGTATTGATTACGCTCTACCCAAACAGCAGAAATAACAACGATAATGAAAATAATAACTCAGAACAACTAAGTAAAATCGTTAGAAATAACACTATTTCAACAAAAGAATAAAAAATCTGAAATCCTCCAAATTACAAAAAATGAAAAATATTTTGATTCTTTTTTCTTTTATAAGCGCATTACTCAGCCTCACGTCTTTTAGTATTGACCCAATAAAAACAACTATGACCAACATACTATCAACAGCTAAAAACGATAGTAAATTGGCGTATAACCAACAATTACCAAGTTTTATAAATACGCTCAATTATAAATTACCTTTAATTAGAAAATTAGAATTTAAAGCGGGCGCAGATAATTTCGACTTGGCAGGACAACAATATGCCCTTGCTATATCACCCAATACGTTTGGTCAAATGAAGCGGCAAGCAGCAATCAAAGCCGTTGAAATCAATAGAAATCAAGCAGAAAGTAGTATTTTTATCCATGAAGCATTAATCGAAAGATATCAAGCCCTATTAGAAATTAATTATATAAACACGTTAAAACAAAAGCAAAAAAATGTAGAAACCCTTTTAAATCAGAAAAATACGACTTTAAAATCCATGATTCAACGGGGTTTAGACGTGCGCATAAAAGACATTGCGGATACCGAAAATGACCGTTATGCCCTGCAATTATCGTTGTTGCAATTAGAGATTAATGCTGCCAATAATCATGAAAAATTGCGGCAATTTATGGGTACAAATAATGAAATTTTAGTTGATTTTGAACAAATAGTTAGAGTAAAAGATGTGGAAAAAAATATAAATTCTATTAAAAATAATAAAACAATTCAAACGCCTGAAATACAATTGGCAAAAACAGAAACAAAATTAAAAAAAGCCGAATTAAACCTTGAAAACGCGTCGAACAAAGAAGTATTGAGTACTATTCAAATTGTAGATGCACCCAGAAAAAATGACCCATTTAATAATTTTGGTGTCCGTTTCACCTTAAATATTCCTTTATTTGATAACAATCGTTTGAAAAAAAATGAATTAGCCATTGATGTAAAAAAAGCTGAAAATAAAGAACAATTACTAAGCACGAATAATCAAAAATTAATTAAGTATCAAATAGTGAGCATTGAAAACAATATAAAAAAATACCGGATTTATGCAGACAAAGCCGACAATAGTTTAATTAAAAGTTTATTGGACAATACAAAATTAACGGCTGAAATGAGTGCCTTGGAATTATTGGATTTAAAACTTTCGCAACAAAAAACAGAACTTGAACTAATCAAAATTGAGTACACCATTATGCAAGAATATCTGGATTTGCTCAGTAACACGGATTTATTGGAGAAAATTCCTTATAAAAATTATCTGAGCAGTAGATTAGAAGTATTTTAGCCTACATTTGCCCCTAAAATAACAATTAATTATGTCCGACACGCGCCTACCAAACTTCGTTTGGTTTGTTTTTGCTGTTCTCTGTATTGTCTGGGGGACGACCTATTTCGGGGTCAAAGTTGCTATTCAGTATTTTCCGCCGCTATGGTTTTCCGCTTTTCGACACTTCTCCGCAGGCTTTATTTTTCTTTGCCTGCATTTTATTCAATTCAAAGAAATACCCTCAAAAACCGATTTTTGGCGGTCATTTTGGTCAGGTATTTTCATGGTTTGTGGTGGCAATGGCTTACTTTCTTTTGCCATTGCGCACATTTCAAGCGGTATGGCAAGTATTTTGAGTGCTGCCGCGCCGCTTTACATCACACTGATGAGTATTGCCATTTTTAAAGGATTTCGAATAACTTGGCTCATTATTTTAGGCTTATTGGTGAGTATTGGCGGCATTTTTATGCTGTCAAAACCAACAGATGGGCTTGCACCTACTTCCGAATTTTGGATAGGTTTTTCGCTTGTTTTGTTAGCCAATTTCTTTTGGGCAATTGGGTCTATCTACATACGCAAATACCCCGTTGACCAGTCTATTTACATCAAAACGGCGATGCAGATGATTCCTGCCGCACTCATTAATTGGGTGGTGAGTTTTTACATCGAATCTCAACCCGATTTGACTCAAATACCTGTAAACGGGTGGTGGGCATCGGCTTACCTCATATTTATAGGCTCGCTGATGGGTTATACAAGTTTTGTTTACTTGAGCAAGTACATGATACCTGCACGGCTCTCGATACATGTTTACGTCAATACGGTAGTCGCCGTTTTGGTCGGTTGGTTGTTTGGCGGCGAACCTCTCACAGTAAGTACTTGGGTCGCTTTGTTGGTGATTATGGTGGGTGTGGTGGTTGTGAATAATGAATATGCTAAAATGAATCGCGCTTTAGTTGAGGCATCGAATAAAAACGGATAATTATTTAACCTAAGTTTTGTGGTAGTCATTCAAAACGCGCCGCCTTCGGCGGCGCGGGGAGTTTTTTTCGGAGCGAGGTTCCGCGTTTTTATAGCACAAAACGAAGAGGTGGTTCATTCTTCGGGATTTGCCCGAAAATCAACCACATTTCCCTCTTTTGCGAGCGAAGCGAGCAATAGACCTCATTAGTTACAAAAATAGAAAAGGTGCAAAACACGCTTTCGCCACGTTTCACACCTTTCGTTTTTTTTATTTTACGCTGTCAGAGCGTGTCAGGGGGGGAACGTGCATTTTAGCCGACCCAAACATACGAACCGTCATTAGTACCGCCGCCTTTGGTAGTCGTGAGCTTTGAACAAGCTGCTTTAATTAATTCTATTGATTTACGCATCGCAATAATTGGTTAAAATGTGAGTGGAACTGATAATATGCTTTTAAATAACGGTTGCTTGGGCTTTCTCTCGAATGTTACGTCAAATATAATACGAAGATAACGAATTTAGCATGACAGTTTGTGTGTATTCTGTGACGTTTTGAATATCGTTAACGTATTGATTTTCAACTAATTAATGTTTTTTTACAAGTCTGAAAATAAAATAAATATTTATTTTTCACAAAATGTAAACTGTTTACAGTCATTACATTAAATCAGCCAATAACAGTGCCAAAGGAATTTGATATACCTTTTTTTACAATAAAACACCCACTTTTTACCCTAAAAAGTGTATATTTTTCCCGTTAAAATGAATGAACTTTTTAGCCATTTCAGCCCCTCTCATTTACAAAAAATAGAGGAATACTTTTTTTCACATCGCAACATCGCATTTTTTTTGAAACGCGATGACCTTTTAAACGCTTTTTTTTCGGAAACAATATTTCGTGACCATAATATGACGCAAACTGTATCGGGCAATAAATTTCGTAAAATGAAATATAATTTGCTTTATATGAAAAAAAATAACATAAAAACATTATTGACCCTCGGCGGTGCTTTTTCCAACCATATACACGCAACAGCTGCCGCAGGACGCTTGTTGGGTATCAAAACAATAGGTGTCATAAGGGGTGAAGAAACTGCTCCGTCAAGTCTCACATTGAGTCCTACACTACGTTTTGCAAGAGATTGTGGTATGCTTTTGCACTTTGTCAGCCGCGCTGATTACCGCGAAAAAGACGTGTTAATAAATTCCTTAAAAGCGCAATTCGGTGACTTCTATTATTTGCCCGAAGGTGGCACTAATGATTTGGCTTTGCGCGGTACAGCCGAAATTGTCGGTGAAATTGAGGCACAACTTGACGGTATTTCCCCCGATTTTATTTGTGTGCCGTGCGGAACAGGCGGGACAATAGCGGGCATTATTTCAGCAGCAAAAGCTACAACGCACGTATTGGGCTTTTCGGCTCTAAAAGGAGATTTTCTACAAAATGAAGTCACAAATTTGTTAAATATTCAAAAAAACGCTTTTTATACTGAGGGGGTACAACCCTTAATTTCTAATGAAAAAAATTTAAAAAATAATCAAAATTGGTCAATAAATACAGATTTTCATTGCGGCGGCTATGCCCGTTGGACACCAGAACTCATTGATTTTATTAATCGTTTCAAAGAAAAACACAATATCGCCCTTGACCCCGTTTACACGGGAAAAATGATTTTTGGTTTGTATAAACTAATAGAATCAGGCGCAATTCCTCCGAACTCCACGATTGTTGCCGTCCACACGGGCGGTTTACAAGGCATTGAAGGCTTTAATCAACGATTTGGTAATTTGATTAACGTATAATTCCTAAAGACAAATTACAATTATTTTAAATTTGGTACGATTATTTCAAGTGTAAATCGTCTAACGACCTTCAAAACATAAATCATTATTTCCCCCTTTTTTGTTCTTACTAAAGCTCAAATGCTCAATCCAGCAGCTATACAATTGTGTCACAAAATGAAAATTTATGTATCAGATGTGTGGGCGTTCGATTCATTTATTTGATAAATAAAGTCAGCACAAAACCGCTATTTTACTTTTACTCGCAACCATTTTTAACTAATGACATTGAGAAAACTAAAAATCCTATTGCTACTTACTGTGGCTCAGTTACATGCTTTTGCACAAAGTGGAAACATTGCCTCCGCACAAAACAACTTCAATTATTCACCTGCGCATGCGGCTGAACCCTCTCACCACGATTTTAAAGATTCTGCGGATACAACAAAAAAAGAGGTGAATAAAGTACCTAAAAATAGAAATGAGGGGACGAAAAAAGTTGTTACCGTTTCGACAACAACAACTGCCAAATCTCAAACGGGAACAGTTGCCGATAGCATAAAAAAAACGCCAACTGTCACACCAAAATCTGACAACAAAAATACGGCAAAACCAATTACGGTTGCCTCTAAAAACAATGTTGACAGCACTAAAAAAGGAGAGGTTGTGGCAGCAAAAAATGCCGTTGACAGCACTAAAAAAAATGTCAATACTGCCCCAAAAGTAGTTCCTGAGACGCCTAAAAAAACAGAGAATAAAACGGGTGAAACACCCAAAACAACCGCAAAAGACCCTGTTAAAAACAACAAAACTAACCCCTCAGTATCAACACCCAAAAACAAAGCTAATACAGTTGTGGAAACTGCAACCGTTCGCAATGCGTCTATATTGAACGGTGACAAAGACGACTTTTCGCCTACTTTCTTTGAAAATGGCTTATTGTATTGCTCAAATAGCAAAAAAGTAGCAAAAGCAACGGACAAAAGCACGGTCATAGATGATTTGAATTTAAAATTTGCTATACTTGATTCATTGGGTAATTTAGCAAAACCTGCCGCTTTTTCCCGTCGGACGAACTCAAAAACACACGAAGGACCTTCGTGCTTTTCAGCGAAAGGCGATACCATGTTTTTGACCCGCGTTATGTCAAAAGGCGGTATTGCAAAATACACAAGAGACGGCGAAACAACTCTAAAAATCTACATCAAAGTACGCGATGCCGAAGGCAATTACACGGGCGAAGCCGTATTGCCATTTGAAAGTGAAAACTTTTCTTACTGCCACCCTACCCTATCTACCGACGGGCAACGTTTGTACTTTGCTTCCAATATGCCGGGCGGTTTTGGCGGTATGGATTTGTGGATGTCGCGCAAGATGAAAACGGGCGAATGGAGTAAAGCCATGAATATGGGGTCGCGCATCAATACAGCAGGCAATGAATTGTTCCCACATTACGCCAAAAATGGCATGTTTTATTTTTCGTCAAACGGACGCAAGCAAACAAAAGAAAAGCAAAAAGTGAACCTCGATATTTTTCGCGTTGATATAGAAAACAAAATTGCTCAATCCGTAGCTATGCCCGAAGTCTTCAATACTGAAGGGGACGATTTTGGCATTATGTTTTTGCCAACAAACACGCAAAAAGGCTATTTTTCATCAAATAGAAAAGGTGGCTTAGGTGGTGATGATATTTATGAATTTGAGATAAAATAAAAAAATTAAGGGCATACAATTTCACAAAAGGGAGATGCGGTTCATTTTTCGGGCTTTACCGAACAATGAACCATCTCCTTTTTTTTTGCACGAGCGAAGTGGGTAACAACTTGACGCAAGTTTGTAGAGATTATTTATGACGAGCTACTTACAAAATAAAAAAAACGTATCTTTTTAATGATTCAAGGTAAAATTGAGTTTTCGTGCCTTTTGCTCGCACAACGACAGGAAAAGAGGTGGTTCATTTTTTCGGCTTCGCCGAAAAATGAACCACATTCCCCTTTCTGCGCGAGCGAAGCGAGTGCACTACCTTGAATCATTAAAAAGATACAAAAAAACTTTGTTTTTTTGAACAAAGCGATTAGGTTTGCGTTTTGTTAAAAAGATTATTCTTGATGAAATTGCTTTTATCCATATCGTTACTCATCATTATGATGGCAAGTGTTACTGTTACCACATTGGTTCAGTGGCAGGGCGAAGACGTGTGCGAACTTAAAGAAAGCAAAGAAAGTGATGCCGATGATGAATTCAAAATCGGCAAAGAAAAAGAAGTTTATACGATTAATAGTTTGATTTCAATGCTTTTTTCTGATGCCCAATCAGAAAAAACCAAAGAAAAACTGTATTACCTACACGAGTGTTTGGTATCAGAAAACCACTCTTTTCTCCCTAAAATACCACCAGAAGCCTAATTGTCCTCCATTTTTCTAACTTATTCGTAATTACTTAGCCCGCGCTCGCTTTGCTCGCAAAAGAGGGAATGCGGTTCATTTTTCGGGCTTTGCCCGAAAAATGAACCGCATTCCCTCTTTTGCGAGCAAGCGAGCAATAGGCTAAGTGATTACACCTATTCTTACAATGTTCTGTTGGCAGACCTTGTAAATTCATCTTATCCGTAAAATTATTACACCTATTGCTCGCTTCGCTCGCGTGAGGAAGAGAGAATGTGGTTCATTTTTCGGGCTTTGCCCGAAAAATGAACCACAACCTTCCATGTGCGAGCGAAGCGAGCGCGTGACTAAGTATTTACAATAAAAACTTTATTATGAAAATCAATTCCTCTTACTTCAAAACCGATGTTTTATCGGGTATAGTTGTGTTTTTGGTCGCATTACCCTTGTGTTTGGGTATTGCCTTGGCGAGTGGCGCACCGCTTTTCGCGGGCATTATTGCCGGAGTTGTAGGCGGCATTGTAGTCGGTATCATGAGTAACTCTCAATTGAGCGTTTCAGGTCCTGCGGCGGGGTTGACGGCAATTGTCTTGGCGGCAATTACGAGTTTGGGGTCTTATCAAACGTTTTTGCTGGCAGTTGTTTTGGCTGGTGTGTTACAGATACTTTTGGGGATTGCGAAAGCGGGAACAGTATCTAATTATTTTCCGTCGAATGTGATTGAGGGTATGTTGACTGCTATCGGTATTATTATCATTATGAAGCAATTGCCTCACGCAGTTGGCTACGACAAAGACAATGAAGGTGATTTGTTTTTCATCGAAAAAGGTGAAGGACACAATACGTTTTCGTCTGTAATTGATGCCATTAACCAGTCTCAACTGGGTGCTGTTATCATCTGCTTGGTATCCCTTGCGATTCTGATTGCTTTCACTAAAGTTGCTTTTTTGAAAAATCTGAAAGTCGTGCCCGGTGCTTTAATTGCGGTTATTGCGGGTGTTGTTTTGAACGAAATTTTCAAAATGGTGAATCCTAATTTAGTCATTCAACAAGAACATCTTGTAAATCTACCCGTGCCGAAGTCTTTTGATGATTTCATCGGACAGTTCACATTACCGGATTTTTCGGCTATCACCAATGGAAAAGTATGGATAACGGCGGCAACAATTGCCGTAGTTGCCAGTATCGAAACGTTATTGTGCATCGAAGCCTCTGATAAAATGGACCCGTTGAAACGTTATTCCAACACAAATACCGAGTTGTTGGCACAAGGTACTGGCAATATACTGAGTGGTCTTTTGGGTGGTATGCCGATGACATCAGTTATTGTTAGAACTTCTGCCAATATCAATTCTGGAGGTAAAACAAAGCTAGCAACCATTGCCCACGGTGTTTTTTTGTTGGTAGCAGTGCTGGCAATTCCGTCTATTTTGAATAAAATTCCGTTAGCCTGTTTAGCAGCTATTTTGTTAATGATTGGCTATAAGTTGGCAAGCCCGTCAGTATTTAAGCGCATGTGGGCAAGTGGGCAGTATCAATTTGTACCATTTATTGTCACTGTAATCGCCGTTGTTTTCACTGATTTGTTGAAAGGTGTCGGTATTGGTTTGGTAGTCAGCGTGTTTTATATTCTCACAGCTAATCTAAAATTGGCTTATTTCTTTAAAAAAGAAGAACACAACGAAGGCGAAACGATAACAATGCACTTAGCGCAAGAAGTTTCTTTTTTGAACAAAGCAGCGATAAAGAAAACATTGGGAGATTTGCCCGAAGGTAGTCACCTCGTTATTGATGCAACGGATAGTTTTTACATTGACCACGATGTTGTCCAACTTATTAAAGATTTTTTAGTTATTGGTTCAAAAGATAAAAAGATTAAAGTAGAATTAGTGGGCTTTAAAGATGAATATAAATTGAATGACCAAAGTCTTGTTAGTTCTCATTAAGGCTTCAACCCAAATGTTATGTGCAAACTAACCTTTATAGTTCAAAAACAATAATTTTTTGACAATTTCAGTGGAGAGATTCTTGAGAAATGCTTTTCTGCTCGCTTCGCTCGCAGAAAAGAAGGAGAGGTGGTTCATTTTTCGGGCTTTGCCCGAAAAATGAACCACTTCCCCTCCTTTCGTGAGCGAAGTCTGTTTACATCCCGAATACCTTCGGAAGAGTGCGAAGATTAATGCCTCCAGTAAAATTGTCAAACAACCAACAATATTAATTTTGAAAAAAATAAAAAAAAATGAAAGCTCATTCATCAGCAACACAAGCATCAACGACACCGATGCAAGCATTAGAATTTCTTAAAGAAGGCAACACGCGCTTTGTAAATAATTTGAAAGCCAACCGTGATTTGTTGCAACAAGCGAATGAAACCCGCGATGGTCAGTTCCCTTTTGCTGTCGTTTTAAGTTGTATTGACAGCCGTACTTCAGCAGAATTGATTTTTGACCAAGGATTAGGCGATGTTTTTTCTATTCGCATTGCGGGTAATGTCGTCAACACAGATATTATCGGCAGTTTGGAATTTGCCTGTAAAGTCGCAGGGTCAAAACTGATTGTCGTTTTGGGACATACTAATTGTGGCGCAATTAAAGGTGCGTGCGACCACGTTGAAATGGGCAATTTGACCGAATTATTGTCAAAAATTCAGCCTTCTGTTTATGAGGAAACGATGACTTCTGAAACAAAAAATCGGACTTCTAAAAACAAAGAGTTTGTTGAAAATGTGGCGGATATTAATGTCCAACGCTCGGTAAAATCAATCATTGCACGGAGTTATATCTTAGAACAAATGATTGCAAAAGGTGAAATTGCAATTATTGGGGCAAAGCATCATCTGGATACAGGGCGCGTTGTTTTTATGGAAGACACGCTCATCGCGACTAAAAAAGAGTTAAAAACTCAAATTGGGTAAAAAGCAAAAAATGGCGTAGGTGTTTAAATCTACGCCATTTTTTCTGTAATAAAACACCAGCTTTTTATGAAGAATTACGAAAAATTATTGCTCCAACTTGTATTAAAGTCTAAAACAATATGAGTGTTTGACGCAAGTCTTTAACCTGCGTCAAATTGTCATTAACAAAGCGGAATATCAGTGTTCCGCAGCCTCCCACTTCAACCCATCAAATTCCACATCTAACCATTCTTCAAAAGCCGTCAATTCTTTTGGTGCATCGTAGTTATTCGCAACTTTTTTACCGTCATTTCCGATGCGTATGTATGTTGTGACCGTAGGCACATCAGAAATAGCCACATCACCAATTGGGTATTTTTCTGACAAAGCCAGATACTTGATAGACAAGGCTTTATCTGCCACTCGTTTCATAAATGCCGCATCTACTTTAGTGGTATAGCTGCCCAGCCGTTGTACATGAGACTCCCCAAAATACGCTACTTTTCCATCAGCAAACAATTCATAAGTATAGGCAGGACACCTGCCAAAACAAGGCGAACGGCGCAAACTCGCCACCAAATCAGGGTCAATATCTTTGGGAATACCCACCGATTTTGTCGTTGGTTTGGGTGGTGGTGGTGCATCGCCGAGCGTTGGTGTTGGCGGCGGTGGTGGTGGTGGCACGGCTTGTGTCGTTGTTTGGCTTGTTTTGTTAGAACAACCCAGGACTAAAAAGCAAATCGAAGCAATAAAAAAGAGATTTTTCATTTTTTAAACAATTATTTTTAATGTTAAACTATTGTTCGCTTCACTCGCAAAACAGAGAAAGTGGTTCGTTTTCGGGCTTTGCCCGAAAACGAACCACTTCTCCTCCCACGCGCGAGCGAAGCGAGTGCGTGGCTAAGTAATTAATCCAAGTTTTGTGGTATAAAAACGCGGAGCTTCGCCGCGTAAAAATCTAATGGAGCGAGCCGTTTTTTTGTTTAAAATTTGGGCTTTACCCAAATTTTAAACAAAAAAACGGCTCACTCCGAAAAAAACTCGCCGCGCCGCCAAAGGCGGCGCGTTTTGAATGACTACCACAAAACTTAGGTTAATTATAAAATATCTTAACTAAAGACGCTAAAACTAAGTTTTGTCATAAGCCTAAAACCGTTTTGTGAAAACTTTAACGCTTCCATTTTCGGTGTACTTAACACATATTGCTTTTTAAATTATCAAAAACACCCCCCTCAGTATTTGGACGTATTTCAACATTTCAATTACCTTGCAGACAAATAGTGATTCAACCTAATTATTTATCTACGCGCTTTTTGCTCGCACAACGACAGGAAAAGAGGTGGTTCATTTTTCGGCTTTGCGAAAAATCAACCACATTCCCCTTTCTGCGCGAGCGAAGCGAGTGTGTGGTAAAGAGTTACGATTCAACAAACATTTTCAAATTACATCCATAAAAGTTATGAACAAACTTGTTAAAATCTTCAGTTTCTTGGTACTGACCCTACTGCCTTTTTCTGCCGAAAGCCAAGTCAAAATAAGTGTTGACAAAGCTAAAGCTACTTACGCACTCGGCGAACAAGCGCAATTCCGCATTGCAACGACTTTTGCGGGAAAAGTAAACTATCAATTTCAGTACGACACCCGCGACGACCGTTCTGTGATACGAAAAGGCGAATTCACGGCACAAGCAGGGCGTTTGGATACCGTAGTAAACTTCACTATGAACACAGGAAGCGTCGTTTTCTGCCGTGCCTTTCAAAATGGCAGTCCCACGTTTACCACAAGTGCCTCCTTCGACCCCCTCAGTATAAAGCCTTTAGAAAGCGAACCAGCAGATTTTGACGCTTTTTGGACACAACAAAAAACGATTTTGCGCGGTATTGCACCCAATCCTCAATTGATTTTGTTGCGCACTTTACCGCGTGGGTCAAAATTATATATTTTGCAATTAGACAATGTCAATAATCGTAAAACTTATGGGTATTTAATCGTTCCAGCTACGGCAGGCACGCATCCTGCGGTGGTGACTATCCCGCCTTATGGCGAACTGCCATTTGAACCAAATGATTTTGTCGCCAATGATTTTGCAGAGCGTTGCAATGCCATCACCTTGCATTTGAGCGTCCATAATACCGCGCCAAATGTTCCCGACCCTAATGCTTATTTGCCCAATAATTTGCTTAAAGCAGACGGTTACTACAATTACAATATGATTATGGGCTGCCTTCAAGCCGTAGAATACTTAACAAAAAGAAGTGATTTCAATGGCAGTTTAGGTGTTACAGGCAACAGTCAAGGCGGTGGTTTAGCCATTTCGGTAGGAGGTTTGGACAGCCGCGTTTCGGCAGTAATAGCCGCAAATCCTGCATCGAGCGAGCAACAAGGCGTTCGTTTTAATCGGGCAAGCGGTTTTCCACGCTATGTCAAACAAGGCAGTGATTTGAATATTGACACCAATATTGTGAAACAAACAGCTAAGTACCACGATGTTATGTATTTTGCAAAACGGTTTAAAAATCCTTTACTCGTATTAAATGGCTATAAAGACGAAGTGACACCTCCTTCAACCGTTTTTGCTGCCTTCAATCAACATCGTGGATTGGGCGTTATCTTACATCAGCGCGAAATTGCCCACGACTACACAACAGAGTTTTGGTATGGTCGCTATTCATTTTTCAAACAACATTTGGCAGGTTTTGACAATCCGTTTGATTTTACAAAATCTTTTGATATAAAAGCAGGTGACGACCGCCTCAATGTGCAGAAAGACACGATTAACTTCAATGGTTTGACCTATTTGAGTGGTGTCATCAACACGGCAGTTCCCGTGCGTTGGGAAAAAATAGAAGGAACAGGCACGGTGACTTTTAGCAATCCGAGAAACCGCCAAACATCAGTTCGCTTTAGCACAACAGGCACTTACGTTCTCCGCTTCTCTGCCGAAGACGATTACAGAATCAACGAACCAACCGAAGCTAAATATTATTCTTTTTGCGATTATATTGTAGTAGAAGTAAAAAGCAACAGCACGAAAGATATTGCAAATGCAGCAGAGTTGAGCCATTTCAAAATTAGCCCCAATCCGAGTAATGGCAACTGTCAAATCTCTTGGAGTTCGGATAAAAACTATAAAACTGTACGCATCTATAACCAATTGGGTAAATTAATGTGGGCGGAAGCATTGACTATTGGTGAAAAACAGGTAAATTTAAGTTTGACAGACTTACCAAATAGTTTGTATATCGCTGAGATAGAAAATACTGAGGGGGGTAAAGTACCTTTGAAAATTATTAAAAACCAGTAAAATGGCTCGCTCCGAAAAAATCCCTTGCGCCGCCAAAGGCGGCGCGTTTTGAGCCACTACCACAAAACTTAGATTAAATGAGGAGTGGGCATAACCTAAAAACATCGTTTTATGATTAAAAACAAATGTTTTGCGCGCGCTTCGCTCGCGCAAAAGCGAGGAGACGTGGTTCGTTTTTCGGCTTCGCCGAAAAACGAACCACATTCCCTCCCTCGCGCGAGCGAAGCGAGCGCGAGATGCAAAAAACGCTTTTAGGTTATGCCCATCCCTCAATTAGATTAAATACCAAGCACTAAATAAAACGATAACAGATATTGGGGTAAATTTCAATTCAGAAACAAGACAAATTGAGAAATGAATTGAAGTTATACTGTAAAAACTCGGTCTGAACAATGATTGCTAAATTTTTACTTTTTTTTGCCTGTCACGCTAAAAAACGTCATTTTTGCAATATGCAAAATATTTTGATATGAATTTCTTACCTTTATGCTTCTGTCAATAAACAAACTGCTATACACTTTTTATATCGTATTCTCTTTTGCTCGCTTCACTCGGAAAAAAGGAGAAAAAGTGCTTTATTTTTCGGGCTTTGCCCGAAAAATAAAGCACTTTCACTTCTTTTGCGATTGCGAACGAAGCGTGCAAAAGTATATAGTAGTTTAGTTAATAAAAGCACATATTCAATATCATGAACGCGCAACCCAAATTATACAATCTAATCCTGTCGTTTATTTTCCTTTTCTTAGTAACATCTCTATTGGCTCAAAAAACGTCCGTTCGTGGAAAAGTCATTGACGACAAAACGAAGGTCACAATGCCTTATGTCAATGTACAATTTGACGGAACAAACGTAGGTGTCACCTCCGACATTGACGGTAATTTCTATTTTGACACCAAACTACCCGTGTCTAAAATCCGTGTAACTTCTGTTGGTTATAAAACCTTTTTATTGTCCATAAAATCGGGTGAATTCAATGAAATCAACGTAAATTTACAAACATTGACGAATGATTTGGACGAAGTTGTGGTTAAAGTCGCTAAATACCGCAATCGGGGTAATGCTGCCGTTGAGTTGATAAAAAAAGTAATTGAACACAAAGACCAAAATAGAAAAGAGAACATCTCCTATTTGAGTTACCGCAAATACGAAAAAGTCGAATTTGCGATGAATAATATCAGCGACAAAGTGCGTAAAGGTTTTATCGCCCGTAAGATGCCTTTCATTTTTGATAATGTGGACACCAATAAAGCAACAGGAAAGGTCAATGTGCCGTTTTTTTTGCGTGAAAATTTGATTGATGTTTATTCGAGAAATAAACCTAAATCGTTGAAACAATACATTCGGGCAGAAAAAAACACCACAATACCTGGCTACGTGGACGATGATGGCATTTCTAATTCGGTGGACAATATGTACCGCGAAGTGGATTTTTATAAAAATACAATCAGCCTTTTGTCTGTGGATTTTACAAGCCCAATTTCGCCAATTGCGCCCGTCGTGTACCGTTTTTACATACTCGATACCGTTTTTTTACACGAAACACCGTGCATACACCTTTATTTTGCCCCGCGTGAAAAAGCAGATTTGGCGTTTATGGGCAATTTGTGGGTTGCGCTTGATTCAAGTTATGCTTTACGAAAAATTGAAGTAGGTATTCCAAAAGATATTAATTTGAATTGGGTCAACGAAATGCAGATTGAACAAGAATTTCAATGGGTACATTCAGAAAAGAATACCGATAATACCAATAATACCCCCCCTCAGTATAAAACAGATTTTGACGTAAAAAATACAGGTTCTACACAAAATCGCGCCTTAATGCTCGTAAAAGATGCTGTTTTTATGGATTATGGCATGGGAGAAAGTAAAAACAAACGCTCTGTTTTGGGGCGTAAAACCACCTCTTACACCCAATTTCGCATCAACGAACCTTTAGCAGATAGCTTGTTCAGCCCTGCCCAAAAAATCGTTCGTCCTGAACGTGTGCTGCCAAAAGATAAGAAATTTTGGGACGAAAACCGCCCCGATACGCTCAATCAACGCGAACAAGGCATCGTCAAAACCATTGACAGCCTCAACAATTTCAAGCCGTTTATGCGGACTATGCGCGTTCTACGTTTTCTTTTTGATAGCTACGTAACGGTCGGTAAAGTAGAAATCGGCTCAACCAATACATTCTTCAGTTACAACGCTATTGAAGGCACACGCTTCCGTTTTGGCGGACGCACCAACTTGAAATTTAGCGAAAAAGTATTGGTAGATATGTACGCCGCCTACGGAACGCGGGACATGCGTTGGAAAGGCATGGGCAGTTTGACCTATTCTTTTGGCAAAAAAGAGGTGAGAAAATACCCTTTGCAGCAACTTAAATTCACGTACAAAGACGACATCAAAACACCGGGACAAGACCAATTAGACAATTTGGCACTCTCTGTTCAAAGAGGCGTTAACAACCGCATGATTTATACGCAAACCGCCGCCATTGAATATTTGAAAGAAGTCAGAAATGGATTTGCTTACTCACTTTTTGCCCGCAATCAGCGACAAGAAGGCGCGGGCTTATTGAAATTTGATTATTTAGACAGTAGCGAAACAAAGATGAAAAAACTCGTTTCCAGCGAAATTGGCATCGGATTTCGGTACGCACCAAACGAGCAATTTTACCAAACGCCTACGTACAGAACGCAAATTTTGAACAGATACCCCATTTTTAATATTAATTATAGCTTGGGTATAAAAGGGGCATTGGGCGGCGAATACAATTACCACACGCTCAAATTCACGGGAGAAAAAGTCTTTTACATCGCACCTTTCGGACAATTGGAAGCGGCAGTGGAGGCGGGTAAAACCTTCGGGCAAGTACCCTACCCTCTTTTGACCGTACACCGTGCCAACCAAACTTTTTTCAATCAACGCGAATCCTATAATATGATGAATTTTTTGGAATTTGTCAGCGACCACTACGCCTCTATCAATATTTATCACAATTGGCAAGGCTTTTTTTTCAACAGAATCCCTCTTTTGAAAAAATTGCAATGGCGAGAAGTTATCACATTGAAAGCCTTATGGGGCGGGGTTACTACGCAAAACTCACCTAACAATAGAAATCGTTTACTGTATTTGCCCACCGACGAAAACGGGCAACCCATCACTTACACGCTCAATGAAAAACCTTATATTGAGGGCAGCATCGGCATTGGCAATATTTTCCGCTTGATTCGGATTGATTATGTCCAGCGTTTCAATTATTTGGACAACCCCAATGTCTCAAAATGGGGAATTAGAGGTAAGATTAAATTTGAATTTTAAGATAAGAAATATTCCACGTCTTCCATATCCTGCAAACTTGGCGGCATAAACCGCCTTCTTGAAAAAATCAAATCAATATCTTCATAATATTCTTCCGCCAGTTTTCGATTTTGCAAAGAAGGGTCAGCCAATAAAGCATCAATAGCGATTTGGTCAAAGTGCGCAATGTGTTGCTTTGAACAAAATTGACGGACTGCCCACAACCAAAACACAGTCAATGTATCGTGATAGCCCGTTCCGTCATTGCCTTTACCGATGACTTCATTAAACCGCCAAATTCGTTCTTTCATTTCGGGCAATGCACGACGTCCATAATTCAGATAAATATACAAACCCGTGATGAGGTGCATATTATGCGTCCATTTTTTATAATGCAAGGTACAATCTTCCAATTGGGCAATGTTGCGATAAGCGTCTTTAATTGTCATAAAATGAATAATTTTTTATTTTTATACTGAAGGGGCGTTTCCATTAGAAACTGGCTTTTAATTTGTTATATGTCAATATCATATAACTATTTAGCTACGTGCCTTTTGCTCGCACAACGATAGGAAAAGCAGCAGTTTCCGCTTTGGGAAAAACGCGGCTTCGCTGCGCATAGTTCTTTATGGGGCGAGGTGCATTTTCTTGTTAAAAATTGGGGCTTTGCCCCAATTTTTAACAAGAAAATGCACCTCGCCCCGAAAAACCCTCTCACGCCGCCGAAGGCGGCGTATGAAAAAAAGCCAAAACGTAAACTGCTGTAGGAAAAGAGGTGGTTCATTTTTCTACGCGAGCGAAGCGAGCGCGAAAAGTTGTTTAACTTTTTTATCAGGTGCTAATAATTTAATTAAAAAACGTCTATTATGAGAAAAAAAATGTTCATACTACTTGTACTTTTCACATTTACAGTGTCAAGTTACGCACAAAATGTTCTCGACAACCTAAAGTTAGCCGAAAAAATGGAGATTTACTTTGAGACGTCTAAATTCAATTTGACGCAAGAAGTAAGCAACCAATTAATGTTAGTTGCCACCAAATATAAACAAAATAATCGCCTCAAAATACGCATCACTGCTCATACCGACGGTCTGGGCAGCCAGCAAAACAACTATATTTTATCCGATAAACGGGCAAACGCCGTGAAATATTTTTTAGTTGGTTTGGGTGTTTCACCTGAATCGCTCATGGCTTCAACGTTCGGCATGGACAAACCTATGGCGAACAACGATACCAAAGAAGGGCGAAAAATGAACCGTCGAGCTACCGTTGAGGTCTATGAACCTGCACCCGAAGTCGTAAAGGTAGTTGAAAAACAAGTCATTGTTGAAAAACCAGTGATTCAAATTCAGACAGTTGAAAAAATTGTCGAAAAACCCGTCATCGTTGAAAAACTAGTTGAAAAACAGGTCATTGTCGAAAAACCCGTGATTCAAGTTCAGACAGTTGAAAAAATTGTCGAAAAACCCGTCATCGTTGAAAAACTAGTTGAAAAACAGGTCATTGTCGAAAAACCCGTGATTCAAGTTCAGACAATTGAAAAAGTGGTCGAAAAACCCGTTGTGGCTGAAAAACCAATGGTTGCCGAAAAACCTTTCGATGAATCACAATCATTTGAACAAATGTTTACGAATAACGGTGACGTATCAAAAAAATCAATGAAACCCACGCCAATAGTTGCAGAAGTTGACAAACCTTTTTTACAAGGCATTGTTCAAAATAGAGACACCAAAACGGGCGTCCCTGCCGTTCTTTTTGTAAAGCATTTGACGGGTAAAGTAGATTCTTTGACAACAGACAAAGACGGCATGTATAAATTATTGTGCGCTTTTGATGAAATTGTCACCATTGACGTATTCGCAAAAGGCTATTTCTACAACTCGCAAGATGTGGTCATCAAACCCAATGCTGCGCAAAAAATTGACCTTCAACCCTTGAAAATTGGCAGTGTTGCGACTATTTCAAACCTCTATTTTGTGGGCAATGAAGCCAACTTATTGAAGTCCTCAGATAGCGAAATGGCTAAAATTTTGCGGTTTATGCAACTCAACAAAGCCATTACGATTGAAATTGCAGGACACGTCAATGCACCCGGTGTTGACCCTAAAAAATTGCCGAAAGAAGAATTTAATATCTCCACAAAACGCGCCCTCGCCATTCGCAAATTCCTTGTAAAACATGGCTTTTCTGAGAGTCAAATTTCTGGAAAAGGCTACGGCAACTCGCAAATGCGCTATCCCGACCCGATAAACGAGCAACAAGAGGAAATGAATAGACGGGTTGAAATAAAGGTCTTAGGAGTTGAATGATTTCAAGGATTTCAGGCTCCATAAATGTTTAGTTCCGCGTGGATTCTTTAAAATTGGCTATTTTTTGCGTATGCTTGTATAAATATTCCCTCAGTGGTGTTCATCAGATATATAAAAATTAAATTTAGAATCTAACCTACCTCCTGTATTTTTCCTTAAATGCCCGTTTTTCTTGTTGAAAAACGGGCATTTGTCGTTCGCCACACCCTACTTTTGTGATACGACGACGTGTAAACACAACGAGGTTTCATTTTTTGCCTAAGCGTTCCCCCGACAAATAGGTTTCTAAATAGCAATTACCCATCTAAAATTCTCAAAGAGCCAAAATTAAAAAAAATGTAACTAAGTTACTTGTGGGTAAATAAACGAGGTTTTAAACGCACTGTTTCTCGCTTCGCTCGAAAGGCGTGCGGGAGGAAATCTATCGGGGCGAGCGTGTTTTTGAAAAAGAAAAATCGAAGATTTTTCTCTTTCAAAAACACGCTCGCCCCAAATAAACCCTTTTTTGGCGATTTTTGAGCGAAGTCTGTTTACATCCCGAATACCTTCGGGAGAAAAAGAACTTATCCCGACCTTCATCGGGAGCCAGTAAATACGCTGCAAAACCTCGTTTATTTACACACAGCCCACGCACCCGTTTCGCTCGTGCGTATAAGAATAGGTACTTCAGTAAATTTATAATTCATTTTAACTATAAACAAATTGTAATTACTTAGCCCATGGCTCGTTTAGCTCGCGAAAAAGGAACTACCTCTCCCCCTCGCGCGAGCAAAACCAGTGAGTAACTAACTACTTACAACAAATTTTCTTACAATCATTCGCAATGAGCAAATTTTTACATCTGGCGTGCTTTACAGCACTGCTTTATCTCGCGGCTTCCTGTATTCCATTAACCGACAAACCACTTTCACCAACGGACAATCCCGACGATTACCCGTGGAAAAAATTTGAGGAGATTTCCGCAAATTTGCCGATTCGTGGCATCCACGTAACACCCTTTGAAGTGTTTTTCATCTCCAATAATTCTTTCTTTAGATTAAATAATAAGCTCATACTTCAAGAAAAACGTTTATTGCCCGTAGATCGTTCGTTTTTTGGCGCACCTATTCTGTCTGATAATGTATTTGTGAGGGTTACTCAAAACGCAAGCAATGACGCTGTTTTTGAATTTAATAGCACACGAAATGCACAAAACATGCGCAAAATTACCGCTTCCGAACTCGTTGACACGGCACGCCGCGAAATATTTGTACCAGAAGCTGTTTATGACCAAACCCTACAACCAGGTGTTTTTAGCGCAGACGGTAGTAAATTATTGCTGGTTGGCTCCATTAACAGCAACAAAATTTTTGCCATTGTCATTGATGTTCAATTGGATTTTACTTCCACTAATTTTAGTAAAATCTCAGTAGTCAATCGGGTTGAATTACCTGGTTTGCTGTCAAAAAAATTAGAATCTATCCGATTCATTAATGGCAATTTTTATGTTGCTACGCAAAATGGTGGTTATCGTGTAACACCTACAGGTGAAGTAAAAAAAGTATTCAGCCACTGGACTTTGGACTTTTTTGCAATGAACAATATACTTTATGCTTCACCATACAGTGCCTATGATTTTCACACATCAAGCGATAATGGCTTGACTTGGCGACGTAGTGCGCCGAGTGATTTAAAATACGTAGATGTGGTCAACAAACGTGCCTTTACAAAAATAAGTCGCGGGGTAAGTTACGTCAACATAGGCGATTCAAGCTTGACTAAACAATTGAAAGTCAAATATAATCCCGATTTATTTACCAATACCCGCGAAGCGGTAGATTACCATATTCGCTATTTTAAAGACAAATATTTTATGAACGATGGAGCAGAAGTGTACGCTGTTGACTCCATTAGAACAATCAAGCAATAGTATAACTATTTAGCTGAGGGATGGGCATAACCTAAAAGCGTTTTTTGCATCTCGCGCTCGCTTCGCTCCCGCGAGGGAGGGGAATGTGGTTCGTTTTTCGGCGAAGCCGAAAAACGAACCACGTCTCCTCCCTTTTACGCGAGCGAAGCGAGCGCAAAACATCTGTTTTTAATCAAAAAACGATGTTTTTAGGTTATGCCCACTCCTCATAGTATAACTATTTAGCCACGTGCATTTCGCTCGCGCAATGACAAAAAGAGGTTAAGAAAACAATCAAAAGTATTAAAAAATAGTGGTTGTTTGACACTTTTAGAAACGCGAAATAAATAAAGTATCACAGCAGTTTCCGCTTTGGCTTTTTTTCATACGCCGCCTTCGGCGGCATAAGAAGATTTTTCGGGGCGAAGTGCATTTTTTTGTTAAAAATTGGGGCAAAGCCCCAATTTTTAACAAAAAAATGCACCTCGCCCCATAAAAAACTATGCGCAGCGAAGCTACGCTTTTCCCAAAACCGAAATTGCTGTGAAGTCTTAAATTTGAAATCTTCCTTAGTCGTTGAACAAATCACTCATTGTGGTACTTTTCACCTCTAATAATGGTAAAAGCGCGGTACAGTTGCTCCACAAAAAACAAGCGAATCATTTGGTGTGAAAATGTCATTTTTGATAATGAAAATTTAGCATTAGCTCGATTATAGACGGCTTCAGAAAAGCCAAAAGCCCCTCCAATTTGAAAAACCAAGCGTTTTGTCGCATTAATCTGTTGATTTTCAATGTATTTAGAAAAATCAATAGACGTTTGGTGTTTGCCATTTTCGTCCAACAAAATGAGTATATCATCTTTGGTCAACCGATTCAAAATCAGTTCTCCTTCTTTTGTTTTTAAAGCATCGGTACTGAGGGGTGGATTTTTGACATCGGGCAGCACCACCAATTCAAACGACGTGTAATGTTTGAGGCGTTTTTCGTAAAGGGCAATACCTTCGTCTAAATATTTAAAGGCAGTTTTGCCGATGACCCAAAGTTCAATTTTCATACAGTTGCTCTTTTTTAGCTACGGATTTTACGAATTTAACGGATTATAACGACTTTCTTAGCTACGGATTTACGGATTTTACGAATTTAACGGATTATAACGACTTTTTCAGCTACGGATTTACGGATTTTAACGACTATATTATATTTGTAAAACGTAGTCGTTATAATCCGTTAAATCCGTAAAATTCGTAAATCCGTAGCTAAAAAATCCGTTAAATCCGTAAATCCGTAGATAAAAAATCCGTAACATGCTTCTGTAAATCTGGAAAAAACGCACAAAACTGCGTGTCAAATTCTTCTAAAAATTCTGCCAAATGTTCTGCCGCATTACCAAAATTGCCGGGAAAAGCGGCTGCCTTTTCGATGCGACTGAACGCCTGTTCCAAACCCGCAAAAGTGGTCGGTTTCATCAAAAAATCGTCGGCTATCATACGTGGCAATGTTGTTTTTAGGCGTTCTGGCAGTTCATCTATCCGCAAATTCAATAAATCATAGGCATTTTTGACAAAAATAGGCAAAGATACTGAGGGGTCATTTTTGGCATCTAAACGCCCAAATTTATCCCAATTTTTAACCAATAAAAAATCATAATACACATCTACAATGACAGGCGAATACTTGTGGTGAAAGGGATGTAACCGCTTCGTACTTTGCTTCACAACGGGGTGTGAATCGGTAAACGCATCAATCTCTCGATGCAACCTTATACCGCGTTGCACCCCCTCAGTAAAAGTCGGCAATTGACGGTTTGTAATAAAATCAGCAACAAAATTGCCGATTGCCAAGTCTTGGTCTTTGCCAGAAAGAACAAAATGAGCTAAATGATTCATGTTTTAATAAAATTTCAAATTTCAACGTGTTAGAGACAAGGCATGCCTTGTCTCTACGACCGCAAAATTTAGGTTATTTACGCAAAAATAAGAGAAAAAACCAAATACGGCGCGTTCTTTCAAAATTCAAAAAATAAAAAATTTTTCTTCTTGAACAAAGATGCTACTTTTGAAGTTGAGACTTATCTGAATTCTGTTCACACATAATGCAACTTTAAAGTCACGCCACAACTAAATTTTCACAAAAAGCTAAAAAAAATTTATGTCTATTAATCTAAACATCTACGCCCTTATCCCTTTATTGACATTATTGCAAGGCTGTCTTTTCGCGCTATTGCTCATACTGAGGGGGTATCGCGAAGATAGATATGCCGACTATCGCCCGAAAAAGGCAACGAATTATATGCTTTGATGTGGTGGGGCTATCTGATGGATACCGTTTTGATTTATTATTTGAGTATTTCGGGCTATGCACAAGCACGCATAAAAACAGTGCGTTTTGCAGAAACACCAAAAAATGAAGACGATTTTGAAGAAAACACGGCTCTAAATCAATCAATTCAGCATACCGACCTTCTGGATACTGAGGGGGTAAATTTAGCAGAAATGGGCGCACCGAATAAAATTAAAAACACCTTAACTGACACTGATTTGTCGGAATGGACAGTCAAACTTTTGCACCTTTTCGATATCCAAAAACCCTATCTCAATCCCGAACTCACCCTATCGGATTTGGCGACAACGATGCGTACCAATAGTTCTATTTTATCGCAGGTGATAAACAAAGGTTGTGGCAAAAATTTCAATGATTTTGTCAATGAATATCGTGTGGAGGCGTTTAAAGAAAAAATCAAATCGGCTGATTACCAACACTTGACTTTGTTAGCCATCGCTTTTGATTGTGGGTTCAATTCAAAGGCGACCTTCAACCGCGCTTTTAAAAAAATAACGGGTCAAAATCCAAGTAAATTTTAAATGAGTAATTTTCAATGCTTTATATCGCCAATGTATTGTATTTAAACCAAAGGAAATTATAAATGAGTAATAATGCTCACTGTATTTCAAGCAGCAATTTCCACTTTAGGATTTTCGGAGCGGCGTAGCTGCCTAATCTTGGCAATATTCAACGAAAAAAAGTGTTCTCAAAGCGGTGTAACCGCTAAAGTACCTATTTTGCGGTTACACCGCATCAAAAAGTAGTAGCTTACTTTTTAATATTACCAAGATTAGGCAGCTACGCCGCCCCGAAAATCCCAAAACGGAAATTGCTGTATTTCAAGCTCCGTGCATTTTGCTCGCGCATTACCTCAAATCATTAAAAAGACACCTTTTTCGCATCAAATTATCATTTGATACTCTATTCATCGGCTCAAATCATCATTTGGAGCGATGCGCCTTCCTGTGCCTTGCATCTTTGCACCATTATTTGCAAAAAGAATTTCAAATCTAAGATTTCAAATTTCAACGTGCAACAAATAGTGAATATTAACAAAGTTTAATTATAATCCGCGCGAAATTTGTACTTTTGCGCCATGTTAGATTATGATAAAATACGAAGTAATGAACATAAATTTGTGACATTGACTTCATTGAGTACAGTAGAATTTGACTACTTAGTACCTGCATTTGAACGAGAGTTAAAGCGAATCTATCGAAAAACTACTCGTGGAACAGTGCGAATGAATGCTTTTAAGTGGCGTTCTGAATTACCCAGTGCTGCACATCATTTATTTTTTGTGCTTACTTACTTGAAAGAAAACCCTACTCAGGCGTTTCAAGGAGCTATCTTTGACTTATCACAAGAGAGCGTAAGTATCATCATAAAAGATTGTTTATCAGCACTTAATGAAACCATGCGGCTAAAAACTGCTTCCTTGTTCTGATGGTTCAGATTACCCTAAATTCTTAGCGGCACTAAAAGGACGCTTTGCGGATAATCCCAATTTCACTATTCAAGATAATTTGATGGATTGTACTGAAATAGAAGTACAACGTCCATCAGACTCAGGAGAACAAGAAGACAATTATAGTGGTAAAAAGAAATATCATACTGTTAAAAAGCTGATAATCAGCTTGTTTTGTGGTTATATAGCCTTTTGCTTCGCATCATTTTTCAGGTTCTGTCGCAGATAAAAAAATGGCAGATTTAGAAGAACTAAAATTTCCAAAAGACACCTATTTATGGACAGATTTAGGTTTTGTAGGTTTTAAAAATGACGATATTCACCTCGTTATTCCACATAAAAAACCAAAAAAAGAAGAATTAACTGCTGAACAAAAAGCTGAAAATCAAATAATTGCATCTTTTAGAATACGAAACGAACATAGCATAGGTGGTATGAAGCGTTGCAGAATTGTAAAAGATGTTATTCGTATTCACGATTCGTTAAAGCGTGACATGGTGTTTAATACTTGTGCCGCTTTACAAAACCTAAGAACTATTTTTAGAAACATCTAATAACATTTTTTGTCAATATACACTAATAGATTTTCAATCATTTTTCTAAAATTTAAAAACAACTACACCATGAAAAAGCAACTGCTTTTTATTTTTTTTATGCTTTTGGGAAAAAGCGTTTTTTGTAACGACACCTTGACCTTAGAAACCTTCGCTTTTATGAACGGCAATTGGAAAGGTAGTTTGACATACACCGATTACCAAAACGATACTGCCCAAACACGCTTACAAACCTACGTCAGTTTCGCGCTTCAAAACGGGGTTTTGGCGGAGCATTACACCTATATTGAACCAGATGGAAGCCCTGTTTTCAGTCAGTCAACCATAAGTCTTACCAACAAAAAAGACAAATTTAGAATGGGAGAAGGTGCATTTAAAGCAGTAGAAAGCAGTCCTAATTATCTGCTTTTGACTTGTGAAGGCGAAGACAATAATCGAAAAGCGACTATCCAGAAAAAAATTCAATGGGACAAAAATCATCTGACTATCACAAAATTGGTGCGTTATGAAGGCACAAACACCTTTTTTATTCGCCACACCTATCGCCTTGAACCAGAAACAGACGAAGAAACGCAAGAACGGCTCTTAAAAGCGGCATTGGGCAAATGGACAATTGATTTGCGCCCTTCGGCTTCGGCTGAACCTTACTACAAAGATTTTATTTTAAAGGATTTCAGTAGTAAATCACTATCGGGTATTTTTTATGATACACCTTTTCAAAACGGGAAAATTCATACGGAATGGGGAAAGCTGTATTTTTCATTCACAACTAATGACAATTCAGGCACTTATTTTCATTCGGGTTATGTCGAAAAAGGCGTTATTCATGGGACTTCTTTCTCTGAAAATCGCGGTTTTATTATGCCATGGTCGGGTATTAAACAATGATGTTTTTTTGTAACTGTTTACCACACGCTCGCTTCGCTGGCGTAGAAAGGAGGAATGTAGTTCATTTTTCGGCAAAGCCGAAAAATGAACCACTTTTTCTCTTTCTCGTTCAAGCGAAGCGAACGCGAAGGAAAAAACGAGAACAATATGAGAATTATTGAAAAAAGTGCTTAAATTTGCCCGCACAAAGCGTAATTAATCATCGAAAAACATTAGTGCAAATTAGTGAAATTAGTGGCAAAATAAAATTTCTGACAACTCCGAAGATTTTTTTAGAATAGAAAAAATAGGTCAAAACTTAATGAATCCGTAGGATTCACACATTTATAGAAGAAAATGAAAAAAATGTCCCTCGAATCCGTAGGATTCGCACGTTCGTAGAAAGTACTAAGCGTTAATTTTGTGCTTTCAAAGAAACGTTTTTCGTACAAACCTACGAATCCTACGGATTCAAGAGATAAATTCCTCTTTTGGTCTTCTACAAACGTGTGAATCCTAACGGATTCATTAGGTTTTTGGCTATTATAAAAAAATCTTCGGAGTTGTCAGTAAAATTTAAAATCTTTTTAACATACTCGACTTATGGCTTTATTCAATATAAAAAACGAAGTGCTTTTGCGCCTCTACGGAGTGACTGCCCTCGTATCTATCATAGCATTGGTTATTTTTACCAAAGCCATTAGTCTCGTAACAAAAGAGGGCGACCGTTGGCGCAAAGAATCGGACAGAATGACGGTAAAAAACCGTGAAATGCCCGGTGAACGGGGTAATATCCTTGCCGATGACGGGGCTTTACTCGCTACTTCTATTCCCTATTTTGAAGTACGCATGGACTTTAAAGCTGATGGTTTGGGGCAAACCGAATTTGTAAAAAATTACGATTCTTTAGCCTTTTGTTTGGCTAATTATTTGACACCGCAAGCCAATAATTTTGATGAATGGCGCAATTATTTATGGGGACATTTTAATGCTAAAAGCCGCTACGAACTCATTGCCAAAGACCTTACCGCCGACCAATTAGCCGTTCTCAAAACCTTTCCAATTTTTCGTGACGGACGTACAAACGGCTTCGTTCCAATTCGTTCAAATAGGCGCGAACACCCGTTTAAAATGCTGGGTTTGAGGACTTTAGGTTATACAAAAGATGACTTGAAAATTGGACTTGAAGGGCGTTTTGATAAAGCACTAAGCGGCGGCAAACAAAATGTACCGATGATTCGCGTCGGCAATGACGTGTGGGTGCCAATGCAAGACCTCACGGATATTGAACCCAAAAACGGCGATGATGTGGTAACAACTATTGATGTCAATACCCAAGATATTACCCAAGCAGCCTTGATTCGCACTTGTGAACTACACCAAGCGGAACACGCCTGTGCGATTGTGATGGAAGTTAAAACGGGCAAAATCAAAGCCATTTCTAACGTCAGCAAGACAAAAGATGGCTGGTGGGAAGATTACAATTATGCTATCGGAACGGCAATTGAACCGGGTTCTACGTTCAAATTAGCGTCAATGTTGGCACTTTTGGAAGAAAAAGCCGTGCGTTTGAGTGATACTGTGGACATTGAAGGCGGTAGAAAAGATTATTTCGGTGAAATTTTGGAAGACCACGAACGCACGTCAAAACGGCTCGTTACGGTGAAAGAAGCCTTTGCTGCTTCGTCAAATGTGGGCGTATCTAAATTGATGTTCAATTATTTTAATGACAAACGCGGCGCGTATATTCAACACCTAAAAGATTTTAATTTGAATATTCCAACGGGCGTTGAACTCGATGGAGAAGCACCACCTTATATTAAAAATCCCGATAATAACAATGACCAATGGAGTGGGACAACCCTTCCGTGGATGTCGGTAGGTTATGAATTGTCTATCACACCTTTACAATTGTTGACTTTTTACAATGCCGTTGCCAATAATGGTAAAATGATGCGTCCTTATTTGGTATCAGAAATACGTCGTTATGGGTCAACTGTTGAGACATTTAAACAAAAAGTGATTAAGGAACACATCGCCTCTCCAGAAGCCTTATCCCAAGCGCGTGAACTATTGGAAGCCGTTGTTGAACTTCCGATGGGTACAGCCCACCATTGGCGTACCCCTCAGTATCGGTTTGCGGGAAAGACAGGTACAGCGCAATTGAACTATTCAAAAGAAAAAACAGCGACCCACAAAGGCGGTTATCAAGGGGCATTTGCGGGCTATTTTCCCGCCGAAAATCCCGTTTACTCGTGCATCGTGATTGTCTCTAAACCCAAATCAGGTTTTTATGGCGGTATCGTGGCAGCACCCGTTTTTCGGGAAATTGCTGATAAAATGATGGCAAGTAACGTCGCGTTAAGTGAACCCATGAACGACAAAGGTAAACCTGTCCCCTCCCCTGCCCTACTACCCGATGATGTAGGCTACAAATCGGACATGCTGAAAATGATGCAAAATGTTGGTTTGCGTTACGAAATTTACGGCGAAAAAGCAGATGAATGGGTTTTTCTACGCGCCAAAAATGATACACTGAATGTTTTGCCCCGTCAAGTAGGCAACAAACGGGCAGTTCCTTCGGTGGTGGGTATGGGCTTAAAAGATGCTTTGTATATGCTGGAAAACAGAGGTTTGCGCGTAAGTTTTAGCGGAAATGGTAAGGTCATAACACAATCTTTGACACCCGGCACGATGACAGGCGGGCAAACAATTTCTATTCGACTGGATTGATGCGGTAACCACATATTGTACATGTTGAGTTTCAATCAGGGAATGACAAAAATATGGATAAGCGAGAAGTCGGTTACTATGTTGATTTTTACTGACAATTTGACTTAGAAGTTACCCAATATGTTATTTATTTGGGTGCAGGTGCAGCGACAATGAAGACTGAGATTAGGCATAAAAACCTGTCATTTCAGTACAATATTATCACAATGAACCAAATTGATGTTGAACTGTTCTTAAATTCGGATAATCCGCATGAGATTATTTTAGCCGTTTTGCGCAAAAATCCACGTAAAGAAGCACCAAAGGTCATCAAAAAAATATTAGAAAAACCAAATGAAAAAGTCAAAAACGAACCATCTTTTATTCTAACGCACAAAATCGCTATTTGAAATCTACCCCAAAAACCCTATCTTTGTCCCAATTCTAAAATAAGCACCCCCACTCCCCCTGTTTTTCACAAAAAAGGCAACAAACCGTCGCATTTGACCCGTGAAATAACCGAATTTCCCAGTATCCAGATACCCATTTTCAGCTATGGCATGAATTTGGCACAAAGTAGAGACGTTGCAAGCAACGTCTCTACTACCCGAAAAATGAACCACATTCCCCTTTTTTGCGAGCGAAGCAAGCAATAGGCTAAGTCATTACTTTTTTCAATACCTTACAGTTTCATTCATAACGATTTCTCCTATGAGAATATACACTACTTTACTCATGCCGTTGCTCATTTTATTGAGCATCGTTTTAATGCCACGCCTCTACGGGCAAACCAATAATCTAAAAGTGGCTTACAAAGATGCTGCAAGTGCGCCCCGCAATCTAAATGTTTGCGGCGACGAAGCAACCGTTACTGTGACCGTTTCTACTGAGGGGGTACTCTCGGCGGCGCGGCAAAACATATCAGCAACTTTAAATCTGTTCAAAGGCGTTAAATTTGTCCGTTTTGAGTCTTCGGGTTCGAGTGCGGGGGTGACTTACGCGGCGGGGGCGAACACATCGCAAGCGGTGTTTAGTTTACCGACGCTTTCGCCTATTGCGGCAGCAACGGTCAATATCAGCTATGTGGTGCGTGTCAATTGTGAATATACGGATACTTTGACCCGAAATGACTTACTCGATGTCCGCGACCGTTGGAATTTTAACTATGCCATGAACGCGCAATCACTCACGGAAACAGATTTTAACACGGGCTACCGCGACCAAATAAAAGTACCATTTTTTACGATGACTGTCGCTGACAATACAAACGGAGCTGTTCGTGTTGGGCAATGTTTTCAGCGTAAAATCGTGGTTAATAATTCGGGTTTGGACGGCTTTATTAAAAATTTCGTTTATACCAATATGCAAGGGGCGGGTGTTTCAGTCACTTCCGTATCAGTCAATGGGACGGTTCTGCCCGTAACAAAAACGCCTGCTTTCAATGCGGCGGGTGATACATTGATACGCGTAGATGTGCCAGCTTCGGTTTTTGCCGCCAATACCATAGGTGCAACCAATCCATCGAATGGCAATTTGCTCTTTGAACCCAATGAAACGGTGACAATAACAGAAAATTTTTGCGTTGCCAATTGTGATAAACCCCGAACCTCTTCCCACGCAATGAACTGGGGTTGCGACAATCGGTATTGCAATTCTGTTACCCGCACAAGCATCGTCCGCTTGGGTGAAGGCATGGTCAATGTGGCTTTTCAACCCTCTGGTTCTATACCAAACATCACGGGTGGTTATTGTCGAGTTGGCAATACAGGCGTGATTTTTACTAACAACGGCGTAGAAATTGACCAAGGAACGGCAACAATGTTTAACATTTCGACGGGCATTGGCTTGGGCGATAATGTCGGTTTGCAAGATAAAGGGTTTAAAATTACGAAAATGATTATCGCGGGCGTGGTTTTTAACACCCCCTCAGTAGCGATACAAGATTTGAACAATAGCCCACTCCTCAGAACTGACCCCGACGGTACGGGTGTTGGCTTGGCGGATATAGACGGTGACGGCTTTTTTGATGATTTGCCGCGCGGTCAAAGAATTGAGATTAGAATAGAATACACGGTTGAATGTGGCGTGTCATTGACAAATACCGCTAACAAATGTGTCAATGATTTTGAATCTGCTTTCAACGCACAAATTGATTATACAGACGGTTGCAACAAAAGAAACTCTATCATTCAACCGCGTTTTTTCGCGCCGTTGAACGTGAACGATTTGATTGAAAACTGCGCCGACCCCGATTGTGGTACAGATTCTCAACCCTTCAATATTCAGCATTTGGAACGGCGCAATATCTTCAATTTTGAACGCGATTGTGGCGGACAAGAAGAAATTTTGGTAAAAATAAAATTGCCTGTCGGCGTTGTTCCCATTCAAGATTCCATGCGTTTGTATCGTTACACGGACATTATGACGCTCAAAAGCATGACACAATCAAACGATACCGTATTTTTACGCTTTAGTCTGGCGGGTCAAGCCTTTATCAATGGCGATTACAAAGTCAATATGGGTTTCAAGGCAACCTGTGATGCACAGCCAGGATTGTCAAATTTTCCAACCGAATTGTCTTTCGTTTGCCCGCCTTGCAACTGCCAACACGTTTGGTATTGCGACACGATTCAAGGACCCAAAATTCACTATTACGCGCCGCCGTGCGTACCAAATGCAGCGTATGAATGTCCAAAAGGTTTGAAAACCACGTCTTTTTCAGCCGTTCGGACAACATTGGGTTATACAACTGAAAAATACACCACTAAGATTGACCCGTCAAAGGCAAATCTAAAAGTGGCTATGTCCTGTGATTCAATTCGTATGACAGTAAATAATGTGGTGGGTAATACGCCCCTTACGGACAGTTTGGGCATCAAAATTTATTACGAAAACATCACGTATTTGGCGGCTTCGCGTTTCAATGACATTTTCAAATTCGGCAAAGGCGTTGTGCGTATTGTCAAAGGTGGACAGGTGTTTAATTGCAATATTGACACGTCAAAAGTGCGTTATGTGCGCACCGATTCGGCAAAATACATGTATTTCGACCTCAATTATTGTTTTGCAGAAACAGGCATCACAAGTCTAAATAAAGGCGATTCGGTCAATTTTATCGGCAATTTTACGGTTGAAGACAATGGACCTTTTAAAAATACATTTGAGAAAATACCGCGATTCCGTGCTTACGGCTACCACATTGACAACGCTACGGAATTTGCTTGCGACGATTTCGGCGAGACATTCCGCGTGGGTCGTCCCGCGTCAGTTTTCTCAATTCCAAGCAGTTCCAATTTCCCGAAAGGTTGTACAGAAGCAACGTTGGATTACAAAATTTTGGTTCTTAACAATGGCTATTTTGATTATTTTGGCTTTGAACACCGTAAATCAATTGGCGTAGATTCTATCACTTTTGCCTTCGATACAGCATTTTTGAAGGCATTTACGACGAGTGTTTCGGTGTCCATACCCGACCACCCGTTTGCGGGCAACAGTTTTTACCCCCTCAGTAATTTGGACGCGACGGGGCGTTATGTGGCAAAATTTGACACTTTGACCATTGTGCCATCGCTCAATAAAGTATCAAGTTATGCTTTTGATTTGCGGATTAAGGCGTTGCCAAATTGCCGTTCGTTGGTAGGCAGTAGTTTGAACGATAACGTTTTTGGGTTTAGACCTAAAATTTTCTTCCGCGACCGTTACTACGCCCGTGAAATCGGCGACGGGTCGTGTTCGCCTTATCGCCGCGATTCTGCCGTAAATAATATTATTTACAACGACCCGCCGATGCTGTCCTTAACACCCGTTTCAAATCCGACTACCACAACCAACAATGATACGGCGAGTTGGACGGTCAAATTGTGCAATACTTCCGACAAAGGCAATGCGGGTTCAACGTGGTTTTCAGTAGAACCCGATACTACTGTACAACGGTTCAGAGTCGTAAAAATGACCGACATTACGAATACAGCTAACCACATCTCGTTGCCCGTTAAATATTATTCTGCTGACTCCTTGAAG
The DNA here is from genome assembly GCA_034520175.1 of Saprospiraceae bacterium. Lineage (GTDB taxonomy): Bacteria > Bacteroidota > Bacteroidia > Chitinophagales > Saprospiraceae > JAAFJT01. The sequence goes on from JAXHNU010000042.1 coordinate 140,175, forward strand.
GCATTTGCTTACGCAGCCGCCCTGAAAATTGCCAATACCACCAATACACTGGACGACGTGTGCAATATCATCGAAGTAAAAGCATTAGTCAACGATTGTGGCGAAGTGAAAGCCAATATTAATTCGGGTTGGAATTGTACCGTTCCAACTCAATCTGATTGGTCACCACTTTTGTATCCGCCTTGCACGAACTTGACATTGCCCGTGACGGTTTCGGTGGCTGCACCGTTTTTAGATGCGAGTTATATCAATCAGTCATTGGCACGTCCTGAGATTTGCGATACCACGACGCTTGAAATATTGATGCGGAATACAGATTTAGGTAAGGTTTTCGACGTTCGGACACGTATCACTGTCCCACTTGACGGCGCAAATTTAGCCCTCGACCGCGTAGAAATTGCCTATCCGCCGAGTGCGCCTTATCAAGCTATCTTGCTTCCACCAACTTTAATTGGTGCGAATCTACGAGGCAAAATCTACGAATTTATTAATTTTTCTCTATTGAGTAATTATTTGAATGTCAATGGTTTGCAAGGATTTAATCCCACAAATCCAAATGATTCTAACGAATTTAAACTCCGTTTCCGTTTCTCCAATGAGTGCGAATTTAAGAGTGGTTCGTTGTCGTTTTTCTCATTTTTGGGCAAAACAAGTTGCAATACAAGTACTAACAATGAATCGGGTGAATCCTTACCCATTCAGATTTTAGGGGCGGAACAAGATTCAACGAAGTTGTTTAGCGTGGGTGTCAGTCCGAACAACAAATTGGTGCCAGGTGGTGAGTCCGTTTTGGAAATTTTTGCTACGAATTTAACCACGCGCCCAACTGATGTCAACGACAATATTAGCATAAAACTTCCCGCAGGTATCCGCTACAAAGCCAATACTTCGGCGAGTGTAACGCCCGTAGGCTGGACACCTGCTGAACCAACGATACGTACATCAAGCGGTTTTGACGTTGTAGAATGGAAAATGCCCGTTGGTTTGTTGAAAGACCAAGTAGCCCGTTTGCGGTTTACTGTTACTACAACCGACACTTTTTCGTGCAATGCGGGTGCGGTGGATATGGCTTTGGTGACTTTGGCAGAACACCCATTAACGTGTACGGCGCGGAATACGATTTGCCGCGTTGAAACCATTACTACAAGCGACGGCGAACAATATTTCCAGATTCCTTTTGGCAGAGACAGCTTGAAAATTACAGCGAGCTTGGCTATTGCCAATGGTTCAATCAAAGCGGTGCGCAATCAGCCATTGACTTTGACAGCAAACGGGGCAACGGCAGTTCGTTGGGTAGAATTGCCCGAAAATACGGTGCTTTCTACGGCTTTAATCCTGAATTATACGCCAACAAAAACAGAAACCACGATTCGTTTAGAGCCAACAGCCGCAGGAAGTTGTCTTGCGCCTGCTCAACTTCGGATTTTGACCGACCGCGATACCGCGCCACCAACTATCCGCGTGCGGGATACAACAATCGGTTGCCGCGATTCATTCCCATTGATTTTCCCAATCGTGACAGATGATGTGGACACGAATATCAGACCGACTTACACGGATAGTTTGGTAAATTTGGCTTGCGGACGACGCTTATTCAGAACGTGGACAGCCCGCGATTCTTCGGGTAAATCGGCTTCGGCTTTGCAAACAATCACGCAAACAGACACCGTAAAACCCGTTTTCACAACCGTAAATCCGCTTTTGGCGGGCGTGCGTAGTGGCGATACATTGACGTATAATTGCGTTAATGCACCAATTTTTGATGTCAACGACGTGCGTGTTACCGACAATTGTACGGACAATGTGCCGAAATCTTTCATTGATGTTGCGCTTCGTGCAGGTGTGTGCAGCCGTGACGGTTTTTTAATGCTCATGGAATGTGATTGGCGGGCAACAGATGCTTGTGGCAATACAGCTATTTTCAAAATTTTTGTCAAAATAACGGATAATACGCCACCTATTTTGGTCAATATTCCACTTGATGTAACCGTGAGTTCTGCCGCCGAGGTGCCAACCGTACCACAAAACGTATTCGGGCGCGACGGTTGTGACGACAATGTGACCGTTAGTTTTGCCGAAATACGCACCAATGACAGCACAATCACCCGCACTTGGCGCGGGGCTGATGACTGTCAGAATACGGTCTCAAAAGCCCAAAAAATCACGGTTCGGACAACCACCATCGTCAGAATTGCCGATACGATACCCCCTCAGTATTTGGCACAAAATGCCTTACTTTTGGGTCGTCGGAGCGGTGATACTTTGGCTGTTTTCAATTGTACCAACACGCCTTCATTCAAAACAACCGACGTGCGGGTGACGGACAACCAAGACGCTGCGCCGCGTGTCTTGCTGGATTCAGTCATTACAACGGGCGTTTGCAACCGTGACGGATTCGTTCTTTTCAAGAGATATACGTGGTCAGCAACAGATTCTTCGGGGAATAATGCAACATTTACGATAAATATTCGCACAAATGATACCATTGCGCCAAGCATTGTGAATGTGCCGCGTGATACCACTTTACCAAGTGTCCCCACAGATTTGCCGAATCCAATGGTAAGCGATGAGTGTTCAACGACAACATTAGACCTCGATACACAAGTGATGAACAGCGCGACCGATACGATAATTACGCGTACTTGGACTGCAACAGACGCTTGTGGCAATCAGGCAACGGCACACCAAATTGTGCGGATTCCTGTTACTCGTACCTTCCGCATAACTGATTCTATTCCACCTACTATCACTTTTGTAGATGCTGCCCTTGTTGGGCGTCCACAAAATGGAGATACATTGACTTTTAACACTTGTTTTGACCTACATTGCTTCAAAGAAAACAGTATTTTAGCCGCCGATAATCAAACATTGACCCCCTCAGTATTACTTGATTCCACAATGATGTATGGCTTTTGTCCTACTAATGATTTCAATGTTTTGAAAAGTTATACATGGACTGCAAAAGACTCCGCAAACAATCATTCGACCTTCAAACTATGGCTGAAATATGTGGACAACGTGCCACCTACAATTGACAATGTACCTGCTAATATAACGATTCTTTCAACCGCCGCAGTACCTTATCAACTTATTACAGTAACAGATGATTGTTCTCGTTTCTCCATGGATTCGACATTGACGAGCGTTTTGCGCGGCATTGATACCGTTTTTGTCCGTACTTGGATAGCGACAGATGCTTGCGGTAATGTCTCTAATGCACAACAAACGATTCTAAAATTTGGAACAAGCAATAATGGCAGCAGTACGGTCTGGACACCACAATCAGATACAACACGCCTGCAACTCGCGACGGGTCAGTCAGATACAATTTGTCTGCGCAAACGTCCCAATAGCGGCGGTTATAGTGTTCGCAATATCTGTCCCGACTCAACTACCCGTTCTGGTGCGTTTGAAATACTGACAGGAGATACTTGCGTCGTTTTATTTGCCGTTTCGCCGGGACGTTCGACGGCTTGTTTCCAAGTTTGCGATTCAACGGGGGTTTGTGATACGACGGTCTTGACTATCAACACGAGTTTTTTAATCCGTCCTTTACAGCCAATTGCAGTTGACGATAGCATTAGAACCAATCGTGGACAATCAGTTGACATTGCGATTTTGCAAAATGACACGCTCAATAATGGTATCGTCACATCGGTCGGTTTGATGCTTCAACCCCGTTTTGGGCAGGCAGAAGTGCGTGAAAAAGGCGGCGATTATTTAATCCACTTCCAATCTGATAGTAGTTTCTGTTCATCAAAATTGCAAGATGAATTTTATTACGAGCTGTGTACAACGGGAGGTTGCGACAGGGCTTTTGTCCGCGTGCGCATCTTGTGCGATGGTTTAAAAATTAATAACGCTTTTTCACCAAACGACGACGGTAAAAACGATGTCTTTTTCTTAGAAGGTTTGGAGTTTTTCCCAAATACAACTGTCACTATTTACAATCGTTGGGGCAATAGCGTGTATAGTTCCAAGGATTATAAAAACGATTGGAACGGTACTCACGACGGCAAGGCTGTGCCAAATGGTACGTATTTCTATCTGATACGCTTGGAAAATGGGAAAACATTTAGTGGATATTTGGAGCTGATGCGGTAGCCTTTAAACTTGAGTCCTGTATCTATTAGAAAATTGTAATTACTTAGCCCATAGCTCTCCCGAAGGCTTTCGAGATGTAAACAGACTTCGCTCGCAAAAAAGGGGAATGTGGTTCGTTTTTCGGGTTTTGCCCGAAAAATGAACCACCTCCCGTTCTTTTGCGAACAAAAGTGTATAGTAGTTAAAGCTATTTGTACTAAAATGACGTTCGGGAACTTTTAGGGTTGCCCGAACGTCGTTAAACGCTACTTCTTTTTTGTTATAAATTTGAAACCATACATAAAATCTAAACTGCTGGTTCTCGCGCTCGCTTCGCTCGCGCGAGAGGGGAATGTGGTTCATTTTTCGGGCAAAGCCCGAAAAATGAACCACCTCTCCTACTTTTGCGCGAGCGAAGCGAGCGCAAAAGTGCCTTTTAATGCGTATTTTGAATTTATGTATGGTTTCAAAGTTATAAATAATATATCAAAAAAAAATAGTTAAAAAATTGAGTCTGTGAATAAAAATGCTCACCTTTAAGCGAGGAATTAAAATTATATTAAAATAACCGTATATGTAAACTCAATCCGTATGACACATACACCTATACTTTGGTTTCTCTGGATAGCGGCATTTTTTCTCGTTTTGCAAACCTTTTTTACCCTTTTCTTCGATAACCCCACACTTGATATTCCGTTGCATGATACCTACTTTGTCTTTTCGGCATCGCGGCTACTACTACTTTTAGCTGTTCAAATGGGTTTTGTAGCAATGATTTATTGGATGTTTGAAAAAATGAACCGTTCTTTACACAAAGGACTTAGTAAACTTCATTTTTTTACAACGCTCATTGCACTCTTAATATTTGGAGCAGGACTTGCACTCTCTGACTTTTTCAACGTACAAGCGCAAAAACAACGTACAGACGGTACACTTTTTGATTATAAACTACTCAATCGGTTCAACTTTATCGCAGGATTTTTATTACTTTTTGCCCAAATCACTTTTGTAATTAATTGTTTATTCGCGCTTTTTAATCGGCAAAAAAATAATCATTAACAAGTCGTTAGTGATACTTTTATCAACAAAACCGTCCTAAAGACGTTTTAGAGACTATCTGGATCATCAATCTATTTATTTCACTTCTTAAATTTTTTCTCGTGAAAAATCTACTCGTTATTTTATTGTTCATCAACTTTGTATTTACAGCGCAAGCAAGCACCTTTGTAAACCCAAAAAATACCAACACAAAGGTACTATTAAACACAAGCAACGATACTACTCCCCTCGTTTTTATGCTCGGACAAGATGACCGTGCTCTCGAAGCCCTCAAATTAGAACACGATTTACAGTTGCTCGCGGTGTGCCGCAACGATATGGAAATGACTTACTACCTGTGGATTCAGATGATGAAACACATGGAAAGCTACGCAAACCGTACGGGCTTTGACTTGAATGGCATCAAATTATGGATTTATGCTTTTTATAATAAAGATGGCTCAGTTCGGCATTTGGCATACCACGCAAAACCACAGTCGCGCAATTTCAAACCAGAAGACATGAATGTGTTTTTGACAAGTTTTGTAAAAACGTATAAGTTACCTATTTCGGCTGACCGTCCCTTTCAGCATTACAACGTGGGCTTCTTCCCCGTTTTGGTAGAAAAAATGAAAGACTCACGTAGTGGCAATAACAACCATTCAAACGGTGGTGGTAATAATTCGTCGCACCAGAATATGGCGAAAACGCCAAGAGAGTAATCTAATGAGTAATTAATCTAAGTTTTGTGGTAGTGGCTCAAAACGCGCCGCCTTCGGCGGCGCAGGGGGATTTTTCGGGGCGAGCCGCTTTTTTTGTTTGAAATTTGGGTTTTGCCCAAATTTTAAAAAAAAAAACGGCTCGCCCCATTAGAGCTTCCTCGCGGCGAAGCCGCGTTTTAATACCACAAAACTTGGGTTAATTACTTAACAGCCCGCGCTCACTTCGCGCGCAAAAAAAGAGTGGAATGTGGTTCATTTTTCGGACGAAGCTCGAAAAATGAACCACATTCCACTCTTTTTTCGAGCGAAGTGAGCAATAGATGTGGCTAATAGGTAGTTAAAAAGCCAATGTAAGCAACAATTTCAAAGAATCAGAGCCGTCTGTTCTTCAAAATCGTTGATTTTACATTGGCTTTTTTCTGAGATACCCCCTCAGTATTTTAGCCTATTTTGAACTGTTTTGATTATTTTTTTGTTTTATTCAGTGCACGTGCTTAAATTCGTGCCACTTAAATTGCTCATTTCACGGGCTAAAGCCCGTGTTAGCTCTACATTACGGGCTTTAGCCCGTTACTTCTACATCACGGGCTAAAGCCTGTGTTAGCTCTACATTACGGGCTAAAGCCCGTGTTACCTCTACATTCATTTATAAATTTTAAAAACATTATGGGACTTTATTTAATTGGTATCCTTGCGACTGTTATTGGCGGACTCGTCAGCAGCCGTTTACAGTCTAAATTTCAACAATACAGCCAAGTTGGTTTGCGCAATGGCATGAGTGGACGCGAAATTGCTGAAGCCATGTTGCGTCACTACGGGATTTATGACGTTAAAGTGCAATTATCCGAAGGCTTTTTGTCTGACCACTACAATCCAACCGATAAAACGGTCAATTTGAGCGAAACGGTTTACAACGGTCGGAGTGTTGCATCGGCAGCAGTAGCAGCCCACGAATGTGGTCATGCCGTTCAACATGCGACTTCTTACGCGGCTTTGGGCTTCCGCTCTGCGATTGTGCCTGTTGTAAAAATATCATCGAGTATGCAGCAATACCTACTTATTGGTAGTTTTATGCTCGTATCAAGTGTATTGGGTAAGACGATGATGCTCATTACATTAATCTGTTTTGGCGTCACAACTTTGTTTAGTTTGGTGACATTACCCGTAGAATTTGATGCCTCAAACCGTGCTTTGAAATGGTTAGAGTCCACCAATATAACAACATCAGACGAGCAAGTGGGTGCAAAAGACGCGCTTTGGTGGGCAGCTATGACGTATGTGGCGGCAGCTATGGCAGCATTGATGTCGTTCATTTATGTTTTGATGCAGTACAATCGGCGTTGAGAAAAATCCAAGGTTTAATTAAGGTTTCAAGTTATTGTATATCTTTACGCCGCGATTAGTTTACGTAAACTTAACTATTTAGCTACGTGCCTTTTGCTCGCACAACGACAGGAAAAGAGGTGGTTCATTTTTCGGCAAAGCCGAAAAATGAACCACATTCCCCCTTTCTACGCGAGCGAAGCGAGCGTGTGGCAAATAGTTGTGCGTAAACTTAAAATCTTAATTGAACCAATAACGTATTGATGAAAAATTTTTGGGAAAAACTATTTGCGAATATCCCCAATTCGGCACGGTATATAGTGGCACTCTCTGCCCTCCTCTCGCTGTTGCCTTTACTTCCGTCTAATGCGACATTCAAATACAAATTCAATCAAGGTCAAACGTGGTTGTACGATGATTTGTTAGCCAATTTCGCTTTTGCCATTCTCAAAAGTCCCGAAGAAATAGCCAGAGAACGCGTGGAGCTTGACCGTGAATTGTCGCCGTATTATGAACTTGATTTGGAAACAATCGCAGAGCGTAAAAAAATATTTCAGCAACGTTTTGATGCCCAATTGAAACAAAGTCGAGCGCAATTTCCCGATGTGGCGAAAAATACTGAGGGGTACGTTGCGTACAGTAATTACGTTCTCACGCGCCTTTTGTCAAGAGGCATTTTGAAAATAGATACTTTTATTGAACGCCGCGATAAAGAATTTGTTATCAATATTTTACGTGGTAATGTAACCGAAAAACAAACGCTTGACAATATCCTCACGCCCAAAAAAGTAGGACAATGGTTGAGTGACTCCCTCCCTTTTGTCAAATCGTTGGAAGAACCAGAGTTTTTACTGCCTTTGTTAGAACCTTTATTATCGCCCAATTTGGCATTTAACGCTGAAAAAACGCGCGAATTTAAGCAACAAGAATTGGATAAAATGTCCACTTCTCGCGGCATGGTCAAAAGTGGTGAATTGATTGTCCCCAAAGGCGGTATCGTCACACAAAGCGTTTATCAAAAACTAATTTCCTTCAAAGAACACTACGAATCGGATTATTTAGCGAGTCGAAAGTTTTATTTGGTTTTATTCGGCTACGCGTTGATAGTCGGCATGATGCTCGCTTTGTTTCTTTTTTACTTACAAAATCACGCAAAAACAGCCTACCAAAAACTTCGGTGGATAGTCTTTCTCTTGGGTTGGGTCGTTATGTACACCTATTTGATGTACGGTGTTCGGGCTTCTGATGTCTTGCATCCGTATATTGTGCCGTTTTGTATTGCCCCAATTATCATAAAAACATTTTATAACCGCGAATTGGCTTTTGTCACGCACACCATTTCGGTTCTCATTGCGGGATTGATTACATCACCGGGATATGAATTTATTTTGTTGCAAATGATGGTGGGTTTAGTCGTTGTTTTCTCACGTTTTGATACCCGTTATTGGGGCAATTTTTACCAATCTATTGTGTCCATTATTGTCGTTTACATGCTGGGTTATATCGGTATTTCTTTTATTGAAGAACCTAATTTCGCTCTAATTAAATGGTCGGTTCTAATTTGGTTGGCATTAAATGGATTTTTAACTTTGTTGGCATACCCCTTAATCCCCTTATTTGGCAATCTGCTTGGCTTTATTTCCAGTATTACTTTAGCCGAATTAAGTGATTTGGGGCATCCTCTTTTGAAGGAATTATCCATGAAAGCCCCCGGCACTTTACAACATTCTTTGCAGGTAGCCAATCTATCTGAAGCGGCGGCGGCGGCAATCGGGGCGAATGATTTATTGGTAAAAGTAGGTGCTTTGTATCACGATTTGGGCAAAACCTCAAAACCACAATATTTCATTGAAAATCAATCAGGTACAAATACACATGATTTATTAAGTCCGTTAGAATCCGCTACAGTCATTATTGAACATATTACTGAGGGGGTAAAAATGGCAGAAAAATTAAGCCTGCCACAACCGATTATTCGCTTTATTCAGACACATCACGGCACAACAGCAGTAGAGTTTTTTTACCGTTTGCATTTAGATAATTTGAAAAAAAATGGGTCTAAAAATGCCTCAGATACTGAGGGGTCGGATTTCAACGGTTTGGAGCGTGCCAAATTTGTTTACAACGGACCAAAACCCAAAACTCGCGAAGAGACGATTTTGTTGCTCGCCGATAGCCTTGAATCTGCTGCAAAAAGCATGAAAAACCCAACAAGTGAAAGTATTGACAATCTGGTAACAAGTATCATTAATCATAAAATAAGTCAAGGTCAATTAGACGAATCAGCATTGACTTTCAATGAATTAGAATTGTGCAAGGCGAGTTTCAGAAAAATGTTAAAAAGTATTCACCATGTGCGGATTGAGTACCCCTCAGTAAAAAATACGTAACACGACCTTAAACTCGCGCCACGTGTTAGGTGTCTTTACACCCCGAATACCTTCAGGGAAGCGTGTGGTAAAAAATTACGATTTTTTGTAATTACTTAGCCCATAGCTCGCTTCGCTCTCAAAAAAGAGGAATGTGGTTCGTTTTTCGGGTAAAGCCCGAAAAACGAACCACCTCTCCTCGCCCGCGTGAGCGAAGCAAGCGCATGACTAAGTAATTACGATTTTTTAATTGAGTTCCTTTCTAATCCGTGTTAATCTGTGAAAATCTGTGGATAACACTAATTTTAAATCTTTCTAAAATATGAGCAGTATTTTAATCAAAAACGGACAAGTCGTTAATCGCGGTAAAATTGAAACGAAAGACATTTTAATTAGAAATGGTTTTATTGAGCGCATAGATAGTCAAATTGACAGCAACGCCGATACGGTTATTGACGCAACGGGCAAGCACGTTTTACCGGGCATTATTGATGACCAAGTGCATTTTAGAGAGCCGGGATTGACGCACAAAGCCACGATTTACACCGAATCAAGGGCAGCCGTTGCGGGTGGTACAACGAGTTTTATGGAAATGCCGAATGTTATTCCGCCGACGGTCACACAAGAATTGTTGGAAGCGAAATACCAAATCGGGGCGGCAACTTCATTGGCAAATTACTCCTTTTTCATGGGGGCTTCTAATGACAATTTGGAGGAAGTTTTGAAAACAAATGCTAAAAATGTCTGCGGTATCAAGGCATTTATGGGCAGTTCAACGGGTAATATGTTGGTGGATAATCCCGTAACTTTAGAATCTCTGTTTTCACAATGTCCGATGCTCATTGCGACGCATTGCGAAGATGAAGCCACAATAAAAGCAAATATTGCCGCGTGGAAAGAGCGTGCAAAATTGGACGATATGTTGGGTTCTTCGGTCATGCACCCAATTTTGAGAGACGTGAACGCTTGTTTCAAATCGTCGAGTTTTGCCGTTGATTTAGCCAAAAAACACAATACCCGTTTGCATATTTTGCATATTTCGACTGAAAAAGAATTGATGTTGTTTACCAATAAGATACCCCTCAGTGAAAAACGAATTACGGCGGAAGTCTGCGTTCATCATTTGTATTTCAATAGTAATCAGTATTTTACGCTTGGCAATCAAATAAAATGTAACCCCGCCATTAAATCCGTCAATGACCAAGAAGCCTTGCTGCGCGGTTTGCTCGACAACCGTTTAGACATCATTGCCACCGACCACGCGCCCCATACCTACGAAGAAAAAAGAGAGACTTATTTTTCTGCTCCGTCTGGCTTGCCACTCGTGCAGCATAGTCTCAACTTGATGTTATCGTTCTATTTTAAAAAACAAATCAGTTTGGAGCGCATTGTCGAAAAAATGTGCCACGCCCCTGCCGATTGTTTCCGCGTCGAAAAACGCGGCTACTTAAATGAAGGCTATTGGGGCGATGTGGTGGTTTTGGACCTGCAAAAACGTCATAAAGTCTCCAATAAAAATATTTTGTACAAATGTAAATGGTCGCCTTTGTACGGAAAAATCATGCGCGGTGGCGTAGATGCCACTATTGTAAGCGGGCATTTGGCTTACGCCGATGGACAGTTTTTTGAAAATAAAATGGGGGAACGACTGCTGTTTAATGCGTAAAATAATCTGTTGGTGTGGTATAAAAACGCGGAACCTCGCCGCGTAAAAATTCTAATGGAGCGAGCCGTTTTTGTTTAAAATTTGGGCAAAGCCCAAATTTTAAACAAAAAAACGGCTCGCTCCGAAAAAATTCCCCGCGACGCCGAAGGCGGCGCGTTTTGAGCCACAACCACAAAACTTAGATTACTTACAGAAAAATAAGATAAAATTCTAAATGAGTATAGAATTTTAAGTCAATCATACGATATTTGCAACTGATATTTTGAAACCATACATAAATTCAAAATACGCATTAAAAGGCACTTTTGCGCTCGCTTCGCTCGCGCAAAAGGAGGAGAGGTGGTTCATTTTTCGGGCTTTGCCCGAAAAATGAACCACATTCTCCCCTCGCGCGAGCGAAGCGAGCGCGAGAACCAGCAGTTTAGATTTTATGTATGGTTTCAAAACTGATATTAAGAAACCTACTGAGGGGTGTCTTTTGCAAAAAAACTTATTTTTAGAATTTTCAACCCCTCAGTAGTTTCAATTAAAATCAAGTTACTCTACACTTTTTTATATCGTATTCTTTTTTGCTCGCTTCGCTCGCAAAAAAGGGGAAAATGGTTCGTTTTTGGGGCTTTGCCCGAAAAACGAACCATTTTTTCTTCTTTTGAGCGGGCAAAAGTGTATAGTAGTTTAAATTAAAATAACAATCAGCGTCAAAAACGCATACTCAATAATGGCTGAAAAACAAATATCGACCAAACATTTACTGGGCATAAAAGACGTAACGCCCGAAGACCTACACCTCATTTTTGAGACGGCTGACCAATTTATTGAAGTCATCAATCGCCCGATTAAAAAAGTGCCGTCATTGCGGGATACCACCATTGTTAATTTGTTTTTTGAAAACTCAACCCGCACCCGCATTTCATTTGAATTGGCAGAAAAGCGATTGAGTGCCGATGTTCTGAATTTTTCTTCGGCGGCTTCTTCCGTCAAAAAAGGTGAAACGCTGTTGGATACCGTCAATAATATTCTCGCAATGAAAGTGGATATGGTTGTCATGCGGCATCCTGCGCCCGGTGCGCCGCATTTTTTGTCCAAACACATCAAAGCAAGCATCATCAACGCGGGTGACGGCACGCACGAACACCCGACGCAAGCCCTCTTAGACGCCTTTTCTATTCGGCGACAATTGGGCAAAGTGGAAGGTAAAAAAGTAGCTATTTTTGGTGATATTCTGCACTCCCGCGTGGCATTGAGCAATATTTTTTGTTTGCAAAAACTCGGTGCGGAGGTCGTTGTTTGTGGTCCACCGACTTTGATTCCTAAACACATTGCCGCGCTCGGCGCCCGTATATCGCACGATGTCAGAAAAACTTTGGAATGGTGCGATGTGGCAAATGTTTTGCGGATACAGATGGAACGGCAGGAAACCAAGTTCTTCCCTTCCATTCGGGAATATTCTCAGTTTTTTGGCATCAACGCGGCACTTTTGGAAAGCATCGGCAAGCCGATAGTCATCATGCACCCGGGTCCAATCAATCGCGGGGTTGAGCTGACTTCCGATGTCGCCGATTCGCCTCATTCAATTATTCTTGACCAAGTAGAAAATGGCGTGGCGGTGCGGATGGCGGTCTTGTATTTATTAGCTGCAAGACGATGAAGGGAATTTCAGCTTCAATCTGGCGCGCGTTTCAAACCCGCGTCAGATTTTCTACACTAAGAAAAACTTTAAATGAAAAATGTAATCTTAGTTTTGAAACCATACATAAAATCTAAACTGCTGGTTCTCGCGCTCGCTTCGCTCGCGCGAGACGGGGAATGTGGTTCATTTTTCGGGCTTTGCCCGAAAAATGAACCACTTCTCCTACTTTTGCGCGAGCGAAGCGAGCGCAAAAGTGCCTTTTAATGCGTATTTTGAATTTATGTATGGTTTCAAAATCTTAGCTACAATTCTCCTCGCTGCTGTTGTCTTTTTGACAACGCAATGCCTCAACAAACAAGCCGTAAAAGCGCGGAAGTCCGCAGTGGCTGTTCAGATGACACTGTTGAACTTAAAATCTGAAATTTTCGCGCTTAAAAATAACTGCTCATCTATAAGCCGAATTCTGTTCCTCTTGCGAGGCGTCTATCATTTATCTACGTTTGCCGTCGCCGACAAACTCTATCTGCCTACCCTTCACGCGGCGCACGCAACGCCGTTTCTCCGAAAAGAACTCGTGATATACTTGACATTTCAACCCACAAGGTTTATCCACTTTCCGCATTACTACGAAAAATCGTGCGCTCTTACCGCACGTTTTCACCCTTACCTTCTAAGTTATAACTCACAACTCAAAAGGCGGTAATTTTCTGTGACACTTGCTGTATCTATTTTTCAATAGACCCCATCCGTTAGGTGGTGTGGTGCGATACGTTGTTCGGACTTTCCTCATTGTTCGGACTCAAATTATGACTAAAATGGACAAAACACCGCGATAGACCGATGAGCAGTTGAGCAAAGATAGTAAAAAATTTGAAACCATACATAAAATGTAACTATTTAGCTAAGTAGTTAGTCATAAATAATCGCTACTTTTTACGACCCTTCTCGCACTCGCTTCGCTCGCGCGAGAAGGGGAATGTGGTTCATTTTTCGGGCAAAGCCCGAAAAATGAACCACCTTCTCCTCCTTTTGCGCGAGCGAAGCGAGCGCAAAAATGCCTTTTAATGCGTATTTTGAATTTATGTATGGTTTCAAATTGAAAATATGGTGGCTGTCGTCATTTCTTATTAATTTTAAGCAAAGTTAGTTTTTAAAATTAATTTCCACAATTTTGTTCTAAAAGACTATTTTTGCGTTTAAAACCATACAAACTTTAAGTTTGTATTTTTTGATTATTTTGAACAAAATTTACATTACTAATTAATTCAATATCAATATTTTCGTCTTTGCAATATTAAAAAAATAATCTTGCAAAAGTGAAAATAGAATTTATTTTTTTATCAATTCGTTGTACTTTGATTTTCAGTGGATTATGCTGATTATTGAACCCAAAATTTAGCATAATACAAAAAGCCAAAGCCACGATAGAAAGCATTAGGGTAACGTGTTTTGACCCCGTTTGAGAACCGTCAACAATAACATTGAAGTCCTGTTTTTGACCTAATTTAGCCGTTTTTAGCAAAATTCCTAATAAAAACTGCTTCAAATAAGGCATATAATGAAACTTAATATCAATATGCTTACTCTCTAAAAAACGCTTCGCATGAATTTCTTTGCTTAAAGCGTTAATATTTTGAGGTAAGCCACTACCAATTTTTGATAAATGGCAACTGCCGCTGTGGATTGCCCCGCTAATTAAGCCACTTAAACTATTAAGGCGTTGGGCAACATAACCAAGAGCTGGACGAGGACTATAGTGACTTAAAAAAGCCTGTATCTCGGAAAAAGTTTTTTTTCATAGAGCGATGTCTATTTTTGAGTGTTGTGGTAAACCACAAAAGTACGGCATCGCTCACTTTTTATTAAACATAAAAAGTTTGTATGGTTTAAAATTTTTGCATTAAAATTGAATTAATCATGGCAAAATTAGCATCAGAATCCATCAACTGGATAGAAGGTTTAATCGTTAAAACTTTCGGTTTAAAAAATGTTTTAGATGGTTTCCCACTCCTTGATGCGTGGTTAACTGTCAAAAACGATTTAGACGCCAACACCGTAGAAGAACTTGAAAAACTACGTCTTAGGTTGCGGAAACGCGTAAATGGTTGGAATGAAGAAACACTAAAAATGAAATTCATTGCTTTCATTCTTAATATGGTGGACTATGATACGGACGACCTCGAAGGTGTTTTTGATGCCGAACTCAAAGGCACTGTCTTAGGGAAAAAACTCTCTGTCATCGCTGATTACGCGCTTTGTAGCTATACATTCGACCTAAAAGAGCAGCCTTATTTTTACTTTCATGAATACAAACCGCGCAAAAAAAATAAAGACCCCATCGCTCAATTGCTTTTAGCCATGCTGATTGCTCAAGAGAAAAACAAAGTTCAACGCCCCCTTTATGGCTGTGCTGTCGTTGGGGAATTATGGTATTTCATGATTCTCGACGGCAAAACCTATTCTATAAGTAATGGCTATGTTGCTGCTAATGCAGATGATTTACAAACGATTCTCCTTATCCTACGAAAATTCAAACACATTTTGCATACCGAATTGACTGTCTAAGCACACAAACTAAAAGCGGCGGTCTGTTCGACCGCCGCTTAATAGGATATTTAAAAGCCTTGTTGTTTAACTGACTAAGAGAAATTCAAATTAAAACTTAACTGTCAATTGACCATTCACAACTGTACCCAATTGGCTGAATTGCGAACCATTGTAACCCAAAATATCGTAGCGACCACTGAAACCTAAGAAACCGCGCAAAAGAGCTTTTGCCTTAGGGTCAGCCAAAGTTGCTTTTGCTGCCGCTTCGCCTGCTACTGGTGCGCCTGCAATTGTGTTCGCTTCCAAATCCCATTTAGGCAATACATTGAAAATATTGTTGATGCCCAAAGAGAAATTGACCTTATCTGTAAAGTTATAGCCAATGTTCAAGTCTGTAACAACTGCTGGTTTGAAAACAGCTTGGATATAGTTCATTTGAGCACCACCATTGTCAATATCGCGGAATTTCGTTGGTCCGAAAAGTGTGTTGTTCAAGTTGATAACCGCTTTACCAATAACGTAATCAAAGCCCAAAATTGATTTGTACTGAGGGCGACTTTCTGTCAACAACGACTTGATTTGCGCGTTCAAGATACTTGAATTGTCCGCTTTGATAGCATCAGGTTCGTTAGGTGTACCCACGATTTCGTTTTTCAAGTTGATATTACCCGCCAAATTGACGTGCAATTTACCTGTACCCAAAGCAATGTTGCGGTAAGACACAACGTAGTCAAGACCACTCGTATTTGTTTCGATACCGTTGATGAAGAACTGAATCGTGCCAATATCCGCTTTTGACAAAATTTGCCCCAATGTACTTGTTGGATTCTTAGACGAAATTGAAGAACTGTAAACGATACGGTCTTTAACGTTGATTTGATAATAATCGAGTGTGACACTCAAGTTTTTCACTGGATTCAAACCGAGACCCAAAGTAACGTTCGTTGAACGTTCAGGTTTCAAGGTTGGAATTCCCAACAAACGCGCTTGTGCAGATTGGTTGTTGTACAAACCTGATGTTGTGATTGTACCACCTGAGAAGTTCGCTTGAATAGACTGTGCATAGACTTGATGCAAAGAAGGCGCACGGAAACCCGTTGAGAATGAACCTCTAAGCGTCACTTTGTCTTCTGCAAATTTGTAGCGTGAAGACAATTTGTAAACGCCTGCGTTGCCGAAGTCACTGTATTTTTCACCACGAACAGTAGCGTTAACTAAGAAATCCTTTGTTACGTCGTAACTCGCGTCCAAGTAAGCACCAACGTTGAAACGAGAGTTTGTACTCGCGTTAACAGCATCAATACCTGGGAAAGAGTTTGCACCTTGCCCTTTGTAAGACGCCGTGTCACCTGCATAAATTGAATAAGATTCAGTACGACCTTCCACACCAAAAGCAAGGCTCAATTGGTCGTTGACTGATTTTGATACGTCCAAGTTACCAACTGTGTGGTTGAAGTTGTAGCCACCCGGCTTGAAGCGCGTGGGGCTTGCACCTGCAAATCCACGGTTAACCGTGTTATTGACTGTGTAAAGTTGGGTATTACCGCCCGTTGTCAAACTCAAATCTGTTTTCCAACCGCCAATTTCGTCTCTTACGCCGATTGTTGCATTGTAGTCCGTCAAGTCACCTTCAAAAGTTGGAACATAACCGATATAGCCTCTGTACAAATCAACCGACTCACCTGCATTAGCCAAAGTCGCTGCTGTAATGTAGTTGAAGCTGTTGTTGTCTGTTGATTTGTGCAACAAACCGTGGTCTTGCCGCCAGTAAGGTGTACGGAAGTTGGCAAAACTGCTTACTTTCTTAGTGACAAACGCACCGTTTCCGTAAATCTCACCTTTGTCGCTGATTTTTACACCCGCGTTGATGTTGAATTTTGCAGCCGTGATGTCACCTGTACCGTTAACGTTGTTACCCGTTGGAAAATCTCCCAAATACTTAGTGATAAGTGCATCTTGTGCAGCACCGCCACCGAAAGTTGCAATTTCAGTTGGTACGTCAATAATACCCGAACGGCTTGCCGTGTTTTGTTGGCTAAATGCCATTGTGTAGTTCAAAAAGCCTTTGCCACCTAAATTACTACCGCTATTCAAAGCCACATTGTAAGTGCCACCGTAACCACCGCCAGGAAGAGTAGTTCTAACTTCATTACCTTTCGACAAAGTTGAACCAGCACCAATGGTCAAACTGCTATACTCATATTTGTCCTTCAAAATGATATTCATTACACCCGCAATCGCGTCAGAACCGTACTGAGCTGATGCACCGTCACGCAAAATCTCGACACGCTTAATCGCTTCTGTCGGAATTGCTGAAATGTCTGCACCTACCTCACCACGACCCGGTGAAAACTGAACGTACAACAAAGAACTCAAGTTTTTACGCTTACCGTTAATCAAAATCAACGAACGGCTTGGTCCCATGTTACGAATTTCGTAAGGGTCGAGCAACGTTGTCGCGTCATTTACGGGCGTGTTCACTGTATTGAACGAAGGAACGCGGTACTGCAATGCCTTGTCAAAAGACGTTTGACCTGTGCTTAACAAGTCTTTTGACGACAAAATGTCAATTGGCAATGACGAGTCCGTGACAGTCCGTTGTGTGTTACGGCTACCCGTTGTGACCACAACCGCTTCTAACTCATTGTCAGAGCTTGCCAAAACGACATCTACAGTGCCCGATGGAGGAATTGCCGCATCTGTTGTTTTGAAACCGACAAACGATAACGTAATTGTTGTTGCCGCCGCCGGTGCTTTGATGCTGAATTTACCGTCAAGGTCGGTAATTGCACCCGTTGTTGTACCTTTTACGACAACACTTACACCCGGCAAAGCTGCGCCGCCACCGTCTGTAACTGTACCCGATACCGTTTTTGTCTGGGCATTGGCGGTGAAAGCTACGCATAGCAACATCGCCAAAAGTTGGAGAACTTTCTTCATTTTAGAATAGATGAATTAATTTAAAAAAATGGATTTCACACACTAAAGTAAGTTGTATTAAAATAGTCGTTTTGGGTTAGGTGCTGTCTAATTATTTAGTACAAGACAACTCATTGATGCACACTATTTGTTTTTTTTGATTGCATAGGATTTATTTGACGGCGTAAAATTATTCAAAAATTTGAAACCGCACTATTTTTTTATACTTTATTTAGGTTAGAGCAAAAATATTTGGCTCTGTTTTGAAACCATACATAAAATCTAAACTGCTGGTTCTCGCGCTCGCTTCGCTCGCGCGAGAGGGGGAATGTGGTTCATTTTTCGGGCAAAACCCGAAAAATGAACCACCTCTCTTCCTTTTGCGCGAGCGAAGCGAGCGCAAAAGTGCCTTTTAATGCGTATTTTGAATTTATGTATGGTTTCAAATCGCATAAAATTAGTAGTGTAAAAGTAGTCGTTATAATCCGTAAAATCCGTAAAATCCGTAGCTTAAAGTAGTCGTTATAATGCGTAAAATCCGTAAAATCCGTAAATCCGTAGCTTAAAGTAGTCGTCATAATGCGTAAAATCCGTAGCTAAATGTAGTCGTCATAATTCGTTATAATCCGTAAAATCCGTAGCTTAAAGTAGTCGGCATAATCCGTTAAATCCGTAGCCTAAAATCACACAAGAATCGCCGTATCCAACTCCACCGTCAATTTATCAAAATTCAGCAATTGCGTTGCCAATGCCTTTGTTTTTGGCAATTCGTATTCAAAAAAATAGCGCATCGTTGCCAATTTGCTTTCGTAGAAAATCGCGTCGTCCGCGCTCAAATCGGCGTTATTTTCCAATGCTTTTGCCGCCACAATACCTTGTTTGAGCCACATCCACGCAATAGCCACCGTACTAAAATAGTCAAGAAATAAAGTGGCATCGGCAAGCAAAATTTCAGGACTTGTTTCCTTGGCGTTTTCGTAAATTTTAGCCGTTATTTTTTTGAGTTGTCCTGCCGTTTCGCCGAGTTGGTGTGCGTAGAGTTTTGTGCGTCCCAAATCTATCCCCTCAGTAACAGCCGCAATTAGTTCATTTCCAAAGAGTTGTGCCGCTTGTCCGTTGCTCATGGTGAGTTTTCTACCGAGCAAATCCAAACCGTGAATGGTGGTTGTGCCTTCATAAATGGCATTGACCCGAATATCGCGTGAAATCAATTCTAATGGAAAATCGGCGCAATAACCCGCGCCACCTAAGATTTGCATACCCGCATTGACCGAATGAATCCCCATTTCAGAAGGATAAGATTTGGCAATAGGCGTGAGTAATTCCAACAAGAGGTGAGCATTTATTTTTTCTTCGCCTTCGGCAACGTGTGAAATATCTGCCAAATACGAACAATACATTAACAGGGCAATTGCGCCTTCTGCCACCGCTTTTTGGAACAACAACATACGCCGAATATCGGCGTGTTCTACAATCAAAACAGGTGGGTCGAGTGGGTTTTTGCTCGACGGTTTTCTGCCTTGTGGACGTTCATTGGCGTATTTCAACGAGGCATAATAAGCCGCCGATGCCGCCCCTGCTGCCACCAAACCCGTTCCAATCCGTGCTTCGTTCATCATTTGGAACATATACGACAAGCCTTTATTTGGCTGTCCGACCAAATAACCATAACAATCGCCTTGCTCGCCAAACATCAAAGTTGCCGCGATATAGCCTTTTTGACCCATTTTATCAAAAATTCCCGCCGTTGTCACGTTATTATTTACCAATTCGCCGCCTTCGGGACGGAATTTTGGCACAACAAACAGCGAAATTCCTTTTGTACCAGCAGGCGCGCCTTTCATGCGTCCAATCAGCAAATGCACCACATTGTCAACGGCATCGTGGTCGCCACCAGAGATATAAATTTTTTGTCCGACGATTTTATACACCCCCTCCCTATCCGTAGGTTCAGCCGACGTCACCAAGTCTGACAAAGAACTCCCTGCGTTCGGTTCGGTCAAAGCCATTGTGCCTTGCCATTCGCCCGAATACATTTGTGGCAAATAGGTTTCTTTCAACGTATCGCTCCCAAAACTCAAAATCAAATTGGCTGCTCCTTGCGTCAAAAACGGGTAACAAGCATTGACATTGGCGGCATAAAACGCCAACAAACCCGAATTGACCAAAGTATAAGGCATCTGCAAGCCCCCAACTTCATTAGGTGAATTGCCCGCAATCCAACCACCTTCTGCCACCGCTTGAATCATTTTTTTCAACTGCGGATGCGTCTTGACGACCCCCTCAGTAAAAACCGCTTTTTTAACGTCCATTTCCCGATAAAACGGAAACATCGTTGTATCAGCAATTTGCTTGGCAGCGTCAACTGCCATGTCGTAGGCATCGCGGTCGTAATCGGCGTAGTACGCAAAACGGTTGACACTCGGCGCGTCAAGCATTTCGTGGAGAACGAAGCGCAGATTTCGGTAACTTAGGTATTGTTCCATGTCTAAAAAATTTTAGATGTCAAATTTTAGATGTCAATGAGATAACGCAAATTTTGAAACCATACATAAAATCCAAACTGCTGGTTCTCGCGCTCGCTTCGCTCGCGCGAGAGGGGAAATGTTGTTCATTTTTCGGGCTTTGCCCGAAAAATGAACAACCTCTCCTCCTTTTGCGCGAGCGAAGCGAGCGCAAAAGTGCCTTTTAATGCGTATTTTGAATTTATGTATGGTTTCAAAACGCAAATTAGGGTTAAGCACAGCAAGATTCTTATGTCGTTTTTCGATTAGCGAATTTTCGCAAATATAAGAAGCATTGGTTGAACTCAAAAGAAAATGAGCTATTTAATATGTGAATACCAAATTTTGTAATTGTCTAAGTGCTGAACACCATTATCTTGGCAGTCAAGCGTTGTTATCATGAAGTGTTAGACGGACAAGGCAAATTAACTGCTAATGCGCCACATATTCCCGTGCATTTAGGCAGTTTGGGCGTTTGTGTTCGACTGTTGAATTAATTATTCCTAAAAATTTACTGTTAAATCCCGATTTTACGCTTAATATTGCGTCTAATACCGAGGGGTCTGTTTTTGACGCGAAAATTGAATCGGAAATAAAAAATTCAAACCAAAAAACAAGTTCATTATGACCAACAAATTTCTATTTTCTTTCCTTTTAATCCTAAGTTTGGGTTGCAATACAACCAAAACTACTACCACAACAACACAAACAACGCCCAAAGGTGGAAAACCTACTCATGCGTACTCGGTGACGAACGACATGTATAAAACACAATTGGACAAATACGTTAAAATTTTGGGTCAATATCCCGTTCAAGATTCTGCGGGCTTGCAAAATCCGCCTATTTGGGTCGGTACAACCAATTTTAATATGCGAAAACCCAATTTTGTCATCATTCACCACACTGCCCAAAATAGTTGCGCCGAGACACTCAGAACGTTCACTTTGGAACACACAAAAGTGAGCGCACACTACGTCATTTGTCGGGACGGAATGGTACACCACATGCTCAATGACTACCTACGGGCGTGGCACGGTGGCATCGGGCGTTGGGGCAACACTACTGACATTAATTCATCAAGCATAGGTATTGAATTGGATAACAATGGTTTAGAGCCTTTTGCCGAAGCACAAATGAGTAGTTTAATCGCGCTTTTAGAAAGACTTAAAACGGCGCACGACATTCCGACAGGCAATTTTATTGGTCACGCTGATATTGCCCCAACACGCAAAAACGACCCAAGTATCCAATTCAATTGGGAACGTTTGGCAAGCAAGGGCTTTGGTCATTGGTATTCTGACACCACAAACCTTGTCGTTCCAAACGATTTCAACCCTTTGCTGGCATTGCGGGTCATCGGTTACAGCATCAAAGACAGCACTGCCGCTATAACGACGTTCAAAAGAAAATTTATGAAGGACGAAAAAAACAAGAAATTTACGGAGAGTGATAAGAAGATTTTGTTTAATTTGGCTTTGAAATCTTTGTAAGAAATGAACCACATTCGCGCTTTCTGCCCGAGCGAAGCGAGCGCGTGACTAAGTAATTTCTAAATTTTAGTATCTAACCTAAGTTTTGTGGTAGTTTTGAAACCATACATAAAATCTAAACTGCTGGTTCTCGCGCTCGCTTCGCTCGCGCGAGAGGGGGAATGTGGTTCATTTTTCGGGCAAAGCCCGAAAAATGAACCACCTCTCTTCCTTTTGCGCGAGCGAAGCGAGCGCAAAAGTGCCTTTTAATGCGTATTTTCAATTTATGTATGGTTTCAAAATGGTAGTCATTCAAAACGCGCCGCCTTCGGCGGCGCAGGGAGTTTTTTCGGAACGAGCCGTTTTTTTTGTTTAAAATTTGGGCTTTACCCAAATTTTAAACAAAAAAAACGGCTCGCTCCATTAGACTTTTACGCGGCGAGGTTCCGCGTTTTTATACCACAAAACTTAGATTATCTGTGCTTGTTGAGCCAAAAAAGAGAGGGAGGTTGTTTATTTTTGGGCAAGCCCAAAATAAACAACCTCAGTATATTTGCCTTTTTTAGTCTTAATAATTTTTGTTACAACACTTAGAAACGTAATATGCCGCAATCCATTTTTGACCGTATCACCGCTTTCAACGCCATTAGAAACCCTAATATCGTAAAATACAAATACAAACGCATGTCACGCGATGCGTTTCGTTTTTTTCGCGGTACTTGTCACTTGTTTTACGAAGATTTAGCCCAATCTACGGCATTACCAACCTTGCCCGCGTCACCGCTTGCGTGGGTTTGTGGGGATTTGCACCTTGAAAATTTTGGTAGCTATAAAGCCGATAATCAGCTTGTTTATTTTGACTTGACCGACTTCGACGAAGGGTGTCTTGCGCCTGCCATCTGGGAGATAGCTCGTTTTTCAACGAGTATTGTCGTAGCTTTGACGCAACTTGGGTTTGAAAAAAAGGCGATTGAGCAGGCTTGCCAAGTCTATTTGACGGCTTATGCACACACCTTGAAAAAAGGTAAAGCAAGGTATATTGAGCCACAAACTGCTAAAGGGATTGTCCGTGATTTTTTGAAACAAGTGAGTGAAAACACTTTTAAAACCTTACTAACAGAGCGCACCGAAACAGATGACAAAAACAAAATACGGCTTAGAAATATTGAAAAACGTTTGTTGCCGCTTGATGCGCAATTAAAAGAAAAACTCTTGACTGAAACCACACTTTGGCTTAAAGCTCACCGCGAAGAACGTTTCCACTGGGTGATTTTAGACGCGGGTTTTCGGATTTCAGGCACAAGTTCAATCGGGATTGAACGGTATATCTTGTTGGCACAAAATCCAAGGAATCCTAAAGAAATGGAACTATTAGACATGAAACAAGCCATGCCTTCGGTTATTCCGATGTTTATGCCGACTGATTTGCAACCAACTTGGGCAAGCGAAGCAGTACGTATTGTAGCGGTTCAAGACAAGATGCAAAACACAACACCCGCTTTGTTGTCGCCTTTTATTTTTGACGATAAGCCCTTTATTTTCAAAGAAATGCAACCGATGAGCGATAAATTGGACATAAAAACTGTCTTTCAAAATACAGAAAATACGCATCACGTTTTACAAAATATGGGACTTTTAACAGCTTCTGCTCAATTGCGTAGTAGTGGAAGACAAGGCGCAGCACCCGCAGATGACTTGATAGCATTTGGTGCAGATACGACATGGCAAAAAACACTAACTGCTTTTGCTTTTGCGTATGCTCAACAAGTCAATTCGGATTTTGAACAATTCGTTTTGGAATGGGGAAAACAAAAAAAGACTTAGGTAGGTTCTTATAAATAATCGCTATAAACTTGACGCAAGTTTTAAACTTGCGTCAAGTTGTTGCCTAAAAATTATTGTAATTACTTAGTCGAGGAGTGGGCATAACCTAAAAAAATCGTTTTTTGATTAAAAACAGAGGAGACGTGGTTCGTTTTTCGGCTTCGCCGAAAAACGAACCACATCTCTCCCTCGCGCGAGCGAAGCGAGCGCGAGATGCAAAAAACGCTTTTAGGTTATGCCCATCCCTCGACTAAGTCATTACAAATTATTCATCATCGTCCTCTTCCATAGGCTCAAATTTGGCGGGAGCAACCGCCAATTTAGCGAGAATTTCTGCTTCCATCTGTGCAGCAGCTTCTGGATTGTCTTCAACAAACAATTTAGCACCTTCACGTCCTTGTGCAATTTTTGCACCTTTATAAGCGTACCAAGCACCCGATTTTTGGATAACCTCCATTTCAACACCCAAATCAACGATTTCACCAGACTTTGAGATACCACTACCGAACACAATATCAAATTCTGCTGTGCGGAAAGGTGGTGCAAGTTTGTTTTTGACCACTTTCACTTTAACGTGGTTCGCTGTCAATGTACCATCTTTATCCTTGATAGCTGAACCCGATTTGCGAATATCGAGACGGATAGAGGCGTAGAATTTCAAAGCATTACCGCCTGTTGTTGTTTCAGGATTACCGAACATAACGCCAATTTTCTCACGCAATTGATTAATAAATACGCAGCAGCAGTTCGTCCGACCAATTGAAGCGGTCAATTTACGCAAGGCTTGCGACATCAAACGGGCTTGAAGACCCATCTTAGATTCGCCCATTTCGCCTTCAATTTCGGCACGTGGTGTCAAAGCGGCAACTGAGTCAATCACAACAATATCAACTGCACCTGAACGAATCAAGTTTTCAACAATTTCAAGGGCTTGTTCGCCATTGTCAGGTTGAGAGATAAGTAAATTGTTGACATCAACACCCAAAGCTTCGGCATAGAAACGGTCGAAAGCATGTTCAGCATCTACAATAGCAGCAATGCCTCCTTTTTTCTGACATTCCGCAATCATGTGAATTGCCAATGTGGTTTTCCCCGATGATTCTGGTCCGTAAACTTCAATAATGCGACCTTTGGGAACGCCGCCACAACCGAGTGCAATGTCCAAGCCCAGAGAGCCTGTTGATATAACTTCTACGGGGATTACTTGTTGTTCACCAAGCCGCATGACTGTACCTTTTCCGTAGGTCTTGTCCAAACGGTCGAGGGTTACTTGGAGTGCTTTGAGTTTTGAGTCTTTCTCTTTGTCACTTGCGATTTTTTCTTTGTCAACTGCCATTTTTTGAAATCTAATTTTTATTAATATATTTTAAATACTTTGTTTTAAATTTGATAGCACAAAGCTAACATTTTGTTTTTAAATAAAAAAATATTTTTTTATTTTTTTTGAAAATAAAAATACCCCTCAGTAAAATTTGAAACCATACATAAATTCAAAATACGCATTAAAAGGCACTTTCGCGCTCGCTTCGCTCGCGCAAAAGTAGGAGAGGTGGTTCATTTTTCGGGCAAAGCCCGAAAATGAACCACCTCTCCTACTTTTGCGCGAGCGAAGCGAGCGCGAGAACCAGCAGTTTAGATTTTATGTATGGTTTCAAACAGTAAAAAACAGTTTTTGGAGGCGCAATATACTGAGGGGTCTGATATTTTAGTAAGAATGGCATTTTAATTCTTCATTTTAAAAGCACGTTCGGGGAACTTTTCAAGTTCCCCGAACGTCGTTTCAATACAGCCGAAGCCGTAGAAGGGTTAAAAGCAGCCCCCCGACCCCCAAAGGGGGAGCTATTACGCCAGTTTCAATACAGCCGAAGCCGTAGAAGGGTTTAAAAGCGGTAGAGACGTTGCATGCAACGTCTGTACGTCTATCGTTTCAATACAGCCGAAGCCGTAGAAGGGTTAAAAGCAGCCCCCCGACCCCCAAAGGGGGAGCTATTACGCCAGTTTCAATACAGCCGAAGCCGTAGAAGGGTTTAAAAGCGGTAGAGACGTTGCATGCAACGTCTGTACGATGTAGGCGTATAACATGCCATAGAGATAATTGAGGAGGCAGTTAAATTTGTCCAAAGCGGGGCGAAAATTGCGGTTTTCAAATGCGTACTGAGGGGGTACAACGGAAGCTAAAAATCGAAAATAATAACGTGAAGCGGTGGCTTCCCAAGCCCTAAATGTATTGGCAGTCAAGGTATTAGGTTCGTCGTCTTTGGGTCTCCAACGGTCAAAATTGTTGGTAAGTCCTTGCATGGCAGCCGTGGTTTTTGCCAATCGGCGAAGGGCATTTTGGTCGTTGTTGAAATAAATAGAAAATTGGTGTAGGACACCATTTTGGTTATCAATTTTTTTTGCCAAATGTTTTGCCAACCACAACCACCCCTGAGTATTGGTAGAAAAAAGGATTTGATTGCGCCTAATTGTGGCAATTGACCCAAATTTACCAGACCAAACTTGCCCGATTGGGTGTCCAATATTATCCAAAAAAATAACGGGAATATCATTGTTGAGTGCCAAAATCAAGGCATCGGAAGTATGCGTTGTACCGCGTGTGAGAAAAATAACATCAACATCGCGGATAGGGAAACTATGTTCAGCACGGCTTGTACCCATTCTGACAAAGAATTGACCATTGCGAACGCCGAGAAATGCACCAAAAGAATCGAGAAAAAGTTGCATGATAAAGGGATTTCAAATTTCAAGGGATTTCAAATTTCAATCTGAGTATTAGGTTGAACGAAAGAAAATAATCATAATATGTAAACTACTTCGGAAACATAAATTTAGATTCTAGATTGAATCGTGGGGGGGGGGAGGTCAGTGATGATAGATTCAAGAAACCAGAAACAAGGAAATAATTGGTGCGTAACGTTCGGGGAACTTTCAAAGTTCCCCGAACGTGGGGCTATTCCGAACATTTATCAATGAATTATGTATTATAAAAATTTTCTTTCGTTTCATCTGTCTGAGTATAGGCGTTTTACGATTAATGGGTGTTTAAGTTTCTTTCATCTTTTTGGCTCTTTGACAATTTTAGCGGTAGCAAAAGAACTCCCTCACCCTCAGTAAATAAAGCATTTTGGCGTCAAAAACCGTGTAAACCGACGTTCGGGGAACTTTTAAAGTTTCCCGAACGTGAGTTACCGCTAAAATTGTCACAGAGCCATCTTTTTTATCCTGCTTATCCTAATTCAAATGAAGCAAGCCGAAGGTAGCACGTCATTTGGTCGAAAACATTTTATAGCCTTTAAGTATTATACAATAATGAAGAAATGTATTTCGTATTTTTGACCGCAACTGTTATTTACTTGTTATTTGTAAAATGAATATACAGTAAAATGAAAATATATAGTTACTTTGTCTGTCTATTTTAATACTTGAGGAATGGGCATAACCTAAAAGCGTTTTTTGCATCTCGCGCGCGCTTCGCGCGCGCGAGGGAGGGGAATATAGTTCGTTTTTCGGCTTCGCCGAAAAACGAACCACGTCTCCTCCCTTTTGCGCGAGCGAAGCGGGCGCAAAACATCTGTTTTTAATCAAAAAACGATGTTTTTAGGTTATGCCCACTCCTCAGTTATAACTTAAAAGGTAATTACTTAGCCCGCGCTCGCTTCGCTCGCAAAACAGGGGAATGTGGTTCATTTTTCGGGCAAAGCCCGAAAAATGAACCACCTCTGCTTACTCCGTGCGAGCAAAGCGAAAGCGGGCTAAATAATGACAAAAAAATTATTCAAACCTAAAATCACCACATTCTTGGACATGAAAAAGAGAATCTCTCTGCTACTTACCGCTTGTTTTGCCTTAGTGACACTGGCTTTTTTTTATAAAAATTGGGCAACAAGACCAACAGCACAAACCGAATCGGCTTCTGTTGCTTCTGTACTGAACCAGACTGAATCAGTTGTTACTGCTAATCAACAAATTGCGGTAGCCTGTGCACCTCAGATAGTCATCAATGCTGCCGACTTAGCGCATCATCAAGCAAAGAAAGAAGGGATTTCGGCGGTCGAAAATGCCCAAAATACTGAGGGGGTCAATTTGCACGACAATGAAGGCGACAACGAGAAAAATGCCCACCGACTATCCAAACAAGAGCGTATCAACGAAGCCGTTGCTTTTGAAATAGAAAAGACAAAAGACCTCGCATTGGGCTACGTGCCGCAAGAGCGCATGATTGAGGCATTTGAGCAAACCCGCCGTTTACAAGCGGATTTTGCCAATAAAAAAGAATTTCTACGCGGTGCAGTCGGCAATGCGCGTTGGATTGAACGCGGACCGGGCAATGTGGGTGGTAGAACCCGCGCTATCTTGGTTGACCGTGGCGACCCTTCAGGAAAAACCGTTTTTGCGGGCAGCGTTACGGGCGGTTTATTCAAAAATTCTAATATCACAGACGCAAGCAACAAATGGGAACGGGTCAATGATTGGTTAGACAACCTAACTATCAGTAGCCTTACCCAAGACCCCCGTGCGCCAAAAGTGATGTATGCAGGTACAGGCGATTCGGACGGCAACGACGCAAGAGGTTTGGGTATTTTCAAGTCTATTGACGCAGGAAAAACGTGGGCAACTATTCCTTCTACACAAAATACAACGTTCAATACTATCCCTTCTATTGTCATCACACCCGACAACAGCACCATTTACGCGGCTACGGCTACGGGTGTTTATCGCAGTAAAAATGGCGGTGACACATGGGAAAAAGTATTGACTTCGGGCAAAATTTTCAATATTCAGTTGGCAAGCGACAAAACCTTGTACGCTTCAACCACCAATACCATTTATAAAAGTACACAAGGCGGCGATGCCAACACTTGGACGGCTCTAACGGGCGTTGGCACGGGTTGGACACGCACCGAAATAGCTATTGCACCCAATGACCCCAAAGTGCTGTATGCCGTAGGTTCTATAAGTGGAAGAGGAAGCAATGTGTATCGTTCGGGTGATGCAGGGGCAACTTGGTCGCAAAAAGGAGGTATTGCTTGGGTAGATGGCTGCGGCGGCTCTCCAGTAGTGAGTGATTTTACACGCGGACAGGCTTGGTACGACCTCTGCATTATCGTTGACCCAACCAATGCCAACAATGTTTGGGTGGGTGGTATAGATATGTTCCGTTCTCTTGATGGTGGCAATACGTGGATACAAGCCAGTTTTTGGGCTAATTGCCCCAACAGAAGATATGCCCACGCCGACCACCATATTTTGTATTTCGACCCACTCGACCCCTCAGTATTATACTCTGGAAATGACGGTGGTGTTTTCCGCGTGAACAATGCCGCAAGTTCATTTACAATTAACGAGCGCACATTGGGCTATGTGACAACGCAGTTCTACGGTTGCGCGATACACGGCGATTCAGCCGTCAATCACTTTTTGGCGGGTGCGCAAGACAATGGTACACTCTTGATGCGCGGAAAAGGCATTGCTAACACCAACGGGCGGAGCATCGGCGGTGATGGGTTTTTGACGTTTATTGACCAAGACCAACCCACCGAAGTTCAAATTGGCTCACTTTACTACGGCGATTGGTATTTGTCTTCTAACAATGGGGCTTCATTTAGCAAAGCGGCAAATTCAAATGGTGGTTTCTTCTGCCCTGCTGATTACGACGATAAAAACAATATTTTATACGCACAATCCACGGTAAGCGATTTGTTCCGTTGGAATCTGAACGATAAAACCCAGCAAGCACTTGACCTTTCTAACGTGCGTTTGACGAATATTTCTAATGTTTTTTCTGACGAAAATGTAAAAGGACGTGTTTATATTGGCACAAGTGCAGGCTCATTGTACCGTGCCAACGATACACACACTGGCTCAACCATTCGTGATGTAACGCTTTTGGCGGTGCTTACGGGCAATATTGCCAGTATTGACGTTGAGCGTGGCAATCCTGACCATATTTTAGTCACTATGTCAAATTATGGTTTGCAAAGTGTTTGGGAAAGTAAAGATGGGGGTATTGCATTTACGAGTTGCGACCAAAACAACAACCTTCCAGATATGCCCGTGCGTTGGGGTATGTTCAACCCGAATGACGGAAAAGGGGCAATTATTGCCACAAATCTGGGTATTTGGTCAACCGACGCTTTAAACGGCGCGGCAACTGTTTGGCAGCCGCCCGTGCCGGGTCGTGGTATGCCGTTGGTGCGTACTGACCGTATAGAATGGCGTAAATCTGACAAAATGATGTTGGCGGCTACGTATGGTCGCGGTGTTTGGACATCTTCGGTGTTGGGTAAATCACAAGCCGTAGCGGAGTTTCCTGCGGTAACATATTTAGATGTGCCTGTTGATATAAAAGGAGAAAATTCAATTTCGGCTGACCGTTTCAAATGGCTTTTCGGGGATAACGCAGCAACGGATACGCTTGAAAATACCCTGCATACGTTCAAAACGGTGGGTAAATTTGATATTACCTTGACAATTAACAATGACGATGCGCTAAAAACGACGAATAAAATACAAGTCCTGCCTTCTTTGCCTACGCCTTACAAATCGGGTGCAAATCTGTATGCAGGTAGTTTTGAAGATGCAACGGCTGATGTGCATTTTGGAGCTTGGAATACTGAGGGGTCTAAATGGGAGCGCGGTTCTTCGGCAGTACCCGGAAAATCGGGTACACACACGGGTTCTTCGGCTTTTGTTTTGGAAAAAACGGCGAATCAATACAAAAAAAATACGACGGCTTACTTGCATACACCCAATTTCGATATGAGCAAAGGCGGCATTTATCAATTTAGTTTTTGGGCTAATTACGATATGCAGCAAGGCTACGATGGTTTTAAAGTAGAATACACGTTGGATAAAGGCTTGTCTTGGAAACAATTAGGCACGAATGACGATGCAGATTGGTACAATTACAAAAATACATCGTTGGTAGAAACGGCGGCTTTTGGTCGTGGAGAATCCTACATCACAGGTTTGGCAGATGAATGGACACGCTTCAAACTCAATGTCAGTCCTTTTGCGGGCAATGCCAATGTAGCGTTCAGATTTGTCTTCAAATCGGACGGCGACAATGTAACAGGCTCTGGTGTGGCGATTGACGA
Organism: Saprospiraceae bacterium; assembly: GCA_034520175.1. Lineage (GTDB taxonomy): Bacteria > Bacteroidota > Bacteroidia > Chitinophagales > Saprospiraceae > JAAFJT01. The sequence goes on from JAXHNU010000042.1 coordinate 171,367, forward strand.
TGTGGTTTTGAGCCGTTACGATGGCAAATTAGAAACGGCAATCGTTGCCCAAAGTGGTGCTTATGACAAAGATGGTACGTCTATCAACGTGGCTTTCAATACACAACCCGAATATTTTGCCCAAACACTCACGCTTCAAAAATCAACAAACGGACGGGTTTGGGAAGACGTAGAAACGGTAAAAGCAACGGGTATTTCGAGTGAAGAATTGCAAGGTTATACCGTAGTGGTAAAGGGAACACCGCTTGATTTGTACTATTTCCGCGTGAAATCAGTCAATGGCGATGTAAAATCAAATTATGCGTTCTCTTTTATATCTCAAACTTTTGCTGTTCGGCGCAACAAAGATGTGCCTTTGGCAGTGAATCGGGTATTCCCAAGTCCGTTCACAAACCTTATTGGCGTGACTTTTACCGACTTCGTAACAAATGAAGTTGAGATGAACCTATACGACGGCATCGGACGTTTGGTGGCAACTCAAACAACCGTTCCAAATGGTGTTTATCAAGAACTAAAAGTGGATAATCTCGCCAAAGGAATTTACTTTTTGAGGATTAAAATTGGAGACGGGAAGCCTGAGACGACTAAATTGTTTGGGGCAGGGAAAAACTAATTTTTTTTACCACAATAGGCACATAGTTCACATAGGCTACTTAGTCGCGGTCGTTTCACTCGCGCATGGGAGGAGAGGTGGTTCATATTTCGGGCAAAGCCCGAAATATGAACCACCTCTCCTTTTTTTGTCATGTACTAAGAAAATGTAGTGTTTCAAAATACAGCGAGATAAATATGGTTCTTTGACAATTTTAGTTGAAGTCAAAAAATGAAAGCCGCAGTCGTTTAAAACTTCCGTGAAGTCCTTGGAAATTTGGTCAAAAAACGCTTTAAGCGTTTTTTTGAGCAAATTTCTAAGGACTTCACGGAAGTTGTGCCACAAAAATTAAGACCGCCAAAGTGATTCAACTACAACTGTCAGAGAACCATAAATATTTACCTTGAATCATTAAAAAGATACTAAATTTACTGAAAAATTCTATTTTTGCGGCTAAAAGAATTGAATTATGATAAAAATTCCTTATGGTGAGAGTGATTTCAAAGGCATGATGGAAAACAATTATTTCTATCAAGACCGCACTTCTTATATAGAAGAACTTGAAAAATGGAAGTCAAAGTATCCCGTATTTCTGCGCCCTCGTCGGTTCGGGAAGAGTCTTTTTGTTAGCACTTTGCAGCATTATTATGGTTTGGAGCATAAGGAAGCATTTCCAAAACTCTTTGGAAATTTGTATATTGGACGAAATTTGATGCCATCAGCGAACAGTTATATGGTTTTGCGTCTTGAATTTAGCCGCATTGATACTGCCACACATGAAAGTACGTATCGAGGCTTTTTAAGTAATGTCATTGAGGGTGTGGGTATGTTTTTGGGCGCGTATAGGCAGTTTTTTAGTGAAGAGGACAAACGAATTATATTAAGTCAAACAAGTCCCGAGGACATCATTAAGTCGCTTTGTACCATTGTTAAAACCAATCAAGTACCGCATAAAATCTACGTTTTGATAGACGAATACGACCATTTTGCGAACGAATTGTTGTCATTTGACTTAAAACGGTTCAAAAAAGAGATAAGTCGGAATGGATTTTTGCGTAAATTTTATGAAACACTAAAAAAAGCGGCGAATGAAGGAATAATAGACAGGATTTTTATCACAGGTGTTTCGCCGATTACCTTGGATTCCTTGACAAGTGGGTTTAACATCAGTAGCAATATCACGACAAACCCTATTTTTCACGATATGATGGGTTTTAGGCATCAAGAAGTTGAGGCAATATTGCATGAATCACAAATCTTAGAAGACAAAATACCCGAAATGATGTCTAACTTGACGGAGTGGTACGATGGCTATCAGTTTACCGACGAGGCAACTGCTCCGCTTTTTAATCCCGATATGGTCTTGTATTTTTTGCAACAGTACAGTATCAAAAATGAATATCCCAAAAAAATGTTGGATACAAATGTTATTTCGGATTATCGGAAAATTCGTAATATTTTTAAAATCGGTAACGAAGAAGATACACGATTTGAATTGTTGGAAAAACTCGTGCAAACGGGTAACATTGATTTTCCATTGACGCAACTCTATAATTTAGAAGATGAATTTACGGAAGATGACTTTTTGAGTCTTCTATTTTACATGGGTATGTTGTCATTCAAAGAAGTGGTTGACATTGGTTGGCGATGCGAAATACCGAATTATGTGATTAAAAAATTGTATTTTGAATATTTTGCTAATGCTTTTATCGCAAAATCAAAGTATGCAAAGTCAACACGGAAGATTGGGCAAGCCGTTTCTAACTTAATCAGCCAAGCGAATCCTGAACCTTTTTTAAAGGTCGTGGAAGATATTTTGAAAGCCCATCATTCAAATCGAGATGAAATGGTGTATGGCGAGAAGCATTTACAGACATTAATGGTGGGTTTGTTAGCACCTTACGATTCGATTTTCATTCACAGTGAATACGAATCGGGGCGCGGGTATCCTGATATTTTTTTAGAACGCCTCATTCCTGTCGTCAAATACGAAGTCGTTTTAGAACTCAAATATGTCAAAAAAACGACGACTGATAAGGTCACAAAAGTCGTCACGCATACCACAAAAGAGCAATTGGATAAAATTATAGCCGAAGCCGAAGCACAATTGAATGGCTATATGACAAGTAAACGTTTTGACCGCCCCGATATACGCGGCTTTTATGCCGTTTATTTTGGTGGCGAAGTGTATAAATGGGGTGAATATGGGCAAGATATGATGCCTTCGGCTTCATCAAGCGGAACGCATGACTGAGGGGCAGAGATTTCAGTCTAATCTCGTCTGCCCTGTATATTTGTACTTACTTAGCATATTGCTCGCTTCGCTCGCAAAAAAGGGGAAAATGGTTCGTTTTTCGGGCAAAGCCCGAAAAACGAACCACATCTTCTCTCACGCGCGAGCGAAGCGAGCGCGTGGCTAAATAATTACGTATATTTTACGAAAAATCAATCTCCGTGTTATCTCCAATATTCAAACTCCGCCGAATACCGCGAATAGACGTATCACTACCAATAACAGAATGGTTTAGTATAATTTCTCTAAGCGTAGAATAGCTGCCAATAATGGAATCGCGGATAATGGAGGCTTCAATCTTGGTATTAGAAGCAATCGTTACATAAGGTCCGATTATGGAGTCGCTGATGTCGCAATTATCCCCGATACTGACGGGGTGTACAATTATTGTGTTGTCAAAAACGGGAAGGTCAACATCAAAAATATTATTTTTCTGCAAAAGACTGGCGTTTGTTTCCAACAGAATCTCTTTTTTTCCGCAATCAAACCAGTTATGGACGGGAACGGTGGTCATTTTCACGCCATTTTCAATCATGCGTTGCAAACCGTCAGCCAATTGAAATTCGCCATTGGTACGAATATCGTGCCGCATATTGTATTCTATACCCCTCAGTAATTCGTTGACTTCCAATATTTTATACAAACCCACGAGGGCTAAATTGGAATGGGGAATACGCGGCTTTTCAGTTACTTTTCTTACAAACCCTTTGCTATCCAAATCTACAATACCGAACTCACGCGGGTCTGCCACTGTCTGCACACCGAGCGAAGTTGTGGGTGTATTGAGCAACAAACGCATATCCATATCAAACACCGTATCGCCCAATACAATCAGTAGATCTTTTTCATCTTGCAGATGTTCACGGGCTGTCCACACGGCATGTCCGAGTCCTTGCCGTTCTTCTTGAACGACAAACTCACACGCGTAGTTTTTATAATTTTTCTGCACAAAATCCTTTACTTTTTCGCCCAAATAGCCAATGACAAACACAAACTCTTGAAAACCTGCTTCAATCAATTCATCAATAATATGTGCTAAAATAGGTTTTCCCGCCACTGGAATCAAAGGCTTAGGTTGCGTGTATGTATGCGGACGCAAACGCGTTCCAGCCCCTGCAACGGGGATTAATGCTTTCATTGTGTAAGATTTCAAGAATTTAAAATTTCAAAAATTTCAGGGATTTCAAATCCTTGAAACTGACGACTACACTGCCGACGTAGCCGCCTTTTGTTAAACCCCACGTTGTTTATTTGTGCTGTTCTCCAAGTCTTTCTATTTTACCTAACCAATTTTGTCTATATGTGTCTTTGGAAAGTCTTATCGGACCAATTGTTGTAACTTTTACAGGATTGACACCGCTAAACTGCAAAGTCAATTTTTTCATAGCATTGTTACTGGGTTGTCTGTAAACAAGCCAATAATACCAAGCTGGTTGGTCAAGTGTTGAAATAATTCTCGCAGACTTATTTGTAAGCAACTTGTCCCACCAAACAGAATTTTCTTTTTTTTGAAACGCAAAGCCGGGAAGAAAGACTCTGTCAATAAATCCTTTCATAAGCGCAGGAATTGAACCCCACCAGACAGGATAAATTAAAACCAAATGTTCAGCCCATTTTATTTTTTCTTGTGAATCAATAAGGTCTGATTCAAGTTCAGTTCTCTTGCGGTATCCAAATTGCAAATTAGGATTAAAGTCTAAATCTCGAATGACAATTTCTCTAACCTCAGCACCAGATGAAATTGCACCTTTTTTATAGGCTTCAGCAAGTCCGAAGCTGAAGCTTTCCTTGTCAGGATGTCCGTTTATGATTAGAATTTTTTTCATTTTATAGTATTTGCCCTGTCTGTAGTTTTACAATGATTGCTAACTCCACATTATCCTAAATATTTGTCGTACTTTTTATTTTGTCGAACCCTTTTATTAAAAAATTGGTACTTTCGTAAATTTAGTGGGTATAAGTTAAATCAGAGCTTGCCGTATTTTTTAAGTAACTTATGTTATGCAGATGTGCTACAAATGCCGTAGGCATGACCAATTTTGTAGCGGCGGATTTCAATCCGCCGAAAGTTTAAAACCGATTATTTAAGAGCCGTAGGCTCGGTGCATATGCATATGAGTCGACCCTACGGCTCTTAATGAAAAGGTATATACGTTTTCGGTGGATTGAAATCCGCCGCTACAAAATAGGTCGAGCCTACGGCTCTACGTAGCATTAATAAGTAAAATACTGAGGGGTGATTTTTGCAATTTTCATTACCCAGAACTTTTACGAAAGTACCAAAAAATTTGATATTGTACTTTTATATTGTTGATTATCAATTTAAAAAGTTTCATTTGCTGAGGGGGTCTTTTTACTACCGCTAAAATTGTCAAAGAGTCCAAATTTCAACGATTTTAAATCCTTGAAATTTGAAATCCTTGAAATTTGAAATCCTTGAAATTTGAAATCCTTGAAATTATCCTAATTAAACTGTTCCAATTCCTTCAAACTAATCCGTCCTTCATAAATTGCTTTGCCGACAATTGCGCCAAAACATTTAATATCTTTGAGTTTTTCTAAATCAGCCAAACTTGAAACACCACCTGACGCAATAAGTTTAAGGTCGGGCAAATCCTTTAACACACTTTCGTACAATTCGTTTGCTGAACCTGCCAATAAACCGTCTTTTGAAATATCGGTGCAAATAACGTGGGTAATGCCTTGCGTCGTAAAATCTTGTAAAAAATCTTTCAACCAAATATCGCTCGTTTCTGTCCAACCCGACACGGCAATTTTTTCGTTTTTAACATCAGCACCGAGAATAATTTTATCCGCGCCGAAGTCTTCTAACCACGATAAAAATAGTTCACGGTTTTTGACGGCAACCGTGCCACCCGTCACTTGATTTGCGCCCGACTGAAAAGCAATTGCCAAATCTTTATTGGATTTCAAGCCACCACCAAAATCAATCGTCAAATTTGTTTTAGAGGCAATACGCTCCAATACGCGGTGGTTGATGATGCGCCCAGCCTTTGCACCGTCCAAATCAACGAGGTGCAGACGCTGTAAACCCGCCCCTTCAAATTCTTTCGCTACTTCAAGCGGGTCTTCGTTATATATTTTTTTTTGGTTGTAATCGCCTTGCGTCAAGCGAACGGCTTTACCTTCTATAAGGTCAATTGCGGGAATGATGAACATGTAAGAATTTCAAATTTCTGACTTCGGGTCATTTTTAAAAATACTAAAAAGCGTTTTACCATAATTCCGTACTTGGAAAAAATGTGGGTGATTTTGGAAATTATGGTTCGGATTGTGTTCCAAAACAAACCAACCGTCCCCCCTCAGTATTTTCTTCTCAAAAATTTTATCGGGAATGGTATCAAGCGTGGGCAATGGATAAGGCGGACCAGCGAAAATATAGTCATACTGCTCATAAGCTGAGGCAATAAAACGGAAAACGTCGCCTTGAATGACCCGTAAAAGGGGTTCAATATCGAGTTTTTTTGCCGTTTCACGCACAAAACGCACCGCAGGAGCATGTTTGTCCACATAAGTTACATCGGTGCAACCACGCGATATAAACTCATAGGTATGATTGCCTGTTCCGCCAAAAAGGTCGAGTACTTTTGTTTCCTCAAAGTCAAAATGATTGTTTAGGACATTGAATAAGCCTTCTTTTGCGAAGTCGGTAGTAGGTCGTGTGGGCCAGTTGTCGGCGGGCGGATAGAAACGACGCCCTTTAAATTTTCCAGAAATTATCCTCATTATTTAGTTAAGTTGGCTATTCATAATAATACCCCCGCCAATAATATCATCGCCTTCATAAAAAACGGCTGACTGTCCCGGGGCAACACCTTTGACATTGGCGAAAAAGTCAACTTCGATGTTGCCATTTGTGCCGTTTTTCAAAGAAGCCACAGTACCGCCGTCATTGTACCGAATCTGCGTAATAGCCTCCAAACCATCGGAAATTGCGGCGTATTTTTGTAAATTTATCTTACCGACGGTCATACCATTTCGGAACAATTCTTCCATTTCACCTAAAACAACTGTATTAGTTTCGGGAACAATTTTAGTCACAAACATCGGTTTGCCAAAAGCTTTACCCAAACCTTTGCGCTGACCAATGGTGTAAAAAGGATAGCCTTCGTGTATGCCCAATATTTCTCCTTTGGTATTCACAAAATGCCCACCACGCACTTGGTCTTCCAAGTCTGGCACGCGGCGACGCAGAAATCCGCGATAATCATTGTCTGGCACAAAGCAAATCTCAAAACTTTCGGGCTTTTTAGAAAATTCTTCGTAACCCGCTTCATAAACGTATTCCCGAACGGCAGGTTTTTGCATCTGACCCAACGGAAACAGCGTTCTGTCCAAACATTCTTGGGTCAAACCCCACAAAACATAGCTTTGGTCTTTTTTCAAATCCGCTGATTTTGTGATGTATTTCCGCCCTTCGTGTTCATTCACGACCGCATAATGCCCCGTTGCAATAAATTCGCAGTCCAAAGAATCGGCGCGTTTGAGCAAAGACGACCATTTTATGTGCGTGTTGCACAACACACAGGGATTCGGTGTGCGCCCCGATAGGTATTCGCCCACAAAATTATCAATAACATAATCGCCAAATTCTGCCCGAATATCCACGATAAAATGGTGAAAACCCATTTTAACGGCAACGGCACGGGCATCGTTGATGCTGTCAAGACTACAACACCCCGTTTCTTTCTTTGACCCACCCGACTGCGCATAGTCCCAAGTTTTCATGGTGATACCCACCACTTCGTACCCTTGTTCGTGCATCATCATTGCGGTAGCAGTCGAATCAATACCGCCACTCATTGCCACAAGAACCCGTCCTTTCCTACTCATTTGCCTCTTTTTATTGTTGATTAAAATGCGGTTGCAAAGGTACATTTTAAGGTTGAAAAAATGCCGTTTTCTCAGAATAAAGTCCGAATTCACTTTTTTACCAAATTTTTACTGAGGGGGTAAAAAAAATAAAAATGTGACATGTTGATATTATCACTTGTATTTTTTTTAGTATTTATAAAATAATACCATTTACAATAGTTTGATTGTGAATGTAAATACTCAATAAAAAACGTCCATATCTAAATATCCGAATATCTAAATATCTCAAATATTACTCAAATACGATATAAAAAACATGTATATTTAAAAAAAAAATTCATTTTTTACTACCCTTGATGTTTGCACAGTAAAACAAAAGGTTATACTTTGCAGCCTAAACGGTAACATACCACCGCTATACCAAAACATAAAATTTAAAATGAGAAAATTAGCTATTGTCGTTTTGTTGCTTATTTGTGCAACATCTACTTATGCCCAAGACTTGGGTTTGGCTTCGGTCTATTCACCGAAATTCCAAAAAAAGTTCACCGCTAATGGCGAATCCTTTAGCCATAGTGAATTTACCGCCTCACACCGTCAGTTGCCTTTTGGCACACTGGTAAAAGTCACACGCATAGACAATGGCAAGTCTGTTGTTGTGCGTATCATAGACAGAGGACCATTTGTGAATGGCTATATCACGAATCTTTCAAAAACGGCTGCCCTCAAGATTGGTATGTTGGGTGAAAACACCGAGGCAAAAGTCAAGATTGAAGTTTATAGTGAGCCAAAAGCACAGGCAAGCGTTATCAATACGCGCCCCCGTCCGCGCTTAGACCAACCCAATAGTGGAGAAACCCTTGAAGTGACCGCCAAAAGCGTTCCGGGCAATATTCCTTCTGAATACCGCATGGTCACACCAAGCACGCCTTCACCCAATAACAGACCGACGCGTATAGCACCCAATTTTGTTCAAAAAAAAAAAGTGAGACTGTAACGCCACCAAAAGCTGGCAATCTGATAACGGAATCGTTCACTCAGTATGGGCTTTACAGTTTGAATTTGACACGACCAGCTAAATCGGGCTTCGCTATCCAAGTAGCGTCAATGGTGAATCATGCCAGTATGACCCGTAAAGTAACGCTATTGCAAGATTCATCGCTCAGAAATATTCTTGTTAATGTAGAAAAAGGCAAAGATGGCAACCCAGATTATCGGGTTTTGATTGGGGTATTTGCCACGCAAAAAGCAGCAACTGACACGTTGAAAGTGCTAAAAAAGAAGAATTTTGATGGGTTTATTGTACCTTTGCAAAAATTGAAGTGACATCATCTCAGTAATATTTTGAAGGTAATCTACTAATTTTCATGCGGTGTAACTGCAAAACAGACGGTTTAGCGGTTACACCGCTGAGTAAAAACCCGTTTTTGGTTGAATATTACCGAGATTAGGCAGCTACGCCGCCTGTGAAAAGCCAAAACAGAAATTGCTGAAAGTATCCAATTAAATTCTGCAAAACATTGGACATGAATTTATTTCACTTTGAAATCTGAAATTTAAAATCTGAAATCTTTCTACACGCCATGTTCCAGCAGATTATACAACGGTTTAATTCTTCTTCTATTTTCAATAAATCGAACGCTTATTTCACTTTGATAACGCTTTTGCTCGTTATCGAAATAGAATTGTACACCACTTGGCGAACACAATTCGACCCGCACACGCTTGTTTTTTATTTTACGGGGTTACAGTTGTTGATTGGCATTTTACCGCTTATTTTAAGCCGAAATTTGCGTTTTTCTACGGACACACCTTGGAAAATAGCGCGGGGCATACCCCTCAGTATAGCCAGCGTTTATGGCATATTTTACGCTTATCGCTTGCTCAAACCCTTATTTGAACAAGTGCCTATCAAGGTGAGCAATTCGGATATTATCCCTCAAATTCAACGATTTTGTAAAGAATTTTTGGCTGGACGTTTTCCTTACACGCCTTTTGGTGATTTTGGCTATCTGATGTCACCGACCTATTTGCCCGCGCAATGGCTGCCTTATCTACCAATGGATTGGCTAAAACTTGACCCGCGCATGTTGACTTTTAGTGTTTTTGCCCTCATTTACGGCGTATTTGCAGCAAAAATAATTCAACATAATACAGCGTTTCTCAAAGCTATTGTATTATTGGCAATGCCCATATATTTAATTTTTGAGGTCTTTACTTACGAATCTCCCGTTTGGTCATTATCAGTTGAGCAACTGATAATGGGTTATTACTTACTACTTGGTATTAGTTTAACTACTGAATCACGCCCTTTTCAAATTTTTTCGATCGTTTTGTGCTTAATGTCGCGTTTCGCGCTTATTTTTTGGTTGCCTTTATTCATTTTTATGATGTGGACAAAACAAGGAACGCGGACAACGTTGACCTATTGTGCATGGATTTTTGCGGGTTGTGCCGTTCTGTACGCGCCTTTTTTACTAAAAGACCCTTATATTTTCACCAATGCCCAAGCCTATTACGACTTAGCTACAGAACGCTGCTGGGCTGAACCCAAACCCTCTCCTGTCTATAATGGTTTGGCGTTTACGATTTATTTCTTTGAAAAAACAGGCAATAAAGCCCAACTTATCGCCGAATTGAAACAAATGCTCTTTATCATCACCCCCTCAGTATCTCTCCTGTTTGGCTGGATTTGGTGGCGCGTTAAGGACAAAATAGATGCGCCTTTGTTCGCTATTTGCACCTTGAAAATCTCATTGGCAGTTTTTTATGCCTTTATCCAAATCCCTTTTTCTTATTTGTACATAACACCGATTATTATGTCTTCGGTGGTGTTGTATCGGTTTGGACATTTAAGACACAAGCTATAAAACGACCTAAAGGTCATTCTACGTTCACGGTTAAATCGTTACATTACTTTAACCTCTTTTTTGTTTTAATTCTAATTTAATGCTTTCTACAAATGCGACATCAACACCCACGACAAAGGCAATTTTTTCATCTGAAAAATCTGAATTTTGGAAAAGATAAACTCAATACTCAAGTTTTTAAACTATTTCAAGCGTACTTTTTGGGTCACGCCTTTCTTTTTTTCGTAAAATGCCTTATCTGCAATGTAGATAATTCGCTCAATTTCAGCATGAACAACCCCCTCAGTATCCACCCATTGCAAACGAGCTGGCAGGTCTATTTCGTTATTTTCTGCTACTTTTTGCTTAATTTCTACAATATTTTCATCAGTTATCACGTATTTGGCGTAAAGCGTAGAGCGTCCTGGACGGCGGAAACGAATTGAAGCAGATTTATCCCACACGACATAATTATCACCCAAAATACGCAACCACATGAGCATATAAAACGGGTCACTTGCTGAAAATAGAGAGCCACCAAAAATAGTCCCGACATAATTATACGTCCAAATATTTAATTTTAAACGAAGATGCACCTCTTGGGAATCAGCAGACCAAAATAGAATTTTACCACCCGAACCAAAATACATCGGATACCAATTCATGAAGGTTCTGAAACGCCACATTTTGAAATTTTCGAGGCGTTCAGTTTTTAAAAAAGCTGGTTTCATCTTATCATTTTTAGTATTTACTTCAAAAGCCCTTTTATATCCTCAAAAGGTACAAACAACTGAATCTCTCCTTGTGCATACGAGGCAATTTCGTAAGGATTGTATTGAAATAAAATACCTTTTCGACCAATGGCATAATTGTCATTCGCCTCAACCGTAGCCACCAAAGCACTGCCTTCAAGCGATTTATTAGGTTTTACACCAAAATAACGCCTTGCTGCCCGCATAATTGCCGCATTTAAGCCAGCCTTGTAATTGGGTTTGAAGACATCATCGAGGGTCAATATTTTTTTGTTTTTAATATCATAAGTCACCAACTGAGTGCCATGATTGCCATGTGCGCCACCTCCATACGTGTAGAATTGAAAGCCTAAAGACAGTAAACCATCGGTGTTTGAAACAACTTCCATGCTTGTTGATTGAGCATGATTGAGCATAACACTTGAAAGAGAATCAGGTATTTCATCTTTTAATTCGGTTTTATAGGCATTAAAAAAGCTATCACGGACTGTCCTTTGAATGTCGCGCAGTTGCAAATTACTGTAATCTTGCGCCAATGAATCGCCTTTTAAAGTTTTAAAAATCTGAGTTCTTAAAAAGGTAAATAAAGAGTCTTCCGTATTTTTTGCTGGTAAAAGCGCGTCCAATGAAAACTCAGCTTGTGGGCTATTGGGCTTATTCTCAAACAGTTTTAGCGAATCTTCAAAAGGATAAACATCTAAGGCAATTGCCCCATCATTCGTCATTTGACGAAGGGAAAATTTATACTCAGTTTTTTTAGATTCATCGCGCCAAATCCCCGTAAATGTACTGTCTGAATTCAAGGTCCCTTTGAAAACACCTGCGGCTGTCCCCTGCCCTGATTCTTCCAACTCAACCATACCTTTTTCGTCAATTGACCCGTACAGCGACAAAGGTTCTTGATATTTGTCGTAGCTGTAAAAACCACTGATATGCAGCAAATCAAAGATATTGTTTCTCAATGTCCTTGTTTCCACAATATCCATTGTAATGGGAAATTCGCCGACAGTACCGCGAAAATGACGATAATTATTGTGTTTTTTGTCCACGGAAGCCTCCGATACTGAGGGGGTGTTCTTGGGCGTGGAAGGGTTGTTTTTGCAAGCTACTAACAAGCCCAAAGCAAGCAATACAACATAGCAGTTTAATGTAAAGCGCATGACGATTAGTTTAGATTTGACTAATATAAAATTATTATTTTTTATTCTGTTTTTGCATATCGGCTAATTGCTGCATCAATAACTCTACTTTTTGCCTTTCATTTTCGAGAGCTTGGTCTTTTTCAATAAGAGCTTGCTCCTTCTCAATCAAGGCTTGGTCTTTCTCAGCGATGATAATATCTTTTTTAGCAGCTTCTTCTGCCACACCTTTATTGTACTCATCTTCTAAAGCCGAGTAGAAATCGTCTTCAAAATCCATTTTTCTCCTCAATTCTTCACTGATAATTGCCCGTTGCAGACGATTTACTATTTTTTGAACAATGAGGTCGTCAGTATTGCCAGTAAAATTTAATTTATGGGTATCTTCAGTTTTAAATTTTGGATTAAAAATCTGTAAAATCCGTTCAAGTTTGGTTTTGGTCTCAGCAGGAAGAAGACGGACTTGGATAAAATAACTGTCATGTGTCAACAATTCTACAAAATCATCTTTGGCATCTTCTATAATTTGTCCTGTCAAAACATCTTTATACTGACGGTCTATTTTCACAACGGCATGTTTTAAATGCTCTAAAGGAAAACCGAGAATGTAAATAGTGACGATTGGTAAGGGTATTTTGATAATTGTACCATCTCCCAAAATTACGTTATCTAATTTGCCATAATTATCACCTAAATAACGTCGAAAGCGCACAACATTTAACGCCAATTTAATTTTTTGTAACTCAATAAGTACTTTTTTGTGGTCGCCTGTTGCTGTTTCAATGGTAGCTTTAAAATCAAAACGTAAAATGCGAATATTGCCGTCTGGCAATATTTCTGTGGCTGTTTCTTGAGGATTCACTTCAAGGTCTATGATGTCTTCTCCTAAAATAGTGGCAATTATTTCACGCGCAATGTCAATGTCTTCCAGGAGATATTTAAAAACGACATCATATAATGGATTCGCAATTATCATAATGAGTTATTTTTTACAAATTCCCTTACTCACATTCGGGGAACTTTGAAAGTTCACTAAACATTGGTTTATGTGGTATTTTGATTCTAAGATGCTGTATTTACTGAGGGGTGTTTTACGCCCACTAAAATTGTCAAAGAGTGTTTATTATTTTCTATTCTGTTTTTGAAAGTCTGCTAACTGCCGCATCAACAACTCAATCTCTTGGTCTTTTTCAATCAAAGCTTGCTCCTTCTCAATCAAAGCTTGGTCTTTCTCAGCGATGATAATATCTTTTTTAGCAGCTTCTTCTGCCACACCTTTATTGTACTCATCTTCTAAAGCCGAGTAGAAATCGTCTTCAAAATCCATTTTTCTTCTCAATTCTTCACTGATAATTGCCCGTTGCAGACGATTTACTATTTTTTGAACAATGAGGTCGTCAGTATTGCCAGTAAAATTTAATTTATGGGTATCTTCAGTTTTAAATTTTGGATTAAAAATCTGTAAAATCCGTTCAAGTTTGGTTTTGGTCTCAGCAGGAAGAAGACGGACTTGGATAAAATAACTGTCATGTGTCAACAATTCTACAAAATCATCTTTGGCATCTTCTATAATTTGTCCTGTCAAAACATCTTTATACTGACGGTCTATTTTCACAACGGCATGTTTTAAATGCTCTAAAGGAAAACCGAGAATGTAAATAGTGACGATTGGTAAGGGTATTTTGATAATTGTACCATCTCCCAAAATTACGTTATCTAATTTGCCATAATTATCACCTAAATAACGTCGAAAGCGCACAACATTTAACGCCAATTTAATTTTTTGTAACTCAATAAGTACTTTTTTGTGGTCGCCTGTTGCTGTTTCAATGGTAGCTTTGAAATCAAAACGTAAAATGCGAATATTGCCGTCTGGCAATATTTCTGTGGCTGTTTCTTGAGGATTCACTTCAAGGTCTATGATGTCTTCTCCTAAAATAGTGGCAATTATCTCACGCGCAATGTCAATGTCTTCCAGGAGATATTTAAAAACGACATCATACAATGGATTGGCAATTATCATAATGAGTTATTTTTTACAAAAATACACGTTTCCTTTATAATTGAAAGATTTAATTAAAACAAAACAGTAGGAAAGCAATTTATTTTTTTCTTTGCGGTAAATTACCTACTGGTGTCGGTCTTCAAAAAGCACAACCGTTAAAACAACGCACCGCATAGCTTTTATCGGTCTGCAGACCGACCGCACCGAATGTTAATGTGGCACAGCTTTTTTAAGCTAATCGGCTGAAAAAATAGCAACGTGTCGTGCCTTGTCCTAAAAGTGTTGCACGGCGTTGTGAACACCGACACCAACAGGATGTTTCTCAAAAACTATGCACCTAAAGCCTGAACAATATCCGCCTTGATGTCGTCAATATGTTCGATGCCCAAAGAAATACGCAACATATTGGGTTCAACACCTGCGCTAATTTGCTCATTTTCAGACAGTTGTGAGTGCGTTGTCGATGCAGGGTGAATAATCAACGTTTTTGAATCGCCGACATTCGCCAAGTGCGAAATCAATTTCAGACTGTTCACAAAGGTCTCGGCAACGGCGCGGTCGCCTTTAAGTTTGAAGGACAAAACACCGCCAAAACCGCGTGTCAAATACTTTTTCGCCACGCCGTGATACGCATGGTTTTCAAGACCCGGATAATTGACCGATTCTACTGAGGGGTGCGCTTGAAGCCAAGCTGCCAAAGCGATTGCGTTTTCACACGTCCGTTCAACGCGCAAAGAGAGTGTTTCAAGACCTTGAATTAACAAAAACGAATTGAAAGGACTTTGTGCGGGTCCCCAGTCGCGGAGACCTTCGACGCGGCAACGAATGATGAATTGAATGTTGCCAAAAGGGCCGCCGATGCCGAAAACATCGTTCATCACCATGCCATGATAGCTCGGCGACGGGCTTGTAAATTGCGGATATTTGCCATTGCCCCAGTCAAAAGTACCTGCATCAACGATAACGCCGCCCATTGAAGTACCGTGTCCGCCAATCCATTTTGTCGCTGATTCGACCAAAACGTGTGCGCCCCACTTCAAGGGTTGACAAATCGCGCCACCTGCCCCAAACGTGTTGTCAACGATAATCGGCAAATCGTATTTTTGGGCGAGTACCGCAAATGCCTCAAAATCAGGCACAGACAAGCCTGGATTTCCGATAGTTTCCAAGTAAATAGCTTTCGTTTTGTCGTCAATCAACGGCTCAAAACTTGCCACATCGACACCATTTGCAAAACGTGCTTCAACGCCAATGCCTTTGAATGAGTTTTTGAATTGGTTGTACGAACCGCCGTAAAGGTGCGAAGTCGTCACAAAATTATCGCCCACCGTCATTATGTTGTTGAGGGCAATAAACTGTGCCGAGTGACCCGATGAAGTTGCCAAAGCCGCCACGCCACCTTCCAAAGCTGCCACGCGTTTTTCAAAAACATCATTGGTCGGATTCATTAGTCGGGTGTAGATGTTTCCAAACTCTTGAAGCGCGAAAAGCCGTGCGCCGTGCGCTGAATCCTTGAACTGATAAGCCGTCGTTTGGTAAATCGGCACGGCGCGAGATTGTGTTGCGGGGTCAATTTCTTGACCTACGTGGAGTTGAATTGTTTCAAAATTCATTTTTCTAATGGTTTTTGTAAAAGTTTTTTAGACTTTTGGTTTAGAAAATAATTGAAAATTTTGCCAAAGGTACATTTTTTTTATTGAATCGGGTGCAATTGACCGCTCGCGCCATGTTTTCCGACAAACGCCTACTAATGCGCGCTTCGCTCGCACGAAAGAGAGGAATGTGGTTTGTTTTTCGGGCTTTGCCCGAAAAACAAACTACCCTCTCCTCTATTTGCGCGAGCGAAGCGCGTACAAAGAGAGGTTGATATTACGTAAAAATTCAATAGCGAGAATAGCTGATTTCAATTTTCACACATTCAACAAAATAAATATCTAAAAATCAAAATATCAATTTTTTTATTTATAAAATAATAAATATATATATATACTTTTGCGCCAAAATATAATCGAGGAGTGGGCATAACCTAAAAACATCGTTTTTTGATTAAAAACAAATGTTTTGCGCGCGCTTCGCTCGCGCAAAAGGGAGGAGACGTGGTTCGTTTTTCGGCTTCGCCGAAAAACGAACCCATTCCCCTCCCTCGCGCGAGCGAAGCGAGCGCGAGATGCAAAAAACGCTTTTAGGTTATGCCCATCCCTCAAAAAGTAATTGAGCCGATTGCTGAGAAAAAAATCTTATTTAAGGCTTCTATCAACAAAATTCGTAACTATTTGTTCACGCGCTTGCTTCGCTTGCGCGAAGGCTTTTCTCTAATTACACGAGTGAAGCAAGGGGGATTACTATTAGCAAAATTCAAAAACACGATGTATTTAACACACATTCAAACCTCTATTTTTCGCGACGACCGCCAATTTAAACTTTTTTTATTTTTGAGTTTAAGCTCTATTTTTGATTGTCTTCTGGTATTTTACCGCACGTATCACGCCGAATTTGACTGGCAATTGATTCAATCATTCAGCGATTTTAAATTGTATCGTGGGGCGTATGGCACTTTCTTTTTTCTTATTTGGAATCTCTTTTTGGCTTGGGTGCCTTATTGGTTGGCAATGGCTTTGGATCTGGCAACCCGTTTGAAACCTCAATTATCACGTTGGTCTATTGCGTTTTTATTGGGCAGTTGGCTTTTGTTTTTTCCAAATGCACCATATATAGTTACCGATTTGTTGCACCTCAAAGAACGTACTTCGATGCCGCACTGGTACGATGTGTTGCTGTTCACCTCTTTTGTCTGGACGGGTTTATTGGTGGGATTTAGTTCCCTATTTGAAATTCAACGCTTTCTAAAAAGTCGTTTTAGCAATACTTTTTCGTGGTTTTTGACCACTTTAGCCATATTTTTAAGCGCATTTGGTGTGTATATGGGACGTTTTCAACGCTGGAATTCGTGGGATATTATTCGGAATCCATTTACTTTAATCCGTCAACAAATCCATATTTTGATGAACCCAATGGATAATTTAGGGACGCTCGGTGTGGCAGTTGTGCTATCTGGTTTTATGTTGACTGGATATTTGACACTCAACGCTTTGAGAGAAACGGTAAATGAGTAGCGCTACTCTATTGCACTCGATTCGCTCGCGCGAGGAAGGAGGTGGGGGTCATTTTTCGGGCAAAGCCCGAAAAATGACCCCCTTTCTTTCTCTTTCATTACAAGCTCCCTAATTTAAAAATAACGTATCCACTGCAAAACCGTAATCGCTGTCATGACCTCCCTTTTTTCGTCTTTTTTTAGCGACAAAACTCGTAGAACTGACCGAAACGGGCATTGCTACTGAGGGGGGTGCTTTGGTCACAACTTTGGGTTCTTCCACTTTTTCGGGCGTTACGGGAATCAATTCAGGCAAATTTTCTGGCTTTCTATGCGCAAGTGGTGAAGCGTTTTCTGACAAAAACGTAGTTACAGGTTTTACATTTTCCATATTTGTGGGCATTGAACTATTCCCCATTGCACCGTTTAGGTCTTCATTGCCCGCCAGAATGCCTTTTTCCAACAACAGTTTCATGTACTGCATACTGCCTTTTTTATTGGCGTGTTGGTAATCACCGATTTCATCTACATTTGTCAATGAAGTTGAAAAATCATTTACAGGTAAGCCTGTGATGGTTTCAATATGCGATTTCAAAGGTGTCAAAAACGAATCTCTGATGGTTTCCGCAAAGGCAGGATAATAGGGATTGATGACCAATTTAACATCTACACCCTTTGCGCGAGCATACTCCACCATTTCTTTGAAATGTTCTGCCATATTCGGAAACATACGGACTTTATAGCTTCTGAATGAGGTGTCTTTAGTAGCTTGTTCACCAATAACGCGGTCAATCAACCAATCTTCATCGGTTTTGTTGCGGTGAAACAAAACCCGTTGAAAAACCTCCGAATTGTGGCGGTACAAATGGCTGATATTGCCACCCACAACAACTTTTGTTCCCGCAAATTTATCATCGCCCGTGTGCATACCCCTCAGTAAAGTATCCAATCGTTTGCTTTTGGGCGTGTACATATTGAAACCCGATTTCAAAATATCGTTCTCTCGGTCGCACAAAGTAACGTCCACTACCATAACTTTTGGTGGTTTGTGGTGGTCGAGATAATCCATGACGAGAACTTTTGCGAGGTCGGCGGGCATACCATTGTAACTCAAATTCATGGTTTTTTGCTGAGTCAATCGTTCAACTTCGGGTTGAAAAAAAGTCAGACCACGCGAATTACCCACAAACAAAATATCCGCATCTTGATTGGAATTGTACAGCCGAGAGTAGCGAAATTGGCTATTTTGTGTGATTTTACTTAAAAAATAACCAATTAATCGGTCACCTGCGAAAGCGAGAGCGAGGAGAGCTGTAATCCAGATTAAATGTTTTCTCATTGCGTTACGTAATATTTTGTTTTGTAAATCAAATCACAAATATAGGGTTATTTGCCCTACTTTTCCAAAATACTAAAAGCAAAAGATATGCCGTTCGTGGTATTCTATTTTTTTTGTTTAGATTTGCAAATTTATTAGACTTGAAAATTTGAAACTGCCCAATTATTTATGTTAAAAACTTTATGTTTCGCGCTTTTATGCGCCACTACACCTACTTTTAGCCAAGATATTTTCACCGTTGACAACCAGCCTTGCGGCTTGGAAGGTTCGGCAAAACGGATAAATGATAAGCAATTGAACCGTTTGAAAAATCGGTCAATTGCCCCAACTACTGCCCAAATAAACGGTAATTTCAACTGGATAAGTTTGTCAGATAGGGCAGACGACCGCAGTAAATTCAGTACTCAAAACGGTGCTATACTAACGGGATATGTTTTGAGAGTCTCTATGAGTGCCGCCGAAACGTGCAATTGCAACAGCAAAACACCCGAATTTCGCGATACACACATCGTCATTACACCCGATGCTACGCAAACGGGCGTATTGAATCAAGTGGTAATTGAAATTACGCCAAGAATGCGGGCAGTTATGAAAGCACGTGGGATAGATTGGTCACAAGAAGCCTTGCGAAAATTGCGTGGAAAGATGATTGAAGTAGAAGGTTGGTTGTTTTATGACTATAATCACGGCGACCAATCGGCAAAAGTGCGGCAAAAAACACGGGGTGTTACACGGTCAACGGCTTGGGAAATTCACCCGATTACGCGGCTAACTGTCCTTTAACACTTATGTTAAAATTTCTATAAACTTAGGTTTATTTTGTACAATAGTCGTTTTAATAGCGTTTATTTACTATAAATCTAAGTTTTGTGGTAGTTACTCAAAACACGCCGCCTTCGGCGGCACGGGAAGTTTCCTCGGAGCGCGCCGTTGTTTTGTTAAAAATTTGGGCTTCGCCCAAATTTTTAACAAAACAACGGCGCGCTCCATTAGATTTTTTACGCGGCGAAGCCGCGTTTTGATACCACAAAATTTGAATTATATGCAGTTTTCTCTTAAAAACTGGCTCTTTTTCGCTACGCCCGCTTCGCCAGAAAGTAGTCTATCGGGGCGAAGGGAGCAATAGAACATACCAACATTTAGTGCCGTCAACACTTAAAAATCAGATTTACTATGAAATTATTGGAAGGCATCCAGTTGCACGAATTAGTGCTTATTATTCTCGGATTTATTCTCGGATTGGTCTTGATATTTGTCTTTTTAAATGGGGCATTGCGTGGCAAAACAAATTTGAAGTTGCTGTTTGGTTTTATTGCACCCCTCATTATGATAGGTTATCCAAGTATTCAAAGCGTGGAATTTAGTAAAGACGTTATAAAAATTGACAAACTCATTGAGAGAGTTAATCAAAACCCGACGGACACGGTAGCAACCCAAGCCTTACTTGCTGAAATCTCCACTTTACCCAAATCGCGTTGCGTGACAAGCAGCGATGCTATGACCGCCATTGCGAACGCACAAGCGGCAGTTGGCTTGTACGATTCGGCCAAAGTGACGATTCAAAAAGCCGTTGACCTCAATCCAACATCGGACAAAACGAGAGAAAGTCGCACTGAAATTGAAGACAAATGGCGTATTCAAAAAGGTTTTGAAGACAAAGTAGACCGCCTTAAAAGAAACATTGAACGCCTCAATGACAATCCCCAAAGCCGTATTTTGCGGGATTCCGTTGCACTAAATTTGGAGGAGATTAAACGCCTCAATCTACCAATTCACGCTTCGCAGCGCGATATGTTAGCCGTTAGTATGGCAGCAGCTATTGTTGGTGAAAACAAAACAGCTGAACAAGTTGTGAACGATGTTTTGCGCGTATCGCCCAATCAGCCCGAAGCAAAACGGTTGAAACAAGCTATTATAGATAAAAATATTGAAAAACGTTTCCCGCCGAACGTTCAAGAAAAACCAAAACCAGTGGTAGAAAAGCCCACTACACTAAAACCACATAGCCGAATAAGTCAAGCGCAAGCAGCACCCGCACCGCCCGTTGTGGAAGCACCAGCTGCTTTGAAAATAGATACGGCTTGGTCATCAAGATTAATACCTAAAACACCTAGTGGAAATTTTGTGAAATGGGATAAGGAACATTAAGGGCAATTTCAGATTTCAAGAATTTCAGATTTCAAAAATTTCAAAAGCGCAATTATGATTTCAAGTTGCAATTTCAAGTGTCACTAAAGCCGTTGGGATTTACACGTTTATAGACACAAGCGATTTCACCCCGAATCCGTAGGATTCGCACGTTTATTCGCGCATTTTACATACAATAGTTCGGTAGTTTATAATTGAGGGGTGGGCATAACTCCAAAGCGATTCCCTTCCTTTACGCTCGCTTCGCTCGCAAAAAAGAGGAATGTGGTTCATTTTTCGGCTTCGCCGAAAAATGAACCACATTCCTCTTATCGTTGCGCGAGCAAAATGCACATGGCTAAGTAATTACAAAATTGTTTTGCTTAGAAAAAAATTAGGTAAGATTCAGATTTTCATTACTTTTGCAAGAGAATTATTTACAACACTTAAAACGTTCACTATATATTAACTTTATTTTGCAATGATAAAACTTACAAACAACTTACTTACAAATCTCTTGACATCGGTTTGCCTCATACTACCTGCCCTTCTATCTGCCCAAATAACTGTAAAAACAGAACGCTTAAATGCTCAATATAAGGTTGGCGAGAGAGCCACTTTCATCATTCAGCAAGCTGGCAATGGTACTGCTTCTTACAGCATCAAATACGCTAATAGTCTCAATTTGCCCCCCCTCAGTACAGGCACAGTTCAAGTGTCGGGTGGCGTCGGTTACGTCAACTATACGGCAACTGAAGCGGGTTTTGTGCATTGTGTTGTGAGTCAATACGGCAATTCGAGTTATTGTGGGGCGGCTTTTTCTCCTTATTCTATTGAACCTGTTGAAGCCGAACCGAGCGATTTTGATGCTTTCTGGTCAGCCCGAAAAGCTGAACTCGCAAGCATACCTTTGAGTGCTAATGTATCTTTTCGAGGTCAAAATCAATACGTTACGCAATACAATTATAACATCGGTTTAACAGACGGGAGACGGGCTTATGGTTATCTTAACGTACCCAAAGGCGCGGGGTCGTATCCCGCTGTCATTCAGTTGCCTCCTTATGGAAATCAAGCAAACATTGTCGGCGATAATAATAGTTTGGCGGAACGGGCGGGCGTTATTTCTATTTATTTAAATATTCATAACAATAACCCTTCCCAAGCTGGTCCAAATGACTATTTAAGAACAAATATTCTCGACCCTAAGAATTATTATCTGAAGTATGCTATTTTAGGCGTTATCAAAACAATTGACTACCTACAAACCCGCCGAGATTTTAATGGTCAAATAGGCGTTATCGGTGTAAGTCAAGGCGGGGGTTTGGCAATTTTAGCGGCTGGTATTGACAATCGCATCAGCCTATTGGTCAACACCTACCCTGCCCTTTGCGCTCACCCCAACATGAAATATAACAAACCAAGCGGTTTTCCGAACTACTGGCGAGGCGCATTGACTACGAGACAAGACCCCAACGCAGTACTAAAAACCGTCAAATATTACGACGCCGTGACTGCTGCTAAACGTTTTAAAGGGGTGTCGTGGACAATGGTGGGTTATCGAGACGACCTTTGCTATCCTACTACCAGCTTTGAAGCCTATAATCAGCTCAAAGGACAAAAAATTATGACACACTTTCTCAATAATACGCACGGGCAGAATCCCGCAGAATTTGCAGCACCCTCCCTCCCCATTGGCTTGTACTCGATGTTGCGGCGGCATTTTCCCAATGCCAATAACCCACCTTTTCCCTTCGTGACCAAAACCTTAGGATATTCAATTGACGCAGGAAGTGATGTGAGTATCAGCTCAAACCGTTTTTTACTGAGGGGGTCTGTTTTATTAGAAAATACAAATGCTAATTTCCCCGTTCGTTGGGAAAAAAAAGAAGGTATCGGAACAGTCAGTTTCGATAATCCAAATGCTTTATCTACCAACGTCACATTTTCGCAAGCAGGCGTTTATCGTTTACGATTGGTTGCAGAAGACATATCAGCATTGACAAGTGAGGCTAAATACTCAACACTATCTGATGATATTGTCATCAATGTGGGTACAATTCCAGTTGAACTGATTAATTTTACGGGTCAATTAGTCCCAACAGGCACTGTACTAAAATGGTCAACTGCTTCCGAATTCAATAATAAATATTTTGAATTGGAACACAGTACTGACGGGATAGCGTGGAAACTTACCGCGAGAGTGAGCGGTAAAGGTAACTCAAATACCCTCACCAACTATGCTTACACAGACGGGAGTATTTTTTCAATCGTCTATTATCGCCTCAAACAAATTGATGGAGACGGCAAGTTTAAATATTCAAAAACCATTAGCCTCACCCGAAACAGAGACGCTTCAATAGATATTTTCCCTAACCCCGTAGGACGCGATTTGACCGTAAAAATTAACGAAACAGTCACAAAAGCCCAAGTAAGACTCTTTGACTTGGCGGGTAAGTTGTGGTTGACTCAAACATTTAATACTGCTCAGAGAACATTCAATATTGGCTACTTACCGCGCGGAAAATACTTTTTACATGTCAATTATAATGGCGGCAGAGTGATTATAAAGTCGTTTGTGAAGGAGTAGTTTTCAGCCAGCGTGCGAGTGATACGCTGCTAAGTAGGTATTCATAAATAATCGCTACCTATTTATGAATACCTACTTAAATGTTTTGTAATTTTCGTTTATGATCTCCTTGCACATGGCATTACCTCTGATTATCATGGCATTTTAGGACTTGATTTTTGGAGGCATCACCCGTTTTGTATTGGTATTGGAAAAGGCAAAATCAAAATTAATTGAATCTCTCGCTCAGTATCCCCCTCAGTAAAAAGCCCTTTGCACGTTGTACAAAGGGCTTTTTACTGAGGAGGTAGTTTCTATAAAACGACAAGCTACAATTTTTGTAATTACTTAGCCCATAGCTCGCTTCGCTCGCAAAAAAGGGAATGTGGTTCGTTTTTCGGGCAAAGCCCGAAAAATGAACCACCTCTCTCCGCCGCGCGCGAGCGAAGCGAGCGCGGGCTAAGTAATTACCAATTTTTAAAATACTTATTCGTCAGACCCAATCAATCGCTAAGTTGTTTACCTTTGCAATTTTGCAAATAATAAGATTTGGTAATTACCTAATCACGCGCTCGCTTCGCTCGCGCGACGGAGAGAGCGCGGGCTAAGTAATTACCACAAAACAAAAGTTACGCATGGCAAGACGTAGATTTGGCGATGACGACAACGCGCCCAAAGTGAAACTCTCTCGCGAATCTTTTCGCGAAGGTTTAAAAATGTTTGAGTTTATTCGCCCGTATCGGTGGTCGTTTATTCTTGGTTTATTTATTATCTTTTTATCCAGTTTAACTTTTATGTTGTTTTTGTATCTGCCGGGTGAAATGGTGGATATTATGCAAAATAAATCGAAACACGGCTGGACGATGAATGACATTAAAATGATGTTGTTCTCTCTTTTTATTTTACAAGGCTTTATGTCTTACGCCCGTGTCATGCTCTTTGCGAAGGTCAGTGAAGGCGGATTGGCAGATTTGCGCTTGGCATTGTACCGCAAAATGATGTCTTTGCCCATTAGTTTTTTTGAAAAAAGCCGCGTGGGAGAGCTGGTAAGTCGCGTAACGGCGGATACTGAAAAATTGTACAATACATTTAGCATTACGCTGGCTGAGTTTATTCGGCAAATCATTGTTTTGGTGGTGGGTATCGCTTTTTTGGCATATTCGGCGCAAAAACTCGCTTTGATTATGATTGGTACATTTCCAGTTATCGTAATTGGGGCAATATTTTTTGGCAAATATATCCGCAAATTAGCCAAAGAGCGGCAAGACCAAGTGGCAGAAACAAACACAATTCTGAACGAAACCATTCAATCTATCAACGCCGTAAAAGCCTTCACGAATGAATGGTTTGAAATGAAGCGTTACGGTGCTGTCAATGACAAAGTGGTAAAAGTATCCATGAAGTTTGCCAGTCGGCGAGCATTGTTTGCGACATTTATCATTACAGTTTTGTTTGGGGCGTTGTTTTTCATTATCTGGCAAGGTGCAACGATGGTCGGCACGGGTGAAATGACGGCTGGGGGTTTGATTCAATTTGTAAGTTATACGGCAACTATCGGTGGTGCAATTGCTGCTTTGGGCGGTTTTTATCCCGAACTCATGGGCAGTATTGGGGCAACTGAGCGCGTCCGCGAGATTTTGAATAAAGAATCGGAGGTAGATGTTAAAAGCGTGCCTTTGCTTTCTACAAAACGTTTGGAAGGCAATATTGAATTAAAAAACGTGAAATTCCGCTACCCTACCCGCGAAGATGTTGAAGTGCTGAAAGGTGTGAATTTGAGCATCAAATCGGGTCAGAAAATTGCATTAGTGGGTACTTCTGGCGCGGGCAAATCCACGATTATGCAATTAATCCTCCGTTTCCACCAAGCTACTGAGGGGTCTATCAGCATAGACGGTAGAGATATGCAGAGCTACGACATCAGCGATTACCGTCAAAATCTGGCTTTAGTGCCGCAAGAAGTCTTACTATTTGGTGGCACAATCCGCGAAAATATCCTCTATGGCAAACCCGATGCCACCGACGAAGAGGTGATTGAAGCCGCCAAACAATCGAATAGTTGGGAATTTATCAGCCAATTTCCCGAAGGTTTAGCCACAATTGTCGGCGAACGCGGCATCAAATTAAGCGGTGGACAACGCCAACGTATTGCCATTGCGCGGGCTATTCTGCGCAATCCAAGCATTTTGTTGCTCGATGAAGCCACATCAAGTCTTGACGCTGAAAGCGAAAAAGTAGTGCAAGAAGCCCTAAATGTGTTGATGGAAGGCAGAACGAGCATCATCATCGCCCACCGTTTGGCAACTGTCAGAGAAGTGGATAAAATTTACGTATTAGACGGCGGTGTCATAATCGAACAAGGCACGCACGAGGAATTGTACGAAAAAGAAAACGGCATTTATGCAGGGTTGGCTAAATTACAATTCGATGCCGTGCAAATTTATAATGAATAATGAATAATGAATAATGAATAACGGAAAATGGAAAATCGTAGTTAGGACACGCTTTCATTTTCCGTTATCCGTTATCCATTTTCCATTATTCGTTATTTCTTCCACCAATTTCCATTTCCGCCCGACGAGAATAATCAACCACGCTTTGAGGTTAGGAATCCGTTTGGCATCGTCTGTTTTTAGATAATTATCGAGTTGAATACGGGCTTCCCTCTCCACTTTTTTAAATGTCTTTTCAGATGTTTTGTCGCTGGGGTCAACGGGTTTGTTCTGGTCTTTTATCTATTTTATCGGGACACGTTTTGCTCAATGTATCGGGGCTGCCGACAGGCGTTTATTTTGCTGAAATCAAGGTGAAAGAGACGTTTGTGCGAGAAAAGGTTGTGAAAAACTAAGCCTTAACGCGACCTTAAGGTTGTACCACGTAGGATAGTTGGTTCATTTTTTGAGCGAAGCCCAAAAAATGAACCAACTATCCTCTTTTTTTGCAAGCGAAGCGCATAAAAGAATTAGAAATCTACAAATCCAACAACCCTTTAGGCAGTTCCATAAAAATTGTTTTTGATGTATCATCACGTTTTAAGACAAAGGCAACATTCAAAGGTATCAAAACATCTTTCCCTTCGCGGGTCAAAATTGCCATTTCTTGTTGTGGAAATTCGACGACTTCTTCTATTTCACCCACGAGTACGTCGCCGTCTATAATCTTATAGCCCACACAATCCGCGTATTCCATGCCTTGCTCAACTTCATAAGTACGTTCTTCATCGGCAAGAATGTCCGCTTCACGCAAAGACATTTCTTTTGATGCTATGTCATTGGCTAATTCAACTGTATCCACGTCTTCAAATTTGGCAATAAGCGCGTTTCCTACCCGAATATCCTCAATAAAATAAGGGATAGGTTTGCCTTTTATGGTCAGTAAAACGACTTCCGTTTCCATCAAATCTTCTAAATATTGTTCGTCAATTTGCAATTTTATTTCTCCTTTCAAGCCGTGAGGCTTTCTTGTAAAACCTATTTTTACTAATTTGTCCATTATTAAACTTATTTTTAGATTACTTAATCACACGCGCTTTGTACGTGCAGAAAAAAAGTGTGGTTCATTTTTCGGGCAAAGCCCGAAAAATGAACCACATTCCCCTCTTTTGCGAGCGAAGCGAGCAATAGGCTAAGTAATTACGTAATTAGTTTATTTTTACGC
Organism: Saprospiraceae bacterium; assembly: GCA_034520175.1. Taxonomy (GTDB): domain Bacteria; phylum Bacteroidota; class Bacteroidia; order Chitinophagales; family Saprospiraceae; genus JAAFJT01. Next base: position 198,613 of record JAXHNU010000042.1, read on the forward strand.
GCACTTAGCGCAATATTGATAAACTCCACGATTACCGCAAAAGCCATAGCGAAATAAATATATCCTTTGGGAATATGGAAATCCATGCCTTCTCCAATAAGAGCAACCCCAATAAGCACTAAAAATGCCAAAGCCAAAATTTTTACGGCAGGATGGCGATTGACAAAATCGCTAATGCCTTTGGCGGACAGCATCATCACTATCATTGATACAATTACTGCCGCTATCATCACGCTGATATAATCGGTCATACCAACAGCCGTAATGACTGAATCCAATGAAAATACAAGGTCAACCAAGATAATCTGAGAAATAACCGATTGGAAAGTTACTTTTTTGAGCGTGTCTTGAGTCGTATCGGCGGTATTTTCAAATTTGTCATGTATTTCTTTGATGCTTTTGTAAAGCAAAAATAAACCTCCAAGAATCAAGATTAAGTCTCTCCCTGAAATACCAACAGAAGCCACTTGGAAAAGGTCATTTTTCAGTCCCATAATCCAAGAAATAGAAAAAAGTAAGCCTACACGCATGAGTAATGCCAATGTCAAGCCTATTTGTCTGGCTCTGGCTTGTTGTTCGGTGGGAAGTTTATTAGTGATAATTGAAATGAATATTAGGTTATCAATGCCTAAAACAATTTCAAGAATGCAGAGCGTAAAAAAAGCAACCCAAATATCGGGGTTTATAAGCAAATCCATTTAATATTGTTTTTAAGTTGAGATAAAATAGGTTTAAAAATTTGTAATTATTTCTCAAAGCGTGCGCAAACTTAGTAAAGTTATCATGTACCCGTTACTTGTGGCGCAAAAATATCATTTGAAACCATACATAAAATTTTAAAACGTATAAAAGTGTGCTTTCGCACTCGCTTCGCTCGCGGAAAGGGAGAAGAGGTGGTTCGTTTTCGGGCAAAGCCCGAAAGACGAACCACATTCCCCCTTCTCGCGCGAGCGAAGCGAGCGCGAGAATTACCAATAAAAAAAGCTATCCCAACACTTGTCTCCAATTGTCAAAATAGCCTTGTTGTGTCTTTCAAGTAGTGGATTAAGACCTAATTACTTGATAGTTGATATATAGCTCGCTTCGCTCGCAAAAAAAGGAGAGGTGGTTATTTTTTCGGGCTTTGCCCAAAAAATGAACCACTTTTTCTCCCCTTTTTTGCGAGCGAAGCGAGCAAAAAAGGGTGTTTTAACTGTCAAGTAATTAGTTTTTATTGCAGTAGTGTGGAACGAAAAGTCAAAAAAAGATTAAATGAGTGGAGATTTTTAAATCACAAATTTGTAACCTACGCCGCGAATTGATTGAAAATATTGTGGATTTGACGGGTCTTCTTCAAAATACTTGCGGAAAGACAAGACAAAATTATCAATGGTGCGTGTGGTTGGAAAAACATCGTAACCCCAGACAAATTGCAAAATTTGATTACGCGACACCACTTCATTTTTACGTTCAACGAGCATTTTGAGCAACATTGCTTCTTTTTTAGTCATATTGAACGCCCCTTGATTCCCCACAGCTTCAAAAGTTGCAAAATTGACTTGGTATTTTCCAAAGCGATAAACTTCGGATTCGTCATAAACTTGTTTATTTGTTCTTTTAAAGAGGTTTTGAATTCGTAACAAGAGTTCTTCAAATGTGAATGGTTTTGTTAAATAGTCATCTGCTCCTTTTTTTAACCCTGCAACACGGTCGGCGGCGGTATCCTTTGCTGTCAAAAAAATAACGGGAATGTCAGTATTTGACAGTCTAATCTGCTCGCATACCTCAAAACCACTCATTTCGGGCATCATCACATCAAGAATGAGCATGTCAAAATGCTGTTCTTGAAAAATATATACTGCTTCTTTTCCGTTCATAGCTTCCAGTACTTCGTAACCTTCCATTTCAAGGTTAAGTTTGACGACATCTCTGATATTGTCTTCGTCTTCTGCCAATAAAATTCTCATTGTTTTAAGTCCGTTTGTCCCTCTATTTTCATCGGAATAAAGGAGGTGAAGTAATAAAATATTTGTTTTTTTGGTGAATTTTAGTTGTGATGCTGAGGAGATACTATAACCATATAAGTGTTGAGAATCAATAATTTAGGTATGCAGTCATTGGTTTTGTAGTATTTTAGCGCGTTACAATGTTTATTAGGACGTTGGTTTGTAAAAAAGTATCGTTTTATTTTGGGTCTTTGACAATTTTAGCGGTGAGCCACGAATTGAGGATTGGATTTACAAGCTCAGATTTACGAACCGCTAAAATTGTCAAAAAGCCTTTATTTTTCAGTTTTTGCCACTAATCAGGTAATTAGTTTAGCCTATTGCTCGCTTCGCTCGCAAAAAGAGGGAAATGTGGTTCATTTTCGGCTTCTCCGAAAAATGAACCACATTTCCCCTCTCTGCCATTAAATCTCCATTTTCACTTGTTGGGTCGGCATCAACAATTCATTTCTGAACGCGACTTGCCGCGCTACATTTGCGGCAACTTCCATCAATGCTTTTTTCGTAATCGGTTCATCGCTAATCACGGCAGGTTTCCCCGAATCACCTGCTTCACGAATACCCATGACGAGTGGAATTTGTCCCAACAAAACACTATCGCTTTCAAGTGCCAATTTTTTACCCGCGCCTTTGCCAAAAATAAAATATTTACGGTCGGTCATATCATCGGGTGTGAACCACGCCATGTTCTCGATAACACCCAAGATTGGGACATTAACATGGTCTAAACGGAACATATTCATCGCTTTTATGGCATCAATATACGCCACATCTTGCGGCGTTGTGACCATCACAACGCCTGTGACGGGAACAGTTTGCACCAAAGTCAACTGTACATCGCCCGTGCCGGGTGGCAAATCCACGACGAGGTAATCCAATTCATTCCACAACACATCTTGCAAAAATTGTTTGATAACACCCGCCAAACGAGGACCCCTCAGTACAACCGCTTGTTCTGGCTCAATAATATTTCCAATGCTTATCACTTGCAGCCCATAGACTTCCAAGGGCACAATTTTGGCTTGTCCATACACTTCTTGAATCAACGGACGTTGCCCTTGCAAGCCCAACATTGTCGGAATACTCGGTCCATAAACGTCAGCGTCCAAAAGCCCCACTCTCGCGCCCAAAGCCTGTAAACCCAATGCCAAATTGACCGACATGGTTGACTTACCAACACCACCCTTGCCCGATGCTACGGCAATAATGTTCTTCAAATGCGGCAAAACCCGCGTTGTGGCTTGTTGGGTTGCTTCTTCCGTCCGTGCAGCCGTATGAATATTAGGTTTAGCTTCTGGATAGGCTTTTTGAATGGCGGCGATGCACGCAAAAATCAAGTCTGTTTTGTTCGGCATGTTCAATGAAGGCAACATCAGCGTCAAATTGACGTTATTCCCTTCAATTTTGAGGTTTTCAATCATGCGTCTTTGAACCACGTCTTGCCCCGTTGCGGGGTCTTTTACCGTTCTGAGTGCGGCAACAATTTTGTTATTGTCTATCATAAAAGACTTATTTAGGAAGATTTCAGATTTTAAAGTGCAACAAAAAGATATTGCAGCGCAAAGGTAGTAAGGAAAATGTCAAATTTGAGATTTCAAAATGCAAAATTGATTTGAGCTAGCACACCGTCCTCTTGAAAGACTCAAAATACTGAGGGGTCTTTTTTAAAGTTATATCCGAAAAAATAAACAGCATTTTACAAATTATTCCTAATTTTAACGGTAATTTAATTTCAGCCGATTTTATACGGCTACGTTTTAAGCTACGGATTTTACGGATTATCACGACTACGGATTTTTAGCTACGGATTTACGGATTTTACGGATTATCACGACTACTCTTGGCGTAATAATTCGTAGTCGTTATAAATCCGTAAAATTCGTAAATCCGTAGATAAACGTAGTCGTTATAAATCCGTGAAATCCGTAAAATCCGTAAATCCGTAAATCCGTAGATAAATGTAGTCGTTATAAATCCGTGAAATCCGTAAAATCCGTGAAATCCGTAAAATCCGTAAATCCGTAAATCCGTAAATCCGTAAATCCGTAAAATCCGTAAATCCGTAAATCCGTAAAATCCGTAAATCCGTAAAATCCGTAAAATCCGTAAATCCGTAGCTAAAAATCCGTAGTCGTTATAAATCCGTAAAATCCGTAGCTTACAAATTTGTAGTTGTAAATTAAACTTTCTAAAGCATGAAAAATCTAAACATCCGTACTTTATTTCTCAGCATTATCGGCTCACTCGGCAGCTATTTGGGTTGCGTCAGAACCGACCCTACGCCGCCGACAGACTATTTGAAATATCCACTTGACGTAAAAGCCGTTGAATTGCCCGATGGTTCGGTGCGCCTCAGTTGGAACGCCATTAAGTCCGCCGATTTCCTTGAATACCGTGTCATTAAAAACACGGGCGACTCTGTACCTTATATCGAAGGCGAAGCGATTAAAACCTTAAATAAGGTGAGTCCAAATTTGGAGCTTGCTAAATTAACAGAAAATGCGGACAGCACATTTTTTGTGGATTCGTTTAGTATTCCCGCTACGAAGACCTTTTTACGCGTTTTTGCGGTGCTAAAAGGACGCAATATTAGCAGTAGGAATGTAGAAATGTCCGTGAAAACAGATGCCAAAGAAATGCTTTTAAACCCCAATGACGTGCTGTATATTCCAGAAGACCGCCGCATTGTTATCGCCGACAAAGTTAACTCTAAATTGGGCATTTTTGATATTCCAACAAACAACCCCCTCAGTATCACACCGAATATTACATTTAATGCCAATACAGAAATCGCTTATGGGCGTTGGAACAATCAAACAGAACTGTACATACCGAATAATTTTCAATTGACGGTGCGCAATCTCAACACCAACGTCAATACCACTTTTTTGCCTTTTTTCGCATTTGACGGGCTTTTTTACGAAAAAACTAAAAATGTTTTGTTCACTGTAAGGTCTCAACCAGCAACAATTCTCCTCACAAGTAGAGCAGCACTGACAAATACATTCAATTCATTTAGTACGTATGCCCAATTTACATTTTCTACGCAACGCGTACAAACCTTGTACTCTTTGCGACAAGCACCCGCTAATAATGAAGCGATTGCCCTGTCTATCACAAATAACAACGCTGATGTGATTTGGTTTAAATACGATGCGGCTGTCCAAAATGTGACCAAAGTGGGTGGTTTGAATACGTTTTTAATCAATATCACCAAACGCCCATTTGCCATTGCACCCGACAATCAAGGATTTATAACAAGTGGAAAAGGTTTAATTTTTAATCGAAATATGGCTTTAATTGACAGTTTGAAATTGCCAGAACCAGAAATCCGCTATCCTGATATGATTTTCTCTAATGACAAAGCATTTCTCTACGCTGTGCGCAACGCTGTGGAACGCCGTGAAAAATACGTGGACGTTTATGCGTATCCGACTTACAAATTTGTGCGGTCTATTCCGTTTAAAAGTACGCCTTTGCGCATTTTTCAAGATGGGGAGTACTTGATTCTCGTCGGGCGGTCGCCGAATACGCCGCTTAAAACAATGATTGAGAAGGTTAAGTTATGAGTGATGAGTTATAAGTGATGAGTTATACGGTAAAAACTTAGCCACCATTGTCTAAACTGCGATTTATGTGATTTATTTGATTTCTATGACCGTATCTTTTTAATAATTCAAGGTAAAATTGAGTTTTCGTGCCTTTTGCTCGCACAACGACAGAAAAAGATGTGGTTCATTTTTCGGCTTCGCCGAAAAATGAACCACATTCACCTTTCTGCGCGAGCGAAGCGAGCGCACTACCTTGAATCATTAAAAAGATACTTTCCATGACCAGATTAGGATTATGTGTGTGATAAAAATCACGAAAATCAAACAAATCATAGTTTAGACTAAGTTTTTGTAAAAAAACAGAATTTGACTGAACAAAATGTGCTATTTTGCTATTTATTGAGTTACTTTGCGCTCTCACAGATTCACGACTGTCATTTAACAACCAAACAACACCTTCAACATGCAACAAATTATTAAAAAAGCACATCTCATCATCTACCGAATTCGCCAACGCGGTTTGGAGGTTTTTTTAGTCAATCACGACCTTGAAGGCGATGATTGGCACTTGCCGCAAGCCCCCATTTCGCAGGTGAATAATACGTCAATCGAATTAGACCCCGTTGAAAAAGATGGGCAACAGTTCCGCGCTATTGCCGTAGAAGGTGATTGGCATGACATTCCGTCGCTAAAGGGTTTGGTCAAACAAGACATCAAATTCGTGGCAGATAAAGTGTTTGATGAACTTGAAAAACACGGCTCTTACTTTGTCGTAAAAGATGCGTTTAAAAAAATAATGCCCCAGCAATACGTTTTTTTGAGCGAATTAAAAGATATTATTTCAGAAAAAAACAGTGTGCAGGATTTGTGATTTCAAATTTCAAAGTGCAATGCACCAATTTTCAATGTGTGGTAAATAAATTTTTGAAATCTGAAATCTACAAATCACCAAACACAGTTTAAATGAAAATACCGCATCCAATTCCATATCAAGGTAGCAAGAGAAACTTAGCAGATACGATTTTAACTTACTTTCCTTGTAAAGCAAATAGGCTTTTTGAGCCATTTGCAGGTTCAGCAGCCATTAGCATTGCATCTGCCTATTACTGCAAAGCAAATCATTTCGTAATAAATGATGTCAATGATCCGCTTATTCAACTTTGGGAAAAAATAATCAATAACCCAGAGCATATAATAAGTCAATATCACCATATTTGGAATAGCCAAATTGGAGATGAAGAAAAATTTTATTACGAAATAAGAGAAAAGTTCAATATTACACAAAAACCTGAATATTTGCTTTTCCTATTGGCTAAATGCGTAAAAGCTGCTGTGCGTTATAATTCAAATGGGGAATTTAATCAAAGTCCAGACAAAAGACGGTTAGGACGCACACCTGCCAATATGCGTGAAGACATACTTAGGGTGTCCCAACTACTCAAAAATAAGGTAACTTTTCTTTCTCTTGACTATGAACAGTCTCTTGAAGATGCCAACCAAGATGATTTAATTTATCTTGACCCTCCGTATCAAGGTACTGGACAAAATGGTGGATTTAGGTATATGCAAGACATTAATCATGATGATTTTGTGCTTTCTTTATTTAAATTAAATAGAAGAAATATACCTTTCATACTAAGTTATGACGGCAGAACAGGAGAGAAATGTTTCGGAAAACCACTTCCAGAAGCCTTAAATTTAACAAAAATTGAAATTAACGCTGGACGTTCATCAATTGCCACTTTGCTAAACAGGGTTGAGAACACCTTTGAAGCACTGTATCTTTCTCCCACATTACTCGATAAAATACCTATTAAATCAGAGCAATTTAATTTACAAACTTCATTATTTTAATTAAAATGCCAAAACAAGAATTGCCAGAAGATTTAATCAAACTCATTGGTACAATTACAAATAAACGCGCAAAAATAGTAATTGATCATATAATAAAATATGGCTTTATAACAACCAGAGATTTGGAAATTACCTATGGTTATAGTCACCCACCAAGAGCAGCAAGAGATGTTCGTGAAGCTGGCATACCACTTGAAACTTTCAATGTCAAATCAGACGAAGGTAAATCAATTGCCGCATACAGATTTGGAGACATTACAAAAATTCAACACAATAAAATTGCAGGAAGACAAGTTTTTTCAAAGAGTTTCAAAAGTCAGCTTTACACCTTATGCAATGGTAGGTGTGCCATCTGTAATGGTACTTTTGAAGAACGTTATCTACAGATAGACCATAAAGTTCCTTATGAGATTAGTGGTGATAATGATAATTTTCAACAAAAAACTGAAGATTATATGCTGCTATGTAGTTCTTGTAACCGAGCAAAATCTTGGTCTTGTGAACATTGTGAAAACTGGACTATAAAGAAAGAAATAGGGGTTTGTTTAGCGTGTTATTGGGGTAGTCCTCAAAATTATGAACATATTGCGCTACAAAAAATAAGAAGATTAGAATTAATATGGCAAGATAATGAAATAAATTTCTTTGAAGCCTTGAAAGAAGACGCACGAAAAAGGAATATACACTTACCAGAGCATGTGAAAAAACTAATCGAAAATCATCTATCGCAAATAAAAAAATAAAACAAGTCCAAATAGGGTAAAATACTGAGGGGGGTAAACAAAACCGTTTATAAATACGTTCGGGAAACTTTCAAAGTTCCCCGAACGTCAGTTTTTACCTCTTGTGTGATTCAAAAATATCTCATTTACTGAGGGGGTATTTTTGTCTCCACTAAAATTGTCAAACAACCATAAATCTTTGAAATCTTGAAATTTGAAATCAAAATAATCACATACTTCTCCTGTATTTCCCCCCGACTTCAAATAAAGCATTGGTAATTTGTCCCAAAGAACACGTTTTTACGGACTCCATTAATTGCTCAAAAATATTGTGATTATTAATTGCGGCATTTTGCAATTCGGCAATTGTTTTATTTTTATTAATTGAATTCTTTTTATGAAAACTAATTAAATTAATAATTTGCATTTCTTTTTCTTCTTCCGTTGCCCGAATAACCTCCAAAGGCATAATTGTCGGCGAACCTTTTGACGATAAAAAAGTATTGACCCCAATAATTGGGTATTCGCCCGTGTGTTTGAGCATTTCGTAGTGCATACTTTCTTCTTGAATTTAGCTCCGTTGATACATCGTTTCCATTGCCCCCAAAACACCGCCACGCTCCGTGATTTGGTCAAATTCGGTGAGTACGGCTTGCTCTACTAAGTCCGTTAATTCTTCAATAATAAATGAACCTTGTAGAGGATTTTCGTTTTTTGCCAAACCCAATTCGTTGTTGATTATCAATTGAATGGCAACGGCGCGGCGGACGCTTTCTTCTGTCGGTGTCGTAATTGCTTCATCATAAGCGTTGGTATGCAATGAATTACAATTGTCATAAATAGCGTATAAGGCTTGGAGTGTTGTCCGAATATCGTTAAAATCAATCTCTTGGGCGTGAAGCGAACGCCCCGACGTTTGAATATGGTATTTCAACATTTGAGAACGCTCGTTGCCATTGTATTTGTACTTCATCGCCTTCGCCCAAATTCGACGTGCCACGCGCCCGATGACCGCATACTCGGGGTCAATGCCATGCCTTGCAAGCCCATTGTTCGTCCGTCATCGGGCGCGTAAATTCTGTCAATACCATATTCGTGCAAAGCAGCTATTTCAAAAGGCAAAATTGTACCACCGCCACCACCAAAAATCTTGATATTGTCTGCCCCGCGTTCGCGCAATAAATCATAAATATATTTGAAAAACTCATTGTGTCCGCCTTGATAAGACGTAATCGCGATTGCCTGTACATCTTCTTGAATTGCTGCCTGCACAATCTCATGTACAGGGCGATTATGTCCCAAATGAATGACCTCTGCGCCCGATTTTTGAATAATTCGACGCATTATATTGATAGCTGCATCGTGTCCGTCAAAAAGAGAACCAGCAGTGAGAATACGAACTTTATTTTTAGGCGTGTAAGGCGTGATTTTTTCCATTAGAATTTTCTACATTGAAAAGCCCTAAAAAGGCGTTATACATTAGCAACGGATTTTACCCGTTGAAAAAGAAATTTATTGGGCGAAAATAAGGAAAAATGAGGAAATTTTTACCCCCTCAGTATTTTTGTCATTTCTGCCACTATCAATACAAAAAAATAAGGATAAAACTTAAATTTGAAACAATACATAAAATCTAAACTGCTGGTTCTCGCGCTCGCTTCGCTCGCGCGAGAGGGGAATGTGGTTCATTTTTCGGGCTTTGCCCGAAAAATGAACCACCTCTCCTACTTTTGCGCGAGCGAAGCGAGCGCAAAAGTGCCTTTTAATGTATTTTGAATTTATGTATGGTTTCAAAAACTTAAATACGTTGATAGAGTAAAACAATCTTTTTTATTCAATCTAAACCTCTATATTTGTGAAAATTTATTAAAATTATGATAATCGCTAATCCACTATATGATGTTGTTTTTAAATATCTTTTAGAAGATACTGACATTGCTCGTGAATTGCTTTCGACAATTCTGAATGAGCCAATTACGCATTTGGAAGTAAAACCACAAGAGACCGTTACTGAGGGGGCGCAAAATAATTTGAATATCTTGCGTTTTGACTTCAAGGCAACAATTGAAACACCCACGGGTGACATAAAAAAGGTATTGATTGAATTGCAAAAATTGAAACAAAATTTTGATATTATGCGATTCAGACGCTATTTGGGCGATAATTATAAAAAAGAAGATACGATACCTTTCAATGACGGAACAAGTACTACAATGCCTTTGCCCATCGTGACTATTTATATTTTAGGCTTCGTACTCAATAAAATGACCAACGCGGCGGTTAAAATCAACCGTGAATACAGGGATATATTAACAAATACACCTATTTTCATTAAGGAGGAATTTATTGAATTATTGACTCACGATAGTTATGTTATTCAAGTACTCTCCCTGCCTCCAGATACTAAAACAAAACTTGAAAGGGTCTTGCAAATATTTAACCCCAAATTCAGAACAAAAGACCAACATAAATTAGATTTTACAGGAAATGTAGACGAGCCTATCGTTCAAAAGATGGTCAACCGTTTGCAAAGAGCCATAATTGACGAAGAAGTTCGGCACATTATGGATGTAGAAGATGAAATTGAAAGGGCATTTGCAAGAGCAACAGCAGCAAAAGATTTGCTTATTGCGGAACAAGAACAGATTATTAGTAACCAAGAACAAGCACTTGAAACTGAAAGACAACAAGTAGCCCTTTTGATGCAACAGTTGGAGGAATTACAAAAACAGAATAGAACTTAAGTTTAAAATTCCTAATTTTGCGCCATGACAGCAACAGAGATAGAAATAAAAAAAGATATTCGTTTATTAACGAAGGCGCAATTGACGGAGATTGTCGTGGGTTTTGGTGCAACAAAATCACGCGGAGGCATCATTTATGATTGGTTGTGGAAATATGGTGTGGGTAATTTTGACGAAATGACAACGCTGAAACCCACGCTCATCGAGCAGTTAAAAGCCGAATTTACCATAAAACCGATTCAAGAACATAAAATCCAACGGAGCGATGACGGCACAATTAAAGGACGTTACAAACTCCACGATGGACATTTGATTGAAGCTGTTTTGATTCCTATTCCTTCTGAAAATCGCTATACCGTGTGCGTTTCGACGCAAGTTGGGTGCAGTTTGACCTGCTCTTTTTGCGCCACTGGCAGAATGGAACGCAAACGCAACCTCGATGCAGGTGAAATTTTCGACCAAGTAGTGGCGATAAACAAGCAGTCAATGGCAAGTTTTGGACACCCTTTGACGAATATTGTCTATATGGGCATGGGTGAACCCTTGCTCACTTACACGAATGTGTTGCGCAGCGTCGAACTGATTACTGAGGGGTTGCAAATGGCAGCTAAACGGATTACCGTCTCAACGGCAGGTATTGCCAAAATGATAAAAAAAGCAGCCGATGATAAAGTTAAATTCAATTTAGCCTTGTCATTACACGCGGCAGATGATGTAAAACGCCACCAAATTATGCCCATAAATGAGAGCAATAATTTGGAAACCTTGATTGAATCCTTGATTTATTTTTGTAAGGCACGTAAAAAACGTATTACATTGGAATACATCGCTTTTCAAAATTTTAATGACAGTCTTGAAGATGCGGCTAATTTGGTCAAAATATGCAAACGTTTTCCTTGCATGGTCAATATTTTGGAATATAACCCGATTGACAATGCCCCCTTTTTGAAATCGGCGGAAGAAAATATTGATTTATTTGCTGAATACTTGCATAATAACGGTATTATGGTGACTTTCAGAAGAAGTCGAGGACGCGATATTGATGCTGCTTGCGGGCAATTGGCGAATAAAGGGTAATTGGTTGTTTATCGCGTTTTTTGTCGTATTTTGTCATTCAGAAGGAATCTCTACAGATGTTTTGCGCTCGCTTCGCGCGCGCGAAAGGGAGGAGACGTGGTTCGTTTTTCGGCGAAGCCGAAAAACGAACCACATTCCCCTCCCTCGCGCGAGCGAAGCGAGCGCGAGATGCAAAAAACGCTTTTAGGTTATGCCCACTCCTCAATTAAAATACCTGAGGGATGGGCATAGAGACAACATAATGAGTTAACTCTTATCAAAAGCATTGCCTTCTTTTTTAATGTCGGAATCTTTAGACTTATTCGGCTTCTCTCGTGATTGTTTTTTAGCCATTCTCTATAATATGCTTTGTGATAAAATCAGTTTTGCTCAATGCAAAAATAAGTAAATTACGAAATTCTACAAGAAAAAATTCGTTTTTTTTATTGCCAAACAAGCGAAAATACTGAGGGGTATAAATTTTCTTTTTTATGCGTTCAATTCCTAAAATTCACTAAATTTGCGGCTTGAAAACGTACCCTTAAAGGTAATTATTAGCCGGCTCGCTTTGCTCGCGGAAAAATAGAGAAAGTGGTTCATTTTTCGGGCTTTGCCCGAAAAATGAACCACATCTTCCTTCCCCGCGCGAGCGAAGCGAGCGTGGGAAATTGTTAAAAAATTTCGTCACACCTTTTAAAATCTATTTATGAAAGATAGTTTATTGATGAAGACCCTTGCAGTGGGTATTGTTTATTTTTTACTCCGCTTTATGGGTGGTTCATTGGGCGCAAAATTGCTCTATCCGATTACTTTGTTAGTGACGTTTTTGCACGAATTTGGCCATGCAGTAGGCGCGGCAATGACGGGAGGCAGCGTAAAAGGTATCCAAATCAATTTAGATGGTAGTGGTGTCACAACGTCGCTCGGTGGCAATGCCGCCATTACTCTTTTGGGCGGTTATCTTGGTTCGGCTTTATTTGGCAATATTTTGTTTTATATCGGCGCAAAACTGACAAGTTACCACCGTATTACCCTGATGTTTTTGGGTGGTATGATGGTTTTTACAAGCGTTTTTTTATTTGAAAGTTGGATTACAACCGCCATTTTGATTCCTTACGCCGCTTTATTGTACTTTATTGCGCGTCATGCAGAGTGGCCGGGTTGGGCATTGATGTTCTTCGGTATGGCTTCAACTTTGTACATTATTCAAGATTTTAATTACGGTCCAAGCTCAGATTTAATGCAATTTGAAAATGTTGTCGGCATTTTCCCCGCCGAAATTTGGAAATATATTTGGCTTTTCGCAGTCGTCATGATGTTTGTTTACAATATTAAACTAATTCTGGGACGCGGTGCGCTACGAAATGTTACATGGTAAAAAATTTCAGATTTAACTTACTTTCTGATAACTTCGGAAATCTTTGAAATAAACATTTTGACACTAAGTGTCAGAGCGAAAAGTCCAAAACCGTAAGTTATTATAAACATTTTGACTCTACGAGTCATAATAATCGAGTGGTTATTAATGACTTGTAGAGTCAAAATGTTTGTAATAACGAGTATTTTAAGCGTTTCCTAATGACACTTAGTGTCAAAATGTTTATTTGAGAGTTCTCCGAAGTTACCAGTAGTGCAATTGGCAACAAGTATGCGAAGTGAAATTCGTGTCGAACATGATTTTCTTCGTCGAATTTAATGTATTCTTCAACGGTAAATATTTTTTCAGTAAGCGCAACAGCTTCCATATTTTTTAATTTTTTACAAAAATACAGTTTAAATTCAAAATAAAAAGCCCCCTCAGTATTTTTAGTTCTTTCTTTTTGAAACCATACATAAAATCTAAACTGCTGGTTCTCGCGCTCGCTTCGCTCGCGCTAGGGGAGAATGTGGTTCATTTTTCGGGCAAAGCCCGAAAAATGAACCACCTCTCCTCCTTTTGCGCGAGCGAAGCGAGCGCAAAAGTGCCTTTTAATGCGTATTTTGAATTTATGTATGGTTTCAAATCTTTCTTCAATATCTTAACTGTCAAACAATGCAAGAATACGATAATTTTGAAACCAACGCCATTCGTACACAAGCGGAACGCAGCGATTTTCGGGAACACTCAGCCCCAATTTACATGACGTCAAGTTTTGTTTTTGAAGATGCTGAACAAGCCCGCGCCCTGTTTGCGGACGAAATAAAAGGCAATATTTATACACGGTTTTCCAATCCGAACAATTCGGAGTTCATAGAAAAAGTCTGCCAAATGGACGGTGCAGATGATGGTTTGGCAGTGGCTTCTGGTATGTCGGCAGTGTTTACATCAGTTGCGGGACTTTTGAGAAGTGGCGACCATATTGTGGCTTGTCGCTCGGTTTTTGGCTCGACGCACCAATTATTGACACAAATTTTTCCGCGTTGGGGCATTACTTCAACTTATGCAGACATTAAAGACCCTGCAAGTTGGGAAGCGGCGATTCAACCAAATACAAAAATGTTGTTGTTGGAATCACCGTCAAATCCCGGATTGGATTTGGTGGATTTGGCGTTTATTGGTCAACTGAAAAGAAAATACAAATTGATTCTTAATGTGGACAATTGTTTTGCCACGCCTTATTTGCAAAAACCAATGCGCTATGGGGCGGATATTGTCACTTACTCCGCCACAAAATTTATGGACGGACAAGGACGCACCATCGGCGGGGCAATCGTAGGCAAGGCAGATTTGATTAAAGAAATTCGCTTTTTTGCACGTCATTCTGGTCCAAGTTTATCGCCTTTCAATGCGTGGCTTTTGTCAAAATCGTTGGAAACTTTGGCGATTCGCATGGATAGACACTGTAAAAATGCTTTAAAACTGGCGCAACTCTTGGAAGCACACCCCTCAGTAAATTGGGTGAAATATCCGCATTTGCCATCGCACGCGAATTACGAATTGGCAAAAAGACAGATGCCTAAAGGTGGTGGTGGTGTTGTCTGTTTCGACATTAAAGGCGGTGTTGAAGCGGGTCGACGGTTTTTGAATAGCTTGAAAATGTTGTCTCACTCGGCAAATCTCGGCGATACACGTACTATTGCCACACATCCAGCTTCTACAACACACTCAAAATTGACCCCTGCTGAACGGGCTGCCGTTGATATTACAGACGGCTTGATTCGCGTGTCGTGCGGTTTGGAGCATATTGAGGATATTCAAACGGATATTTATCAAGCATTGGAAGCAGCAGTTTATGAAAATGATTAAAGATATTTGTAACTATCCAGCCGCCTTTGGCAACGGCAAAGCTACCAAATCAGCAATAGCTGTCAAAACATTTTTTTTGTTTTTGATAGCTGAACCGATTACGGAGCGAACGCTTCGCTCGCGCGAGGGAGGGAAATGTGGTTCGTTTTTCGGCTTCGCCGAAAAACGAACCACGTCTCCTCCCTTTTGCACGAGCGAAGCGCGCGCAAAACATCTGTTTTTAATCAAAAAACGATGTTTTTAGGTTATGCCCACTCCTCAAATATTAACTATCGCTCACTTCGAGCGCAAATAAGCAGAGGTATTTAGTGTTCGGGCTTAAAAAACGAAATACACTCCCCTTACTTGCCAATAAAGTGAGCAATAGATCCAAGAAATTACCTGTTGTCTATCACATTTTCAGTTATTCACATTAATGAAAAAGATTAAATTATTCCCTTTACTTGTGGCTTGTGTTATCAATGCACAATCGACTTTTAGTCAAAATCTTCCTTTTGTTCTAATCAAAAATACGGGTGGACAAACACTCGGCTACTCATCTGCTTCAAATGTCAAAATATTGACCGTCAATGGTTTATCTTTTAAAGATTTGAACAAAAACGGCAAATTGGATAAGTACGAAGATTGGCGTTTGCCTTACGATGTGCGCGCCAAAAATTTAGCCAAACAGATGTCGGTTGAACAAATCGCTGGCTTGATGTTGTACAGCCGTCACCAAGCCATTCCTGCGCGTCCAGGTGGTTATTTTGGTGGCACTTATGGCGGCAAATCTTTTTCTGAAAGCGGCGCAAAAACAGAAGATTTGAGCGACCAACAAAAAGAGTTTTTGGCAAAAGACAACCTCCGACACGTCCTACTCACGACCGTAAAATCGCCAGAAATAGCGGCTTTATGGAACAACAACGCGCAAGCATTTTGTGAAGGCATTGGGCTGGGGATTCCCGCTAACAACAGTTCTGACCCGCGTCATGGCACTGTTTCGACAATGGAATACAACGCTGGAGCAGGGGGTTTGATTTCGATGTGGCCCACAACATTGGGCATGGCAGCTACTTTTGACCCAGCATTGACAGAAAAATTTGGGCAAATTGCGGCAGTAGAATACCGCGCTTTGGGCATTGCAACAGCCTTGTCTCCGCAGGTGGACATTGCCACTGAGCCACGCTGGAATCGGTTTAGCGGCACTTTTGGCGAAAATCCGTATCTATCGGCGGCTATGGCACAGGCGTATTGCGATGGTTTTCAGACCTCACAAGGCGATAAAGAAGTCAAAGATGGTTGGGGTTTGGGCAGCGTCAATGCTATGGTCAAGCATTGGCCCGGCGGCGGTTCGGGTGAAGCTGGACGCGATGCCCATTTCGGATTTGGTAAATTTGCGGTCTATCCTGCGGGCAAATTTGCGACCCATTTTATCCCTTTTACTGAGGGGGCGTTCAAACTGAAAGGAAAGACGAAAATGGCATCGGCAGTCATGCCTTATTACACAATTTCGGTAAATCAGGATACTAAAAACAAAGAAAACGTCGGCAATTCGTACAATAAATACATTATAACAGATTTATTACGGAAAAAATACAAATACGACGGCGTGGCGTGTACCGATTGGGGCATCACGGGCGATAAAATCCAAATGGATAATTTCACGGGAGGCAAACCACATGGCGTTGAACATTTGACGATTGCCCAACGGCATTACAAAGTTTTAATGGCGGGTATTGACCAATTTGGCGGTAACAATGCAGCCGCCCCGATTATGGAAGCCTACGCTATGGGCGTTAAAGAACACGGTGAAAAAAAGATGCGGGCGCGTATGGAACAATCAGCCGTGCGTTTGTTGAGAAATATTTTCCGCGTCGGTTTATTTGAAAATCCGTATTTGGATACAGAAGCCACAAAAGCAACGGTCGGCAAGCCCGAATTTATGAGGGCAGGTTTTGAAGCCCAATTAAAATCCATTGTTTTATTGAAAAATAAAAACCAAACTTTGCCTGTAAAAAACGGTAAAACGGTGTATATTCCCAAGAAAACCACGCCAGCAAGCCGCAATTTCTTAGGAGAACCAATACCAGAAAAAGTTGATTATCCTATCAGTATTAACATTGTTAAAAAATATTTTAACGTAACGGATAACCCTGATTCAGCCGATTTTGCTTTAGTTTGCATCAGTAATCCAAACACGGGCAATGGGTATGACTCGACCGATATACGAAAAGGCGGTACAGGTTACGTGCCAATCAGCTTACAATACGGTGAATACACGGCAAACGAAGCCCGAGAAAAAAGCATGGCAGGTGGCGATCCGATGGAAAAATTTACAAATCGCGGTTACAAAGGCAAAACCGTAAAAGCGACGAATATCAAGGATTTGGATATGGTAACAGAGACTTATGACAAAATGAAAGGCAAACCAGTCATTGTGTCCATTTCGGTTGACAATCCGATGATTTTTAATGAATTTGAACAAAAAGCAACGTCTGTTCTCATCAATTTCCGCGTTCAAGACCAAGCCATTTTAGATATTGTGGCGGGAAAAACAGAGCCGTCGGGCTTGTTACCGATGCAAATGCCCGCCGATATGTCAACCGTTGAAAAACAAGCCGAAGATGACCACCAAGATATGAAATGCCACACGGATACTGAGGGGTCGGTTTACGATTTTGGGTTTGGTATGAATTGGAAAGGCGTGATTAAAGATGCGCGAACAACGCTGTTTAGAAAATAAGGCAGATACGTAGTTGCGTGTAAATAAACGCGGTTTTAAACGCACTCTTTCTCGTAGCCCCCCTCAATCCCCCAAAAGGGGAACTCGAAAATCGTGCGGGAAGAAATCTATCGGGGCGGGCGTGTTTTTAAAAGAGAAAAATCTTCGATTTTTCTCTTTCAAAAACACGCTCGCCCCAAATAAACCCTTTTTGGGCGATTTTTGAGCGATGCGAGAAACTTGTCCCGACCTTCATCGGGAGCCAGTAAATACGCCGCAAAACCTCGTTTATTTAGGTACAAGTACTTAATTGAGGAGTGGGCATAACCTAAAAACATCGTTTTTTGATTAAAAACAGATGTTTTGCGCGCGCTTCACTCGCGCAAAAGGGAAAAGACGTGGTTCGTTTTTGGGCTTCGCCGAAAAAAGAACCACATTCCCTCCCTCGCGCGAGCGAAGCGAGCGCGAGATGCAAAAAACGCTTTTAGGTTATGCCCACTCCTCAAGTACTTAATTACAAATAAAGAACTATTTTTGCGGCTAATTAATTCAGAATAAGATTGAAAGACACATTCAAAACCATAGAAAAACCCACAACAGGTGAATTTAAGGATAAAGGTTCTAAGTTTTTGGCTTACACAAGACCCATCAGTATAGAAGCCGATTTTCCCCTATTTCTGGAACACATAAAGAAAGAACACCCAAAAGCAAGGCATTATTGCTTCGCTTGGCGGCTTGGTATGGATAAAAATTGCTACCGTGCAAATGACGACGGCGAACCAAGTGGTACAGCAGGTCGTCCAATATTGGGGCAGATTGACAGTTTTAATTTGACAAATGTGGGCGTGGTTGTGGTGCGTTATTTTGGCGGCACTTTATTGGGTACTTCGGGTTTGATTGCCGCGTACAAAGAAGCCACAATTGAGGCATTGAAAGCGGCAACGATTGTTGAGAAAATTGTCAAAAATACCTATACCCTTGAATTTGGGTATGAAAAAATGTCTGATGTCATGAACGCCATCAAACGCTTTAATATCAATATTTTAAAACAGAATTTTGAAGAAAGTGGCACATTAATTATCGCCATTCGGCAAAGTGAAGCCGAACAAAGGCTCATAGAAATACGGGCGGCGATTATGAAAATAAGCCTTGAAGAAGCGAAAATGCGCGAAAATACTGAGGGGGTCACGATAAGAGAGAGTAGTTTGTAGTTTGAATTGGTAAATTCGGAAATCTCCAAAATAAACATTTTGACACTACGTATCAGGTATAAAGTCATAAATTGTGGGTTATTATAAACATTTTGACTCTGCGAGTCATCAACATTCACACGATTCCTATGACTCGTAGAGTCAAAATGTTTATAATAACGGGTATTTTTTAAGCGTTTCCTACTGACACGTAGTGTCACAATGTTTATTTAAGAGGTGCTTTCGTAAATTTAGTGGGTATAAGATTAAATCTGGGTTTTGCCGTATTTTTTAACTAACTTATGACGCCGATGTGCTAAAAATGCCGTAGGCATGACCAATTTTGTAGCGGCGGATTTCAATCCGCCGAACTTTCAAAACCGACTATTTAAGAGCCGTAGGCTCGGTGCATATACATATGGGTCGAGCCTACGGCTCTTAATGAAAAGGTCTATACGTTTTCGGCGGATTGAAATCCGCCGCTACAAAATCGGTCGAGCCCACGGCTCTGCGTAACATCAGTAAGTAAAATACTGAGGGGTAATTTTTTACAATTTTTATTACCCACAATTCTTACGAAAATACCATTTGAAACCATACATAAATTCAAAATACGCATTAAAAGGCACTTTTGCGCGCGCTTCGCTCGAGAACCAGCAATTTAGATTTTATGTATGGTTTCAAATTCCGAAGTTACCAGTTTGAACTAAAAACTAAAAACTAAAATGAGTTATATTATCAGTGGAATTCAGCAAGTCGGTGTCGGCTGCAAAGATGTGTATGAAACGTGGCGGTGGTATCGGCACGTTTTGGGGGCAGATGTGCCAGTATTTGACGAAAAAGCAACCGCAAAATTGATGTTGCCCTACACAAATGGGCAACCGCGCGAACGACACGCTATCTTGGCTTTGAACATGCAAGGCGGTGGCGGTTTTGAGATTTGGCAACACACCCAACACGATTCAAAATACCCTGCCGTAGAACCACAATTGGGCGATACGGGCATTTTTGCAATTAAAATAAAGTGTTACAACGCGGATAAAACCTTTGCGCGGTTCACACAAGACAGGCGTGTTGAGGTTCTGTCATCGGAAGTAGAACTATCACCCGATGCCGTTGAGCGTTTTTTTTGGATAAAAGACCCGTACAATAATTTGCTCCAAATTGTAGAAGCAAAAAATTGGTTTCAAAATCAAGGGAAGCTGACAGGCGGCATTTATGGTGTTATTCTCGGCACAACGAATATCGTCAAATCAACGGCTTTATTCAAAGACGTGTTGGGTTACGATGAATTGATTTACGACAAACATGTTGAAGTTTTCAATGATTTCAACGCAATTCCAGGTGGTAATACGCCTTGCACCCGCGTTTTACTCCGTCATTCGCAACCACGATTGGGGGCATTTGCACCACTTTTGGGGGCAACCGAAATTGAATTGGTACAGACATTTGAGCGTCAGCCAAAAAAGATTTTTGAAAGTCGTATGTGGGGCGAATGTGGATTTATTCACTTGTGTTTCGACATAAATGGCATGGACGCACTCAAAAGTCGCCTCCATACTGAGGGGTATCCTTTTACGGTTGACACGGCAAATTCGTTCGATATGGGCGAAGCAGCAGGGCGTTTTGCGTACATCGAAGACCCCGACGGCACACTTATCGAATTTGTAGAAACGCATAAAGTCCCGATTTTAAAGAAAATTGGCTGGTACTTGAACTTGACAAATCGGCGTCCCGAAAAGGCTTTGCCGCGTTGGATGTTGAAGGCTCTGGGATTGAATCGGGTAACGGATTAAAGGATTTTAAGCTACGGATTTACGGATTTCAAGCTACGGATTTACGGATTTTTACGGATTAAAGGATTTCAAGCTACGGATTTACGGATTTTACGGATTTACGGATTTACGGATTTTACGGATTTTACGGATTTACGGATTTACGGATTTTACGGATTTTACGGATTTTACGGATTTTACGGATTAAAGGATTTTACGGATTTTACGGATTTTACGGATTTACGGATTTCAAGCTGCGGATTTACGGATTATAACGACTACTTGATAGTACGACTATAAAATTTGTATTACCAAGTAGTCGTCATAATCCGTAAATCCGTAAAATCCGTAAATCCGTAAATCCGTAGCCTAAAATCCGTAAAATCCGTAGGCTCTATTAGGGTTTCAAGTTGCTGCCAATTTTAAATTTCTTAAAGGCGGCGTAGCTGCCAAATATCGGTAATATTACAAACGAAATAGTATTTTCATTGGGGCATAGCCCTTAAATTTGACTTCTTTAGCGGTTATACCGCGTTGTAAACCAAGTTATTCGATTATTGAGTTACCAAGATTGAGCAGCTACGCCGCTTTTAGTCTAAAACTATATGTCAGCAACTTGGAACCCTAATTGAGCCAATCCGTAAATCCGTAAAATCCGTAAATCCGTAGCTTGAAATCCGTAAATCCGTAAAATCCGTAAATCCGTAGCTTAAAATCCGTAAATCCGTAGCTTGAAATCCGTAAATCCGTAAAATCCGTAAATCCGTAGCTTGAAATTCTTGAAATCTTCTTAGTTCTCAAAAGCTGTCTGCAAAGGCAGTGACCGCAGCCGCTTCCCCGTCAGATTGAACACGGCGTTGGCAATAGCGGGCGCAATAGGTGACATTGGGGCTTCACCAACGCCATACGGTTTGGGACTACCTTCGTGAATAATCACCTCAATTTGTGGAGAATCGGACAGACGGGCAACGCGGTAAGTGTTGAAATTTGCTTCCACAATTTGGCTGTCTTCAATATGCACCTCTTCGTAAAGAGCAGCACTCATTGCCATTACAGTTGCGCCTTCCACTTGTTGGCGAACGCCATTTGGGTTCACAATTTTACCCGCGTCAATGATTTGTGTGACTTTGACTACGCGGATAAAACCGCCTTCAATTTTGACTTCAACCACCGCCGCCGAAATACTTTTACGGTCTTCACCAACGGCTACACCACGCCCAATATCCGCCGCTTTTGGCGTATTCCAGCCCGATTTTTCTTTCAACTTTGTCAAAACAGTTCTTCTACGTGTCAATAATTCGGAATCATCGCAATGGTCAATTCTGAATTGTAGCGCGTCCTTGCCTTCGCTTAATTCGTCCATAAAACACTCAATGGCAAAGGTATTGGCGAACATACCTACGCCTCGCCAAATACCCGTCGTAAAAGGTAATTCGCTTTGCCACATTGTGGCTTGCTGGTTCGGAACGGCGTAAGGAATCCGTGCGCCATGACCCGCCGAAATAAAATCCGCACCCAGAACATCATCTGCCAAAGATGAAAACGACCACAAAACCATGTCGGCAGTTGCCATATCGTGCGTCAAAGTTTGTACTTTCCCGCCGTTTGTCAGACCTCTCAGTACGTGGTGCGTATTGGGGCGCAAATAGCCACTCTGGAACTCTTGCTGGCGATTGCAGAGTAAATGTACGGGTTTTCCGACCGCTTTTGAAAGCAAAGCAGCTTCCGCCGCATTGTGTTTTTGCATACGCCGACCAAAACCACCACCGATAAAAGTGGGTTTGATTTCCACATTTTTCTTACTCACGTCCAACGCTTTTGCTACATCAGCTTGCATTTTATCCGCCAACTGAATGGGCGCATGAATCACTATTTTGTCGGCAGTGACATCGGCAACGGTAACGCTTGGCTCAATCGCCGCGTGAACGCCAAGCGAAGTGCGGTAATTACTCACCAATACGCGACCTTGTGGCAAAACAACAGCAGCATCTTGCGTACTTGCCGTTTGGACTACCCCCTCAGTATCACCGACATTTTGAACGTTTACTTTAGTGCCATTGCCAACCGTAATGGTGTTTACAATGTCTTGTGTGGTGTATTTTTTAGGAATATTCCACTCCACATTGATTTGTTCAGCCGCCTTTTGAGCCGCGTAACGTGTATTTGCCACCACACCAATCCAGTCTTTATGCTCTACAACTTTCAAAACATTGGGCGCGTTTTTGGCTGCCGCAATATCCGCTTTTTTCAAAGACCCACCAATGTAAGGACAGTACAAAACCGCACCATAAACCATATTGGGCAAGTCAACGTCAATGCCATAAATGGGTTTCCCACTTACTTTATCGAGCAAATCAACCCGTTTTTGCTCCGTTCCAACGTATTTGAACTGCGATTCGGCACGTAAAGCGGGTGTTTTAGCCGTTTTCCAATCGGTGGTTTGTTTTGCCAATTCCGCGTATGTTATAGTCTTATCGTTTGCGGACAAAACGCCTTCTTTTGTCTGAATTACTGAGGGGTCAATATTCCAGATTTTTGCGGCATTTAGTTTCAAAGTTTCACGCAGGGTTGCCGCCACTTCGCGTATATTTTTGTACAATGACGATGTACTCGAACTGCCACCCGTTCCTGCCAAATCCGCCGCGCCATTTGCCGTTGTGGCGTGAACGACTTTTATTTTATCGAAAGCCACGTCCAATTCTTCTGCCGCGAGCATGGCAAAACCCGTGAAAATGCCCTGCCCCATTTCAACTTTGGGCGATTTGAGGGTCACGGTATTATCGGCATTGATTTCAAACCACATATCGGTATCGAAATTCAAAACACCCGAAGGCAAATCTAAATCTGCCGCTACGCCACTAATTTTTCGCCTAATCGGGCTGCGACCAAAGTACAGCAGCGCGGCAGTACCCACCAAACCAATACCCGCACGGGTAAAGAATTTGCGCCGTGAAAATGTCTTTTTCGACTTGTTCGTTTCTTCTGTTGCCATTGTCTTTTTTTAGGCTGCAAGTTTAAGAAAAAAAACTATTCTTTGTTCCTATTTACTTATTTTTACGGCGAAAAAAGATAAAATGTTAAAAATAATATCGGATTCCTATCTTAAATCCTATTCAAATACTTGGGAAAAAGCCCTGTCTATTGCTTTGCCTATTGCCCAAATACTGAGGGGGTAACTATTCTAAATTTCATCTTAATTCGATGCGTTTAAGCTGTTTTTTGTGATAAATTTCTATATTTGCGCAATAATTTTTTATATTACTTAGCCCATAGCTCGCTTCGCTCGCAAAAAAGGGGAATGTGGTTCGTTTTCGGGCTTTGCCCGAAAAACGAACCACATTTTCTCACTCGCGCGAGCGAAGCGAGCGCGTGACTAAATAGTTACTAATTTTTTATATTAACTTAATATTATGGAAGGAAAAGAAGAAGAAATCAAGTTTGGTAGCCGTCGTCAAAATATCAGCCTAAAAAATTTGTATTTAGATACTAATAATTATCGTTTTATTGATAGTGAACACTATCGAAAAACAACCTCTGCTGTTAATGATTACACAAATCGAACGAATCAGTCCAATACAGAGCGATTAATTAGAGGAGAAAGAAATCTAAACATTAAAGACCTTATTGATAGTTTTAGGACAAATGGATTTGTTGAGATAGATCAAATCCAAGTTCGTGAATTAGGCACGGGTAAATATTTGGTATTAGAAGGCAACAGACGTGTTGCGACTTTAAAATATTTAGAGGCAGAATATAAATTAGGCAACCCGATAGGGCAATTAGACCCCACCATTTTCACAGCAGTTCCTGTCATTATTTATACTGACAATAACGAGCAGCATCACCGTATTTTAATGGGTTTGAAGCATATCAACGGCAATAAACGCTGGCCTGCTATCAATCAAGCTCAATTGCTTCAAGATTTAGAAACTTCAGGAATGCCAGAAGCCGAAATCAGAAGTGCTTTGGGTATTACTAAATTAACTTATAGCCGTTATATTTATACATTAAAACTAATCACTGATTATAAAGAAAGTATTTATGGAGACCAATTTAGAACAACCATGTTCAATATTTTTGCTGAAATTGTACGCAAACAAGAACTGATGTCTTGGTTGCAATGGGACGAAAGAAGCCGCTTTTTTAATCACACAAACAATAAAAATAGATTATTTTCTTGGCTATCAAAAGAACCCAAAACAGATGATACCGAAGAACGAGAAGATGGAGATATAACTGATTATGATGCTGGTAACTATGAACCAATTATTACAAAAGGCACTGATATTCGGGATTTAGCAAAATTTATTACAGATGAAGACGCGCTAACAAAAATGGAAGAAGCGCGTACTGTTGCAGCAGGTAAAGAAAGCAGTAAAATTGTTGGTGAAGATGTGTTTAACAGCAGTTTAGATACAATTGACCAACAATTAGGCATCGCTTATGGTGCTTCAAGATATGCTAAATTGGACTCAAAAATTAGATTACAAGACCTCAAGAAGAAAATTAATGGGCTAATAGCTACGCAAGAAGGAAGTATCAAAACAGAAACACAAAAAGACATTATTAGGTTGAATGGTGCTAATGTTAGTCAACATTTTACAGAAATAACAATTGGCAAATACAAGGCATTTAATAAGGTAGAAGTTAAAAATTTGCGACAAATCAATCTATTTGCAGGAGTCAATAATGCTGGGAAAAGCACTTTATTGGAAGCCATTTATTTTCTTGTTAAACAAAATGATGTTTTTTCTTTTTTTGATATGTACCGTCGGCGTGGGAAATTTTTTAATAAGTTTCCCTCAACTTGGCTACATCTTAATTTACAAGATGATATCGAAGTATCGGGCGTTTTTAATCATCAAACGACAAGTCTGAAAATCCATAAAGAAAATGATTATGCGACGAATGGAACTGAAGATATTAATGACAGTGCTTATCTAAGTACTCTAAATTTTACTGCTAAATGTGCTGATGATGAAGCACATAGCAGTTATGATTTATATGAAGACAATACGGATAAAGCGCAAATCAATGCGATACAAGAAGTTTGCAACATTAGTTTTTCAAGTCCTTTTTCAACTGCCGATGGGCAACAGTTATTGAAATTGTACAATGCTAATTTACAACATTTAGCACCAATTGTAGATTTTATACAGCACAATATTGACTCAAAATTATCAGCTATCCTGATTAACAGTGATACACTCCGCTTCAATGTTATTCACGATGATTTTGATGTGCCGCAAGATTTAACGCAATTTGGCGATGGCTTGCAACGGGTCTTTCATATTGCCTTACAATTTGCCGCAGCAAGAAATGGCATCGCTTTGATTGATGAAATTGAAAACGCGATTCATCATTCTTTATTCAAAAAACTCATTCCTTTTATTAAACAATTGGCAGAGAAATTCAATGTACAAGTGTTTATTACTTCGCATAGTAAAGAATGTATTGATGCTTTTTTTGATGATGATGTGTATAATGAAAAAATAGCTATTTATAATTTAAGTAGAAATAAAGAAGGCAATATTCTCTGCAAGTATGATTCGGGAGAATTATTTGGCGAACTTATCGAACTTATAAATGCAGATGCAAGAGGAGGTAACGAATGAAAATAACATGGCTATTTTGCGAAGGTCCACACGATGCGGGCTTTCTCACCCGAATATTAACTACCTTTGGTTATTTAGATAAATCATCTAAATACACGCTCGAAACGATTGAAAAAGCGAACAAACCACTTTACACGCTCTTAAATGTTTATTTGAGACAGTACGCCTCATTGGGTTATAAATTGGATAAACTCCCTTCTCGTCCCAGTATTTTCAGAAAAAATGAAGAGGAAGATACATGGATACTACTCTATTTGACAGATGGAAATACAAATTTTCAAAAAGTATATGATATTCTTAGACCTTTTTTATTGGCTCAATTATCGTCAAATAGCAACCCTTTTAAAGGAATAAGCACGGCAATTGCTTTTTTTAATGATGCAGATAATGGATTAGATAACGCAATTGAAGAATTTAAAAAAGCCATAGAAAAGGCATATACTAAGGAACAACAAAAATTAGAACCTAAAAACCTAAGCTATGAGCAGCCTCTGACGCTATTTCAAAACTTACCTACTGATTTAGCAATTACGCATATTTTAACGAGAGAAAATACTAATATTTTTGAGAAACAAGGCTATTATATTTTATGTAAAGATGATTTAACAGGTAAATTAGAAGACATTATTTTACCTCTAATGATAGAAGGTAACGTAGATGTATTTGATAAATCCGATAAATTCATTAGTGACAACAAAATTAATGATAAGTTGGATATTCAAAAAGCAACTATTGGTGCTGCGGGTCAATTAGAAATGGCTGGTTATGCAAATGGTGTCTATATACAAAAAAGCAGCTATCTTACAAAAGAAAAAATTGAGACTAATTCCAAATGTCAAGAAATCATCGCATTTATTAACGAAATGACTGATATTTGAGTACTTTTTTCGCCTACCTTGAAATTTAACATTTGAACCTTGAAATCTTTAAAAATACGTGAAATAGACTTTTTACCAAGCCGCACCGCACTGTTCGATGGGGAAGAATACTTGTTTTTTAGTGGGACTTCTTATCTTGGCATTGGGCATCAAGGGGAATTTAGGGCGGCATTAATGGAAGGTATAGACCGTTACGGGACGGTTTTTTCTGCCTCTCGCAACAACAATTTGCGCTTGAAAATCTATGAAGAAGCGGAGTCTTTTATCGCTCATTGGACGGGTGCGGCTCAGGCTTTGACCGTAACATCGGGTTTGTTGGCGGGACAATTGGCGGTTAATTTTTTGAAAAATAGCCAAAATGACAAAGCTTTAAAGCCTGCATTTATTTATGCGCCGTCTGCGCACCCTGCGGTGTGGGAAGCTCCACCGTCCACTGTTTTTCAAAACCGAGCCGATTTTGAAAAACAAATAATCAAAACAGTCAAAAAAGGAAAAAATGCGCCTATTGTCATCGTTTCAAATGCCGTTGACATGCTAAAATGTGAAACTTTTGACTTTTCGTGGATTAAAAAACTACCCGATAACCAAGACATTACCTTGTTAGTTGACGATTCTCACGGGATTGGGGTGACTGGCGAAAACGGTTCGGGAATATTCAAAGGACTTAAAAAACTAACCAGACCGAATGTAAAAATCATCGTCATTGCCTCTCTTGCAAAGGCTTTGGGTATCCCCGGTGGCGTTATTTTAAGCGAAGAAAAAATAATTACCGCTATTCGCAACAATCCGCTTTTTGTTGGGGCATCGCCAATTATCCCCGCTTATTTGTACGCTTTTTTAAATACGCAAGCCCTATACGACAAAGCACGGCAAACATTGGCACACAATATCGAATTGTTTACAAGCCTTTTGGCGGAGGTACAACATAATTTATTGCTTAATAAGAATCCTAAAAAAGGCAAACTGAGTCTCGATGATTTAAACCCATTCAGAACACCCATGCTCAATTATCCTGTATTTTACACGCCGAAAAATGACTTGTTCGACCACCTTTTTGCTAACAAGATATTTATTTCTCATTTCGCCTATCCGCAGCCGACCGACCCGCCCATTACGCGCGTTGTTCTGAGTGCCTTGCATACGGAGAAAGATATGACGCATTTAGTGGATAAAATTATTGAATTCTATCCAAAACCCATAAATTCCCGTCTGAAAGTTTAAAAGCAACCAGTCCTTTTTGCTTATCGAAAAAACTTTCAAGTACAGTTTGCGGATTGCGATTAACAATTGACTCGAGCTTCGTGAGTTTAGAAAAGCGTTTTTGATTCAAAACCGTATCCGCAACAATCAAATAATCACTATTTCTGGGAAAGTCTGCACGAGATTCCACGCCTCTTTTAGAAAATCCGAAAAAGATTAGATTACGATTTTTGGAGCTAATTTCGGTCAATTGACAATCTAAAACATCGTATATTCTTGAAGTATCACCCACCGTTGCGCTAATATTGGCGATGTAAAATTCTTGTTGTATGGTAAGACTATCGCTTTTCAGTCCAATACTCCAAGCTTCATAACCGACAAAACTAATCAGAGACTGAAAAGGCCAACCGTTTGTACAGGTTATGCCTGTCTCTAATTGTTGAGCCGTTTTTATCAAGCCACTGGTATCTCTGAAAATCAATTCACGACCAATTGAGTCTTTAAAAATCAACTTCTTACCGATAAATTGCGTCATAAAAGTCTGCGCTTCTTTAGACAATTGTGTGTCTCCTGTTTTAGAATCCTCACCTGTACATTTGTTACAACTTATGAATGGCAAAGAAAGAAGCGTTAAAATGGACAAGCCTAATAAAGTATTTTTCATAAAAAAAGGTTTTGTGACGAATAATAAATTTGGGAGATAAAAAACACCCCCTCAGTATAAACGCACTCAAAACCTTTTTTGGTGCATCTATATTCACTATATTTTGTTATTTCAAATTTAAAAGTAATTTTACATCTGAATTTTGCAATTACTTGATTAATAAACTTTAAACGTAATTACTTAGCCCGTAGCTCTCCCGAAGGCTTTCGGGATGTAAACAGACTTCGCTCGCAAAAAAGGGGAAGGTGGTTCGTTTTTCGGGCTTTGCCCGAAAAACGAACCACCTCTCCTCACTCGCGCGAGCGAAGCGAGCGCGAGATGCAAAAAACGCTTTTAGGTTATGCCCATCCCTCAAGTAATTACCTTTAAACAACACAGTGAATATGACAAACACCACTAAACTGAACCTATTTGTATGGATTATTTCCGCGCTGCCCAACCTTTTATCAGCGCAAAATAACACGAAAATCACAGGTTCGATTACCGATGACACAAAAAAAGCCTTGCCTTTTGCCAATGTATCGCTACTGAAAGGAAAGGATTCTTCTTTGGTAAAAATTGCCTTGACGGATAGTTTGGGGCAATTTCAATTTGACAACCTAAAACCGAATAACTACCTTATTTCGGTGTCTTTTGTGGGTTTCAAGCCTTATTTTAGTAAAAAAATCGCCGTTGACAGTCAAGATATTGAGTTGGCAGGCATCAGTTTGACACCCCTCAGTAATTTGACGGAAGTAACGGTCACGTCTAAAAAACCTTTTATCGAGCGCAAACTTGACCGCGTTGTGGTGAATCCAGATGCTTTGATTGCCAATTCGGGGACATCGGCTTTAGATGTTTTGGAAAAATCGCCAGGGATACAAGTTGACCCTAACGGCATGATTAGTTTGCGCGGTCGGGCGAATGTTGTTGTCTTTGTTGATGACAAACCGACGCGGTTATCGGCGGCGGCGGTGAACGGTTATTTGCGCGGTATTCCGTCAAATACCATTGAATCCGTGGAAATCATGGTCAATCCACCCGCAAAATACGATGCGGCGGGTAGTGCGGGTGTCATCAATATCCGTTTGAAAAAAAGTAAATTGGAGGGATTTAATGGGAATCTAAGTTTAGCATTTTCACAAGCAATTTACCGCCGCACGATTAACAGTTTTAATTTTAATTACCGCGTCAACAAAGTCAATTTTTTTAGCACAATTGGCTATACCTTCAATCCTGTTTATCAAGATTTGACAGTTGAGCGTAAATATTTTGATAACAATGCCGCATTGACCTCCACTTTTACCCAAAATTCGTTGATGTACAACAGCCGTGCAACAACAAGTCTGAAAGTAGGCGCAGATTATTACGTATCGAAAAAAACAACTCTGGGCGTCGTTTTGAGTGGTTTTTACAACCCCTCAGTACGGACAACCCCGAATTATGCCGCACTCAAAAATGCCGCAGGTGTGATTGATTCTACGATTGAATCGAACAATGAGCAAAAAAACAATTGGCTCAATGGCTCTGTCAATTTTAATTTCAATCACAAATTAGACAAAAAAGGCGCGGAAATTTCGGCTAATGTGGACTACACTTATTTTGACCAAGAAACAAGTTCTTATCTCAAAAACAGTATTTACTTGCCCAATAAATCTTTAAAAAATCAAGACGTTTTAACAGGTTCGTTACCCGCAACAATTGATATAAAAGCGGCAAAAGTGGATTATTCTACCCCGTTAAAAAGAGGTGGCACATTTGGAGCAGGACTAAAAACGAGCTTAATTAAAACGAACAATACAGGCGAGTTTTTCAACCAAAGAGACAATGTTTTAAAGCCCGATTATGAACTGACCAATTATTTTCTCTACGACGAAAATATCAATGCAGCGTATATAAATATGCGTAAAACTATTAAAAAATGGTCGTTGCAAGCAGGTTTACGGTATGAAAAAACAGCTATAAAAGGACACCAATTGGGCAATGTGGTGGTAAAAGATTCGTCTTTTACAAGAAATTACGAGCAGTTTTTTCCAACATTTTACGCTTCGCGAAAATTAGACACATTGGGCAAACATGTGATGACTTTTACATTTGGCAAACGCATTGACCGCCCCGATTATCAAGCACTCAATCCGTTTACTTTTCCGATTGATAAATTTACCTATTATTCGGGTAATCCATTTTTAAGACCCACTTTTGGCTATAATTTTGAAGTCGCACACAGTTATAGAAATGTATTTTCGACGACACTTATGTACGGCTACGAAATAGACAATATTACGGAAACGATAGAAAACAGCGACCGCTACATCAGTCGTCCTGGCAATATTGACAACAAATACACCATCGGTTTGACACTCGACGCAACAATTAACCCTAAAACGGCAAAATGGTTGACCCTACAACTGCATACCGACGTGATGAACCTTCAAACAAAAGGTAAATTGTACGGATTACCGTTCGACGCACTAAGGCAGTTATTGGGGTTTCAAAGGCTCAAGCCAGATGAAAGTCAATAAATTATGGACAATTGAACTCAGTGGTTCTTACACCTCTTCGATGACCATTGCGCAATTTGTCACCGACCCTACTTGGATAGCCCGCGTCGGAGCGCAAGTAAAAGTATTGAAAGACAAAGGTTCTTTGCGCATATTTGTAAATGACCCTTTACACGCTTACCGACCTGGTGGTGATGTCAACACGATAAGAAACGCCACAGTACACTACACAAGTTGGCTCGATACACGCGGGTTGAGTGCTATTTTTACCTATCGTTTTTCAAAAGGACAAAATTTGAAATTGCGGCAAACGGGCAGTGCAACAGATGAGCTAAAACGGGTCAAAACAAGTTGATAGCTTGGTCGTGAAAACAAGTTGAACGTCGAAACCTCAACAGAAAGAGAAAAGAAACGGGTTGGTTTTAGTAACTTTGCCACTTTGGGTGATTACTTTATGATTACTTAGCCGCACTGACTTAGTTCATGCAAAAAGAGAAAAAGTGGTTCATTTTTCTCGCGCGAGCGAAGCGGGCTGTGGCTAATTACATTATTTTAAAATTGACGTAGTTACTTAGCCTATAGCTCGCTTCGCTCGCAAAAAAGGGAATGTGGTTCGTTTTTCGGGCAAAGCCCGAAAAACGAACCACCTCTCCCCTCGCGCGAGCGAAGCGAGCGCGTGACTAAGTACTTACAAATTGACAACAACATAAAATGAATCTATCGTCTTTGAGTATCCGCCGCCCTGTTTTGGCAATTGTTATGAATTTAATGATTTTGCTGTTTGGCATTATCGGCTTTCAATCGCTTGGAGTGCGCGAATATCCGAGCATTGACCCGCCTATCATTACAGTCAGTACCTCCTATTCGGGGGCAAATGCCGAAATTATTGAATCACAAATCACCGAGCCGCTTGAAAAATCTTTGAACGGTATTGCGGGTATTAAGTCAATCAGTTCGTCGAGTAATCAAGGCAGCTCAAACATTACGGTAGAATTTGATTTGTCGTCCAATTTGGAAGAAGCTGCAAACGATGTGCGTGACAAAGTGAGTCAATCGGTGCGGCAATTACCACCTGACATTGATGCTCCGCCGACGATTACAAAAGCCGATGCGAACAGCGACCCTATTATCTCGATGTATGTGCAGAGCGATACGCGCAATATCTTACAACTCTCCGATTTTGCCGAAAATGTCCTTGCAGAGCGCGTTCAAACCATTGCCGAAGTATCAAGTGTGCGGGTTTGGGGGGCAAAACGGTACTCGATGCGGATATGGCTCGACCCACAAAAATTGGCGGCTTACCGTTTGACACCGCTTGATGTCAAACAGGCTTTAGACCGCGAAAATGTGGAATTACCTTCGGGTAAAATAGCGGGAAACAACTCCGAATTAATCGTGAAAACGATGGGAAAACTCGTGAGTGAGCGCGATTTTGAAGAAGTTATCATCAAAGAAGACCCCACTGGAACGATAAAACTTAAAGATATTGCGAAAATTATGTTGGGCGCTGAAAACGAAGACACGATTTTCCGCATCAACGGTATCCCCACGGTGGGTATTGCCGTGATTCCGCAACCGGGCGCAAATTATGTCAATATTGCCGATGCTTTTTACAAAAAAATTGACAAACTCAAATCAGAAGTTCCTGCCGATATTACCCTCAGTTTATCAGTTGACAACACGCAGTTTATCCGCAAAGCCATAGCGGAAGTAAAGGAAACGTTGTTCATCGCTATTGGTTTGGTGGTTGTCATTATTTTCCTATTTTTCCGCGATTGGCGCATTGCTTTTCGTCCTTTGATTGACATTCCCGTGTCGCTCGTTGGGGCATTTTTCATCATGTATGTCATGGGTTATTCTATCAACGTTTTGAGTTTATTGGCTATCGTTTTGGCAACAGGATTGGTAGTTGACGACGGAATTGTGGTGACGGAAAACATCTATAAAAAGATTGAAAAAGGCATGAACCCCAAGCAAGCCGCAATATTGGGGTCGCAAGAGATATTTTTTGCCGTTATTTCCACGTCCGTTACTTTGGCGGCGGTGTTTCTACCCGTCATTTTCATGAAAGGTTTTATTGGCAAATTGTTTCAAGAATTTGGGGTCGTTTTGGCAGGTTCGGTTTTGATTTCGGCGTTCGTTTCTTTGACCCTGACACCGATGTTGAACGCTTATTTGACGAAACAAGAAGACAAAAAGCCGTGGTTTTACCGTGTAACTGAGCCATTTTTTGAAGGTATGGAGACAGGCTACAAAAAAGCCTTGCTCGACTTTATGAAAGTACGATGGCTCTCCATTCCCGTTTTTGCGATTTTAGCCGTGTCTATTTGGTACTTTTACGGCAAGTTGCCTTCCGAAGTTGCCCCGCTTGAAGACCGCAGTTATTTCCGTTTTCAAGTGAGTACATCTGAGGGGTCAAGCTATGAATATACGGACAGATACATGCTTAAATTAAATAAATTTATCATGGATTCTGTTCCCGAAAGAAGATTAGTGATGGCTTTCACTGCCCCCGGATTTAGCAGTGCTGGTAGCGCAAACTCGGGTTTCTTGCGTTTGATGCTTTCAGAACCCGATAAAAGAAAGCGCAGTCAACAAGATATTGCGGCGGCATTGACAAGCAAAATGCGTCAATTCAATGACGGTAAAGCTATTATTGTACAGCAACAAACAATTCAGGTAGCTGGTAGTGGACCCGGTGGCGGCGGCTTGCCCGTGCAGTTTGTGATTCAAGCACCAACGTTTGAAAAACTAATTGATAAACTGCCCAAATTTATGGAAGATGTGCAGAAATCACCCATTTTTTCGATGTCTGACGTAAATTTAAAGTTCAATAAACCTGAATTGTCCGTCAAAATTGACCGCGAAAAAGCGCGTTCTATGGACGTAAATGTCGTAGATGTGGCACAAACGCTGCAACTATCTTTATCAGGTTTGCGGTATGGCTATTTCAATCGAAGTGGCAAACAATATCAAGTTATTGGACAGGTTGACCGCGTAAACCGCGATGAGCCTTTGGATATGAAATCCATGTTTGTCCGCAATCGGCGCGGCGAATTGGTGCAATTAGACAATATTGTATCTGTTGAAGAACGGTCAAATCCACCACAATTGTACCACTTTAATCGGTACAAATCGGCAACCGTTTCAGCAGCTTTAGCCCCGGGCAGAACGATTGAAGACGGGACTAAGGAAATGAAAAGCATAGCCAAAAAACACCTTGACGACTCTTTTTCAACGGATTTGGCAGGTGCATCACGCGATTTTGCAGAGTCATCGGGCAATACTTATTTTGCCTTTGTGTTGGCTTTGATATTGGTTTATTTGATTTTAGCCGCGCAATTTGAGTCATTCATTGACCCTTTTGTGATTATGTTGACCGTACCAATGGCTTTAGCGGGTTCGCTGTTTTCGCTTTGGTATTTCAATCAATCGTTGAATATATTTTCTCAAATCGGTATCATCATGCTCATTGGTTTGGTGACAAAAAATGGTATTTTGATTGTCGAATTTGCGAACCAATTGCGTGAGCAAGGCTTTTCCAAAAAAGACGCGGTTGTTGAAGCTGCTACTTCGCGTCTTCGTCCCATCTTGATGACTTCTTTTGCCACTATGTTGGGTGCTTTACCCATTGCTTTGGCTTTGGGTGCAGGGTCAAAAAGCCGTGTTTCGATGGGTATTGTCATCATTGGTGGTTTGATGTTTTCTTTGGTTTTGACACTTTATATTATTCCTGCTATGTATTCGTATCTGTCGCGCTCACAACATCATGTGGAAACGGAAGAAGAAATTTTGGGTAAAAAATCAGAAGAAAAAGTATTGGATACTGAGGGAGTCGCTTAAATACGAATCTGCTAACCTGACGCGGGTTTGCAACCCGCGTCCTTCGGAGGCGGGAGAGGATTTTCGGGACAAAACAGCCCTATTTGTTATAGCTTATTTTGCACGTTCCTTACCTCAATTATTTATATGCCAAATGGCGATATAATGCGCTATCGTTCCTCCCAGAACGAACAAATGCCAGACCGCGTGAGCGTATTTTTGTTTGTCCCAACGGTAAAAAAACACGCCAATTGAGTAGCTTACGCTGCCAATCAATATCCATTTTAATACCTCAAAAGGCATATTTTCCCTAAAAGGAACAAATAGAAAAACAGCAGACCAGCCTAAGACAATATAAGTAAACAAGGAAAATTGCTCATAACGTCCTGTAAAAAACAGTTTTAAAACTGCACCAATGACAATGACCGTCCATTGGGCAGATAAAAAAAGAAAGGCTGTTTGCGCATCTGTATAGGCTTGTACAAAAGGCACATAACTACCACCAATTAGAAAAAAAATGCTCACATGGTCGCAAATGTGCAGCTTGTCTTTGAGTTTACCAGCTTTGCTTGCGTGATACAAAGTCGAAGACAAATAAACAACTAACATACCAAAACCGAACATTAAAATCCCTAAATCAATATCAAATCCCGTTAATGTTCTTGATTTTTCCAATAAAATAGGCGTGCCAACAACGGCAAAAATAACGCCCAAACCATGTGTGAGGGCATTAACTTTTTCTTCTGGTAATGTTTGTGTGCGGTGACTCATAAAATTTCAGATTGTTTTACGCTTCCAATTCCATAGTTGCCATTTCCCAATTTTCCATTTCAGTTTCCAACTGTTTTTTCAAATCTGTATGGCGTGCCAATGTTTTTTGGGCATCTTTCGACGCATAAAAATTATCTACCGACATGGATTTTTCGACTTCTGCAATTTGTTTTTCTAAATCCGAAATTCGTTTTTCGCTGTTTTGAATGGTGCGTTCAATGCGTTTTTTATCAGAATCGGTCTTATTGGATGCCGCATTTTGCGTTTTTACTGAGGGGGTCGCGGCAGCCGCTTTGTCCTTCAATTCAACGTCACGCATATTGTCCAACTCGCGTTTTTCAAGAAAATAATTGATGTCACCGAGATATTCGTAGAGTTTTTTGTCTCTAAATTCAATGGTGCGGTCAGCCATTCCTTCCAAAAATTCGCGGTCATGGCTCACCACAATCAGCGTACCATCGTATTGCAACAAGGCGTCCTTCAAAACCTCTTTTGAAATCATGTCCAAGTGGTTCGTCGGCTCATCGAGCAACAACAAGTTGAAAGGACGCAAAAGCAAACACGCCAACGCCAAACGCGCCCGTTCTCCCCCACTCAATACCGATACTTTTTTCTCTTGGTCTTCACCCGTAAACATAAATGCACCCAAAATTGACCGCAACCGCGTCCGCATTTCAGGCGGTGTGTGCATTTCCATTGTTTCCAAAAGTGTCATTGTCGGATACAATGCTTCCGCTTGATTTTGGGCATAATAACCCACTTGCACATTGTGACCGAGTTGATACCCCCCCTCAGTATAATCCACTTCACCAATCAAAATTTTGGCTAAAGTTGATTTTCCTTGTCCATTTTGTCCCACAAAAGCCACGCGCTCGCCCCTATCCAACTTCAACCCGACTTTTTCCAACACCTTCAAACTGCCATAATCTTTACTCAAATTTGTGGCTTCTACCACCACCTGCCCACTTCTTGGGGCAGCAGCAAATTTGATGTTCATTGCCTTCACGTTTTCATCGTCCAATTCGATGCGGTCAACCTTATCAAGTTGTTTTTGCATACTCTGCGCCATACTCGTTTTGGTTGCTTTAGCCATAAATCGGTTGATGGTTTTCTCGCGTTGGGCAATCATTTTTTGCTGATTGTCGTAGGCATTTTGCAATAATCCACGGCGTTCTGCTCGCATTTCAACGTATTTTGAGTAATTTGCCTTGTAATCGTACAACTTACCCATTTCCACCTCAATCGTTCTTTTGGTAATATTGTCCAAGAATTGCTTATCGTGGGAAATCAACACAACTGCGCCCGCATAATCCACCAAAAAGCGTTCAAGCCAGATAATTGACTCAATATCCAAGTGGTTTGTCGGCTCATCGAGAAGCAAATAATCGGGACGTTGCAAAAGCATTTTGGCTAATTCAACGCGCATTTGCCAGCCACCGCTAAACTCCTCCGTCGGTCTATCCATGTCCTTCGATTTGAAGCCCAAACCTTTCAAAATCCGTTCAGCATCAGCCTGTGCCGTTTCTCCACCGAGCAAATGAAAACGCTCTGAAGCATCACTCACTTCGTGGATTAAATCCATATAACTGTCGCTTTCGTAATCCGTGCGCTCGCCCAATTCGTGGTTCAATTCCTCAATGCGCATCTCTAAATTCCGCACCTCGTCAAACGCCGACAATGCCTCT
Organism: Saprospiraceae bacterium; assembly: GCA_034520175.1. Classification (GTDB taxonomy): domain Bacteria; phylum Bacteroidota; class Bacteroidia; order Chitinophagales; family Saprospiraceae; genus JAAFJT01. The sequence goes on from JAXHNU010000042.1 coordinate 236,532, forward strand.
TGCATCACGGTTTTTCCTTTCGGCAAGGTCATATCTTGGTGCAAAAAACCAATTGTGGCGTCATTCGGCTTGGCAATTGTGCCGCCACCGTTTGGTTTAGAATAATCCGCAATGATTTTCATCAAAGTTGATTTACCCGCGCCATTGCGCCCCACAAGACCAATTCGGTCGCGTTCGCCAATCGTAAAATTGACACTATCGAGAAGAATACGCTCGCCAAAATTCACATTGACGTTAACTACTGAAATCATGCTTTTAAATTTTTGTAACTACTTAAACGTAACGCGACTTTTAGCTCGCGGAAAGTGTAAACAGCGCGTGACATACGCGATTTAAACAACCTAAAGGTCATTTTACGTTCACTTCCAAAATTACTTACCTATTTTTGTAATTACTTAGTCACGCGCTCGCTTCGCTCGTGCGAGGGCGGAAAAGGTGGTTCATTTTTCGGGCAAAGCCCGAAAAATGAACCACCTTTCCCCTTTTTTGCGAGCGAATCGAGCTATAGGCTAAGTAATTAGCTATTTTTTAAATTTTTCGGCGCAAAATTAAAAAAAATCTTGACGTTTAGAGCATATTCGTTTTGAAAAATATGATTAATTCCTAATTACTTAGCCCGCGCTCGCTTCGCTCGTAAAAGGGGGGAATGTGGTTCGTTTTTCGGGCAAAGCCCGAAAAATGAACCACATTCCCCCCTTTTACGAGCGAAGCGAGCGCGGGGAACTTTAAATGGCCACCACTAAAATTATCAAAGAACCATTATTTTAAGCCCTAAAACACCTACCTTTAGCCCGAATTTTAAAATAAATTAAAAATGAAAAACCTATTATTCCTTACAATTGTATTGCTGACTTCGTGCGCTCAAAACAAATCTTTGATTAAAACAGCCGCCAATGAATCCATTGTTTTTGTTGGTACATATACCAAAAATATGGGCTGGGTGAATGGTAAAGCCAAAGGCATTTACACTTGCCGCATGAATAACACAACAGGTGAGTTGACCATTATCAACGCCACCACAGATATTCAAAACCCTTCTTTTTTGACTATTTCGCCCAATAAAAAATACCTTTACGCGGTTGCTGAAAATGGTGGTGATGCTTTGGCGCGTTACGGAAGTGTGGTAGCATACAAAATTACTGAGGGGGGGCAATTGTTAAAACTCAATGAGAAACCAAGTTTTGGGGCTGCACCGTGCCATATTTCAACGGATAAAAAAGGTAAATTTGTGTTTGTTTCTAATTATTCAACGGGTACAATTGCGAGTTATGGCATCAATAAAGATGGCAGTTTGACTGATACCCTTTGCGTAAAACGTAATGAAGGCAATGCGCCTTTGGCACACCAAATTTTTGAATCGCCTGATGCGTCTTCTGTTTTTGTAGTGGATAAAGGAGCAGATAAGATTTTTCTATATACGCAATCTAAAACAGGTCAATTGACCCTTAAAAATGGAGTTTCTACTGCGGCGGGTGCAGGTCCACGGCATTTAGATTTTACGCCCAATCGCCAATTTGGTTATGTCATCAATGAAGTTAATTCGACAATCAACGCTTATAAATTTAATGCCCTTACCAATGAATTGACAGAAATTCAAACCGTCAAAACACTACCAGAGAATTATACAGGAAAAAATACGACGGCTGAAATTTGGGTACATCCGAATGGTCGTTTTGTTTTTGGCTCAAATCGGGGACATAATTCTATTGCTATTTTCAGAATTAATGACAATGGTACTTTAACCGCTATTGGGCATGAACTCTCACAAGGCGATGCGCCACGCAATTTTATGATTTCGCCCGACGGTAAGTTACTATTGGTTGCCAATCAAAATTCAGATAATGTCGTTGCTTTTTCAATTGATACAAACACTGGCAGATTGATTGCGACTGGCAAAAACAACCAAATTCCAACGCCTGTCTGCTTACGGATATATTAAAATTGAGTGTAATTACTTAGTCGAGAGATGGGCATAACCTAAAAGCGTTTTTTGCATCTCGCGCTCGCTTCGCTCGCACGAGGGAGGGGAATGTGGTTCGTTTTTCGGGCAAAGACCGAAAAACGAACCACATTCCCCTCCCGATGAATGGTTGCCTTTGCTGGTTTATGGCTTGCTCAATGTGACCGCTTATTTGGGTTTGTATGTCTTAGCGATGCAAAAGGTATCGGCAGGAGTGGGGAGTTTATCCGTTGCTATAAACCCTAAAGCCCTAATACCTCAATTTTTCCAAAATCCCCTCTAACTTAATATTCTGTTCAATCATTTCTACTGCCCGCGATACTTTCCACGGCGTTTCAAGATTAATTTTCACTTCAATTCGCGCAATTTTCACAACAGTTCCGTAGGTTTCCAACATGGTGCGAATGAGGGGAGTTTTGTATTTTTCGATAAATTCAAGCGTAGATTTACTATAATCACCGTGTCCTGTGGCAATAATGCCTGAAAAAGGAGGTTCTTTCCAGTCGTTCGCTTTCATAACTGCCAGAGTGTTTTCAGTTGCCAAACTTAGCCGCGTTGCGCCGACGCAGAGCAACATATTTTTGTCTTTGCCTTTGAGTTCTTCGGTCGAAATCATTGAGCCTGCAATTGTGCCTTCCACCATATTATTGAGTCGGTCGGCGTTGTAGTCAACTGTCCCTTTCACGCTTTCGACGATTGTACGGAGCAATGGAAAACTCATCGTTTTATCAAAAGGCATTGAGCCAAAAAGCGGAATTCCAAGCGGGTCAAGCCATTTTTGGACATAATGCTCCACTTTTTCGCGTTTTTCAGGCAATACTTTATTCAGAATGACTCCAATAATTGGCACATTTAAACGATAGAATTTTTCCATACACATACTCATTATGTCAATCGTATTGCCAATACCGCCTTCTGCAACCATAATGACACCCGAACCCGTCAACTTTGCCACATCTGCATTTGACATACCGACAACCGAGCCAACCCCGGGGTGTCCCGTACCTTCATAAATAACGAGTTCGTGTCGGCGGTCAAGTTCGTGGGCGGCTTTCAAAATATCGTTCTCAAAATGAAAACGAGAAGGGTCGTCTAAAAAATCGCTCGTTGCGCCATGCCCCAAAATAACGGGGCTGTGTACTGAGGGGTCGCTTTCAAACCCCAATAAATCGGAAAAAAGGACAACATCTTTGTCCACCTGCAAGCCGTTTTGAAGAACAAAACGCTGACCAACAGGTTTTGAATAACCCACGTTGATACCCATGTTGCGAAAAGCAGAAACAAGACCGAGTGTGGAAGTGGTTTTACCCACATGCTGCGAGGTCGCAGCGACATAAAGACTTTTGTAGGACATAAGTTTACTAAGTTGTTTTTAATTAGAAAGTCGTTGAATATAATTTTGCAACTATACATAAAATCCAAACACTACTTATCGCACTCGCTTTGCTCGCACCAACGAGCAAGGCATCTATCAGTTTCGGTATGTGCCTTGCTCGCTGTAAATACCTGAAAACAAACGTATTTTGAATATTACTGCACAAATTGCTTTTTTACGCCCTGTTTCTCGCTTCGCTCGTAAAACAAGGGAAATGTGTTTCGATTTTGGGCTTCGCCCAAAATCGAAACACCCTTTTTTTGCGAGCGAAGCGAGCTATAAAAATCAAAAGTGAGAATTTGTTATACACTCAATTTTTATTGCTTAACAATTTTCTTCATAAAGGTTTGCTTTTTATTACTGACTTCAATCATGTATTGTCCTTTTTTCCACGTCTTTGTATCTATACTAATGCTTTGTGAATCATAGGCTTGTACAAAATTTGTTCGTCCTAACACATCAAAAATACGAACTTCAAAGGGCTGTGTTAGATTTTTTACATCTACGGTAAGTTTGTCAAATACTGGATTTGGAAATACATCAATCTTATCGTCTTTATCTCGCTCTACAAAAATGGTTTTAGAATATTGAAAATCGCCATTGAAGTCATTTTGTTTCAATCTGTAATAGGCTTTACTGAGGGGGTCGCTGTCCGTAAATTCGTAGGTATTTAATGCCACCGCGTTGCCCTTTCCTACCCTTTCTCCTAAATTTTTCCATAACTTGCCTTCCTCACTGCGCTGTATTTCAAAATTTTTATGGGCGCGTTCTGAGGCAGTTACCCACGTCAATTGATTACCAAATTCGGTTGTTTTTCCCGAAAACGACACCAATTCTACGGGAATTGTTGTATTGACTTTCACAATAAGGTCATCTGCCAGGGTCAAATACTGCCCATCTGTGGACAATGAAGACAGGTCTTCTGCCACCAAACGCAAACGGTAACTACCTAATTTTGAAAAAGTTGCCGTTGTTGTCAATGATTCGGGGTTTGAAAAGACGACCGTTCCTTCACCCTCTACTTTTTCCCAGCGCACTGGCAAATTGACGGCTGCGTATTCCAACTCAATTACCCCCCTCAGTGTAGTGGAGCTTGTGTTGGTCAATTCAATGTCTTTGCCCACATCAATTGTATGCCCGACCGTAGGGATTGTCCACTGCCAGGGTGCTTTTTTAGTGAGTGGAAAATGCTGCCTTAAAAAAGCGTACAAACCAACAGGGGCATTGGGTTTGGCAAAGGCATCGGGTGTCTGAGTATGGCTATTGGGAATACAATGTGAGATAATTTTTTGCCCTTTGAGTTGGTTAAACGCCTCATAAACGGTTGCAGGATTGCACGTTTCGTCGCGAAAAGCGTTCATCGTCCACGAAACACCTCTAAAACGCTTGGCGGCTGTAACGGCATCATAGTATTTTACCGTGTTGAGTACACGGTTTTGGTCGAGATTTAGACCGCGTGCCAGATTCCAATAACTCGGGAAGCCACTTGGTTTATTGTATTTAGAGTTGGGGTGTCCACAAAGCGCGGGAAAAGCATTAACTAAAAGGCTGATGCGTTGTTCGATGCCAGCCGCCAATATCGCCAAACCAGCCCCTTGACTCACACCTACAATCCCGACTTGCCCACTAAAATCAGTACGGGTTTGCAGATAATCGATGGTGCGGATAACCGCCAACATAATGTGCTTATAATAATACGTAGCTGGCTCGTCAACACCTATCATTAGGTAATTGTGAGGTCCTGCTTGGCTGGGCAAATTGGCGTGAATACTCAAAAAAACTGAAATAACACCTCCTCGTTCAGAATATTGAACATGGTCATCGAGCATATTTTCTATATTACCAAACGCGGGCAAACTGATGAGTGCGGGATAATAGCCCTGTCCGCGTGGCACATTGAGATAGCCATAAGCGCGTTTGCCATCGGACAAAGCCATGTCAATAGCGTAACGAATAACCGTTGCTGACGAATCTCTGACCTGCACATTTACGTTCATAGGCACGGCAGCCAATAGTGTTTTTTGCGCTGCCCAAAAACTATCGAAATCTGCTGGTTCTGATTCTGTAGGCTGAATCAAGAAAGGGTCAATAGCTGCCCCTCCGTAATTTGTCTGCCCGTTTTGCGTCACTACACACTGCACAAAACCCACCGATTCGGGAATATATGTAATAAAACCGTAGCCATTTTTCACTTGGCATGTACCTGTACTGAGGGAGGGCAAATCGGACGTTATCCCGTATTTTATTGAAAAAGTGGCTATTGTATCAATATCACTTTTTACAATAAAAAAAATGGTGTCACCTACTGTATATCTGCCCGTTGGTTGGTCAGTAGAAACGAATAATTGTGAAAAAACTAAATTAGGAAACAAAAAAAGAAAGAAAATTAAGGAAAATAAGCATTTGTTTATCATTAAGTTGGTATTGTTTGATTGTAAAAAATCTGGGTTAGAATTAGGTTCGAGTTTTTACCAAATTTGCTGCCGTAAATTTATGTACAATCATACGAAAAATATGTATTTCTTGAAAAAATTAAATAAGGATTTCAAGAATTTCAAATTTTGCAAAACTTTCTATATCATTACGCAAAATTTCGGAAAGACAACTGTATTTGTAATTATTTAGCCCGCACTCGCTTCGCTCGCGCGGAGGGAGGAACGTGTTTGATTTTTCGGGCTTTGCTCGAAAAATCAAACACGTTTCCCTCTTTTTGCGAGCGAAGCGAGCAACAGGCTAAATAATTACCTTTATTTAAAATTAAACAACAAAGAATGTATGGCAGCACAAGGATTTAGTGGGGACACGACCCCCTCAGTAATGGACAAGCCAAAACTCAGTTTTTGGCAAATTTGGAACATGAGCTTCGGCTTTTTGGGTATTCAATACGGATTTGGCTTGCAACAGGCGAATATGTCGCCGATTTATCGGTATCTTGGGGCAGATGAAGCCTCGATTCCGGGGCTTTGGCTCGCGGGACCTTTGACGGGTTTGTTGCTACAACCCATTATTGGGGCATTGTCCGACAAAAGTTGGTCACCACGTTGGGGACGACGGAAACCGTACATTTTCATCGGGGCGATTGTAGGTAGTATCGCCATGATTTTGATGCCCAATTCGTCTTCTGTTTTGATGGCGGCTTCGTTGATGTGGCTACTCGACGCGGGTTTGAATTCTTCAATGGAACCTTTCCGCGCTTTCGTAGGCGATATGCTCAATAACGAACAACGCCCGACAGGGTTTTCTGTTCAGTCTTTCATGGTGGGTTTTGGACAAACTTTGGCGAATTTAATGGCGTATATTCTCCCATTGGTGGGCATAACGATGGCAATAACTGCCGACCAAGAAACCCTCTCCAACGGTATTCCCAATGCGGTGCGCTATCCGTTTTACATTGGTGCAGCAGGTATTTTATTGACCGTTTTTTGGACAATGTACACCACACGCGAATATCCTCCTGTTGATGAAAGCTACAAAGTACCTACTATTTTCACGGGAGAACAGAAGAAAAACATCAGTTTTTGGCATTTAGCCATGACTGCTTTCGCAGCCATCATGGGCGGCTTTTTTGCTGCTCGGACGGGCGGTGCAATGTCGGGTTTGATGTGGGCAGGAGGTATTTTCGTCGGCTTGTACGGTGTGTTATTACTTCCCGTTTTTAAAGAAATTTTAGCTTCTCTGTCAGAAATGCCCAAAGTAATGAAACAACTTTGGTGGGTAAAATTTTTCACTTGGTACGGGTTACCTTTAATGTGGCAATATTTGTCATTGGCAGTTGCCAAATACGCTTTTGACGCCACAAGCCCCGAAGCCAACCGAATCGGCTTTGAAGAAGGCAGCAAATGGGGCGGTTTGTGCTTCGCTATGTTCAGTATTACCTGTTTTGTTATCTCTATTTTCATTCCAAGCATTGTCAAAATGATAGGCAGCCGCCGCAAAACACACGCTATTTTCTTGTGCATCGGCGCACTTGGCTTTTTCAGCACTTTGCTCTCCAACGACAAAATGATATATTTGGTGGGTATGGGACTCATTGGTTTGGCATGGGGTTCTATTATGTCTATGCCTTATTTGATGCTCGCAAACTCAGTGAAAGGCGAAAAAATGGGCGTTTATATGGGCATTTTCAACGGCTTTATCTGCGTTCCGCAATTTATCGGCATGTTGACTGTGCCGCTTTTCTATAAAACACTACTCGGCGATGACCCCCGCAATGCTTTGATTTTGGCAGGTGTGTGTATGCTTTTAGCAGCTTTGGCGTGTTTCAACGTTGATGAAGATAGTTAATAATGGATAATTTGTAATTACTTAGCTCATAGCCCGCACGAGCGAAGCGAGCGCGTGACTAAGTAATTGAGGAGTGGGCATAACCTAAAAACATCGTTTTTTGATTAAAAACAGATGTTTTGCGCGCGCTTCGCTCGCGCAAAAGGGAGGAGACGTGGTTCGTTTTTCGGCGAAGCCGAAAAACGAACCACATTCCCCTCCCTCGCGCGAGCGAAGCAAGCGCAAAAGTGCCTTTTAATGCGTATTTTGAATTTATGTATGGTTTCAAAATTAGGTTTAGTAAAGACAAAACGCTGAATCCGACCAAAATCGAGAACCCAGCGTTTTTTAAAAGTAATTGTGATTATTGTTGTTTGAGAACCTCAAAATGTTACTAAAAAAGCTAAAATCTTTAACGGTTCAACTGAATGTAACCTGTGTAATTTTGACCTGAACCATCGGCGAAGGTATAAAAATACGTACCTTCTGGCAAATGACGCCCCTCTTTAGTACCATTCCAGTCATTTTTGTAATTTTGGGTTTGATACACCTCGCGTCCTTTAGCGTCGAAGACAGACAATGTGGTCACTTTGTTTTTTTCCAAACCTTCAACAGTTAATACGTCATTTACACCGTCGTTGTTTGGTGAAAAGGCATTAAAAACCATCAATGCGTCTTTCTTTACAACAATACGTAAAGCGACAATATCCGTATTGCCAAATTTGTCTTTCACTTCGACTTTTGCATCTACGTCACCAACAAAACCTGCTTCGGGTGTAAACTGAGTGACCAAATTAGTGCCAATTACTGAGGGGGTCAATTTTCCGCTTGAAGTACTAACCAAACTTACTGAAAATTTATCACCTTCGTCAGCATCATAAATCGGAAAAATAGCCTCAACTGATTCGTCCATTTTCGTTCTTACGGGTGTTGCCGCAACCGTAGGTGCAGCATTACGACATTGTGCGGCTGGGTTAATCGTCAAATTAGCGAATGAACCACCCGCTTTCACACCATCTAAATCATACTCAAAAGCAGTTGGGTCGTCATTAGTCACTTTAAGTTGACTCATACCTGTTGTCGGAAAAGTATGGTTATCGTGCCATTTTAATTCTGAGGGCGACCGAAAATCAGCAATATCAAAACTGACAGTCGCTACTGATTTCCATTCCGTTGTAACGGGTTCGGCATCGGCATTTGTGCCATTGTAGAACGTATTGAGCGAAACAATACCCGCTTTATCACGTTTTTGTGAGCCTTGAAGGTTGTGAACTCCGTAGCTGCGCTGGCGTTTGGGTGCTTGATTGGAGAAATTGTCTTGACTTTTCAGCGTTGGATTTTGTAACTTATTGGCTTCAAATTCAAAACGATAATTGGCATCTGCCATCAAAAACACCTCTTTATCGGAGTGGGCTTTTACTTCCACCTGGACATCGGCTTTTCCCGTTTTGCAATCCAAGTTTTTGAGAGAAAGGCGGGTGTCAAAACTACCCGTTTGCGCTGACAACAGCGAAGATAAGCCGAGCAAAGCCGTCGGCAAGAAGTAACGTAATTGCATGATTCGTTAAAATTTTAATGTGTTAATTTGTAAGAAATAAGTTGTTGATTAAATAAATTGACTGCAATGACTGAAGAACGTGACGTATTAACTATTTAGTCGCGCTCGCTTTGCTCATGGAAAAAATGAACCACGTTTTCCTATTTTTCCAAGCAAGACGAGCATTAGGCTTATAGTTCAAATAGATATTTCTGTTCCTACAAAACAAATTAAAGAACAAAACCGCCATATCTTAGTAACCACTTATAAAAAAATGTGACGTTTGATTTGGAAGATTTCACATTTGTATCTTTAAAAATTTAGCTCTTTGACAATTTTAGCGGCAGCAAAACAACCCCTCAGTAAATAAAGCATTTTAAATCGTAATTGCTTAGTCACGCGCTCGCTTCGCTCGCACGTGGGAGAAGATGTGGTCTATTTTTCGGGCAAAGCCCGAAAAACGAGCTACTTTCCCCTTTTTTGCGAGCGAAGCGAGCAATAGAATAAGTAATTACAAAAAATTAATCCAATAAGTCTGTCGTTTTGAAACGGTATTTAGTCGAACTAATTTATATCCCTCAGTATTTTCCCTCTTCTTGTGGGCATAATTACACAAGGCACATGTGACACAACCTTAAAGTCGCGCTACAATTTACCAAATTATTAAAATATGCGTCAAAATGAAAAAGCAAGCATTTAATTTTATATTTTCTGCAACATTTACCCCCCTCAGTATTTTTATCTTTTTGAGCCTATTTTCCTTGAAAATGAGTGCGCAAGCGGTTGAAATCTCAACGGATACCGCCAAATACATTAAAAATCCTAAGCCCGCGCTCAAGGCTACGCGCATTGCGAAGCCCCCAAAAATTGATGGGCAAAATACGGACGACTGTTGGAAGGGATTGCCCGTTGCCGACGATTTTGTGATGCACCAACCGCAGCCTTACAAAAAATCAGGCTTCAAAACCGAAGTAAAAATTGCTTACGATGACGTGGCGATTTATATTTTGGGCTATTTATACGACCCCGAACCCGCCAAAATTGGGCGCGAATTGGGCGCACGCGACGATTTAGACGTGGCGGTGGACATCATTAATATTGGTTTTGATACCTACAATGATGACCAAAATGCTTTTCGATTTGGTATGACGGCGGCAGGTGTGCAGTTCGATTCACGAATTTCTAATGGCAGCAATTCCGATTTTAGTTGGGACGCAGTTTGGCAAAGTGCCGTGTCATTGCAAAAAGACGGTTGGATAGCCGAGTACAGAATTCCATTTTCGGCTTTGCGTTTTGCCGAAAAAAATACTCAAACATGGGGATTACAAATAGCAAGGAGCATTAATCGAACAACAGAACGAGGGTCTTGGGCGGGGGTTGACCCTAAAATTGACGGATTGGTCATTCAATACGGCGCGTTGACAGATTTGGAAAATATCAAACCGCCTTTGCGTTTGCAATTGTCACCTTACTTGGCGGCGGGTGTGCAGAGTTCGCCGTCGTATGATCCACAAGGTAATTTTACAGCCAATGGCACACAAACCCAGTACTCTGGTGGGTTGGATTTGAAATATGGTTTGAACCAAAGTTTTACGTTGGATATGACCTTAATTCCGAATTTCGGGCAGGTACAATCTGATAATAAAGTCTTGAATTTGAGTCCTTTTGAAGTGCAATACAACGAAAATAGACCCTTTTTTACTGAGGGGTCTGAAATTTTCAGCAAAGGCGATATTTTTTATTCACGTAGAATTGGCGGAGAACCTGACGGATATTACAATGTAGCAACTAATAAAAATGAGTTTGTGAAAAATAATCCCGCCGAAACACAACTGTACAATGCGACAAAAATATCGGGTAGAACTAAAAATAATTTGGGCGTAGGTTTTTTAAATGCCATTACTGCACCGATGTTTGCGACGATTGAAAATGCAGAAACGGGCAAAACAAGGCAGGTACAAACGGGCGTTTTGACGAATTACAATGTTTTTGTCTTGAATCAAGCCTTAAAAAATAATTCAGAAATTAGCTTTACCAATGCGGCAACATTAAGGGACGGCGATGCCCGCGATGCCAATGTTTCGTCATTGTTTACCCGTTTGAGAGATAAAAAAAGCAAATACGAATATCAAGTTAGCGGTCGTTTGAGTCAAATTTTTGAAAAAAACGCCGACCCCAATCGCGGTTTTACGACTTTTCTGGCGGCAAGCAAAGTAAGCGGTAGTTGGACGGGGCGCATTACCCAAGAGATTTTGGACGATAAATGGAATCCGAATGATTTAGGGATTTTTTACGGCAACAATTACATCAACCACGGTTTCAACGTTCAATACCAACAAATTGAGCCGAATAAAGTATTTTTAACGAGTCAATCATGGTTCAATGTGAATCACAATTTGCAATACAGCAGCAAGCGTTTTATGGACGTACAGATAGAAACGGGTTTTTGGGGCAAATTTAAGAGCCAATGGTGGGTAAATATCTGGCAATATTTGTCACCAACAAATTCTTATGATTTTTTTGAACCCCGTGCAGCAGGTAAAGAATTTAAACGCCCGCCAATGTACATAACAGGTAGTAATTTTGGCAGCGACCAACGCAAAAAGTTCTATTGGTACACGCATGTGAGTTATGGTGGGCGTCCAGAAACAGGCTACAATCGTTTGCGGCTTATAATAGAGCCGCGTTATCGGGTGAATAATAAATTGAGTTTTTCGCTCTTTTCTCATTACATCGCCGAAAACAATGATTTGGGTTATGCGAGTGCAGATAATCAAGCCGATAACGATATTATTTTCGGTGGGAGAGATAGAACGACTTTAGAAAGCGTTTTGTCTTCTAAATACACGTTCAGTCCAAAAGCCAATTTGACATTTAGAGCGCGGCATTATTGGTCGAAAGTGGTCTATGATTCGTTTTATAAATTGACTGATGACGGTAGTTTATCGCCTAAAACATGGACAACCAGTGAAGACCGCAATTTTAATATTTTTAATATTGACATGGTTTATACATGGCAGTTTGCACCAGGCAGTTTTGTCAATCTGATTTGGAAAAACAATATCGCCACTTTTGAAAAAGGCTCAAAAAACATCAGAGATATGCGTTATTTGACCAATTTAGGCGATACTTTTAACGCACCACAAACAAACGGTTTGACGCTAAAAGTGATTTATTTTATGGATTATCAAGATATTCAGCACCGATTTAAGGTAAAACCGCGTGAGTTGTAGAATTTTTTTGCCACTAATTCCACTAATTTTCACTAATATTTTTTGGTTCTTTGACAAGTTTAGTTGAGGTCAAAAAAATGGCTCTGTGACAATTTTAGCGGTAACTCACGTTCGGGGAACTTTAAAAGTTCCCTGAACGTCGGTTTACGCGGTTTTTGACGCAAAAATGCTTTATTTACTGAGGGGTTCTTCAGGTCATAATTGTCGGGTGCTTGTCTCACAACTTTCAGAAAGTTTTACTCAACAACCATTACTTGAAAGACTACTGAGGGAGCATGTTCAAGATTTACATGCCCAATTTAGTCAATTCTTTAACGCCTTTATAACTCGTCAAGTCGTGATAGCACGGTACAACAGCCACATAACCATTGTCAACAGCCCAAAGGTCGGTGTCGGTTGCGTCTTTTTCAAGGTTGTGAAATTCGCCAGTTAGCCAATAGTAGGGTCGTCCGAAAGGGTCTTTATTTTCCAAAAACTTCTCTACCCATTGTCCTTGTGCTTGTCGGCAGACTTTCAAACCTTTAATTTTTTCTAAAGGCAAACGCGGAATATTGACATTGAGCAATTTTGTTTTCAAGGTTTTATGTTCGAGCATAAATTGACATACTTCAAGCACAAACGGTTTGCACGGCTCAAAATCAGCATCGAAAGAAAAATGGTCGAGCGAAAAACCTACTGAGGGGATACCTTCCAAACTCGCTTCCATTGCCGCCGACATCGTACCCGAATACAAAATATTGATGCTGGCATTTGACCCATGATTGATGCCACTTACGCAAAGGTCAATTTTTCGGTCTTTAAAAATGAGAAACTTTGCCAATTTGACGCAATCAACGGGTGTGCCAGAACATTCGTAGGCTTCAATATCTGGAAAGTTCTTTTTATCGCGGTTGATGCGGATAGGTTCTTTGATAGACAACGCATGTCCTTGTGCCGATTGTGGTTTGTCGGGTGCAACAACGACGACTTCGCCAAGTGTTTTCACAACGTCAATCAATGCCCGTATGCCTGGGGCGAAAATACCGTCGTCATTAACGACTAAAATGAATGGTTTTTTCATACTTTTAATTTTTTTTTACCAATCCCCTCCAGCTCCGCCGCCGCCAAAATCGCCACCACCAAAGCCACCGAAATCACCTGAATCTGAGCCACCACCACCAAAACCACCGTTGCCACCGCCAAAGCCGCCACCGCCGCCCCAGTAAATCCAGCCGCCGCCACTGTCTCGATAATACCGCCGTCTTGTGCCGTAGTGACTACCATTGCTGCGTCGAGCATTTTGCGACCATATAATGAAGAAAAGTATCGCCACCATACAGAATAGAAAAACCCAGAAAAGATAGTCATCGTCGCCACCTTTGTCTCTGTTTTCGTTCACAAATTCACCTTTTGCGGCGCGTCTTATGCCTTGAAAACCGCCATTTAGACCTTCGTAAAACTTGCCTTCTCTAAATTTTGGGTTGATGTATTGCTCCACAATCCGTTTGCAAACCACATCTGGTAAAAAGCCTTCGACACCATAACCTGTTGCAATAAATGTCCGTTTGCGTGGGGCAAGACCGACAATAATCACAACGCCATTGTTCTTTTGTCTCATACCCACGCCCCACTTTTTACCAATCTCGACTGCCCAATCCACAATCTCATAGTCACCCAAATCAGCCACCGTAACGACGGTGATTTGGGTAGAAGTGGAGTCAAAATAGCGGGTTAAATCACTTTCCAAGCGGTATTGTTCATCTGCTGATAGCAAATTAGCAAAATCATTGACCAATCTTGGCGGAGAAGGTTTTGCAGGGATAGGCGGTTGACCCCTCAGTATATTCACTGAAAAGGCACTCAAAAAAAGTAGGATATAAACTAAACGATTCTTCAATTTAAATGATATTGAGATATTATTGGGAATACTACTGCATCAAGAACTAATTACTTGATAGTTACAACGTACTTTTTTGCTCGCTTCGCTCGCAAAAGGAAGGTGGTTTATTTTTCGGGCAAAGCCCGCAAAATAAACCACTTTTCCCCATTTTTGCGAGCGAAGCGAGCAATAGATTTCAGTAATCTTTAATCCCCATAAACAGGTTTATCGGGCAATTCATTTCTTTTATTAGGTGGGTGTGGAAAATGGGCTTTCAAAGATTCGCCAATATCCACCACCACTTGGCAAATACCGCCAATTGTATCGCCGTTTTCAAGGGCAGATTTAAACGTAGCAGCTTCGGTTGTCCAGAACTGAAAACCCATTTTCTGATGAATGCCCTCGTCGCCAAACACCGCAAAGTGCCGACTATCAGTAGCCAGATACACCAAAACACCGTTGCGTTCGGTGGTGCGGTGCATTTTAAGTTTTCTAAATATCTCAACCGTGCGTTTTTCAACTGTACCGACACAATTAGATTCTACAAAAACGCGCACTTCGCCCGAACTTGCCCTTTCTGCCGTCTTTATTGCCGACATTATCTGTTGTTCTTCATCGTTGGTGAAGAATTGTTTTTTCTTTTTTTTGAAAATGGAAAACATAGGCAAAGATTTAATTTGAGGCGGCTTTGCCGCGTAAAAATTGCTCACTTCGCTCGTAAAAGGAGGAGAGGTGGTTCATTTTTTGGGCAAAGCCCAAAAAATGAACCACTTTTCTCCCCTTTTTTGCGCGCGAAGCGAGCGCGGACAGTCGTTACAATTGAACTATTTATTGCGCTGGTTTCGGGTCAAATGCTCCTTTCAAACTTGGTGCTTTGTCTGAACCAAGTTCGGCTTGGAATTCGGGCTTTGTTGAGAAACCAAAAACGCTCGCAAAAATACTTGCAGGGAATGACCGAACGCTCACGTTATAGTCTTTTACCGACGCATTGAATTCATTGCGGGCAACTTTTATACGGTTTTCTGTCCCTTCCAATTGGGAACGCAACTCGCTAAAAGCGGCGTTTGATTTGAGGTTTGGATACTGCTCCGACACGCTCAACAAACGTCCGATGGCTTGACCAAATTGACCTTGAACCGCAGCAACTTCCTTAATTTTTTCAGGTGTCAAGTTAGACGCATCAATTGTGGTTTTAGTGGCACTTGCACGGGCGTTGATAACGCCTTCCAAGACGCTTTTTTCAAAATTAGCCTCACCTCTTACGGCTTCTACTATGTTTGGAATCAAATCCATTCGACGCTGATACTCCGACTGAACGTTGCCCCATTTAAGTTTCACACCTTCGTCAGTTTTTACCAAGCCGTTGTATTTGCAACCGCCGTAAAAAAAAATAAATGCTGCAAGAGCAATAAACACAAGTGAATTCTTCATAATTCGCTGCTTGAATTTTAGTTTAAGAAAAATAAATTTTTAAGTAATGAAAGCAATAAAACTAATGAATAATGAATTTACAACAATTATAAAGCGTTGTTTTTAAGCATTATTTAAGAGTCATATTCGTTTTTTTAATTGAGTAAATTAATTAAGCCGAACAAATTTAGCTAAATTCTTCACTTAGCCAAGTTTTTTTTTGAATTTTATCTAACAAGTTGTTTCAATAAAGTCTTTTGAACCACTTTTAGTTCCAATCAGACGACAATACTTGTATTTGTTTCTTTGCTGCGTTACCTCGCTCGACGAATAGCCTTAAAAAAACGACGAATAATTATTTTTTATCTGAATGATAGAACATTCTTTTGAAACCATACATAAAATCTAAATTGCTGGTTCTCGCGCTCGCTTCGCTCGCGCAAAAGTAGGAGAGGTGGTTCATTTTTCGGGCTTTGCCCGAAAAATGAACCACATTCCCCCTCTCGCGCGAGCGAAGCGAGCCGAGAACCATCAGTTTAGATTTTATGTATGGTTTTCAAAAATTTATTAGGCAAATAAACAATATCTTCGTGAAGCGGCAAAGGATAGAATAATCGGTTGTGTGTAAATGTAAGTAGTTGGAAATCAATCTACTTTTGGCATTATATTATTTTTATTAAACATATTTATAGCCCCTAAATGTTCGAGTACAGCGATGTTTTGGGGGTCTAAAATATTATTTACGTTCAAAATGGGGGTATTTTTCAGGTGTTTACTGAAAAAAATCGCCCTAAAACAGGTTTTTAAGTCCAAAATACTCAAAAACTTGAAATCCGATTGCTCTTTCATATTGTCAATCAAGATAGCGGACAGATTGACCATAAAAAAAGATAAACCGACAGCATTATTCATTTGAGTGGGTTTTATGCTTTTAAAATCAGACAATCCAAAATACTGTTTGGCATCTCTGAAATTGAACTCTATCTGAAAACGTAAAGCATAATAATCCACGAGCGTCATGCCCTCAAGTGTCAAATCGGTAGAAAATAATAGAATGAATTCTGTCTTTTTGCTTTTTTTATGATAGCACCGAATGATAACGACATTAATAAATTGTCCGATATTTCTGGTTCTGACCTTTTTAATTTGAAAAAAGGTAAAAATACAGTCGTCTTCCTCTTTTTCGTCAATTTGGTGGTCTTGTAATTGCGTAAAATCCACCTTGTCGCCATAAATTCGCTGTCTTGTTCCCGCTTTGGGCGGATAAAACAAAACACTCGTGCAATTCAATTTTGAAATTAAAAACAAGTTCTGTTCTCCAGCAAGCAGACAATAGGTCAAGTTACCGTAAGCCCCATCGCCCACTAAATAGGTCGGATGAATGAGAACGCTGGCTAAAAAAGGTAAAACCCGCGTCAATAAAAGGGTCAATGCTCGACTACTTTCGCTTTCTACTTTGGTCTTAACCTTGTTCTTTGAACCCACGGGACGACCCGGTGGGCGGGTTTCAGTGAGCTTCCCTGCCGCTTTATCTTTCTTTCTTTTGGGCTTTTTTTTTAGCCTTTAATACCTTTTTAGCCTTGTTTTCGGCTGTTTTTGACGCATCTTGGCTCAACTGCGTGAAATCAACAACATATGACTTTCGTTTATCCACCGCCACTAACGACAAAACCCCAAACGAGACACTTTTGATGACTTTGCCTAATTTACTACTAAAAAAATAACCAATCTTGTCCGTCTGTTTGCCCGCTTTATCTTCAACCGTTTCGTCTATTACTAATAAATAAACGCCCCGATAGTTCGATAAATGCACCACAAGCATCCTTATCAATAATTGATACCAGGATATACTCAAACTCATAAACCGTTGCACGCTGCGGTAACTGATGGAACTATAACGACTTATGTTCAGTTGTGTCACCCCGCCACTACTAATCGAATAAATCCCTTCGACGATTGATAAAAAAGTGCCCTATGTTTGCACTCGGAATTAAGCGGCTAAGGCTTAGTATGAGACTTGCTAATTAGTTTCCATTGCACGGAGATTGATGTTATTGTTTCGCAAAACTTAAACATTCAATTTTCGTGCGCTTTTTTATGTATTGTTTATTTGTTTAATAAATCGCCTTTGGCGGAGATATTGAATAAATAGACCCCTCAGTACAAAAATTTTTTTTCTGATTAAAAACTATAACTTTGCGCCTCAAAATATTTCAATTGTGCCTACATCGAGCCGATTGTTCGCACAACGGTAAAAAAGAGGTGGTTCATTTTTCGACTTTGCCGAAAAATGAACCAGATCCTGACTTTGTACCCGAGCGAAGTGTCTTTATATGCGCTAAATAATTACAAATAATAACTCATTATGTTCCTGACTAAAGGTTCTAAATCTTACAGCATTCTCGCTTTCAAATGTCCACGTTGTCACGAAGGAGATTTGTATTTCACACCAACTTTTGGGTTCAAACGGTTGTTCGATATGCCCAAACAATGCCCCAAATGTGGACAGGCTTATGAGATGGGTCCGGGATTCTACTGGGGAGCCATGTTCGTCTCTTATATTCTTGTGGCGTTCTATATATTCGGTGGTTTTGGAATTGGCTTTTTTTTAATGGATTTTGACCCGTGGTGGTCTTTGGGCGTTATGTCAGCGAGTATTATTCCTTTATACGCTTGGTTTTTTCGCGTTTCACGCTCAATCTGGATTAATTTTTTCGTGCATTATAAAAAATAGACTTGATGCAATTCGACAATCAATACGTTACAGTTTAGTCCCTCTTTTTCGCTTCGCTCAAAAATCGGGCTTGCATAAAATCTATCGGAGCGAACATGTTTTTGATTAAAAAATCGTAATTATTTAGCCCATAGCTCGCTTCACTCGCGCGAGGAAGGAGAGGGAAGCGAGCAAAAGTGCATAGAAGTTTAAATTTTTACTAAATATTTTAAAAAACATTTAGTGAAATTTTGAAACCATACATAAAATCCAAACTGCTGGTTCTCGCGCTCGCTTCGCTCGCGCGAGAGGGAAAATGTTGTTCATTTTTCGGGCTTTGCCCGAAAAATGAACAACCTCTCCTCCTTTTGCGCGAGCGAAGCGAGCGCAAAAGTGCCTTTTAATGCGTATTTTGAATTTATGTATGGTTTCAAAAGTGCAATTAGTGCAATTAGTGCAATTAGTGCAATTAGTGCAATTAGTGGCAAACCCTTTTTATAAAGAATAATTATTTAATTTTGATATTTAATTTACAACATACCGACCCCTTTTCCAAAGCCCGTGCAGGACGCATAGAAACCGATCACGGCAGCATTAATACGCCAATTTTCATGCCCGTTGGTACGCTTGGCACGGTGAAAGGTGTTCACACAAAAGAATTGGCGGAAGACGTGAAAGCGCAGATTATTCTCGGCAATACCTACCATTTGTATTTGCGTCCTACAATGGACGTGATTCAAAATGCGGGTGGTTTGCACAAATTCAATGGCTGGACACGCCCAATCTTGACGGATTCGGGTGGTTATCAAGTGTATTCTTTGGCGCACCGACGGAAAATAACGGAAGAAGGCGTGACATTTGCAAGCCATATTGATGGGTCAAAGCACGTTTTTACGCCTGAAAGTTCAATTCAGATTCAGAAACAAATTGGCGCGGATATTATCATGGCTTTTGATGAATGTCCGCCGTATCCTTGCGAATACGATTATGCAAAAAATTCAATGGAATTAACGCATCGGTGGTTGACGCGGTGCATCAAATATCACCAAGAAACACCCCCTCTGTATGGACACACTCAAAGCCTGTTTCCAATTGTCCAAGGGTCAGTTTTTAAGGACTTACGGACAAAATCGGCGGAATTTATCGCCGAACAAGGTGCGGCAGGTAATGCTATCGGCGGCTTGTCGGTGGGCGAACCAGCAGAACACATGTACGCGATGACCGATTTGGTTTGCTCGATTTTGCCAACCGACAAACCCCGCTATCTGATGGGCGTTGGCACACCCGTCAATATTTTGGAGAATATTGCGCTCGGAATTGATATGTTTGATTGTGTTTTACCCTCCCGCAATGCCCGACACGGTTTGCTCTATACGGCTGAGGGCGTGATGAATATGAAAAATTTGAAATGGGCAAATGACCACTCGCCCATTGACAATACTGAGGGGTCTGCACCGACAAGTCAGTTTTATACAAAAGCCTATTTACGGCATTTGTTTCACGTCGGCGAGTTATTGGCGGGGCAAATTGCCACTTTGCACAATTTGGGTTTTTATCTATGGCTCGTAACAGAGGCGCGAAAACGTATTTTAGACGGAACTTTTAGTGCTTGGAAAAACGAAATGGTGGGTAAAATTGGACAACGAAGATAAAATTTCAAAAATTTCAAATAAGGCTCAATGAGGGTTTCAAGTTGCTGTTAAAAATCGGTTAGGATTCGTACATTTCTTGAACATTTTACGTGCGAATCCTAACGGATTCGGTGAAAATTGTCTATTTTATTTTTCTATAAACGTGTAAATCCTAACGGATTTTTTTAAACCACACATAAAATCTAAACTGCTTGGTTCTCGCGCTCGCTTCGCTCGCCCGAGTGGGAAATGTGGTTCATTTTTCGGGCTTTGCCAGAAAAAATGAACCACATTTCCTCCTTTTGCGCGAGTGAAGCGAGCGCAAAAATGTCTTTTAATGTATATTTTGGATTTATGTATGGTTTCAAAACGGATTTATTAGAGCAACTTGCAACTCTCATTGAGCCTAAAAAAAATTCCTAAAAAAAAATTATGACAGCAAAAATAGTTTATAAAGGCGATTTAAGAACAGAAATGATGCATCTTGAATCAGGTACGGTCATTTTTAGCGATGCACCCAAAGACAATCACGGCAAAGGCGAGGCTTTTAGTCCGACGGATTTGGTTGCTACGGCTCTTGGTTCGTGCATGTTGAGCATCATGGGCATTTATGCACGGCAACAAGGCTTGGATATTGAAGGAACAACGGTGGATATTACAAAAGTCATGGCTGCAAATCCACGTCGGATTTCAGAAATTAAGGCAATTTTGACAATGCCCAAACGGGAATTTTCCGCAAAAGATAAAAAAGCATTGGAACGAGCCGCCTTGACTTGCCCTGTAAGTCAAAGTTTGAGCGCGGACTTGGTGCAGGATATTTCTTTTGTTTGGTAAAATTATTTGTAATTACTTAGTCGAGGGATGGGCATAACCTAAAAGCGTTTTTTGCATCTCGCGCTCGCTTCGCTCGCGCGAGGGAGGGGAATGTAGTTCGTTGAGGAATGTGCGCGAGTCGGGGCTTAGGTGTTGTGCGGGGAACTTAAAGCGGAAATTACTGAAAAGGAAAATAGTCTTTTTGCAAAAATACTGAAGGGGTCTGTCTATATTTGCCGCGTCATTTTCAAAAAACTTAAAACGAGAAAAAACATGACCGCAACAGAAGCGATTGTAACCGTTGAGACGGCTAAGAATTTGGGATTATTGCCCGAAGAATTTGAGAAAATCAAAGAAATTCTCGGTAGAACGCCCAATTTTACTGAATTATCCATCTTCTCCGTCATGTGGTCGGAGCATTGTAGCTACAAAAATTCCATCACTTATTTGAAAAAACTGCCGCGCTCTGGTAAGCGATTACTCGTGGAAGCGGGTGAAGAAAACGCGGGTTTGGTGGATATTGGCGGCGGTTTGGCGTGCTGTTTCAAAATCGAAAGTCACAATCACCCTTCTGCAATTGAGCCTTTTCAAGGCGCGGCAACGGGTGTTGGCGGTATTCATCGCGATATTTTCACAATGGGCGCACGTCCTATTGCGGCAATGAATTCTTTGCGTTTTGGCGACATTAATAGTCCACACATGCAGCGCTTGGTCAAAGGCGTTGTGGAAGGTATCGGCCATTATGGCAACTGTTTTGGCGTGCCGACGGTCGGCGGTGAAGTCTATTTCAATGATTGTTACAACCACGATATTCTCGTCAATGCGTTTTCGGCGGGTATTGTGAAAGTCGGTGAAACGGTGTCGGCAACGGCACAAGGCTTGGGCAATCCTGTGTTTATTGTGGGTTCGGCAACGGGCAAAGATGGGATTCACGGGGCAACATTTGCTTCAGCGGATTTAGATGAAAACTCAGCCGAAGATTTGCCGTCGGTTCAAGTAGGCGACCCTTTTCAAGAAAAACTGTTGTTAGAAGCGTCATTGGAAGTTATCAAAACGGGTGCAGTTGTCGGTATGCAAGACATGGGTGCGGCGGGCATTACCTGTTCCACTTCCGAAATGTCCGCAAAAGGTGGTGTTGGTATGCGGATTGATTTGTCGAAAGTACCAACGCGACAAACAAATATGAAAGATTGGGAAATTTTGTTGTCAGAAAGCCAAGAACGCATGTTAATCGTTGCCAAAAAAGGCGAAGAACAAGCCATTTTGGACGTTTTTGAAAAATGGGATTTGCCTTGTGCAGAAATTGGCGAAGTGACGGATACTGGTCGTTTGCATTTTTATCATCACGGCGTTTTGGTGGCAGATGTACCAGCCGAGCCACTTGTTCTGGGCGGCGGCGCGCCTGTTTATCAGCGTGAATTTACCCCCCCTCAGTACTTTTCGGAAATTGAGAAGTATTCCATAGAAAATATTGAAGAACCTAAAAATTCATTGGAAACAGCGAAAAAACTGTGGAATTCGCCCAATATCGCCTCAAAACGTTGGGTTTATGAGCAGTATGATTCGATGATTCGGACAAATTCGATGAACACAAACGCGCCTTCCGATGCCGCCATTGTACGGGTAAAAGGTACAGATAAAGCATTGGCTTTAACCGTAGATTGCAACTCCGCTTATGTCTATGCCGACCCCTACAAAGGTGCTATGATAGCCGTGGCAGAAGCCGCGCGCAACATCGTTTGTAGTGGTGGCGAGCCTGTTGCCATTACGAATTGCTTGAATTTTGGCAACCCGTATCACCCCGAAGTGTATTATACTTTTGTGAAGGCTTTGGAAGGCATGGGAGAAGCGTGTCGCCGTTTTGAAACACCTGTAACGGGTGGCAATGTGTCGTTTTACAATCAAATGCAGCAAAATGGTGAAACTGTCCCCGTCTATCCTACACCAACTATTGGCATGTTGGGTATTTTGGACGACCACAACAATAAAATGTCGTTGGATTTTAAAAAAGAAGGCGATATTATCTATTTGATTGGCGTGAGCCGCAATGATATTTCAAGTTCTGAATATTTGCAACGGATTCACGGTGTCAAACATTCTCCTGCTCCGTATTTCGACATTGAAGAAGAATTGACCGTGCAATCGATTGTCAAAAGTTTGATTATTGATGACATGATTGAATCAGCGCACGATGTGTCAGAGGGAGGTTTATTTGTCGCTTTGATGGAGTCGGGTATGCCGCGTACACTTGGTTTTGACATCAATACTGAGGGAGAGCTGCGCAAAGATGCTTTCCTGTTTGGTGAGAGTCAAAGTCGCGTTGTGGTATCGGTCAGCCCTTCACAAGTGGCTGATTTTGAAGAATTTATGGACGAGATTGAAGCCAATGTTACTAAAATCGGCCGCGTTCTTGGCGAACGGGTGCGGATTGACGGCGAAGGTTGGGGCAATATCACGACTTGGAAAAAAACGTATGATAATTTGATTGGGGATATTATGGAAGAGTAACTAGATAAACGCTGCTTTGCGGCATATTTACTGGCTTTTTTTCGCTTCGCTCAAAAATCGCCCGTTGAAAAAATCTATTGGGGCGAGCGTGTTTTTGTTGAAAAATCAAAGAGTTTTCAACAAAAACACGCTCGCCCCTAAAAATACCCGCACGATTTTCGAGCGAAGCGAGAAAGAGTGCGTCTCAAAGCAGCGTTTCTTATTGTCTTTTCATAGCTACTGGCATATTCGGGTCAAAAATGCCGCGAAGCATGGGTGTTTGCTCTTTTTTAACTTTAGCGGCTAACGTCCGCACATTAAGTTCTGCGTATTCAAACAATTCTGTTACTGTAATAATATCATCGCCGTTTGCATTGGCTGCGCCTTTCAGACCTTCAAGTACATAATGTGTAAAAATACTACGTCCATAACTTGAAATCTCAAAAGATTCTTCATCAGCCGATGATGACAGTAAAAATGCCGTACCGGGGGCTGTTTTACTCAATTGACGTAAAAAACTTTCTTTCTTTTCCTCTTGTGTTTGTTTAACCTCTGGTTCAATGGATTTTGATGCCCACAAACTACCCACAAAACACGCATCACCAATCACCAATTTATGCTTTGCAGGGCAAGCAGCCAATAAATCATTCACTTCTGTATAATCAATTCTCACATCGTTGTCATCATAATCGTGGGGCAAAAATGCACCTTTCAAACCGTGTCCCGAAAAATAAAATATCACCATATCGTTCTCTTTTGCTCGTGAAAACAAGGCACGCATCGAATCCAAAATATTGCGACGGGTTGCATGGTCATTGGTCAAAACCATAATATGGTCATAATCTAATGAGCCGCCTTCTGGTCCACGCCACAGACCCTGCATTTCTAAGGCATCACTCTGTGGATATTTGAGCGCAATACGCGGATTTTTATACGCTGCAACCCCAACCGACATCACCCAAACTTCTGATTTAGGTTTGCCATATTGTACAGTTGCCAATAGAGATTCTTGCGTCTTGGCGGGTGTCGAAGGCATAGAAAGCGGCGGAACAGGCTTAGGAATTGGAGTGGAAATTGGATTGATTTTTTCCTCCTCGTCTTCTTCATCTGATTCAGTTGGTGTTTGTTGTGTATTGGGTTCTGTATTGGGTTCTGTATTGGGTCTTATATCAGATGTAGAATTTGGAATAGTATCGTTGACAGGCGTAGGTACAGTTGTGGGTTTAGGTGTAGGAGTAGTTGCCGAATTAGGGCGTGGAATTGGTTTTTGATCCAATGCAAAAGCAGCATCACTCCCTATAAAACGGCTATCTTGCCAAGTCCCTTTAAGTTTCGTACCACTTGCAAGGGTCATAGTACCTTGTCCATGCCATTTTCCATTGCGCCATTCTCCTTCATAGACACTACCATCGCCGTATTCTGCTGTTCCAAATCCATGCGGTTTTTGATTATGAAATCGCCCACTGTATCGAGCTTTCCCTTTTTCGGGAAAAAAAGCAACCCCATAGCCATTGTCGCAGTCGCCACTAACACACTGCGCGTGGGCTATGACCGAAACGAGGCAGAACAAAAAAGTAAAAAAGCAATTTTTAAGCATTTTGGAAAATTGTTTCTCGTTTTAAAATAAGTGTGTAACATCTTACACCTATATACGAAAATGATTCCAAAATGTTTAAATTTAAAATATATTAACTTTTCATTTATGTTTGAGTAGATTTCAAGTTTAAACGTAACTATTTGACTATGTGCCTTTTGCTCGCACAACGACAGAAAAAGAGACGGTTCATTTTTCGAGTTTGCCAAAAAATGAACCACATTCCCCCTTTCTGCGCGAGCGAAGCGAGCGCGTGGCTAAGTAATTACGATATTTACTACTTTAGTCTGTGAACAACGTTCCTGCAAATATGCACCAATTTTCCATATCTCTCATCAAACTGTGACAAAACAAAACGATTAAAGCCACGTTTTCAAGACGTTTATCTGGTTTTTGGTACTTACTGAGGTATCAATTCAAAAAAGACTTTCCCTTAGCCTCTTACTTTCTCCAGCGTAAAACCAAAAGTAGAACCGACCCCCTCAGTAGAGCGCACATGCACGGACTGATTATGTGCCTCCACGATGTGTTTGACAATAGAAAGCCCCAAACCCGTACCGCCTACATTGCGCGAGCGACTTTTATCCACGCGGTAAAAACGGTCGAAAACGTGTTTCAAATGATGCCGTGCGATACCAATACCATTGTCAGAGACATCAATCAAAATGATTTTGTCCATATCGTAGAAACTGATTTTGGTTTGCCCGTTTTCCTTCCCATATTTCACCGAATTTTCGATAAAATTGGTCAAAACGTGGCGGATTGTTTCTTTATCTGCTTTCACCCGAAAACCGTGATTTGCACCTTCTTTAAACGTAATTTTAATATTTTTTTCCTTTGCTTTCAAATCCATTTCCTCAATGACTTCATTTGTAAGCTGGTGAATATCAAAGGCTTGAATATCAAGACTTAATTTACCTTCTTCCAATTGTGAAATGGTTTCTAAATCTTGAACAATGGCGTTCAAACGCTCCACATTACGGGCAGCTTTTTGCAAATACGCCAAATTTACTGAGGGGTCATTTATGCCTCCATCAATAAGCGTATGCAAAAAACCTTGAATATTAAAAATTGGTGTTTTGAGTTCGTGGCTGACATTACCGAGATAATCGCGGCGGTATTCTTCCAATTCTTTGAGTGAGGCAATCTCTTTGTTTTTATCGGCTGCCCAATTTTCAACCTCATTTTCGACGTCTTCCAATGTATTGCCCATAGGTGTAGTGTCCGTCTTTTTAGAATCGGCAATCCGCTTATAAATAATTTTGATGCGGCGATAAATAAACTTCTCCACAAAAAAACTGACGGCAAAAAAACAAGCAGCAAAGGTGAGCATCGGAATAAAAACGATGTTCATAGCGCGATTCATATCGCTTTGAGAGAGATTGATAGCAATGACCAAAAGGAACACAACAAATGTGGTCAATACAGCAACGCAAAAGGCGATAAGTCGCGGAGTTGGGCTTTTCAACATAGTTTTAAAATTTCAAGGAATTTCAAGGATTTCAAGGAATTTCAAATTTCAACGAATTTCAGATTATTTTCTTGAAATCTTTGAAATTTAAAGTCTTTGAAATTAAAAATCGAACTTATATCCGATGCCTTTCAATGTTTTAATATTTTCGACACCAATTTTTTCACGTAATTTACGGACATGCACATCGAGTGTACGGTCACCAACGATGACGTCATTTCCCCAAATCTTATTGTAGATTTCCTCGCGCGTGAAGACCTTTCCAGGCTTAGAAACCAAAAGCAAAAGTAATTCAAATTCTTTTTTCGGCAACTCTATTATCTCATTTCCTTTGAGAATTTGCATTTTTTCTTTATCTATGTCAAGCCCTCCGATACTGATAATATGCGCATTGTCGGAGCTTTCTGGTTTGTTACGCCTCAATAAAGCATTTATTCGGCTGGTAAAAACTTGTGGCTTGATTGGTTTGGAGATAAAATCATCGCCACCCACTTCAAAAGCATTGATTTGGGAAAGGTCTTCATCGCGTGCCGTGAGGAAAGTAATGATGGTTTTATCAAATTCGGACAAGGCGCGAATCTGTCGGCAGACTTCAATACCGTCCATTTCGGGCATCATAATGTCGAGAATAATGAGGTGAGGACGGTTTTTCTGAACAATGTCAAGGGCTTCTTTACCACTTGAGGCTGTAATGACTTCAAAACCTTCACGGCGAAGGTTGTAGCTCAGGAAGTCTAAAATATCTGGTTCATCGTCAACAATTAAAATTTTGGTCATCGTTTTTTCATTTTTCATTCATAAAATTAAGCGCAATGATAAGATAAAACGACGATTAAGCATTAAGTTAGTGTTAAGTTTTATTTTCTACGCTGCATCCACCGATTGTCTTCTTGTTGGGCTATAATGGCAACTTTTCTGATAAAGCGCATCAAGGATAAAAATAAAAGATACCCGAAGGTCACCACCATAAATATCCACTTAAAACTTGCTGCTTCACTCAACATCATGCCTGAAAAATACCACGCCAAACACCCACCTAAACCCATAATCGAGGCATAAGCCGCCGTAGAGCGCGTCCAATATTGATTCATATCACCTGTTATAGACAAACTCAAAATGCTTGAAAACAAGGCATAAACGAGCATACCCGTGCCACAAACGACCCAAAAGGAGTGGGGTGTCCAATCCATATTGCCCGTAACTTGCAAGCCTTTTATGGATAACATGCCGAATACAATGAAAAAAAACGTGATACCACCTTGCCAAAACGGGTTGTACAAGCGGGAAAAGAATAAATCATTTGACGGGTTTTTCATTTTTTTATTTTTTTATTCTTAAACAAGAAACAAATTTTTCTGTATCTGTTTATTAAAAATAATACTCGCGCGGAGAAAGTGAATGTTATTCATTTTTGAGCTTTGCCGAAAAATAAACCAACTCTTCTCCTGTCGTTGCGCGAACAAAATACACGAAGACAAATATTTACCTCGAATGATTGAAAAGATAAAATTTCTTGTGATTGATTAGCAATAGCTCGCTTCGCTCGGAAAAAAGAACCGCCTATGCTCATTCGCGCGAGCGAAGCGAACGCGTGACTAAGTAATTGAGGGATGGGCATGACCTAAAAGCGTTTTTGCATCTCGCGCTCGCTTCGCTCGCGCGAGGGAGAGAATGTGGTTCGTTTTTCGGCTTCGCCGAAAAAACGAACCACATTCCCCCCTTTGCGCGAGCGAAGCGAGCGCAAAACATCTGTTTTTAATCAAAAAACGATGTTTTTAGGTTATGCACACTCCTCGACTAAGTAGTTACAATTTCTTAATAAGACTCAAACAGTATAAATGATTTTTTGTTTTGATTTGGCGTTTATTAATCTAAAATTTGAAACCATACATAAAATCCAAACTGCTGGTTCTCGCGCTCGCTTCGCTCGCGCGAGAGGGGAAATGTTGTTCATTTTTCGGGCAAAGCCCGAAAAATGAACAACCTCTCCTCCTTTTGCGCGAGCGAAGCGAGCGCAAAAGTGCCTTTTAATGCGTATTTTGAATTTATGTATGGTTTCAAAATCTAAAATGATAATTTTTTGTAAATTCACGCCTTCAGTAATTTAATATTAAAATAATGAAAAAAACGCTCATTCTATTCGTCACACTTCTAACGGTATTTAGAACACATGCCCAAGCTGATTTTGAAAAAAAGCTACAAACACAACTCATTCTTGTCGAAAATGGTCAAACAATCGACATTACTGAGGGGTCGTTTACGCTTGCCAAAAGTCTTTCATTAGATGGAAAAAAGAACATCACCGTTCGCGGAAAAGGTATGAACAAGACTGTTTTGAGTTTTAAAAACCAAACATCTGGTGCAGAAGGTTTGCGGATTACGAATTGTGAAAATATCATATTGGAAGACCTCACTTTGCAGGATTCTAAAGGCGATTTGGTAAAAACGATGCACGTAAAAGGCATGACGTTTCGCCGCGTAAAGGCTGAATGGACGGGCAAACCGTCTTCTAAAAATGGCGGTTACGCCCTCTACCCTGTTCAATGCGAAGATGTACTGATTGATGGCTGCGTGGCGCGTGGTGCATCAGATGCAGGTATTTATGTGGGTCAAAGTCGTAAAATTGTTGTCAAAAACTGTACAGCTATTGAAAATGTGGCGGGCATTGAAATCGAAAATTCGCTTAATGCTGATGTATTTGACAACGTAGCCACCCAAAATACAGGAGGCATTTTAGTTTTTGACTTACCCGATTTAGTGCAAAAAAAAGGTGGCTTTGTACGGGTTTATAACAACAAAATTTTTGACAACAATTTGGGAAACTTTGCACCAAAAGGGAATATCGTGGCAAAAGTTCCGCTTGGTACGGGCGTTTTAATTTTAGCTACCAATCACGTAGAAATTTTCGGTAATGAAATCCTCAATAACAAATCGGCGGGTGTGGGCATCATCAGTTATTTTATGACCGAAAATCCGATTAAAGATAAAGACTATTATCCATATCCTACGGCTATCAGTATTTACGACAATAATTTTGAAAGAAAGCACCAGCGTCCCACTTTCAAAGGACGTTTTGGAAAAATATTTTGGTTTAAATTAAAATTTGGGAAAAACGTACCACACATTATATACGATGGTATTATTGACCCCCAAATAAAAAACCAAGACGGCACAATTAAAAAAGAAAATAGAATTTGTATTAGAAATAATAAAAATCAAAGCATTGGCAATATGGATGCCGCCAACGGATTTAAAAATGTGAGTCGCGATTTGACACCTTATGATTGCCAATAAATCACGTTTTAAAAATAAAAACTGCCAAAATAATGCACCCGAATCCTACAAAATGGTTCCATTTTAGGGCTTCACTTTTGAAAAAAACGAATGCAAACAGCATAAAAACGGTCAAAGAAATGGCTTCTTGAATGACTTTTAACTGCATTAAATCAAAAGCTCCGTTAAATTCTTTTGAGCCGATACGGTTAGCAGAAATCATAAAACAATAGTCCAAGAAGGCAATGCCCCAACTCAAAGTTGTGGCACACGTTGCGTTGATTTTCAATGATTTATGAAATGTCGCTTTTCAAATCAACCAATTTAGCCCACTACCCATTTTTGATGGATAATCAGGTTGAACGAAAGAAAATAATCATAATATGTAAACTATTGGAAAATTTTAATTTAACGGCGCGTAAGGTTCGGGGAACTTTCAAAGTTCCCCGAACGTGGGGCTAAGTAGCTGTTCATAAATAATCGCTACTTTTCAGCGCACACCTTTGCGCTCGCTTCGCTCGCGAAAAGAGAAAAGAAGTGGTTCATTTTTCGGGCAAAGCCCGAAAAATGAACCACATTCCCCCTTCTCGCGCGAGCGAAGCGAGTGCGAGAAGCATCGCAAAAAGTAGCGATTATTTATGACTAACTACTTAGCTCAAAATGCGCCGCCTTCGGCGGCGCGGCAGTCTTTAGGAGCGAGCCGTTTTTTTTTTTAAAAATTTGCGCTTTGCCCAAATTTTTAACAAAAAAACGGCTCGCTCCATTAGAATTTCCACGCGGCGAAGCTGCGTTTTTATGCCACAAAATTAAGATTAGTTATTGACAATCAATTTGTTAGACACAACGCGGCTACCCTTTGACAAAGCATAAATGTAAATACCGTTCGGTAATGTCGTGGCATCAATTTGAAAAGCATTGATACCCGCTTGGATACTGAGGGGGCGTGTTTCAATCCGTTGTCCCATCATATTTGTCAATGAGAATTCAAAATTACCCTGTACACTCGATTCGATTGTGATAACCGTTTTGCCATTCGTCGGATTTGGAAAGGCATAAAAATTGCTTACTTCTTTCAAATCATTCGTAGAAGACACACAACCTGGGTCGTTTGCCGCCAAAAGTTTCAAATTGTATTCACCCGGAAACAAGTCACCAGGGAAAGTAGCTGGATAGCCATTGGGATACAAAAACGAAATAGTCGAAGAATACGCCTTGCCTGCAATAACTAAAGCATAAGATTTAATCGCATTTGTAGCAACAGGTGTGCCTTGAATAATAACGCAACCCGTTGTATTTTTCTTGAATACACAATTAGCAGGGTTGCACGCATAAGTCATACCCGTAGGCATACCTGTAACTGCACCTGTTGTCGCCATAGTTAAACTGTCTAACGGAATTTTTCCAACAAGCGGCACTGTAATTGTGTCGGCAATTTTGACTGTAAAAACAAAACTGTAAGGTTTGCCGATACAAGCCGCCTTGTTGATACCACCATTGGGGTTTGACGCTGTAACAGGTGAAGGATAAACGCCAACGGTTGAATCGCGGTAACGCGCGTCGGGCTGGCAAACTTGGGCTTGAGCATTGATTGCGCCAAAAACGCATAGAATCAAGGTGAAATAAAGGGTTTTTACGGTGTTTTTCATAATAAAAATACTGGTTTTTGTAGATGAAATAATAGATTTTATAAAAAATAGATAATTACTTAGTCACGCGCGCGAGCGAAATACATACGGCTACGTAATTACGAAAATTTTTAATATTTTTAATCAATGCTGATTTCCTCAATTTCTCGTGAAAGTACGATGAATTTTTAAAATCTATCAACTAATAGAAACGTTAACTTTTCGTTTTATAAAAATTTAAAAGAAAATTATAGATGAGTAAAATAGTAACGACTTAGCCACGCGCTCGCTTCACTCGCGCGTGGGAAGGGCTGTGGTTCATTTTTCGGGCAAAGCCCGAAAAACGAACCACATTCTCCTTTTTTGCGAGCGAAGCGAGCTATGAACTAAGTAATTACGAATTCACTATATTTTTCCATAATTTTGGTCTCATTTTTGAGAAAAGTGTCTAACTTTGCGGATATTTTGGAATATATATGTCTAAAAAATCACATAGAATAATGAAGATTACACACCTCCTTTTAAGTATTGCTTTTTGTAGTTTAGTAAGTTGCAACGGCGATGCGTCAAAAAAACAAAGCCTCAATGGGCATTGGGATTTGAAATATGCTGAACTCAATGGGCAACCAGCCCCCTCGTTAGACCGTATTCATTTTGACTTCGATAATGGCAACCTTACAACGAATTTCAATGAAGCAACGACTGACGAAACAACCTCTTTTGACTTAAAAAAAGAAAAATTGATAAAAAATTCGCAGCCACAAATCGAGTTTAATATCCAAGCGCAAACCGATTCTTCATTGGAAATGACAACCGAAATGCGTGGGTTTGATTTTAAATTAGTTTTGATACGTCAATAAGATTTCAAGAATTTCAAATTTCAAAGATTTCAAATTTGGTAATTTCGTAAATTTAATGGGTAAAAAATTACCCCTCAGTAGCGCGTGTTATACATCTTTAGAAAATCTGACGCGGGTTTAAAACCCGCGTAAGATTGGAACTATTCTAAAAGCAGTGTAACCGCTAAAGTTCCCGTTTTGCGGTTACACCACATCAAAAAATACTGGCTGCCTTTAAATATTACCAAGATTAAGCAGCTACGCCACTCGAAAATGCCAAAGCGTCTTTGAAATCTCTTAATCAATCGAACAATCATTTAAAAACATGAGAAAGTTATTTTTTTTAACCATTTTATTTTTTTCTGCTCCTTATTTTGCCAAAGCTGCCGTTGAAGTAAGTGTTTCTCACGCGTGCTTTAAGGGAGAAACGGAAAATTATATTGAATTTAACCTATATCTTGTTGGGCAATCTTTAAAATGGAAACAAGTTGACTCAACTGATTCACAAGCCCATATCGAAGTCAATATATCGCTCAAACAAAGCGATAAAGTTGTTCAATTCGACAAATACGCGGTTAAAAGTCCCAAAGCACTCGACCCCATTAATTTCGTAGATGTCAAACGCTATGGCATTAAAAACGGTGTCTATGACATTGAAGTATCTATCAAAGACCTTAATAAAGAAGGTAATATTGCTACTTTCAAATCGGTTGTTATTGTGGATTATAATAATGTCAATCTTCGTCAAAGTGATATTCAGCTTCTAAGTTATTTTGAAAATGACAGCCTCAATGCCCGTCAAGGGTCGAAAAATGGCATTTTTATGGAGGCATTGCCTTTTGGTTTTTACGACCGTAATTTTACGAACCTCATTTTCTACAACGAAGTTTACAATATTGACCAAAACAGTCCCGATGATTTTTTAGTAACCTGTACTGTCATAAAAGCCTTTGGTGCGGTCAATGAAAAACCTTCAATGGTGGCACACAAACGCAAAAAACCAGCCGCCGTTGTCACGAATTTGTTATCGTTTGACATCAGCCAATTGGAATCGGGCAATTACCGTTTTATCGTGACAATTCGCAATAAAAACAACGACTTGTTGAGCGAAAAAGAGGTGTTTTTTCAACGCAGTAATCCTTCTTTCAACCGCCTCGATACTTTATCAAACGCCTCAGTAAGTCAAGAATTTGTGGGGCAATTGTCGGAAAAAGACTTGCGCTACGCCGTGCGTTCTATTATGATGCAACTGCCCGATGATGAAGTGGCTATTGTAAGCGATATGGTAAAAAGAGCCGATACCTCTGCGCAAAAGCTGTTTTTGTTCAAATATTGGGCAAAAAAAAGCCCTATTATGCCCGAACAAGCCTACGACGAATACATGATGACCGCCAAAACAGTGGATAGAACCTACGGCAACGGCATGGGTTTTGGCTTCGATACGGACAGGGGACGCCTCTTTTTGAAATACGGTCGCCCAACTGATGTGATAACCGTTGAAAACGAAACAAGTGCGCCACCTTATGAAATTTGGGCTTATGCAAAAATAGAGCGCAATGAACAAACGAATGTAAAATTTATATTCTACAATCCGTCGTTGGTTGTCAACGGTTATCGGTTATTGCACTCAACTTGTCGGGGTGAAATTCAAAATCCGCGTTGGAAATCGGATTTGTACAAAAATGCACCGCAAAATCAGCAAAATGGAAATTATATTGATGGCACGGGCAATGTAGGTACGGATTTTAATCGCCGTGCAGAACAATTATTTAATGATAATTAGAATATTACTCTACACTATTGCTCGCTTCGCTTGCAAGATAAAGGGAGGTGGTTCATTTTTCGGGCAAAGCCCGAAAAATGAACCACTTTTCCCCCTTTTTTGCGAGCGAAGCTATCAATAAACTGGCTCTTTCTCGCTTCGCTCGAAAATCGCCAAAAAGTAGTTTTTTGGGGGCGAGCGTGTTTTTAAATCAGAAAAATCTTCGATTTTTCTGATTTAAAAACACGCTCGCCCCAATAGGTTATTTTCAACTCTCAGTTAATGAACAATCATTCGCCTGCAATATCTATTGTCGTCCCACTTTTTAATGAAAGTGCCATACTGCCCAAATTGGTGGAACGGCTCAATACATTGATGGAGACTTGGAATAATTCTCTAATATCTCAACCTATAGAAATTGTTTTGGTAAATGATGGCAGCAGCGACAATACAAGCGAATTGATACAACAACTTGCCCTTACTGACCCGCGTTACCATGCCGTTTTTTTAGCCCGCAACTATGGACATCAAATTGCCTTGACCGCAGGGCTTTCAAAAGCACGCGGTACCGAAGGGGTGCTTGTGATTGACGGTGACTTGCAAGACCCACCCGAATTGTTGCCCGATTTCTACTCAAAATACCGTGAAGGCTACGATGTGGTGTATGCCATTCGACAAAAACGGAAAGAAAATGGGTTTAAAAAATTGGCGTACAGTGCCTTTTATCGGCTGTTGAAATCTATCTCTTACATTGATATTCCGTTAGATTCGGGCGATTTTTGCTTTATGTCGCGCCGTGTTGTGGACATTCTCAACGCTATGCCCGAAGAAAGCCGCTACCTTCGTGGTATGCGGTCATGGATTGGGTTTAAACAAATAGGCATCGCCTATGACCGTGCAGAACGGGCGGCAGGTTCGTCAAAATATGGCTTTCGTATGCTCCTCAATTTGGCATACAATGGTATTTTTAATTTTTCGGAATTTCCGATAAAACTCATCAAACGCATCGGTTATTCGGCAGTTGGCGCGGCTTTTTTGTATTTATTGTACAGTATTTACCGCAAACTTATGTACAACGACGTGCCACAAGGCTTTACAGCAACCATTTTTATCATCGTCTTTTTTAGCGGTCTTCAATTGTTTTTCATGGGACTCATGGGTGAGTATTTATTGAGGATATTTTTTCAAGTGAAAGGACGACCTTTGTTTATTGTTGAAAATGAGATTATAGAAAAAGTCAAAGTGACAAAACAATAAAAAACGCTTTGCAAAATGACTTACAGAGCGTTTTTAATTATTCAATTGTATGTGCTGGTGGGTGAATTCCAAAAGCACGATAGACAATTCGTTGATTGATTAGATTTTCTCGATTCAATTGTAAAGCCTCAACTGTTACTCTTCCCGTAGGAGTTAAACCAATAATAACGGTAAAATTGCTATTCCATTTAAAATGGTCTTGCCAATTATCTTGACGTGGATTGAATAGAGAAACTTCTGTATTAATGGTTTTATCAAAAAACTTAATTTTGATGAATTTAAAATTATTACAGCCTTGACATGCCAAAGCTAAATTATCTAAATCATCATTTCCACCTAATGCCTTCGGAATAATGTGTTCTAAAGAAAACGATTGGGAAGAATACTTTTCTTGACTCATACAGTACTCACAACATCCCAAAGCCCTCTCCGTTACTAATTGTCTCAATTTATAATTAGCCATGTTGATAAGGAGTAATTCCAAAGATTTGAGGTATTTCTGAGAGGCTAATGCCCTTCAAATCAGCAAGTTTAGCCATTCGTTTGAGTCGAACAATATCACTTTTTTCAATTTCTTCGGTGAGTTTTAAGAGTTCTTCATATTCGTTTACTGTCAATGTTGACGCATCTCTTCGCGCAACAAGATAATTGAACCGAACCTGCTTTGGTGCAAGTACGCTTGTTCTAATCTGTTTCAATAGTTTATTTTCATCATCGCTTAGGCTATGAGGTATTTTTTGAGTACGGATAGATTGAATTTTAATGAAAAATTCTTCAAACTCACGAACACTCAATTGCCCCACACCTTTTAATAATTCGCTAATAGTAATTTGATTATCCATTTTTTACAAATTTTAATGGACAAATATACAAAACCAGAGGTTACAAATCCTATTTTTCTACTACATTATTTATCTGTTCGTAATTACTTAGCCAACATTGTCTGAACTATGATTCTTATGATTTATTTGATTTTTATGAAGTACACAACCCTAATCTGGTCATAGAAATCAAATAAATGATAAGAATCATAGTTCAGACTGAGCTTTTACGATTAATTCTTCCAAACCTTTAGTAGCCTCTTCCCAAGCATATTTTTTCTCTACAAAAGCCCGCCCGTTAGTTGCTATAAGATTTTGTAAATCAATGCTTTGCAATAGTCGTAAAATCTGTTCGACAAACACCCCTTCAGTATCAGCGACTAAAATATCGTTTCCTGGCACTGCGCCAATCGCATTATTGACCCGACTTGTTGCCACGACGGGAACGTGCATTGCCATTGCTTCTAATATTTTATTTTGCTGCCCAATGCCATGCATCAGAGGGGCAACTAAAATGCGAGATGCGGCATAGGCTTCTCTAATATCGTCGAGCCAACCCAAAACAGTGACGTGTGTATCACTTAAATCTTGAATTTCTGTCGTCGGTCGTGCGCCTGCTACGAGGATTTTAATGTCTGGTTTTGCAATTTTTAATAAGGGTAGAATGTGTTTAATTAAATAACGTACTGCCTCTACATTGGAATAATAACCCAAATTTCCGACAAAACAAACATCGTATTTTTTAATTTTAAAAGGCATTAAGCTAAAAAAATCAATGTCCACACCATTCCCAATAACCGTTACTGCTGCCGCCGAAATGGGCAAGCGTTCACGGTCTTGCTCAGAAATAATGGTAAGATTAGAGAAGCAAGCCGCAATTTCTTTTTCGTAACGCAGCATCAAACGCGCTTCAAAATACCAAAAAGGTTGCAAAAACAACGAAGCAATCGCCGCCCGACTATGACTGCCCGCCCCAAAAGCGTCCATAAAATCAAGCGTTTTGGGCAAGTCCACATCTTTAACATATTCTGACATACGGACTAAATGGCAATAAATATGGTCGGGTTGTTCACTCTCAATAATCTGTTTTATTTGATTTTTAATAGCAGAATTAAAAAAATAGGCAATTTGAAAAGGCAATTTGCCTCCCTTCAGTATATTTTTAAAAATATTGCTAAAAAGCACCAATTTTGTCAGTCGGAACACATAAATCTGACTGCAAAACTTTTTGATTTCTTCTACATACCTATCTAAAACAGGTTCGTCGGCGAGTGCCACCAAGACAATTTCGTGACCCGCACACGCAAGTTCACGCATTTGATGGTAGATGCGCAATTTGTCCCCTTTTTCAAGTGGAAAGGGGAAGCGAGATGTTAGAACGAGTATTTTCACGGGGCGAAAATAGTTAGTTTTTTCTTAACCACTAAGCCCCCCAACCCCCAAAGGGGGAGTTTGACTCGATAAAAACTAAAAATACTCAATTTATTGAATAAAATTAGCTGGATTCGTAGATATTCCTACTTTAATGTTAGGGACTAAGTAGTTATTGGTAACTTCGGAAATCTCTTGAATCCATCGGATTCATACGTTTGTAGAATAAAAATCAAGTAACTGTCCCCCGAATCCGTAGGATTCGCACGTTTTTTAACCCTTACAAACGTATGAATCCTACGGATTCAATGTGCGTTTTGCTTTATATTTTCTACAAACATGTAAATCCTAACGGATTTATGAGATTTCCGAAGTTACCAGTAGTTAGAATTTTCTTAATTGCCCGTTGTTTGGCTCAATGTTTTTTCAGCATGGAATGTTTCGTAAGCCGTCAAAACGCGTTTTGCGACGGCGAGGCTGTCAAAATTATCCACTGCAAATTGTCTGGCGCGTTCACCGATACCCCTCAGTAAATCGGGTCTTTTTCGGCAAAATTCAATTTTTTCGATAAAATCATAATCTGAATTGGCAATCAAAACATGATTGCCGTCTTCCGCCGCAATACCTTCCAAACCTATTGAAGTGGTCAATACGACTCGCCCCAACATCATGGCTTCCAAGATTTTAACACGAATACCACTACCGCTAAACAAAGGGACAATTGCCACCGAATGTTCATTCATAAACAGTTGAGCATCAGGTATTTCTCCGTGAAAATCAATATTCTTTCCCTTCAATTGACGCAACCAATTTGGTGCATTTCTACCCGCAATGTGGAGTTTTAAATCAGTTGGTTTTGTTTTTTTATTTTTCGCTAAACTCGATAATTGTGGCATTTCTCGATTGGCTTCTATTGCCCAAACTTTTTCTAAAAACCAGCGCAAACCTTCTTGATTCGGCATCCAATCCAATGCACCAATAAACCCAAGTGACAAAGGACGCGCAAAACTTTGATTATTCGGACGATAATCGCGGCTACTCAGACCTACGGGCGTAACGACCGATATGCCATTGTAACCCAATAACTTAAAAATCCGTTCATCGCGTGCTGTTATGGGCAGAAGAATATCACAATTTTGAATATTGCCTAATTCAAAACGCCGCAATTTTCGATTTAAAAAATTCAAATACCAGCGTTTAGGCAAAAAACTGGTTACTTCTGCTACCCTTTTCCAAATCTCATGCTCTACGTTGTGCGACCGTAAAGCAATAATCGCATTAGAATTTTCACGAATAAAAGGAATGTAAGGCGCGAGAAAAACCGTTTCCAACTGTACCACATCAAAATTGCCCCCCCTCAGTATTTCGACCAATTTTTGCGCAAAAGCATCATTGATAAAACGGGTAACGTGGTAACTTTCTTTTTCAAACAGATTTTTAAAACCGCCCCAAATCGTGATGTCATTATTGATTTCAACATCGTAAACAGCTTTAAAAGTTGCCTGAAAACTATTGGGCAACTCCGCCACTTTTACGCGGTGTTTGCTCGTATTCATCGTCAAAAGCGTCACTTCTGCGCCCAAAGCAGTGAGCGATTTCGACAAAGTATTGATAGCGATGACCTCACCATCTTTGGGCGGATAAGGAAATTTCTTGCAAACTTGGAGAATTTTCATGCGTTTTATTTTTTGTAATCACTTACTCTTTGCCAACCACGTTTGGTATATTTTCACATTGACCAAATGTTGCTCGTAGGTTTCGGCGTAGTTGTGGTAGCCCGAATTATCGGGTTTTGCGACAAAATAGATAAAATTGTGTTGTGCAGGTTTTAAAACTGCCTCAATACTCGACGGCTGCGGCATACAAATAGGTCCGGGAGGCACGCCAAAATTGAGGTAAGTGTTGTAAGGATGCGGTTTCAAATAATCGGAATTGAACAACCGCCGAAAGCTCGATGTGCCTTCTATTTCCATTAAACCAAACTGTACAGTTGGGTCGGCTTGCAACTTGATGTTTTGCTTTAAACGGTTCAGATAAGCGGCGGCAACTTTTGGGCGTTCATCGTCGTGCCGTGTTTCGCCATCTACTATTGATGCCATTGTTACGGCTTGTTCGGGTGTCAAACCTTGTGCTTTTGCGAGGGCGGTACGCTCTGGATTCCAATAACGGCGGTATTCTTTTGCCATGCGCTCAATGAATTTTCGGGGTTCTGTGTTCCAGAAAAATTCATAAGTATTGGGCAGAAAAATGCACATCAAGGTTTCTTTTTTTAGTCCAAGTGAGTCCAAAACTTGAGCATCTAAGAAAGTTTGCGCGAAAGTTGCCGAATCGCGTTCCAATACTTTAGCAATTTTTGTGGCTACTTGCTGAGGCGTTTTTTCATTGTTTAACACCACTTTTACGGGAGCTTGTTCACCCACTTGAAAGTGCTTAATCAAATCGTAGCTACTCCAACCCGATTTTACGCGAAAACGTCCCGACCGCACATTATTGAAACTGAGCCACGATGCCCATTGCTGAAAGTTACCTTCGTCCGAAATCACCCCCTCAGTAACGAGCAAGGTTTTGAGGTCGTCGAAGGAAGAACCTGACGGAATTTTGATAAATTCGCTTCTCAAATCGCTGGATACATTGGATTTGAAAAAATAAAGATAAAGATAAAGTCCACCAGCCAAAATGACGGCAGCAAGGGCAATTTTTAGTAATCTCGACATACG
The DNA here is from genome assembly GCA_034520175.1 of Saprospiraceae bacterium. Lineage (GTDB taxonomy): Bacteria > Bacteroidota > Bacteroidia > Chitinophagales > Saprospiraceae > JAAFJT01. The sequence continues at coordinate 276,542 of JAXHNU010000042.1, forward strand.
GGATTTTTTTTAGTTGAATTTCTTTCGGGCAAAAATGAGATTTTTTTTTAAAAATAAGATTCTTAAAGCCAATTAAAAAAATATCTTTGCTCTAAGAAAATTTCATAAGTAAAACAATTTTAATAAAATCCACCAGTTGTTGAAACCATACATAAAATTTAGACAACGCTGCTCGCGCTCGCTTCGCTCGCGCGAGGAAGGGAATGTGGTTCATTTTTCGGGCTTTGCCCGAAAAATGAACCACCTCTCCTCTCTTGCGTGAGCGAGCTGTGCATACCCTATATCTTTTTTTAGGTCTTGAATCCGTATGATTCAAAACTTATGGGGTATGCACAGCTTTTAAAGTTCCCCAAACGTGAGTTATCGCTAAAATTGTCACAAAGCAAAGTTTTTAAACGTTCAAAAATCACGTATGAAAAATACTCTTTTAAATCGCCGTAATTTCATAAAAAATACGGCTAAAGCAGCAACAAGCATGGCTTTGTTCTCCACTTTACCACAAGACGTAGAGGTAGAAACACCTGCCACACCTTTGGCGACCGTAGAGCCGCGCATAAAATTTTCCGTTATCAATATGAATCATGGTCATATTTACGGAATGGTGGACGCGGTGAGACGCGGAGGCGGTGAATTGGTCTCTTTTTACGCCAAAGAACCCGACCTTGTGGCAGCATTTGCCAAAAAGTATCCAACGGCAAAATTGGCGAACAATAAAAACGAAATATTGGAAGATAAGTCAATCCAATTGGTTTTGAGTTCGGGCATTCCTGTCGAACGTGCGCCTTTGGGCATCGAAGTCATGCAGCATGGCAAAGATTATTTGTCGGATAAACCCGGGATTACGTCATTGCAACAATTGAAAAAAGTGCGGAAAGTACAAGCAGAAACCAAACGCATTTACTCGATTATGTACAGCGAAAGGCATGAAAACCGCGCAACTGTCAAAGCGGGTGAACTCGTGAAAGAAGGGGCAATTGGGCAAGTAATTCAGACAATTGGCATGGGACCACATCGTATGAACGTGAAATCGAGACCCGAATGGTTTTTCGATTATGCTTTTTCGGGCGGCATTATCAACGATATTGGCTCGCACCAATTTGACCAATTTTTGTTTTTTACGGGGTCAACCAAAGCGGATATTGTGGCTTCGCAAATCGGGAATGTCCACCATCCGCAATACCCAAAATTTGAAGATTTTGGCGATGTCATGGTCAGGGGTAACAATGGCACGGGCTATATTCGTGTGGACTGGTTCACACCCGACGGTTTGGGTACTTGGGGCGACGGACGTTTGACAATCTTGGGTACTGAGGGGTATATTGAAATTAGAAAAAATATTGATATTGCAAACCATGCAGACGGCAATCATCTGTATTTGGTGACGCAAAAAGAAACAAAATACATTGATTGTAAAGATGTTCCTCTGCCTTTCGGCGAATTGTTGGTCAACGACATCGTGAACCGCACCGAAACGGCAATGACCCAAGACCATTGTTTTCTGGCAACAGAATTGGCATTGAAAGCGCAAAAAATGGCTAAAAAATTGGCGATTAAAAAATAGGTGAAGAAAAACTCTCCAAGGGTTAAAAACCCTTGGAGAGTTGTATCACTTTGAAATTAAAACTCAACCACCGTTGCGCCGTCTCCTCCTTCGTTGTGTTCGGGGTGAAAAAACCGTTTCACTTGTTTGTATTCGCGCAACTTTTGTTTTACGACCTTTCTCAAAACGCCATTGCCTTTGCCATGCACAATATGCACACTGTTGGCACTTGATACCACTGCCCTATCCATAAATTCTTCTAAGGCTTTGTCCGCATCGAGCATGGACATGCCGCGCAAATCTACTTTACCGTCGAAAGTCGCTGAACGGTTAATGGCATCGGTTGTTACTGAGGGGGTGCGTTTGATGTCGAGTTGTTCGCCGACGGCAATTAAATCTTTCAATTTTACCGTAACACGCATCTCGCCCATGCGTAAAGTTGCCTCTTTTTTGTCCAATACTTCCACAATGCCCGTTGCCGACCCTGCCCGCATTTTGACCGTTGTGCCGACCTCAATTGGCTTTTCAAGTGCTGGTTTTGCGGCATAGACATCATAGCTTAGTGTATCAAATTCTTCTGCTAAACGGGCTTGTTGAACGCGCACTTCTTGGACAATTTGTTGCGCTTTTTCGACATTTTTCTCTTGTTTTAATTCTTTCAACAAGACTTTCAGCTCTTGATTGGTCTGCGAATTTTTCTGCAATTCCAATTCTTTAGCATCTAATTTGAGTTTTTTGCGGCGGAATTCGATGTCTTTTACGTGGTCATCGTATTGCTTCATCAGACGTTCCAAAAGCACTTGTTTTTCACTAAGTTCTTTTAGTTTTTCGTCATATTCTTGCTTTTCGCGCTGCAAATCCACGAGCAATTCATCAACCGCTTGTTCGTTTTCGCCGATGCGTTTTTTGGCGTATTTCAACACATCGCGGTTCAATCCAACGCTTGTGGCAATCTCAAAAGCATACGACGAACCAGGTCGTCCGACCGTCAATTGATAGGTTGGTTTGAGGTTATCTTTATCAAAATTCATGCAGCCATTCACAATGCACTCAGTGCGATAGGCAAACATTTTCAAATTGCCGTAGTGGGTCGTGACTAATCCGTAAACTTTGCGCTCATTCAAGCCTTTTAGCACGGCTTCGGCAATAGCACCGCCCATTTTGGGGTCAGTACCAGAACCAAATTCGTCAATCAAAATCAAGGATTGTTCGTTTGCATTATCCAAAAAATACTTCATATTTTGGAGGTGCGAACTGTACGTAGAAAGGTCGTCTTCAAGGCTTTGCGCATCGCCAATATGGGCGAAAATACGTTCAAAAATGCCCATTTCACTCGATTCGTTGACAGGCACGAGCAAACCACATTGCAACATCAATTGAATCAAGCCCACCGATTTCATCAAGATAGATTTACCCCCTGCATTGGGTCCAGAAACCAATAAAATGCGGTTGTCTTTGTATAAATCGAGGGTAAAAGGAACGGTTTCACGTCCTGCGGCTTTATTTTTTAGGTACAGCAACGGGTGACGCCCTTTTTTAATCCCAAAAGTCGGGGCATTAATCAATTGCGGCATTGTGGCTTTCATTTTGAAGGCAATGCGGGCTTTCGCCAAAACGACATCGTAGCGCACAACAATGTCTTGAAAGGTCAAAAAATCGGCGACAAAAGGACGCATTTTTTCGGATAGACCCCTCAGTATGCGATAGACTTCTTGCTTTTCATCTTGCTCCAAATCGAACAAATCATTGTTGACTTCGATAGCGGCTTCGGGTTCGATGAAAGCGGTTTTTCCAGTGGCTGATTCATCGTGAATGATACCGCGAATTTTGCGCTTGTGTTCAGAAGGGACAGACAAAACGCGGCGACCGTTTCTCAATGTTTCGGCACTGTCCGTTAGCCACCCTTTTTGACGAAATTCGCCGAGCAAACGGCGGTAAACGCTCTCAATTTCACGCAATTTTGATTGCTGCATACGGCGCAAACGGACGAGTTCGGGCGAGGCATCGGCGCGGATATTGCCCTCATCGTCAATGATGCGGCTGATTTCTTTAGACAAGGTTTCATCTAATTTGATGCCTTGCATTATCGCAAATAAATGCGGATAAATGGCTTGACGCACGGGCGTAAAAAAGCGACTGACCTCCCGAATAATCAACAACACGGCATTGATGCGCTGCAAACTTTCGACCGACAAAACATAGCCTTCAATGCGTAGATATTTGACATCTTCATCTATTGGATAATAGGCAGCAAACGGAAATTTATCGTTTTTTTCTATCGCTAATTTTAACTCTTTTGCCTCTTTCAATTGCTGATCAATCTCCTTCAAATGGATAGATGGTTGCAATTGCTCAAAATATTCCTGCCCCAATTCGCCCGAACATTCGCGCATCAATAAGGCAATGACTTTATCGAATTCTAATTTTTCGTATAAGTCTTTTGGTTGTAAATCCATTAATTTTAACTGTTTTTAGTGCCAAAATACTGAGGGGGTATTTTGGCGGCGCAAAACTAACGCATTTGCACGGTATAAAGTTCCTTGATTGAATAAATAATCTAATTTTGGCATCTTTCATATGCCAGTAAACAAAAAAAAAAGAGTGAATCCTAAGTTGTATAATTGATTTTGGAAAAAAAAATAACAACTCATCATGGATTCACTCACAATATTTAAGCGTCGTTTGGATTTACCCCCCCAACGTCGCATGTTATTGGCTTATGTCATTACGCATCAAAAACGACAAGGACAAGTAACAGAACTTTCTCAAAAGTACCATGTTTCTCGGACATTTTTATATGAGAACGCCAAGAAGTATGCTTCGGTTGATAAAATAGGTTTGTCCAGCGTACTTTCAAGAGAAGCGAAGATAGTCGCTTGCCAAAAATCTATCTTGTTCTATCGTCTTTTTGGCAATTGTAGCCTAAATTCGATACAAACTTTTTTGGAACACGATGGGTCAGTCAATGATTCGCTCGGTTATATCAGTGAATTTTTACGCGATGCTGGACAAGCCGTTGGTCAAGATTTGAATTTATCGGGTGGTGGCGAACAAACGTACCAGGTTGTTTTTGCTTCGGACGAAATTTTTGCTGGCGAACGAGCGATATTAATTACCGTTGAGCCAATAAGTTTGACTATTTTACGCATCGAATTAGCGGATGAACGGACAAGTGAGGGCTGGCAAGAACAGTGGCAATCCCTTAAAAACCAGCACATTACACCTTCTTTATTCGTCAAAGACGAAGGCTGTGCCTTGAAATGTGCTCAAAATATCTTGTTTGCCAATACTGCCGTGCTATTAGTGATTTTGATAAAATCTTTTTACCTCAGATAGAAATAGAATTAGAGAAAATTCTGGAGGAGGAAAAAACATTAGAGCATAGCTTATGACATTTTTACAATACGTAGCCCTATTTGCAGCCGTCGTTATTGGTGGCGGCATGGCATTTCGTTTTCAAAGCGACAATCGGCGGCTTTTGCAGTTGATTTTGTCCTTTGTTGGGGCTTATTTGCTGGGCATTTTAGTCTTGCACTTAATACCCGATGCCTACGCAAACAGCCCACAAAGCATTGGTTTATGGGTCTTATTGGGATTTTTTATCCAGTTGACACTTGAACAATTTTCGCTCGGCGTTGAACACGGACACATTCACGACCACCACCACACAAGCAAACCGATGTTTGCTTTGCAAGTCGTTTTGAGTTTGTCCATTCACGCCTTTATTGAAGGACTACCCCTCAGTATCGGCGAGCAATTGCACGCTGCAGCAACCCACGAACACCACCACGAACACAGCAATTTGTTCTACGGCGTTGCCATACACAAAGCCCCCGAAGCCTTCGCCCTTGCCTTGCTTTTGATAATGAGTGGATTAAAAAAACAGACGGTTTGGTTGAGTATTTTTGCGTTTGCCGCTATGTCGCCGCTTGGGGCTTTCGTGACACAAAGTGTTCATTTTCAAACAGATACCTTACAAAAAATCATTGCAGTAGTCATTGGTTCACTCTTACATATTTCAACGACCATTCTTTTTGAGATAGACAATACAGACGAACACCGCATCAGTTGGCAAAAAATTGGCGCAATTGCGATTGGAACAGGGCTTTCGATGATGACGCTTTTGTAAGTATATTGAGCCTCAAAAAACAACAGGTATTTCCTCCACCAATTTCCATTCGCGCCCAACAAGAACAATGAGCCACGCTTTCAAGTTCGGCATCCGTTTGGCATCGTCAGTTTGAATATATTTGTTGAGTTGAACACGGGCTTCACGGACAACTTTGTCGTATATTTTTTCAGATGTTTTATCTTTCGGGTCAACCCGTTTGTTTTTTTCGTTGAGTTTAACGTATTTAAGTTCAATAATAAAATTATAGTGAGTTGTAATATTGGGTCGTCTCAAAAGCAGCAAATCGGGGTAGCCATTTTCCCATTCTTGTTCACTTTTGACATAATGCGAAGCAGAAAGGCTCAAATAGGGAATCAAGAGCATTTTCAAGTGTTTTTCATCAAAACCTTGTGCATCTCGCAACGACAAACCCTTATCAAGTAGGATTTTGATTTGATTTAGAAAGGGCTGCGGGTTATTTGTTCTGGCTAATTCGGTCAAAGCATCGCGTATATCGAGGGCGGTGTTGTTCAAACCCAGTTCTTGCGCTGAAATATCAACGAAATAATCGTAATACAATTCTTTAATCACCCGATTGGGCATCTGAAAGTTGTAGAGTCCGTTGTCCGTATCTTTAATGGTAATCCAGCCCATATAGTACAACAAACTCACAAGGTCGTCCTTAGTAAACGGCTTTTCAAGGTTGAAAAAATCGGTCATTTTAGCCGTTACGACCTCTTTAGTCGTCAGTTCTTTCAGAATCGGAATGAATTCTTGTTCACGACCTTGTATGCTGAATATCTTTTTGACTTTGTAATAGTCAGTCGCAATATTTGCATCGAGCATTTTGCGCGGATATTTCTTTTTTTCCTCATAATGTGAAGCAAAATACATAACCATATCCGAATTATAAAGTAGTTCAGTTGCCTCTGGATTAAACAAATAACCATCGTACCATTCTTTCAAATCGGTTATGAGTTTGGGAATTTCTGCTTCCTCCGCCCCGACTTGTTGAAGAATATAAGCTACTTCATGCCGTTTAAAGCCCATTAAATCATGAAATTTTAATTCCTGCTCCAAACTTGATGTAATATTAAAACCACTTGTGAGCGAATCAACCGTCAAAGGCGAAACACCCGTTCCAAAAAAACGACTCACTATACCTGTATTCGCGGCATCTTTTATTAATTCGTAGTATTTACGCACAAAACCTGACCTCCCGATGATGGCATTAAACCGTTCAGTGTCATGTCCAACGAGTTCATTCGCAAATTGGTCGTATTCGTCTATCAGAATGTAGAGTTGATGCGGTATATTTTTTCGCTTATAAAGCCCAAAAAACGCTTGTATCATATTGGCAGGCGTATCTATCGTTTCAACATAAGCTATTTCTTCGGGGGAGAAATAAGCAGGATAAGTACCCATACAATTTTGGATACCCGTCAAGACATTTCTCCGAAAGCCATAAAACGTCGAAGCATCTGTTTCGACATCAATACCCGCAAATTGAAATTTTAAGATGAGAAACGAATTGTGTAGTGGGGTTGGGTGTTGACCTATCGCTAAATTGCCAAACAGCTTTTCAAATTTATCTTTATGTTCCACACCATAGTAATAGTGGAGAATAGACAGCCAAAGGGACTTTCCAAAACGGCGAGGACGCACAAACAACAAGTTGGCGTTGCTGTGGTTTTCGATGACTCGAATATAGGCTGTGCGGTCTATGTACAGCCTATTAGATGTTATTAAAGTTTCAAAATCCGCTTGCGCATAACCGATAACAGACGGTTTACTGTCCGTGAATAGCTTATCGTTTTCCATAACTAAACCAATTGAAAATGAAAATAAAGACAAAGATAGCTGTTTTTCACAAAATCGTTGAATATATACTGAGGGGTGCGTTGTATATATTTTTAGAATTAAAATTGAAATACAATTGATTGATTTTAAATTAGTTCCAATTGCCAATTGCCATTAGGACAGGGCTTTCGATGATGACGCTTTTATAGGGTTTTGCAAAAATAAGTTTTCTACTTGGTTCAGTTTCACCTTCCGCCAAATACGGGCACCCAAATAGACGTATTCACCGAATCAACGTAACAAAATTCTTTTTCTCCACTTGCTGATTAGTAGGCGTTATGTAGTGCAATTGATACCAATAAACACCTTCTGGCGCAGGATTACCCACATTATGGGTTTATCCGTTCCAGCCTATTTCTGGATTGGTAGTGTCAAATATCTTTTCGCCCCAACGATTCCATATTGCTAAATGAAAAGATTTCATGCCTTGGGTGAAGCCTGTGCCTTTAAATTCATCATTTGCAGAATCATTGTTGGGACTAAAGGCATTGGGCATAAAAAACGTAACGGTTGGCTCGACATAGAGCGTCTTTGTGATGGAATCTAAACAACCTTCGGGGTTTCTAATCATCAATTTGACCGTGTGAAAGCCTGTGTCTTGAAGCCTAAAATTGGGATTTTTTTCCAATGAAATACCTTTTTTTCCGATATTCCAATGCCATGCAACGGGCATTTCTGATTTATCGGTGAAAAATACTGAGGGGGTCAAATTGGTGAGTTTGGTGGGTGAAAAATCAAAATCGGCTTTGGTGGTGGCACGGATTTTTATCCGATTGCTAAACGTTTGTTCTTTGTAACAACCGATGGGTGAGGTTATTTTTAGATTTACGTTGAATGTACCGCCTTTTGTGAAAACATGGGTGGGGCTGATGCGTTTACTCGTGTCGCCGTCACCAAAATCCCATCTGATTTTGTAGGTTGAATCAATGGGTTTTGATTTATTATTGAAAAATACTTTGGCGGGTGTACAACCTGCAAACTTGTCGGGTTCAACAATTAGAATCGGCGGGGCGGGTTGCCACACAAGGTTGATTGTTATATCTTTTTTACAATTGAATTTGTCTTTTACGGTCAGTTTTACGGGTTTCAATCCTGGCGTTTCGTATTGGTGTTTGGGATTGAGTGTATTCGTATCGCGTTTGCCATCGCTGTAATCCCAAACGATTTCTTTTAGGGGAAAACTACCCAATTTTGTTTTGTTCGTAAAACTTACTTCTCCTGCTACACAAGTATCATATTGGCTACTAAAATCAGCTTTTATAGCCCGACTCACGTTGATGGTCAATAAGGCAGTGTCATTGCAGGGCGTATTGGGATTGAGGAGCAGTTTGCCTCTATACATGCCACTATCGCGGAATTGAATCGTCGGATTCCAGTCTGTATAACGCAAAGTATCGCCATTTTGATAGATTTGCCACACAAAATTGAAGATATTGGCGCGTTCAACGCTTTTATTGGTGAGTGTAGCAGACACATCGCAAGTGTGCAAAAAGAATTGTTTGTCCTTTACACTGTCTGCTTCAACCGATGCAATCACCGTTCGGCGACACGATACCACATTGAATTGAAAATCACATTATATTGGCGATTGTTCCATTGCGACAGCAGCGTTGATAAGTCACAATGTAAGAGAGGTTTGTGTCAGCTACGGTGACGTCCCATTCATACGTTACTTCATCTACACCAATATCTGAGGGTGGCGTTAAGCAGGGGTAAGTTGGCGGGTCTAATACTCGTTTTTTGCTGACAGGTGCAGCGATAATTTCGTCACTACCATAGTTACCGTAGAAAAAATAGCCCGTAGGTTGTGCCAAATAAACAGATATTCTTGGTATATCATCGAAACCAGTTGCCGTAGGTGTGAAGACATCTCGATACATTTTCATTGTGAAATGGAACGTGATTTTCTTGCCTTGACGTTGGATAAATTTATAACTTATGTCACCACCAACTATATGACTCGCTTGTACGCATACAGGCAGCGATAAAAGGAGTAAAAAAGCTAAAAAGGGGCTATGCTTTATCATTTGTGCGTGATTTGTACTATAAAAGTGATTAAGATATTTTGATATTCGGATATTACGATATTTAACCTAAGTTTTGTGGTAGTCATTCAAAACGCGCCGCCTTCGGCGGCGCGAGGAGTTTTTTCGGAGCGAGCCGTTTTTTTTGTTTAAAATTTGGGCTTTGCCCAAATTTTAAACAAAAAAAACGGCTCGCTCCATTAGATTTTTACGCGGCGAAGCCGCGTTTTTATACCACAAAACTTAGATTAATTAACAAAATTTTGTGAACAAAGGGGCTGTTATCTGATAAAGTAAAGTAATGCTATATTACCCAAACCGACAAGTCCTGCCAAATTTTTATTTCTATAAAAACCGTCACTAAGGGAATAACGGACTTGTAGAAAGGTCGCGTCTAAGGCAATATTTTTGGACAAGAAATAGCTACCACCGATGCCAAGCCCAAGACTTTGGTCAATATATGGTAGGGAAGAAAAATTGCTGATTAATCCGTCAGAAGCAGTATAAGCAAATTTTATTTCGGGATACACAAAAAAACGTTCTCTAATAGGTATATTATAGCGAGTAGCTACTGATGCTAAGAAAAATTGTTTGCCTGTGTAATCCAAATCACCCAAGAGTTGCCAGTAATCAGTGAGGCAATAACTGTATTGAATCGCTAATTTATTAGTTCTTGTGTTGGGGTAAATATTAGGGTCTTTTCTTCCTAACCAGCCATTTACGTTTAGAGTTTGTCGTCCTTGCGCCATATACTGAGGGGTCTCACTGTTATCGGTTTTATCCGTTTCGGCGGCGAAACTGATAAAATTATTCATCTTAAATTCAAGCGCAAGGCTTGAACCAGATTGAACGGCAGCAGATGTAAAACGCCCACTTGATAAAGGCAATTCCGTATGCACGTAACCCAATATTGTTTCAAATCCCACTTCTTTATTAATAAACATATTCGCGCCAATGCCTATTTGATAGTTTAAAAAATTACCCGATTTGTTTTTTTCACCAAAACCAGATGGCGAATCCAGAATAGACGTATAACTGATGCCGCGCTGAAAAGATGCTTTAATATCTCCAAATACTGCTATTTTAGCCCATTTTTTGATATAATAACGGCTTGATACTTCCAAACCCAAATTAGGTAAATCTTTGTTTGTCAGTTTTGTCACTACTCAATTCTGCATTATATGTTTGAGCATTATAGGACAAAATGGGGCGTACACCCATCTGCCATTTATCCGTCAAAAATTTACTAACAGACGGGCTAAGGGAGACGTTTAAAGCATTGGTATTGGCGTACTCACTTTTTTCCAATGCGCCCATAAGGTGGGCATCGCCGCCAAAACTGTAATTCCCTTTTTGGAGTTGCGCGAAAACGGGCAGTGCAAGTAGCATAAAAAAAACGATGACAGAGGTTTTGAATGGTGTCATTTTTTTTCGTTTTAGATGGTGAATGAATGAGTGAACACATTGTCTGAACTATGATTTTTTTGATTTTTTTGATGGCGTGAGTGGTGATTAGCACGCACAGCAATGGGTTTTATAAAATCATAGTTCAGAATGTGGGTGAGGGAGACCCCTCAGTATTTTGCCTAATATGTCAATGAACTAATGAGTGTACTGCCAAAAACACACCCACAACTCATAGAATAACCCACCGCGCTGCTTTTGTTGGTCTCAAGACCGACCGCACCGAATGTTAATTGTGGCACAGCTTTTTTAAGCTAATCGGCTGAAAAAATAGCAAAGTGCCGTGCAATATAAAAAATCCGTGTGGTCGGTCTGGAGACCGACAAAAGCGACACCGTGCGTTGTCCTAAAAGTGTGGCACGCCGTTTTGAATACTGTCACAAGCAGAGACCGACACCAGCAGGGACCGACATAAGCGATGCCGTGCGTTGTCCTAAAAGTGTGGCACGCCGTTGTGAACACCGTCACCAGCAGGGTTTTTAGCACAGAATGAGTTATTACTATTCTTCTTGGTAATTTTCTACAACAAAAAGTTCAATATCTGAATATTCTTTTGAAACTATGTCAATGATATTTTTTACTTCAAACCACTGTAAACCACCCAATCCTGCACCTATTTTGGGTAAAGCAATTTCCTTTATGTCCTGTTCAGAAGCAAAAAAGAGCATATTTTTCAAAGATTTTTCAATTGCTTTAATTTCTGCTTTAGTTCGCCAAGATGTTTGAGTACCGAGGTTAAATACATATCCGTTTCCATAATTGTATGCGAAAACATCTCCTAAATTAAACCCTCCACTAACACATAAACTCTTATATTCCTTATACATCAAAGGAAATTTTATTTTAAATTGGACTGCAATGCCTTTGCCCATAGCACCTATACAATTACAACCATGTGCGTAATTGTTCACTCCTTCTAATTTGAAAATGTTTCCTTGCTCAATATATGTGACCATTATTATTTATTTTGCCAAACGATATTAAATTCCTCTTTCGTAATAAAATCTTCTTGTTCTAAATCAAGTAAATTCAATTCTTGATCGTATAGCATTGACTCACCTTGAACAGGGGTATCAATATCTAAGAAGATTTTTTCATTTGCTGTAATTTCAATTTGCTTTACAGCTGCTTTATCTTGAAAATGTAAGTAAAATAACTTGTCTTCATCAGCCCAGTACTTCTTAATAAAAATATCGTTCATTTTTCAATTATTTTAAATATTATTATTTATTTAAATTGGTTTTGTGCAAGTGATTTTGATACCGACATTAAAAAAGCTACATACTACTGGACATGAACTTAAATCCGTTAGAATTTACACGTTTATAGAAAATGATAATAAGCGGATTTTCCTCGAATCCGTAGGATTCGCACGTTAAAATATTCCAAATAAACGTACGAATCCTACGGATTCGAGGAAAATGTTCATTTAGTTTTTCTACAAACGTTCAAATCCTAACGGATTTGTGGGTCATGTCCAGTAGTATGAAAAAGCTATCAAAATCTTTTATAAATAATTGAATATCAATTATTTGTAAATAAACGTTTATGAATTTCCGCTTTGGTTTTTTCACAGGCGGCGTAGCTGCCTAATCTCGGTAATACTCAACAAAAAATAGGGTTTACTGAGCGGTGTAACCGCGAAACCGCCTGTTTAGCGGTTACACCGCATAAAAGTTAGTAAATTGTCTTTAAATATTACCGAGATTAGGCAGCTACGCCGCCCGAAAATCCCAAAGCGGAAATTGCTGTATGAATTTTCAATGTCGGTATCAAATTCGTCAAAAAAAATTCATAAAACCAATTATAGTTGAGTATGGGTATTCTAAATTTACTGTTCCTATTTGATGAACTTTAAGAAATCAGATGCCCCATGATTAAGTACTCGCCCACTGATATTTAGAGAAGTAGTACCTGGTACTAAATAATTATACGGCTTATTTTTAATAACACTTAGCCCTTCTACACTTATCTCTATGTAATGTGTAATTTTACGTTGATTCCAATAAACTCCAAACAACCTTGCAGATGCTTGCCCTCCTCGTATAGAACCTGGAACAATATCAGTTAAATACTGTCCAGAACCAAACCTTGCATTTTTTATTCCAGTAGATGCGAATAGTTCTCCTGACTCCAATATAGCTCTATAACCTACCTCATTTGTATAATGGTACAAAGATTTAATGCCAGTTTCAGTTACTTTCTCTGCAACTGTTCCTTCTAATACAGTTACACCAGTAGATAATGCTGAACCTGACCCTGCTGAAAGAACATTAATAATAACTTCTCCCCAAAACTTAGCAACATTATCACCTTGTTTTGGTAGGTCTTCTTTTAAATATTTTAGATCTCTTTGTAATTGACCAAAAGTAAATGTGGGTAATTCAACAGGATTAAGCAAATCTTGTTGTTCCCCATTTCGTCCATAATAAGTAACTGGTGTTTGTCCTATATAACCAAACCCAGTTTGCCCTAAATAACTTGCCCCTACATACCCATATCTTGCTAAAAAATCAGCTTCACTATTAACAGCAGCATCCCATTTAATTGATTTGTCTGCTCCTTGTATCCATCCTTCTGCCCCCATTCCCGTCGGGTCACTAAACGAAATCGGATTATTCATCGCAAAATGAAACGGTGAAAACCCAGTATAACTTTCAGCCAGTGCATCAATGCCATTCCACACACCCAACGCAGGGGCGTAATACCTTGCTCCGTGGTCTTCCCAATTAAGTCCTAAATCTGTTGTCCACTCGCTAGCATTGTATCTATAATTTTGTTTTGGGCTGCCTAAGACGGTTTTAGCGTTCCAACTGCCTTCCATTTGCATACCATGGGCATAAAAATGGTTTTCTTGTACAACTTCTGTTTTGTCATCAATGCGTCCGTCGGCGTTTTTATCGGTAAAAGTCACGCGGTTATTACCCAAATGGTCGGCTAAAGTGTATTCCATGCGGTAGGTATTGGCTACTGCATTGTCTTTTGCCATTCGGGTAAAACCGAAGTTCATAAACGCTAACGCATTGTTTTCGTACTCTACACCATTGACGTAATCGTGTACGCTTGTACGGGTATTGGCTGTATTGAAAACTTCTTTTCTTAGCTTATTCCCGTCGGCATCGTAAGTAATGAAAATCCTGCCTTGTCCCCCAAAGGTGAATTCGTAGGGCAAATTTAGAAAATTATATTTGATTGTTAACTTTTTACTTACGTCGGCTGTCATATTCCCGTTAAAATCATAGTCATACGCACCGCCGCCGTTGATGACACCTTTGGTAGTACCTACGCCCGTTGCGACATCTGCCACACTTGCCAAGCGGTTGCTGCTCCCATCATAAACATAATTTAGGTTGTCAATGACACCAAAAGTTAAACAAGCTGCATTTGCCGCAGAAGTAACACCATAGCGGGTTAAATTATCAATATTACCTCTTGCATCTTTGTATTTGATGATTTCATCGTAGGGTTTTGCGCCAGCTACTTCATTGAGTGTCCCATCTTTTTTCAATTCCGAGTAGTGAGCACCCGTCAATCTGTCTAAGGCAGGAAAATTTTGAAGAAGATTTTTTACACGACCAACCATTGCTGAACAATGCTATGTAACCCAATTCTTACAAAAAACACCCCTCAGTATTTCAATGAAAAACAGTTATCTTTGCCTTTATTTTTACTTTCAATCGTTCAGTTATGAAAAACAATACGCCCTTCCCATACAGCAAACCGTCTATTATCGGTTACGCACAGATCGAACCGTTCCTAAGATTCAAAACGCCTTGCAAGAATTGTCTAAACACAACAATCCGCACCCGATTTTAGACCTTATCAAAGTCTTATTGGATAAAGATCTGTCTTTCCGCGATGCACAAGGGTTTGATGAAAAACACTTAAAAATGCTCTTAATTCCCTATTTTAGTTTGTCGGCTTCGCATTATGTCAAAAGTGAACCAGAATGGGAAAATGGTTATCCCGATATTCTGTTGCTCAAACGCGCTAATGTTACAACAAAATACAATTTCGTCATCGAACTCAAATACGTTAAGTTAAGTGATAAGAATAAACGTGTTAATCCCAATGATAAAACCTCAGAAGAGATAGTTACAAAAGTCGAGCGCGAAGCCCGTATTCAATTAACCAATCACCTCAAAACCGATGATGCCAAACGCATAGAGAACCTCAAAGCGTGGTTAATTATCCTCGTCGGGCGCGAATGGAAAGTGGTGGAAGAAATAGTTTTGTAACGGATAAAAAAACCAAACAGGATAAAATTTCGATAATCAATCAAACACCCAGTAATGGCGCATATTATTTCAAAAAAGGCATTAAAAAAACTACCAATCGTCAAATATGAAGCGATTAGAAATGAATTAAAAACAGGTGATTTGTTTTTCGGGTCGGGCAGTTATTTATTTTCGGGTATTATTCAGCGTTTGACTAAGAGTACGTGGAGTCATGTAGCTATCATTTACAAAGATGAGGAGTTGGGACGGGTACTGGTCTTGGAATCAGAGCCGTTTATTGGTGTTCGATTGATTCCTTTATCCAAATATTTGAACGATTACAAAGGCAGCAAAAAAAGCTACAGAGGGCAAATAGCCTTAGCAAAATTGGCAATTCCGCTTGATAAACAGGCTTTAAACAAAGGCATTAGCTTTGGACTCGATGAGTTGACAAGACCGTATGACAATTTTGAAATAATCCGCATCATGATTCGTATGTATTTTAAAATTACAAAAAGAGCGAACAACCGTTCTTATATATGCAGCGAATTTGTTCGCGATATTTTAGAAGAATCCAATGTCGTACTCCCCTACAATAATACCTATATCAGCCCCGATGACGTTTGGACTGATAAACGATTGGTTATGACGCATCGGATTTTGTAATTTCAGACTGCAAATGGTGTAAAACTTTCAAAAAGTTTGCAACTTTTTGGAAGTTGGGCTAAAAATCGTAATACCGCCAAACCACTTGGCATACTGACCACAACAACGAGACGCACAAGACTGCAAACAGCACATTTTGCTGCGCTAAAAATCGCAAAACGCGGCTTTTGGACTTCTCAAAAGTTGGCAGAGCGAGCAACAAAAGCGGATAAATCGGAATAAAATACTTCCCACCCAGATTGTCAATAAAATTGCTGCCGACGGGACACCAAAGCGCGTACATCGCCGCCGCAAAACTAAATGTCATCAAAATAAAGACGCCCAAAAAGCCAAATTTGGCTTTTATACTGAGGGAGGTAGGCTCGGTTAAAATTTCCACATTTTCATATAAATTTGCGCTTGTTTCGTAATTACTTAGGTCTATTGCTCGCTTCGCTCGCGAAAAAGAGAGGAGAGTCGGTTCATTTTTCGGGCTTTGCCCGAAAGATGAACCACCTATTCTCTCTTTTTCGCGAGCGAAGCGAGCGTGTTTTTCTTTGATTGTTGCCTGTATAAATAGCATTAAAAGTAGCAGCACGATAATTGGAATTGGTAAGTAATTTTTTTCCCACCCAAATTTTCCAACGTAGTGAATTACGGTGTGTGGCAGACTTTTTAGCAGTGAATAAGCAGCAATTTTTGTAAAAACTAAAGGGTGACGCGCAATAAATGCCAATTGTAAGAAGGGGTCAACGCCTTCATTCAATTGTTGCCCGACACGAAAAACGGGGTCATAATCTTCAAATTTTATATACTGTGGGCTTGTGGTTTTTGCCCAAAAAGCGATAATCGCCAAATTTGAGAAAATGAGAACAAAAGCGACAATTAGTTTGTTTTTTAACCCGTTGAAGTGGTGTTTATCTATTAAAAAAATCAAAAAGACAAGCGGAAAATACGCCAATTTATTAAGAGAAATAATACCACTTATAAAAAAAATAAGTCCAAGTCGTGTTAACAATATATTTTGTGGTAATCGTTTTTTTTCTGTAATCATTTTTACAAATAAGGCAATGACAAAGAAGCTACAAGCGTTAGTAAGAACGTCACCGCTTGCAGAAGCATTGATGAACAACGAAGAAGGCAACAAAGCAAGCGCGGAAAAAAGCGTTCGTTTGATGGGCATCAATCTCAATGCCGCATAAACCATTGACAACCAAAATAATAGTGTCAGAAATCGCGCAAAATAAAAAATACTGAGGGGGGGCATTTTTAGGAATTTACCAATAGAGATTGCCACGACCTGCGGCGCGTAAGCCATCGGCGCGTAAATTGCCGTGTTGGAAAAATCAACGAATATCTGCTTATCTGCCTCCAATGGAACTGATAAATTGTGAAAAATAATATTCGATTTAATTCGATTATTGGGCTGAAAAGGCAGCGAACGAAACACTTGTGTTATCTTTGCGACCGAAACGGGCAAATCACCGCCAAGCCGATTGTCCGCCGTCCGAACACCGAGCAAAATACCGTCAGAAACTTGCCACGCACGATAAAAATGATTGAACTCGTCCGCCACCTGAAAAGGCGGTACGATACATACGAAAAAACTACCGAATAGTAAAGCCAGTACAACAAAGTAACGAAGTGCCATTATATTTTATATTTCTACATACTATTGCTCGCTTCGCTCGCAAAAGAAAGGGCGGTGGTTCATTTTTCGGGCAAAGCCCGAAAAATGAACCACTTTTCCCCTTTCTGCGAGCGAATCGAGCAATAGTTACTGTATATTTTCAGATACCCGAAAAGGGTTAAAAACCGATATTGCATGAAAGATACGCCTACGATTCCGGGCAAAGTACCTAAATTTGCCTCATTACTTTTACTAATTACCAATCAAAATTTTTACACTACAATACCCATGACGCGTTCATCAAAATTTTGGGGTTTAGCTATTTGCCTATTTATTGGCTTTTTATGCGTTTCTACGCCATCTGTTACAGCAAAAACAAGGATAGCACCGCGTGTTGAGACGACTAATTTAGTGGATATTAACCTCTATGCGTCGAGAAAAACAGCCCCAGTTGACGAAGTCATTGATATTGAAATCACAACGGGCAATTTTTCTAACGTCGAGGACATGATAATTCCTATGGCTTGGAATCCTGCCTTGCTGCAGTTTCAAAGCATCAAGGATTTGTCAACGGATATTCCCGCCTTTACGCTTGCCAATTTCACGACGACCAATGTAGCAACTGGCTCATTGCAGTTAAGATGGCGGGGTACACCCAGCAGGATTGCTGATGGTGAACGTTTTTTTACGATTACTTTTAAAGTAAAAGCATACAGTGGGCTTCCTGCTTCTATCATCTTCAATACATTGGGTGCTGATGGACTTGCTATCAATACATCGGGCAATACAAGCTCAACAATAACCACAAGCACGGGTAGTGTGCGCATTATTGACACCAATCCGTGTCCACCACGCGCCGCAGGTTTGTCGTGTCAAACTGCCC
The DNA here is from genome assembly GCA_034520175.1 of Saprospiraceae bacterium. Taxonomy (GTDB): domain Bacteria; phylum Bacteroidota; class Bacteroidia; order Chitinophagales; family Saprospiraceae; genus JAAFJT01. The sequence goes on from JAXHNU010000042.1 coordinate 294,916, forward strand.
CTTTACTTAGTGCGTCTGAATTTCCGTATTATTCAACACTGCCTGCCGCCAATACAACAACGATTCCGTCTGGTAATAATATTTGCCCTGCCTCCATCGAAAACAACCATTGGGTGGCATTTACGGCGGCTTCCACAGCTTTGACGCTCAAAGTAGGGGCGGCAAACTCAAGTGGCGGAGGTGTGCAGTTTTTTATATACGAAACCACCGATTGCAGCATTTTTCAAAAAACATTTTGCCACCAATCAGGTATATTGGCAGGCGAATTTGATGACGCCGTGCTAACAGGACTGACCATTGGTACTAAATATTATATCATGCTCGATGGGCAATTTGGTGATAGGTGCGACTATACTATCGCCATTACAAGCGGACAAGTGCAAAATACCGTGCAAACTATTCCTGACCAAACAATATCGGGTCCGTCTCTGGCGTGCAATAGCCCAAGTGGACTCACATTCAGCATACCGAGCGTGACGAACGCTGATTCTTATTTGTGGCGTTTTCCAAGTTCAGCAACGGCTGCCACGCCTACTTCGGGCGCAAATCAAACGTCAATTACTTTGAATTGGGGGACTGTTTCAGACAGCGTATGTGTACGAATTGCCTCAAGATGCGACACGACAAAGTGGTTTTGCAAAACCGTAAAAGCAGGTGCCACCATTAAAAAAGATACAACCGTTAGGAAATGTGCGGCTGCACCTTATCTTTTTGACGGCATCAATCGGTTTGCAGCAGGTGAATACACAGGGTCTTTTTTTGCCGCTTCTGGTTGCGATTCTATTGTTACGTTGCGTATCATTAATGATCCAGCTATTACAAAAGAATTAACGGCGTATAAATGCGCCCAAGATGTGTACAAATTCGACGGGATTGACCGTCGGGAAGAAGGTGACTATACAGCAACTTTTCTAAGTGCGGCAGGTTGTGACTCTATCGTGACGCTGCACCTATTTAATTATCCTTTGTCATCAAAAAGTATTGATACGACTATTTGTTCAGGCACTTCTATCGTTGTTGGCGGTCGTACTTTCGGCACACCTTTCAACTCTACGGTCAATGTGCCACGCGGCTCTTTTCAAGGTTGCGATTCTATTATCTACCTAAAACTTACGGTCATTGATTTTTTACTGCCTGCGCCGACCAAAAGTAACGATATTAGGTGTACCATACCCCAAGCCACACTCACAGGAACTGTTCAAAATCAACCTGTCAACGCGATTTTATCTTACGAATGGAAAAATGAAAGTGGGACGGTCGTCGGCACAGCCGCAACCGCAGTTGTGAATCAAGGCGGTATTTTTACGCTTACAGTCACAGCAAAAGTAAATGACAAAACCTGTTCAAAATCTACAACAATCAGCGTAACAAAAAGTGGCAATCAGCCCAATAAACCAAGCATTGCTGGCGCAACTACAACTTGTGATACCCGTACTGAAATCTATAATTTAGTTGCGCCCGTTGCCAATACTTTGAGTTACAATTGGACAAATAGCGATGGTACATTTACAAGGCAAACCAACCAAATCACCGCGAGTTGGAACGCAAATGCAACAACTTCTAAAGTTTGTATTTCGGCTCAAAACGCGTGCGGTGTGAGTGACACAGCCTGTGTTTCTGTCGAAATTGGGCGCATACCTACCCCCCTCAGTATAACGGGCAATACAGCTATTTGCCCCAATACAACGGTTACTTACCGCGTTACACCCTTACCAAACACCACTTTGCTGTGGTCAGTAGCGAGTGGCGCGGCTCAAAATACCTTGATAACTGATTCTTTGCAAGTACGCTGGGCAACCACGAATGGGCGTATTACAGTGACACCCGGCAGTCGCTGCGGCACGGGTACAACAACAGATTTAGACGTTCAAATATCAAATGTTCTCCCCGATTCTGTGCCAATTCAAGGCATTGCAACACCTTGTTCCAATGATACAACTGTTTATTCTGTTGCAAATTCTGCAAGTGTCACTGAGTATCTATGGCAAGTGCCAAGCGGAGCAACTATACTGAGGGGTCAAGGAACGCGCACGATAAGCGTAGTTTGGGGCAATTTCTCAAACAATAGCAATATATTTTTGACGACTAAGAACGCTTGCCAGTTGGCACGTGGTGTGACATTTGCCGTCAATGTCAAAAAAGCGACTTTAGCTACCTCTATTATCAATGGTAATCGGACGGTTTGCCCGAACACGCAAATCAGTTTTTCAACCCCAGCTCTTACCGATATTCGACGTTATACATGGACAGTGCCGCCCGATGCCACAATACTGAGGGGGGCAAATTCTGACTCTATTCGTGTGGACTGGGCAAGTTCGCCAAGCGGTGATGTCTGTTTGGAAATAGAAACTATTTGCGGGGCAAAGCAAAAAACCTGTACCAGCATTGAAGTACGTGCCGACCTTGATTCTTTGGTCATTTCGGGCGGCTCTACGGTGTGTAAAGATTCTACCCTGCGTTTTTGCGTACCTGACGACGGCAGCGCGCTCCGCTTTCTGTGGCAAATTCCGTCAATCACGGGCGGTACAATCATCAGTGGACAAGGTACAAACTGTATAAATGTTCGTTTTGCCACAACAAGCGGCACAGTACGTGTGATTCCTGTTGGGGGCTGTTCAGATAGTAAACTAAGCCGTAAAGATATTAGTGTTACAAGTCCACCCGCCATTACCAGCCTAATTTTGGGAAAAACGACCGTTTGCAACAATGCAATTGAAACCTTTTCGGTGATACCTCAATCCGATATTTCACGCTACGTTTGGCGTTTTCCATCAAATATAACATTCATAGGTGATTCGACTGGGAGCAATGTAACTGTAAGAATCAGTAATACCGCAACAAGTGGTTTTGTAACCGTTCAAGGGGCAAGTAATTGTGGATTGAGTAATGGCGTAACGGCACGTTTAGCTATTTTGCAACGCCCACAAGTCAATGCTGGCATAGATACGTCTATATGTAGTAATACCTACACACTCAGAGGTTCAACGAATGGCGCAGTAAAAACATGGAGTGTAGTGTCAAAACCAGTAGGTTCGGTGGCTACTTTTGCTTCTGCTGATAAGTCACAAACCAATGTTACGGTAACAAGAGAGGGTCAATATGTGTTTAGGTTTGAAGAATCAAACGGTGGTGAATGCAGCATGGCAGATTCTGTTGCTATAACTTTTCACAATCTGCCAACGGCAACGCTCGTTGACCAAAATTGTAACCAAGAAGCGACTCAATACCGTGTTCAGGTGAGTGTTTCAGGTGCAGGTGCGCCTTTTTCGATTGGTGGCAGTGTGTTTGGACGTTTTCAGGGCGCAACGTTTTTATCGGATACAATTGCAAGTGGAACACCTTATTTTTTCATTGTGACAGATGCTTTTGGTTGTAAATCTGATAGTATAAAAGGCACTAAAGAATGCCCTTGCTACACCTCAGCAGGGCAATTGAGAGCTGATTCTCTCGTCGTTTGCTACGGGTCAACGGGCAAAGCAGTACCTCAAGGCGATGCAAAATTAGATGTAAACGACGTATCGGAGTATTTTTTACACACAGGTACAGCTACTCGCATCGGTAATATCTTGTCGCGCAATAAAACAGGTATTTTCGGTTTTGACCCAACGCTTGTTACCTACAACCGCGTTTACTACATTACTTTTGTTGTCGGTGACCAACAGCCAAATGGCAATATTGACACCACAAAACGTTGTGTATCGCAAACACGCGGGATACCAATTATTTTCAAAGAAGACTATACCGCAAGTCTGACGGGGGATACAACGGTCTGCCGTTTTGCACCCGTGCAATTGCGTTTTAACAGCAGCCAAACTGGTTTTTTTGACATCACCTACCAAAGTACGGTTGGCAATAATGTAGTCGTCCGAAATGTCCAAAGCCCCGCCAATATCAACGTCAATACGGCTTTATCAGCCACTTATAAGCTCGTGAGTGCTGTGGATAAAAACGGTTGCCGCGCCCAACTCACAGATTCTGCCCGTGTCAATTTACGTCCCTTACCTATTTCAAATGCAGGTGCTGACCGAAGTGTGTGCAGCACAACGGTACAAATGGACGCCGCAGAAAATTTTTCATACATCGGTGAATGGAAAAGTTTGACGGCTGGAGTTGTCATTACTGACCCTGCCGACCCACGTTCTTTGGTCACAAACCTACAAAACGGGCGCAATGTGCTTGTTTGGATAGTCAGCGATACAGCTTGTTTGAGTTATTTGGTACGTGATACGGTTCAAATATTTGTGCCTTTATTGCCTAAAGCTAATAATTTGTCGCTTATCACTCAAGTCGGTGTATCCGTTACTGGCAATGTAAGTGAAAGCGCACCTTTTGGCACATATTCAGTTACCCGTTTGACGAATCCAACAAATGGGCGTTTTGATTTATTTTCAAATGGCTCTTTTACCTATATTCCAGAAGCAAAATTTGAAGGTATTGTCAAATTTAAGTATGTGACATGCAGCGATTTATGCACCCAACTCTGCGACACAGGCGAAGTCCGCATTTTGGTTCAGCCACGTCCAGATACTACAAAATTCATCAATATTGACGTACCAAATGCCATTACACCCAATGGCGATGGTAAAAATGACGCCCTCGTTATCGAAGGAATTGACCAATTTAGCGAAAATGAATTGGTTGTTTTCAGTCGGTGGGGAGATATTTTGTACAAATCAAAACCATATAAAAATGATTGGCAAGGTACAAATCAAAGCGGTGCTGCTCTACCAGAAGGAACGTATTATTATGTTCTGCGTTTGAATACCGCAGATGGAAAAGTACTGAGAGGGGATATGACGATTTTGAGGTGATGAATATGTTTCAAAACGATTGTGAATAGCACCCCGAAAGGGGGAGTCAAGTTTCCCGAACGCAGTCACGAATAAAATTATCAAAAAACGTAATTACTTAGTCTTATTGCTCGCTTCGCTCGCAAAAAAGGGGAAAGTGGTTCGTTTTTCGGGCTTTGCCCGAAAAACGAACCACATCTCCTCCCATTCGCGAGCGAAGCGAGCGCGTGGCTAAGTAATTTTTGAAACCATACATAAATTCAAAATACGCATTAAAAGGCACTTTTGCGCTCGCTTCGCTCGCTCAAAAGGAGGAGAGGTTGTTCATTTTTCGGGCTTTGCCCGAAAAATGAACAACCTCTCCTCCTTTTGAGCGAGCGAAGCGAGCGCGAGAACCAGCAGTTTGGATTTTATGTATGGTTTCAAAAAGCAATTACCAAAAAACTAAACTTGTTCTCTCTACCTTGTAAAAATAAGGTAAACAAAGTGTTTTTAAAGAGATTTTGGAAATCTCGCAAAAATTTATTATTAAAATCAGGGGAAATAATTACTTTTGTGCCAACTTAAAAAGAAAAATGGCAAGTCTTATACTTCTTATTATACTTACAATCCTTAATGGGTTCTTCACTATGTCGGAAATTGCACTCGCATCCTCACGTAAAGTAAGGCTGGAAACGGCTGCAAAAAAAGGTAGTGCAGGTGCAAAAGTGGCTCTTGCACTCGTCAACTCCCCGAATCGGTACTTCTCTACGGTTCAAATCGGCATTACGGTTATCACTCTTATTCTCGGGCGTGTTGGCGGCGAGGCGTATGCAAATGACATAGTTCCATATATAGAAAAAATACCCTTTATCAATCAAAACGCACATGTCATCGCAGAGGCAGTCAACATTATTTTTGTTGCGTTTATCACCATTGCTTTTGGTGAAATGATTCCCAAACGTATTGGTATGGCAAATCCAGAAACGGTTGCCCGCTTTGTTGCCATTCCACTTGATTGGATTTCAACCATTAGTCGCCCATTTGGTTGGCTTTTGAGCAAGATAACGGAGTTGTTTATGCGGCTTCTGAACGTCAAAATGGACGAATCCAAGATAACAGAGGAGGAAATCAAAGCTATTATTGATGAAGGCGCAACGGCAGGAACAATTGAAGAAATTGAGCAGGACATTGTAGAAAATGTGTTCCATCTTGGCGATAAGAAAGTTGGTTCATTGATGACAAATCGCTCAGATATTGTCTGGCTCGATGCAGATGAAAGCTACGAAGAAAATTTAGTCACCATCGAAAAATACGCGCATGGCGTGTATCCTGTCTGCGAAGGTGAATTAGATAATGTTTTAGGCGTTGTGACTGTCAAAGATTTAATGACAGCTTTACTACAAAAAAAAGTACTCAATTTGCGGACTTTAGTGCGCCAAGTGAATTATTTTCCCGAAACAATGAGTGCCTATGCCGCCCTTAATCGCTTCAAAGAGTCAAAAATACACCAAGCTCTTGTGGTAGATGAATACGGGACTTTAGTGGGTATTGTCACCATAAATGATGTTTTTGACACTTTAGTAGGCGATATTTCACAAGATGACCAACAAAATCGTTACGAAATGACAGAACGCCCAGACGGTTCTTTCCTCATTGATGGTCAATATCCGTGGGACGATTTTATCAAAGAATTTGAACTCGATGACAATACCCATAACCGCGAAGGTTTCCATACACTCGGCGGTTTTATCCTCCACATACTCGGTGAATTGCCAAAAACTGGCGAAAAAATAAAGTGGAATGACTTTGATTTAGAAGTCATTGACATGGACGGGATGCGAATAGATAAGGTGTTGGTAACACGAAAAAATAATTAAGATGTAGTAATTTATTCATTCATCAAAAACCGTTTACAATTTTATGAAAACTACGGATTTTTCAAAATTCTTGACATTGGCTTTCGCAGCCTCTACCCTATTTCTTACGTCTTGCGTAAAAGACCCTGAAGTAATTGTTCCTGTTGTAAAAGACTACGCAAAAGTGATGTTATTTCACGGCGCAACAGATGCAAGCGCAGTCAACTTGCAAATTAATGGCGTAACAAAAAACTCAGATTCCCTTAAATACGGCTCTGCCACAGCCTATAATCAAGTAGAATTAACTGCTGGTAAAAAAACAGTAGTGGGCGCTTTCAGTGCAAAATCAAGCGCGAAAATTGCCACTGATTCACTTTTGATGAACAAAGACATTGGTTACTCTTACTTTGTTTATCAAGAAAATGACGCTGCTAAAACCGTGAGCATGTTCAAATCAGTTGACGATTTGGCATTGCCAGTTGCAGGTAAAGGACGTGTGCGTTTGGTTCACTTGATTCCAGATTTGCAAGTTGCCGTTGATGTAGAATTGGTTGCACCAGGTGGTCTGGCTACAACAAACAGCCAATTCAAAAATGTCAAATTTAAAGACCTCAGCAACTTCCTCGACGTTGCGGCAGGTAGTTACGAGGTGAAAGTGAAATTGACAGGTACAACGCAATTGTTATTGTCTGCCCCTATTTCTATCACTATTGCCGATGGTAAACTTTACACGGTTATAGCACGTGGCTATGCCAATGCTATTGCACCACGCGGTGGTACGTTGACGGTGATTAATAACAATTAATTGCTGCTGCACACTTTAGATGTGTCACAACTCTTGGAAGGTTTTAAAACCCTCCAAGAGTTTTTTTAAAAATAAGAAAACGCACCCCCTCAGTATTTTTGATAAAAAGTTTTGAAACCATACATGAATTCAAAATACGCATTAAAGTAAAGCATGCGGAGCTGCTACCGCCTCGCGAGAGGGGGAATGTGGTTCATTTTTCGGGCAAAGCCCGAAAAATGAACCATATTCCCCTCTCGCGCGAGCGAAGCGAGCGCGAGAACCAGCAATTTAGATTTTATGTATGGTTTCAAATAAAAAGTAACGGCTTGTCGAGATAATCTCGACAAGCCGTTACTTTTTGCGGTGAATATTTACAATTATTTTTTCTGAGCCAAACGACGCAACCCCAAAGGATCGTCTAATTTTAAGGCTTCATAAGCCCGTTTCACACAAGCATCGTCTTCATTCAAAATACCGAAATAGCCTTCATCGCCGAACATTTGTCGCGCAATTCGAGCCTTTATCAATTGCTTCAAAGGTTGTTTCAATTCGTTGATTTGAAGGGCATTTTTAGGTACTTCGTGGCGTTGCGTATATTTTACAAATTCATTGAATGAATAATCTGTCACTTTAAATTCGCGCCGAAATTCACGCCATTCCTTAAATTTCATTTCTTTTTGATGCCCCAAATAATACTGATAACTGTATTCAATCGCCCAATTTTTGAGTTGGTGATAATACGCGTTTTTGTAGTAAGATTCAACTGGAACGAAAATATCGGGTGCGATACCACCGCCACCATAAACAGTGCGTCCATTTGAGGTTTTAAAAATAGCGGTTGCATTTTTGAAGGTACTGTCTGGTGTGGACAATTCGCCGCGTTCGAAGCGCAAATCTTCTTCTTGTTCGTATTCTTTAACTGTTTTATTTTTATAAGGTTTTTGAATACTCCGACCATTTGGCGTAAAATAACGCGCAACAGTCAAACGTAATTCTGCACCATCAGCAAGGTGATAAGGTTCTTGTACCAAACCTTTGCCAAACGAACGGCGACCAACAATAACGCCTCTGTCCCAATCTTGCACCGCACCCGCCACGATTTCACTCGCCGAAGCCGAGCCTTCGTCTATTAAAACAGCAATTTTTTCAATATTAAAACGCTGCCGACCTGTCGTTTTGTACTCGTTTTTATGAACAGTTCTTCCTTTTGTAAACACAAGCAATTTATCTTTATCGGAAAAAAACTGGGATAACATATCCACTGCTTTGTCCAAATAACCGCCAGGATTGCCACGCAAATCCAGAACCAAATTTTTGACTGCTTTTTTTTCAAACAAATCAATCAAGGCTTGATTAAATTCTCGGGTTGTGCTGTTTGCGAAGCGGTTTATTTTGACATAACCCGTAAACTCATCTAAAGTCACGGCACAATCAATGCTTTGAATCGGGATTTTATCACGGTCGAGTGTCATCGTCAACAATTTACCCCCCCTCAGTATTTGCAACTTTATTGGCGTTCCGCGCTTGCCACGAAAGCGCGAATTAAGCCAACGTTTGTCTTTTCTGACAGCAAAAGAATCATCAACTCCCATTATTTTGTCGCCTGTCAACAAACCTGCTTTTGACGCTGGGCTGTCGGAAATAGTTGTTATCACGTTGATTGTGTCTTCCAACATGATGGTTTCTACACCTACACCTTCAAATTCACCTTCCAATTCCTCACTCACCGATTGCAATTCATTGGCTGGAATATAGACAGAATGAGGGTCAAGTTCTTGCAAAATATTGTTGATAGACTTGTCCACCATCACCGAATTATTGACATCGTCCACGTATTTGGCGTCCACATACCGCAAAATCTCCTCCATTCTGCCTTGCCCAACTATATTTGTGGCATCGGCAGTACTGAGCTTGTTTTTTTTCTTTTGCGTATCTACTAACGGCTCATTTTGCAATTTCATGCCCACCCAAATACCAAACACCACAGCAAGCGACAAAGCAAGCGGCAACCAAATTTCTTTCTTGGTAAGATGCGTTCTTAATTCTAAATTATTTTCAACAGACATAGATGAAGATTTCTAATTTTATTTGTAATTACTTAGCCGAGGGATGGGCATAACCTAAAAGCGTTTTTTGCATCTCGCGCTCGCTTCGCGCGCAAAAAAGGGGAAAGTGGTTCGTTTTTCGGGCTTTGCCCGAAAAACGAACCACATATCTTCCCACGTACGAGCGAAGCGAGTGCGCGGCTAAGTAATTACTTTTATTTCGCTCTTTTCTTTTTATTGTTTTTGTAATCTTGAAAAATAAATTCTCCCAGACCTTGCAAGCTGCTGTAAAACGCTTTGCCATTATTAGCTGCCGTAAATTCTTCAACGAAACTTTGCAAATAAGGGTCACGGGCAATCATAAACGTCGTAATTGGCACGTTCAATTTGCGGCATTGTGCGGCAAGCGAAAGGGTACGCAAAACGATTTGACGGTCGAGTCCAAATGAATTTTTGTAGTAATTTTTACCCTTTTTGATGCACGTTGGTTTACCGTCAGTAATCATAAAAATTTGCTTATTAGGATTTCTGCGGCGTTTCAACAAATCCATAGCGAGTTCCAAACCCGCTACTGTATTTGTGTGGTATGGACCAACTTCCAAATAAGGCAAATCTTTTATTTCTATCTGCCAAGCATCGTCTCCAAAGACCACAATATCGAGCGTAT
>JAXHNU010000030.1:0-152516 GCA_034520175.1 Saprospiraceae bacterium
AGTTACGTATTGCTGTAAGGGAAATTTGAGTAAGTTATTGTTCGTAAAAGTCCTAAGACATAATTATTCCGAAGAATAATATTTACAAATAAGATTTTTAAATTATTGAAAAATCAATACATTATAAAAATAAGGATTCTTCAGAATAATTATGTCCAAGTACTTATGAATTGAAAAGTTCCAATAATTTTAATTCTAAGTTATCATTTTGTTTTTGAAAAATCTTGCTCATTTTTAGCGTATTTTCTTTATATATAGGATTTTCAATTAATTCATTAACCATTAAAGATAGTTCTTTGATTGTGATAGTGTTAATATTGCCACTCAATCCCATTTTGTGGTACACAACGCGGGCTGCAATCCCATTTTGATCCCATTTGTTATTTAATGGAAATGTTAACATGGGCTTACCAAGTAAGATACACTCTTTAACGGTATTTGAGCCTGCATGAGTTATAACAAATTCGTTCAATTTGATAACACTCAGTTGTGGTACTTTTTGAAATAAATGAATGTTTGTAGCGACTCTACCTATTTGATTTATATCTATTTCTCCACATGAAATAATGAGTTCCCAATCTTTTCGATGACTGAAAAGTTCAACTACTTTTTGCAAAAAACTCAAAACCTTGCTTGTTATGTGTGTGACACTTAAAAGTCCCTAATGAACAATAAACGATTTTTTTATCTTGAATTTTTTTGGTTAACACTTCAAAATATGGGTCTTTAAACTCTTTCCGATTCAAATCGGTAGTTGTGCCAAGATGATGTAAAAATGGTAATGGTTTGCGTCTTGGAAAATCTAATTCTTCGGCAGATACTACCCAGACGGGTATATTTTTTACACCCACATGAAAGCATTTATTCCAGTTTAACAAAGAATAATCGAACACTCTATTCATCTCTTTTAAAACTCGTTTAGTTAAGCCCCAACTGCTTTCGCCTAAAGCCAAAAAGTCGCTCCACTTTCGTTTAGTTTTATACTTTATCCATTCAAATTTTACCCGAAAAACACTTTTAGGCAATACAAAAGCTGTCAATGGTGGAATTAAGTCATCTTGAAAAGTTGATACCATTGTTTGGATAAAAGTGGTAGGTTTCTTGTTTTTAAGTAGTATATAATTGAAACTGAGAAAAACATCTAAAAAGATATGGTCTGGAGCAATTTTTTCAATCGCTTCTTCAAATTTTAAAAGGTTTTTAATTGTTATTTTGAGAGTAACGTTGCTTATCCTATCTACTGGTAACTTCGGAAATCTCTTGAATCCATCGGATTCATACGTTTGTAGAATAAAAATCAAGTAACTGTCCCCCGAATCCGTAGGATTCGCACGTTTTTTAACCCTTACAAACGTATGAATCCTACGGATTCAATGTGCGTTTTGCTTTATATTTTCTACAAACATGTAAATCCTAACGGATTTATGAGATTTCCGAAGTTACCAGTGAATAGTTTTAATCCCAAAATAGCATAGAGAACCAAGCCCTACTGCGAGTAGCAGAACAGTAATTGTTTTTTTGAAGAACATTGGAGAAATGTTAAAGATGGTTACAAACACGCTTAAACAGAGCATGAATACCCTCGTTATTGTCCTTGCTTATAATAGCGAGTTGAAATAATTCCAACAATAGAACCAACTAACGTAAAAATTCTCATTGTAGTAATGGGTTTTTTCTCGATCATTATGTCATAAATAACGAGTAAAATTGCTATGACAAGACTTATAATAACTAATGTATTTGGATTGAAATTTTTCATAATTTTTTAATTTTTTTAATATATTAAATTTTTATTATAAATTAATTTTATTTGTGTGCAATCCAAATTATTGTGAATCAATAATTCGAATTGCACTACAAATTTAGTAATCGTAGCTACAGTATTGCCTACAAACAGCCACCCGATGCTAACCCATAACCATTATTAAATGCTACAGTAGCACTAACCCAAACTCCCCACACATTACCTGTTGCGGCACTGCCTACAACACCAAGAAGTCCAGCAGTAACTCCCAACCAATCTCGAAAGCAACCGCCTCCAGTAGTTGATTCGAGTTCACTAATTTTTAATTTTTTCATTTTGATAGATATTTAAAAAGTTAAACCATATTTATTCCAATCTGCTTAGTGAAACGCTTGGAACTTACACCCAAAGTATCGAAAAACGCGCGAAAAAGATAAATCAACTGAAATTAAGCTGTAAGAAAATGATAAACACCATCCACATCAACAGCCCTAAACCATAGGTAGTCGATACAAAGCCAAATGACCCTTTAAATGATCTTTGTAAGAGACGGCTCATACCAAAAGTTAGTAAAAACCAGAAAACGACCTCAAATATGTTAAGAATACTGAGGGGGTACATTAACCAAGACGGTACACTTTCTTTGCTTACAAAACCTGCCAAAGCAAATTTATTGAGTGTTATTAAATCATCAAAAAATTGAACTTCTGAAAATAAAAAAATAAACGTTACTAACAATTTCCATAATAAAAACACAACAGATGAACGCAAAACAAGTGTAAATAAAGGACGAAAACGAATTTTATAATTCATCATTATTGTTCCACAGTTCAAACATAAAGCAACTAAAAAGGCTTGTAATACCACCACGACAGGAATCAACAAATAGCTGACCCATTTCCATTCTGCTTGTTTTTCTAAAATTTGATCAATGCGTTCTATTGTCAATTGTTCGCCAAGTGTGTTGTAATACACTTCTTTTGTTAAAATCATTGTGTCTTGAATATACATTGTTGTTGCATACCCTAAACACAATAATCCCAAAACGACCCAAGCATTTTGTTCTTCAAAAAATGTAGCAATATTGCGCCCTTTTTGTGATAGTTGTATTGTTCTTGCCATTGTAAACGAAATTTTATTCTTTCATTAATTAATGATACAAAAGTACGTTCTTCATTTGAGACATAATGCGACATTTGAGTACAACTGAGGTCATTTTATCTTTTTTAAGGACAATTCAGGGCATTTTAGGACAATATCAAGAAATATTGTTATTCGGAGGTGAAGAAGGTGACTGTTTTTTTACTTTATCCACAGCATACTGACGAATTTTCTCACGAATTTCAGGAATACATTCTTCAGGAATCATTCCCCTTCCGTAATTAAGTCCAATATCTTTTGACCATCTTTGAAAAGTTTTAGGTTTTAAGCCAACCATGTCGGCAATTTCTGCTTTAGAAAAATAATTAATTTTCATTCTTGGAAATGTGTAATTTTGGTTATAAAAATAGGTTTTGAATTTTGTAAAATGAGATTAAAGTAGAAACTACCCCCCTCAGTATTCGGAGGCTTTTTCGCCTTTTTTGAGTAAAAGGCACACGAAACCGCATCAACCCAAAGCATTTTGATATTTATGCCAATGAGAAAATGACAGATTTATGGAGATAGAACGGTAGATATCGAACGGTAGATATCGAACGGTAGATATCGAACGGTAGAGATCGAATAGTACATGTATAAAGTGTTTGATATTAAAAAATACAGAGACAAAGGTAGTATAAAACAATAAATTTTCAAAAGACATTTATACAGGTTTTGTGAGTAACCTTTTTTATGCCTTTTTCTCCTTTTGTAAAATCTAAGTATTTGATTTTCAAGGCTTATTCAATTTTATTCCTGTACTCAATATCTTTTTGGGGGTCAGTAGTTTAGCTCACGCATTTAAAAAATCTTGCAGTATAATGTTTGATAACGTAAACAATAAACTACCAAAGTAAAATTATCTTGTTGTTTAGTTGCTTGATTAATTACGTTTGCTTTAAAGAAAAGCTTTCTATAAATGATTTGTGCATTTAAACTTGACAGCACATTATGTCACTACATGACTAAGGAAATGCTTAATTTTAGTGCTTGTTATAAACATTTTGAGCCTAACGGCTCAATAAACGCACGAACTTGATGAGCCGTTAGGCTCAAAATGTTTATAACAAAGCACTAATAATTGATTTTCCGTTGTCACGTAGTGACGTAACTTTAATGTTAAAAACTTATCACGCCGAACGTGATGGCGCAATATGCGCTCATGGGTAATGGACAGGGTTTCAAACCTGCGTCAGATTGGAACTAATTTAAAATCAATCAATTGTATTTTACTTCTAAAAAATTATGGGTCTTTGACAATTTTAGCGGTAACACACGTTTCGCTTCCAATCAACGCACTAACAACATCTATCATCTTGAAACCCGCCGTTTCAACGGCGGGGTGGCTAAACACCGCACCTCCCACATCTAACATCTTTACAAAACATCACATAAAGTTACGTAGATGTGATGTTTTGTAAAGATGTTAGATGTGGGAGGTGCTTTTGACTGATCCACCGATTAAAATCGGTGGTTTCAAAGCCTGTCCCGATTCCTTCGGGAATGTAAGATGTGCGTTCAAGTATTTTTCTAACTATCGAGTTAGAGCATCAATTTTAAGCGTAATGAGTGTTTTAGACTTCCCCGAATGTCGGTTGATGTCATTTTTTAATTTAAAAGTGCCTCATTTACTGAGGGGGTATTTGTGCTGCCGCAAAAATTGTCAAAGAGCCAAAATTATAAAACGCACTGCTGAGGGGGGAAAACAAAAACCGCCGAAGCCCAACACTTCGACGGTTTTTGTTTATAAAAAACGAATAAGGGAATTTGTAAAAAATAACTTACCTACATTGCCTGTCTCAAAATCCCGAAGGGATTGAACGTGAATAGCCCCGAATGAAATTCGGGGACACGAAATTAAGGACGTTTAATAACCCCGAAGGGGTTAAACAATATTTTTATGTTCAACCCCTTCGGGGTTGTTAAACATTTTGTCCTATTTTCCCCGAATTTCATTCGGGGCTATTCATGTTCAATCCCTTCGGGATTTGTGGGCAATGCCAAGAAGTGTAGGTAAGTTATTTTTTACAAATTCCCTAACTAAAATGAACTAACGAATATTTTTCACTTTTCGTTTTTCACTTTTCACTTTTCACTTTTCACTTTTCACTTTTCACTTTTCACTTATCACTTATCACTTATTGTTTTGTCCATTTTTGCGTAGCCAATACTTTACCATTTGCGCGGATGACGAGCATGTACAAGCCTTCGTGCAAATTGTCGAGGTTTTCAAGCGTTTGGTTGTAGAAGCCTGCTTCTTGTAAACCGCCGTTGAGTTGGTTTACCACTTGACCTTGAAGATTGACCAACTGAACGTTGATTGTTGCGTCTTGGTCAAGTTGATAGCTAACACCCAAAGCGTTGTGACCCGGATTTGGATAAACTTCAAAACTTTTCAAACCACCTGTGTTGCCCAAAAAATACTCGACATCGCCACCGTTAGGGTCAGCAAAGCAAGCTGTACCAACTTGGAATTCTTTGGTTTTCCATTCGCCCGCACCAGTTGTACATACTGCCCGCATCCGAAGAACGTATTTTCCACAACGTGTCAAACCGCGCAATACAAAACGTGGGCGTGTTGCCGATGTTGTTGCACTCCAAGCTGTATCTGCTGATTTGCGGTATTGCAATTCGTAGGCAGATGCCAAAATTGTTGCAACGGCTTCAACAACTGTGCTGTCATTTGCCGAGCCAGTAAAGATACCTGCAATCTTGCAATTATTACCGTTATTTGTTACACAGGTACGTCCGATTGTAGTGAAAGCCGTTGAAGCTGTTTCACTTGTCCGTCCGTCCGTGCAGTTAGATGTTACGGATACTTTATACGTTTTGCAACGAACAAGACCTGTTAAAGTATGAGTAAAACCTGTTACCGCAATTGTACGTGTCGCAAACGAACCATCTGTACTTGCTATTGTCAATTTATAAGAAGTTACATTAGCTCTGTCCCAACTGAAAATGGCTGTCGTATCGTTTACAAATACTTTCAAGTTTTTAGGTTTTGAGCAAATTGGCGTGCAACCAGTCGTTTGGAAACGCACGGGTGCGCTCCAGTTGCTTGAACTTGTTGCTGAACAGTTTGCTTTTACGCGGAAAATGTAAATAGAGCAAGCGGTTAAGTCAGACAAAGTTGTAAAAGCAGCCCGAACACCTGAGATTGTCCGCCAAACACCTCTATCGCTTGCGCCCATGTACTGAACATCGTAAGTTGCGCCCGCAATTGTGTCCCAACGCACCCACGATGTTGTTGTAGCAGGTACGTAACTCAAACGGCGCGGTGCGTCGCAACGCGGCACCACCGCACAACCTGCCGATGTAACCGTTGCCGTACCACTCCACTCAGAATACAACAGAGTTGTGCCTGTTTGAGCGCAGATAGCGCGAACACGGAAACTGTAAGGTGTGCAAGTACGTGTATTTTCCAATTTGTAAGTCAAAGTAGTCGCACGTACACTTGCTGACCAAGTTGAATCACGGATACGGTATTGCACTTCATAACCCAACGTGCTTGTACCAAGCCAAAAGAAATTAATTTTGTTTGTGCCTTCTGCGATGGCACGTACTTCGCGTGGAGTAGTGCAAGGTGCAGCACAACCCAGTGTTTTGAAACTTGCTGATTGGCTAAAATCACTTGCTAATGTGGTAGAACAAATAACTTTTACTTTGAAAGTATATTCTGTACAAGGTTTCAAACCTGCAA
Organism: Saprospiraceae bacterium; assembly: GCA_034520175.1. GTDB lineage: Bacteria > Bacteroidota > Bacteroidia > Chitinophagales > Saprospiraceae > JAAFJT01. Next base: position 6,585 of record JAXHNU010000030.1, read on the forward strand.
TAGCTAAAGAATTAGTTGTGACATTGACTGTACGCGAAACCGAATCGCGCGCTCCTTTGTAGGTAACAACGTAAGTTACGCCCGTTCCAGCCGATGCCCAATTGAGGCTTGCTGAAGAATCGCGGACTGCAGCAAATAAGCCGCGTGGTGCTGTACAAGGTACAGGGCAACCCAATGTTTTGAAGGAATAAGTCCGCCAGTCACTCGTAACTGTAGCCGAGCATTTGGCACGTATCCGTACTGTGTAGGCTTTGCAAGCTGTTAAGCCGCTTACTTGCAGATAAGTCGTCGTATCGCGGGCAGTGCCTGTGGCTTGTACATTGGCAGATACCCAAGTTGCGGAGTCTGCAGCCACACGGTATTGTACCTCAAACGAGGTTGCACCCGTGGGTGTCCACAAAACCAATGCACCATCGGCACGCGGAACAGCGACAACCCTCGCAGGTGTTGCACAGGCTTGAGCATAACTATTGCTGACGAAACTTGCTAAAAAAGAAAGTACTAATAGAATACGTTTCATTGTTGAAATTTAAGTTTGAAAAATATATTTTAGTTCATAGCACGTTCTTATTGAACGGGAAACGGTGTGATAAAAAAATAATCCATAAATACTGAGGGTGCAATTGGTACTTTTAAAGTTACCATAATGATAAGAGTTGGTTAAACACTTTTTCGCTGCTTTAACACGCACTTTTTTTTGTAAGTAACCTAAGTTTTGTGTTAGTGCCTCAAAACGCGTCCCTTTTGGCGGCGCAGGGAGTTTTTTTCGGAGCGATTTTTTATAACACAAAACTTAGTAGTGTTCCTCATAAAGAACTATGCGCAGCGAAGCTGCGTTTTTCCTAAAGCGGAAATTGCTGTGAACCTTCCTTACAATCTGTTTTGCGCGTGCGAAATGTAAAAGTAGTTACTTTCTGACTGTAATACTATTAAAAAAGACATTTTTAGTGACTGAATTATTTAGCCTTCGTTTCGTACACACAACGCTCAACGAAGTATTGAGATAAAAAAAACAGCTAAATACAAAAAACGGACTCCCCTTCAATTATCTTTGCGCTTTCTCAATAATTCTATTTAATTTTTAACGATTATGATAAAAATTTTGGTCAATGACGGCATGGAAGCCGATGGTAAATTGCTCCTTGAAGAAGCAGGCTACGAGGTTAACACAACGACTGTTCCACAAGCAGACCTTATGAAGGTATTGCCCGATTATGATGTTATCATCGTGCGTTCGGCAACACAAGTGCGTAAAGAATTGATTGATGCTTGCCCTAAACTCAAAATTATTGCGCGGGGTGGCGTTGGTACTGACAATATTGACGTGGACTATGCCCGTTCAAAAGGCATTGAAATCATCACAACCCCTGCGGCTTCTTCGCAATCAGTTGCAGAATTGGCAATTGCCCATATTTTCACTTTAGCGCGTTTTATGCAACGCTCTAACCGCGAAATGGCTACGGGTAATTTCAAAAAATTGAAATCGGCTTACGCGGAGGGGATTCAATTGCGCGGCAAAACGATTGGTATTGTTGGCTTTGGGCGCATTGGTCAAGAATTGGCGCGTATTGCAATGGGAATGGGCATGACTGTAATGCCAAGTGACCCATTCATCAAAGAGATTGACTTGTCGCTCAATCTACATGGTGCAACAGAAGTGAAATTGAGTGTGCGTTTGCGCTCGTATTCGCTTGCAGAAGTATTGAAAAAAGCAGATTTTGTCAGCATACACACGCCTTCGCTCGGCAAAGCCTTGATTGGTACAGAAGAAATCGAACAAATGAAAGACGGCGCGTTTCTTATCAATTGTGCGCGTGGTGGTGTGATTGACGAAGATGCGTTGTTGGCGGCTTTGGATTCGGGTAAATTGGGCGGCGCAGGTTTGGATACGTTCAAAAATGAACCAAATCCAAGATTAGATTTGTTGAATCACCCTAAAATCAGTGTAACACCACATATCGGGGCGGCAACAATGGAGGCACAAGCCAATATTGGTTTGGAATTAGCGGATAAAATTATCGCGTTTTTTGGCGATGATAAGTAATTACAAATTTTAATTTATAGTAGAGACAAGGCACGCCTTGTCTCTACTATAAATTAAAATTTGTAATTACTTAGCCTATTGCTCGCTTCGCTCGCAAAAGGGGGGACTGTGGTTCATTTTTCGGGCAAAGCCAGAAAAATGAACCACATCTCCTCCTTCCGCGCGAGCGAAGCGAGCGCGGGCTAAGTAATTACTAAAATTTAATAATTTTCTTTGTGATAATCCTTTGATTGTCAATAACTTGAATCAAATAAGCACCATGTACACCGCCCAAATTAAGCGACCGAATATTATCGCCCGAAGCGATAGCCCATTTGTCAGCCAAAACTATTTGACCCGATATATTGCAAACACGCAAAGAAACTGACTGTGCTTTTTCACTTGTGAGCAATAAAGACACCCCCTCAGTATTTCCGTCATTAAAGACCTCAAAACGGATATTGTCCGCAACATCTTTCGTGGAAGTTGTGCCTTCTGCAAATTCTTGATTCACGCTTGTTGAACCATCACCCGTTTGTTGACCATTTTTGTTGACCGCACAACCAGATGCGTAAAAAACAATTGCCCCAACCCCTTTCGCGGGTGCGCGCCATTTCACATCAAAAATTGGTGAATTACCCACGCCTTTATGCTCGGCATAAGTACGATTAGGTGAGGCACTTTGCGCTGATGTGGTTGCAATTTGCACATTAGCCGCTTGCGCCGCTTGGGGCAGAAAACCTGCAACGGGCTTACTCGTGGTTTTGTTGATGTCAATCATTTGAAACCCATAACCGAGCGGTGTACCTGCACCTGCTGCCAAAGTGGTGCGGACTGTGTGCAGCTTGCCGGGAACATAAGTCGTCAATTTTGTTGTTCCCAACGAGTCGTACAATTCAATTTCAATGGTAGGTGGACCATAAGCACCCGATGAATGACAGTATTGGCAAGTGATTTTGGTTGTCCCGCTTACCACGTCGCCCGGTGCGCCTGTGTTGCCTTCGTCACCACCACCTGCACGTCCACCAGAGTAAGACGTTAGGAAAAATGGGACACAAAAGGCTAAAAACAAGAATAATGTAAAACGATTTTTCATAATGAATAATTTTTAGTAATTACTTATTGATGTTACGCAGAGCCGTAGGTTCGGCTGATTTTGTAGCGGCGGATTTCAATCAGCCGAAAACGTACATACCTTTTCATTGAGGAGTGGGCATAACCTAAAAGCGTTTTTTGCATCTCGCGCTCGCTTCGCTCGCGCGAGGGAGGGGAATGTGGTTCGTTTTTCGGCGAAGCCGAAAAACGAACCACGTCTCCTCCCTTTTGCGCGAGCGAAGCGCGCGCAAAACATCTGTTTTTAATCAAAAAACGATGTTTTTAGGTTATGCCCACTCCTCACCTTTTCATTAAGAGCCGTAGGCTCGACTGATTTTTATATTGCACCGAGCCTACGGCTCTTAGATAATCGGGTTTAAACTTTCGGCGGATTGAAATCTGCCGCTACGAAATTGGTCATGCCTACGGCATTTTTAGCATACATGCGTAACATAAGTTACTTAGTTTATTGCTCACTTCGCTTGCAAAGAGGAGAATGTGGTTCATTTTTCGGGCAAAGCCAGAAAAATGAACCACATCTTCTCTTTGTTGCTCGCTTTGCGCGAAAAAATCTAATTTTTTACCACCAAATTAGTTATTGCAACGTCCATTTTTTCAAAATTGTACCCCCTCAGTATCCGCGCCTTTTTTGCCTTAATTTTGGCGTTTGACAAGTTACCGATACTACCTTCGTGCGTGTGTTTGACCTTTTTATCAGGCGCAAATGTGCCGTTTTCGATGCTGTCACCGACGATTTTGTAGGCATCGCGGAAAGGCACACCGTTTGTGACGAGGCGATTGACTTCTTCAACTGAGAACAAATATTGGTATTTTTTATCGTTTAAAATACCTTTTTTGATAATTAAATTTTTGACCATAAATTCAGTCATCGCAATTAAGTTTTTTACCTCATCTAATGCGGGAAAAATGACCTCTTTCAGCATCTGAAAATCGCGGTGATAGCCACTTGGCAGATTGGAAGTCAACAAAGCGACTTCCGAAGGGAGGCTTTGCAAACGATTGGCACGGGCGCGAATGAGTTCAAAAACATCAGGATTTTTTTTGTGCGGCATGATACTCGAACCCGTTGTGAGGGTAGGGGGTAAGCCAACAAAATCAAAATTTTGATTGATAAACAAGCAAATATCCATGGATAGTTTTGACAATGTTGCCCCAAAAGCAGCCAAGCCAAACGCCACAAATTGCTCCGTTTTACCACGTCCAATTTGTGCCGCTACAACATTGTAGTTCAAATCATCAAAGCCCAAAAGTTCAGTTGTTCGTTGCCGACTAATCGGCAAACTCGAGCCATAACCTGCCGCCGAACCCAACGGATTTTGATTGGCAATTTTAAAAACGGCTTGCCACAATTGCAAATCATCAGTCAATGTTTCGGCATACGCGCCAAACCACAAGCCAAAACTTGACGGCATGGCTACTTGCAAATGCGTGTAGCCGGGCATTAAGACGTTTTTATGTTTTTCACTCAATGCCATCAGTGTATCGAACAATTCAGATACCCCCTCAGTAATTGAGCGAATTTCAGCGCGAAAAAACAGTTTCAAATCTACTAAAACTTGGTCGTTGCGGCTGCGGGCGGAGTGAATCCGTTTGCCCATATCGCCCAATGTTTCAGTCAATAAAAATTCGACTTGCGAATGTACATCTTCGACCCCCTCAGTAATTTCAAACTTATCATTCACTGCAAGGCTGTACAAACGGCGTAATTCAGTCGCCAAAATATCCTGCTCTGCGCTGTCCAATAAACCCACTTCCGACAACATTTTTATATGTGCCAATGAGCCTAAAATGTCGAAAGGCGCGAGCCGTAAGTCCATTTCACGGTCACGCCCTACCGTGAATTGTTCGACGGCTTCGTGGGTTGCCGTCGCTTCTTTTTGCCATAATTTCATAATTAATTGGTATTAAGATTTTAAACTGGCTCTTTCTCGCTTCGCTCGAAAATCGCCCGAAAGTAATTTATTGAGGGGTGGGCATAACTCAAATTAAACGTTTTTTGACAAAAACGCTATGGTTTTGGTATCTTTTGCGCTCGCTTCGCTCGCGCAAAAGGGAGGAGAGGTGGTTCGTTTTTCGGCTTCGCCGAAAAACGAACCACATTCCCTTCCTTTACGCGAGCGAAGCAAGCGTAAAGCCCAAAAATCGCTTTGGAGTTATGCCCTCCTCAAGTAATTTATTAGGGGCGAGCGTGTTTTTGAATCAGAAAAATCGAAGATTTTTCTGATTCAAAAACACGCTCGCCCCGATAGATTCTTTTCAAAGGCGATTTTTGAGCAAAGCGAAAAAGAGCCAGTTGTGGATAATTCTCAAAGTATCTTCATTGCTCGCTTCGCTCGCAAAAAAGGGGAAAGTGGTTCGTTTTTCGGGCTTTGCCCGAAAAACGAACCACCTCTCCTTTTTTTTGCGAGCGAAGCGAGCAATAAACGTTCGTTCATTTATTTAACGATATGTTTTTTAGCTTTACTTTCTTTTGTCAAATCACGTTTGGCTTGTTTGTCCACAATCCGTAAGGCAACGCTTTCTATGCGTGCCAAGTCGTCCGTTCGCATGAACTGTTCCAATGTAATGACGTGCTTTCCCGTTTGATTAAAAAACGCATTTTGTTGAATATCAACCGAATATGACCGTGTTTTACCAGAGCTTTCGCCATTCCATTTCCCCGTATTGTCGGCTAAATCCACGTTGATAAGTTGCTTTGAGCGTTCTCCCGTAGGAAATTTTGTGAAAATTTGGCTGTAAATATTCTGATACGGATAATCCGTGTTGTGCTTTACCGTCAAGACAATATCGTACAACGCCATTGTATCGGCAATGTCAAAAGCAAAATTGAGCGTATCGCTGTGCCGCCAAGTGGCATCTTGCCAAGCGTATTCTTTTTCAAAAAGAATTTTCTCTTTGTTGCAAGCCGAAGACAAACAAGCCATAATGACCATTAAAGCCATGAAAGACAGTCCATTATTTTTTTTCATAAGTCAAAAAAAATCCGAACGCTTTTGGTGCAACGCTCGGATTTTGAAGAAACGATTTTTTTTTAAAGAAATTTGAAATTCATCTGAAAATATCGCGCAATTTTTCAAAGAAACCTCTGTCTTCTTTTTCAGGTTTTGGCTGAAAATTGGACATGTTTTGCATTTTTTCCAACAAGTTGCGTTCTTCGTCGGTCAATTTTTTGGGTGTCCAAATATTGACATGCACGAGTTGGTCGCCGCGTTTGTTGTATTGCTGAATCGAAGGCAAACCTTTGTCGGCAAGGCGCAACACCTTACCACTTTGCGTACCCGGATTGATTTTCATTTTCACACGTCCGTCTAAAGTTGGTACTTCAACGTTTGTTCCGAGTGCAGCATCTGCAAAACTGATGAACACTTCGTGGTGGACATTGATGCCTTCGCGATGCAAAGTTTCGTGTGGTGCTTCTTCGATGACGATGTGCAAATCACCACTACCACCGCCTTTTGTTCCTGCATTGCCTTTTCCGCCCACTTGCAATTCCATACCGTCGGCAACGCCCGCAGGGATTTGCAAATCAAGTGTTTCTTCGCCGAAAATAGTCCCTTCACCACGGCAGCTATTGCAATTTGCTGTGACAACTCGACCCGAGCCTTTACACGTCGGGCAGCCTGTTGTGGTTGCCATTTGTCCCAAAAACGTTGAGCGTACTTGTCGGACGTAGCCCGAACCACGGCAAGTTTGGCAAGTTGAGACGGCATTTGCGTCTTTTGCCCCGCTACCATGACAGGTTTCGCAAGACATTTGCTTACGGACTTTTATTTTTTTCTGAACACCCGTCGCCACTTCTTCAAGCGTCAAACGCACTTTGATACGAAGATTTGTGCCGCGTGTGCCTTGCGACCGCCGTTGACCGCCACCACCTTGACCACCGAAGAAGGATTCAAAGGGATTGCCACTTTGTGAAGCCCCTCCGTCGCCGAAAATATCGCCAAAATGGGCGAAAATATCTTCCATGCTCGTAAACTGACCGCCGCCGCCGCCACGAGGACCACCGCCCATTGAGCCGTCCACGCCCGCATGACCCATACGGTCGTAGCGTGCGCGTTTGTCGGCGTTGCTCAACACATCGTAGGCTTCTGCTGCCTCTTTAAATTTATCTTCTGCTGCCTTATCCCCAGGATTGCGGTCGGGGTGATGCTGCATTGCCAGCTTGCGGTAAGCCGACTTCATTGTTGCTTCGTCGGCGTTTTTCGGAACGCCCAACACCTCGTAATAATCTCTTTTTGCCATTTTTTGAAAGTCATTAGCCATTATCAGCCACCTTTTGTTTTAAAAAGTTAAACCATTTTTTAAAAATTGAAGATGGGCATGTCTGGTTTTCGCCGCAAATATCGCTAATCTATTGCGTTTTTTAATACGTTTTTATGAAAAATTTGGGAACTATTTACCACATAGGCACAATAGAAGGTTTTCACATAGAAAACATAGTTTATTACTTGAAAACCTCTATGTTTTCTAAATTTGGCTTTGTGAAATTCAAAGAATACAAATAAATATAATACCTTTGTTAAGATAAAAAACAACAAAATACAATATGCCCATATTTCAGCAGTCCGTTCAATATCAAGCATTTAACTACAAAAACAACCAAACGGATTGCGTTTACGTCATTACTTCTACTTTCAAAAACTACGATTTTACATTGATAATTCTGTTGACTTTGAAGAGTTTGACCTTTTCAATATGACAAAAGAGCGTTTTGCCTTACTCTATTTGTGCCTTCAATCGGATAATATTTTGTCTGATTTGCCTATGCGGATTAAAAAGGCTTCGTTGGAGAAAGAAAAAAACATTACGCAAAAATTATATAACGATTATTCGCTTTTCAAACAATCACTTTTCAAGGATATTTCAAACAACAATCGGGGTTATGATAAATTATTGCTGTTCAAGAAAACGCAAAAGCTATTAGACCGCTTTTTGTTCATCTTTTTTGCCGAAGGCTTTAGAGTTTTTGATTGCAGAACATCGCCTCATTGATGATATGACCGCCATGCTTTTTGGCGATAGTTTGGTGATGACGGATAACATAACGGAAATTTTAGAAAACAATATTTTTGGCGTGGATATAAATGAGGAAAGCGTCGAAATTGCACGCCTTTCGCTTTGGTTGAGAACCGTAAAAGTCGGTAGAAAATTGAACGACCTAAGCGGACATATTAAATGTGGTAATTCTTTGATTAGTGACCCCTCAGTAGCGGGAGAGTTGGCGTTTGATTGGGAAAAAGCGTTTCCGAAAGTTTTTGAAAAGGGTGGGTTTGATGTGGTGATTGGGAATCCGCCGTGTTTTGGTTGTTTTTAGACGCAAAAATGGTGTTTTTGTTGCATTTTTGCAATAAAATATGCTGTCCAATAGCTGCCCACTTGACAGCAGTTTTCCTTAATGTTCAGTGCGATAAAAAAAATGAAAAATACAAAATAATTGTATCTTTACACTCAAAATATATAGTTATGAGAATCATTGGACATCATACGTGCAGTAAGCATGGGACAATTAGCGATATAGAAAGGAACGGACCTTTTCTGTCAACTTATGTTGAAAAGGATAATAAACAGCATAAATTTTTGGGAACTGGTTATTATTTCTGGGATAACAATATAGGAATGGCTCATGCACATGGACAAAAAAATTATAAGAGAAAATACTATATTTTTCAATCCGAATTAGAGTTAGAAACGGATATTTTTTTAGATTTAGTGGGAAATCGTATTGATATGTTATGGTTTCAAGAAATTATGAAGCGTTTTGAACATATAAAAGAAGTAGAAGATTGGACAATTGGGAGTTTTATTGAATTTTTAAAAAAGCGTGGATTTTTCAAACATAAGGCAATTCGAGCAATTGATAACAGTATCGATCCCAAAGAAATAATCAAATTCATAGACAATCGGGATAATTTTACAAACTTAAATCCTGTTTTTATTGTTTGTCTTTTGGAAATCAACGACACCTTATTAAAATCATTTACTCATCTTAAAACTTTTCCTTGAGAATGTATAGTAAATTGCAAATAGAAGCATTAGAGTTACTTGATAAATATTTCAAAGAAACATCTGAAAGTGCTATCAAGGCTGATATTCAAGCTGTAACTGAACTATCTTTTGTAGGGTCGTCTGCAAAAGACTATTTTTCGTTATTTCATAAATACCTTAATTACGAACCGTTTGAAAGAGAATTAGAAATTTCTTCAGCAATGATTGCAGTTAAGCATCCAATTGAATACAGTATGCTCAAAATGAATACGCTATCCGATAATGTTAATTTAGCTTCTGTTTTTTTATATTTTAAACACATTAAATCAAACATTTATCCTTTGCTTGAATATAACCATCTGGATACAAACAAAAATAAAATGAAGCATTATGAAAAAAATAATTTTAGTTTCAATTTAACGAGTGCATAATGTTTAAAAAAATATTATCCTATTTCGATAACCAAAATTGGAAATATCATGTTCCAGAACCAACAAAAACCTTAGCATTACTTGGTATTGGTACAGATAGTGGTAAATACCACTGTATAGCAGATGTAGATGAAGATTCACATAGATTTATTTTTTTTAGTGTTTGTCCAACTAATGTTCCTTCTGCAAAAAGGAGAGAAATGGCGGAGTTAATAATCCGTATCAACTATAATTTATTTTTAGGAAATTTTGAATTAGATTTTGAAGATGGCGAAATTAGATTTAAAACAAGTATAATCTATGAAAGTATTGAATTGACACCAACTATTATTGATAATATAATAACAAGCAATCTTTTTGCTATGGATAAAAATATTGCAATAATTACGACTTTTGCATTTGGAGGATTATCAATAAAAGAAGCAATAAAAAAAATAAAATACGCAGAATAAACAAGCGTGTAGCTGATGAGTAATCAGCGACAGACTTGTGCTGAAAGCAGCCGTAGCCAAGCCAACAAAGCCTCTTTCTGGAGAGAGAGGTGGTTCATTTTTCGGGCAAAGCCCGAAAAATGAACCATTTTTTTTGTTTTTTGCGCAAGTGAAGTGAGCGTGGCTAAGTCATTACCTTTCTTGTCTAATGTCCAGTAGTATGTTCCTTAGTATTAGAATAAATGTCAATAGCATTGTTTTCAAACACTTCCAAAGAAAAATCTACCCCATCAAACACGCCAAAAGTGTTCAAATTTTTCCATTCTCCAAGATTGATGTAGCGGCTTTTTCCATTTTTGAGTAGCCAATCAATTGGCAAATGCCGATGCCCGAAGACGAAAAAATCTATATCGGGTTGTGTTTTCAATTCATCATTTGCAAAGGTCAATAACCATTCTTTGTCTTCACCCAAAAACTGCATTTCTACTGAGGGGTCTTGTGCCTCCCGACTTTTGCCCGAAAAAAAGTGCATCGCCCCCAAACCAAAATTGGGGTGCAAACGCGCAAATGCCCATTGACAGATAGGGTTGCCAAATACTTTTTTGATGAATTTATAGCCGTAATCGCCTGGACCTAAGCCGTCGCCGTGTCCAATAAAAAAACGTTTCCCGCCTATCTCTCTAACAATTGGTTCGCGGTAAATAGGTATGCCCATTTCGTCGGTCAAGTAGCGGAACATCCACATATCGTGATTGCCCGTGAAAAAATAAATGAGAATATTGGCATCGCGCAATTCAGCTAATTTACCCAAAATTCGGCTGAAACCTTTGGGAATCACGGTTTTATATTCAAACCAATAATCAAATACATCACCGACTAAATAAATCGCTTCGGCATCGGGCGCAATAGCGTCGAGCCAACGACATATCGAACGCTCGCGCGCCAATGATGTTTGACGGGCATCAATACCGAGGTGAAAATCGGAAGCGAAATATGTTTTTTTCATAACTAAGCGCGTAGTCAAAATTTGGGATAGTTACTGGCTCTTTCTCGCTTCGCTCGAAAATCGCCCTTAGAGAGATTTTTTAGGGTGAGCGTGTTTTTTGATTGAAAAATTTTCGATTTTTCAATCAAAAAACACGCTCACCCTAATAGGTTTTGAAACCATACATAAATTCAAAATACGCATTAAAAGGCACTTTTGTGCTCGCTTCGCTCGCGCAAAAGGAGGAGAGGTGGTTCATTTTTCGGGCTTTGCCCGAAAAATGAACCACATTTCTCCCCTCGCGCGAGCGAAGCGAGCGCGAGAACCAGCAGTTTAGATTTTATGTATGGTTTCAAAAATAGGTTTGATTAGCGTCCTTTGAAATTTGAAATTTTTTTATCTCAGAATAACAAGTTTACCAATACCTTTTTTAAATAAATCATTGGTCTTGTCATCTTCGTAGCCTTCAAATGCTTTGCCGTCTTTTCCTTTGGCGATAACGCGGTAGAGATAGACGCCGTTTGCCAATTGATTGCCGTATTCGTCGCGTCCGTCCCAAGCGTAGTCCGTTTTGTGCGTACCAATACGCAATGTGCCGATTTCGTCTTGGGTGATTTCTCGTACCACTTTTCCCGAAATAGTCATAATTTGGATGCGGAAATATTGAGGGGGTACGTCTCCCGTCATTGTATAAACAAATTGCGTCCGCGTTGAGAACGGATTTGGATAATTCAACACATTAGAAATAGAAGACTTCGTAATGACTTTAAAATTAAGCGAGTAATCCACATCACCCGCCGAATTGTCCGACATGTCTTTGCCCTTCACGGTCAATGTATAAATACCATCTTCGGTAAAAATAGGTTTAAATTCAAGCGTTGCTTTATTCTGACTTGCCCCCGTTGCAGGTGTAAATTTTACATTGGGGTCATTGAAAGCAATGGTTTTTTTCGCCCCTTTGGGATATTGTAAAGTCAAGGTCAAAACAGAGGTGTCCGTCAATTTCAAAAAAGTATTGTCGTCCAACAAACTGACTGTAATGGTTGGTCTGGCGGGAACAATATCGTTTTGAGCAATTTTTATACCGTCCACCAAAACATCGAGTAAAGGTCTTTTTCTATCCTTAAACACCACGAAAGGCTTTTGTAGATAATTGTTAAAACTGTACAATTCTGGCTGAATACCACGCGGATTGACCGTAAATTCAAAATTATACTGCCCTCTCCACGTTTTAGAGTCCAATGAAATGGGGACACTAAAATTAGCATTTTTACTGAGGGGGGCAAATTTTCGATTTGTTGACGTTTCATTGTTCGCTTGGTCGCGCACTGTCCACTGAATTGTCACACTATCAGCGTCAATCTCGCTTACATTTTCAACACCTACGTTGATACTGACTTTTTCGCCTTGCGCAACTGTATCTTTTGAAAAGCTAAAAGCCACATTTGGATTTACGGCTAAATCGGGTAAACCCCGATACAACACGCGCCACGACAAAAGCTGTGGGCTTGTGCGTTGGAACGAATCGCGGGTATTGAAACGCAATTTCAAGAAAGGATACTGTCTGACATTGATTGTACTGAGGGGTGTATTGGCGCGGACATTTTGCATGAGGACTGTTTCTACGCCTTTTTCAGCCGCTGTCATACCAATTATATCAAAATTTACAGTGTCGCCGCTACCTGCTGAACGATTCTCATTGTAGTTGATTTCCAACGTTTTCCATTCTGCAACGGGTCCAATAACTTTGCTCGTCATATCGCCTTTAAACCACCGATTTGCCATTTGGTATAGAATAGGTGCGCCGTCGAGGTGTTTTTGACCCCTATTTTCGGCAATTGCTCCTTTGCCTTTTTGATAAGCAAAGGCATAAGGCTTTGACCCCGCAGTTGCCAATTCTCTCACTCGTGTTGCGCCTTCTGCTTCGAGCATTTTAAAGATATTTGTTCCCAATGTAACGGAGTCAGCCGCCCACCTTTCTGGATAATAAGTATCCGCTTCTGTTTGTTGGACGGTAAAAATTTGGACAATACTTTTTTTTGGAATGGCGTTCAGAAAATCCATCAGTCCTTTACGCCCAGTTTGTGGGGTGGCTGCATCGGTTGAGAAGACATAACTGTTGATGTCCCAACCTTGCGGATGTGGTAAACCAAATTCAGAATACACATTTTTTCTTCTCAATGCTTCTCCCGTAGGCTCATCAAAAACAGTCACATAAATACCCGCCGAAGGAAATCCCCAGTTTCGACCCGTATAAAATTGATTGTTGACCAAGAAAAGTGGAATGAATGAAGGGCTGATGCTGCTATAAGGATAGCGCACCTCAACGCTTTTAATATCCGTTGCGAAAGCGAATTTTCGGTCATCATTATTCAAAACAAGCGATTTGTAATCATTTTTCAAAAATTGAAAATAATGTGATTGCCCCCAACCTTCTTGTTCTTTGATGAACGTAAACGACCGCGATTCCCAAGAATAACCCGTTTGTGGTGAAGTGCTGTCAATCGAAATCCGCCAATAATAAACACCACTATCTCGCCAAGCCACGTTAGGTGTCCATTTCAAGACACCGCCTTTTTGATTGATAACAGTACGCTGTTTGAAAGCACTGTTAAAGCGTTCGGTGGTATCCATTTCCATAATATAGTTTTGTGCTTTCGCCAACGCATCAGATGTAGAGGCTTTAAGAACAATGGGTGCCTTGCCGACAATGGCAAATTCTGTGGGATAAACTGGTTTGGCATTGTTGCCCAAAATATAAAATGGAATCCCTAACTCACCTGTCGAACTGCGTATGTCATTGTTGCCTTCCGCACTTGCTGAGGGAAATTCTGCGATTTCATTGTCTGCATCTATCCGTATTTGCAAACGATTTTGCCCCGTTAGCACCACTTTTACGGGCATTGCCAGACGGAGGTTTAAGGTTGTCCGATACTGAGGGGTCTTCACACGGACAGTTTTTAAGTCGTAAAGCGTGTTATTTGGCAATTGTTGCCGCACAACCACGTTCATAGAGTCCGTATTTGCCGCGCCAAGATTCACAATATCAAAAGACACATTAAAACTATCCAATTGAGCGTTTAATACTGAGGGGGCAAATTTAACTGTTTTTTCATCGGGCAAATAATCTGCCGCAACGCCTACACTGTAACGTAAAGCGGGGTCGCCATTCAAAACAAATTCTTGAAGGACAGATTGTACGCCCTGGTCAGTAGTGGGAGAGTGGACACTCATCGTTTTTTTGATGATGTTGCCAATCGTTTCTCCGTAGAGGTTATCGCCTAAGTTTTTATACAAATCGGAAGCAAAGATATTGAGCGAATGTAGGAAGGAAGTTCCCGTAGTACCCATAAACGCGCTCATACCTTTATCCTGATAAAACACAAAGTTTTCACTAATACCCGCAAAGTTTTGGTGAATATTGGCAGCCGAGCAGCCCAAAGCGAGGAAAATGGGGTATTTCCCTTTGTTTTTCATTTGACTTGGATTGTTGATGTCAAAATCTAAAATGGAGGCTGATGAGTGTCCATAGAAACCAATCATAGACATACCTTTATTTAGGTTCTCAAAAATCAAGTCATTTTGAGCTGTTTGCACGGGGTCGAGATTGCTTTTACCAAAAGTTGTGACTTTTCCACCAAATTTTCCGTTTTCAATAATATTTTTGAAACCTTCCATATTTGACGCGATTGATGCAATTTCGTACTGACCACCACCGCTTAGGTGCATAATATTTTTAAACCATTCGCGCTTATCAAGGCTTTGAGGCGCCGTTTGTTGAAGCCCCTCAAATTCTTTGACTTTATCCAAATACGTTTTTATTTCAGCACTTGTCGTAACCGCAATGCGTCCGAAAGGAATAAGCGGCTCGTCCGATTTGCGTCCGTTCACCAACAAGACGTCAGACCCCGGGTAGCCCCACGTTGGTACATCAAACGTTCTATTTTCGGGTGCTTCAAGGTTGACTTTTCCGTTGCCGACGCGGTATTCCCTACCCTTACCGACCAAAACAATATAGCGCGGATTTGCCCAGTTTTTCTTTATAAACTGCGTAAAATTGCGGATACTGAGGGGGTGTCGCGTAATGCCATAAGCAAACTGTTGATACAATTGGTCAACGTCTATGATTTTTGTTTTATAGCTACCACCATTCGCCGATGCTCTGTAATCGGCATATTGTTTCAAATTATTGTTGGCATCGTTGATATGCCGACTGCTGCTAATGAGGAGGTAATCACCACCGTCGGTTCTCAAATCCGTGAAAGGTTGCGGTTTAACTGTTGGTGTAGTGAGTGCAGTAGTGGCTACCAAGATTAAATTGCGGTCAACTACTGAGGGGGGTAAAGCAACGCGGATTTTTATCCCTTCTAAGGTTGTGGGTATGCGCCAATTATTTGTCAAATCGTATAAAATAGGCGCGGCAGTTCCCGCGTTAAAATTCTCAATTTCAAGATATTTAACGGTTGTTGATGCGGCAACAGGAAATTCAAAGCTGCGCGTATTGTCGAAATCGAAGGCACGGGCGTAGCGCAAACTTGCCGTTCCGACGGAGTTATAATCTTGTGCATCTGAACTACCTTTCAAAATTACAGAGACCGTTGCGCCAACTTTATCGGCAGGAATGTCTATTGTTCGGGTACGGACACCAAAATTATAGGTGGTATCGCGTCCTCTTATATCATCATTTATGCTAATGGTTGTATAGTGAGAGTAGAGTTCTCCTGTCCAGCGAATTCGCGCTTGGGCGGGCTGCCCTTCTATTCTATATTTGGTGGAAAAAGGGATAGAACGGGAATTGGTATAAAAAGAGCCAAATCCTTCACCTTCGGAAAATTCTGGTAAATAAATACCTGACCCCAATTCTGGTTTTGTACTTTGTTCCGTGCCAATGTATTTTTCAGTGTGCCAAAACCACGATTCTTTGGCGGGTAAATTAGTCAAGTCATTGATTTGGGTGGTGATTCTTTTATTCACACCCGTACTATTCCAAGTAAGAAAATAGCTCATTGTATCGTTATACAGACTTGATTCTGGGTTGAGCATACCAGCCGAACCTTTTACGAACATCATTGAGTCCAAATCATTTCGCACTTTTCGCCCATAAAACTCTATGTAGTCCGATGCGCCAAATGCGCTATTAGTTGTTGTATAAATGGGAATCTCACGCCCCATAACAAATATTTGAAAACGGTCGCCTGCTACCGAAGTCGGTACACCTGCCGCCGTCAAAGCAGCAGTTGGCAACCTGTAAACACCGTCGGCAGCAATAGGCATACGAAAATAGGTTTTTGAATAATCAATCCATTCGTTGCCAAATAGAGAATCGCGTCCAATAGCCATTTGGGTTTGTGCTACAAAAGGCAGACCTAAAAAGAGGAGTAATAAAAGTTTATTGACAACTTTCATGATGTTAGAAGTTACTTTAGTAAAAAAAATTAGGGTAAAGTATAAAATTCACAGCAAAAGTAAATTTTATTATCGACGTTTTAAAATAATTTTGAAACCATACATAAAATCTAAACTGCTGGTTCTCGCGCTCGCTTCGCTCGCGCAAAAGTAGGAGAAGTGGTTCATTTTTTCGGGCTAAGCCCGAAAAATGAACCACTTCTCCTACTTTTGCGCGAGCGAAGCGAGCGCAAAACTGCCTTTTAATGCGTATTTTGAATTTATGTATGGTTTCAGAAAAATAATTAACAAAACTCTTAGTTTATAACATTTTTTATCATATTTGTTTTTGTAACTACATAGCCTATTGCTCGCTTCGCTCGCAAAAAGAGGGGAATGTGGTTCATTTTTCGGCGAAGCCGAAAAATGAACCACCTCTTCTTCCGTCGTTGCGCAAGTAAAATGCACGAAATTTCAATATTTAACCTAAGTTTTGTGGTATCAAAACGCGGCATCGCCGCGTAAAAAATCTAATGGGCGAGCCTTTTTTTTGTTAAAAAATTTGGGCAAAGCCCAAATTTTTAACAAAAAAAACGGCTCGCTCCGAAAAAAATCCCTGCGCCGCCGAAGGCGGCGCGTTTTGAGGCACTACCACAAAACTTAGGTTATTTACCTTCAATATTCTTGAACATGCGTTTTTCTCTTTTGTACAAAAATAACAACATTAGTTATTTACGCCTCGGCACGGGTAAACAATTACTGTTTTGCTTTCACGGTTTCGGAGACAGTGCCGTTATTTGGTACAATTTAGAAAAAAAAATAGGTCAACAATTCACATTGATTGCTTTAGATATGCCTTTTCATGGGAAGACAAAATGGCAAGAAAGTAAGATGCAAATGGCTGATTTTCGCGCTATCATTGACCAGCTATTGCAAATAGAAAAAGCCAAACGGTTTTCTTTGGCTGGTTTTAGTTTTGGTGGGCGGATTGTTCAGCAACTCCTTTTTTGTCATGCTGAACAGATTGACGGTTTATTCCTTTTCTCGCCTGACGGCATGGGAACAAAAGGACTGACTTATGCCACGTTATTACCTATTTTTGTTCGTCGTGCTATTGGTTTTTTATTGAGAAAATCTAAGAAAATAATTCAGTTAGTCAATTGGTTGCACCAGAGAAAATGGATTGGACAAGCTGTTTATTGGTTTTTTTCTCAAAATATCAACAACCCACAACGCCGTGAACGCATTTTTTTCTATTGGTTGTCATTAGATGATTTTGAGGTTAAATTAAGTGATTTTAAGAAAAAATTGCAAGAAACTCAAGTTCCCACTGAAATTTTTCTCGGAAAAAACGATGAGATTACCCCCCTCAGTATAGGTACCTATTTGACGGCTGATGCGCCGAATGTTCGGCTACACATCTTAGAAAGTGGGCATCAAGTTTTGCCGCATTTACCTGATTTTGATGTCGTATAAAAAACACATAATTACTTAGCTCTGGAGTTAGGAAAGAGAGGTGGTTCATCTTTCGGGCGAAGCCCGAAAAATGAACCACATTCCCTTCTTTCGCACGAGCGAAGCAAGCGTGTTACAAAAAAAAACAGCCACTAAGCAAAGCAAAGCGGCTGTTTTTATTTTGACATCTAAAATTTTAAACTTCTTCTGCAACGATTTCTTCGATTTCTGACTCACCTGCTGGCAATTCTTCTTTCATATCACCACGTCTCAAAGCAGCTTCTGCGCGGGCTGCTGCCATGATTGAATCAAATTCATCGGAAGAAACGGGTTTGTCGGCAATTGTTGCGCGTTGTTTCATGGCGTCGAATGTTTTTTCAGTTATCACATCTTCATACAATTCTCCGAACTGTTTTTCGTCATCAAATACACGCTCAACCAGACTTTCGATGAAAGCATCGTCAATTGCCATGCCACCGAGGTAGCCTCTTACTTTATTACGGTAATATTCTTTCAAATCTTCATCATTTACTTGAACACCCGATTCTTTTGCTACTTTTGACCGCACAAGTGTCCAACGCATATTTTCTGCAAAAACTTCGTAACCTTGTTCAACAGCTTCTGGTGTATTTTTCTCATTTTGTGTCACCAACCAACGCTTCAAAAACGCATCGGGCAAGTCAAATTTATTTTCTTCCATGAGACGCATTTGGAAATCACGAATCAAAAGAGCATCTGCTTGTGCCGTGTAATTGCCGCCGAGTGTGCTATTGATTTGTGTTCGTGCTTCTTCTTCGGTGGCAACTCCAAAATTTTTCTGGAAAAATTCTTCGTCAAAAGTCGCAGGAACGACGCGTGTTACTTTCGTGATTTTTACATCAAAATTTTCGTTGATGGTGCGGTCGTCTTCGTCTTCAATACCCAAGAAATATTTGCGAACATACTGAGGGGTCGTTTCTTTTTCAAGTTGAAAAATATTAACCGTCAAATGGTCGCCTACTTTTTGTGTTTTAAATACGTCTTGCATTTCTTCATTGAGCCAATTCATTGAAAGGGTCAAATCTTCCTTTACAAACGAGCCGCCGTGTTCTTGGGCATGTAGATAAATCATATCATTTGCCTGAATCGCATCTTCTACCTCTTTTGTTTCACCACCTTGTTTGCGGCGGTTTTCCAATTCCGCATCAATTTTAGTAGGGTCAACCTGTACAACATAGCGGTCATACGTGATATTATCTAAACCTTTAACGTCAAAAGTTGGCATTAAACCCAAATCAAAATCCATTGAAAAATCAGAAGGATTTTTGGGGTCAAACTTAAAATCAGGTTGCTCGGCAGAACCAATTGGTTGACCAAAAATTTCTGGTTTTTCCGCTTGTAAGTAATCATTGAGGGCATCTTGCAAGGTTTTGTTCACAGCTTCCATCATGAACTCCGTACCATACATACTTTGAACGAGTTTTGGTGGCGTTTTACCGGGGCGAAAACCCTTCATGGGTGTTCGTTGAGTAAAATTTTTCACGTCTTTTTTGACTTTGGGTAAATAATCTTCCTTTAAAATCTTGACGGTTAAGACCGCGTTTAGAGCGTCAATATCAGTTCTAACGACGTTAGGCATGTGTTAAAATTTTTAATTACTACTCAGTCTATTGCTCGCTTCACTCGAACAAGAGGGGACGTTGTTCGTTTTTGGGCTTTACCCAAAAATGAACTGCCTGTCCTCTATTCTGCGAGCGAAACGAGCAATAGGCTAAATAACTAAGGTTTTAGAAATAAGAATACTTAGGAAGGATAAAAAAGGAGGATAAATAGTGCGGAACTGGACACAATTGGGGGGAAGCGATTTACCTACCTCCAATTTGGGATTCATCAATTGTCGAATATCAACCCTCCAATATCCAAAAAAGTACGGGTGGAGGGACTCGAACCCCCATGCCTCACGGCGCCAGATCCTAAGTCTGGTACGTCTACCAATTTCGCCACACCCGCGTGTAAATAGCTGATTATTAGTGCTTTTAAATGTCTTACTTGACTTTAGATTCAATAAAAACATTGTTTAGCAAACTCGAATACAAAGAACATTTTGTTTTGCGGCGGCAAAGATACGTTATTTTTGTAAAAAAAAGATTTTTTGTAAAAAAAAATGTAAAAAAATCGTAATTATTTAGCCCATAGCTCTCCCGAAGGCTTTCGGGATGTAAACAGACTTCGCTCGCGATGAAGGACAGGTGGTTCGTTTTTCGGGCTTTGCCCGAAAAACGAACCACCTCTCCTTCATCGCGCGAGCGAAGCGAGCGTGTGACTAAGTAATTGAGGAGTGGGCATAACCTAAAAACATCGTTTTTTGATTAAAAATAGATGTTTTGCCCTCGCTTCGCTCGCGCAAAAGGGAGAAGACGTGGTTCGTTTTTCGGCGAAGCCGAAAAACGAACCACATTCCCCTCCTAGCGCGAGCGAAGCGAGCGCGAGATGCAAAAAACGCTTTTAGGTTATGCCCATCCCTCGACTAAGTAATTACAAAAAGTCGTAAGTGTGGAGCAAAAAGAGTTTGCCACTAATTTTCACTAATTTTCACTAATTTTCACTAATTTTCACTAATTTTCACTAATTTTTACTAATTTTTACTAAGGAACGCGAAATAAATAAAAGCGCGTTTTGGGTGACTACCACAAAACTTAGGTTAATTAACATAAGGTTTGTTCAGTTAAAATGAAACTTCCCTTTCTAACCAATTATTTCGTCTATATTTGTCGCCTATTTAGTAGCTGAGGAGTGGGCATAACCTAAAAACATCGTTTTTTGATTAAAAACAGATGTTTTGCGCGCGCTTCGCTCGCGCAAAAGGGAGGAGACGTGGTTCGTTTTTCGGCTTCGCCGAAAAACGAACCATTCCCCTCCCTCGCGCGAGCGAAGCGAGCGCGAGATGCAAAAAACGCTTTTAGGTTATGCCCATCCCTCATTTAGTAGCTATAAAAAAATGAATCAACTCTTAAAGACGCTCGTCGTTTTTCCCATTCGGCTCTATAAAATCTTTTTATCGCCCCTACTTGGCGCGAACAAATGCCGTTATAGCCCTACTTGCTCTCAATACATGATTGATGCGATTTTTGAGTGGGGCATACTGAGGGGTCTGTTTATGGGTGTCAAACGCATTTTGCGCTGTCATCCGTGGTCAAACCACGCGCACATTGACCCCGTGCCGAAGCGAGAAAATTTTACTTCTTCCAAGTAAATGTTTTGAGCATTCTTCCCATGTCTTCTTTTAAAAAAGCGACAATCGGCGCAAGCGAATCCGTTTTTGCGGGTGCATTGATGTACAAAGCACCGCGCATAAAGTGTTTGGTGCTATCCGATACATAAAACTGGAAAGGACAGGCGGCAGGACCCTCTATATCGAAAACAAAACCACTGACGCCTTGCGGGTTCATAACTCTCTGGTCATTGATATAATCCGCTTTTATAACGTGTTTACCCGCCAATGCAAACGCATCTGCCCGCAATTTATCAAAAGGATTTTTACTGCTGACGTTGTAATAACTGCAATGTAAGGTTGCATTGAGACTCGGAATCGTCATATTGAACCAACAATCAGACGGTGGTGCTTCGTCAAAAAAGAGCGTATCGCGCACAATATTGGCATAAGTAGGGTAATCAAAGGTAAATTGACAATAATTTGCGTCAAATTTTTGATAACGATTCGCCGCATCAACAGCAGGAAAATCAATGCGCGGATAGCCACGCGGCTTGGGAGTTTGCACATTGTCGCCATCACCACATGCAGCAATTAAAAGAGAAACGAGTGCGAGAAAAAAGACTTTCTTTAACATTATAAAAGGATTTCAAAGATTTCAAGTATTTCAAAGTTTGAAACCATACATAAAATCTATACTGCTGGTTCTCGCGCTCGCTTCGCTCGCGCGAGGGGGAGAATGTGGTTCATTTTTCGGGCTTTGCCCGAAAAATGAACCACCTCTCCTCCTTTTGCGCGAGCGAAGCGAGCGCAAAAGTGCCTTTTAATGCGTATTTTGAATTTATGTATGGTTTCAAATTTCAAAGTATTCCCAAGTATTTCAAATTTCAAGTATTTTAAGGATTTAGCTCTTGAAATTTGAAATTTAAGCTGCGCAAATATGGTGATGAAAACGCTAAATTTCGTTTCTTATTGGCAGCTCGTATTTTATTATTTCCATTTTATTATTTCTATTGTCTTACTACAAATGCAAACGGCTTCTTACATTTGCGCCAAAATGTGCTTAACAAACAGTTTTATCAATGACAAAGATTCAAGCAGCTATTACAGGCGTTCATGGCTACGTGCCAGATTATGTGTTGACCAATCAAGAGTTGGCAACGTTGGTAGATACCAACGATGAATGGATTACTTCACGAACGGGCATCAAAGAACGCCGATTGTTGAAAACACAAGGCTGGGCAACTTCCGATATGGCGGTTGAAGCAATACGTGGTTTGTTGGCAAAAACCGATACAAAACCCGAAGAAGTAGAGTTACTTATCTGTGCAACAGTAACGGGAGATTTGGTTTTTCCAGATACCGCCAACACGATTTGCTACAAATTGGGCGCAACCAATGCTTGGGCTTATGACCTCAACGCCGCTTGTTCGGGCTTTCTATACGCCTTGATAACGGGTGCAAAATTCATTGAAAGCGGTATGCACAAAAAAGTAGTCATTGTTGGTGCGGATATGATGTCGAGCATTATTGATTATACAGACCGTGCAACGTGCATTATTTTTGGTGATGGGGCAGGGGCAGTTTTGCTTGAACCCACTGAAGAAGGCGTAGGTATTATAGATGGTGTTATGCGGGGTGATGGTGCGGGACGCGAATTTTTAAACATCAAAGGTGGTGGTTCGCTCATGCCTGCTTCACATGAAACGGTGGATAAACGCTTGCATTATGCTTATCAAAATGGGCAACCCGTTTTTAAAGCTGCCGTTAAAGGTATGACTTCTACAATCAATGAAGTTCTAAAACGGAATGAAATGACTATTAATGACGTTGATTGGCTCGTGCCTCATCAAGCCAATAAACGAATTATTCAGTCAGTCGGTGACGGTGTGGGTATTCCGAATGACCGCGTGATGATGAATATTCACAAATACGGCAATACCACTGGAGGAACTTTGCCACTTTGTTTGTGGGATTACGAAAACCAACTGAAAAAAGGCGACAACTTAATGTTGACCGCTTTTGGGGGGGGATTTACTTGGGGGTCAATATTTATTCGTTGGGCTTATGATGGCTTAGAATTTGGGGTCTGAAAATATGCTTTCACATCTCTCCTTTTCTGCTTTTATCTACGGCTTACCCGTCGGTTTTGTTTTTAGTTTTGCACTCGGTCCTGTCTTTTTTTCTTTGATAAAAACGAGTCTCGAACGGGGTATCAAGGCGGCGGTTAGTATTGCTGTTGGGGTTGTTGTGGCAGACATGCTTTTGTTGGCAATTGCTTACGGTTGTGTAGATGCTTTTTTACCAAAAACGAATGTTGATGTAACATTTTGGGTGCAGATATTGGGCGGCTTATTGCTTTTGAGTTTGGGGATTGCAACAGTGTTCAAAAAGCCTCAAAATACTGAGGGGTCTCTTTTGACCGAAGAAAAGTATATTATCAAGCATTTATCAACAGGTTTTTTCTTAAATTTGCTCAATCCTGCCAATTTTTTCGAGTGGATGGGTGCAGCAAGTTTGTTGAAATCGAAATACCATTTCAATAACTTTGAAAATATAAGTTTTTTCACGGGTGCTTTATTGGCTGTATTTTTTACCGAATTATCTGTTGCCTATTTTGCCACGCGGTTGCGGCATATTTTAGCCGAGCGTGTCATGCACAGGATTAATCTTGTGATTGGTGTAGTATTTATAGGCTCTGGCATTTGGTTCTTGGGGGCAGCACTTTGACATTTTCCACACATTCACACAAGATACATTTAGTGGATAAAATAAGCGGGTTGGGTTTTTATCTTTGTGATGGAGTAAGACGTTGGTACTTAGCTCTGGCGCAACCTTAAGATTGCGTTACGTGCAAAAACATTTTACCGAAAATAAGTCACAAAATAGCAAAAATACTGAGAGCGTATTGACTACAATCTCAATCAAGACAACTATTTAAAAGTGATAATATTTCTTTATTTAGAAAAAAAATGCGTGTCATGTTTTTGAAAAATTGGTCAATGATGTGAGGACAAATGCCAAGATATTTGTTTTATTAGCGAATTCAAAATAATTTTATTAACCAATTTTTTTTACTAATTCAAATATACAGACAATGAAAAAACTTACGCACTTCGCAGAGGCTTTAGCCAACAACACACTTTCAGAGTGTTCTATGATTCTCGTAAAAGGAGGTATTAGAGCACTTATTTCAAATGCTGCTACACCTCAGGCTATTGGAGCAGCAGTTTCAGACGAAAAACGTCGCCAACGTCCGGGTGGTGGCGTCAACACCAACTAAGCTTACACCTTTTTTGAACTAAAAACTCTGATTACAAAAATTCATTTTTAATCAAGGCTTTTCTTATAGTAAAGGAGGTAAAACATCAAAAATGGGAAAAGCGGCAGCTAAAACGTATGCATAACATGAAAAACATCTTAAAAATTAGTCAGGAGACCGTACTACCCCTTACTACAAGCGATATGCTGGTAGTAAAAGGTGGCGGGACCAGAGACGACAAACGGCGTCAGCGTCCGGGTAGTACTGCTATAAAAGAAGTGCTGAAAGTTTTGCGACCATTCAAATTTTTCTCTTGGTAAAGTATAAAATTCAATGCAAGTTGTTACGTAAAAGAGGTCAGAATAGGTTGAGTACTTATCAGACGGTTCAGCATAAAAAGTTGTTTCTAAAGTGTTGCCATTTTTTAAGCGCGTACCAGACCTAACTTTAATCCTTTTTTATGGAGCAAATTGTGAATTTTGTACTTTACAGAAAATTTGTATAGTTTCAATCTGATGGTAAAATTGCATAACTAACAGCATCACATAAACTTTCAAAAAAACTTAAATGCTCGTCGGCTTTCTCAACACACTGAGGAAGAGAAGGGCATTTAATTTTTTCTGAATACATCTAAACACAGTTAATAGTAATTCTTAAGTCTATAGCTTGCTTTCCTCGAAAAGTAGTGAAATGTGGTTTATTTTTAGAACAAAGTCTAAAAAACAAACTTTTTCTTCTCCTTCTTTGAAATGGTAGGCATAGTACGACTACGTAATTACACGGAACGATATAATTGACAAATGATTCCACTCAAAAGAATGTATCAGCTATGCGAAAAGCCGTACTTTTCAGCAAAATCGTCTGCTTGCTTGTTGCGATTTTCAACTTTAACACACTAAAAGCGATTGAGAAAACTCAACTACCCATTCCCTCTCAAGACAGTCTTGAGCGTAGTATGGTAGGTAAAACTGTTTGGGATATTCTCGCAGAATCCTATAAATACTCTTTGCCTAATATGGAATTAGCATTGGCTTACGCAAATTTAGCACTCGACAAAGCCCGAAAATCAGGCAACAAAAAAGATATCTTTGACGCACAACGCAATATTGGTTTTATTTACGAAGACAATGCCTTGCCAACACAATACATCGCGGCTTATGAAGAGGCTGCTCGTCTTGCAGAAATTTTACCAGATAGCTTCAAAACAACTATTTATAATGACCTTGCCATTGTTCACCGAAAACATGGTAATTATCGTGTTGCCTTTGAGTATTATGAAAAAGTATTGAGTATCGCCGAGAAAATCAAAGATTATGAGATGATTTCAAGTACCTACCACGGGCTTGGTACACTGCACCGTGAGACGGGTGTCTATGATAGAGCTGCCAACTACTACCTCAAATCGCTTGAAATATCCGTTAAAATGCAATCCCTTAAAAATATAATTATCTCGCACAAGGATTTGTCAGAAACCTATTTAAAAGCAAAAGATTACGAAAAAGCCTTAGCCCATATTCAAAAAGCCTATCAATCGGCTTTGTTACAGCGTGAATCAGCAACAAAAAATGTAGAAACGAGTGTTCAATTGGCTAATGTACTTAATTGTCATGGTGCAATACTTTTTCAACGAGGAGACAGTAAGGAGGCACTGGAAAAATATAACGAAGCATTAACAATTTATAAGTCAATTGATTACAAACTATATATCGCTCGAACTCTGATGCTCGTGGCAGATGTTTATTTTAAAAAACAGGCGTATGAACAAGTTGCCACTACTTACAAAGAATGTTTAAGTTATGAATCTCATTTTTTAGAATCAGACCGAACAGAACTGCATTATAAAATTGGCTTACTCCACCGTCAGCAAAATAAAAGTAACGAGGCAGAAGCAGCATTTTTAAAAAGTCTTAAAATTGCTGAAAAATTTGACTATAAAGAAATTGCCCAACGTGCCAATTATCAAATGTTCCTTTTGTGTCTTGATAAGCATGAAAATCCACGCGCCTTATTATATCTCAACGCGGCTAATGCCCTCAATGACTCGCTTTTCAACGCCGACAGGACGCGCCAAACGGCAGAAATGGAATTGAAATTTGATACCGAAAAGCGCGAAAATGAAATCAATACCTTGAAGGCACGGGAAACTCGTTTTCTACTCATCGTCAGTATTTCGGCGTTTTTGATGATTGTTTTGTTTTTAGGTTTTTGGCTTCAAATGCGTGGACGGAGTTTTAGAGCAATGAAATTAAAAAATAACGAAATCCAACAACAATATAAGCGTTTGGAAGAATCGAACGAAATTTTGTCACAATTTGCTTACGTCGCTGCCCATGATTTGAAAGAGCCTTTGCGCTCAATTGGAAGTTATGTCGGTCTGATTCAAATGAAATATGCAAAAGATTTACCACCTGATGCAAAAGAATATATGCAATTTGTAAATTCTGGTGTGAAGCGTATGTACAGTCTATTGACCGATTTGTTGGACTTTTCTCAAGTCATTTCACAGCAACCCGGAGCTGAGGTAATTCGCCCCGATGAAGTATTGGAAGATGTAAAAGCGAACCTCAGAAATGCCATTGAGTCAAAAAATGCGCAAGTCGTGTGCATGGAAAATTTGCCAAGTATTCGCATGAATCGCTCGCATTTGCTCCAATTATTCCAAAATTTGATTGGAAATGCCTTGAAATTTACCACAACTGAACCTCTTGTGAAAATTGAAGGACGGGAAGAAAATGGACACGTTTTGTTGACAATTGAAGACAACGGCATCGGCATCAACAAAGAATATGGCAATAAAGTTTTTGTATTATTTCAACAACTTAATAAAAAAGATAGGTTCGATGGAACGGGAATTGGCTTAACTATTTGTAAAAATATCGTGGAAAAGTACAACGGACGGATTTGGTTTGACTCAGAAGAAAATATTGGCACAAAATTTTATATATCAATTCCAGCTAATGCGGCGTAAATGAAGACCTAACGAAATGTTATTCACACGCAGCACTATTGCTAATTGATTTGAGGGAAATTATCTTTGCTGTCACAAAAAAATGAGAACAGAAGTAGATAATTTAGACTATGTGGCAATCATTTTTTCGCCAGAAATTGTCATTACTAAGATACTTACAGATTGCTCGCACAACGAGAGGATAAGAGGTGGTTCATTTTTCGGCGAAGCCGAAAAATGAACCACATTTCCTTTCCTGTGCGAGCGAAGCGAGCGCACGGCTAAGTAAGTTATCATAAATTTAAAGCAAATTTCGGCACAATCAAATTCGGCACTTCTTTATGAGATAGGCAAATATAAGGTTTAAAAGCGTTTAGTCCGACCTACTGAGGGCGCGTGAACAATTCGGTGCTTTTGAGATTGAGAGATTTCCAAAAACCGCAAAAGTATTCACTGGCACATCAAAACGAGGGGTTACACCCCTCAGTATTTTCGGTTTCCTTACAAAAAGTGTCCCGTCGTATAGGCGGGACACTTTTTTTGTGACTACTTTTGCGCCAATGAATATTTTTAGGCTCAATTAGGGTTTCAAGTTGTTCTCAAAAATCCGTTAGGATTTACACGTTTATAGAAAAATAAGACAGCTAATTTTCACCGAATCCGTTAGGATTCGCACGTTACATGTCCAAAAAATGTACGAATCCTAACAGATTCGAGGAAAACCAAGCCTTTTGTTTTCTATAAACGTGTAAATCCTAACGGATTTTTGGCAGCAACTTGAAACCGTAATAAAGCCTATTTTTAAATCAACCACATTCCCCTCTCTCGCGCGAGCGAAGCGAGCGCGGCTAATAATTACTCAACCACTTAGTTATGTCAAATCAAAAACGCGTATTACTCGCAATTCTCGACGGCTGGGGTCACGGCTTAACGCGCCGCGCCGATGCTATTTCACTTGCCCACACTCCTTTTGTTGATAGTCTTTACACCAATTACCCAAGTGCAGAACTCGTTACTTATGGCGAAGATGTGGGTTTACCCGAAGGACAAATGGGTAATTCGGAAGTAGGACACATGAATATTGGAGCTGGCAGAGTCGTTTATCAAGAATTGACACGCATTAACCGCGCTGTTCGATTGGGCGAATTGGCGCAAAATGCCAACCTGCTTGCGGCATTAAAATACGCAAAAGACAACGATAAACCCGTGCATTTCATCGGTTTGGTCAGCGACGGTGGTGTTCATTCACACACGACGCATTTAAAAAATCTTTGCGATATTGCCACTACTGAGGGGTGTCACGGTTACATTCACGCCTTCACGGACGGACGCGATTGTGACCCGAAAAGTGGACTTTCTTATGTAGAAAATCTGGCGCAACACATTCAAAATCAACCTTTTGAAATAGCTTCGGTTGTTGGTCGTTATTTTGCAATGGACAGAGACAAGCGTTGGGAACGGGTCAAAATTGCCTACGATTTGCTTGTAAAAGGTGTTGGTGAACGAGTGGAAGATGTGAGCGCAGCGATTCAAAAAAGCTATGAGGCAGATGTGACAGACGAATTTTTGCCTGCAATGGTGCTGAATACTGAGGGGTCTATCAAGAACGGTGATGTGGTCATAAACATCAATTTCCGAACCGACCGACCGCGTGAAATATCAGAAGTATTGACCCAAAAAGATTTCCCCGATTTTGGTATGAAAAAATTGGACGTGCGTTACGTTACGATGACGCGCTATGACGAAACCTACAAAAACGTGTCTGTCTTATTTGAAAAAGACAATCTGACAAAAACAATGGGTGAAGTCGTTGCCGAAGCTGGATTGACACAAGTGCGCATTGCCGAAACGGAAAAATATCCACACGTTACGTTCTTTTTTAGTGGGGGACGCGAAGCTGCTTTTGAAGGAGAAACCCGTATTATGTGCAATTCACCCAAAGATATTGCTACTTACGACCTCAAACCAGAAATGGCAGCGTTTGAGATTACTGATAAAATTATTGCCGAAATTCGCACTAACAAACCCAATTTTATCTGTTTGAACTATGCCAATACGGATATGGTGGGTCACACGGGCGTTTTTTCAGCAGCAATGGCGGCGGCAGAAACGGTGTCAAAATGTTGTGAACAATTGATAGAAACAGCATTGAACAACGACTATGAGATAATCGTCATCGCTGACCACGGCAATTCGGATTTTATGATAAATGAAGACGGTACGCCAAATACTGCCCACACCTTGAATCCAGTGCCTTGCATTTATGTATCTAAAAATGCAGCAGGTAAGCGCGTCAAAAATGGGCGTTTGGCAGATGTTGCGCCGACGCTTTTGGGCTTATTGGGTGTTACACCTTCGGAAGAAATGACGGGAATAAATTTGATTGAGTAACGACTCGTTTCCCGCGAGCGAAGCGAGCAAAAAAAATCAGCCACGATGTTACATCGTGGCTGATTGCGCTTAAAAATTGTTTCGTATATAAACGTTTTGTGTATAAATAATCTAAGTTTTGTGGTAGTCACTCAAAACGCGCCGTCTTCGGCGGCGCGGGGCGTTTTTTTTTGGAGCGAGCCGTTTTTTTTCTTAAAAATACGGCTCGCTCCATTAGATTTTCACGCGGCGAGGTTCCGCGTTTTTATACCACAAAACTTAGATTAAATACCTAAAAATAAATTTCTTATCTATTTGGACCCAAAGCCCGTTTTGTAGTCGCAACATTAATTTTACGTTCTTCTTCGCCCAACGATTTACGAATGACGAGTGTTTCCGTTTCTTTATTCAATTCAATCATCAATTTGTATGTGCCTTCTCTTTGACCCGACAAATCAACCGTTACAGAATTCAAGCCGTCTATAAATTTTTGGTTGCTCTGCCATACTGTTTGTCCTTGTCCGTTCACCAAAATCAGTTTTGCTGACCCCTCAGTAAAAGCGTCAATTGCACAGCTAAAAAGACGTGCCGTTGTCTCACTTGACATCTGCACGAGTACCAAGTTATTGGCTTGCTTGCGGTTCATCATTGCGATTTCGCTGTAACTTGTTGTGCCGTCGAAATCCACAACTTTCAAGCGATAAAAGACCTTCATTGCACCACCTGCTTTTGCATCAAGAAAGTTATAGGCTTTTTTGATTTGGTGGGTGCCACCGCCTTTTACAGTACCAGCATTGGTGAATTCAATGCCATTTTCTGATTTTTCAATGATAAATTGAGCGTTGTTCATTTCTTCCGATGTACTCCAAGACAGCATTGTGCCGATGCCCAATTCCTTGGGTTGGAGTCCTTGTTCAAATACGCAATCGGCTTTGGCAATTGAGGCAAGAAGAGAAAAGGTAATAGTCAGAGCTTTGTAAGAGATTTTTACCATAAATTTAGTTTTGTTTTTAATTTTGAAACCATACATAAAATCAAAATACGCATTAAAAGGTACTTTTGCGCTCGCTTCGCTCGCGCAAAAGGAAGAGAGGTGGTTCATTTTTCGGGCAAAGCCCGAAAAATGAACCACATTCCCCCTCTCGCGCGAGCGAAGCGAGCGCGAGAACCAGCAGTTTAGATTTTATGTATGGTTTCAGATTGTGCAATCAAAAATATTACCGCAATGTCCATTTTTTCTTAAATTGTAGTATTTAATGTGACACGGAAAAGTAATTACTGATGTTATGTAGAGCCATAAGTTCGACCCATATTTATATCCACCGAGCCTACGGCTCTTAAATAATCGGTTTTAAAATTTCGGCGGATTGAAATCCGCCGCTACAAAATGTGTCATGCCTATGGCATTTTTGGCATACCTTCGCAACATAAGTGAGTTGAGTATAAACCAAGTTACTCATCGGGCGAGCCAAGCAGACGGATTCAATTGGGTGCGTTCAAGCCATATTTCAAAGTGAATTTCTGATTGACCACTCACGGGATTCACTCCCGCGTGACCAATGGTTTGGCGGGTAGAAACGGTTTCTCCTTTTTTTATAAAAACCGTTGCCAAATTGGAATACACCGAATAATAAGTGCCATGTTGAATCAAAATGACATTGCCTAAGCCTGAAATACTTGATACAACGGAGACAGTACCGCTAAAAACCGCTTTTACATCGGCATTGTCATTGGTTTTGATGTCAATACCGTTGTTTACAGCCGTTACTTTGTCCAAAACTTTTTGCTTGCCAAAACCGCGTATAATTTCACCCGTTGCAGGTGGCGGTAATTTGCCTTTGTTTGACCTGAAATTGCTCGATAAAGCTAAATTTTCTGATGATTCAGTAATAACTTCGACTTTTTTAGGTGGAGCAGCAGCCTCGACTACCCCCTCAGTATGTTGCTGTTTTTCTCGTTTACTCCTTTCTTTTTCAAATTTCATCAAGGCTAATTTTTCAGCCGCTTCTCGATTCTGTCGCGCGCGTTCTTCGGCGGTACGTCGGCGTGATTCAATTTCGGCAGAAATTAGATTAGAAATAGCTGAATTGAGTCGAGAAGATTGTCGTTTTGCGGATTTTAATGCCGATTGTAGGCTATTTTCTTCTGCCTTCAATTTTTCAACTACCGCGTTCTTTTGCTTTTTTTCAGAAGTCAACAATGATTTTTGTACTTCATTGACACCCACGAGCGATGATTTTTCTTCACGTTTTGCCACCAAAAGCGCGTTTTTGGCTTGTAAAGATTTTTCAGTTTCGATGATACGCCGTGCTTGTCGCTTTCGGAATTTGTCATATTGCTGAAAATATTGCCACCGCTGATAGGATTCATCAAAATTTTTCCCCGACATCATAAATACTGCCGCATTTGACGGAATTTTAGATTTATATGCCCGTCGCATCATCAAAGCGTATTCTGTTTGCAGCCTTTTTCGGTCACTTTCAAGCCCTGCGATTGCCGCTTCTGTACGCTCTACGATTTCATCTGTTGCCGCAATTTCTTCATGCAAATTGTTAATCAGCGATTCTCGATTTTCCAATTGCTCCTGCAACGTTTCTAATTGCTCGCGTGTAGCCGATTGATTTTGCTTTGTTTGTGACAATTGCTGTTGCTTCGCTTTGATTTGCTGCATCAAGCGTTGCCTCTCTATTTCCAATTCCGCCCGTTTGTTGTTTTGTGCGGCAAGATTTGGGGCAATAAAAAGGAGGTAGAAAAATAAGAGTCTTGCGAAAATGAGGTTTGTTCGCAAAGGTTGAAAGAGTTGTGATGTATTTTTTTTTAGACTTGACATTTATGTTCAAATTTATCGGTCAATACTTAGCAGCACTCGTGGCAAAATAGTAGAGAAGGTTTTAGATTCTCTTTTTGTAGTTGTTAAAACCTATCAAAATCACCTTTATACTGAGCTGGTCAAATTTTAGTCAATTTCAATTTCTGTTGACTCATCATCTACTCTTGAATTTTGATTATGCCAATTCAAGTTGTAATTGCTCATATTTTAATTTTTCTATTACACCGTAATTGTGTTGGGCAAAATCATTTGTATTGAAGTTGCAGACAAGGGCTTCAACAACGGTTTTTCGATTTTCAAGGTTCACCGCTATTAAATCGAGAACGGACATTCAAATAATGTTCATAACCGTTATTGGGTGCTTTGCTCAATATTTCTCCTTCTTGTTCAAGATACTGCTTCATCAAGGGTGCTGTAATTGCTTTTTGCTGAAGACCTTTGTAAAAATTAATTATGTGAGGGTTGGTGTCGCTCAGAATCGCTTTTTGGTAGCCTGAGTTGAAGGCAACTACGCCAGTACCCAAAAATGGTTCTAGTTAAACCGACGTTCGGGGAACTTTTAAAGTTCCCCGAACGTGAGTTAACGCTAAAATTGTCACAGAGCTAAATATTTAATGCTTTGTACTCAATCCATTCGATTGTATCCGCTTGGAATTTCAAAACGAATCGTTTTTGGCACATTCACTTCCAAACTTGAAGCCTCGATTTCAATACCGATTGTCACTTTTCCCGTTTGTGGACTCTCGACCATAATTGTGCGAAGATAGGCAAAAGGGCGTTGTTTGCCATCACCATCACGCAAATCACTGTATTTTTGATACGCAATTTTTAGCGTGCGTTGTGCTTTAGGCTCAGAAAACGTCATTTCGGTCAATTGTTGAGTCGAAAAATCGAATACATATTTGGCTGTCCAACGCTCGTTTGACCCCCTCAGTATAACAGCGTTTTCTTTCGGCGTATTGAGTGTGAGTTGTTTTTTATCCGTCAAAAAAATAGGTTTACCGAGTAAAAAATTTTGCAACAAATCAAAATCAGCAGGTAAACCAAACTGTTTTTCGATATAACTCAGAGGTTGTGCCGCATAACTTGATTGAAAATAACTAACAATGAACACCGAATCGCGCGTGACTTGCGCCCGTGCCACATTGAAGCCAAATTTTTTGACATTGAGCCAAATCACCGAATCGCGCCGCCACCGAATCGTGCTTGTAGCAGATTGATTCAGTTTTGCACTTTCAATATCCACGTCACCATCACCCGAAAATCGTTGTGCAATGGGTGCATTTACCTCCATTTGTGTCAAAATGGCGTTTATACTGAGGGGGGTACTGCTGGGTGAGGCGGACGTTGTTTGTGTGGTTTGGCTTGATTGAGTCGCTTTTTTAGAGCTATTGCAAGCTGTTAGTACCATTAAAATAGCGAGCATAAATCCGCCTATTTTTTGTTTTTTTAGTGTATTATACATTTTTTTTAAATTGAGACGTAAAGACAAGTCATGCTTTTGCTATTTATCTAACCCAAGTTTTGTGCTATCAAAACGCGGCTTCGCCGCGAGGAAACTCTAATGGGGCGAGCCGTTTTTTTGTTTACAATTTGGGCAAAGCCCAAATTGTAAACAAAAAAACGGCTCGCCCCGAAAAAGCTCCCCTGCGCCGCCAAAGGCGGCGTGTTTTGAGCCATTACCACAAAACTTAGATTATCTATCAAAACCTAAGCCCAAAAGTCAATAAAAAATCGTTGAAAACATAAGTATTTGTGATATTTTGCTCCAAATTAGCTTGACTTTCTACCAATTTATAAGGCGTATAATTTTCTTTTTGCGTCCGTGTTTGCCAGCCTAAATCCATGAAAAAAGATTTGCCGCGCAAACCAGCACCCGCCGAATACGTCATATTCACAAACTCTTTATCGGTTCTTGGTGAAGTGTTTAAACCGAAGCCTGCGCGAAGACGGAAAATGTCGTAAACGTATTCCCCGCCAAAACGTGCATTGATAGCTGATTTGTAGCGTTCAGTAATGGTACGGTTCACGTCGTTTTGTTCACTGATGTATTTTGTCGTGTAACCAAAATTCGCTTTACTGTAATCCGCCCATTCTACGTCAGCACTTAAAAAACCCGATTTTCCGAATAAAAAAGCAAGGCTACCCAATGCCCGCCACGGGGTTGTGAGTTTATAATCGGTGTTGCCATCGGGTGATTTTGCTTCGAGGTCATAGAATTTTCCGCTTTTTGTGGTGTAACTATACGCTAAAGTTGCATCATAACGGTCATTGAGCCACAAAGTTGTCGGCGAATGAACAGCAAGACCCACCCTCAAAGACGGCGTTGGGCGAACAATTGCGCCCAATTTGACATTCACTCCCGACACTAAAGCACCGCTTCCTGTTGTCGTCAAATTTTGGCTGTATTGCATTTTATCAAAATACAAAATCTCGTCTCCTTTATCTGCTTCTGTATAAATTTTTGATTCTGTGTATCTTAGAACGGGCAAACCGACTGTTAAACCCAATTGTAATTTCTCGTTATAATTTCCAGCTACTGAAAAACTCATTTCACCGAGACTTCCCGATGTTTCTACGACTTGATTTTTATACACACCTTTTGACGGGTCAACATCAAAATCGGTTAGCCAAATACTGTCGGGGCTGCCTGTTAAAAGACCTTTGTAAATGGCATCAGTTTCTACTGCCAGTGCGCCTTCAAAAGGGTCAAAATTCTTGTCAATATTGGCAGCGTCGCGCCAACGGGCGGTCATTGAGCCTTTAGTTGTCCCTTCATAAAAAGTACTGCTGCTAAAATCTTGAAAACGATTGTAGCCAAACGAATAATTAACCGTTTTCCATTTAGAATTGCGGGGTTGATTGGCAAAAACGAGTCCTAAATTGTCCGTTGCAAAATTGGTACTGCGTTGTGCTATTGCCGTCGTGGTACTTTTGAGTAGCTCCGACTTTGCACGTGCTGCATGAAAAGCGGGTGTGAAGGTAAATTCACTCATTCTATAAGTTGCCAATCCCGCAGGATTCATAGACACGGTGGCAAAGTCACCGCCCAATGCGCCCATTGCGCCGCCTACGCCTACCGTCCGCGCCGTGCCGCCATAATTGGGAATATAAGAAAAACGTAAGGCATCAGAGGCTGTTTGAGCGTAAACTGCTGCTACGTTTAATACTGTAAAAATGATGCAAAGTATCTTTTTCATAAGAATTTTAATTTTGTTGGTAACGACTCAGCCTATTGCTCGCTTCGTTCGCAAAAAAGGGGAATATGGTTCGTTTTTCAGGCAAAGCCCGAAAAACGAACCACTCTTTTTTTTTTCGCGAGCGAAGCCTAAGTAATTACTTTTGTTATTGACGAAAGGCTTAAAAAATTGCATAAAAATAGCGGGTGCAGAGGAGTTGCTACCATACCCGCTTGTAATTCTGACTATATTTAAACTGTACACTATTGCTCGCTTCGCTTGTAAAAGAAGGAGAGGTGTTTTGTTTTTCGGGCAAAGCCCGAAAAACAAAACACTTTTCCTTCTTTGCGAGCGAAGCGAGCAATAGTGTAGTAATTTACTATTCTCTACCGCCGCTTCTACCACCACTACTTCTGCTGCCACCACCATTGTCGCTTCGTGAAGGTGTACTTCTTGAAGGCTCGCTTCTTGACGGAGGTGAGTAGCTTGGCGTTTCGCGCTGTGGTGTCTCACTACGTTGCGGGCGGTCATACGTCCGTTGTGGTGTCTCACTGCGTTGTGGGCGGTCATACGTTTGTTGCGATTCAGTACGTTGTGGACGCTCATACGTGCGTGTTGGGCGTTCAGGTGTAGCATCTGTGCGTTGGCTTGGTGCTGCATCTGTCCGTTGTGGACGGTCGTAGGTGCGTGTTGGACGGTCGTTACTTGGCGTTGCATCTGTGCGTTGGCTCGGTGCGGCATCTGTTCGTTGCGGACGGTCGTAGGTGCGCGTCGGGCGGTCGTTACTTGGTGTTGCGTCCGTGCGTTGTGTGCTTGTTCTACCTTCCGACGGGACGGTTTCGTAGCGACGACCACCTTGTGTAGGCGTTGTTCCACCTGTTTCGCGGGTAGGTTCAGCGCGGTCAGTTCTTTGTGGTGCTGTTCTACCAGTGCCAGTACTAACAGAACCGTTTGTACCTTGATTACCTCTATTACCCAAGCCATTTGGACCTGCTGGGTCTTTTATCGAACCATTGCCACTTCTTGGTCCAGAAAATGTGCCTTTAGGATTGCTACTTACTTGCTGAGTAGAGCCACTTGTCCAGCCTCTGTTTGAGCCATACGGGTCGTAATAATTTCTACCATTGCCACCATAGCCGTAGTAATTATTACCGTAAAAGTTATTGCCGTAAAAGTTGCCAAAGCCACCAAAATTATTGTTAAAATATGGGTTGCCGTAACCAAAGCTACCATAATAGCCGTTCCAACCCCACGGGTCGCAGTTATTGAACGACCAGTCGTTCCAATGGCGGTCAAACCAAGACCATTGATTCCAACGATTGAAGCGATTGTACCGATTCCAATAGCTATTACCAAATCCGTTACCAATGACAATGGTGAATCCTGTTGGACGTGTAAAGCGGTTGTAATAGTACGGGTCATAGTAGTAATAATCCGAATAGGCTACGTCATAGTAGCCAAATCCACGATACGGGCGGTGAAAACGACTAATCCGTGAAGCATACTGAAAATCATCGTAATCTTCGTCATACTCATGGTATTCGCTGTTATAAGCAGCGTTGTTATCGTTTGTCGCGTAGGTGTTTGAACCATTGCCGTTATCGTTATACGTTGTCGTAGAACGGTTCTGCGAAGTGGTTGTTTGACGCTTCACATCGCGGTTTGAATCATAGTAAATATCGTCATACTGTGCTTGGGCAGTGAATGAAGCGAGCGTCAAAAGGGCTGAAAGAATTATCCAATTTTTCATCTCACACAAAGTTTATTTTGAAAATTGTTAAACGAAATTTAAGTGCAAAAGCTTTTTATCAAATTTGATAGCATAAAGTTAAGCACTAAATCAATAGCTTGTAGTTAAGACTATTTTAAATATTGTCCGATTGAGTGTTAAAAGTGTTAAAATTTGGGTTTGAGCGATAAATTTCGACAAAAAGAAAATGTTAATGCCCAAAATCCTACTTTTATTCTGTTAATCAGACGCTCGTTGTGAGAGATTGTAACAAAGAGGATAGTTAATTTTTCGTCATTACTCAGCCCCTAACCCCCAAAGGGGGAACACCTAATCGTATTGTTAATTTTGTTCAATAAATGCGTATTATCAGTTTTTATCGAGTCAAGCTCCCCCTTTGGGGGTTGGGGGGCTTAATTACTTCCGCCCAAAATCGGCAGGAATTTCACCCCAATTTTCTGTATCCCATTTCAAAATAGGATTTTGATAAGTGTTCGTCTCAAGCCATTTGACAGCACGATCCAACAAATCAAAAATAGGTTTATTTTTCGCCGATTGCACCAAATTGGTTTTTGGTTTTCGATTTCTTACCCATGCTTGGGCTGTTTTTGAATCCGAATAAATGGGTGTAGTCAACCGTCCTTCTTTTTTCAAATACGCCAAACCATGTACAATAGCTAAAAATTCGCCCACATTATTTGTCCCCATCGAAAAAGGTCCTTGATGAAAAATCTCATCTTTGGTTTTTGTGTAAACGCCTCTGTATTCCATCGCACCGGGGTTGCCACTGCAAGCAGCATCTACGGAAAGGCTGTCTTGAATGATAGAAGTACGAGAAACGACTGTTTTGGGTGCGGATAGGGTGGGGGTAGTCGCGTTCGATTTGGATTTAGAAAAATCGTAATATTGCTTATACGACCCTTTAAATGCGGTTTCAGCCGCCGCCGCCGTCTCAAACGATTTGTATTTAGCATCGGGAAAACCAGTAATTTGTTTTTTGGCTTTGTCCCAATCAGTATAAACGCCCGGCTTTGCCCCGACCCAAACAACGTAGAATTTTTCTTTTTTAGCCATGATTGTCTTTTAGGTTTAATCGCGCTCGCTTCGCTCGCGCGAGGTAAGGGGATGTGTTTCATTTTTCGGGCTTTGCCCGAAAAATGAAACACCTTTTCTCTCTTTTATACGGTAATCTTTAAATCTTTAAATCGCCAAATATAGCGACAAGCAAGGGTTCGATAAGGTTTCCATTCTTCTGCAATAGTTGTCAATTCTTTAACCAATTCTTTCCCTTTAGCTTCCACGCCATAAAGTTGTATCATGCCTTGCCGAATCCCTAAATCATCAATCGGAAAAACGTCTGGGCGATTGAGCCGAAACATCAAAATCATCTGGACTGTCCATTTGCCAACACCTTTTATGGTGGTCAACTCATTGATAATTTCCTCGTCGGTCATACCCAACCAATCTTTTTTAATACACTGATTATCAATCCAATAGGCTGCAATATTTTGGATATATCCAGCCTTTTGATACGACAAACCACACCCCCTCAGTATCTCAACATCGGTGTCAAGAATTTTATGGGGCGTTGGATTTAAGTCATCATAAATTTCCAAAAAACGTTGAAAAATAGTTCCCGCCGCTTTCACCGATAGCTGTTGGGACACAATACTGTCCAACAAATCGAGATAAATATCGTTGTGGGTATCCACATCAGGAATCTCGATTTTGGGGATAATCGCCGCCAATTTTGGGTCACGCGAGAGGTGGATTATGGCTTTTTTCATAATAAGTGGGAGGGCAAAATTATTAGTTAGAACTCTTGGAGGGTTTTACAATTCTCCAAGAGTTTTTCTAAAAAATATAGTAATTACTTAGCCTATTGCTCGCTTCGCTCGCAAAAGAGGGTAATGCGGTTCATTTTTCGGGCTTTCCCCGAAAAATAAACCACCTCTCCTCCTTCCGCGCGAGCGAAGCGCGCGCGGGCTAAGTAATTACAAAATATAAAAAGTGCTGCTTAATACTCTCTATTCAATTCGATGCTTGTCGCTTTTGTAACCGAGATAGGCACAGTTTCTACTTCCACATTGGCAACTTCAAGCCCGAAGTCTTCAGTTGTTGACAGGCTCAATTTTTTCAATATACGGTAAAAACGTATGACAAATTGGTCAACAGGTGTGATTTCATCGTCTGTTGAGATACGGCTATTGAGTATAATGAATTTGAAATCTGCCAAGAATCCATGCTTTCTAAGGCTCGGATAATGGCTCAATTCATCTGCTTCACCGTTTTCGCGCATTTCTTGAACAATTTTTGAAAACATCAAGTTAACTTTATGTTCGACTTTAAAGCCAAATTTAAGTTTTACAAAAAACACTTTTCCGGGAATAAGCGTGTGGACTTTGTATTTTTTGAGATAAGGTTCGTCGCAAATATCCACGTGTAGAAACCAGTAAATATCCGCACGTTTTGGACGTTTTCTGAATAGTGAGTACACAATGTTAGAATCTATTTTCTTTTCGTCGGTTGACATGGACAGATAGACGAGATTCGTTGCTTCTTTTGGCACAGTATCATCGTCCATTAAGCCTTTTAAAATGGGAAGTTGTGGTTCAAAATCCACAAATTTCAAATGGCTTTGACGCAAACTTTTGGCGCGATACCAAATATAAATGCAAGAAAATAGAAGCACGGCAATCATCAAACTGAACCAACCACCATGCGGAATTTTAAGAATATTAGAAGCTAAAAACACCAATTCTATGCTTACAATGACCAAACCAATGCCTACAATTTTCCACATTGCTGTCTTTCTCATGTGTAAATAATGAAGCAAAAGAGAAGAAGTCATCAACATATCAATCACAATTGCCAGACCATAAGCGGCTTCCATGTCGGGTGCGTGTTTGAAAACCGCTACTACCGACAAACAGCCCGCCAACAAAAACCAATTGATATTCGGAATGTAAATCTGACCCTTCATTTGGGTTGGATAATTGACCTTCATATTGGGCCACAACTTGAGTTTCATGGCTTCGTTGACCAAAGTAAAGACACCAGAAATTAAGGCTTGGCTTGCGATAATCGTAGAAGCGGTGGCAATAGCAATCCCATAAGGCAAAAATTCTGGTGACATCAAGGAGTAAAAAACCGAATGTGGTTCAAATACTTTTCCGTTGTGCTGACTGACCAACATAGCCGCTTGACCAAAATAGTTGAGCAACAAACACCCAAAAACCATTACCCAGCCAATACGGATATTTTGTTTACCGCAATGCCCCAAGTCGCTGTACATGGCTTCTCCGCCTGTTGTACAGAGGAAAACCGCACCTAAAAGCCAAAAACCATGCGCACCTGATAGTTCTCCACGATAAACGGTTATTAATTTTATGGCGTACATAGGATTTAAAGCCTGTAATACTGAGGGGTACTGAATGATTTGTTGTAGCCCTAAAAAGCCAAGCATCACGAACCAGACAAGCATAATAGGTCCAAAAACTTTACCTATAAAATTTGTCCCGAACTGCTGAATACTAAAAAGAGCAATCAAAATGCCCACTACAATCGGGATAGTTTGAAAATCCTCACCAAATTGAGGCAAAACTTTAAGTCCTTCAATGGCTGATGAAACGGAAATGGGTGGCGTAATAAATCCATCGGAAATCAAAGACGCGCAGCCAATGATAGCAGGATAAATAATCCACTTCGATTTGTAACGACGGACGAGGGCATAAAGCGCGAAAATACCTCCTTCACCCCGATTATCGGCATTGAGAGCCAGATAGACGTACTTAAAAGTAGTGACAATCATCAGCGTCCAGAATACGCAGGAGACACCGCCATACACTAAATCAGTAGAGATTTTTTCTGAGCCAATAATGGCTTTCATTACGTATAATGGAGAAGTTCCAATATCACCGTAGATAATTCCCATAGTAACAAGTACGCCACCTATGGTTAGCTTGCTGTGGTTGTGGTCTGACATTTTTTTTAGTCGTTTATTAAAAACAAGGGCAAATAATTATTAGCGTTATCCAAAAAAAGCGTCTTTGTGTTGCTTGATATATCGCCTAATATTGACCCAAAAAGCCAAAAATAAGTAGAATATCACAGGAGAACCCAATGTGACAAAGGAAATGTAGATGAAATAAAGCCGTACCCTACTGGACGCAATATTCATTTTTTCGCCCAAATAGGCGCAAACGCCAAAAGCGTGGCGTTCTACTATGTCTTTTAATTGAATCATTGTATATATATGAATGTTAGAATGGGACAAATTTAACACATTTTTCCATATCTACACAAAAGAAAAATCCATCTTGAATGAACAAGATGGATTTTTGTGCCACGACAATAGGGATTTATTACCTAAATACACAGACTAATAAAATTATCAGACTGACAACCGCAATAACAGCTGCTAAACTGCTTTCTGATTCGGTTGTAGTGGTAGGGTTCTGTGAACCAGTGTGAACATTTTGCTCCCGCATAATAAAATGATTTTAAGTAGTCTGTAAGTTAGGTTCTGGTAACTTCGGAAATCTCATAAATCCGTTAGGATTTACATGTTTGTAGAAAATATAAAGCAAAACGCACATTGAATCCGTAGGATTCATACGTTTGTAAGGGTTAAAAAACGTGCGAATCCTACGGATTCGGGGGACAGTTACTTGATTTTTATTCTACAAACGTATGAATCCGATGGATTCAAGAGATTTCCGAAGTTACCAGTAGGTTTTATTTTGTGATAAAAATATAAGTAGTTGTACCTAAATAAACGCTGCTTTGATACTGGCTCTTTTTCGCTTCGCTCAAAAATCGCCAGAGTCTGTTTTTTAGGGGCGAGCGTGTTTTTCAATCAGAAAAATCGAAGATTTTTCTGATTAAAAAACACGCTCGCCCCGATAGATTCTTTCAGAGGGCGATTTTTGAGCGAAGCGAGAAAGAGCCAGTATCAAAGCAGCGTTTATTTAGGTGCAAGTACTTACATGCACGTTCAAAGATTAAATAGCAGTGCAAACGTATCTATTTTTTTTATATCTTAAAAATAATTTTAAGGTTTTTTTTATATAAAAATATTTTAAATCGTTTTTTTTTATAAAGTGACATAATAAAACTCAAATCCCCCCGAATTTCTTATCAAAAGAATCGGAGGGATTTGGGTTGTCGCATGGCTATTTTTTATTTATGGCAT
This sequence comes from Saprospiraceae bacterium, assembly GCA_034520175.1. Lineage (GTDB taxonomy): Bacteria > Bacteroidota > Bacteroidia > Chitinophagales > Saprospiraceae > JAAFJT01. The sequence continues at coordinate 49,097 of JAXHNU010000030.1, forward strand.
CAGTTCGTTAAATCATACTGGTCGAGTACCGAATCCAGAATAGGGTCTTTTCCACGCATATACGCATCTTTCAGATGATAATCGTACAATTTGCCAAATTCATTCCAGTAAAACGCGGTAAAACCACCTTTCACGTCTTTTACCAAATCAAAAAACGACATGTGCAATTCGCGCTCAACCATTTCAATCATTAAAAAACCTTGTGTGCGGGTCATATTTTTGAGTTGGTCACGCAATTGAGATTCCATACTTTGTTCCAAAGATTTAATGTATTTTTTACGGTCTCTGTTTGACCCGTCGCGGGTTGAGGCTTCTATCATTCGGAACGTTTTTATGGCTCTTTGTGCGTAAGGCACAACCGTAGGCGCGAGACGTTTGTAGCGTTCCCAGCGTTTGTAGTCATCAGCAGAAGCGAATGTACGGGGTGCGTGTACCTCTATTTCGCGCAATTCGACGTATATAATTGTGTCACCATTAGGTGCAATGTAGGCGTTCATCAAGTACCGCCCATCTGCTTGTTTTTGTATATAGCCTGTTACTGCCTCTTGCGCTGTGACAGAAGTGAGGCAAACAAAACTCAAAACGAGTGCGCCAATTTGATGTTTGATAAGCATATTTATTTTTTTGTTAAAAGTGCTTTGTACTTGCTTTGGTCGTCCAACAATTTCAAAGCGGCTTCTATTTCGGCATCATTGCGCAGGTTCATTTTTATCATGCCTTTTTCAAAATAATACCGCGAAATAATTTCATTTTCTATGGCATGGACAATTTCAGCTTTGTGCTTCTGCAAATCGTTCTTTTTATCCACTTGTACTTTAGTTTCGATAGCAGCCAATTCGCTTTCAATTGTGGCGTATTTTTCTTTTTTTGCTTCGTCACGTAGCTTTTTTATCAATTTTTCGCTTTCCGAATCATATTGAAAATTACGTTTTCCTAAGAAAGTAACAAATTCATCAAATTCTGTAAATCGGAACTTTTCGGGTGCGTCAATTGTCGGATTTTTCAAGGCAAACAAGGTGACATAATCAAAAATCAAGTATTTTTCTTGAAGCGTCTTCATCAAACCGAGGTCGGCTGATTTGTCCAACAACACATCGGGGCGAATACCACCACCGTCTAAAACAGGGCGTCCTGCCTTTGTTTTGAATACTGCGCGCAAAGAATCGGGCAATTCTACTGGCTTACCGTTTTCGTATTTGACGGCTTGAATACAGCGACCGCTTGGAATATAGTACTTTGCCGTTGTCAATTTAAGTTTAGAGTTGTACCCAATATCGCGCATGTTTTGTACCAAACCTTTGCCATAACTACGCTGTCCCATCACTACCGCACGGTCGTAATCTTGTAGCGTCCCACTCACAATTTCCGATGCCGATGCTGTACCTTTATCCACTAAAACCACAATCGGCATTTGCTCATCTACTGAGGGGTTCAATGTTTTGAAACTTCTGTCCCAATCCACCACTTTTCCTTTCAGATTGACCACCATTTCCGATTTTGGAATCCAAATATTGCAAATATTCACGGCTTCATTGAGCAAGCCACCGCCATTTCCGCGCAAATCGAAGACCACGCTTTTCATATTGGGATTTTTCTCTTTCAATTCTTTAAAGGCTTTTTCCACATTTTCACCCGCTTTTGGTGTAAAAGTGGTCAATACAATGTAACCTGTTCTGTCGTTCAACATGCCAAAATAAGGGACATTTTGTTCTGTCACCTCATCACGCCGAATCTTGATTTTCATGCTCTTGAACGACCCATCTAATTGCGGACGATTGATGGACAATTCCACGTCCGTAGCGGGTGCGCCCTGCAAAATATCGCCCACTTCATCAACCGACCGATTCACCGCATTTTTACCGTCAACGGCTAAAATTCTGTCGCCGTGTTTCAAACCTGCTTTTTGTGAAGGCGAATTTTCATAGACATTTGTGACAAAAACAGCTTCGTCAATCTTGTAAAATGACGCGCCAACACCATTATACTTACCTTCAGTAATGTACCGATACCCTTCAATATCGCTTTCCGAAATATAATTGGTGTAAGGGTCAAGCGAATTGAGCATGGCATCTAAGCCCGTCCGCATGAGTTTCGACGGGTCAACATCGTCCACGTAATAAGTGTTCAATTCCTTGTACAGGCTTGTAAAAATCTCAATATTTTTTGAAATTTCAAACATTTTTCCGTGGTCTGCTCGTTTATTAGCCGCCACAAAAAGCAAAGCACAAGCACCAACTATCAATAAGTTGCGTTTTTTTAAATAGGTCATCTATAAGTTGTATTTAATTTTTGTAATCACTAAACGAAAAAAACACCCCCCTCAGTATATTACCTCTTTTTTTGTTTTTTTGCTGATTTTATCAACTTCAACACCGCACTCTTCGCGCCAATCCGATGAACAAATTCACCACCCAACAACACGACTATACCCGATACAAATAAGCCATTGCGCGTCCATTCTACTGAGGGGGTGTATTGTGGGTAAAAATTGCGAATAATCAAGGCTTCAATACTGATAATCAAAGCGGTTGCCAAAAATAAAACAATGGCAACTGCGCGGGTGTGTCCTATCAATTGTGGGCGGCTTTTGCGGCGTGTGCGTTCCATAAAACGCGCCACTTCTTGGTCGGTCGGGTCAATTTTTATCAATTCAGATAACACATGAATCGTTTTCGGATAATTTGCTAAATTGTAGTAAGATGCTGCTTTTTGAAACAAAGTCGGGCGTAAAATCTCTTGTCCACGGATTTCGGTAATGTTTTCCATGAAGGAAAGTTCAATCACCATATCCGCCATCTTTAAGTGTTTTTGGTAGGCTGCAATTTCAAAAAGTGCATTGGTATAAGTGACTAATAATTCAAAATATTCGGCAAAATCAAGTCGGGTAATTTCTTTGGCGTTGCGTTCATAAAAATACACCAATTTCCGATACTCCCCTGCTTCGATAGCACGGAAATTACGGTACAATTGAGACTTATATGTTTGCGGTTGATTCAAAGTTAGTTGATTTTAAAATTCGTAGCCCATCAATAAAAAGACAAAAAAAACGTTTTTTTATCGTTTATCCAATTATTAGATAAGGTTTGAAAAAATCATTTTACATAAAAAATAAAAACGACTAAAATGTTCTTAAAAATTCTATTTATTTTCGCTTTACTTGTGGCGAAATGTACTGGTAATGCACCCATACAAGATGCCACAACCGCACAAGCAAGCGCAGAAGAGCGTGGTATCATGGCTTCTGTTAGTCAATCGCCTAACTTTCCCTACGACCTCAACAATCCAAACGCTGCCTTCGATTTAGATATTTCTTTGCGCGAAATTTCGGGTTTGACAACAACACCTAAAGCTGAAAACCTTGCCGCCGTTCAAGATGAGAAAGGACAATTGTTTTACATCAATAAAAAAACGGGAAAAGTTACCCCCTCAGTAATTTTTGCCGAAGACGGCGATTTTGAAGGCGTGGAATTTGTGGGCGATACTTTGTGGGTGGTAAAAAGCAAAGGGCGACTTTTCAAACTCTGGAATTTAGACAAAACGCCTTACGATAGGGCTAGTTTTAAAATAGAAAGCCTTAAAAAAGCCAATATTGAAGGTTTGGGTTATGATGCCAAAAACAACCGTTTGTTGCTCGCTCAAAAAGGCGAAAAGACCGATGATGCCACAAGCCGCGCCCTTTTTGCTTTTGATTTACGCAATCAGACCCCCTCAGTATCCAAGGCTTATGACATCGGTTTGAGCGATTTTCAAGCCTTTTTAAGCGATAAAAAAGAAAAACGGTATCGGCATTTGATTGAAGATTACATCACCGACCCCGTAACAAGAGGCGTGGAATTTGGACCTTCGGGCGTTGCGATACACCCACCAACGGGCAATTTATATGTTTTATCGTCCATGAATAAAACTTTGGTTATTCTATCCGCCGAAGGTAAAATACTTGAAATGGTCAAATTGGATAAAAATCGTTTCCCACAACCCGAAGGTATATGTTTTGATGCCGACGGCACTTTGTATCTATCAAGTGAGGCAAAGGACGACCCAAAAGGAAAGGTTTTTGTTTTTAAACAACAACGTTGAAGATTTCAAATTCCTCAACTTTCAAAAAATTGAGTGTATAACAAATTGTCCTTATTTCGTTTTTATAGCTCGCTTCGCTCACCAAAAAAAGGGTGTTTCGATTTTGGGCGAAGCCCAAAATCGAAACACCCTTTTTTTGCGAGCGAAGCGAGCTATAAAAATCAAAAGTGAGAATTTGTTATACACTCAAAAAATTGCAAACTTTTTGAAAGTTTTAACCTGATGCGGATACGACACGTCTGTAGTAGTTATGGCAAGACATATCGAATACCCAAAAATCCTCTAATTCCCTGCATCGGTGCATAATTATATGAGGGGTCAAACGTATAGCCCAAAGGATTTGCGGACTCATTTACCCGTTTATCGAAAGGGTCTGAAGCGCGAATTATGGGATTTTTCGGTAGAAAATTGAATAGGTTTTTAACACCACCGTAAATTTCCAACGACGCATTTATTGTTTTTTTAGCTTGTACATTAACAATTGAAAACCACGGAGACAATTCTGGACGGTAATCATTGGGCAAAATTGGCAAGCGCATCGGCGAAGTTGTAGAACCCGTAAGGTCAAATACCCAACCGTTTTTTGGGGTTGAATAACTTGCAGACCAATTTGACGTGAAGCGCGGTGTCTGAATTTGCCAAACTTTTAAATCCTTTTGTTCTTTGGTGAAAACGTCCATCAGTGTTGTGCCAATCACAATTTTAAACCCATTTTTTAGATTAAAGTCTGTATTTAACGTCAATCCTTGCGAAATACCGTAACCTTTCAAATTATCGTAAATAATTTTATTCGGGTCGGTGTCGTAATCGGCGAGGATTTTATTGTCGAAATAAGTCCAAAACAAGCTGGCATCTAATCCAATAAATCCAAAAGAAGGAAAAAATTTGGTGATATAATTTACGTTAATATTGTGCGACCGTTCAGGTTCTAAGGTTTCTGCAATCTCTACCTGCCGCGCCCCTGTCAATGCCGCATGGTCTTCGCTAAAAATATTGGCAACACGGAAGCCATTGCCATAGCTCAATCTGAGTGTGTGGTTGCTGGTTGGTGTCCATTTGTAATTAAAACGGGGCGTTAAAATTGTGCCATGTTCAGAATTGTAGTCAAAGCGCAAACCCGCTAAAATTTTATTTTTTTGGTTAAGACTTATTTCGTCTTGCACAAAAATCCCCGGTAAATAAACCCGCGATGGCTGATTTACTGAGGGGTTCAAAAAATCGGCAGTTGCGGTTGTGTTATCATCGTAAAACGTATAGCGCATGGCTGCACCAAACAACCAATCATGTACGCCTATTTGGTGTTGCGTTGACAATTGGGCAAAACCAATTTGTTGGTCTGCATTATAAATTGTAGTTCCGTAAGCAGATTGTTGGTTGTGTCTATTGTAAGAATATTGCAAGCGAAAGTTCTGTTTTTTACCAAAATCTTGTGTACCAACCACTTCAAATCTGTTTGTTCGGATATTTTCGCCATATATAGAATCCGTTCCATAAAATTGTTTTGACCATTGCAATTCCCCGCCGAATCTGTCTTCCCAAACATAGCGAAACGCCACATCTGACCGTTTGCCATCGGCGCGTGCAAATGCCCATTTATTGAACAAAGAAGCGCGTTTTGCTAAGGTAATATCCGTAAAATTGTCTTTATTGATGTCCCAGCGTTTGTCTAAATTAAAATAATTGGCTGAAAAAAAAGTCGTCGCATTGCCCAATTTCATTTTGGCAGATAGGTCATTGTTTAACTCCGCGTAAGATGTGGCACTGACATCAAAACTCAGAATAGGGGCTTTATGAGGTGTTTTTGTGATAACATTTATCAAGCCCCCCACCGCTTCCGAGCCATATAAAGTTGAGGCAGGTCCTTTTACGACTTCCAATCTGTCAATCATTGATGCAGGAATACCCAACAAACCATAAACCGTTGACAAGCCACTAACAATCGGCGTTCCGTCAATCATCACCATCGTATAAGCTCCTTCCATACCGTTGATGTGAATATCACCCGTGCTGCACACGTTACAATTTAATTGCGGACGCACACCGTTCACATTGCTCAAAGACTCAAATAAATTGGGCGTAGGGTTTTTTAAAAAAAACTTGGCAGAATAGACTTCAATCGGTGCAGGACTTTCCGAGCGTCGGACTTCTTTCATCGTTCCTGTTACCACAACCTCAGAGAGTTGTTCGTCATTGGGTATGAGTTTTATTGTAACAACTGCGGTATGATTGCTTGCTGTTAAAACGATTTTTTGCTCTGATTTTACAAAACCAATAGCCGAAGTTATTAAAGTATGCGTGCCAAATCCTGTATTTTCAAAAATATACCCCCCCTCAGTATCCGACGTTTTTCCGACGTTTTTTTCTTTCAAAATGATATTGGCAAAAGGCAAAACTTGCCCATTATTGTTCAATATAACACCTTGAATTGTTCCATTTTGGGCAATGAGACATGAAGTGGAGAATACTAAAAAAAGGTAAATAATAGGTATTTTCATTGTTTAATTACTTTAAATTTATGAGCGTCTTTAGTACAACATAACGCAAAGTTAAGTAAGTTGTTTTATATTTTTAGTCTTGCCTAAAAATATTTTATAAAATAACGAAAATTTATTAAAAGATTTGGTAATTAACCTAAGTTTTGTGGTAGTTAACCCAAGTTTTGTGGTAGTCATTCAAAACGCGCCGCCTTCGGCGGCGCGGGGAGTTTTTTTCGGAGCGAGCCGTTTTTTTTGTTTAAAATTTGGGCAAAGCCCAAATTTTAAACAAAAAAAACGGCTCGCTCCATTAGATTTTTACGCGGCGAAGTTCCGCGTTTTTATACCACAAAACTTAGATTAGTTACCCATAACGCGCCGCCTTTGGCGGCGGGGGGATTTCTTTTCGGAGCGAGCCGTTTTTTTTGTTTAAAATTTGGGCTTTGCCCAAATTTTAAATAAAAAGCGGCTCGCTCCATTAGATTTTTACGCGGCGAGGTTCCGCGTTATTATACCACATTAGGTTAATTACTTAGGCTATTGCTCGCTTCGCTCGCAAAAAAAGGAATGGTTCGTTTTTCGGGCTTTGCCCGAAAAACGAACCATTCTTCTCCCGCGCACGAGCGCGCGACTAAGTCAATCTTGTTGAAACAATGAGGAACACTCTAAAAATCTTTGTCCAAATTATAAGGCACTAAATGGGTTTTAATTAAAACGCCTTCGTATTCTTTTTCTTCTTCTAAAACAGTGGGATTGTTAACCTCTGATTCTACAAAAACTAAATAGACAGCTTCTTTTAAACTTAAACTCAGCGCGTATTGCGCTAATTGGATTTTACCTTTTCTAAATTTAACAATATCACTATACACCTTTGCCTCAACGACGAACTCTTCATTATCAATTGTAATAATTAAGTCCGTGCGCCCAATGCCCGTATGCGCTTCCAAGTAAGTTTTACCGTCAACCATACTTAAAAAAGCATTTAAGTAGGTTTCAAAACTATATACTAAGGTCGCTTCTTTTAGGTTGATGATATTGCCGTGTTTATCTTCTTCTTTAAAATAACGGAATTTGCGGCGTAAGGCGTATTTTTTATAATTTTCAATAACGTTGTCCACGTTTAAGCCGCCATTGGGTGTGTAATATTCGTCAATATTTATTGTACTACCTATACGGTCTCTTTCTCCATTTGTATAAGGGAAAAAAGCGGCGTATAAACATTTGCGGTATAAAGGCACTCTAAAAGTAACATAACCGTCTTTGTCGGGTGCAATAATACCATTGACAAATAATTCTTTAATATTTTCACGATAAATCTGAAATTCAACTTTGCTCTCTTTAAACAGTAATTTTTCTATAAAAAGTTGATGCTTTTTGCCTTTGTTGATAATATTTGAAATGTTTTTGTCTAATGTGAACCGCAAATAATTATTCTCAACGGCTAAATAATCGGCATATTCGATAATAGGTTTATTTGGGCAATTATTAACCAATTGCATGGCAAAGCCATTGACCAACCCTGGCTGATTCGCTGTAATGTCCGAAATTTTGTTTTTTACTGAGTGGTCAAATAATTGCCCCGTTTCACGCTCATGTTGGTTCAATAATTCTAATGTTTCTTCATCTGTAAAATAAGGAATACTCAAATTGTCAGCAATATTAAACGGGCTTGCATTGTCTTGAACAACGCCGACGATATTACTAACACCTACTAAAATGACGGATTTTAAAACATGTTCAGAACGTGAATGATAAGCATTGCGAATAGAATGTAAAAAAGTACCAAAAAAATCGGGATTGATACCTTCTACTTCATCAACTATCAAGACACATTTCTCGTCTTTTAGTCCATCTATTTGCTCAAAAACATCTGCCAAATTCGTTTTATCAAAAAGAATACCCCATTGTTTTGTCAAATGATTATTCAAACGCGCAATAAAACTTTCTACACTCGCTGATTTGTAACTTTCAAAATTGACATGGCACACCTTATACCCTTCTTGCCGCAGATGTTCAGCGAGAAACATAAAACAGGTACTTTTTCCCGTCTGGCGTGGTGCCCAAATCGTAAAATACCGCTTTTCATGTACAAGTTCCTTCCCTTTTTCTACCCAATCTAAGCGGGGTAAAGTATAATGTTCTTTGGGTATATTTGGACCTGATGTATTAAATTTACGCATTTTCTGAATTATTTATAGTGCAAAGATAGAATTTTCTAACTACTTAGGTCAAAATCTTTTTGCTCGCTTCTCACCAAATCTTGAATTATTAGTAATTACTTAGCTCGCGCTCGCTTCGCTCGCACGAAAGGAGGGGAATGTGGGCGTGACAGAAAATACGCACCTCCGTCCCGACACAAACCATAGACATGCTTAGTTTGGTCAACGTAAATGCAATTATCTTCCCGCAATCTACGAAAAGATTGGCGACCTATTGGTAAAATTTTCTTTTCCATAAGGCAAATGTGAGACTTTTTCCAATGACGTTATGAATAAACAACAAAATAACGAACACCTCTACCACTACCTACTTGTGTTAGTAAACGTCTTTCTACCAATATAGAGAGGTCGCGTTTGAGTGTCGCACGCGGTATTTTAGGAAGATGTAGGCTAATATCAGACAGTTGAGCAGGACTATTTTTTGTTATAACAGCTAAAACTTGTTTTTGCCGTTCATTTAAGTAATCTTTTAATGTAATATATGCCTGTCTTTTTTCGGTCAATCGCTGACTAAGTGTCAATAATGAGTCAAGAAAGAAAACAAGCCATTGGTCAATCAGTTCGCCGCCTTCGGTTTTTCCCCGTTGTTGTTGTCCGTGCATCAAGACCCTGTAATAATCCTTCTTACGTTCTTCAATTAGATTTTCAAAAGATGTGAATAAAATAAAATCATAACCATATTTCAATAAAAGTAAAGTTGTCAGAAGGCGCGATAAACGCCCATTCCCGTCTTGAAAAGGGTGAATAGAGAGGAATTCATAAATAAACACGGCAATTATAATCAAAGGGTGTAGCACATCAGCTTTAAACGCTTCATTTGTCCAACTTACCAAATCTTGCATAGCCGCAGGTGTTAAATGCGGAAGCGTTGTGTTGAAGATAATGCGTTGAGTGTTACCGGGGGAAGCTGCCACAACCTGATTACTGAGGGCTTTGTATGCGCCCCTATGTCTTTGGTCTTTATCGCTATGACGCAACAACAAACCATGTAATTGAGCAATATAGTTTTCTGATAAAGGTATATCTTGGAAGCTCTCCAACACTAAAGTCAAGACTTCATAATAACCACCTACTTCTTGCTCGTCCCGCGTTTTTAATTGCGTGATTTTCATGTTTTTTAAGAGTGTCTCTATTTCTTCATTTGTCAAAGTAGAGCCTTCAATACGGGTAGAAGACCCCGTACTTTCAACCAACATTTGCTTTTTCAAATCTTTTAGAAAAGATTGTTCTTCAGTTTGTTCTACTTTCCAACGACTTTGAAAAGCATCTATTGCTGCGATTTTTCTTAGGACAGTTTGCTGGGTCGAAAAATCGAATTGAAGTTTTGATTCCATAAGTTCTAATTTAGAGTGAGCCAATTATGAGCCGCAAATTAGCCATTAATTTTTAGAGTGAGCCAATTATGAGCCACAAATTAGCCATTAATTTTTAGAGTGAGCCAATTATGAGCCACAAATTAGCCAATTAGTTTGGAACTTTGACAATTTTAGTGGTACAACTCTTGGAGGGTTTTTAACCCTCCAAGAGTTTTTTGAAACCATACATAAATTCAAAATACGCATTAAAAGGCACTTTTGCGCTCGCTTCGCTCGCGCAAAAGTAGGAGAGGTGGTTCATTTTTCGGGCTTTGCCCGAAAAATGAACCACATTCCCTCTCGCGCGAGCGAAGCGAGCGCGAGAACCAGCAGTTTAGATTTTATGTATGGTTTCAAAAAGAGTTTTTTAGACTAACAACTTTGTCTTTCTGCCTTTAACTTTATTTTTAGCAACATAGCTACGCGAAAACACGTTATATTTGAGCCTTTAAATTAGATGTCCCATTTATCCGATTTTTTTACCTTAGATTTGGGCATTTTCAGTATTTCGGCGCGGGAATTGTCGGGATTTACGGCGTTATAAAACGTTTCCCGAATTAAATAAACATAAGTGTTTAGTCCTATTGCTCGCTTCGCTCGCAAAAGTGGGAATGTGGTTCATTTTTTCGGGCAAAGCCCGAAAAATGAACCACCCCTCCCTTTTTTGCAAGCAAAGCGAGCAGTAGAATTTCGCCTAAATAGTTACAAATAAACAAGCCATTTTAAAATCGTACTTAACATCAATAGAAATGATACAGAAAGACAATTATCAATTATTAATTGAGAAACTCGACCAATTCAGTCGTAAATATTACGTGAATCAGGCGATTCGGGGAGGCTTGTACTCAACGGGGCTTATTCTTGCCTTGTTTTTGGGACTCAATTTTGCCGAAAATTATTTCTATTTCGACCCCTCAGTAAAAACGCCTCTTTTTTGGGGGTTTGTGGGCGTGTCGGCGGTTGCACTTGCGGGCTGGGTTTTAGTGCCGATGTTGCACTATTTCCGTTTGGGCAAGGTCATCAGTCACGAGCAAGCGGCGACGTTGATTGGCAATCATTTTCCGAATGTCAAGGATAAATTATTGAATATTTTGCAATTGCGGAAGCAAGCCGATACGCAAGAAAACCGCGATTTGATTCTCGCTTCGATTAACCAAAAATCGGAGGATATCAAGCCCGTACCATTCAAAGCAGCTATTGATTTGCAAAAAAATCGCAAATATTTGAAGTATGCGTTGCCACCGCTTCTCTTGTTGATGTTTATGTTGTTTGCCGCACCGAGTTTGTTGAAAAACGCCACGGCGCGTTTGTTGAATTATAACAGTACATTTGAACGTGATGCGCCTTTTAAATTTGTTTTTGATAAAGAAAATCTAAAAGTCGTTCAATTTCAAGATTACGAATTGACGGTCAAAACGGACGGGGCAGTTGTGCCAAATGAAGTATTTATTGACATCAACGGTTATCAATACCGTTTGATGAAGCAAGATGCAACGACATTTACCTACAAATTTTCCAATGTTCAAAAAGATGTGCCGTTTAAGTTGTTTAGCGGCTACGTCAATACCCCTCAGTATAGCCTTGAAGTTTTGAAAAAACCGAATATTGCAGGCTTCGATGTGCAACTTGAATATCCTGCTTACGTGGGTCGAGCAAATGAATTGTTGTCAAATCAAGGCGATTTGATTGTCCCCGCAGGTACTAAAATGTCGTGGGTGATTAATGCCGAAAATACGGAAGATATTAAAGTGGCGTTTATGGGTGGACAAGCGCAGTCGGTTATTCGTCAAGGCGAGCAACGGTTTGTGTTTTCTAAATTTGCTAAAACAGATGAGCCGTATAAATTATTGATTTCCAATAGTTTTTTGCCGAAAGCAGACAGCGTGGCGTATTCAATTACGGTTGTGCCAGACTTGTATCCGACTATCTCAGTCGAAAAATTTGAAGACAGTTTGAATAAAAAACGCTTGTTTTTTGTCGGTGAAGCGGGTGATGATTATGGTTTGAAAAGTTTGGCATTTAACTACCAAATCAAACGTGCAAGCGGCAGTCAAGAGCAACAACAGCGCGTTGGTTTGCCAACGCCAAGCAACAAATCTGTCCAATACCAACACACATTTGATGTACAGAATCTGGACTTAAAGCCGGGTGATGAAGTGACATATTTCTTTGAAACCTTTGATAATGACGGTGTAAATGGCTCAAAATCGGCTAAAACAAACTTAATGGTGTTCAGTCAGCCGTCGGTTGCAGATATTGAGAAGCAAATCGCCAAAAATAATGAAGAAATCAAAGACGATTTGAAGAAAGCAATGAAGGAAACCAAAAAGATTCAAGAAGACTTGGAGAAATTGCGGGAAAAAATGTTGCAACAAAAAGACGTGGATTGGCAGATGAAGAAGCAAGCCGAGGAACTGATGAAACGTCAACAAGAACTCGATAAGCAAATACAAGAAGCCCAGAAAAATTTTGAAGAAAACCTCCAAAAAGAGGAGTCTATCAACAAACAAGACGAGCAATTGATGAAAAAACAAGAGCAATTGCAAAAAATGTTTGAAGAACTCAAAAATCCCGAAATGCGCGATTTGTTGAAGCAAATGGAGGAGTTGATGCAAAAAATGGAGAAAGACCAAGCCCTCGATAAAATGGAGGAAATGAAACTTTCTAACGAAGAAATGCAGAAAGAATTGGAGCGCATGGAAGAACTCTTCAAACGCATGGAAGTGGAAGAAGCGATGCAAGAGCAGATACAAAAATTGGAAGAATTGGCAGAAAAACAAGAAAAATTAGCCGAAAATACTGAGGGGGAGAAAAAATCGCAAGAGGAGTTGAAAAAAGAGCAGGAGCAATTAAACAAAGAATTCAACGAATTGGAGAAGAAGCAGGACGAGATGGAGAAGAAAAACAGCGAACTCAAACGTCCTGAAAAAACACCTGATACGAAGGAAGAAGACAAGGAAATAAAGAAAGACCAAGAAGAAAGTAAAGACGGATTGGAGAAAAAAGAGAACCAAAAAGCGTCAAAAAAGCAGAAATCGGCGGCTAATAAAATGAAAAATAAAGCCAATAAGATGAGGCAAGCGCAACAACAAGGCGAACAAGAACAAAATGAAGAAGACATGCGGGTAATTCGCCAATTGTTGGAAAATTTAGTGACGCTCTCTTTTGACGAAGAAACAAATATGAAAGATTTTGGTGCAGCCACGGAAAATACACCGCGCTACGTCAAACTCGTGCAGCAACAAAAGAAATTGCAAGGCGATTTTGCGATGATTGAAGACTCTCTACAAGCATTGGCAACGCGGCAATCGGCAATTCAGACATTTGTTCTTGAGAAAGTGACAGACATCAAACAAGGCATGGTGACGGCACTCGATAAACTTGAAGACCGTAAAAAATACGAAGGTCAAGATTGGCAGCAACGCACCATGAAAAATATCAACGACCTCGCTTTGATGTTGTCCGAAACCATGCAAAATATGCAGGAACAAAGCAATGCGTCGGGTGACGGCAGTTGTAAAAAACCGGGGGGCAAAGGTAAAGGTAGTAGTGGCAGCAAGCCGAGCGACAAAATGAGCGAAGGGCAAAAAGGTGTCAATAAAGAAATGAAGGACTTGCTCGAAAAAATGAAAAAAGGCGGTGGGGGCAAAGGTGGCGCGGGTATGAGCAAAGAATTTGCACAAATGGCAGCGCGTCAAGCTGCTATGCGCGACGCTTTGAAAAAGAAACAAAAAGAATTGCAAGAACGTGGCAAAGGTGATAAGGGTTTGCAAGAAGCGATTGACGCAATGGAAAAAACCGAGACCGAACTCGTCAATAAGCAATTGACAAACGAGACAATGAAACGGCAAGATGAAATTGTGACCCGTTTGTTAGAATCGGAAAGAGCCGAGCGCGAGCGCAAAGAAGATGACGAGCGCAAAGCAAATACGGCAAAAGAACAACAAAATCAGATGCCACCACAATTGCAGGAATACATCAAAAAACGCCAAGCGGAAATTGAGCAGTATCGGCAAGTATCGCCTTCATTGAAGCCTTATTACAAGCAGTTGGTGGAGGAATATTTTAAAACATTGAAAGGTGGGAAATAAAATAATACGGAATTTTGGTTTTTTATTGGAAGAACCTATCGGTCCGAGTGTGTTTTTAAATCAAAAAAATCGAAGATTTTTCTGATTTAAAAACACGCTCGGCTCTAAAAAATTACTTTCGGCGATTTTTGAGCGAAGCGAAAAAGAGCCAGTTGCAAATATCAAATTAAAATTACACCCCTCAGTATTTACTAAAAGAGCGATAACTCCAAATTGAGTTATCGCTCTTTTAGTAAGGTTGTAGTGCGCCATAAATAATCATTAAAAACCTTGCAGATTTAGTTTTAAAGTTCCTCTTCTTTCCACTCCTTCACGCCTTTCGTTTCGGTTGAAAACGACACACCGACACCCGTAATAGGCAAACCACGATGCCGTAAACTTTCGGCATAATGACGGTCTTTGATGCACTGAATCGCGGCTTCTGCCGTTTCGTTGAGTTTAAATTCAAAAAGGAAGATACGTTTCGGCGTGCCAATCATCGTGTCAATACGCCCAATCGGGGTGTGAACTTCGCTCCAGACATTAGAACCAACGATTGTAAAAATCAGATGGACAATGGCGTGAAAAAACTTCTCTCTGTTTTCGATATAATTTTGGTCGGGAACGGCTTGTATTAAATTGTGTATGACTTCAATTGCACTGCTGACATTGCCCTGTTTTTTTGTCAAAATGGAGGTGTATCCCAAATTTTAGACAAAAAAAGCAGCGCAATCCGACAAAAAAAACACGAGGTAAACCCCAAGCAGCAAAAAGCCCTCAAAAATGCTCTTTATACTGAGGGGGTACTTTTCTAAAATCTTCACAACTAAAAAGCAATAAACCAATGGTTGAAGCGTTTATTTATAGCGTTTATCGTTATGATATATACTTTTTTTTCCTTTTTAATTAAAAATATTTTTAAACCTCCCCAACATACACAAACAGATTAAATAAAACGGCATATTTTTAAGTAGAACAATTACTTTTGCGTTGATAAATTTTGGGGCGCATAAAAAGCGGGCTTTTTCGCTTAAAAATAACATAACAGTTTAGGTGAAATTCTATTGCTCGCTTCGCTCGCAAGACAGGGGGATGGGGTTCATTTTTCGGGCAAAGCCACAAAGACGAACCACCTCTCCTCTTTTAAGAGCGAAGCGAGCAATAAAACCAACCACATTTTAAAAAACCGGATAATGCTTAGAAAATTTCTATTTCTGCTGCTCATTACGACTATTGGCATCTCGACAGCTCGGGCGCAAACACTTGAATTCATCGCACCTCCACGATTTGAGGCTGCGCCGCGTACGCCTTTGGCTTGCGTGGACGGAAAAGCAGGTGGTACGCAAAGAGTACTCGGCGTCAACAATAAAAATAAAGGCGATATTCGCTATTTGTGCATTGGCGACAGTTTGTTTTTAACGCCCGATGGCACAGCCAATTTAACAAACGACTCAGTTACCACCACACCACCGGGTATTGGGTACTTTTTTTATAACTGCAAACCAACCGTTACAGGACCTACTTATCTGGATTTTGCCGCCGACCCTTGCCTATTTCGTAACAGTGCCAACAATTTTTTGGCAGTATCGCGTGGTATTCCAAGTGGACGCGACACGTTTTTCAACGCTGGCACTTTGCAACAAACTTTTGGAAATGGACGCCCAGTAAAATTTTATTTTGCACCCGTTACCATGACCGACTTCTTTGGTGCAAGTGGTGGTTCAGCAGGTTTTGACAGCCGTTTTAACTGTATCAATGTCAACACCAATGACCGCATGAACGCAGCAGATACTTTTTCGGTTGTCTATCTCAATGCAGTCAATGTGCAGGTGACTACGCTCACATCAACGGGTGGTAGTTTCGTTGTATCGGGTGGTTTATCGGAATATGACGGTACTTCTACCTATACATATACCATAAGATTGGCAACTGACCCATTAGTACTCGGTACTGTAACAAGTGGTGCAAATGCTACAAATGGCGGAACTGTTAGCTTTACCGTTCCAAGAGAAGGAACATACATCATTACTGCAAGAGACGGAAAAAGTTGTGATGGGCAAACAACGGCGCGTTTTCCAAATATGACATTCCAAATATCTGACAATATTGTACGTCAAGGAGATACTTCTTGTGTGACAGTGAGTGCAAAGAATTTTAAAAATATAGTTTCTATTCAGTCTGCGTTTCAATTTGACCCTGCTGTTGTTCAATTGGTGGGTGTGCGTAATACTAATTTGCCGGGTTTAGACCCTATTTCAAGTTTTAATAGTCCGATTGGTTCAAACGCCATCGCTTTTTCTTGGGCTTCTAGTAATGCGTCTGGTGTAACTCGGGCAGATGATGAACGCCTTTTTGAGATTTGTTTTAAAGCCATTGGTACTATTAGTTCTGTTTCACCGATTCGGATAACAGATACGCTCGTTAATGTGATAGAAGTGGCTGACTCTGTAAATGACCCACTAACAGGCAATAGAATTCTGGGTGTTTCTCTAAAAAATGGTTCAATTACCATTGGTAATCTCGATTTTACGACCATAACACGTGCTGATAGCGCACGGTGTTTTGGTGAAAATGGACGATTCCGCGTAAATATTACGGGCGGAGGTGCGCCTTTTAGATACAATTGGCAAAGTGCAACAAACCCTGCCCAAAACGGGACTGGCACAATCAATACAGTGAATGATACGGCGATTGTAATAAACCGCCCAGCAGGAAAATATTATGTCACGGTAACAAATGCCGCAAATGTTCAAAAAGTGGACTCGGTAGATGTTAGACAACCTGCCGTTTTGTTTTTGAACCCACCCACTGCCGTCAATCCAACTTGTGCCAACGATAGTGATGGAAGTTTGACACTTTCAGGATTCGGCGGAGGAACGCCCAATTATTCATTTAAGTGGACAACAGGAGCAACCACAGCAGCTATAACAGGCTTGGCAGCAGGACCTTATGGCGTTACGCTAACAGATGCCAAAGGTTGCCAAGATTCCATTCCACGTTTCTCGATTGGGGTCAATCCAATAGCTTTTACGGGGCGGGCAACAGAAGCCACTTGTAAAGGTGTGAATACGGGGTCAATTAATATTCCGGCTGTTCAAGGCGGAACAACTATTGGTGGAAGTTATACTTTTAGATGGAGTTTTAATAATACGACTAATGTAGGGGCTAATTCGACGCTTCCCAATCTGCCGCCAGGTCAATATTTTGTAACGGTTACTGACCGTAACAATTGCCCAAAGGTGGATTCGTTTCAAGTAGATGCTCTCAGAACTGTTGAATCAAGTGCCGTTATTGGTAATATTGCGTGTTTTGGACAAACCAATGGTTTTATCAATGCGACGGCTTCAACACGCGGATCAGAAGCGCAACCTTATACTTTTACGTGGTCGGGTTTAGTGGGTACGCCCACAAATACTGCAACGACTACTTTTGTGAGAAATTTAGCGGCTGGCACTTATGCCTTGACCGTGACTGACCGTGACCAATGCCGTTTTGACACGACATTTACAATCAGAACACCCGATTCAATCCGTTTGACTTTGGCGTCTTTGACAAATGAAACGTGTGTGGGCAATGGCACAAATGGGTCGAATGGCACAATCGCAGTCGTTGCTTCGGGAGGTACTGCACCTTACACTTATTCGTGGAGTCGAGACCCAGCAGACATTAATCCCTCTATAACGGGCTTGAGAGCAGGTACTTATACCTTGACTGTACGCGATTCGTCAAGTTGTATCAAAGCGCGTGATTACACCATTTCAGCACCCGTTTTTCCTATAATTGACAGTTTTAGAATAATAAATGCTACTTGTTCTGACCGTAACGATGGTTCGGCAAGAGTCTTTTATCGGGCTGGTACAGGCACACGAATTCAATCTGTTCGTTGGAGTAATGCGGGCTTTTTGGACAGTATTAGTCCCGTTCTCGCGGGCAATTATCTTGTAACAGTCACAGCCGACAATGGTTGTGTACGTACAGATACTGCAAAAATCACTGCACCTGCTCGTATTAAAGTTGACACAGCAAGAACGGTAAAATTTGACCCTCCTTGTCCAAGACAAGCCACAGGACGCGCTATTGTTATTGTGCAAGGCGGTACTGCTCCTTATTCTTACAATTGGTCGGGTGGTGCAACGCAATCGGGCGCAGTTTTCGCTTCATTGGGTGCAGGGTCTTATAGGTTTACCATTACGGATTCTAATGGGTGTTCGCCCGATTCTATCACCATTACGCTGATTGACCCACCATCGGTTCAAGTCACTTTTACGGATATTGAAGGCACGAGTTGTTATGGGACATGCGATGGAAAAGCAAAAGCATCGGCACGAGGTGGCTCTGCCAATACAGGTTTATATTCTTACAATTGGTCATCGGGTGAGATAACGAACAATGCGGCATCATCAAAGGCTACTCAATTGTGTGGTGGTTGGCAGTTTGTAACGGTTTCTGACGCAGTATGCGTGTATCCACCAGATTCTGTGTTTATTCAGCGTCCCGATTCGTTTAGTTTTATTACGCCGCCTATTGTTAGTCCAAGTTGCAAAGGCGACCGCGATGGTAGTGCAGAGATTCGTCCAAGAGGTGGTACGTTGCCTTATAGCTACTTATGGAGCAATGGTTCTACCCGCAATACCATTGTGAATGTTGCAGCAGGTAGATACACCGTGACCGTAACAGATGCCCAATTTTGTCCATTTACGTTGGTTGTTACTATTGATGAACCCGATTCTTTAAAAATTGATACTGTGCCATTACTAAGTCAAAACGTATCGTGCTACGGTTTAGCCGATGGTTTTATCAAACTAAGACGTACAGGTGGTAATGGTGCAACGGCGCAAACAAATTATGAGTGGATACCTGCCGTCTCTCAATCAGATTCGGCAAAAGGCTTGAAATCGGGTGCTTATACCATTATTGGTACAGACGGAAAAGGCTGTCGTAATTCTATAACAATCAGCTTGACGCAACCAGACCCAATATTTTTCTATATGCCACCACTCACGCAACCGCGTTGCAATGGAGAATTAACTACTTTGCGAATTGATACGGCTTTTGGTAGTACCTATCAATATCCATTTTCAGTATCCGTTGATAATGGTCCTCAATACCCGATTGGTTATTTTATCCCTGTTTTTGCAGGGCGGCATGAGATAAATATCATCGAACAAGTATCGGGTTGTACGCTTGATACGGCGGTCACGATTAGTGAGCCGCCACCCCTTAGTTTGCGTTTCGATACGCTTGGTATTCAAAATCAAATAGCTAAAATTTTGGTTGGTTTGGGTGATAGTGTGCGCATAAACCCATTAATTACAAGTGCTTTACCGATTGATTCAGTAGTGTGGACACCGCGCACTTACTTGTCATTCCGAAGTGACCCATTGCGTCCTTTCACACGCCCACTTGACGATATAACCTACAAATTGACTATTGTAGATGTCAATGGTTGTTCCACATCAGAGCAGCTTTTTGTTGAACTCGACCGCAATCGAAATATTTTTATACCAAATATCTTTTCACCTAACGGAGACGATAGAAACGATTATTTCGGGGTTTTCAATGGTGTAGGTGTCAAGATGATTAATTTTGTAAGAATATTCGACCGTTGGGGTGAAATGATGTTTACAAAAAATAAAATTTTACCAAACACGGATATTACAGAAGGTTGGGACGGAACGTTTAAAGGAAAAGTGGTTGAAAATGGTGTGTATATTTACATCATCGAAGTCGAATTTGAAGACGGACAGAAATTGGTATATCGGGGAGATATTAGCGTAGCACGTTAAGTAAGTAGCTGTTCATAAATAATCGCTACAAACTTGGCGCAAGTTTGAAACTTGAGTCAAGTTGCTCCCTAAAAAAAATCCCCGCGCGAGTGAAGCAAGCACGGGGATTTTTTTTAGGGAGCAACTTCTTTACTACCCGAAGGTGGTGTAAACGTATTAATCGTTGGTTCTAAAAACCGAATATTTTTAATTTGAGCAACACCTTTTGCATCATAAAAACCCCTCAATTCCGACCATTTCCAAAATTGCCAAGTCGTAGCAAACTGCACCCCTTCCATCGTGATAAAATCGTCGTAAGTGATACCATTAGGATGTTTTTCGGCTTCTGAAACTGTTTTCTGACCAAAAGTAACGATGTATGCCATAGCAGATAGATAGCCAGTAGCTTTGTTGCGGTGTACGATGTACCAATCATTGGGTGTATCGCCAGTACCGTTTTTAAAGGTTAATTTTGCGCGGGCGTACTCATTGTTATCTATTATTTTATCAGTCATTCCTTGCCAATGCGTGCCAGCATCGTCCATTTTGAAGGGGGACATAAAAAAATATTGCCACATAAATAACTCAAAACGAGCTTGCCGGTCAGAATAGGCTTCGGTTGAGTTGACCCAAATCTTTTTCCCGTCAAACACGATTACCTTACCGTCAGCGTATTGCAAACGTATTTTGCTGCTATTGGTCAGCGTGGTCACAGTTGCTTTGGTTACTTTCCCATTTATGTTGGTTTCTATGTCAAAAGCAATGGCTTTTCGGGTGTAGAGTTGGTCAACGTGCTGTGCTTTCTTGATTTGCTCTACAAAATTAGAAGCGGTTTCAAGCGGTTGTTTACTCAGTATTTGCCCGTTGAGTACACTTAGAAAAAAGAGTAGATACACGGTAGAAAAAAGATGCTGAGGCATTGTGAATGATAGTTTGATGAACGGCGGATAAGGAAGTATTGCATGATACTTTAAAGTTTTTGTGCTTTTTCCAACGAATAAATCAACCGATTCACATCAGCACCATTCAATACCAAAATGCCTTTCAAGTAAATAGGCTCGCTTGTGTAAATAATTGGTTGTTTTGAGTTGACTTCTATCACTGTTTCTGGTCCTGCTCCACCGCAAAAAAAGCACATATTGTAGGGAAATGCTGAAAAAACGAAAGCCGATTGGTTTTTATAGCCATCTGTTGGGATAATATACCCTTTGATAGTGACTTCCTTGCCTTCTAATGCTTTGACTTCTTTGCCAAATACAGGCACGTCAATTTTTAAGCCCAATACCTCGTCGTATTCTTTTTTAAACGTGATTTTGGAAAGCGTTTTCCACGTATTGTCGCGCAATGTGGATTGAGCAACGGCAGCAGTTGCAGTAAAGAGAAGTGTCAAAACAAAGAGTTTTTTCATCGCAAAAATAGATTAAGGAGGATTTTTGTAATTTGGATTTTAGACGTTCAACATTCTACAAAGATACAGATTATTCTTCTCTAAACCAATCCGCATACATCACATAATTATTTGCAATGCGCTCAATTGAATCTTTGAACTGTTCGATGCTGATAGGTTTTACTTTTTTAGCTGGCACACCCGCGTAGATATAACCCGATTCTAAGTGGCTGTTTTCCAAAACCACCGAGCCAGCACCAATTAAAACGTTGCTTTCTACAACAACATTGTCCATGACAATTGCGCCCATACCAACTAAAACATTGTCGTGAATCGTACACCCATGCACAATTGCCCGATGCCCTACGCTGACATTGTTGCCAAGCGTTGTCGGATATTTTTTGTAGGTACAATGAATTACTGCCCCGTCTTGAATATTCACTTTATTGCCCATGCGAATAAAGTTTACGTCGCCACGCACGACTGCCGTAAACCAAACAGAGCAATCGTCACCCATTTCTACATCGCCAAGAATGGTGGCATTTTCTGCCAAATAACAATTATTACCAAATTTTGGGGCAATACCATTGACTGATTTTATTAATGCCATAACGGATTTTATTTACGAATTTTAGGGAGTATGACGACTACGGATTTTTATCTACGGATTTACGAATTTTACGAATTTAACGGAGTATGACGACTACGGATTTTTAGCTACGGATTTACGGATTTTACGGATTTAACGGAGTATGACGACTACGGATTTTAGCTACGGATTTACGGATTTACGGATTTAACGGAGTACGACGACTACGGATTTTAGCTACGGATTTACGGATTTAACGGAGTATGACGACTACTATTTTAGCTACGGATTTACGAATTTAACGAATTTTACGGAGTACGACGACTACGGATTTACGAATTTAACGGATTTTACGGATTATGACGACTACGATTTTATCTACGAATTTAACGAATTTTACGGAACGGATTTACGAATTTAACGAATTTTACGGAGTACGACGACTACGGATTTTAGCTACGGATTTACGAATTTAACGAATTTTACGGAGTACGACGACTACGGATTTTAGCTACGGATTTACGGATTTTACGAAGGCTCTATTAGGGTTTCAAGTTGCTGCCAATTTTAAATTTCTTAAAGGCGGCGTAGCTGCCAAATATCGGTAATATTACCAACGAAATAGTATTTTCATTGGGGCGTAGCCCTTAAATTTGACTTCTTTAGCGGTTATACCGCGTTGTAAACCAAGTTATTCGATTATTGAGTTACCAAGATTGAGCAGCTATGCCGCTTTTAGTCTAAAAGTAGATGTCAGCAACTTGAAACCCTAATTGAGCCTTTACGAATTTAACGAATTATGACGACTATGTTTTATTAACAATGATAACAATGACGAATCAAGAAGAAGTCGTCATACTCCGTTAAATCCGTTAAATCCGTAAATCCGTAAATCCGTAAATCCGTAGCTAAAAATCCGTAGTCGTCATACTCCGTTAAATCCGTTAAATCCGTGAATCCGTAGCTAAAAATCCGTAGTCGTCATACTCCGTAAAATCCGTAAAATCCGTGAATCCGTAGCTAAAAATCCGCAGTCGTCATACTCCGTAAAATCTATGGTGCTTTTTTAAGAAACCCGCGTTCCAATCGCTTCTCCTTGGGCAATTTTCAACAAATTATCTTTACCATTAATGTCAAAAACAATGATAGGAATGTCATTTTCTTGGCAAATAGTGAAAGCTGTCATATCCATAACCGACAAACCAAGCGAAATGACTTCTGCGAAAGAAATGTCATCATAACGAGTGGCTGTTTTGTCTTTTTCTGGGTCGGCGGTGTAGATACCATCAACGCGCGTGCCTTTCAGAATCACATCGGCGTTGATTTCACTTGCACGCAGGGCAGCAGCAGAATCCGTTGTGAAAAAAGGGCTACCTGTACCTGCCGCAAAAATCACAACGCGGCGTTTTTCCAAGTGCCGAATAGCCCGACGGCGAATGTATTGCTCCGCAATTTGCGGCATAGCAATAGCCGATATGAGGCGGGTGTACACGCCATTACTTTCCAATGCAGACTGTAATGCCATACCGTTGATGACAGTTGCCAACATACCCATATAGTCACCTTGCGCACGCTCAATGCCCGATTTTTCGGCTTGAATACCGCGATAAATATTGCCACCACCGATAACAATAGCCACTTCACAACCCACTTCAACGAGTTGTTTTACTTGTCTCGCGTAATGTTGCAAGACTTCGGCGGTGATGCCATATTGTTGTGTTCCCATGAGGGATTCGCCACTCAATTTTAGTAGAATGCGTTTGTACTTTAGTCCTGACATAATTGAATAAAATTTTCTTTTTTCACGGCAAAATGCCGATTGGGAAGATTTCAAATTTAAGATTTCACAGCAGTTTACGCGCTTGCTTCGCTCGCGCGAGAGAGGGGAGGTGGTTCATTTTTTGGGCTTTGCCCGAAAAACAAACCACTTCTCCTCTTTTACCAGCGAGGCGAGCAATAGGAATATATCTTCATAAAAAAGCCGACCCGAATTTTCGGGTCGGCTTTTTTATTTGACGCCTAATAGCGTGGCGCAAAAGTAGCTGTTGATTTTTAATTCACCCGATACTGAGGGGGTATTTTTCATATTTTTGTAAATATCAAGTTTACCTTCATCTTGTATTTCGGGTGTTTTGCGCCGTATAGCACAACACGTCCTGCTCTTGTGTATTGAAAATGCGGTGCTAAATACAATTGTGTACCTTCGCTACCGTTCAACATTTTTTGTAATTGCTGCGTAATGTTCATTTTATATTTCTGAACACCATTTTCTGTAAAAGGATAACCGCCAAAATCGGGAATGGTATTGAATGTCAAAACACTGTAACCCGATTGCCCAACATCGGCAATTGCCCGCGAATTGGTGGCAATTAATGACAATGACCCACTTAAATTCACAATATTGCCGTCGGCAATTTTTGCCGCGCTTGTCAGCAAAATCAACTGCTCGGCGGGTGGAATTGTTTTTGTATCGGCGTCTTCGTTGATAGTAAACTCCAATTCGGCTTTGTTAATGGCGATATTGCCCATGTTTTTCAAATAAGGGAACTCCAAACGGGCAACAGAACCACCCAAACTTTGTAAAAATACCAAACTGTCCGCTTTTTTTGGACTATTGATAAAATCTTTGACTTTGCCGTTCAAGTAGTCGTTTTTGTAATTGGCATAACGTGGTTGACCCGATGTGTAAAAAGTATAAACTTGTCGCGTTGTATCCGTCGCATTGTTTCGATAATACACGTAAATTCCTGCAACACGGCTTGATTGTCCCGTAGGTGTAGTACCTGCCGAAGGACTCATATTGAAACTCAACATACAATTGGCAGGTGTTTCTGACTTTATAACAATGCCTTTCAACCATGTTTGAAAAGCCGTGTCAGAAAGTGTGGTGCTGCTCAAACGCATGATGTCTTTACCAAAATTAATGTCGAGTGGGATACTGACGTGCGGTATATCCACAAAAGTATCTACTTTGGTGGCACCGGGTAAAGCCTCAAGACGCCGATTAGACGTTGTATTAGGCGTTGGTTTGAAGGTCAACGAACCCAATGGCGTTGCTTCATTGGCAAAGGTTTTATTAGAATAAATTGAATCGCCTTTGATTTCTTCTGTCAAGCGATAAACGACCAATTTTTGAGTGGCAGTTGTGTCGCCATACGTACCGCTTGCATTGTAAGGCATAATGAACCGAATCGAGTCAATTTTTGCCGAATCGAGCGATGGAAATGTAGGTGCTACGACGTTCTGAAGACCAAATTGTGCATAAATCGAAGATTCCAACTTGCCAAAATACGCATCGGGCATATTGCCAATGGGGAGATTGTCGTAGCCTGTAATATCTTTAACGTGCATCAAAACGGGTATCGGCGCGTCGGTCAAAGCGTTTAGGCTTAAAGTATCTGTGAATTGAAGATTGAGTTTATCATTCTCAAAAAGTTCTGACCCTAAAAGGCTCGTTTTATTGCAAGAAGCGGCAAGCACTAAGCAAACCGCAAGCCCCAAAAAGGCTATCCTAATGTTTTTCATTAAATCTAATTATTTACAAAATATTTACGCATAACATTTAGTCTATAACGACAGAATACTGAGGGGGCTGTCTGAAGCCGCAAATTTATTTTTTTAGGACGTATTTTGTGCCACAAAAAAAAGATTTGACAACTTTATGATGGTTGTCAAATCTGGAATCACCACTTGATTCCCCCTTTGGGGGCTGGGGGGCTTTTAAACAGCTTCTGCAACGTCAGCTTCCAATAAACTTTCGTAAAAGGCGTAATAACCTTTTGTTGTAGCCGTTGTTTCACCCGATTCTGGGATTTCAAGCGAATCATGAACAGGTCTTTCTGAGTTTGCCAACAATTCAGCAATGGTTTCAGATACCTCACCCACTTTGATAATCGCGTCGGCGTGCATAATCGCTCCTTTGTGCAAAAGGGTTTCATCGCCATTTTTGAAATCTAACAAATCACCTTCTTCAAGATTATTGATAGACGCTTTTGCCGCGAACTCATCGTAAGGCGTGACTTGCGCGAGGTTATCGAACAGCGAATAAATAATTTTTGTGGATTGGAAAAGCGGGTCGTGTTTGTACGCAGTACGCGCATAAAACGGAATCAAGCTCGTCATCCAGCCGTGTACGTGCATAATATCAGGTGCCCAACCAAATTTTCTAACGGTTTCGATTGCGCCTTTGCAGAAGAAAACGGCACGGTCAATATTGTCGTCGAAGGCTTTACCTTCGGCATCTTCAAAAACGGATTTGCGTTTGAAAAACTCGTCGTTGTCTAAGAAATAGACTTGAATACGGCTATTTGGCAAAGAAGCAACTTTGATAATGAGTGGATAGTCATCGTCATTAACAATAATATTCATACCCGAAAGGCGGACAACTTCGTGCAAGCGGTGGCGGCGTTCGTTGATAGTTCCAAAGCGTGGCATCAAAATACGGATTTCGCATTGATGGCTATTAAGGTAGAGGGGAAGGCGTTGCGCGAGTAGCGAGATTTCGGAAAGTGCCGTGTAAGGCTCCATTTCCTGCGTGATAAGAAGAACTTTCTTTTTTGTCATCGTTGTAGCCAACAGATTTTGTAAGTATTTACAATTAAAAAAACGATTAACTAATTGTAAATCATTTCCAGATTGTTTGAAAAAGTGGATGTAAGCGCGGACAGTGGGCAGTTTAAAACAGTCAACAATAGTCGTTTTCTCGATGCTGCCCACTGACGGCTGCCCATTGTTGCCAAGAAAAAGTCGTGCTTCTTTAAAGGTTGCCGCAAAGATATAATTATTTATTTCAAATTTTCATTCTTTTTATTCAGTCTTCTGTCAAAAGAATAAAATTAAGTAGGTATTCATAAATAATCGCTACTTTTTACAACCCTTCTCGCGCTCGCTTCGCTCGCGCGAGAAGGGGGAATGTGGTTCATTTTTCGGGCAAAGCCCGAAAAATGAACCACCTCTCCTCTTTTTGCGCGAGCGAAGTGAGCGCAAAGAGAGCCGATGAAAAATAGCGATTATTTATGAACAACTTTCTCCGCTTTTGCGAGCGAAGCGAGCAATAGTGGATAGTAATTTTAGCTATTCCGCTGAAATTGTCAAAGAACCGAATTAGTTTTGCCAAAATTTTGAACGTCTCAGATATTATGGAAATTTCCGCAGCACAACTCGCCGCTTTGCTCAAAGGCACTGTTGAAGGCGACCCCTCAGTAAAAATCAACCGTCCCGGCAAAATTGAGTCGGGACAAGCAGGTGAGATTTGTTTTTTCGGCAACGAAAAATACGAAGAATACGCCTATACGACAAAGGCGTCAATTTTATTGGTAGCCAATACCTTCAAACCCCGCCAAGCAATAGAACCAACCTTGATTCGCGTGGACAATGTATATGCGTCTCTCGCTTTTTTATTAGAAAAATTTGGCGAACAAACCCGACCGACGGCAGTTGTCGTGTCAGA
This sequence comes from Saprospiraceae bacterium, assembly GCA_034520175.1. Lineage (GTDB taxonomy): Bacteria > Bacteroidota > Bacteroidia > Chitinophagales > Saprospiraceae > JAAFJT01. The sequence continues at coordinate 76,482 of JAXHNU010000030.1, forward strand.
AAGGGCAGCAATAGACCCCTCAGTATATTTAGGCAAAAATGTCTCAGTTGGCGATTTTACTATCATTGAAGCGGGTGCAAAAATTGGCGATAATGTGCGCATATACGGACAAGTTTTTATCGGAAAAAATGTCTCAATTGGCGCGGAATCAATTGTTTATGCGGGTGTGAAAATTTACAATGATTGTGTCATCGGCGAACGCTGTATTCTTCAAGCTGGGGCAGTTATTGGTTCAGACGGTTTCGGTTTTGCGCCACAAGCAGATGGGACGTATAAAAAAATTCACCACGCGGGCAATGTAATTTTGGAAGATGATGTTGAAGTAGGCGCAAATACCACGATAGATAGGGGTTCAATCGGTGCAACAATGATTCGGCGGGGCGTAAAATTAGACAATTTGATTCAAGTTGCCCACAATGTTGAAATTGGTGAAAATACAGTCATTGCTGCCCAAACGGGCATTGCTGGCTCAACAAAAATTGGTCGAAATGGGCGCATCGGCGGGCAAGTTGGGTTTGGTGGGCATTTGGTGATTGGTGATTTTGTCCAAATTCAAGGACAAGCGGGCGTTATCAACAATCAACCAAGTGGTGTCAAATTAAACGGTACACCTGCCATTGATTTTATGGGTTTTATGCGGTCTTATACGGTGTTTAAAAAATTGCCGCAGCTATTGAAGCAAGTTACGGAGTTAGAGAAAAAAATTTAAAAGCGGATAACAAATTTATAGACTACTTTTGCGCCGCATTAGACATTTGCCGCGCTCGCTTCGCTCGCTCAATGGGAGAAGCGAGCGCGTTTTTTTCACCTTTTAAACCAATCATAAGCAATGACGATTGAGCAACTGAATGGGCTGAAAGACCGCCTAACGGTATTGAGGAGGTATCTTTGACGTCGCTAATGCAGAGCGCGATATTGAAGACCTTAAAATAAAAGCGGGTAATCCCGATTTCTGGGCGGACGCTGACCGCGCCCAAGAAACAATGAAAAAACTCCGAACGCTTGAAAAACGGGTTGCGGATTATGCCACTATCCAAAACGCGGTGGACGATGCAGAATTGGAATTAGAGCTTTGGAAAGAAGGCGATTCGACTGAAGAAGCCTCCAATCAAGCCTACTCAACGGCTTTGGGCATCATCGAAAACGTCGAATTCAAAATGACGTTGAATAAGCCCGAAGACGAATTGAACTGTATTTTGGAAATCAATGCGGGGGCTGGGGGCACTGAAGCCTGCGATTGGACATCTATTTTGATTCGTATGTATCGCATGTGGGCGGATAAAAATGGCTATAAAATCGCGGAACTCAACAGTGTTGATGGTGATGCGGCAGGTTTGAAATCGGTCGAAATTTCCATTGAAGGCGAACAAGCGTATGGCATGTTGAAGTCTGAAAATGGGGTTCATCGGCTTGTGCGGGTAAGCCCTTTCAATTCGCAAGGCAAGCGCATGACCTCTTTTGCCTCGGTTTTTGTTCACCCGATGGTGGATGATACCATTGAAATACACGTCAATCCTGCTGATTTGAGTTGGGATACTTTTCGGGCATCGGGTGCAGGTGGGCAGCACGTCAACAAAACTGAATCTGCTGTACGGGTGCGGCATTTACCGTCGGGTATTGTTTGCGAATGTCAGCAAGACCGTTCGCAAATCAATAACCGCGCTACTGCTATAAAGATGTTGAAATCAAAATTGTATGAATTAGAATTACAACGTCAGGCAGAAGAACGCGACAGTGTGGAAGCGCAAAAAATGAAAAACGAGTGGGGTAGTCAAATTCGCAGTTATGTCTTAGACGACCGCCGCGTGAAAGACCACCGTACTGGGCATCAATCCAACCAAACCGATGCGGTTTTAGATGGCGATTTGACGCCTTTTTTGAAAGCCTATTTGATGAATAAAACCGTAGGTGCAGGAGCTGGAGAAGATGAGGATTATTGAGGAGGGTTTTTCTAAAAACCTTGAAGGGTTTCAAACCCCTCCAAGAGTTCTTTACGAATAATTCCTTTTATTTTTATTTTTTTGTTGCTGTTATCAATAAAAGGCGTATCTTTGCGCCGCTTCTAAGGGTTCAAGGTAAATGAAAGAATTTAATTCCATTTTGCAAGATATTGGTAATCAATTTATTGCGCTTTGACATTTGACTTTAAAATCCTCCTTAGAGCATAACATTTTTTTTATCATTAAAATTTATAGTAAAATGAAGACAGGTACTGTCAAGTTTTTCAATGTAACAAAGGGCTTCGGCTTTATCATTGAAAACGGTTCGAGCCAAGAAGTATTCGTTCACTCAACTGGCTTAGTTGACCAAATCAAAGAAGGTGATACAGTTTCTTACGACGTAGCGGACGGCAAAAAAGGCTTGAATGCCGTGCAGGTTAAGCAGGCTTAATTAAAGTCCCGCGCTTCGCAAAAAACTTCAAATAGCCCCCCTCAGTAAAAATACGCTCAAATAGCGGGTTGATACTGAGGGGGGCATTTTTTTTTCAAATTTCAAAGAATTTTAAGGATTTCAAATTTGGCTCTGTGACAATTTTAGCGGTAACTCACGTTCGGGGAACTTTAAAAGTTCCCCGAACGTCGGTTTACGCGTTTTTTGACGCAAAAATGCTTTATTTACTGAGGGGGTTCTTTTGCTGCCGCTAAAATTGTCAAAGAGCCTCAAATTTGAAATCATTGAAATCATTTGAGTGCGTGACAAAATTGGGGCATAAAAATTAGGACAAGCTCAACCCATTTGATTTAGTGCTTTAAAATTATAAAATCTTTAAAATTTCCTAAATTTGATGCCCCCTCAGTAAAACTGCCCCGATTTTGTCACGCACTCAAATCATTTGAACCTCTCCCAAACGGCTTCTGCAATTTTATTCGTCAAGGTTTCGATGTAATAGCTTCCTGCCGACGGGTCAATCACCTTATCCAAATAACTTTCCATACCCAACAAATGTTGAACATTGCGGGCGATGCGGCGACCAAAATCTGAATCTTCGGTTGGTTGCAAAGTCAGCATGGCTGCACCGCCGATGACGGCAGACATGGCTTGGGTCGTTGTACGGATTTTATTGGTGTGCGGGTCTTCCACAAAAGTTTTTGCCGTTGTTGAGGCGAAAATCACAGGTGGCATTGGTTCAATACCGTAAGCTGAAAGTACATTGCCCCACAAGAGTTTAAATGCTCTGATTTTAGCGATTTCTACAAAATAACTCACCCCGAATTGAAAACGGAAACTCATCGTATTGCTCACTTGTTGAGCTTCTACACCATTTTTTGTTAATTTTTTGATATATAATTCACCTGCTATTAAAGTTTTTAACAATTCTTCTACAACATTTGTTGAACCATTGAAAAAGTGTTCGGCATTGACAGATAAAACGGAGAGTTTGGGCAAGTTTTCTGCCGCAAAACGGACAGTTTCGGTTGCTGCAACCACATCAAAGCGTCCGTCGGCGAAAGGGTCATAAAAAATACCCCCCCTCAGTAAAACAGGGCTTTTACCGTCTTTTTCGGCTTTGTTTTTTAGGGTTTTTAAAAAGGAAAGTGGGGAACGATTTTCGGTTTTTTCTTTAAAAAATGTTGAAATATAATCCAACTCTACGCCATTAAGTAATGTATCTAATTGATTTTCAATAGGAAATGATTTTTCAAAAATAAAACATGGCGCATTGACGCCACCCGTCAAAGCAGTTAGAGCCAGCCGATTGGCGGTTTTTTCTTCTTTGGCTTGAACAACGATATTTTCGCCAATTGACCACTCATTGGAGGTTTGATTACCCACAATTGGTTCTGTCAAAACAGGCAAATCCGCCGCGTGTGCGAAGGGTGATATACTGAGGGGGGCATTTGTACCGTTTTCAGTATTGGACAATAGCCAGTTCAAATCTTCGGGAAAACGACCTTTGAGGTCTCGCTCAATTTTAGACAACCACTCCGTTTTTGTGGAAGGTGTAAATTCTGAAAAAAGATTGTTGATAGATGACATAGAAGGACGAATTTGATAGAAAAAAGGTAATTATTTAGCCTTTTGCTCGCTTCGCTCGCAAAAAAGGATATTTTTTTCGCGCGGGCTAAACGAGCGCGTCACTAAGTAATTACGAAAAAAGAAATAAACGCTCAAATATAATTGATTTGATGAAAAAAACTATATGTTCGGTCTTTTAAATAAGTTTTATTTTATTGAGTTTTTTACTTGTAAATACATTACATTTGTGTTGGCAAATTAAATCAAATGATTTTAGTGAATTCTAATTTTCTTACAATACCAACGATTTGAAAAAATCGTTTATATTTAAATCGCAATACGTTAATGAAATTTTTATTTGTGAGTCTCTTTTTCTCAGCTTTGTTGATTTTTGCGGGTGAGGTGTATGCACAAAATCCCACCAATGCACCTAAAGTTGCTTCAAAATCAACTACACCTACAAGTGCCGCGTCTAAAGCAAAATCTGCGCCGTCTTCTTCTGTCAAAAAAGCTAAAAAACCAGCATCATCACCAAAACCAGCATCAAAGGGTTTGTTCGATGATGATTATGATGGCGAAGTTGGGATAAAATACATCGGTGTAGAACCTGCATCTGATGAAGAACTGTCTAAAGTAACAGAAGTACAAGAATCCGAACGTGGCACTAAAACGGCGAAAATAACACCCAAAAAAGTGGTTGTTGCGCCCGTAAAACAGGCAGAAACTGTCACCATCGAAGCCCCAAAAGTTGATGTTGTTAGTGAGACACCAGTGATACAAACAGCCGTAATTACGGAGATTCAAGCTGAGGTTAAGCCCATAAAACCAGCCGTAAAACCTGCCTCAAAGTCAACAAAACGCGGTGCGCACGCTGAATTTGACGTTATGACTATCAATATGGGGACTATCAAAGAAGATGCCGTCGAGGAACGGTATTTTGAATTTACCAATACAGGTACTACCAATTTAGAGATTTTAGAATGTCGGGGTTCTTGTGGTTGTACGCAACCGAGAGCCGAGTCTTCTGTTGTGGCGCCGGGAGAACGCAGTAAAATTTATGTCAAATACGTAGCACTCAATAAAGTAGGTCCTCAAAGACCCGTTATTACCTTGACAACAAACGGCTCGCCGTCGGTCATTCGTTTGTTTCTTGAAATTTGGGTTGACCAGATACCGGGTGGTGTAAAAGACACTATCTCAACACCTGTAAAATCGGAGCATAACTAACTGCAAATGCTTAGGTACACGCTCACGCCCAAAATAATCGCTACTTTCTACGATGCTTCTCGCGCTCGCTTCGCTCGCGCGAGGGAGGAGAGGTGGTTCGTTTTTTGGGCTTTGCCCGAAAAACGAACCACATTCCCCTTTTTTGCGAGCGAAGCGAGCTATGGGCTAAGTAATTACGATTATTTAATATTACTGTACAAATTCCTTTTTAGACAAGAAACTGGCTCTTTTTCGCTTCGCTCAAAAATCGCACTAAGAGTGATTCTGAGGGGCGAGCGTGTTTTAAATTTAAAAAATCGAAGATTTTTTAAATTTAAAACACGCTCGCCCCAATAGATTTCATGCGTCTGATTTTCGAGCGAAGCGAGAAAGAGGGACTAAAAAGCAATTTGTACAGTAATATTAGATTATTTATAAAAACGAGGAGATTAAAATGTGACCCTCTAAACTGTTTTCGTCGAAATTAAGGTGTTAAAATATATTAAAATTCTTTCTTCATATCAGATTACATCAGTCGCAATAAAAAAGCAAACAGTACTGAGGGGTCTAAATTTTAAAACTAAAAGTCATGGCATTTGGATTAGGTGATTTATTTAAAAAGGCAAGCCAAATATTTGGTGAGGCTAAAGACGCTGTTGCTGACAAAATCGAAGATATTTCGGAAGCAGCAGAAATCAAAGCGAGAGAATTGAGTAATTCTGATTTGTTAGCAGAAGCTAAAGCTAAATTGGAAGAAGTCAAAGACGCCGCAGCAGAGAAAGTTGAGGAGTTGAAAAACTCAGATATGTTGGCAGAAGCTAAAGCAAAAGTAGCCGAAGTGCAAAACGCCGCGTCTGAAAAAATGGACGAATTGTCTAAATCAGACATTTTGGGCGATGCTAAGGCTAAATTTGCTGAAGTTCAGAATGCAGCCTCTGAAAAAATAGATGAATTGAAAAATTCAGATATAGTATCAGAAGCCAAAGCAAAATTTGCAGATGCAACTGACGCGGTAAGTGACCACGTTGACGCGGCTAAAGAAAAAATTGCTTCTTTTTCAGGTTCTGACCTTATGGCAGATGCTAAAGCAAAATTGGCAGAAGCAACGGATGCGGTAAGTGACCAGGTTGATGCAGCTAAAGAAAAAGTCCAAGAATTTGCTGGTTCTGACCTCGTTGCAGAAGCCAAAGCAAAGTTTGAATCGGCAAAAGATGCCGTTGAAGACCATGTTGAAGCTGCTAAAGACATGGTAGAGGCAAAATTCAAGGAATTGACTGCCGATGACGACAAGTCTAAGCCAGCTTAATTGTCTGACAATACAGCGTTTTTAAAACAGCACCGCCGTCTCAGTTATCGCTGAGGTGGCGGTGTTGTTTTGTAAAGATAAATGAGAAAAAAATGTTAAATAGTAAACTACAACTCAACCTATAAGCGTTTTGGGTGTTTGAATAATCTTAGAGTGGTGTAGCGCGGTATTTAAGGTCGCAGCACATCTAAGTCTTTGTAAAAACGTATAAAAAATGAATATCAAACATTTAAGTCTTGTCTTACTTTGTGCTTTTGGTCTTTTTGGCTGTGAAAAAGAGTTTTCACCCGATTTACCTACTACTACCGAAGATATAGTCGTAGAAGGTTATATTGAAGCTGTACCGCAAGGACGGCAAGCGATTCCACCGTATCTGACGCTCACTAAAGCGATTCCTTTTTTTAAAGAAATTGGAAATTTGAATAATCTATACGTAAGTGGTGCGGAAGTTTGGGTATCAGACGGTAAAGACAGTACGCGTTTACAGGAATTTTGTTGGAAGGATTTAGACCCTGCCACCAAAAAATTGGCGGCACTCAATTTTGGCATTGACTTGGACAGTATCAACACTAATTTTAATTTCTGTGCTTATATTGATTTTGCACAACGCATTACACCGACGGTCGGAAAAACTTATTCTTTGCTCATAAAAACAAAAGAAGGTAATATTTTGACGGCAAAAACGACTATTCCACGTCTTATTACCATTGATACGGCTGTCTTTGTCAAGCCTCCTGGCACGAACAAAAATGATTCGATGGCGCAGATGCGTCCAACAATTTTTGACCCCAAAGGACCTGATTTTTATCGGTATTCTACGGCAGTAAATGGTAGTTCTTATTTAGTTGCCCGCAACTCTGTAACAGATGACGCTTTTTTTGATGGACAGAAAACAACGTTCAATCTGCTCAATACACAGCCGCGTCCCAAAGATGATCCAGATGAAAATTTTGGTTTGTTCCGTCGCGGCGATACCGTTAGCGTTAAGTTTTCGTGCATTGACCGAGCCCATTTCGATTTTTGGAACACGCTTGAATTCAATTCTAATAATGGTGGTCCATTTGCGTCTTATACCAAAGTTAAGCACAATATTGTGGGAGGTTTGGGTATCTGGGGCGGCTATTCGTCAGGATTTTATGATGTGGTTGTACCGAAGAAGTAAATACTAATGTTACGCAGAGCCGCATGTTCGACGGATTTTGTAGCGGCGGCTTTCAATCTACTGTTGCGTGTATCCTGAAGGACTTTAAGCTAAAAACCAGAACACAAAATACATGCTATTTTCGAGATTGTATCAAGTATTGCTTTTTCTTCAAACGAAGTTATATTTGGAGCATCGGTAGGGTGTTGCAGAGGTCTTCTTAGCCATAGCTGACAACTTCATTAATCACTTGTACTAATTCATCATTGTCAAAGGGTTTGATAAGATAGACTTCACCGCCGCTTGTGTAGCCTCTCATTTTGTCGGTCTCCGTGCCTTTTGCCGTGAGAAAAATGATGCGGACATCTTCAAAATCGGGCATATTGCGGATACGCCGAGCTACTTCAAAGCCGTCGTATTCGGGCATCATGACGTCCAAGACGACAATATCTGGACGAAACGCTACCACTTCATCAATGGCTTGTTGACCATTGAAGGCTTTTTTTGTGGTGTACCCTTCTTTTTTGAGCAAAAAATCAATGGCTAAGAGGATATTGGGTTCATCATCAACTAAGAGTATCTTTGTTTGTTTGTTCAATACTTTCATCGTTGGATAGTTGTTTCTACTTGAGTCAGTTGTCGTTTTCTAAGTAATTTTAATTACGCAATAAATTGATTTTCAATATTTTGCACAATTTGATTAGGTGTTGTGTTTATTTTTTGTATCTAAATCAAGATAAATGTAGGCTTTTTTTTTGAAATAAAAATATTTTTGAAATAAAATTTGAAATCTCTTGAAATTATCCTTTTGCCATAGGCAATTTTACAACAAACGTTGCGCCTTTTCCCACTTCGCTTTCTACCTCAATCGTTCCTTTGTGGTGGGTAACGATTTGTTTTGTGATAAATAAGCCCAAACCACTGCCCGTTGGCTTGCCTTGTGTGGGGTCATAGAGTTGTGTAAAACGCTCAAATATCATGCTCTGTTTTTCTTCGGCAATCCCATTGCCATTGTCTGTTATTTTCAGCACTGCACTACCGTTTTCACTTTCTAAACTAATGCCCAAGTCCCCCTCCTCAGTATTTGTGAATTTTAGTGCATTTGACATCAAGTTGACAATAACTTGATTGATGCGGTCTTCGTCGCCTTTTATCAGAACAGGCTGTTCTAAACGCGTTTTAAACGTGTGTTGAATGTTTTTTTCGTCTAAAACGGGTTGAAAACCTTTATAAATGCGGTTCGTTAATTCGGTGAGATTGAATGGTTCATTTTTCCATTCGTAGGCATTAAATTGTATTTTTTCAATGTCCAAAACTTGATTGATGAGTCGGGTAATGCGTTCGGTTTCGAGGACAATTATTTCTAAAAATTCGTTGTGTTGGTCTTTGGGTATGTCTGGATTGTCCATTAATATTTTTGACAGAGCTTTTATTGAGGTCATGGGTGTCCTCAATTCGTGCGTGATTGTGGTAACAAAATCCGCTTTTAGGTGGTCAAGTTCTTTAAGTTGGTCATTGGCAGCTTGCAATTGTTGGGTCGTTTCTTCCAATTCTTTTGATTTTTTTTTCAATTCGGTATTGGTCAAAATCACTTCTTTGGTCTTATCTAAAATGTGTAACATTTCTTCTAAAGTAATCGGGTCTTCTTTTACAACCGAACTGATGAGGATTTTGGCTGATGCCGCACCCAAAGCCCCTGCCAAAACCGTTTCGACATAATTCACCAATTCGGCTTTTGCTTTCAGTATTTTTGATAACGTAATATTGTTGTCGGTTTCGTATTTTTCAAGCAAAAACTGGGTGCGTTCTTCTCCCAAAAAACGGGTCAATAAAAAGGTCAAATCTTCCATTTTGGCTTCGCGGTGGATAAGTTCCATATCGCTGCCACCATTGATGTACTGGTGGATATTGACAAAATAATCGGCTTGTGTGGCTTCCATTGTGCTTTGTTTAGTCGTCAATGAGACAATCATAAAGGTTGAACAATTGAAAAACAAACTCCAAATTGTGGCATGAGAGATTTGGTCATAGCCTTCTAAACCGAATAAAGCGTGAGGGTTGAGCCACCACTGTCCGAAATAACCATCGGTTAAAATGGATTTAGAGAGAAAACCATAATCTGCTAAAGTGGGAATAGGCAAGGCAATTGCCCAAATAAAAAAGCCAATTAAGAGACCCGCAATTGCGCCCGATTGTGTTGCTTTTTTCCAAAAAAGACCCAAAAATAGGCAGGGGGCAAATTGGTTCACTGCCACGAAGGAGACCAAGCCAATGGAGACCAATTCCCGATTAATGGCAATGGTTCGGACATAATAAAAAGCCAATAAAATGATGACAGCAATTGAAAACCGACGGATAAACAAGACCCAAGCGGAAAAATCGGCTTTAGAGTTGTCGCGGCGTGCCAACCAAGTCAACAAAGGCGGTAATAAAATATGATTTGAAAACATAATGCCTAAAGCGTTGACTTCTACGATAACCATGCTCGTAGAAGCCGAGAACCCGCCAATAAAAACCATCAAAGCAAGCATATTTTTGCCATTTTCCAAAGGCAATTCCAAAACAAATGTATCAGGACGAATATCAAGCCCTTGAAACTGAAGTACACCTGCTAAAGCAATGGGCAAAACAAAAATATTGATAATCAACAAATACAATGGAAATACCCAAGTCGCTTTGTAAACATGGTTAGGGTCGGAATTTTCAACGACTGCAATGTGAAATTGACGTGGTAACAAAATAATGGCAAACATGGACAATAAGCCCAAGCAAAACCATTCGGAAGGAGAACTACCTTCGCCCAAAAAAAGGCGTTTGGCGGTTACGGGGTTGTTAAAAGCCTCTTGAAAAAGGTCGCCAAAACCATTGTATAAACCGTAAGTAACAAAAATACCAACGGCTAAAAAAGCCACTAATTTGACAATGGATTCAAAGGCAATAGCGGTAACCATGCCTTCGTGCCGTTCGTTGGGTTCAAGATTACGTGCGCCAAAAAGAATAGTAAAGAGAATGAGCAGTATCGCGATGTAAAAAGTGGTTGAATAATAAAATGAAAAACCACTGGCATTGGTCAACATATTCATCTCATTTTGCATACCCGCCAAGACCATAAAACTATCCGCAATGGCTTTTAATTGAAGCGAAATATAGGGAATAATGCTAAAAAAACACACAATAGTCACTAAAACACCGAGTAAATTGCTTTTCCCATAGCGGCTTGAAATAAAATCGGCGATAGAGGTAATGCGCTGATTTTTTGAAATAACAATAATTTTTTTCAACACCAGAAACCATAAAGCAGCTCCCACACACACGCCCACATAAATAGGCAAAAAGCCCAAACCAGATTTCACCGCCTTACCCACCGACCCATAAAAAGTCCATGCCGTGCAGTACACCGCCATTGAAAGTGAATAAACATACGGATTGTTTGCCCAATGCGTGCCTTCGGCAGCTTTTTTATCGGTTATATAAGCGATAAAAAATAGAATGAAGATATAAATAAGTGAGCAACCAACAAAAACATAGATATTCATAATCACTTCTTTTTAAAAGGGTTTCGACCATCTGTTAATCGCCAAAAAACGATTATCATACCCAGCCAAGCGGTGAATAAATAAAAAACAGGCATTGGAATACCCATTAACCAATGCGGCTTGGCAAAAATACCAAGCAAAGGGAAGTTAAATAACACTAAACCTATGACAAAAACACCAATCAAACGGGCTGCATTACGAGACATATTGTTTCTATTTTAAGGTTTTGCTCGCTTTCTTCGTAAGGAGGAGAGGTGTTTCATTTTTCGGGCAAAGCCCGAAAAATGAAACACATGCCCCTCCTTGCGAGGCGAAGCGAGCAAAAAAAGAGCTTAAATACTGAGGGGGTGCAATCAGGGGGAAATGTACAAAAAAAGTCCTTCCTGTATCACGTAGGAAAGACTTTTTTTATGTAAAGATTTTGAAACTATACATAAAATCTAACCTGCTGGTTTTCGCGCTCGCTTCGTTCGCGCGAGAGGGGAAATGTGGTTCATTTTTCGGGCAAAGCCCGAAAAATGAGCCACATTGCCCTCCTGCGCGAGCGAAGCGAGCGCAGGGCAATAATTGATAGGATATTTTTTACCTCTTTATTTCGTTCTTCATGCACTATACACTTTTTATAGCGTATTATTTTTTGCTCGCTTCGCTCGCAAAAAAGGGGGAAAAGTGGTTCATTTTTCGGCTTTGCCGAAAAATGAACCACCTCTCCTGCTTTCGTTGTGCGAGCAAAGTGAACATAGTTAAATTTTACCCGACAGTATTAATGTGAAGGACTACTTATGAAATTATTACGAACAAATAGAATAAGTACGCGTCAGTATTTTTAGCTTAATTTGAAATCTCTCAAAGATGAAACAGGATAAAATCTTCATGCGAGAAGCCATTGCTTTATCGCTCAACAATATGAACACAGGCGAAGGTGGTCCTTTTGGCTGCGTCATTGTCAAAAATGGTGTAATCATTGGACGCGGGAATAACCGTGTAACCTCCACAAATGACCCGACTGCCCACGCCGAAATAGTGGCAATTCGCGATGCCTGCCGTTATTTAAACAGTTTTCAGTTGGAAGATTGTACAATATATACGAGTTGTGAACCTTGTCCGATGTGTTTAGGGGCAATTTATTGGGCGCGTCCTGCCCGAATTGTCTATGCGTGTACCCGCGAAGACGCCGCCGCAATTGATTTTGACGATGATTTTTTATACAAAGAGTTGGTCACACCACTGTCTGAAAGAGTAATTCCGATAGAACCGCTGCTACGTAAAGAGGGTTTGGTCGCTTTTAATGCCTGGAAAAATAAAAACGATAAAAAAGTGTATTAGTCTATTGCTCGCTTTGCTCGCAAAAGGGGAGAATTTGTTTCATTTTTCGGGCAAAGCCTGAAAAATGAAACACATTCCCCCCTTTTGCGCGGGCGAAGCGAGCGCGATTAAAGTATAATTTTAAACAAAACGCGCCAAAAGTTTTGTATTAAAATGATATTGGGCGTAACTTAGCGGCTCGACAATTTTTACAACCAAAGTAATAGCGTACTATTTATGAATACCAATATTCGCCGCTACGTTTTCATTGATTTTGAGACGTTGCAACACATTAAATTCAAAAAACTGGAAAAAGTCTGTGATAAGATTTTCGTTTTTGTGGACAGTGCTACCGAAACCATTCCCTTTCCCCTCGTCCGCGATATGCAGAAGATGGGGTCGGCTGTCAAATGGGTAGAAGTAAGTGCCGCATCACCTAATGACCTCAATTTCCACATTTGTTTTTTGATGGGTAAACTTCATGAGAAAATTAGCAATGACATTGAATTTGCCATTCTTTCAAACGATTCCGCCTTCGACCCGCTTGTTCAGTTTATCAATTCTACGGGCAGAAATTGCCTAAGAATTCGTCCAACAACGACAACAGCCGAACCCTCAATTAAGCCTGATAGCACAGTGGGGGAGAAACCGCTTCGGATTGAGTTGCAAAAATCCGAAGCAGAAACTAAAGTTAACATAGAGGAACTTAGCAAAAGCCTATTTGATGACCTCACGCTCGAACTTACAAACGGCGTGGCGGTCTCCGATAATCATTCTTTGATTGACGAAACGGCACGAGAAACGATTGAACGGCTTATGCGCTCAGGCAATCGTCCACATTCAGTAGCAATGTTACGGAGTTATATTTTATTACACAATCAAGAACTATCTCAGCACGGCAACGTAGATAAAATTATCAAAGCATTGCAAGCAAAAGAAAGTATTTTGATTAATAACGGGGATATTCAGTACCATTTTTGAAATACCTCTAAAATACATACCTCTGAGTATTTTGGGGTATAAGATAATTTGAAACCATACACAAATCTAAAATACGCATTAAAAGGCACTTTTGCGCTCGCTTCGCTCGCGAAAAAGTAGGAAATGTGGTTCATTTTTCGGGCTTTGCCCGAAAAATGAACCACATTTCCCCCCTCGCGCGAGCGAAGCGAGCGCAAAGGCGTGTGTTAAAAAGTAGCGATTATTTATGAACGGGTACCAATATTTCCGCTTCTTTTATGTCAAAAAGTAAATGGTCACTTGGCTTTACCTCTATTATTGGACGCGGAAAAAGCGTGCCTTTTTTTAGGTTTCATCTCTACTATTTCCACAGTTTGCACTACTTCAATAGCTTCAACAAATTGAAAAATCATCACAGACAAAGGCGAAAGCGTTAAACTTAAAACCTGTTCGCAGCCATGTTTCTCGACGGCTTTAGTTGGTAATTTTCCACCATTGTATATGTCAGAGCCACCATATTTTGCGTAATCGGTATTAAAGATTTCACGCCAAACACCTGCTTGATTTACACCTACCTCATAGTTTTCATGCACCACAGGCGTCATATTGATGACGACCAAAAGCGATTGTGTCTTATCGTTGCCTTGTCTTATGTAGGCTATAACCGAATTATTGGCATCATCATAAGCTGCCCACTGAAAGCCATCGTGGGAAAAGGCTTTTTCGTAAAGAGCTGGCTGCGTTTTATTGAGCATATTCAAATCACGCATCACATTTTGAATGCCTTGATGAAGTGGCGAATCCAAGAGCCACCAATCCAATTGCCCTTCAAATGCCCATTCACCGCCTTGTCCAAATTCACCGCCCATAAAAACCAAGCGCGTGCCGGGGTGCGTGAACATATAACCGAACATCATTCTCAAATTGGCGAATTTTTGCCAATTGTCGCCGGGCATACGAGTCAAAAGCGAGCCTTTGCCGTAAACAACCTCATCGTGACTCAGGGGTAGCATAAAGTTTTCGGAAAAACCATAAGTAATACTAAATGTGATTTCGTTTTGATGCCAACGACGGTGCAAAGGGTCACGTCCCATAAAACTCAAGGTATCGTGCATCCAACCCATCATCCATTTTTGACCGAAACCTAAGCCACCCGCCCAACTCGGTTTTGATACACCCGGGAAAGCAGTAGATTCTTCGGCGATTGTGACCGCATCGGGAAAATTGCCGTAAATGGTTTCGTTGAAATCACGGAGGAATGCAATGGCTTCCAAATTTTCACGTCCACCATATCTATTAGGTATCCATTCGCCTTCTTTTCGACTATAATCGAGGTATAACATCGAGGCAACCGCATCAACACGCAAACCGTCTGCATGATACACGTCCATCCAAAACATTGCCGATGAAATCAAAAAATTACGAACTTCATTGCGCCCATAGTTATAAATTGCCGATTTCCAATCGGGGTGATAGCCCAAACGCGGGTCGGCATGTTCGTACAAATGCGTGCCGTCAAAATCGTAAATGCCGTGCGCGTCCATTGGAAAATGACTTGGCACCCAGTCCAACAAAACACCAACACCCGCTTTGTGAAACGCTTCTACCAACGCCATAAAGTCCTGCGGTGTTCCAAAACGGCTCGACGGTGCAAAATAGCCCAATGTTTGATAGCCCCAACTTGGTTCGTAGGGATGCTCCATAATTGGCATAAATTCGATGTGTGTAAAACCCATATCCGCCACATAAGGCACAAGCTCGTCAATCATTTCACGGTAGGTCAATGACCGATTGCCTTCAAAACCTTTGCGTTTCCAAGAACCCGCGTGTACTTCATATACGGTCATCGGTTGAGGTGTACCCGCTTTTTTCTTTCTTTCTTTAAGCCATGCCCCGTCATTCCACTGAAAACCGCGAATATCCCAGACAATACTTGCCGTGCGTGGTGGTATTTCCCACATAAAAGCAAAGGGGTCGGTTTTTTCTAAAAGCCGTCCATCTGATGCCCATAAGCAGTATTTATAGGTCGCACCTTGATGTACATTTGGAATAAAAATCTCCCAAATACCCGTATAGTCGCGTTGGGCGTGCATAACGTGGGATATTTTATTCCAATAATTGAAACTCCCAATAACACTTACCTGACGCGCATTGGGTGCCCACACTGCGAAATAGACCCCCTCAGTACCATCGTCCAATTTGACGATATGAGAGCCAAGTTTTTCATACACTTTAAAGTGCTTTCCCGCTTTGAACAAGCTGATATCGAAATCAGTAAATAGGCTAAAGTGACTCATTGGATCGGTGGTTTTATATTTTGATTGAAATAGCCGCAAATACCCCTCAGTATTGCGGCTATTTTTGATACATTTTAACTGCATATACGTAAAAATGTTTCTAAGGAGTTACTTTTTTAAGCGCTCATTAACCGATAGACATAATTTTCCATAATTGGATTGATTAGTAACTTTTGGCAGGCAGTTTCTACTTTCTCGCGGGCTGCTGCTTCTGAATCTGCCGCCACAACGAGGCGAATATGTTTGCCAATGCGTACATCTTCAATACCTGTCAGGTGCAAGTTTTTCATATTATTGGCAACCGTTTTGCCTTGTGGGTCGAGGAGTTCGCGATGTGGCATAACATCTATTTCTGCAATAAACTTCATTTAAAATTATTTTAGAATGACTAATTAATTGTTTGAAGCTGCAAAACAAATGCTTTTATGCTAACTAAGCAGAAAATTATTGTAATTATTTGTAATTGAGGAGTGGGCATAACCTAAAAACATCGTTTTTTGATTAAAAACAGATGTTTTGCGCTCGCTTCGCTCGCGCAAAGGGAGGAGACGTGGTTCGTTTTTCGGCGAAGCCGAAAACGAACCACATTCCCTCGCGCGAGCGAAGCGAGCGCGTGACTAAGTAATTAATCTAAGTTTTGTGGTATTAAAACGTGGCTTCACCACGAGGAAAACCTAATGGCGCGAGCCGTTTTTTTTTTTTGTTAAAAATTTGGGCAAAGCCCAAATTTTTAACAAAAAAAAACGGCTCGCGCCTAAAAAATCCCCGGCGCCGCCGAAGGCGGCGCGTTTTGAGGCTCTACCACAAGATTTAGGTTAATTACCACAAAAAACGGCTTAATCCATCAGAAATAGGGGCATAAAAAAAGAGAGTGGTTACAATAACCACTCTCCCCAAACTATTACAAACAAAACCAACTAAAACCAGGGAAATTTATCCTGTTCTTTTTAAGCTTTTTCTGCTTAAATATCTTTGCTTTAAATCCGTTTTTCAGTCACTATTTCTCTTATGTTTTATTGCTCACTCACCTCTCTTTCAAATCATGTATCAAAGAAACGATGATAAATTAGAATATACTAATCAAATAAAAGCGTTTAACATTTCATTTGAAATCATTTGCTTTACATTTGAGAGAATAGGTATTTTTTATTAAAAAAAGGTAATTAATTTAAGTTTTGTGGTATTAAAACGTGGCTTCGCCACGAGGAAAACCTAATGGCGCGAGCCGTTTTTTTGTTGAAAATTTGCGCAAAGCCCAAATTTTTAACAAAAAAAACGGCTCGCGCCTAAAAATCCCCGCGCCGCCGAAGGCGGCGCGTTTTGAGGCTCTACCACAAAACTTAGGTCAATTACTTGAGGGATGGGCATAACCTAAAAGCGTTTTTTGCATTTCGCGCTCGCTTCGCTTGCGCGAGGGAGGGAATGTGGTTCGTTTTTCGGCTTCGCCGAAAAACGAACCACGTCTCCTCCTTTTTGCGCGAGCGAAGCGCGCGCAAAACATCTGTTTTTAATCAAAAAACGATGTTTTTAGGTTATGCCCACTCCTCAATTACTTAGTCACGCGCGAGCGAAGCGAGCTATTGGCTAAGTACAAAAAAAGTTAAAATCTACTTTAATCGTAAAAAAAAGCATGAAAAAAGAGATAAAAAAAGCCGTCTCGAAAAACATTCGAGACAGCCCAAACAACAAACTTATAATCCCATGAACATAAATTTTTATATAATCGAACTTTGATTATTGTCTCTTTTCAGTAACTCAAAAACGTTTGATTGACAAAGAAAATTATTTCATAAAATGCCGTTTAACATATTGTTAACTTAATAACAAATTAGTGACATCTTTATTATCTGTTTATTTTGACATGCAAACATAGGTAAAACTATTAACTCTCCAAATTTGTTCCAATATTTTTCTTAAAAAACTTCAATTTAGGCAAAATAACCCTTATTTTGTGTGCTTTTATCATAACGATATTTATTTATCTGAATTGCTCAAACGAGGGTATTTTACTTTTATTGACAAAACTATGACATTATGTGCCTCTTGGTTTTGTCAATAAACAGTAATAACTTGCTGCCAATTTATGTTGTCTAAATATGAAATCTTCTTTAATGAGTCAATTTAAACATTACTGGAAACGTATGGTAGCACTCATTTTATCATTATTACTTATCGCTTTTATTCTTTTTGCTGAACATGCGATGCCTTATATGCCGATTGTGCCTGCCAGAAATACGTCAATGGTTGTTCCCTCAGATTATGGGCTGGACTACGAAACGCTTGATATAGAAGCTGATAGTAACCTTACACTGAGGGGGTACTTTATTCATGCTTTGACCGACCCAAAGGCAACGATTATTTTACTGCACGGCATCAGTAGCAATAAAGAAAATTGGTTGGGCTATGCACGGGTGCTTGCCGACAATGGTTTCAATTGTGTTGTATATGACCAAAGGGCGCACGGCAAAAGTGACGGAACTTTCTGTACATTTGGTTTTTACGAAAAATTCGACGTATCAAAAATTGTGGATAACCTACACAACCGACAACAAGTTCTGCCTATCGGTATTCAAGGTGCTTCTCTTGGCGGGGCAGTGGCTTTACAGGCTTTAGGGCATGACAAACGCCTGTCATTTGGCATTGTAGAAAGTACTTTCAATACATTGGAGAATGTGGTGGAAGAATACGGTTACGATTATTTCAAATTTAGGAGTCGGTGGTTGGCACGGCATGTTTTGTCAAAATCGGCTTTAATTGCCCGTTTTCGTCCGTTTGAAGTAAAACCAGTTGAGTCGTGCCGTACAATTGAGCAACCGATTTTAATGGTACATGGTGACGCGGACGAAAAAATACCAATGGATTTTAATAAAGAAAATTTTGCGGCACTAAAATCTGTTGACAAAGAATTTTTCATCGTGAAAGGTGCTGGACACGATAATGTAGGTGAAATTGGTGGCGCAGATTACCGAAAAAAAATATTTTCTTTTCTTAATCGCATCATAAAGAGACCCCTCATTATAAAATCGCCAAAACAAGGAAAAAAGTTTCCGAAGATTAGGAAGATATTTAAAAACCAATAATTCTATACCTTTTGAAAAGTTGTGAACTTTTCAAAAAGTTTTTAGAAAAATGGGTAAGTTATTTTTTACAAATTTTGGGAAGTTTGATTTTGCGTAAAAAGTGCTTTACAACTTCGGAATACAGATTCGGAATACAGATTTACGAAATCTTAAAGATTTCGTAAATCTAAGTCGCTAACTTAATTACGTTTTTGAAACCATACATAAATTCAAAATACGCATTAAAAGGCACTTTTGCGCTCGCTTCGCTCGCGCAAAAGGAAGAGAGGTGGTTCATTTTTCGGGCAAAGCCAGAAAAATGAACCACATTCCCCCCTCTCGCGCGAGCGAAGCGAGCGCGAGAACCAGCAGTTTAGATTTTATGTATGGTTTCAAAATTACGTTTTATCGTATTAAAACGCGGCTTCGCCGCGAGGAAAATCTATGTGCGAGCGAAACGAGCGTGGGGTTTACAAAATATGACAACTAATTTTTTAATTTCGTGTTATACAATAATTCAGAGTCTTTCAGCCAGTTACGCAGATGTGCCAAAAATGCCGTCGGCATGGCCAATCTTGTAGCGGCGGATTTTAATCCGCCGAAATTTCAAATCCGATTATTTAAGAGCCGTAGGCTCGGTGCATACAAAGATAGGTCGAGCCTATGGCTCTTAATGGAAATGTATGTACGTGTTCGGCGGATTGAAATCCGCCGCTACAAAATCGGTCGAGCCTACGCCTCTGCGTAACATCAGTTAGTAATTGAGGAGTGGGCATAACCTAAAAACATCGTTTTTTGATTAAAAACAGATGTTTTGCGCTCGCTTCGCTCGCGCAAAAGGGAGGGAAGCGAGCGCGAGATGCAAAAAAACCTTTTAGGTTATGCCCATCCCTCAGTTAGTAATTCAAAGCAAATATTTTGCTCACGCAGCGGCAGGAAAAGGTGTGTTTGATTTTTCAGCGAAGCCGAAAAATCAAGTACACTACTGCAATCTGCACGCGCGCCTTGAGGCTCGAGCGAGCGCATTACCTTGGACGACTAAAAATACATCTTCAAAATAAATAAAAATGTCAAAACTTAAACCGCACATTTTGGAATTTGATACCAAATTGTACCGTCCACTTAATGAGATTTTCGATTTTTTCAGCCGCGCCGAAAATCTTGACCAAGTGACACCCAGTGACCTCGATTTTTCAATTCTCACGCCGACACCTATCAAAATGAAAATTGGGACGCTTATTGATTACCGCATTACGCTTATGGGCGTGCCGTTTTTTTGGCGCACAATGATTTCAGATTGGGAACCGCCTTATCGGTTTGTTGACGAACAGCTCAAAGGTCCTTACGTTTTGTGGCATCACGAACACACCTTTGAACAAAAAGACGGCTATGTTTTAATGACTGACCGCGTGCATTATTTGTCGCCAGGCTGGATTTTTGAACCTTTGGTGGATAGCTTGTTTGTGCGCCCGCAACTCAATAAAATGTGGGCATACAGAAGTAAAGTTTTTGGCGAATTATTTGGCGAAAAAGTGTAAAAATATTGAGGGGGGCTTTATTGCCCCTTTCTTTTTTGTTTTAAGTCCATTTAACAACTACATTTGCCCCATGAAAACGCAGCAATCAATTACCGTGATTACTGTCACGCGCCCGCTTCGTTCGCATGAAAAAAAGGAATGTGGTTTATTTTTCGGGCTTTGTCCGAAAAATAAATCACTTCTCCTTTCTCGCTCGAGCGAAGCGAGTGCGCAGCAAGTATTTACAAATTATCAATAGCTTTCTCATTTATGAAAAATAAAAATGCACTCTCACAAACTAATTTTCGACTCCCCAATCAAACAACTTTTTATCGTGGCAAAGTCCGCGATGTTTATACCCTCGCCGATGGGCGTTTGGTGATGGTGGCAAGTGACCGTATTTCTGCTTTCGACCACGTTTTGTCGCGTGCTATTCCCTTCAAAGGACAGGTTTTGAACCAAATTGCGGCTCATTTTCTCGCAAAAACGGCGGATATTTGTCCCAATTGGTTGATGGCAACACCTGACCCAAATGTCGCTTTGGGGTATGCTTGTGAGCCGTTTAGAGTTGAAATGGTGATTCGCGGTTATCTCGCAGGACATGCAGCACGGACGTACATAAAAGGAGGGCGGGTTTTATGCGGTGTGACCTTGCCCGAAGGTTTGAAAGAAAATGACCGTTTGCCAGAGCCGATTATCACGCCCACAACAAAAGCATCGGAAGGACACGATGAAGATATTTCAAAGGAAGACATCATAAAAGAAGGCATCGTAAGTGCAGAAGATTATGCCGAATTGGAGCGATTGACCCGCGCTCTGTTCCAACGCGGAACGGAAATGGCGGCTGCACAAGGTTTGATTTTGGTGGATACAAAATACGAATTTGGGCGTACTAAAGACGGAAAAATCGTCGTAATTGATGAAATTCACACACCCGATTCCTCCCGCTATTTTTATACTGAGGGGTATGCCGAACGGCAAAAAACGGGCGAAAAACAACGCCAATTGTCAAAAGAATTTGTTAGAGAATGGTTAATGGCAAACAATTTTCAAGGTCTGGAAGGACAAACAATGCCCGTTATGCCCGATGAATTTGTCGAATCTACAAGTCGTCGGTATATCGAATTATTTGAAAAAATTACTGGACAGGCGTTTCAAAAAAGCGATACGACAAATATTTTGAAGCGAATTAGAAAAAATATTGTGGCGCATATTTAGTGAAAATTAGTGCAATTAATGGCAACTAAGTAGTTTAGCGATTCACAATATTTTATATTTAAAATTATTCATTACTAAGTACCCATTTCCAAAACAGAATGTGTATTTTCGCACTTCTAAATGCGATTAAAGCTGCTTCACTAATGGAAAATGAGATGTTTCAATTTATGGTGGAATTCACTATGCCACCCGTTTTAAACGATAAATTTACGAGTACAATCCCTGCTCAACGCGCCAAAATCAATTCGATGTTTGGGATAGGTAAAATCGTGAGTTATGCCGTTTCTTTAGATAATTTGAAGGTTTGGGCAGTTTTTAACGCCGAAACAGAAACCGAAGCCAATGACCTTGCACAGGAATTGCCTTTGACAAAATACATGAGTTATAAAGTTAGTGTCTTGACTTTTATGAACGTGCTGACGGCGCGTGTCCCGTCTTTTTCAGTCAATTAATTAATTTTAACCACGCTCACTTCGTTCACTCTAAAGAGAAAAAGTGGTTCATTTTTCGGGCAAAGCCCGAAAAATGAACCACACACCCTTCCCCGCGCGAGCGAAGCGAGCGCGTGAGTAAGTAAAACAGATACTATAATTTCATGCCTAACCGAGAACTTAAAGGCATCCTTGCTGCCTGTTTTGCGTTTTTTGCTTTGTGCTGTTACATCGCCCTACGCTACAACGGTACGGGCGACTCTGGCGACGCGGTGCAACATTTTTTATACGCAAAATACGCTTTCGCACACCCCGAAAACTTGTTCAACCATTGGGCAAAGCCGCTTTTTACGCTTATTGCTGCTCCTTTTGCCCAATTCGGCTTTCTCGGTATCAAAATTTTCAATAGTTTAAATGCGGCGTTAACGCTGTACTTCACCTACCGCATTGCCGAAAAATTGCGACTGCCCCACGCTTGGCTCGCCGTTTTGATACTTGCAACCTGCTCGCAATTTTTTACACTTATTTTTTCGGGACTGACTGAACATTTTTCAGCCTTACTACTTGTTGGTGTTATTTGGTTATTTTTATGCAAAGAATACCTTTGGGCAACGGTAATTGTGTCGTTTTTGCCCTTTGTGCGCTCCGAAGGTTTATTGCTGATAGGCGTAACGGGCTTATTTTTACTTGCCGAAAAACGTTGGCGCGTACTCCCCTTACTTGCCGTTGGGCACTTGGTTTATTCGGTCGTGGGTTGGTTCTTTTTTCACGATTTTTTATGGGTATTTAACAAAATTCCTTATGCCGCTTTATCGGCTTATGGACATGGTACATGGTATCATTTTATTGAAAAACTGTATTATGGGACGGGATTGCCACAATATATTTTGTGGATTTTCGGCATTTTAGGTGTCTTTTTCTATATTTTTGAAAAAAAACAGACCCCTCAGTATAAACGCCTTTGGGGACTCATTTGGGGGTATTTTTTCATTTTGCTCATTGCCCATAGCTTGTTTTGGTACTTGGGTATTTTCAATTCTTTTGGTTTAGTACGCGTAATGAATACGGTTATGCCCGAATTTGCCCTAATTGCTTTGGTTGGTTTTAATTTTTTGACGGATTTATTTTCTTCGGAAAAATTAAAATTCGGCGTACAAATTCTACTTGTAGCTGCCGTGGGCTTAATGCCTTTTACGAGAAATCCCGCCGCTATTTTTTTTCCAAAAATGTTTGTTAAAACACCTGACCAAATTGTTTTGAGTGAAATTAATCAAGACATAAAGGAAAAAATGCCGAGTTATTGCGTGTTGTATGCCAATCCTTGTGTCCCTTTTTACTTCAAAACAGACCCTTACGACCCCTCAGTATCGCGGCTTATAACGCATCTCAACGACACCGATTTGCCCGAAAAAACGCTGATTGTTTGGGACAATGTGTTCAGTGTACTTGACCACGCCATTAGTTTGGATACCTTGCGCCAAGATGCTCACTTTGAAGAAATACGGTCTTGGCAGACCACTGATAACAAATTCCAATTTACAATCTTTAAAAAACGATGAAAAAACAGGTCTTTCAAACCCAACTTTTAGACTGGTTTGCCCACAATCACCGCCCGCTTCCGTGGAAAGGTGAGCGCGACCCTTATCTTATATGGTTATCAGAAATTATTTTACAACAAACAACCGTTCAACAAGGTCTGCCTTATTTCGAGCGTTTCCGCGAACGCTACCCCTCAGTAAAAGACCTCGCCGCAGCACCCCATGATGATGTGATGAAACTTTGGGAAGGATTGGGCTATTATTCTCGCGCAAGAAATTTATTGGCAACAGCAAGGCACATCAGCAATGCACTAAATGGCGTATTTCCAACAACTTACGCCGATATTCTGACCCTCAAAGGCGTAGGTCCTTACACCGCAGCCGCCATTGCTTCTTTTGGTTTTGGTGAAGCTAAAGCAGTAGTTGACGGCAATGTTTTCCGCGTTTTGTCCCGCGTTTTTGGCATTGACACACCGATTGATTCAACCGAAGGCAAACATATTTTCAACGCCTTAGCCGCCGAAGTTTTGGACGAAAAACGCCCCGCCGATTTCAACCAAGCCATCATGGATTTTGGCGCAACGCATTGTACACCAAACCGACCAAAATGTGGGGAAATCTGTCCCATGCACGCGTTTTGCACAGCACTAAGCCATAATAATGTGAATAACTTGCCCGTGAAATCAAAAAAGCTAACAAAACGAGAGCGTTTTTTCAATTATTTAGTCTTGAACGACGGTGATTGTGTGTATATCCGAAAACGTGTGGAAAAAGATATTTGGCAAGATTTATACGAATTTCCTTTGGTCGAAACTGCTGAATTAACGGACGATGCAACGACAATTTTAACTGCTTTTCATCCATCATTTTCCAATGAATTGACCATAGAAAGAAGGTCAGCCCCCATGCGCCAACTCCTAACACATCAACGAATTGTCGCTATTTTTTGGGAAATTAAGGTAAAAGACGCGCTTATACTGAGGGGGTCTGATTTTTTGAAAATCAAGAGAAAAGAAGTCGTGAAATACGCTTTTCCGAAGGTAATTGATAATTATTTGGGTTCTGGAGAATTGAGTTTGTTTTAAAAACTTAGGTATCAAACAAATGCCACAACCGCCAAACGCGCCTTTACATCGCCTTCCGCATTAAAATCCAATAACTCAACGGGCATGATAAAATTTTTAGCCCCCTCAGTATCGGCGTCCTTCTTTAGCTCAATTTTGATGTAATTGTCCGTAAAACCCGTTAAAAATTCGGCGTTTTTATGGTTTTCAAACAACACTTCTCGCGTTGAACCCATAAATTGTTGATAAAAAGAACGGCGTTTTTTCTCGCTCAATATCCGCAACATATCATTGCGCTCGCGGCGAATGTGCATCGGTACGGGATTTTGCATCTCGATTGCTGCCGTATTTGGACGTTCTGAATAGGTAAAAACATGCAAATACGAGACATCTAAAGCATTGATAAAATTGTAGGTTTCTTTAAAATCTTCATCGGTTTCGTTTGGAAAGCCCACTATTGTATCCACGCCAATACAAGCGTGTGGCATGAACTTTTTAATGGTTTCAACGCGACTTTGATACAATTCGCGCTTATAACGGCGGCGCATTTCCATCAATTGCTTGTTGTTACCGGACTGCAAAGGCAGATGAAAATGGGGCATAAAACGTTCGCTTTGCGCCACAAATTCGATAATTTCATCGGTCAACAAATTGGGTTCTATGCTGGAAATACGGAAACGGCGGATACCTTCTACTTTGTCCAATTCGCGCACCAAATCAATAAATAAGGCTTGTTTTTTGGCTTTAGTCCCTTCTATTACTTCTGTTCCGTTGCCAAAATCGCCGATATTCACACCTGCCAAAACGATTTCCTGCACACCTGTACTTGCAATTTTATGGGCATTTTCCACCACATTTTCGACAGTATCCGAACGGCTTTTACCGCGTGCCAACGGAATGGTACAAAACGAACATTTATAATCGCAACCATCTTGTATTTTTAAAAACGAGCGTGTTCTATCCCCGAAAGAAAAAGCATTGTGAAACGTATTCACTTCCCGAATTTCTCCCGCCGACACCATGCCTTTGCCCTGCGCCTTGGTCAGCGTATCAATGTAATCCGTAATTTTAAATTTTTCAGCCGCACCAAGCACCAAATCAACACCAGGAATATCAGAGATTTCTTGAGGTTTCAATTGGGCATAACAACCCACGACCACGACAAAAGCATCGGGATTTTGGCGCAAAGCACGCCGCACTGTTTGCCGACATTTTTGGTCAGCAAAATCTGTTACCGAACAGGTATTGATGACATAAACATCGGCTGATTCATCAAATTCATTGATAAAAAAGCCTTTATCCTCAAAAAGACGTTGAATAGACGACGTTTCAGAGTAATTGAGTTTACAGCCAAGTGTATGAAATGCGACAGATTTGGGTGTTGCCATGCGGAGATATTTCTGATTGTATTAAGACGATTTCAAATTTCAAACTCCAGATTTCAAAGTGGCATACATTGATTGACTATTGTTTGCAAAGCTGAATTTAAAGGCACAAAGTTTAGGCTTTTATCGGCAATTCCCAATCTTTTGAGCATAAAACTTGAGAAATAAAGAAATTAAGTAGTTGTGTGTAAATAAACGCGGTTTTAAACGCACTCTTTCTCGCTTCGCTCGAAAATCGTGCGGAAAGAAATCTATCGGGGCGAGCGTGTTTTTGAAAGAGAAAAATCGAAGATTTTTCTCTTTCAAAAACACGCTCGCTTCGCTCGCAAAAAAGGGCAATATGGTTCGTTTCTCGGGCAAAGCCCGAAAAACGAACCACATTGCCTCCCTCGTAGGAGCGAGGCGAGCGAGTGACTAAGCAATTACGAAATAAGTATATTTTGAATAATTCAAGGTCAATATTGAACTTCTGTGCATTTTGCTCGCGCAACGACCGCAGAAGGATTTGACCCAAATAAATAGTCATCAAATGTTAATGATAAACTAACACTACATTTTTAGACGCAAATCACGCGAAAACACATACCCTAATAACGGTAATTTTCATTTATTACTTGCATTTGGCGTATTTTTTGGCGTATTTTTGAGATAATTATTGAGTTTTTTAAATTTAACCCGCTCGATTTTTTGCATGGAACATTATTTTTTACTAAAACAAACGCTTGCTATGATTCTTTTCTACTGTGTTTCGCTTATTGCGTCATTGATCACCGCCGTGACGACAAATTCTTCCAACAACGCTTTCATAAATCCAAATCCAACATCTACACGATTTGATGAAACTTTGCTCCACAATGGCAAAAATTACACCTTGACCAATGCATTCCAAGCGGAAATGAGGCGTGGGGAAAAACCCTTGTATGATGTTAAACTACAAAAAGACAAAGAATACCTTATTGTCGCCTTTGACGCAGGCGGAGAGGTGGTTGACCTCGATTTGGCATTATACACTTATCATTATGAGCTGATTGACGCCGATATTCGGACAGATAATAAAGGCAAAACAGAGATTTCGTTTACGCCTACTGTCAATCAAACGGTCTGGATTGTTCCTAAAGTCACTAAATCTTCTTGCCCAATTACTTTGACAAATTCTGATTTGCAGTATTGCGTACATCGCTTGGCTATTGGTGTGTATAAACGAAATTAAAGATTCGTTAATACTTAGCTGAGGGATAGGCATAACCTAAAAGCGTTTTTTGCATCTCGCGCTCGCTTCGCTCGCGCGAGGGAGGGGAATGTGGTTCGTTTTTCGGCTTCGCCGAAAAACGAACCACGTCTCCTCCCTTTTGCGCGAGCGAAGCGCGCGCAAAACATCTGTTTTTAATCAAAAAACGATGTTTTTAGGTTATGCCCACTCCTCAAATACTTAGCTTCGCTCGCGGCAAAGTAATTACAAAGAAATTAGTGTTAATTAGTGTAATTAGTGGCTAAAAAATTACTAATTTGCAACATCACCCCGAATTTCCTCCTTGTGAAATTCGGGCTTTTCTATGTCCGAATTTGAAACCATACATAAATTCAAAATACGCATTTAAAGGCACTTTTGCGCTCGCTTCGCTCGCGCAAAAGTAGGAGAGTGGTTCATTTTTCGGGCAAAGCCCGAAAAATGAACCACATTCCCCCTCTCGCGCGAGCGAAGCGAGCGCGAGAACCACCAGTTTAGATTTTATGTATGGTTTCAAATGTCCGAAATGATTTTATCACCCCTTTAATTGATTTTCAATAATTTTTCTAACTTTTTAGCTGTTTGCCTTTTGCTCGCACAACGACAGGAAAAGAGGTGGTTCATTTTTTGGCTTTGCCGAAAAATGAACCACATTCCCCCTTTCTGCGCGAGCGAAATCTGTTTAAATCTCGAATACCTTCTGGAGAGCGTGTGGCAAATAGTTGCTAATTTTAATATATATTATTTTGAAACATATTTGGTAAATCTATTGTAAGACATAAATAGAAATAAAAAAAAGACCAAAGAATATACTTCTTTGAAAAGGTCATGCTACATTTACCCAAAAACAAACTCATTTAAGGAATCATATTTTCTATAAATCAATTAAAAATTTAATTATGCCTGCTTCATCATCAACCATTAAGATGGTCAGTTTGATACTTGGCGGCGGACAAGGTTCGCGCTTGTATCCACTTACCAAAGACCGTTCAAAACCTGCCGTTCCAATTGCTGGGAAATACCGCTTGATTGATATTCCGATTTCAAATTGCTTGCACTCTGGCGTTCGCCGTATGTTTGTTTTGACTCAATTTAACTCTGCTTCTTTGAATCAACACATCAAAAACACCTACAATTTCGACCATTTTAGTCGTGGTTTTGTGGATATTTTGGCGGCAGAACAAACCCCCGACAATCCCAATTGGTTTCAAGGAACTGCCGATGCCGTGCGTCAATCATTGCGCCACATGGCACCACACGAACACGATTACGTCTTGATTTTATCGGGCGACCAATTGTACCAAATGGATTTTTTGGCAATGGTAAAAGAACATATCGCTAAAAAAGCCGAATTGACCATTGCCACAATTCCAGTTATTGCCAAAGATGCAACCGATTTTGGTATTATGAAAGTCGGGAAAACGGGCATGATTGAAAGTTTTATCGAAAAACCGAAGGCAGATTTATTGCCAGATTGGGTGTCTCCTGTGCCAAAAGCAGAGCAGAAAGCGGGTAAAAACTACCTCGCCAGTATGGGTATCTACATTTTTAACCGTGAAACGTTGAATGAATTGTTGGAACAAAACCCAACGGCTACCGATTTTGGTAAAGAGATTATTCCTGCTGCCATCAAAGAAAGACCCGTTGCAAGTTACCTTTACAATGGCTACTGGACAGATATTGGGAACATTGATTCATTTTTTGAAGCCAATCTTGAATTGACGGACAATATCCCAAAATTCAACTTGTTCGACAACGAAAAACTCATTTACACCCGCGCACGGCTGTTGCCACCGTCAAAATTTTACGGAACAACGCTTAAAAAAGCCGTTTGCGCCGAAGGTTCAGTCATTCATGCCAAGTCATTGGAACATTGCCTTGTCGGTATTCGTAGCCGCATCGGTGAAAAAAGCGTGCTGAAAGATGTGATTATGATGGGGGCGGATAGATATGAACACTTGTCTGATTTGATGAAAAAAGACAGCGTTAATATCGGTGTGGGCAAAAATTGCCACATCGAACGGGCAATTTTGGACAAAAACTGTCGCATTGGCAATAATGTAACAATCAAAGGAGGTGCCGATTTGCCTAAGCAAGAACACGAAGCCTACTGTATCGTTGAAGGTATCGTGGTCGTGAAAAAAAATGCAACGATTCCAGATGGAACGGTAATTGGGGGGTAAAAATTTCAAGAATTTCAAGAATTTCAAATTTTGCATCTCGCGCTCGCTTCGCTCGCGCGACGGAGGGGAATGGGGTTCGTTTTTCGGCTTCGCCGAAAAACGAACCACGTCTCCTCCCTTTTGCGCGAGCGAAGCGCGCGCAAAACATCTGTTTTTAATCAAAAAACGATGTTTTTAGGTTATGCCCACTCCTCAATTAATCTAAGTTTTGTGGTATAAAAATGCGGAACCTCGCCGCGTAAAAATCTAATGGAGTGACCCGTTTTTTTTGTTGAAAATTTGGGCGAAGCCCAAATTTTCAACAAAAAAAAACGGGTCACTCCCAAAAAAACTCCCCGCGCTGCCGAAGGCGGCGCGTTTTGAGTGGGTACCACAAAACTTAGATTAATTACAATTTTTATGACTAAATTAGAGTCGTCCATGTGTTGTAAAAATCATGAAAATCATGAAAATCATAGTTCAGACAATGCCGATTAAATTATTTATATCGGCTCTAAATAGTGTGACAAATATTGAAAATTGTGATAGAACTTTGTTACGTGATGTTTCACATATAGTTTTGTGCATTATCTACAAAACACCCACAAAGCACGGGTAAGATTACACTCTATTTTAACGAAAAACGCTTTCTGATTAACAAATTTTATACGTTATAATTATGAATTGGTTAACAACATACCTCACATCATCAATTGGTCGTAAACTCACGATGAGTTTGACGGGACTTTTTTTGATTTCATTCCTAATTGTCCACTTGATTGGCAATCTGCAACTCTTAAAATCGGACGGAGGCGAAGCATTTAATAAGTACGCCTATTTTATGACGCATTTTCCACTCATAAAGTTCATTTCTTACGGCTTATACTTTTTTATTCTTGTTCATACAGTTCAAGGCATTGCGCTTTGGCAAGCCAATCGTGCGGCGAAAGGAACGTCTTATGCCGTATCGCCGTCTGTGCCGAATATTAGTTGGGCGTCAAAAAATATGGCTTTGCTCGGAACATTGATATTCTCTTTTCTGTTAATCCACATGGGTGACTTTTGGTGGAAGATGCACAATGACCAATTAACAATGCGGGCATACACCAACTTCAACGACGGCACGCCTATTGCTGATTTGTACGAACGTTGCTTGGCTGCATTTAGTGTGCCTTATGTGTCGGCATTTTACATTCTTGGACAAATAGTTCTGGGATTTCACTTGTGGCACGGTTTCCAATCGGCGTTTCAAACTTTGGGTGTCAATCATCCTAAGTATTCGCCTTTCATCAAATCTGCTGGTCGAGCGTTCTCTATCGTTGTACCTGCTTTATTTGCGATTATTCCGATTGGCATGTATTTGATGAAAAATTAGACCCCTCAGTATAATTTGACTATTTTGTAATATTTTATAAAAATTTTAAAAAATCACACGGCATGGCATTTCAAGAAACAGATGTACATGGTCTTAAAATAAAACTCGGTGAACGCAAGTTAGATGCGAAAGCACCTGAGGGACCACTCGCCGACAAATGGCGCAAATATAAAAATAGCGTTCCATTGGTCTCTCCCGCTAATAAAATGCGGATTGACGTGATTGTTGTCGGCACAGGCTTGGCAGGTGCGGCAGCAGCAGCCTCTTTGGGCGAATTGGGCTACAATGTAAAAGTCTTTACTTTTCATGATTCGCCACGTCGCGCTCACTCAATTGCTGCACAAGGTGGTATCAATGCGGCAAAAAACTATCGCAATGACGGTGACTCTGTATATCGCTTGTTTTATGATACGATTAAAGGAGGTGACTATCGCGCTCGCGAAACCAATGTTCACCGTTTGGCAGAAGTATCTACAAGTATTATTGACCAATGTGTGGCTCAAGGCGTGCCTTTTGCGCGTGAATACGGCGGCTTGCTCGATAATCGCTCATTTGGTGGGACACAAGTACAACGCACTTTTTACGCACGCGGTCAAACGGGACAGCAATTGTTGATTGGCGCGTATCAGTCATTGAGCCGTCAAATCAAATTGGGTTCGGTCAAATTGTACAACCGCCATGAAATGCTCGACCTCGTAAAAGTTGATGGCAAAGCGCGGGGCATCATTGCGCGTAACTTGTTGACGGGTAAATTGGAGCGTTTTTCAGCCCACGCTGTTGTTTTGGCAACGGGTGGTTACGGCAACGTTTTCTACCTTTCTACCAACGCCATGATGTGCAATGTTACAGCAGCTTGGCGGGCGCACCGTCGAGGAGCATTTTTTGGTAATCCATGTTTTACGCAGATTCACCCTACTTGTATTCCTGTTTCTGGTGATTATCAATCGAAATTAACTTTGATGTCTGAATCTCTCCGCAATGACGGACGCATTTGGGTACCAAAACGTGCCGAAGATTGCCAAAAACACCCGAACGAGATAAAAGAGGAAGACCGTGATTACTACCTCGAACGTGTCTATCCCGCTTACGGTAATTTAGTTCCCCGAGATGTGGCTTCTCGCGCCGCAAAAGAGGCGTGTGACAGTGGACGCGGTGTAGGTAAATCGGGTTTAGCGGTTTATTTGGATTTTGCGAAAGCTATTGAACGACTTGGTGAAGATAAAGTACGCGAACGTTACGGCAACTTATTTGATATGTACGCCAAAATCACTGACGAAAATCCGTACAAACAACCGATGCGCATTTATCCTGCCGTTCACTACACAATGGGCGGTTTGTGGGTAGATTACAATTTGGAAACAACCATTCCGAACCTTTTTGCCGCAGGTGAAGCCAATTTTTCTGACCACGGAGCGAACCGCTTGGGCGCGTCCGCACTGATGCAAGGTTTGGCGGACGGTTATTTCGTATTGCCTTACACGATTGGTTCAGCCTTGTCAAAAGACATCAGAACGCCGCACCTTTCTACCGATACTCCTGAATTTGCGGAAGCAGAAGCAGCAGCAAAAGG
The DNA here is from genome assembly GCA_034520175.1 of Saprospiraceae bacterium. Taxonomy (GTDB): domain Bacteria; phylum Bacteroidota; class Bacteroidia; order Chitinophagales; family Saprospiraceae; genus JAAFJT01. The sequence continues at coordinate 108,737 of JAXHNU010000030.1, forward strand.
ACGGATTGACCAACTGTTGGGCATCAAAGGCAATCAATCCGTTGAAAGCTTTCACCGTCGTTTGGGCAAAATCATGTGGGATTATTGTGGCATGGCGCGGAATATCGAAGGTTTGAAAAAAGCAATTGGCATGATTCAAGACTTGCGAAAAGAATTTTACAGCGATGTATTTGTTTCTGGCACACAAGATGAGTTCAATCCAGAATTGGAAAAAGCCTTGCGCGTTGCTGACTTTATCGAGCTTGGTGAATTGATGTGTTTCGATGCCTTACAACGCGACGAATCATGCGGCGGTCACTTCCGCGTAGAATCGCAAGATGCCGAAGGCGAAGCAAAACGTGATGACGATAAATTTGCTTATGTCGCAGCTTGGGAATTCACGGGCAACCCCTCAGAACCCGCATTAAACAAAGAAGAATTGATTTTTGATAATATCAAATTGACTACGCGGAGTTATGCTTAATGGATTTCAAGGATTTCAAATTTCAAGGATTTCAAATTTTAAGCTAATCTTTGAAATTTGAAATCCTTGCCTCACAACTTTCGGAAAGTTAAAAACTTTCCGAAAGTTTTACCTGACAACCATAACTTGAATGAAACTGTTTTAGATTTTGTTAAAATAAAATAATTACTTAACCTATTGCTCGCTTCGCTCGCAAAAAAGGGTAAAGTGGTTCGTTTTTCGGGCTTTGCCCGAAAAACGAACCACATCTCCTCCCACGCACGAGCGAAGTCTGTTTACATCCCGAAAGCCTTCGGGAGCGCGTGAGTAATTACAAAGTAAAATAATTTGACCCCCTCAGTAGAAAATTTGAAATCTTTGAAATTTGAAATCTTTGAAATTGATAAGTTATGAAATTAAATTTAAAAATATGGCGGCAAAAAAGCCGTAACGATAAAGGCGGCTTTAAAAACTATGCCTTAGATGGCGTCAATGAACACATGTCTTTCCTTGAAATGCTCGACGTTTTGAATGAAGATTTGGTGCACAAAAAAGAAGAACCTGTTACATTTGAACACGATTGCCGTGAAGGTATTTGTGGCACTTGTTCTTTGGTTATCAACGGACGCCCGCATGGACCGTGGAAAGGGACAACTGCTTGTCAACTCCACATGCGCGAGTACAAAGACGGAGATACGGTTGTCGTTGAACCTTTCCGTGCGCGCGCTTTCCCTGTTTTAAAAGATTTGGCGGTTGACCGCTCTGCTTTTGACCGCATCATTCAGTCGGGCGGTTATGTGTCTGTCACAACGGGACAAGCACAAGACGGTAATGCTTTGCCGATTGAGCGTGATATTGCGGCAAAAGCGTTTGAAGCGGCGGCGTGCATTGGTTGTGGTGCGTGTGTAGCGGCTTGCCCTAACGGTTCTGCCATGTTGTTTACATCAGCTAAAGTGTCGCATTTGGGTTTATTGCCGCAAGGCAAACCAGAAGCATCGCGCCGCGTTCAAGCAATGATGAACCAACACGACGAAGAAGGTTTTGGTATGTGCAGTAATATCGGAGCTTGCGAAGCAGAATGTCCGAAAGAAATCAGCCTTGAAAATATTGCACGAATGAACCGCGATTACAATGCCTCAGTGTTTGGTTCTACAACGACGATGTAGGTAGGCACAGGTACGCGGCAGGTGGGGTAGAGACGTTGCATGCAACGTCTCCACGTCTTGTGAATTAACGATATTTCGACATCAGAAATATCCGTAAAAAGGTTTTATTCTCCAATCACATATAGTTAAGAAGCCCAACCATGGCTACGAAAGGATCGGTCGGACGTCATTGACGTTCGACCGTTTCATTTGGTGGGTATCTTGTAAAGTAGAGACAAGGCATGTCGTGTCTTCTACTAACCTAAGTTTTGTGGTAGTCATTCAAAACGCGCCGCCGTCGGCGGCGCGGGGAGTTTTTCGGAGCGAGCCGTTTTTTTTGTTTAAAATTTGGGCTTTGCCCAAATTTTAAACAAAAAAAACGGCTCGCTCCATTAGATTTTTACGCGGCGAGGTTCCGCGTTTTTATACCACAAAACTTAGATTACTACTAAAATTGTAAAAGAGTCCTATTTCAAATCCTTACTAATTTCAATGCTGCCGCAGCTAAAGTTTCTTCCGTTTTGGCAAAACATAAACGTATAATTTTCGACGTTTCGCTAAGTTTTGAAGGGCGTTTTGTTTTATTATTTTTTGAGTAAAATACTGACACAGGAATAGCTGCAACCCCAATTTCCGTAGTCAAAAACCGACAAAAATCTGTATCTTTCATATCACTCACATCTGAGTAGTCGAACAATTGAAAATAAGTACCTTCGCTCTCAAGCGGATGCAAACGACTATTTTTCATTTTATCTAAAAAGAAATCACGTTTGGCTTGATAAAAACTCGGCAATGTAAGGTAGTTGTTTTCATCTTCTAAAAAATCGGCAAAGGCGTGTTGCATGGGTGTATTGACTGAAAAAACATTGAATTGATGCACTTTACGAAACTCACGCATCAGAACTTCGGGGGCAACCACATAACCCATGCGCCAGCCCGTAGCATGGAAGGTTTTACCGAAAGAAAAAACCGATAAGCTCCGTGCTGCAAGTTCTGGAAACCGCAAAACGGAGGCGTGTTGTGCGCCGTCAAAAATCAAATGCTCATATACTTCATCGCTCAATACGATAATATTAGACCCCTCAGTAATTTTTGCCAAATGCGCCAAATCTTCCATGTTTAAGATTTTTCCCGTCGGATTGTGCGGTGTATTGATGACAATCATCTTTGTTTTTGGGGTGATTAACTGCTCAAAAGCCGCCCAATCAATTTTATACTGAGGGGGTGACAAAACATAAGGTACAACCTTTCCACCAAAAGTTTCGATGCTCGGAACGTAAGAATCATAAGCGGGTTCAATCACAATGACCTCATCTTTAGGGCGAACAAATGCGCCAATTGCCGTAAACAAGCCTTGCGCGCCACCCACTGTTATCGTGATTTCTGTATCTGGATTAGTCGGACGGACATACATTTTCTCCACTTTTTGCGCTAAAACTTCACGCAAACGCATCAAACCAGCCATTGGGGCATACTGATTTGCACCATTTTTCATGTGGGTATGCACAAGTTCTTGGAGGGATTCAGAACAATCGAAATTCGGAAAGCCTTGCGATAAATTAATTGCTTTGTGCTGTTCTGCAAGTGCCGACATTACCGTAAAAATCGTTGTACCGACGTTTGGAAATTTAGATAAATGGGTCATTCCGATTGATTATTAATCTGAGTTTTGAGAGAGTTGTTCAAAACGCGCCGCTTTCGGCGTGCAAAAAACAAAAAAAGTGGTTCATTTTTCGGGCAAAGCCCGAAAAATGAACCACATCCTTCCTACGCGCGAGTGAAGCGAGCGCGTGACTAATTATTTACCACAAAATTTAGATTTTTGTACATACTGGTAACTTCGGTAATCTCTTGAATCCATCGGATTCATACGTTTGTAGAATAAAAATCAAGTAAAATGTTCCCCGAATCCGTAGGGTTCGCACGTTTTTTAACGGTTACAAACGTATGAATCCTACGGATTCATACGTGCGTTTTGCTTTATATTTTTTGAAACCATACATAAATTCAAAATACGCATTAAAAGGCACTTTTGCGCTCGCTTCGCTCGCGCAAAAGGAGGAAGATGGTTCATTTTTCGGGCTTTGCCCGAAAAATGAACCACATTCTCCCCCTCGCGCGAGCGAAGCGAGCGCGAGAACCAGCAGTTTAGATTTTATGTATGGTTTCAAATTATATTTTTTACAAACATGTAAATCCTAACGGATTTATGAAATTTCCGAAGTTACCAGTACATAGAAAAAATCCGCGAAACTGGACATTGCCATTTCGCGGATTATAACTTCATCTATACTAAATAAATAAAAAGCTGTAAGGGTAGGATTCGAACCTACACAAGGCAGTTAGCTGGAAAGCAAGGTGCGCGCGCTGGTGGTCAACCCCAAAGTACCTTGCGTTTATCCCGTTATCCCCACCCCCGAGACAAGAGGGCATGTCTGCCAATTTCATCACCTCACAATAATATTGGAACTTTAAATTAAAATCGCGTGATTTAAAAATTGTCTCAAAAATAGATTGTTTCTAAACGCTTACTTTATTTTAATGTCATTTCCGATAGTACAAAGGTAAGCGCATTATCAATGAAAAGTCAAATTTTTTAGCAATTAATTAATTTTTAGTTTTAATTTTTATATTATTCGTAATATTTAATAATTTTTATTGCTATTATAATAATATATTAAGTCTATTTTGCCGTCTCATTGCGAAATTTTCAACACCTAAAATTTAGTAATCACTTAGGTTGCGCTCGCCTCACTCGCGCAAAGGGAAGATAGGTGGTTCATTTTTTGGCAAAGTCCAAAAAATGAACCACATTGCCTATTATTGCAGGCGTATGCCGAAAAATCTATCGGGGCGAGCGTGTTTTAAATTTAAAAAATCGAAAATTTTAAATTTAAAACACGCTCGCCCCTTAAAACCTCTCTTTGGGCGATTTTTGAGCGAAGCGAAAAAGAGCCAGTAGATATGTAGCGATTATTTACGGCGACCTACTTAGCTATTTATTTTCACCAAAAAAAGGAAGATTACACGGATAATCTGCAATTATTACTAAAATATCTATATTTGTGCCAAACTTCCCAAATCAAGCTAAGACGAACAAATTAATTATGAATCAACACCGCGTCCACACCTCATTTTTTGAAGCCAAACAGCGACGGCTGAAGCGGCTCGCTGTCCTTATTGACCCCGATAAAATGCGACTTGGCAATGTCGGACGGGTTATTGAACTCGCGGCTCGTGGAGGCGCAGATTATTTCTTTGTGGGTGGTTCGCTCATTGTGAACGACATGATGGACTATTGTTTAGATGCTATTCGTGAAGTGGGCGGTATTCCTTCTGTCTTGTTTCCAGGCAGCCCACAACAAATCAATCCCAAAGCAGATGCTATTCTGTTTTTGTCGCTCATTTCTGGGCGCAATGCCGATTTCTTGATTGGACAACACGTTTTAGCCGCGCCAACGCTGCGGCGAACGTCGCTTGAAATTATCCCAACGGGCTATATGCTTATTGATGGAGGTGCGCCAACAACCGCCACTTATATCAGTGGCACACTGCCGATTCCTGCCAATAAAGAAGATATTGCACTTTGTACAGCAATGGCGGGTGAAATGCTGGGACTGAAAACAATGTATTTAGATGCAGGTAGCGGCGCAAAAGTACCTGTCAACGAAACGATGATTCGGGCAGTCAGTAAAGGTATTAATGCCCCGCTTATCGTTGGCGGAGGTATGCGAACGCCCGAAAAAGCCTCGTCAAATGCACGCGCAGGTGCGGATATTATCGTAATTGGCAACGCTTTTGAGCAAGACCCCGATTTGATTATTGAAATAGCGGACGCTGTACACTCAGCGAGCAAACGCCTTATAATTTAAGGGATTTTAAATTTCAAGTATTTCAAATTTCAAGTTTGAAATCTGAAAAACATTGAGCTTTGATACAAAACACTGAGGGGTCAGTTTTAAAAGTAGCTTTTACCCACAAAGTACCGAAATTTGAAATTCTTGAAATTCTTGAAATCTTTGATTTGAAACCATACATAAAATCTAAACTGGTGGTTCTCGCGCTCGCTTCGCTCGCGCGAGAGGGGGAATGTGGTTCATTTTTCGGGCTTTGCCCGAAAAATGAACCACCTCTCCTCCTTTTTGCGCGAGCGGAGCGAGCGCAAAAGTGCCTTTTAATGCGTATTTTGAATTTATGTATGGTTTCAAAATCTTTGAAATTCTTGAAATCTTTGAAATCTTTGAAATTCTTGAAATTCTTGAAATCTTTACTATGGAATTACTTTATCTACTTATCGGCGTTATACTTGGCGCAATTTTATCGGCTCTATTTTTCTACAACCGCCCCGTAGGAAATAGCGGATTGACTGTGCGTGACATTGACGAAAGATTTGTATCCAAAGAATTGGTTACAGAACTTAATGAACGTTTGAAAAATGAACTTAGCCAAAATGCCACCCACAACTTGACTATTATTGAGTTGAATAAAGATTTAGCTTCATTGGAACAAATAAATGTACACATTGAAGAAAAATTGGCGGGTCAAAAAACGGAACTGAAAGATTTACAAAATCGTTTTCAAATGGAATTTGAGAATGTTGCAAATCGCTTATTGGAAGAAAAAAGCCAACGTTTTTCACTACAAAATCAACAACAAATTGGCGATATTTTAAACCCACTCAAAGAGCGAATTAGAGAGTTTGAACAATCGGTTGAGCGCAAATTTTTGGACGAAACCCGCGAAAGGTCAAGCCTAAAAACAGAAATTGAATCGCTCCAAAAAATGAATACGCAATTGAGCGCAGATGCCAATAATTTAGCGGCTGCTTTGCGCGGCAATTCTAAAACACAAGGCGATTGGGGTGAAATGCAGCTTGAAAAACTCTTGGAAAGGGCTGGATTACTGAGGGGGGTACATTACGAGTCGCAGGTAAGTTTTGGTGACGAAAACGGACAACAACGCCGCCCCGATTTTGTCATACAATTGCCTGATAATAAGCAACTTATCCTCGATTCTAAAGTTTCTCTTACCGCTTACGAACAGTTTTTCAATGCAGAAGACCCCTCAGTAAAAACACGTTTTTTGAAGCAACATATTGACAGTTTACGCACCCATTTTCGAGGTTTGAGTGATAAAAACTACGCTGGCTTGGCGGAGATAAACACACCCGATTTTGTCATCATGTTTGTACCGCTTGAAACCGCTTTTGGTGTGGCAATTCAAGAAGACACTGCCCTTTTTAATGATGCCCTCGACCGCAATGTGATTATCGTCACCCCAACAACTTTACTAACCACCATGAGGACTGTTAGTTTTTTATGGAAACAAGAAAATCAGAAAAAACACGTTTTAGAAATTGCCCGACAAAGTGGTTTACTCTACGACAAATTTGTGGCATTTATTGATGATTTGAAACAAATCGGGGCAAAACTTGACAGCGCACAAGTTGCCTACAGTGATGCGATGAACAAACTCAACGATTCACGCAAATTTGGAGATACACTTGTCGGCAGAGCTGAAAAAATTAGAGAATTAGGAGCAAAAACATCCAAATTATTGCCCAAAGATTTAACAGACGAATAATTTAACGACTTAGGTAGCACGGGCTTCAGCCCGTGACACGCGAAAAGTCAACGTTTCACGGGCTTCAGCCCGTGACACGCGAAAAGTCAACGTTTCACGGGCTTCAGCCCGTGACACGCGAAAAGTCAACGTTTCACGGGCTGAAGCCCGTGCTACCTACTACTAAAAAAAAAATAATTATGCCCAGTATTTTCACCCGTATTATCAATGGCGAAATCCCGTGTCATCACATCGCCGAAAATGACGATTTTATTGCTTTTTTAGATGTTCGTCCCATCGTAAAAGGACATACCCTCGTTGTCCCTAAAAAAGAAATTGACTATATCTTTGACAACGACGACACTACGTTAGCCGCTTTACTGCCTTTTGCGAAGCGTGTTGCGGCAGCAATTGAAGCCGTTGTGCCGTGCAAACGGTGTTTTATCTCTGTTATTGGATTAGAAGTGCCGCATACGCACATTCACTTGATTCCCGCCAATAGAATGGGGGATTATAGTTTCAAAAACAAAGTCGAAATGTCAGGAACAGAATTAGCGGAATTGGCGAAGGCTATCGCAGAAAAAATGGATAACGGATAATTGATAATGGATAACGGATAATTGATAACGGATAACGGATAATGGATAATGGGACACACTTCCATTTTCCATTATCAACTTTCCATTTTCCATTACTCAACCGGTATTTCTTCCACCAATTTCCATTTTCTTCCAACGAGAATAATCAACCATGCTTTGAGGTTCTGTATCCGTTTGGTATCATCTGTTTTTAGATAATTATCGAGTTGAATACGGGCTTCGCGCTCGAGGAATAAACGCTTCTTCACGGTTTTGAATACAAAAAACCTTTTTAACTTTGTAATAATCAGAGGCAATGTTCGCATCGAGCATTTTGCGTGGGTATCTTTGTTTGTCTTCATAATGCGAAGCGAAATACATAATCATATCCGAATTATACAACCGTTCGCCTGCTTCATTGTGAAACAAATAACCGTTGTACCATGCTTTCAAATCGGTTAGAAGCGCGGGTATGGCTTCATCAGTTGCTCCAACTTGTTTCAAAATATGGACAACTTCCTGTTGTGTAAAGCCCATTAAATCATGAAATTTTAATTCCTGCGCCAAACTCGATGTAATATTAAACCCGCTTGTCATCGCATCTACGGTCAAGGGCGATACACCTGCGGCGAAAAAACGGTTCACAATACCCGTATTGGCAGCATTTTTTATGATTTCATAATACTTACGCACAAAACCCGAACGTCCGACAATCTCATTGAATCGCTCAGTATCTCGTCCGACTAATTCATTGGCAAATTGGTCGTATTCGTCCATCAAAATATACAGATTATGGGGTATATTTTTCTCTTCATAAAGCCTGAGAAATGCCTGAATCATATTGGCGGGTGTGTCAATCGTTTCAATTTTAGCGCGTTCTTCAACGGAAAAATAGCTTGGATAAGTTGCCATACATATTAATATACCCGTTTAAATTCTTAACTCGTAATTAGAATAGTTACTTTTGCCTTTAAAATAGTCAATTAGGAGATTTGTAAAAAATAACTCACCCACACCTTTTGGAAAGTTGCAAACTTTCCAAAAGGATTTCATTAAAATAAAAAACATCATGAACAGTAAGTCTAAGTTCTTCATTTTCTCTGTTTCATTTTTCATTGTCCATTTTTTGTTGTCCTCTTCTATTTCAGCCCAAAATTGGAAATTATTTAAGAAAAATGACAGTCTTAATTGCCGCACATTTGCGACTGACCCTTTGTTTAATCTCTATATTTTGACTTCAAAAAACGAAGTTCTGAAATATGACCCACAAGGTTTTTTTGACAGTCGTTATTCCAATAAAAAATACGGACGTATCGCACTTGTTGACGGCACAAATGCGTTTAAAGTCGTTTTTTGGTTTCCCGATTTCCAAATCATTCAGTTGATGGACGCACTTGTGAATCCAATTATCACCTTGAATCTCAATACTCTGGGTGTAGCACGCGCCGCCGCAGTAGCAATGAGTGATGACGGTTTTTTATGGATTTTCGACGGTGGCACAAATCAATTATTAAAGTTTTCAGCAGACCAATCGGGTGTAAAGCAGGTGGATAAAGTGCCAATGTCGGTAAGTGGTTTGCAAGCAACGGGCATGACTGTCCGCCAAAATCAAATTTTTATCAATGTGCCTAATCAAGGTATTTACGTATTTGACCGTTTTGGCAAACAGGTAAAAATATTGGCTATCAAAAATGCTATTGATTTTCAAGTCATTGACAATCAATTATTCTATAAGCAAAACAATATACTTTTTCGTTTTAATTTGCAAACTTTGGCGACCACAACGGTCAAACTACCCGATGGTGTAAAAGGTGAACAAGCCATGCGGCTTGAACGCGGACGTTTGTTCGTCAAACGAGGCGGTTCAATTGATGTTTTTGAGGAAAAATAATTAAGCGAACATTGAAAGAAATTTTCCGTTTATATTTGCAAATATAAATATAATCCGCATTTTTGGCGCGTGGCTATCATTCAACAGTTCTTTTTTCGTAAACACTTAGCCACGCACTCGCTTCGCTCGCAAAAAAGAGAGAGGTGGTTCATTTTTCGGGCAAAGCCCGAAAAATGAACCACCTCTCTTTTTTGCGAGCGAAGCTAGCGTGGCTAAGTAATTACCTTTTTTCTTTCTTTTAAAATCTAAAATTTTTATTCAATGTCAGCAGAACGTCCGTGGCTCAAAAATTACCCTTCGGGTATGCCCGCAAATATTAACCCAGACCAATATCCAAATTTATTGGCTATATTGGACGAAACTTTTGATAAATACCGTTATAAACCTGCTTTTGTGGGTTTTGATAAAGTTTTATCATTTGACGAAATAGACAAAATGAGCCGCAATTTTGCCGCTTATTTACATTCTCGCGGGCTTGAACCCGGTGATAAAATCGCTTTGATGATGCCCAATATCTTGCAATATCCCATTGCTTTATTCGGGGCAATGCGGGCAGGATTGATTATTGTCAACACAAATCCATTATATACCACCCGCGAAATGAAACACCAATTCACGGATTCTGGTGCGAAAGCGATTGTGATTGTCGAAAATTTTGCGGCAAATTTGGAACAAGTGATTGCTGAAACCAGTATCAAAACCGTGATTTTGACCTCTATGGGTGAAATGGTAGGCGGTCTGAAAGGCTTTGTCATCAATACTGTTGTGCGGCACGTCAAAAAAATGGTGCCTAAATTCAATCTGCCCAATACTGTCACCTTCAAACACGCTATTCAAGAAGGCGCAAAATTCAGTATCAAGCCTTTCGCAAGTAAAAACGAAGATATTGCCGCTTTGCAATACACAGGTGGCACAACGGGCGTCTCAAAAGGAGCTATGTTGACACACCGCAATTTGGTGGCAAATATGCTCCAAATGCGGGCAGCCATGTTGGTTGTAACCAAAGATGACGCCTCTGAAGTGGCTTTGTGTCCACTGCCTTTGTACCATATTTTTGCCTTTACGGTCAATTGCATGGGCTTGTTTAGCATCGGTGCGAAAAACATTCTTGTACCGAATCCGCGCGACCAAAAAGCACTTATTAAAGACTTAAAAACCTATAAACCGACCGTTTTTGTCGGTATCAATACGCTGTTTAATGCACTTTTAAACAATCCTGAGTTTGTCGCGCTCGACCATTCTGCCCTCAAAGTGACTTGTGGTGGTGGCATGGCAGTTCAGAAAGTTGTCGGCGAAAAGTGGCAAGCCGTTACGGGTTGTTTTCTTGCCGAAGGATTTGGTATGACCGAAACATCACCTTGTGCAAGTGTTAATCCTGTTGACGGTTCAGGCAGATTGACCACAATCGGTATGCCTTTGCCTTCAACAGATATGCGTATTGTAAACGACGCGGGTGAGCCATTGGCAGTTGGCGAAACGGGTGAGATTCAAGTCAAAGGTCCACAAGTGATGTTGGGCTATTACAATCGTCCCGAAGCAACCGCCGAATCTATCAAAGACGGTTGGATGTGTACGGGCGATATTGGCTTGATGGAAGCTGATGGTTTTTTCAAAATCGTTGACCGCAAAAAAGATATGATTCTCGTATCTGGTTTCAATGTCTATCCAAACGAACTTGAAGATGTATTGGTGATGCACCCCAAAATTTTGGAAGCCGCAGCAGTAGCCGCTAAAGATGACAAATCGGGCGAAGTACCAAAAGTATTTATTGTCAAAAAAGATAAATCTTTGACAGAAGAAGAAGTATTTGAGCATTGCCGCGCAAATTTGACGGGTTATAAAATGCCAAAATATGTCGTATTTTTGAACGAATTGCCTAAAACGAATGTTGGTAAGATTTTGCGGCGTGAACTTAGAGATAAGTAATAGATAATTACTTAGTCACGCGCTCGGTTCGCTCGCACGGAGAAGGAGAGGTGGTTCGTTTTTCGGGCAAAGCCCGAAAAACGAACCACATTCCCATTTTTTGCGAGCGAAGCGAGCTATGGGCTAATTAATTACACTAATAGAAAGTAATTGCTTTTATGACCGAACAAGATATTCTCAATTTACTACAACCCGAAACGGAACTGGAACGCCGCTTAATCTTAGAACCCGCTATGCTTGAAGGCTTAATGTGGGGAGAACCTCGTTATGGGCATCCAGAAGGAAAAGTTGTGTATCATATTGTTGACGTTTTTGAGAATATTCGGCGGGTTTCGCCTCCCCTCAGTAATAAAGCCGTGGAGCAAATGCGGTTGGTGGCTTTGCTCCACGATTCGTTTAAATACATCGAAAGTAAAGAATTTCCACGCGACTGGACACGGCACCACAGCATCTTAGCTCGCCAATTCGCCGAAAAATTTATCAATGATACAGTAGTTTTGGATATTATTGAACTTCACGATGAAGCCTACTATTGTTGGCGATTAGCAGTTTTAGACGACGAAACCGAACAAGCGGAAGCACGGTTTCAATCGTTGCTCCAACGTTGTTACTATTGCTTTCAATTGTATTACACCTTCTTTAGGTGCGACACAGCAACGGGAGACAAGACCCAAGCACCTGTCAAATGGTTTGAAAAAAAAGAATTACCGATTAGGAAAGTTATTTTGGTAGGTGGCTAAATATGCTCGCTTCACTCGCAATGATTAACTGTCAAATAATTGGTGCTTTATGCACCAGACCGATACCAATAGAGTATTTTTTATAAGTCAATTTGTAATTACTTAGCCTATTGCTCGCTTCGCTCGCAAAAAAGGGAAAAGTGGTTCGTTTTTCAGGCAAAGCCCGAAAAACGAACCACATTTCCCTCCCTCGCGCGAGCGAAGCGAGCGCGAGATGCAAAAAACGCTTTTAGGTTATGCCCATCCTTCAGTGATTATTTGAAAATGGCAATCAGCAAAGGGCTTAGAAAGAATTTAGGTTCTGAAAAAGCGAAATCTGAATTTCTCATTGCGCCCGTCATCGCCGAGATTGCCGAACGCAATGTTGATTCTATAAGTTTTTATTCGGGCTACCAATTTGATGTGGATAAAAGCAAAGGTCTGAAAGGTTTTTGCGATTTTATCATCTCTGCCGAACCTGAAGCTTTCATTATTTCTGCGCCCGTTTTGTGCGTTGTTGAAGCCAAAAACGAGAATCTTGACGCTGGCTTGGCAGCAAGCCAAAGGTCATACCGTCACCTTGAACCCCGTAATAAATCTGTAATTTTTCCATTTCCGCTATTTTAGACTCAAAATTAACCCTTTTTGACTATTTTGCAAATAGTTGTGTGAAAAAATGTGATTTTCTTTTCTGGTTGATGATTCAACTAATTTCAGCAGCGGTTGTGCTAGCGTTGTACTTGGTTCAGTTTGGAAACCATACTCTACTGTCAAGTGTATTTTCATACATATTTTCAAAAAAACAAATTTAAAAAAAGCGCAAACTATTGCATAAGTAGGAAAAAGTCTGTAATTTTGATGCGTCAAACTTAATGACAACGCACTATTCAACTTATCATTGATGAACAAACCTACGCTATTCCTACTGCTCTTGTGGCTGTTTGGTGGACATTGTATGTCTGCCCAAGCCCTAAAATCCCCTCTCGAAGCCTTCACAAGCCCCGAATTGGCACGCGCTGATTTTGATAAAAAATTGCGCGGGCATGACGGCGAGAAAGTGTATGCCAATGTCGGTTTAGCCCATTATTGGCTGTCAGTTGATAGCTTGCAACGGGCATTTATGCACGCGAATACCGCCGTAAAAATGTTTCCAGAACTGAATGACAAACGTATAACCCAGCTTGCAGAAAAGTACATAACTGTCAATTCAAGTCGAACGCTTGTAATTGATATTATTAAAATAGCGTATGAAAAAGCCAAAATTAAGAATGATTTTGCCGCTTGGGACAATTTTTTGCGGCATTTTCCAAAACCCAATTTCGGGGCTGTCAACAAGTTTTATACTGAGGGGGTCAAAAATCGCAATGAATTCTTGTGTACACGGCTTAAAACTATGCCTTCTGGCGAGTTAGAAACAACTTTGGCAACTTACGAAACTGACCTCAGACGGCAAGCACCCGACTGTTTTAAAGCAGCTTCGGCAAGGCAATTGGCGATGCTATTTAAGGATAAATCGTGGAATGGTTTGGATAGTTTTTTTAAAAAAAATCCGAAGCACCCCCTCAGTAGAGACACGTTTAGAAAGGCATTTATTACGCTGATGTCGAATAAAAATGTCCGCCAAATGTTTGAATTTGCGAAGCGTAATACCGAAAGCGGTTTTGCTCAAATCGCTATGGACAGTGGTTTTTATTACATTTTTCCCGAACTCATCAAACGCGGACGGACAGAAGAATTGGTGAAATTTCACCAACAATTTCCTTATTCTTCCTTCGACTCGCAGCTTGACACTTTTTTTGCCCAACAAATTAGCGCAAAAAGTACCGTTTTGCCCTTTCGTAAAGAAACAAATGGCGTGTTTAGTTTAAAGTATTTGCCCAAAACGACTGCTGCTTTATACGCTTTTTACCGCAATTTCGGCACGGTTTGGGGGATTGACCAATTTACGGAGCAACACAGCGAAATCCCGATGGATAAAACGGTTTTTGAAAATGACCGCACTTTATTCAATATGGGTCAAGACCGCGACAAAACAGACGACTTCATCAAAAAAGCCGCCCCAACTCATGCCGCTTTCAAGGCATTACAACGCTTGATTTACAAAGATATAAAAAATCAAAAATGGGTAGAAGCTACAACGATTGTGCGTAAATACGCCCCATTTTTTCCTACTACCGACAAACGCATCACGACGCTGATTGAAGTCTTGGAGCGACCCCTCAGTAATGTGACTACCGAAAAGCTATCGCCGAATGTCAATAGCTTTTCTGCCGAATATTGCCCCGTTATTTCTGCCGATAATCGGACGCTTTACTTTTGTCGCCGCACGAGCCAAGAAGATGTATTTGTCACGCACCGCGACGGTGAAGGCAATTGGCTACCCGCCGAAATCTGTCGCGGTCTGGACTCTCCGAACAACGAAGCACCGATGACATTGAGCGCGGACGGTAACGAAATGCTCCTATTTAAAGAAGGACAATTGTTATTTACGGAAAAAACGGCGGAAGGCACTTGGACAAATGGGCGCGATATTTCACCGAATATCAACGCCGCAAAATGGCAAGCCGAATCCTCATTCAGTGCCGATGGCAAAGTGTTGATATTTGAAAGCCGCCGCCGCGATGACGTGTTGGGCTTACAAGAATCGGCGGTTTCGTTCGGTGATTACCGAAATGAAAACATTGATTTGTTTATTTCATTCAAAACAGGTGAAAATAGATGGTCAAAAGCCGTTAATCTTGGCAAACTTATCAACACGCCTTTCCGCGAACGCTCGCCGTTTTTGCACCCCGATACCCGAACGCTTTATTTTTGCAGCGAAGGACATGGCGGTTTGGGCGATATGGATTTGTTTAAAACAACCCGCCTTGACTCCACTTGGCTCAATTGGTCTGAGCCGATTCACGTAGGTAAGGAACTCAACACGGCGGGTGAAGATTGGGGGTATAAAATCAGCACAAATGGGCGTTATGCTTATTATTCGTCGAATCAAGATATTTGGATGGCAACGCCGCTTCCCGAAATTGCCCGCCCTTTGCCCACAAAAGTCATTGCGGGTGTGATGACGGGCATGGACAATCGCCCCGTTATTGGTACACGCATTATTATACGTGACAAAATAAAAGGGGATACGATTACAATTCTCAAACCAGACCCCAAAACGGGCGAATACGCCGTTGTTATTCCCGCCGACCGCGAATACGAAGCAATTGTAGTCAATCCACAAAACAACTATTTAGCCACAACGATTGACTTGACAACCACGACATCAAGCACGGGTGATATGGAACGCCGCGATAATATCAAACTCTTTAAAAAAGATGATGTAACGGGTGCTGGCTTGAATTTTACATTTAGAAATCTAAATTTCGACTTTTCAAAAGCCCTCATCAAACCCGAATCTTTTAGTGAACTCGACCGTTGGGCAGATATTTTGAAGCAATATAAATTTAAAGCCATAATTGAAGGACATACCGACAATGTGGGCGATGATGCGGGCAACTTGACCCTTTCACAACGTCGTGCCGATGCTGCACGCACCTATCTGATTGAGAAAGGCTGTTCTCCCGAAGACATACAAGCCATTGGTTTGGGAGAAAAACAAGCTATCTCGACCAATAACACAGATGAAGGACGCGCCATGAATCGGAGAGTAATGATTCAAATTAGACAAGAAAATAAACAGTAATCTCCTTTATGAAATATTTAAAAAATTTATTGCTGATTTTGACCTTCTCAGTAATTTTGACCTCTTGCAGCAAAATAGTACTTCAAGCGGATACACGCAACACGCCTACGCAATGCTTCGATATGTTGTGGTCAACGGTGGATAAAAACTATGCTTTTTTCGATTACAAAAAAATTGACTGGCAAGCAATACGCACCAAATACCGTCCACAAGTGACGGATTCGATGCGACAAGATGCGCTTTTTCGCGTGTTGGCGGATATGTTGGGTGAACTCAAAGATGGACATGTCAATTTATCGGGCGGCTACGACCGTTCGCGCAATTGGTCATGGAAAGATGATTTTTCGGACAATTACAACCCTAATTTTGTCTATCGCAATTACTTAAAACGCGATTTTCTAATAACAGGCTCGTTAAATAATCAAATGCTTGCGGATTCAATCGGCTACATTCGTTATTCGTCGTTTAGCAGTTCGATTAGTGAAAGCGATTTGAATTTTGTGATGAAACGGTTTGAAAACGCCAAAGGCATCATCATTGATGTCCGCGACAATGGCGGTGGCTCGATGTCCAATATTTTCAAGATAATGAGTCGTTTTGTAGAGTCTAAAACGCTTGTGGGCTATGTCCAATTTAAGAAAGGCGATGCACACAACGATTTTACGGACAAACAAGCCCTTTTTGCCGAGCCCAAAAAAGGGAGAAAAGCATTTAGTAAACCCGTCGTGGTGCTTATCAATCGCGGTTGTTATTCTGCTACCACGCATTTTGCCGCCTACATGTCCCTACTGCCGAATGTCACTTTAGTCGGCGACCGTGCAGGTGGCGGTGGCGGTATCCCTATCTCACGCGATTTGCCCAATGGTTGGCAATATCGTTTCTCCGCAACCATGCAAACGCTCCCTGATGGTACGCAAATAGAACACGGCATTGACCCCAAAATTGAAGCAACAACGGGCGCGAAAGATGAGTTGGAAGGAAAAGATTCGATTATTGAAAAAGGTTTGGAAGTCATTCGGGCAGAAACGGAGAAAAGAAAAAAAGTATAAAAAATGCACCTCACCCCATAAAAAACTATGCGCTGCGAAGCTGCGCTTTTCCCAAAGCGGAAATTGCTGAAAGTATAAAATCTTATTTGTAATTACTTAGCCATGTGCCTATTGCGCGCACAACGACGAGATAAGAGGTGGTTCGTTTTTCGGCGAAGCCGAAAACGAACCACATTCTCCTCGCGCGAGCGAAGCGAGCGCGAGATGCAAAAAACGCTTTTAGGTTATGCCCATCCCTCAATTACTTTTATTTTACAAAATATTGAAACTCAATTTATAGCAATTTGAAATGTCCGTTAGTCTGGTTCAAAACCTAAGATAATGCTAAAACGACCATAATCGGTCAGTTTTTTAGAGACTTTTGCATCAATTGCGGGTTTATCAATACCAAAACCGTAGTCAAAACCAAGTGTACCAAACATCGGTAAGAAAACACGGACACCACCACCGAGTGAACGACGTATATCAAAAGGTCTGAAATCTTGAACTTTTTCCCATACATTGCCACCCGTTGCAAACAATAGAGCGTAGATAGTGGACGAGGGATTGAGTGAAATTGGGTAACGCAATTCGGCGGTATATTTGGCAAAGGTTGTGCCGCCACCACCAATTCCAATAGCCGCATTTGATGTCTGATTGTTGGCGACAAAATCAGTTGTTTCGTAGCCGCGCAATGCCAAGATTTCACCACCTGTTAGACCCGTTTGACGATTTGCCAAACCGTCACCACCCAATGTATAGCGACCAAATGGCGAGTAACCCACGTATTTGTTGTAATAGCCCAACGAACCTACTTTGATACCCGTTTTCAACACCAATTTTCCCGCCACGGGCGTGTACCAGTCGGCATTGAAACGCCATTTGTAAAACTCCACCCATTTGAATTTCTCTTGTTCTGTTCTTCCTTCATAGCGTTTACCGTTGAAAAGAGAATAAGGCGGCGATGCCTGCAAAATAATGGTTAAGGTTGAACCCGATTTTGGAAATAATGGGTCATTAATTGAGTTACGCGAAATAGTTTGAGAGACACTAATATTATTGAAAGTACCATTGTCGAAAGTCCCAAATTGATAATTAACTATATTGAAACGCTGATACTCCAAAGCTGTACTGGTGATAAAGTTATCATCAGGCCATTTCAGACGCTTGCCCAAGCTCATTGAACCTTGAAAAATTCCCAAATAACTATCGCCCGTTGTGCTATAAACGTTGCTGTATTTACTGTACGCACCACTCAGAGTAAACGATGTTGGGCGTTTACCACCCAACCAGGGTTCAGTAAACGAGGCATTGTAAGATTGGAAAAATTTACCGTTCGATTGCGCACGAATAGACACGCGTTGACCGTCTCCTTGTGGAAGAGGCGACCATGTTTCTTTTTTGAAAATATTGCGCACCGAAAAATTATTGAATGATACACCCAGTGTACCTACAACACCAAAACCACCCCAACCTGCTGACAATTCAAGCTGGTCGCTTGGTTTTTCCTCAACCTTGTACTCAATATCTACCGTTCCACGTTGTGGGTTGACGGGTGTGTTGATGCCCAGAGCCTCTTGATTGAAATAGCCCAAACCTACGATTTCGCGTTGAGAACGAATGATTTGCGAGCGACTGAATTTTGCACCCGGCAGTGTCCGCAATTCACGGCGAATAACATGCTCGTTCGTGCGGTCGTTGCCCTTAATTGTTACTTTGTCAATTGTGGCTTGTGCGCCTTCATACATGCGCATTTCAAGGTCAATTGAATCACCCGAAATTGCCACTTCTGTTGGTTCGACATTGAAGAACAAATAACCATCGTCCATGTATAGAGAAGAAATATCGCGTCCGTCTTGGCTAAAACGGAGGCGTTGTTCCAACAGTTCTTGGTTGTAAACGTCACCTTTCTGGATACCCAGAACTTGGGTCAACTGGTCATTTGTATAAATCGTATTGCCTTTCCAGACAATATTGCGGAAATAATAACGACTGCCTTCATCAATTTTCATTCTGATTTGCAAATCACCGTCTTTTTCCCGCCAAATAGTATCACTCACGACCTGTGCATCGCGGTAGCCGATGTTACCATAGTATTTCAAAATGGCTTTTTTATCTTCTTCATAGTCATCACGCACGAGTTTTGACGCTGAGAAAATTTTGCGTTTACGGTGGGTTTTGTCCATTTTTTTACGCAATTTCCGTGCAGTTGCGTGGTCATTGCCTTCAAAAACGATGTCTTGAATCTTGACTTTCTTAGCCCTTAAAACATTGATAAGGAGTTTTACACCATTGGCACGTTTTGGGTCTTTTTCTTCGACAACTTTTACGGTTGCATCTAAAAAGCCTTTTTCGCGGTAGTATTTTTGAATCCCGCTGACCACATTTGCCTTATTACTTTCCGTTACAATCGTCCCTTTGGGAATAAACCTGTTGACAATAGGGTTCAAATCATCATGCTGACTTTTTTTTGCGCCGTTGTAACTGTACGTGGTAAGAGAAGGACGCTCTTTAATTTGTATTTCAAAGAAAATGGCATCACCAATGGTCTTTTCTTTGATGATTTGTACATTTTCAAACAAACGTAATTTCCACAAAGATTTCATGGCACGCTGAACATCAGGACCCGGAAATTTGATTTTTTTGCCCACTTGTAAGCCCGATACGCCAATAATAGCATTTTGGTCAGTAAACTGCGTACCAGTTACTTTGACACCACCGATTTCGTAATCTTTTGGTGCGCCATAAGTTGTGATAGGGAGCGTGTCTTGGAGGAGTTGTGCTGCTACCGTGTTTGTAAACCCAATTGTGTTTGCAAGAATAAGAAGAAAAAGAACCGCTTTTTTCATTTTTTTAATTCTGAACGTCTGACGTTTTTAATTACGTTTTTTTTAACAATTTTAGTGGAAATAAAAAAAGGTGAAAACTCACATTCGGGAAACTTTAAACGTTCTCCGAACGTGGTCACTACTAAAATTGTCAAAGAACCATTTGTTTTACATTTCCTAAACGAAGCTAAGGCTAAATTCGCGCCTTCTTGTCTGGAAACTTTAATATCTTTTTATTTAGCCGCGCTTTTATTTAGCGAAGTGCAAATTACTATTTGAAACCATATATAAAATCTAAACTGCTGGTTCTCGCGCTCGCTTCGCTCGCGCGAGAGGGGGATAATGGTTCATTTTTCGGGCAAAGCCCGAAAAATGAACCACCTCTCTTCCTTTTGCGCGAGCGAAGCGAGCGCAAAAGTGCCTTTTAATGCGTATTTTGAATTTATGTATGGTTTCAAAAATTACTATACACTTTTTACATCGTATTCTTTTTTGCTCGCTTCGCTCGCAAAAAAGGGGGAAAAGTGGTTCGTTTTTCGGGCAAAGCCCGAAAAACGAACCACCTTCCCTTCTTTTGCGAGCGAAGCGAGCAAAAGTGTATCGTAGTTTAAGCGAAGTGTTATTCATTTTTTGTAATTACTTAGGTCTGCCACAAATTACACAAATTTTCACAAATAATAGATTTATACATGAAACGGGGTAAAATTCCGTGTTTTTAGCGTAATAAATACGGGATTTCACCTCGTTTCATGTATAAAAGCAAGGCTACATAGTGTTTTAGACTTTCAATTTGTGAAAATTTGTGCAATTTGTGGCTACGGCTAAGTAATTACCATTTTTTGTATTATTACACATTATCAAAACCCATTTCATTCCGCTTTGAAATCTGAAATCTGAAATCCGACCTATTGTAATTGCTCGCCTGTTAATCCAAACCTTCTTTCACGGTCTTGATAACTCAAAATGGCTTTATAAAAGTCATCTTTGCGGAAATCGGGCCAATAAGTTTTGGTAAAATAAAATTCTGCATACGCCAATTGCCAGAGTAAAAAATTAGATACCCGTGTTTCGCCGCTTGTCCGAATCATCAATTCGGGGTCGGGCATACCTGCCGTTGACAATTCTTGTTCAAACATGGCTTCGTCAATTTCCGACGGCTTCATGAAACCCTTCGCTGCTTTTTCGGCAAGCCTTTGTACCCCCCTCAGTATTTCCCACTTTGCAGAGTAATTTAAGGCTAAAACGAGGGTCATACCCGTATTGCCGCGTGTTTGCTCGATGCCTTCCAACAAGGCTTTATAGGTCGAAGATGGTAACTTTTCAATATCACCAATCGCTTTCAAACGAATATTATTTTTCTGCAATGTTGTAATTTCAGACCTTACTGTATCAATCAACAAAGCCATCAAAGCATTAACTTCAAAAGCAGGACGATTCCAGTTTTCCGTAGAAAATGTGTACAAAGTGAG
Source organism: Saprospiraceae bacterium (assembly GCA_034520175.1). Classification (GTDB taxonomy): domain Bacteria; phylum Bacteroidota; class Bacteroidia; order Chitinophagales; family Saprospiraceae; genus JAAFJT01. The sequence continues at coordinate 130,013 of JAXHNU010000030.1, forward strand.
GTATTTAACACCCAAATCTGCCGCCGTTTCCGTAATTTCACGTACAGTCTTAACGCCCTCGCGATGTCCCCACACACGATTTTTACCTTGCGATTTCGCCCAACGACCATTGCCGTCCATGATAATTGCCACGTGTTGCGGCAAATTGTCGAGATTTATTTGACTTTTCAACATTATTCTGAAGGGATTAGGATATTGAGTATTGGAAATATCCGAAATTGAGGCGTAAAGGTAGAAAAACTTAGGAGATTGTTAGTGTTTATTCGTATTTACATCGGTTAGTCCTTATTTTTTGAAAAAATATTATTTTCATACTCTTTTTGTATCTTTTTAATGATTCAAGGTAAAATTGAGTTTTCGTGCCTTTTGCTCGCACAACGACAGGAAAAGAGAGGGTTCATTTTTCGGCGAAGCCGAAAAATGAACCACATTCCCCTTTTTGCGAGCGAAGCGAGCTGTGGGCTAAGCAATTACCTTTTTTCTTATTCGTACTTATTACGGTCCATTTTTTTGACACCCCTCAGCACTTCCCCCATTCTGCCCATTTGTACAGTGTGCCACAGAAGAAAACACCATAAAATCCGCGTACATCTGGTCGTGCAAACCGCTTACTCGTCATGTAACCGTCTAACTGAATTTCGACATCTGCAACGACTTGCGCCAACTTCGCTTCATCTCTTTTTTTGACATAATCCATCGGTACATCGGGTATGCGCTCTAAAAAAATGTCGGGATAGTTTCTACCTGATTCGTATTCGCTGTGAATAAAATAGGCTTGATACGGACACAACAAACCAATCAACAAGGTCTGAAGGTGTTTTTCGGCATACACCATTTCGTCGCGGTTTGAGTGGTGGTGTAGTAAAACTTCTTCCGCTATTTTGAAAAAAGGTTCGGGATTGCCGTCGTCCAAAAGCGATACAAGGGCTTCTTCTATCGCCGTTACCTCAAGCCCGTTAAAAAATCAACCAAATCTCGAATCTCTCTTTTTGACAACAATTCACCCATTGGTGGCATACTTGAAGGCATATTTTCCCGCTTAACGATGCGCGAAGCTGCAATGACTAAAGGTTCGGCGTCGGAGGTGGTTAAGGTCAATTCGGTGGCTGTTTCTTTTGCTAAGATGCCAAACACTTCTTGTCCACCTTTCAATGTGAGGGCAATATTGCCATAGCCCGGGGCAATACGCGCACTTGGTTCGATGAGGGCTTCTAAAATTTGTTCGCGGGTCAAAGTGCTGGCAATGTGCGACAAATTTGGTCCAACATTACCCCCCTCAGTATTTATAGCATGACAACGCGCACATTGAGCTGCGGAACTGTAATTAAAAATATTGCGCCCATTGGTGAAATTACCGCCAAACAACGCATCTCTATAATCCTCTAAAGGCGATTTGATGGGTTGCAAAGTCGTCATTTTGGCTTTCAATTCGGTTGAATTTGTTGCCATAATTGCCTCTTTCAATTCCAATGTGAGATTGGGTGATAGTTTGTTAGCGACCATTTTATCTATCAAATCATTTAAAATCGTCTGCGTTTTATCCACGTCCAATCTACCCAAAACCACCAATAATTGTTGTTGTTCTTTTACAGTGCCTTTTGAAAAAATAGCGTTTACCAATGGCGGAAGCGTCTCTTTTGATACGTTTGAATTGTTCAACAAACTCAAAGCCGTGGTGCGGACACTGGCATCTTTGTCTTCCATACCACTTTTGATAATACCGTCAATGCCCGTATATTTCAATTGATTTAAAGCCTTCAATAAAGCCGTTTTAATGTTCGGTTTGTCGGTCTCGCCGAACATTTTAGCCAATTGTGTATTCGCATCAGTGATGTTCAGATTTGCCAATAAACTCGCGGTTGCAATAACCGTTTCTGGATTGGTTTCTTTTAAAAATGGCGCAATAAACGGCTGAATTTTAGCTTTTACAAAGTTGGCATCGCGCTTAATTTCGCCGCGCAAACGCCCGTCAACACGGTCTAATACTGAGGGGTCTGCCCAAGTCGCAATTGTAGCTAAAGCCTCCGCTTTTAGCGCGTCTTTTATGTCGGTTCGTGTTGAAAAGGCAATTAATTCGTCCAATTTTTTCTCGCTTCCCGCACGTAAAGCGGCGTTAATTGCGCGTCTCAGTAAGGGTTCAGACGTGAATTTTTTATCTTTCAAACATGCCGCCAATGCGGGTAAAGCGGCTGGAATAGACAAATCATCGTTAATTGCCCGCGCTGTTTCGGTGACGAGATATTCGTCTTTATCATTTAAAAACACGGCAATTTTTTCGCTTTTCAATCGGCGCAACACCAAAATAGCGGCTGTTCTCAATGCTTTACTGGGGCTGTTTGCCAATGCCAGAATAGGGTCAATTTCACCAATTCTCGATAAAGCCAATACGCCCGCGTGACGGATATAGACATCGGCATCGTCGTTGTTTTTAATCAAATTGATGAGTGGTTCAACGGCTGCTTTGTGCTTCAATTGTCCCAATGCTTCGGCGGCATAAAACCGAGCGCGGTCATTGGTGTGCGTTAAAAAAGGGATTAAATCATTGCCCACCGCTTTTATATCCGCATCGCCCAACATGCGCATCGCTTGAACCGCAATTTCAATATCGCTGTCTTTCAATAAAGGCGTGAGCGTGGCTGCATAAGTGGCATTTTGGCGGGTCAACTGACCCATACCCCATATCCCGTGAATACGCGCCAATTGATTGTCTTTTTGGTTCAAGGCTTTGGTTAAAAACGTTGCCCCTTTTTTGCCCCGATTTACCAACTCAAACTGTGCTTTTTGGCGAATCCGCATGTCTTCGTAGAAAAGCAAATTGTATAAATTATCTTCCGTTTGCGTCGTGTAATTCAATAGCATCAAACGCTGAGTTTCGACTCTCTGGGCAGCTAAATCGTTTTTATCGCTGGTAACGTCCAACTTCCAAACCCTTCCATAATCCTTTGTCCCCCAACCATTTATCCAATCGGCGAGGTACATGGCACCGTCTGGTCCAAATTTAATACCCGTTGGTAAAATGCCACTCACAATATCTTTTTCACCGTCCAAAACAAATGATGCGCCTTTCGGTTTCAAGCCAAAAGCCCAAACGTGCGAGCGCGTTGCCGTACCGACAAATTCGACCAAAAAGAATTTATTTTTCCATTCGCTGCCCAAAGCCGTTCCCGGGTTGTACTGCATTCCTGCTGGTCCATTGTGATAATTCATAATCGGTGGCATGATGTACGCCGCTTGCCCGTCCCAACGCGGAACGAACAGTTTTTCGTCCATCCAAACGTGGTATTTGTTATTTTTGGGGTCAGTATATTTGCCATACTGCCAATTTGACCGCCAACCTGCGTCCGAGCCTTCCACAACGTGAACCAAACGCTCGCTTTCGCCCGGGTGGTCGCCGTCGTTGTCGGAAGAAATCAAATTGCCGTATTCATCAAAAACAAACTCGTGAGTATTGCGCAAACCCGTAGCAAATATCTCAAAATCGCTGCCGTCGGGATTACTACGCGCAATAAAACCCGAATTGGGGTTTTCCACTTTTCGCCCATCAACTGTCGTAATACTCGCCCCAATATCGCCAATATTCCAATAAATACGCCCATCTGGACCTTCTGTAACGCCCGACATGCCGTGTCCACTAAAGCCAATATGCACTTGATAGCCCGTGCTGATTGACGTTTTTTTCTCGTAAATACCATCTCCATTTTTATCTTCAAAACGCCATAAATCGGGTGCAATGGCAACAAACATATCTTTCGCTCTTACCAATATGCCTCCCGCAATATCGCTGACTTCGGTGTAAAAGTCATTGACAATTTGGGTTGCCACATCTGCCATACCGTTTTTATCGGTGTCTTCCAATCGCCAAACTTCGTCTTTTTCAACCGCGAAATCCTTCCAATCGTGGCTGCCGTCGCCATTTCTGTCCTTCACCCACTCATTTTTTTTGCTCAATTCGGGCGCGAATGTTCGGTGCAAAAATGCCTTTCTGTCTTCGACTGTTTGGAAAGAAATAGATTCTATCATCCAATCTCGATGCCCACGAATGTCAAGTTCGGAACTTTTTTGCCGATTTGTGCGCGTCAAATAAACCCGTCCCTTGTCATCAATTGACATAGACACAGGGTCGGGCGCGAGCGAATCAGAAGCCCACAGCGACATTTGAAGCCCATCGGCTAACTTAATCGGTAATTTTTCGCGTAGCTCTTTCGCATAGTTCGCTGCCACCGTAGGGTTTTCTTTAATGGTCAACAATTGGCTTTTTTGCGCCATTTTTACGCAAGAAATAATGCCCAAAAGCAATAAAAAACTAAGTCTAAACGGCTTTTTAAATAAAATCATAATTTATGTTTGATAGAGATGAATAAGATTACAAATTTCGGGTCTTTGATAATTTTAGCGTACAACTCTTGGAGGGTTTTAAACCCTCCAAGAGTTTTTTCCGAAATTTAATTTGAAACCATACATAAAATCTAAGCTGCTGGTTCTCGCGCTCGCTTCGCTCGCGTGAGAGGGGAAGTGGTTCATTTTTCGGGCAAAGCCCGAAAAATGAACCACCTCTCCTCCTTTTGCGCGAGCGAAGCGAGCGCAAAAGTGCCTTTTAATGCGTATTTTGAATTTATGTATGGTTTCAAAGAATTTAATTCCAAAGATAGTTTTAAGTCAGTTTTTTTATCTAATTCTTTGTAATTAAAATAATTTGAAATAGATTTGATGCTCAAATATCGCAAATATATTAAAATCCTTCTTTTTTGCGTATGAAGCAAACAAAAATGTAAAACGTATAACTTTGCACCGAAATATAGAAACGTCAACTCATGAATTGGGCAATATTTAAGTATTATTACAGAACTTTTGAAGTGAATGATAGAGGAACTGTAAAAAATGAAAATGGGATAATACTCAAAGGGTCGAAGCACCGCAACGGCTTTCGGGTTCTGAATCTCCGATTAAAATTACTGAATGGCGAGATAGAAAGTAAAACGCTGTTAGTTCACCGAATGGTAGCTACTTGTTTTATAGAAAATCCAGAATTAAAGCCTTTTGTGATTCATAAAGATGGAGATTTGGTTAATAACAAAGCCGAAAATCTTGAATGGGCAACAGAAGAAGAAAAAATAGCCCATCAACAAGCAATAGGGAAATTTGGCTATTCAAAGCTCTCGACCGTAGATGTTATGAAAATAAAAAAACGGATAAAAAAAGGCGATGTCATACAGCACATAGCCAATGATTTCAATGTGAGCCACACGCAAATACAAAGAATTAAAAAAGGAGAGAATTGGATATAAAATCAAAGTAACTATTTAGCTGAGGGATGGGCATAACCTAAAAGCGTTTTTTGCATCTCGCGCTCGCTTCGCTCGCGCGAGGGAGGGGAATGTGGTTCGTTTTTCGGCGAAGCCGAAAAACGAACCACGTCTCCTCCCTTTTGCGCGAGCGAAGCGCGCGCAAAACATCTGTTTTTAATCAAAAAACGGTGTTTTTAGGTTATGCCCACTCCTCAACTATTTAGCTATGTGCATGTTGCTCGCGCAACGACAAGAGAAAAGGTGGTTCATTTTTCGGCGCGAGCGAAGCGAGCGCGTGGTAAATAGTTACAAAATTTGAAACCATACATAAAATCTAAGCTGCTGGTTCTCGCGCTCGCTTCGCTCGCGCAAGAGGGGAATGTGGTTCATTTTTCGGGCTTTGCCCGAAAAATGAACCACATTCCCTCTTGCGCGAGCGAAGCGAGCGCAAAAGTGCCTTTTAATGCGTATTTTGAATTTATGTATGGTTTCAAATTACAAAATAAAATGAAATGAAAAAATACATCTTTTTTGTCTTTTTTGTATTGGCATTTGTCATGTGCCATACACCGAATTTAGAAACAGTGACAAACACCAACACGCCGAAATTTGGTAGTGCTGAAGGCTTTTTTAAGCAAAATTGCGCGAGTTGTCATGGGGCAGATGCCAATGTCTTTGCGGATAGGCAGTGGAAACATGGCAGCACCAAAGCTGAATTGGTGAAAAGCATGACAGAAGGTTATCCCGATTTGGGTATGCCCGCTTGGGGAATAAGGCTGAAGCCCGAAGAAATAAATAGCCTTGCCGACTATATCGCAGGAGGTATTGAAAAACGCAAATCTTTTGATTTCAAAGCCCTGCCCAAGTCCAATATCTTTAAAGAATCGGGTATAACGATTCAATTGGATACCATTGCCTCTGGCATTAAAAACCCGTGGGGTATGGCTTCGCTACCCGACGGCGATATGCTATTGACGGATAGAGGTGGCGATTTTTACAGAATTGATGCAAAAACGCGGGCTAAAACATTGATTAAAGGCACGCCTTTGGTCTTGAGTAAAGGTCAAGGGGGTTTGTTAGATGTTGAATTGCACCCTAAATTTAAAGACAATCAACTGATTTATCTGTCTTATTCAAAATTTAGAGACTCGGCAGGTGGTAAGTGGTCAACAACGGCAATTATGCAAGCCAAATTGAACGGTACGCAATTGTCGGAACAAAAAGACATTTTTGTTGCACAACCTTATATAAAAACCCGTTTTCACTACGGTAATCGCATCGAATTTGATAAAAATGGCTATATGTTTATTTCTGTCGGTGATAGAGGGCAACATGAACCCAATTTTCCACAATTGCTCGACAATGATTGTGGAAAAATACACCGTTTGTTCGATGACGGACGGATTCCACCCGACAATCCTTTCGTCAATACGCCCAATGCACACGGCTCAATTTGGTCTTACGGACACCGCAATCCGCAAGGTATTTCGATGAATCCCGCAACAGATGAATTGTGGACAGATGAGCATGGACCTCGCGGGGGCGATGAAGTCAATATTGCGCAAAAAGGCAAAAATTATGGTTGGCCCGTCATCAGTTATGGCATCAATTACGATGGTACTATCTTGACACCTTTCACCAAGCAAGAGAAAATGGAACAACCACTCGTGTATTGGGTGCCTTCAATTGGTCCTTGTGGTTCGACTTTCGTTACAAGTGACCGTTACAAAGGCTGGAAAGGCAATTTTATGGTAGCGTCTTTGCGGTTTATGTATCTTAATAGGTGTACCATTGAAGGTAATAAGATTGTAGCACAAGAAAATATCCTAAAAAATATTGGACGGATGCGCTTTGTGGAAATGGGTGCAGATGGTTATTTGTACGTAGGTGTTGAAGAACCCGGGTTTGTGTTTAGGTTAGTATCTGTTGAGAATCAATAATTTTTTGTGAAAGCATTAGAATATTATCGCGATAGCATTTTAGACGGTATTAATGATGAAAGACGCGCATTAGGCTTTCTTTCTTAAAAAATAGAAAATGAAAAATAAAGAATTTGACAAACTTTGGAAAACGTTTTCGGAGGCTAAAACCGAAGAAGGGCAATACGCTACGATGAAAGATTTTATGTTCAATGCGTCTTTAGAAGACCTATAGGCATGGAATCATTATTTGGGTGATAAAGGGCATAAAATGTGGGCTGAATACCGAAAAACAGGTTTATCAGAAGAAGATAAAGCCTTTTACACGTAGAGACAAGGCATGCCTTGTCTCTACCGCGCGATGTTTCAGGCATCTAATCCACTCTAAACGCCCCACTTTGATACTTTAAAATATTCACAAACCGATTTTCGTATTTTGCCACATTGCCATTCGGGTCGCTGTCATTGATTGCCGCGCGATAAATGGGTGAAAAATTGAACTGCGTGTGCAGGGTTTGTTGCGGTTCATTTTGGAGATATTGCGGAAAGGCAGTACCGTATTGACGCAACATTTTACCAATATAATTCGTGCAGTCGTAACCCAAAAATGAATCAGAATTGGGTAATTTGCCGTATTTTGCCATAAAACGCGAACGGAATGACTTGACTTCTTGATTGCCACCTTCAATAAAAGTGGAGCTACTTACCCGTACTTTCAAGGATTCGTAGATACCCAAAAGCGACCTGTCAAAATCCATCCATTGCGGCATACCATAGACCACAACAGAATTTTTGCGCGGAGAAGCGGCTAATTTCTTTAAAAATGACCCGACAAATACTTCATTCCAAGAAGGTAAAACAAAAACGGTCACACCTTCGGCATGGATATATGGTTCAACGTTGAAATTCAATTCATCTTCAATTGCCCACTCGTCATAACGACCAGCGTAAGACGATTGATTGAAAGCTGCATTGGCATCTTGATAAAATTTAAACCGCGCTGTTTCACTGTCTCGTTGACGACCCACAAGCACGACTTGATTGGTTTGATACCGCGCCCGAATATGCCCAATAATATTTTCGCAATGCGTTTTAAGACTTGGTTTTACTTGCACAAAACGCGGATTTCCGCCCTCTACATCACCCGTTGGAAAATAAGGCGAAAAGAAAATCTTGCTTTGGCGGTTTGCAAAATCTTGTGCCGTTGGAATATTCTCCTTTTCTACTGGACCTAAAATAACGTCAGCTTTGCTAACATCATAACGTCCCAAAAGAGCATTAAAATCGCCGCGTGAATCCAGAACCGAGACTTTGAGATTCAGACCTTGCGTTGATAAAGTATCCAACGCCATTTTTACACCCGCGTAAAAATCAAGCGCAAATTGCGCTTTTGGCGGATTAGACCCCGCACTTTCGACAAATTGACCCGTAAAAAACGGCATTAAAATCGCCATTGAGTAGCCTCTTTTTGTCCCACCATTGTCGGTAGAATAAGTACCACCACCCGATGTGCTGCCGCCATTGTCAGTAGGATAGGTCACAACGCCACCGCCTGATGTGCTGCCGCCATTGTCGGTAGGATAAGTAATAACGCCACCGCCCGATGTGTTGCCACCTGTATTCCCTGTTGGGTGATTTGTGACAATCGGCGGTTTAGATTTTGGGTCAACGCGCCAACGGATACTATCCACCAAAACATTACCATTGTTGCCTTTTCCTGATGTGGACGTATTGCCTTGGTTCGGATTTTTATTTGGGTTTGTTGGTGCTTTTGGGTCGGTCGTTGCAGGACGCAATGCGCCGCACGAAGCCAAAATGAGTAGTGTAGCGGCAAAAATTGCCCCCCTCAGTATTTTAATCATTTTTCTAAGTTGTTTCACAGTTTTGAAATGTGGTGAATAATATTACTTTTCATAGCGTCATATTTACTGGCTCTTTTTCGCTTCGCTCAAAAATCGCCTTTTAAAACACCCTCGCCCATAAGAAATCACTCTCTGGCGATTTTCGAGCGAAGCGAGAAAGAGCCAGTAATTGCGAAAAACCTCTATTCCCACTCAATCGTTGCGGGTGGTTTTGTAGAAATATCATATACAACGCGGTTTATGCCCCGCACATTGTTGATAATATCGGTAGAAACTTCTGCCAAAAACTCATGCGGCAGCCGCGACCACTCCGCCGTCATGCCATCAAGCGAGTTGACGGCACGCAAAGCAATGGTTTTTTCATACGTCCGTTCATCGCCCATAACGCCGACTGACTGCACGGGCAGCAATATCGTCCCTGCTTGCCACACTTTATCGTATAAGCCATGTTTACGCAAAGCGTTGGTGTAAATAGCGTCCGCTTCTTGCAGCATGGCTACTTTTTCGGGCGTGATGTCACCCAAAATTCGGATACCCAAACCCGGTCCGGGGAATGGATGCCGTCCTAAAATATTTTCTGCCAAGCCCAATTCACGTCCCACACGCCGCACTTCATCTTTGAACAAAAACCGCAACGGTTCAACTATTTTCAGTTTCAGTTTATCGGGCAAACCGCCTACGTTGTGGTGCGATTTTATCGTTACCGAAGGTCCATGCACCGAAACAGATTCGATGACATCGGGGTAAATCGTGCCTTGTGCCAACCATTTTACTTGCGGCAAAGTCTTGGATTCGCGTTCAAAAATCTCGATAAAACCGCGCCCAATGCCTTTGCGTTTGGCTTCAGGGTCGGTGAGACCCCTCAGTATATCGTAAAAATGTTGCTGCGCATCAATGCCTACAACATTCAAACCCATGCCTTTGTAGGACGCCAACACCTCCGAGAATTCATTTTTTCGCAACAAACCATTGTCAATAAAAAAGCAATGCAACTGTTTACCAATCGCTTTGTGCAACAATAAAGCCGCTACACTTGAATCTACGCCCCCCGACAAAGCGAGTAAAACATCGTCATTGCCCACTTTTTCGCGCAAAGCGTCAACCGTTTCTTCCACAAAATGCGCGGGTGTCCAGTCGCCTTTGCAACCCGCAATACCGATGACAAAGTTTTTCAACAATTTCAAACCGTCCAAACTATGCGTTACTTCGGGGTGAAACTGAATGGCGTAAACGGGTGCTTGTCCGCGTTGGTTTTTGCGTTTGAAAGCGGCAGTCACTCCCCCCTCAGTATGCGCGAGCATTTCAAAGTCATTGGGCAATTCTGTAATAGAATCCCCGTGCGACATCCAGACCTGCGAACCTGCTTTGATACCTTTTAGAAAAGGGTCGCGTTTCAATATATTGCTCAATCGCGCCTTACCGTACTCTCGTTTTTGTGAACGCTCGACTTTACCCCCCAAATTATTAGCCAGCAATTGCGCCCCGTAACAAACGCCCAAAAGCGGAATTTTACCCACAAGTGCCGACAAATCTATCTGCAAAGCATTGTCTTGACGGACAGAAAAAGGGCTACCGCTTAAAATCACGGCGCGTACTGAGGGGTCAAGTTCAGGCATTTTATTGTAAGGAATAATCTCGCAATAAACATTCAATTCGCGGACACGGCGGGCAATAAGTTGCGTAAATTGAGAACCGAAGTCGAGGATAATGATTTTCTCGTGCATAAAATAAGATGGTTGTAATGTAATTGGCTACACGGCTTTTGCCGTCTAAAGAAAATTTTAAATTTAAAATATCAGATATAGCCGTAAAAGTACATTATTCTTTAAAAATGAGCATTATAAAGTTTGAGTTTTCCTTTTGAAATCTAAAATCTAAAATTTGAAAAAGTGGCTCTTTGACAATTTTCGGGCAGCAAAACACCCCCTCAGTAAATAAAGAATTTTTGGTAATTACTTAGTCGAGGAGTGGGCATAACCTAAAAACATCGTTTTTTGATTAAAAACAGATGTTTTGCGCGCGCTTCGCTCGCGCAAAAGGGAGGAGACGTGGTTCGTTTTTCGGCGAAGCCGAAAAACGAACCACATTCCCTCCCTCGCGCGAGCGAAGCGAGCGCGAGATGCAAAAAACGCTTTTAGGTTATGCCCATCCCTCAATGTATAACTAACCCAAGTTTTGTGGTATGAAAACGCGGAACCTCGCCGCGTAAAAATTCTAATGGAGTGAGCCGTTTTTTTTGTTGAAAATTTGGGCTTCGCCCAAATTTTCAACAAAAAAAACGGCTCACTCCAAAAAACTCCCCGCGCCGCCGAAGGCGGCGCGTTTTAAGTGAGTACCACAAAACTTAGATTAACTACCTATTCACACTGCGTTACGCCATAAAATCCAAGTACCTTAGTGTATTTTACACAATATTTCAAAAAAAAATGGGAGATAAAAAACAGATACCTTATATTTGCACCGCTAATTCAAATAAGCCCTTCATTTTTCAACTAAAAATCATTCAAATCAATGAGCGAAATTCTTAATGTCCATGCGCGCGAAATTCTGGACTCGCGTGGCAACCCGACGATTGAAGTCGAAGTGACAACCAAAAATGGTAGTATGGGGCGTGCGGCTGTTCCATCGGGTGCCTCAACTGGCACACACGAAGCGGTCGAACTCCGCGATGAAGATAAAAAAAGGTATCTCGGAAAAGGTGTATTGAACGCGGTGGCGAACGTCAATAAAGACATCAAATCGGCACTTATCGGTATGAATGCTTTTGACCAACGGGGCATTGACAGCATGATGATAGCCCTTGACGGTACGCCTAATAAAGGAAAATTGGGTGCTAATGCTATTTTGGGTGTGTCTTTGGCAGTTGCTAAAGCGGCGGCACAAGAGGCGCGTCAACCTTTGTACCGCTATCTTGGTGGGGTCAATGCTTATGTTTTGCCAGTGCCTTTGATGAACATCTTGAATGGTGGTTCACACGCCGACAATTCTATTGATTTTCAAGAGTTTATGGTTGTTCCTGTGGGTGCAGACACTTTCAAAGAGGGTTTGCGCATGGGTGTTCAAGTGTTTCACGCTTTGAAATCGGTATTGAAAAAGAAAGGACATTCAACAAACGTGGGTGACGAAGGTGGTTTTGCGCCGAATATCAAAAGCAATGTTGAAGCGATTGAGACGGTGATGCAAGCGATTGAGGCAGCAGGTTATAAACCCGGTGTTGACATGATGATTGCAATGGACGCCGCAGCAAGTGAATTTTACGATTCAGAAAGTGGCATGTACCATTTCAAAAAATCAACGGGTGAGAAATTGTCGAGCAAAGAAATGGTGAAATTTTGGGCTGACTGGTGTAAAAAATATCCTATTCTCAGCATCGAAGACGGTCTTGCGGAAGATGATTGGGCAGGTTGGAAAGCCTTGACCGAAAAATTGGGTGCTTCTACGCAACTCGTTGGTGATGACCTTTTCGTAACAAACGTAGAGCGTTTGCAACAAGGTATTGAGCAAGAAATTGCGAATTCTATCCTCGTCAAAGTAAACCAAATTGGCTCATTGTCAGAAACAATTGACGCGGTTCAATTGGCTACCCGCAATGGTTACACAAGCATTATGAGTCACCGTTCAGGCGAAACCGAAGATACTACAATTGCAGATTTGGTAGTGGCTTTAAATTGTGGACAAATCAAAACAGGCTCGGCAAGCCGTTCTGATAGGGTCGCTAAATACAATCAATTGTTGCGTATCGAAGAAGAATTGGGCGCAAATGCTGTATATCCGGGCAAGGCGTTGCTGGGATAATATTGGTTTTGAATTATAAAAAAGCCGACTGAACTGTGTGTTCGGTCGGCTTTTTTGTATAGAAGTGAATAAAAAAAGACGCCCCAAAAATGGGAGATTTTGTTCATTTTTCGGCTTGCCCGAAAAATGAACAAAATCTCCTATTCTGCGAGTGCAGCTAAATATTAAAAATTTATCACATCAACAATCTCCAAGCCGTACCCAATCAACCCCACCCGACGCCGTTGAGACCGCGTAATTGACCGAATTTTAGAAATGCCCAAATCACATAAAATCTGCGCACCTACGCCGTAATCTCGTGCGTCCATAGACTGAGGGTGTGTGTTGCGTTCTATTTGTACTTTAAATGCTTTGAGACGTTGCAACATCGAATCTCCTTTCTCGGCTTGTTGAATGTACAAAAACACGCCTTTACCTTCTTTTGCAATAATATTGAAGGCTTGGTGCAAGGAAGATTCGGCATCACCGAACAAACTGCCCAAAATATCGTTGGGTTCAGTTGAAGATTGAACCCGAACGGCAATGGGTTCGTTGGGTTTCCAATCACCCAATTTTATGGCTAAATGAATATCCCCCGAAGTCAATTGTTGGTAAGCAAAAACTTCCAAGTCTCCATATTTTGAAGGTAATTTGACCGATGTTTCACGCTTGACCAAACGCTCCGTTTTCATTCGATACGCCACCAAATCATCAATTGAAATGGTTTTCAAACCAAATCTTTTACCTATTTCCAGCAATTGCGGCAAACGCGCCATTGTCCCATCTTCGTTCAAAATTTCGACCAAAACCCCAGCAGGATACAAACCCGCCAAACGCGCCAAGTCAACAGCCGCTTCGGTATGCCCAGTGCGGCGTAAAACACCACCCGTTTTGGCACGAAGCGGGAAAATATGTCCAGGTCGGGCATAATCTTCTCCTTTTGCACGGGCATCGGTAAACCAACGAATACCCGTGGCGCGGTCATAAGCAGAGATGCCCGTTGAGCAGCCATGTCCCAAAAGGTCAACAGAAACCGTAAAAGCTGTTTCGTGCAAAGCTGTATTTGAAGGTACCATTGGCGGCATATCAAGCGCGTCGGCTCGGCTTTCCTCAATCGGGGTACAAATCAAGCCGCGTCCGTGGGTTGCCATAAAATTAATCATTTCGGGCGTGACCAATTGGGCAGCGCAGATAAAGTCGCCTTCATTTTCACGGTCTTCATCATCTACAACGATGATGATTTTACCAGCGCGCATATCGGCAATAGCTTCTTCTATCGTGTTCAATAGGCAAGCCGTTTGAACGGGGTGTGGAAACAATTCAGTTTCAAACATAAGAATCAAGATTGGGTGATTTATTCTAACTAAAGAGTCGCGCTCGCTTCGCTCGCAAGAGAGGAGAGGTGGTTCATTTTTCGGGCAAAGCCCTAAAAATGAACCACATTCCCCTCTCTTGCGAGCAAAGCGAGCAATACAACCTAAATAATTACTACTTGAGGAGTGGGCATAACCTAAAAACATCGTTTTTTGATTAAAAACAGATGTTTTGCGCGCGCTTCGCTCGCGCAAAAAGGGAGGAGACGTGGTTCGTTTTTCGGCTTCGCCGAAAAACGAACCACATTCCCCTCCCTCGCGCGAGCGAAGCGAGCGCGAGATGCAAAAAACGCTTTTAGGTTATGCCCATCCCTCAATTACTACTTTCAAAGAACAAAGGTAAGCTGTAAGGGTTCAAAAATGCTAAAAAAAGGGTAAAATACTGAGGGGGTCTTTAAAGCCTCAAAGCGCGTAAAAAGAAAAAATATAAAGTAGTAATCATTTTTATATACAATTATTCTCATAAAAAACTACTTTCGCACTATCATAAATTTTAAAACAAACCTATTACAAGTTTACGATAATATTGTTTGTTTCAATAACTTTACTACGTATGAACTACTTTACCTTATCTGCCTTGAAAAAATGTTTTAGAATATTAACTATTAACATTTTACTATTTCCATTTGTGTCTCATTTGACGGCACAACAATTCTATCATTTTGAAGACTTCTTTGAAGATTCAGCGTTTATTATTGCTAAAAACATTAAATCTGTAACGGTTCGGATGCCCGATTTGATGAGTGACACCTCTGAAACTGAATACCTCCCCCTTCAAAAATTGTGCTTCAACCCTTTCGGGAAACTCGCAAAATATGAGTTCAACCTATTACCCGAAAACCGCCGCAAACCATTTGGTTTCATCGAAAATTATTACAATGAAGCAGCCAGATGTTTTCGCAGCTACCGTTTTCATCGTGGAAAAGATGAACGCGATTCTATTCGAGAAGTCATTTTATACGATTATGATGAGGAAGGAAAACTCACCATTGAATCGCACCATCAAATGCAAATTGGGGAATACAACGAATATTCTATCAATTATGAATGGTTTGCGGACAGTTTTCGCCTCCAACTCGCCGAAGAAAACAAGATGGATTCGGTGCGTTTTGACGAAAAACATCGGGCTGTCATGTTTTCTCAAAACGGCGTGATTTATTATCCTTTTTTTGATGAAAAAACAGGAATACGCACCCGTATGAAACGCTTTGTACGCGATGAAAGCACAGACCAAGCTATTGAAATTTCGGAATTGACTTATATTTATGACGACAATAAACGACTCATTCGCGTCGAAACTGTCGGGCGTGAAGTGATATTCTTGTACGATTTTAATGGTTTACCCATCAGTAGCATGATACGGGATAGGTCTTCGGGAAAACAAATTGGCTGGCAAGTACAGTACGAGTACGAATTTAGGTAGGGAGTATAACTCTCATAAAGAATGTTAAAGAAAATCAAAATAGCGTATTTTTTTTAGCCATATGTCTAAAATCTTACTTTTGTGTAATTTTTTTATTTATGTTTACACAACATTTAACCTCTATTGCAATTGTAGTAAGCAACCCAATTTTTGTGGTATAAAAACGCGGCTTCGCGGCGAAGAAATTCTAATGGAGCGAGCCGTTTTTTTTGTTGACAATTTGGGCAAAGCCCAAATTGTCAACAAAAAAAACGGCTCGCTCCGAAAAGTTCCCCGCGCTGCCGAAGGCGGCGCGTTTCGAGGCACTACTACAAAACTTAGATTAATACTTAGCCACGCACTTGCTTCGCTCGCGCGAATGAGGGACGCGTGTGGTTCATTTTCGGGCAAAGCCCGAAAATGAACCATCTTCTCTACGTTTCAGCTAAGTAATTACTCACAATTTTAATCTATTACACATTAATTAAAAATCTATTTTCAAGCATGAAAAGACTTTCCCAAAAGCTGTCCTTGTGTTTGTTCGCTTTAGTCTTTTTGAGCCATTCTGTATTGGCACAAAAAGTAGAACAAATGCCCAAACCACATCCTGACGCGGTAAACATCGCGCTTCGTTTTCTTGAAAAACAACAAACTGAGTGGCATTTAACGGCGGAAGACGTGAAAAATGTCCGTGTTCAAGATTATTACACGACTCAAGCAAATGGTCTGACCCACGTTTACATTCTTCAAGAAAATGCCCATATTGAATTGTTCAATGGCTTAGTCAACGTCAATGTTTTACCTTCTGGTGAAGTCTTGTTTGCGGGCAATCGGTTTATGCACAACCTCGCGGCGGCTGCCAATACTACTCAACCGCGTTTGACACCAGAAGCGGCGATTAGAGCTGCTTGTAGTGCGGTAAATGTGCAAATTACTGAGGGGGTCGTTTTAAAGAACGCGGTATCCAAAACGGAATTTGTATTCGATAAAGGTAAGTTTGTTTTGTCGGATATTAATGCGAAATTGAAGTACCAAAAAATGAGCGAAAATACCGCACGTTTGGCTTGGGACGTCAATATTGACCAACTCGACGGACAAAACCATTGGCATTTGCGCATTGATGCCTTGACGGGTACTGTTTTGGACAAAGGCAGCTATACCACACATTGCAGCATTGACCATGACCGTTTTAGCCACCCAAAATCGGAATGTACAGACGCACATACTGAGGGGGTAGAAAATTCCAAATTTCAGATTTCAAATTCCAAAACTGCTCAAACTTCAAACCTAAAAGCTGCTCCGCCCGTCGTTATAGGTGGCGGTAGCTACCGCGTTTTTGCATTGCCTACGGAAAGCCCTTCACACGGCGGACGGAGTTTGGTGCTTGACCCTGCCGACTCTTTGGCATCACCTTACGGTTGGCATGAGCACACGTAACCGAACGGAAGTACACGCAATTTTTTTTTTTTTTTTTTTTAGTTACGTATTGCTGTAGTAGTAGCTATGTATTCTCTAACCTCACCCAAATAACTTGAATTCTTGGAATAAGATCTACTCTGTAGTATTATACCGCCAAACAACAAAGTCTCGTCAGACCGTTCATTTCAAGGTAGTTGAACACATTATTATGTTAGTACAGTTCTTATTGTATATTTTATTTTCTGATATATTATATTGTTGATGCAACGTAGTATAGTGGTTTTCGACGTTTAATTACGAACATTACGCAGTGTGTTAGAACTCACATTCGTTTATTTATTTATTTTTTCTACTGCGTTTTTACACCACAACTTGATATTTTTAAACCTTTTTAGGAAAACGAAACTTATTTATCTCACAAATTAGCATACCCGATTACTTTAGATTTTCCGTCTATTTAATTTTCATATGGTAAATTTTAATCATTTTCGAAGTTTCAAGTTTTAAACAATTATTATAACCAACCGGATCGACGTGTTATTTGAAAATCACGGTCGGCACGTCGTTCCGTAAATGATTTACTAAATTCATATTCAGCGGTCTTTATGCATTTACCTTATGCAGCACTCGTATCATATAATGTGTAATATAGCTTAATTCATATCAATAATAATCTCGTAGTTAGTATTTAATTAATATGATGAAAATCATACATAAATTATTACAGATAGAAAAATAAACATTTTAAGTTTCTAGTTTTTGTTTATTCAAATTAGAAACCGTTAAATTATTTTATTGTATTTTATCATACACAAAAAACGAACTATAGTCCAAATTAAAATATTATATGAAACACGTTTTTATAGTATTATTATTAAGTCTATTCTCTAGATATCAAACATAATATCAAAGCAGACGGTTTCTCTTCATTGTCGAATTTCATTATGTGAGAAAGGGTAGAGTTGGAAGGATATAAAGGAATGTGGAATGTTATATTAGCGAAGGTCAATCAAGTGGAGACTTTGATGTCCACAACCAGAGCAAAAACAAGTTTCCTAAAAACAACAACAAAATTCCGGTAAACGGCGCCTTACATACCTTATACACGTGCAAACTGCACAAATTGTTGAACTAGAATTGGTTTGTACAAGATCATTTTTAAAATGAGCCACGTGATAGCGATTTCCAATAGCTTTTAAGATATTATATTTAATAGTTCTTTCGTGCGCGGTTGAGCCGCCACGTCTGATCGACCCGTCATCGCCACCATTCTTATCTTATTCGAGTTTCGTATAAATATTATACCAATGTACACCATATCACACAAATTGTATGATATTTTAAATGGAAACTTTTCACTGTCATTGGATTTTGAACTGCTCTCAAAAGTCTTGGACTCCCGAAGAAAAGGCACGCGGTATCACGATTAACACCTCGCACGTCGAATATCAGACAGCCGAACCGTCACTACGCTCACGTCGACTGCCCAGGCCATGCTGACTATGTGAAGAACATGGTTACTGGTGCTGCCCAGATGGACGGCGCAATCCTCGTGGTTGCAGCGACCGACGGCCCAATGCGCCACAAACTCGCGAACACATTCTGCTTGCGAAGCAGGTTGGCGTTCCTTCCATCGTTGTTTTCATGAACAAGGTGGACATGGTTGATGATCCTGAACTCCTCGACCTCGTCGAAATGGAAGTTCGCGATCTTCTCAACAAGTATCAGTTCCCAGGCGACACCACACCAATCGTTCGCGGTTCCGGCCTTCGTGCCTTGAACGGCGAAGCCGATGGCGAAGTTTCTATCATGGAACTCATGAACGCTTGTGATACCTTTATCCCACAGCCAGTACGTGCTATCGATAAGCCTTTCTTGATGCCTATCGAAGATGTGTTTACAATCACCGGTCGTGTGCCATCAGATTGTGTTTGTTAGTCGCTTTTTTTTTTTGGAATTTTTTTTTTGGAATTTTTTTTTTGCGCTAACAACCTCCTGCCGTTTTGCCCGTGCATATCGGTCACGAACAAATCTGATTACTAAACACAGTAGCCTGGATTTGTTCTATCAGTAATCGACCTTATTCCTAATTAAATAGAGCAAATCCCCTTATTGGGGGTAAGACATGAAGATGCCAGAAAAACATGACCTGTTGGCCGCCATTCTCGCGGCAAAGGAACAAGGCATCGGGGCAATCCTTGCGTTTGCAATGGCGTACCTTCGCGGCAGATATAATGGCGGTGCGTTTACAAAAACAGTAATCGACGCAACGATGTGCGCCATTATCGCCTAGTTCATTCGTGACCTTCTCGACTTCGCCGGACTAAGTAGCAATCTCGCTTATATAACGAGCGTGTTTATCGGCTACATCGGTACTGACTCGATTGGTTCGCTTATCAAACGCTTCGCTGCTAAAAAGCCGGAGTAGAAGATGGTAGAAATCAATAATCAACGTAAGGCGTTCCTCGATATGCTGGCGTGGTCGGAGGGAACTGATAACGGACGTCAGAAAACCAGAAATCATGGTTATGACGTCATTGTAGGCGGAGAGCTATTTACTGATTACTCCGATCACCCTCGCAAACTTGTCACGCTAAACCCAAAACTCAAATCAACAGGCGCCGGACGCTACCAGCTTCTTTCCCGTTGGTGGGATGCCTACCGCAAGCAGCTTGGCCTGAAAGACTTCTCTCCGAAAAGTCAGGACGCTGTGGCATTGCAGCAGATTAAGGAGCGTGGCGCTTTACCTATGATTGATCGTGGTGATATCCGTCAGGCAATCGACCGTTGCAGCAATATCTGGGCTTCACTGCCGGGCGCTGGTTATGGTCAGTTCGAGCATAAGGCTGACAGCCTGATTGCAAAATTCAAAGAAGCGGGCGGAACGGTCAGAGAGATTGATGTATGAGCAGAGTCACCGCGATTATCTCCGCTCTGGTTATCTGCATCATCGTCTGCCTGTCATGGGCTGTTAATCATTACCGTGATAACGCCATTACCTACAAAGCCCAGCGCGACAAAAATGCCAGAGAACTGAAGCTGGCGAACGCGGCAATTACTGACATGCAGATGCGTCAGCGTGATGTTGCTGCGCTCGATGCAAAATACACGAAGGAGTTAGCTGATGCTAAAGCTGAAAATGATGCTCTGCGTGATGATGTTGCCGCTGGTCGTCGTCGGTTGCACATCAAAGCAGTCTGTCAGTCAGTGCGTGAAGCCACCACCGCCTCCGGCGTGGATAATGCAGCCTCCCCCCGACTGGCAGACACCGCTGAACGGGATTATTTCACCCTCAGAGAGAGGCTGATCACTATGCAAAAACAACTGGAAGGAACCCAGAAGTATATTAATGAGCAGTGTAGATAGAGTTGCCCATATCGATGGGCAACTCATGCAATTATTGTGAGCAATACACACGCGCTTCCAGCGGAGTATAAATGCCTAAAGTAATAAAACCGAGCAATCCATTTACGAATGTTTGCTGGGTTTCTGTTTTAACAACATTTTCTGCGCCGCCACAAATTTTGGCTGCATCGACAGTTTTCTTCTGCCCAATTCCAGAAACGAAGAAATGATGGGTGATGGTTTCCTTTGGTGCTACTGCTGCCGGTTTGTTTTGAACAGTAAACGTCTGTTGAGCACATCCTGTAATAAGCAGGGCCAGCGCAGTAGCGAGTAGCATTTTTTTCATGGTGTTATTCCCGATGCTTTTTGAAGTTCGCAGAATCGTATGTGTAGAAAATTAAACAAACCCTAAACAATGAGTTGAAATTTCATATTGTTAATATTTATTAATGTATGTCAGGTGCGATGAATCGTCATTGTATTCCCGGATTAACTATGTCCACAGCCCTGACGGGGAACTTCTCTGCGGGAGTGTCCGGGAATAATTAAAACGATGCACACAGGGTTTAGCGCGTACACGTATTGCATTATGCCAACGCCCCGGTGCTGACACGGAAGAAACCGGACGTTATGATTTAGCGTGGAAAGATTTGTGTAGTGTTCTGAATGCTCTCAGTAAATAGTAATGAATTATCAAAGGTATAGTAATATCTTTTATGTTCATGGATATTTGTAACCCATCGGAAAACTCCTGCTTTAGCAAGATTTTCCCTGTATTGCTGAAATGTGATTTCTCTTGATTTCAACCTATCATAGGACGTTTCTATAAGATGCGTGTTTCTTGAGAATTTAACATTTACAACCTTTTTAAGTCCTTTTATTAACACGGTGTTATCGTTTTCTAACACGATGTGAATATTATCTGTGGCTAGATAGTAAATAAGAAATTAATGTGAGACGTTGTGACGTTTTAGTTCAGAATAAAACAATTCACAGTCTAAATCTTTTCGCACTTGATCGAATATTTCTTTAAAAATGGCAACCTGAGCCATTGGTAAAACCTTCCATGTGATACGAGGGCGCGTAGTTTGCATTATCGTTTTTATCGTTTCAATCTGGTCTGACCTCCTTGTGTTTTGTTGATGATTTATGTCAAATATTAGGAATGTTTTCACTTAATAGTATTGGTTGCGTAACAAAGTGCGGTCCTGCTGGCATTCTGGAGGGAAATACAACCGACAGATGTATGTAAGGCTAACGTGCTCAAATCTTCATACAGAAAGATTTGAAGTAATATTTTAACCGCTAGATGAAGAGCAAGCGCATGGAGCGACAAAATGAATAAAGAACAATCTGCTGATGATCCCTCCGTGGATCTGATTCGTGTAAAAAATATGCTTAATAGCACCATTTCTATGAGTTACCCTGATGTTGTAATTGCATGTATAGAACATAAGGTGTCTCTGGAAGCATTCAGAGCAATTGAGGCAGCGTTGGTGAAGCACGATAATAATATGAAGGATTATTCCTGGTGGTTGACTGATCACCATAACTGCTAATCATTCAAACTATTTAGTCTGTGACAGAGCCAACACGCAGTCTGTCACTGTCAGGAAAGTGGTAAAACTGCAACTCAATTACTGCAATGCCCTCGTAATTAAGTGAATTTACAATATCGTCCTGTTCGGAGGGAAGAACGCGGGATGTTCATTCTTCATCACTTTTAATTGATGTATATGCTCTCTTTTCTGACGTTAGTCTCCGACGGCAGGCTTCAATGACCCAGGCTGAGAAATTCCCGGACCCTTTTTGCTCAAGAGCGATGTTAATTTGTTCAATCATTTGGTTAGGAAAGCGGATGTTGCGGGTTGTTGTTCTGCGGGTTCTGTTCTTCGTTGACATGAGGTTGCCCCGTATTCAGTGTCGCTGATTTGTATTGTCTGAAGTTGTTTTTACGTTAAGTTGATGCAGATCAATTAATACGATACCTGCGTCATAATTGATTATTTGACGTGGTTTGATGGCCTCCACGCACGTTGTGATATGTAGATGATAATCATTATCACTTTACGGGTCCTTTCCGGTGAAAAAAAGGTACCAAAAAAACATCGTCGTGAGTAGTGAA
>JAXHNU010000003.1:0-112710 GCA_034520175.1 Saprospiraceae bacterium
TGCACGAGTGACAAGAATTTTCCTTAACTCCAATCAATTGAGTGGGACAATCCCGAATTTTAATATGCCGAAGTTGCAACCTTTCCTTTTCTCCATTCAATTGAGTGGGACAATCCCGAATTTTAATCACCGAATTGTGAGACCTTTTCTTAACTCCAATCAATTGAGTGGGCAATCCCGATAATTGCCGTTGAATTTGCAACTACCTTGAACTTTACTCCAATCAATTGAGTGGGACAATCCCGAATTTTAATCTGCCGAATTTGCAATACCTTTGGCTTAACTCCAATCAATTGAGTGGGACAATCCCGAATTTTAATATGCCGAATTTGCAATACCTTTCCCTTAACTCCAATCAATTGAGTGGGACAATCCCGAATTTTAATATGCCGAATTTGCAATACCTTTATTTTTTTTTTTTTTTTTTTTTTTTCCCCGTTTACTCCAATCAATTGAGTGGGACAATCCCGAATTTTAATCTGCCGAATTTGCAATACCTTTGGCTTTACTCCAATCAATTGAGTGGGACAATCCCGAGTTTTAATATGCCGAATTTGCAATACCTTTCCCTTTCCTCCAATCAATTGAGTGGGACAATCCCGCCTCTCCAAAATCTGCCTAAAATACGCTTGTTATATCTTCATAATAATAAACTGACTTGGTTGTTTTCCCACAGAATGGCAGCGTTTCTGCCGTTTGCGGTACAATGCGAATCAAAATAGTTTTGTAGATAGCTCTTACAACATCACAAACAACCCTCAACTTTCTTGGCAAGGCGATTTCCAACGCTTCTGCAACAACGAACCCCAAATCGGCGCAAGCTGCGATGATGGAAATGCCAATACAACAAATGACAAAATCCAAACAGATTGCACTTGCAAAGGAAGTGTAATAGCGATTGATACCACAAGCTGCCGCTACAAAGATTCCTTACAATTAGTCGCTTTCTACAATGCAACAAACGGTGCAAACTGGACAAATAAATGGCTACTCAATCAACCCATAACAACTTGGTATGGTGTAAGATTAAATACTGAGGGGTGTGTACAGAGTATCAATTTGGGAGGGAATAGACTGAATGGCAATTTGATAGATATTCAATTGCCTCAATTGGATACCTTTATTTTAGCCCAAAATTCTTTGAATGGTTCTATCCCAAATTTTAGTGGTTTACCTCAAATAAAAGTGATTGAAATAGGTTGGAATGGATTTTCAAACACGATTCCTAACTTTAATTTACCCACTTTAAAAATTTTATCTCTTATATATTGCCAATTAAGCGGCTCGATTCCTGTTTTTAATAGGCTAATTGCGTTAGAAGTATTGGATTTAGGTTTTAATCAATTGACTGGAACACTACCAACCTTTGAGTTTGCACCAAGATTAAGAGATGTCAGATTACGCCATAATTTACTTTCAGGCAATATTCCTAAATTCAATATCCCGCTTCTAAATCTTTTGTGGTTAGATTCTAATCGCTTGAGCGGGTGTATTCCAAGAGAATTAAAAACAAATTGTCCTTTGATTGGTGCAACAAGTGGTAATATTTTCAACAATCCCAATCTCGCCACCCAAAGCTGGGCAAATTACTGGAACAACAACGAAGGAGCTTGTACTTTAACTTGTAGAGAAACAGACTCACTCGCCCTCGCCGCCTTCTACCGTGCCACAAATATGCAAAACCTCCCCCCCCCCTATAAATGGAATTTAACCCAACCCATGACCACTTGGTACGGCGTAAAACTCAACGCCACAGACTGCGTCGAATGTCTCGACCTTGACGGCGGGGTTGTAGATTGCGACAATTTAGAAGCTAATCCAACGGGCATGGGTTTGGTCGGTACATTGCCCGATTCGATGCGGTTGTTGACTTCTTTGGTGAGGCTCAATGTGCAAGGCAATACGGGTTTGGGTGGCGTTTTCCCGACCAATTTTGGCAGTATGACGAGTTTAAAGCATTTTTTTGCTTACAATTGCCGTTTTTACCGCGCCATTTCCCAATAGTTTTTGGACGTTGCCGAATATCGAAAGCATTGATTTGAACGACAATCCCTTTGAATATACCGTTTCCTTCTCAGTTTGGTAATCTTAGAAAACTCAAAGAATTGCACTTGTGTACAACGGGTTTGACAGGCACTATTCCAACGAGTATGGGTACTTTGGATAGTTTGGGCAATTTGGATATTTGCCAAAACAACCTCACGGGCAGCGTTCCTGCCAACCTTGCAACGCGCTCAAAACTGCAAGTTTTTCAAATAGAAGAAAACAAATTTGATGTGTTGCCCGATTTTTCGGCATTGCCTTTCGCGGCTTTCAATTCCCGTTGGACAAACTTTTTTTCTGTTCAAAACAACCGTTTTACGTTTGAAGACATTGTGCCGAATATGCCGATTATCAATCGTATTGCGTCAACTTATGCCTTGCAAGATTCTATTTTCGTGGACACAACCATTCGCGGCACGCAAAATACCCCCCTCAGTATTGACCTAAAAATTGACGCAGCAATATCCAGCAATGTTTACAATTGGTACAAAAACGGGGCATTTTATCGAACAATAAATGGCGTTAATAAATTGGTTTTCAATAGTTTACAAACAACTGATGCAGGAACTTATGAGGTTAAAGTTACCAACCCCAATGCGCCCCTTTTAACTTTGAACAGTCGGAAAATTACGGTTGTTGTGCAGCCAAATAATAGTTGCCGCTATCAAGACTCCCTCGCCCTCATCACCTTTTACAACAACTTCAACGGCAACAACTGGCGCATCCGCACCAATTGGCTGTCCAATCGCCCTATCAATGAATGGTATGGCATCACCTTAAATACTGAGGGGTGTGTTGAAACCATTAAATTGGTGGCTGACAGTTTGCGGGGGAATATGTACGACCTCAATTTTTCAAAATTGACAATTTTAGATGTATCAGAAAACCGCATCAGTGGGCAGTTGCCCAATTTTAGGAATGTGCCGATGGTGGAAAAATTGTTTTTTTACAGCAATCAACTCACAGGCACGCTGCCCAGTTTTAATTTACCCAATCTCACAATTCTGCACGTAGGACGCAACGCACTAAGCGGCACACTTCCCAATCTGAATTTGCCTAATTTGACCTACCTTTATCTGTACGACAATCAATTTAGCGGTGTGTTGCCTAATTTTAATCTGCCTCGTTTGGAGGTACTAAGTATAAAGAGCAATCAATTGACGGATGTAATTCCCAATTTTGATTTGCCCAATCTGAGACGGCTTGACTTGCACGCGAACCAACTGAACGGTACGATTCCCGATTTCAGATTGCCCAATTTACAATATCTTGACCTTGCTTTTAATCAATTGCGTGGCAGTTTGCCCACTTTCCAAAACTTAGCGCGGCTACACATTTTATACCTCAACAACAATCAATTGACGGGTTGTTTTCCGACGGAATGGCAACGCTTTTGTCGGCTGCGTTTTAGTACGAATCCCAATATCTATCCTGATAGTTCTTACAATATCACCAACAATCCTCAACTCACATGGCAAGGTGATTTTCGCCGCTTCTGCAACAATGAATCTCCAATCGGGACAAGCTGCAACGACAGTCTCAGTTATACTATCAATGATAAAATCCAAGCGGATTGCAGTTGTCGGGGCTTGGACACAAACTCTTGCCGCTACCGCGATTCCGTCGCGCTTGTCGAATTTTTTATCGCCACCAACGGCAATAATTGGCTCAGAAAAGACAATTGGCTAACGAGTGCGCCGATTTCAACTTGGTATGGTGTCTGTGCAGATGCGGCGGGCTGCGTTACGTCACTTGATTTTGACGGCGTGAGTGATTGTTATGGGAGACCTTTTGGCGGTAATCGCATCGTTGCAACGGCATTTCCTGACGCACTTTTTCGCTTATTAGATATTGAATTTATCTCTTTTTCGAGTAATCCGACAAGTCCTACCAAAAATGGCTTGGGTTCTACTTTGCCAAATGCCATTGGCCGCTTGACAAAATTAAAGGAATTGCAATTAGCAAATTGTGGCATCACGACTTTATCAGATTCCGTCTGGACGCTTCCCAATTTAGAAGGTTTGGTTTTGGATAATAACCCGCTTAATCAAGTCTTATCCAATAAAATAAGTGGACTAAAAAAAGTGTTACGGCTTCATTTTCAAAATTGTCAACTCAAAGGCGCAATGCCTGATTCTATTGCAAATCTGTCGAATTTACGCTTTTTAGACCTCCAAGACAATCAAGTTGATAGCTTTCCCGACATTTCAAGATTGCCACTGACGGCTCAGAGATTACCCTATTTTTTCTTGCAAAATAATAAATTGACCTTCGACGACCTCCTAAAAAACCGTAATCATTTTGTGTACGATTCGTTTCTTTATGCCCCACAACAGTTAATTTTTAAAGACACCACAATCAACGCCACAATCGGCAGCACAATAACCGTTGACCTAAAAATTGATGGCGCAATACCGAACAATAACTATCGTTGGTTCAAAAATGGGGTCGAAGTACCAAGTCTTTTGTCTCAAAAAAACACGCTGATACTGAAGGGGGTAACATCTTGCGATGCGGGTACTTATACAGTTGAAGTCACCAATCCCAATGCCACATTATTGACTTTGAAAAGCCGAATCATCACGCTTGTGGTGAATCCAAACGCGCCACAAACCCGCAATAAAACGATTTGTTACGGGCAGAAAGACACGCTACCGAGTGGTCAAATTGTTGCCCCGACAAATTCTGCAACTTATCGTGAAACGCTTAGAAATCGGGCAAATACGTGTGATTCGGTGACAATCACGACCAATTTGACGGTAACACCGCTACAAACCATTGGCAAAATAGACAGTTTTTGTCAAGGTGGTAGCTATAATTTACCACAAACAAACCGAAATGTCACCCTTGCGGGTGTCTATGAAGACACGATAACGGCAACAAACGGGTGTAAAACCCGCTACGCCACGACATTGACCTACCGCAAAGTCCTAACACAAACCGTCAATGCCAGCATTTGCAAAGGAGAAACCTATCGTTTGCCCGATAATACGAGTGTGACTACGGCGGGAACATACACAAATCGAAAAGTATCAACAACGGGTTGTGATACTGTCATTACAACTCAGCTCAGTATTCGTCCGAGTGTAGAAGCTTTTGATGAAGAAATAACGGTGGATATCGGCGATTCTGCTACAATAAATTTACTCACGAACGATAAACTGAGCAGTTATGGCGGGCGTTTTACGGTAATCAAATCACCGACAGATGGCACTTGGCGGCGGCTAACGGACAGTCTTATCCACTACAAAGCACCTCAGGTACTGAGGGGTCTCACACAACAAGTTTTGGAATACAAAGTCTGCATGAACGGCTGTATCAATAATTGCGACTCCGCCACGCTTCGTATCACGCTCAAAGACTTAGATGCTCCATTGGGTAGAATTAAAAATGGCGTTGCAACCAATATGACAGGGGAAGAATTTTTCGAGATTGACAGCCTTGCCGCCTATCCACAAGCCCAATTATTTATCTACAATAATTGGAATGAATTGGTGTTTAAAAGCGCAATTCCTTACAATAACCTTTGGTCTGGAACTGACCAAAGAGAAGCACCACTACCAAGCGGTGTTTATTACTACGTTTTGCGACACGCCGCACCGAATCGAAAACTGTTAGACGGACAGATTTTATTGCTGCGATAAGGCCCACCCAAAGTAAGAAGAGGTGGTTCAGTTTTCGGGCTTGCCCGAAAAATGAACCACATTCCTCCTTCTCGCACGCTCCCCTTTGGGGCTGGGGGCTTTAGGCATCTTGCGCATCTACCACCGCTATTGCCATCATATTGACGATTTCGCGCGTAGTACTGCCCAATTGCAATAAGTGAACGGGCTTTTTCAAACCCATTAAAATAGGTCCGATTTTTTCGATATTGGCAATACTTTTCACCAAATTGTAGGCAATGTTAGATGCCGACAAATTAGGGAAAATCAGCACATTTGCACCGCCATTGACCAATTCACTGAACGGATGACTTTCTTTCAACAAATCCGTTTCAAATGGCAAATGGGCTTGCATTTCACCATCTACCACGAGGTCGGGGTGTTTGGCTTTGAGCAAACTGAGCGCCTTACGCATTTTAATCGCATCATCACCGTTGGCACTGCCAAAATTAGAATACGTCAATAAAGCGATACGCGGTTTGATATTGAATTTTTCAACTTCTTTTGCCGCCAATTCTGCAATTTCCACAATTTCTTCCGCCGTTGGATTAAAATTAACGGTCGTATCGGCTAAGAAAAGTGGTCCAAAACGGCTCATCAAAATATACATACCCGATACTTTTTTCACCCCATCTTCATTGCCAATCACTTGCAAAGCGGGGCGAATTGTATCAGGATAATTGCGGGTCAAACCGCCAATCATACCATCAGCTTCTCCTGATTCGACCATCATTGAGCCAAAATAATTGCGGCGCCGAATGATGTCATGGGCTTCGGCTTTGTTGTAGCCTTTGCGTTGGCGTTTTTCAAACAACATATCGCCATATTTGGCAAGCCGTTCCCTCTCCGCTTCCGTTTGTGGCAACATCGGGTCAATAATCTCAATATCGCCCAAATCCAATTGATTTTCGGCGATCATTTTCCTGATGCGCTTGACCTTACCCAACAAAATCGGCGTTGCAATGCCTTCTTCACTCGCTTGTTGGGCAGCTTTCAAGACCGCCAAATTTTCAGCATCTGCCAAGACAATCCGTTTAGGGTTTTTCTTCGCTTTGTTGATAATCACCTTAGTCAAGGTGTTGTCTAAGCCCAAACGCTTGGACAATTGCGTTTCATAAGCGTCCCAATCTTGAATAGGAAATTTTGCCACACCTGTTTCCATTGCTGCCCGCGCCACCGCAGGGGCAACCGTTGTCAACAAACGCGGGTCAACGGGTTTTGGAATAATATATTCTCTACCAAACACCAAATTATTGAGTCCATAAGCCAAATTTACCAAATCTGGAACAGGTTTTTTCGCCAAATCTGCCAAAGCACGCACCGCCGCCAATTTCATTTCTTCGTTGATGACTTTCGAGCGCACGTCTAAAGCACCTCTAAATATGTACGGAAATCCTAATACATTATTGACTTGGTTGGGATAATCACTCCGTCCTGTCGCAAAAATAATATCTTTACGCGCTGCCATAGCTTCTTCGTAAGCAATCTCAGGCGTTGGATTTGCCATTGCAAACACAATACAATCTTTTGCCATTGGTTTTATCATATCTTGGTTTAGGATATTACCCTTAGACAAGCCCACAAAAACATCAGCACCAACCAAAGCATCGGTCAAAGTGGTGCTTGCAGGGACTGTACCATTTACAAATTCACTTTTTTTACCGTCCAAATTAGTCCGACTTGGGTGAATCAAACCTTTAGAGTCGTACATAAAAATATTCTTTTTTTGCGCCCCCAAACTGCAATACAATTTGGTACACGAAATAGCCGATGCTCCCGCCCCATTGATAACAATTTTGGCTTCTTTAATGTCTTTTTCTACCAATTCCAAAGCGTTCAACAAAGCCGCCGCGCTGATAATTGCCGTGCCGTGCTGGTCGTCGTGCATGACAGGAATGTTCATTTCCGCCTTCAATCGCTCCTCAATTTCAAAACATTCGGGCGCGGAAATATCTTCCAAATTGACACCACCAAAAGTAGGTTCAAGAATTTTCACCGTTTTGATAAATTCTTCTACGTTTTTAGTATCCAATTCGATGTCAAAAACATCAATATCGGCGTAAATTTTAAATAAAAGCCCCTTTCCTTCCATAACGGGCTTACTCGCCGCAGGTCCAATATCACCCAAACCCAAAACCGCCGTGCCATTGGAGATAACCGCCACTAAATTACCTTTTGCGGTATATTTATAGACATCTTCTGGATTTTCCGCAATCGCAAGACAGGGTTCTGCCACACCCGGTGAATAAGCAAGCGTCAAATCACGCTGTGTTTCTGTTTCTTTAGATGGGATAACCTCAATCTTCCCTGGACGCCCTTTTGCGTGATAGTGCAATGCGTCTTCCTTCAATGTTTTCTTTGAACTCATAATTGATTCTATTTAGTTGATGACCTATTAATTTCAGATTTCAAATTTTAGATTTCAAAGTGCTACGACTTGATTTTCAAAATTTCGCAAAATTGAATTATTTTTTGGATATTTTTAATGATTCAAGGTAAATATTTAGCTTCGTGCATTTTGCTCGCGCAATGGCAGAAAAAGAGGTGGTTCATTTTTCGGCGAAGCCGAAAAATGAACCACATTTTCCCTTCTCTGCGCGAGCGAAAGGAGCGCATTACCTTGAATCAAACTACTCAAACGCGCTCAATCACCACCGCGTATCCTTGCCCGACACCGATACACATAGTTGCCAAAGCGTAACGTTTTTGTTGGCGTTGTAGTTCATTTGCTGCCGCTAAAACAATTCTTGCACCCGACATACCAAGCGGATGACCCAAAGCAATTGCCCCGCCATTAGGGTTGATGCGCGAATCGTCATCTGCCAAGCCAAGCGCACGCGAACATGCCAAAACTTGGGCAGCAAAGGCTTCATTCATTTCTAAAACGTCCATATCTGCCAATGTCAAACCCGCTTTTGCTAAGGCTTTACGGCTTGCTTCAACGGGACCAATACCCATGATACGCGGTTCAACACCAACGACTGCCGAACTTAATATCCGTGCTTTTGGTATCAAATCGTATGCTTTAATTGCCTTTTTTGAAGCCATCAATAAGGCAGCCGCACCGTCATTTAAGCCCGACGCATTGCCCGCCGTTACTGTCCCATCTTTCTTAAAAGCTGGGCGCAATTGACTCAATTTGTCAAGTGATGAATTCGGTTTGATGAATTCATCAGCCGAAATACTGAGGGGGTCGCCTTTTTTCTGAGGAATTAAAACGGGCGTAATTTCTTCGGCTAAAACACCATTTTGCTGCGCTTTTGTCGCTTTTTGTTGCGAATTGTAGGCAAAAAGGTCTTGGTCTTCACGGCTGATGTTGTACATCTCTGCGAGATTTTCTGCTGT
The DNA here is from genome assembly GCA_034520175.1 of Saprospiraceae bacterium. Taxonomy (GTDB): domain Bacteria; phylum Bacteroidota; class Bacteroidia; order Chitinophagales; family Saprospiraceae; genus JAAFJT01. Next base: position 9,051 of record JAXHNU010000003.1, read on the forward strand.
AATTCCCATAGCATCAACACCATATAATTTCTCCAATTTCGGATTGATAAATCGCCAACCGAAAGCCGAATCATACATTTTAGGCTCTTGCCCGTAAGCGGATTCCGTTTTTGAAATAACCCAAGGTCCGCGTGTCATATTTTCGACTCCACCTGCAATGAATACTTCACCGTCGTTTGCTTTTATTGCTCTTGCTGCTTGTGCCACCGCCGACATACCCGATGCACACAAGCGATTGACGGTTTCACCCGCCACCGTCATTGGCAAACCTGCCAATAACAATGCCATTCGCGCCACATTGCGATTGTCGTCTCCCGCTTGGTTCGCACAACCAAGAATCACATCTTCGATTTTATCCGTTGGTACTGAGGGGTTGCGCTCAGCAAGTTTTTGAATCACCAATGCCGCCAAATCATCAGCTCTGACACCCGATAATGCGCCTTTAAAGCTGCCAATCGGCGTTCTAATCCCGTCTATAAGAAAGGCTTGTTCCATTTTGTACTTTGATTTACTGTTGTCTTAACTATGAGTTTTTTAATTTTTTGGGTAACTACTTAGCCCACAGCTCGCTTCGCTCGCAAAAAAGGGAAATGTGGTTCATTTTTCGGGCTTTGCCTGAAAAATGAACCACCTCTCCTCTCTCGCGCGAGCGAAGCGAGCGCGTGACTAAGTAATTACTTTTTTGATTACTACGAATATTCAAGAAACGCGAAATAAATAAAGTATCACAGCAATTTCCTCGGCGAGGTCTCCTAATCAATACTGCCCGAAATTGCTGCGCCAAGTGCTTAACTTTTATTTTTGCTTGTCTTTCTATCATTTCTTGCAAATCTGGAGTTCAATTCCAGATTCGCAAAGATAATTATCTTAACCGTGATTTTTTTAATTGTTATGATTTTAGAATCATAACAATCAAAAAAATGTAATTACTTAGCCATATGCCTATTGCGCGCACAACGACGAGAGAAGATGTGGTTCATTTTTCGGGCTTTGCCCGAAAAATGAACCACTTTCCCCTCCTTTCGCGAGCGAAGCGAGCGCAATGATTAATGCCTCCACTAAAATTGTCAAACAACCTTAATTCATTCAATTTTACGTACAGCGAAGCTGTAAAATGACTGAACGTTTTTTGAATGATGATTAAACTCAAAAATGAAATACTATGTATGACATCTCTAATCGTTTCGTTGATGTCGTGCGTTTTGTAATCTCAGTTAATGAACCCAAATAGGCAGTCTTAATATAAAAGACTAATAAGACACACCATATTGTTTCAAAACATCTTCTGGCACACCTTCCCATGTATTGGGTCTATTACCGACGTAGCCCAAATCTTTGAAGCCAACTTCTGTTGTATAAAAACCCGTTACGACAAAATTGCGCAACATCGTGAAAAAGGCTATGCCTTGCTGCATACCCGATTTTACTTGTTCTGGATAGGCAATATCGTCCACAATTTCCAATTGTTGGGGACGTGAACAGCCAATAAACTGTTTTTGAAAACGCTTATTTGACTGGTTGTTTAGCCACATTAAACCGCCTCGCATTGGGGTTTGATAAGTGGGCTGGTCTTTCATCATAAATTCGATGAAAGCGGGTACGCCAACTTGGGAGGCACTGCCCGAAGTTGCATCGGCGGGTAAAATAATGTCCGATAAGACCGTAATTGTCTTTAATTCGTTGGGTGTGAAAAATTTTTCAGCATTGATTCGGGCATCACGTACAGCTTCTGTTTCAGTACGCCCATTGGGAACTTTGATTTTTTTATCGCCCTTATCTGCATTTTCAGCCTCCATTGCCCCAGACGGAAAAGCTGCTAAACCAAACGCACTGAGCGTCATATTTTTTAGAGATTCTCTTCTATTCATCTTTTATAAATTTTTCTTTTTCATTTCTTCAATGATAAACTCCGATGTCCGCATAGAAGACGCCAAGATTGTCCAAGTGACATTTTTATCTCCTTGCGACACAAAAGGTGCGGCATCTACGACAAACAAATTTTTAACATCATGGGCTTGTTGGTACTTGTTCAATGCCGATTTTTTAGGGTCATTACCCATGCGAACTGTACCTGTTTCATGGATAATCAGCCCGGGTTTTGCCAAACCATAATTTGTTTCTGCTGTTGGTTTATCGCCCAAAGGTACGCCGCCCATTGCACCAATGATGTTTTCAAAAGTTTCTTGCATGTGCTTGGCTTGCAGGATTTCGTCATTTGACCATTTATAATGAAAACGGAGCGTTGGAATCCCGTATTTATCCACTTTATTCGGGTCAATTTCACAATAATTGCTTTCCAAAGGAATAGGCTCGCCACGCCCTGCCATCTTGATATACGCGCCATAAAACCGATTGGCATCTTCTTTAAGGCGTGAGCCATAGCCACCTGCGGGCAATTTTGACCCGTTAGGATAAGCATATTTGCCATTCATTTTTTCCAAACCAAAGCCAAAACCAAACGAAGGCATACCCATACCTCCCCCATATTCGATGTGATAACCACGGGGAAAATCCATTTTCCGACTGTCTAACCACCACGGGGTATAAACGTGCATACCTCCTACCCCATCTTCGTTGTAGCGTTTGCGATTCATCAAAGCGGGAACAAATCCGCCCCTACTCGCCCCAGTAGAGTCATTCAAATATTTGCCAATAACGCCACTTGAATTGGCTAACCCTTCAGTAAAATTGGCTGATTTTGAGTTCAACAACAAGCGCGAAGACTCACAAGCCGATGCGCCCAGTACTACAACACGGGCGTCAATCGTCACTTCTTTTAGCGTTCGCGTATCCACATAGGAGACGCCAGTACACAAACCTTTAGCGTCCACCAAAACTTCACGCACCATCGCCCCGTTGATGAGCGTCAAATTACTCGTTTTCATGGCTGGTTTGACCAAGCAAGAAGACGATGAAAAATCTGCGTAAGCCGAACAGCCCCGACTGCATTGCCCGCAGTAAAAACACTGCCCACGTTCGTCGTTAATCTGTTTTGTGAGCATAGACATACGCGAAGGAATAATGGGTACACCCACCGTTTTTGCCGCTTTTTTCATCATCAACTCGTGTAAACGTGGTTTTGGCGGTGGTAAAAATATCCCGTCGGGTTCATTAGGGAGATTTTCGATACTGCCGAATAATCCGATTAATTGGTCAACACGGTCATAGTAAGGCTTCAAATCATCATAACCTATGGGCCAGTCATCGCCTACACCCGTCAATGATTTGCGTTTGAAGTCGTCTGGTCCAAAACGCAAAGAAATACGTCCCCAGTGATTCGTCCGCCCCCCGAGCATTCGTGAGCGAAACCACTGAAACTCCGTTCCTTCTTTGGCAGTGTAGGGTTCGCCTTCAATCTGCCAGCCGCCCCAAGCTGCGTCAAAATCACCAAAAGGGCGGGTCGTATTCGCGCCTCGACGCGGCGACTCCCACGGATTTTTCATCTGATTGCTATATTTTGGGTCGGCAGGGTCGAAATAACCACCCGCCTCCAAAACACAGACTTTTAAGCCCGCTCGACTGAGGATATACGCCGCCATACCGCCGCCAGCTCCAGAGCCGACGATGACGGCATCGTATTTTGTCGCTTGTTCTTGAATGTTGAAATTAAGCATGTTATGATTTTTTAGAACAATTGTCAAAGTTATTTAAAAATTTTAGGTAATTACTTAGCCACGCGCTCGCTTCGCTCGCGCGTGGGAGAAGAAGTGGTTCGTTTTTCGGGCAAAGCCCGAAAAACGAACCACATTCCCCTTTTTTGCGAGCGAGGCGAGCTATGGGCTAAGTAATTACAATTTTAGTAATTACTCAGTAGTCTTTCATATTAATACTGTCGGGTTCAATATTTTTGTAACTCTTTACCACGCGCGCTCCCGAAGGTATTGGTTATGTAAACAGACTTCGCTCGCGTAGAGGGGGGGAATGTGGTTCATTTTTCGGCGAAGCCGAAAAATGAACCACCTCTCCTGCTTTGGTTGCGCGAGCAAAGTGAACATAGTTAAATTTTACCCGACAGTATTAATGTGAAGGAACTTAGTCACGCGAGCGAAGCGAGCGCGAAAAGCATCGCATGGATTTTATGTAGGGTTTCAAATATTTAACAATTTATTCAATGTGTTATTGCCATTTTTAGGGTTGTTGCAGGATTTTAATTTCAGATTTCAATGTGCAAAATATTGAAATTTGAAATCTGGAATTTTACGGACGTTTCGCCATTGGCTTAATATCCACCAATTCTGAAATCTTCACTATCCGTTTTTCTTCAATACTTTTCCGTGCTGCCACACCAATTAGGCAAGACATAGCCCCGTCGCGTGTACCCGCCATAATTTTATTCGGATTTTCGTAGATTTTTAAGCAAAAAAGTACCCCCTCAGTATGTTTCGGCTTTTAGAAAATTTTATTCTAAAAACCGAAACATACTGAGGGGGTACTTTTTTGCTTAAAATAATTTTGGCTCTGTGACAATTTTAGTGGTAACTCAGGTTCGGGGAACTTTAAAAGTTCCCCGAACGTAGGTTTAAGCAGATTAATAGCCCGGATTCTGTGGGAAAGCTGCGTTGCCCCCTTCAGAAAGGTCAATCTGGCTTTGCGGAATTGGACGCAAATTGTGGATTTCCTTTACGTTTGCAGCCGCTTGTGGATTGTGCAATTTTACACGCTCCACGAGTTTACCCCAACGTTTTAAGTCTAACCAACGACCTTGCTCGCCTACCAATTCACGACCACGTTCTTCCATCAAAAAGTCCATGGAGCATTGTGCTTCCGTGATTTTCATATCAGCTTGTTTGCCAGGAAAGGCAGCACGTTCACGAACTTTGTTGATTGCTGCTGTTGCTGCTGCCTTATTATTCAACAATAGCTGTGCTTCTGCTAACAACAAATACGTATCAGCCAAACGGAACACAAAATGGTCGCGGCTACCTGCTGGTTGCGTAACATCTATCCGTTTTGTATCAAAAAACTTCTGTAATGTAGGAAACAAAGCCTCGTCATAACGGCTTGGCACTAATACTTGGTATTTTTTTGTTGCGCGTTCAGCCAAAGGCATTTCATAGCCCGGAATAAAGATAGTTGTATCCCCTGCTTTGAAAGTAAGCGACGTTTTTGATACATCAAATACGTTGGTATAAGTACCCGGTTTGTTTGATAACCACGTATCGCGGAATGTTTTTTTGTAACGTGAATCGTTTACACGCTCACCGAATACAGTTTCAAGGCAATATTTTGTAGGACGTAAACGCTTGAAGGGACGACCGTAAAAAATATTACGCTGCATACCCGCTTGAACGTCATACTGCATACCAAAATACAAATGTAAATTATTGCCACCACCGTCAAAAGTGACAGGTGTTGAGTTGGCATTTGTTAATGGGTCAGTTGTGTATTGCACGGCAAAAATAACCTCATTGTTGATTTGGTTGTTTTCGTCAAACACACTTGCAAAATCTGGCAATAGATTGAAATAGGTGCGATTCACCACATTTTGAGCGTAAGTTGCCGCTTTTGTCAAGTCACTTGCATCTTTAGAAGCTGATTGCGCTCTTGTCAAATGCACTTTTGCCAACAAGTGTTCTGCTGCTGCTTTTGTTGCGCGACCATAATTAGTAGCTGCTTTTTTATCTTCCAAACCCGGCAAAGAGGCTTCAAGGTCAGCGATAATAGCCTTGTACATATCAGCCTCTGAAGCTCTACTTGTTTTTTTAGTAGGCACAAGTGTTTCAGTCAAGCGCAAATCAACGCCACCCCATTGTTGCAAAAGAATGAAATAGTAGTGTCCGCGAAGGAATTTTACTTCCGCGACACGTTGTGTTCTCATCGCCTCTGTGATATCCTTCACGTCTGCTGCTCTTTCAATAACCGCATTACAGGTGTTGATACCCCGATACAACTCGTCCCAAATATTTGCAAGGTAGTTAACATTGGGATTCAATTGGGCATCATAAAAATGAAAACCCTTGTAACCACCGTCCGCGCCCGTTGCGTAGAGGTCAGTACCGTATTCGGTAAAAGTAAGTCCGGGCTGCGTACCGTAATAAGCCCGCAAAGGAGAATAACAGGCATTGACGCCATCTTGAAATCCTTTTGCTGTATTGATATAATCATTGCCAATACCCGAAATAATAGTCTCATCAAGAACGTCTTTACACGATTGTGTCATCAACAAAGCCGCCAAAAGACTGAAAGTTGCGAGCAATTTTTTTAAATTCGTATATTTCATTTTATAAAAATTTTATTATTTTTTAGAAATAAGAAAAGTGGTTCTTTGACAATTTTAGTGGTGGCTACGTTCGGGGAACTTTTCAAGTTCCCCGAACGTTAGTTTTTACCTCCTTTTGGATTCAAAAATACCTCATTTACTGAGGGGGTATTTTTGTTTCCACTAAAATTGTCAAAGAACCAGAAAAGTTTCAAATTTAAGATTTGAAACAACACATAAAATTCAAGCGATGCTTCTCGCGCTCACTTCGCTCGCGCGAGAAGGTGGGAATGTGGTTCATTTTTAGGCAAAGCCGAAAAATGAACCACCTCTCTATCATGTGCGAGCGAAGCGAGCGCGTAAAACGAACTTTCAATTATTAGAACTTCACATTCACACCTACTGTAAAAACTTTAGTAGCAGGTGTTACGTTGTTGCCCAAAGTACCGCTTTCGTTTACTTCTGGGTCAATACCATTGTACTTATCACGGTATTGCGACCAGATTTTAGGCTGTTGGATACTTGAGAAGACGCGCAATGACTCAACACCCATTTTTTTAGTCAAACTTGTCGGCAAAGTGTAGCCAAAGTTGATGTTCCGTATTTTAACAAAAGAGCCATCGAAATAAATCAATGTTTGGTTGTTTACTGGAAATTCTTGGTCTTTGTTAGGCTGTGGGAACTCATTTGTTGGATTGTTGGGTGTCCAATAATCTACTTTAATTTGCTGATAACGACCTGCCAATGCGTTATTATTTCTGTGGAAACCACTCAAAATTGTTTGACCCATTCTTGCGTACAAAATGATAGAGAAATCAATGCCTTTGAAGCTGAAACGGCTTGTTACACCGCCACTCCAATCTGGAATTTCAGAACCAATGAACGTGCGGTCATCAGCGTTGATTTTACCATCAGGCTGACCCGTCAATTTACCATCTGCACCTCTACCATTGTTGTCATTTACTTTGATTTGACCCACACGGCTACCATACGATTTAGCCTTGTCTTCTTCACCCAATTGCCAAATACCGTCTTTTTTCAAGTTGAAATACGCTGAAAGTGGTTTGCCAATAAACCAACCATTTCCTGGGTCATCAACTGCACCATTGTAAAGCGATATAATTTGCTCGTTGTTTTTCGTGAAAATGAAGTCAGTTGTCCATTTGAAACCACCTCTATCAATGTTTACAGTTGACAAACTCAATTCAATACCTTTGTTTTGCGTTTCACCAACGTTACGTGTTACCGACGAGAAGCCAACAGAAGTAGGCAACTGGTCTGCCAACAACAAATCTGTTGTATTTACTTGATAGGCTTCCAAAGTACCGTTTACACGTCCTTTGAAAAAGCTAAAGTCAACACCAACGTTTCTTGTTGTAGATTCCTCCCATTGCAAATCTGGATTACCAATTGTGCTTGGGCGTTGACCGAAAGCGGCAGTTGTACCCCACGCATAAGCTGTGCGGCTCAACAAACCTTGTGTTTGATAGGGCGCAACGGCTTGATTACCAACAACACCCAAACTTGCACGCACTTTCAACACGTCCAACCATTTTACGTCTTTTAAGAAATCTTCATTGTGAACATTCCAACCCAAAGCAAGACCAGGGAAGTTACCGTATTTTGTGTTGACACCAAATGGACTTGCACCATCACGACGCAAAGTAGCTGTCAACAAATATTTGTCGGCATAATCATAATTGACACGACCCATGAATGAGTTGATTTTGCGTTCAATCAAAGCACTACCTACACCGAGTACACTACTTGCATTACCTAAGCTCAAGAAACTCTGGCTTTCTGCGGGAATACCTTGTGCAGAAATACCACTAATCTCAAAATTATCTTTTTGGAACGAATGTAAAGCTGTCAAGCCAAGATTGTGCTTGCCAAACGCCTTTGTGTAAGTAACAATATTTTCAAGTACCCAGTTAAACCCAAATTGATTACGTATAGAGCCGATTGGTGCGCCACCTTTAAGCGCGTTAGTTGCTGAACCAATAAAACGCCCGTTGCGTTGAATAGTCATATCTGGTCCAAAATTGACGCGGTAATTTAAACCGTCCATAATTTTCAAATCAGCATACAAACTATTCAAGATTCTGTAACGTTTTGCTTCGTCAACTTGAGCACCAGGTATGATTTCAAACAATGGATTCGTCAACAAGGCATCGCTTGTTTGAGCGAAAATAAGATTACCCGCATCATCTGTCGCCCGTGCCAACGGGTTTTGACTAATGGTGAAACTGTAAGGATTCAAGTTTTCGCCATTACGCAAGCTGTACATCGCGTAAGTTGACAAGCCCACTTTCAAATTGTCGTTGATGTGGTGGTCAACATTTGCCCGAAGTGACATCCGCGAATAATCCAAGCCAACCGAGATACCTTTGTCTTGGAAATAACTACCCGATATGTAAAAAGCCGTTTTTTCATTACCGCCTTGAACACCCAAAGAATGGCTTTGCTGCATACCCGATTTCAAAAGCATGTCTTGATAATCTGTTGTACGTCCTTGCGCAATACCTTCAATTTCAACGGCTTCAAACAATTTTGAATCCGCAAAAGCATCTGATTTGCCAGAAGGAACAGGCACACCGTTCGCATCTTTGTACGTGCTACCCGATGCAATACCACGACGTGATTCACGGATATACTCAGCAAATTCAGGACCTGTAAACAATTTAACTTTGTCCAAAGCACTTGTCTGACCTACATAAGCGTCATAGCTAATAGTCGTTTTTTTCTGACCTGCCAACGCGCCTCTTTTTGTTGTAATCAAGATAACGCCATTCGCACCACGCGCACCGTAGATAGCTGTTGCTGTCGCATCTTTCAAAATTTCCATTGATTGCACATCATTGGGGTTAAGGTCTTCATAGCCCGTTGTTGCACCTGCATTACCGAAACCCGGTGTTCCAAAACCCGGTGTTCCCGAAAGTGGCACACCGTCCACAACGTAAAGTGGGTCATTGCTCGCTCTGAATGAACGACGACCACGCACACGAATAGTAGGCGTAGCACCCGGCTTACTGCCCGATTGTGCCACGTCAACACCCGCCACACGACCTTGTAGGGCTTGTGCAAGGTTCGTCACGGGCATTTCCGTCAATTGACGTGAGTTTAAAGAAGAAATTGCGCCAGTGGTTTGGCTTTTCTTTTGTGTACCGTAACCAACGACAACAACTTCTGATAAAGCACCAGATTCTGTCATCGTGACATTGATTTCTGTTTGGTTGCCCACCACAATCTCTTGTGTGTTATGCCCAACGAAAGAAATCACCAAAATAGATTTTTCATTGGGTACAGACAAAGAGAAATTACCGTCTAAATCGGTAATTGTACCGTTTGTTGTGCCTTTAACGACGACACTTGCACCCACCAAAGGGTCGCCATTTTCGGCGGTAATTTTACCTTTAACAGTCGCCGCAACACGCACTTCACTAACGGAGAGTACAGTAGCATCAACTACGGTGTTTGCCTTGCTTTCCGCAAGGAATTGCGAACAAACGAGCAGGAAAAGCCCGAATCTTTGTACGAGTTGTTTCATTGAAGACATAAATTTAGTTTTTAAATACATTTTAAACTAATGAGTGTGTAATATTAAGCCCCCTAACCCCCAAAGGGGGAATATCCACGAATCCTGTTGATTAATATTCGATATTTTTTAAAGCGGGATTTTACCCCGTTCCATATATATAACGAGTATTTTTAACTTTTATCGAGTCAAACTCCCCCTTTGGGGGTTGGGGGGCTTAGTAGTTATTTCATTTTAAACACTTCACTTCCCGCCAATAAAAAACACCCCAAACCAAAATCCTCAAAATCGGGTATTTTATCGAATGTTACGGGTTGTGCTTCTTTTGGCTCTTTGCCAGTGCCTTGCACATAGCCCAAGAAACCATTTGGATGAACGCAGTCTTTCAAAATAGCGTTCCAAGCCTTTGATACTGAGGGGGTCGTTTTTTTCTTATCCAACACCCCATTGTTAATTCCCCATGCCATGCCATAAGCAAATAAGGCTGTTCCCGTCAATTCTTTACCACCAAAATCGGTAGGGTCAGTCAAACTAACATTCCAAAAGCCGTCTTTACGCTGTAAAGGCAGCAGTGCTTGGGTCATTTCTAAGTATGTTTTTAAGTATTCTTCTCGGTGTGGTGCGTTTTTGGGCATAATGTCCAAAACCCGTACTAAAGCAGCATACACCCAACCGTTTCCACGCGACCAATAGCAATTTTTCCCCGAAGGTGTTGTATATGGTGGGTCAAAATCTTTATCACGCCACCACAACCCCTCACTCGGATTGTATAAACCTTTGTCGCCATGATGATTTTTAGTAAAATCATACATCGAAAACATCTTTTCGTAATAGCGATTATCATTATATAAAACGCCCAATTTGGCGAAAACAGGCATTGTCATTTGCAGAGCGTCCACCCACCACCAATCATCTTTCTTTTCAGAACTTACGAGACTATCCATTGACGTTTTAATGTCTTGAATCCGCACTTCTTGTCTGTCAATCAAGTACAAATCAATGTATGTTTGTCCGCAACATTGGTCATCGGCATTGCGTGCAAATTTGCCTGAACGCATACCCCATTTGTGGTTAGTTCCCCACGAAACAGCGTAGTCGTAATAGCGTTTCTGCCCGTCAATTTTGTACAATGCCATAAGTCCTTCGTAATATACGGCGCGTGTCCATATATTGCTTGGTCGAGTTTTGTTCGTAACAATTGGTTGACCAGTATCTGTCCATTTTGTCATAAAATAGTCGTTTGCCAGTGTCATTGCAGCGAGTGTTTTCTTCTTTTTAGGTAGTTTTTGAGCGAAACTTGTAGTAAATACTCCAAAAAAGAAGATAAGCAAAAGTACGTAATTTTTTTTCATAGAAGATAGAATAATAGTATATTTTTATTTTACTGCCGTGAATGATTCGCAAAATATACTTTTGCGCGGCTCCATAAGACGAAATTATATAATGAATTTGGAATGGAGGGTATTTTTATCGGGAACGTTTCCGAAATATGGTACATCTGGAATTAAGAAGTATGTAATTTAAAAAGCCTTGGAAACGTTACATTTTCAAGGCTTTTTAAATAAATGACAAAAAGGTATTAAGCCGCCTGTGGCATAGGTATTTCAATAGCTTTACCCTCAAATTTTTCAATAGCAACTGGTTGAATGAGAACATCAAAATCTGCGAATAAAACGGCAAGTTATTTCACAAAATCAGCACGCAATTCTAAATTATTATTGGCTTGAAGTTCAAACTCGCTGTCTGATATACCATTCTTAGCAGCAAAATCTTGGTAATAGCGTATAGATTCATCTCGCTGTCCAATCATCTGGAGGAGATGTTTTATTTGAAAAAGTTTACTTTCCCATTCTTCTTCGTTTAAACGAGAAGCAGTAACTTTTTCATAGATTATCGTGTGTGTTTTTAACATTGCTATGGTCAAAAATTGATTGAAATGAAACCTTTTTTTAAAATTTTTCTTTGAAGTCCTAAAGGTTTTGTCAAGCCAATCATTGAATTGATATTGGTTTGTGGGTTAGAAACCAACTGAATTACCACCGTCAACACGCAATGACACCCCCGTAATATATTTAGCCGCGTCCGATGCTAAAAACAACGCCGCTTCGCCAATATCTGTCGTTTCGCCCAAAAAGCCCATTGGTGTCCGCGACAATACTTTTTGCTTTCGTTCGGGGTCGCTGTTTAGTGCTTTTGCGGACATTTCAGTAGCAATAAACCCGGGGGCAATCGCATTAACGCGGATACCTTGTGGTGACAATTCAACTGCCATTGCCTTTGTCATGCCCTCAATCGCCGATTTTGATGCCGTGTAAGCAATCACTTTGGGCAAACCGTATTGCGATGCCATTGAACTGATATTGATGATTGAGCCGCTTTTTTGTTGCTGCATCACTTTCACCACTTCCCGCGATACGCTAAAAACAGCGTTCACATTGGTCACCATGATGCGCTGAAATTCGTCATCTGTTACTTCTTCAAACGGCTTTTTTTGATTTATCCCTGCATTGTTCACCAAAATATCAATGCGTTTATAATCCGCTTTAATTTGTTGAATTAAATTCGGAATTAAACTCAAATTGCTTAAATCGCAAGAGATTGTCGTGCATTTGTCGCCAAAAGCTGCTTTTGCTGCCGCCAATTTCGCTTCATCGCGCCCGACAATAATGGTGAAAATATTATTTTTTGTAAAGGATTCAACAATGGCTAATCCAATGCCCGATGCGCCACCTGTAACTATGGCAATTTTTTTCTTTTTCATTTTGTTGTTGGTTTTATTATTTTTTTTGTCGCAGCTTTTGTCTGAGCCGCTTTCTTTTTTCGCAGTTGCGTAAAATCTTTGTCCAATTCGTAGCGCACTACATGGGTTTTAATCTGAGTTCCTTCAATCATTTCATCAGCATCAAGGAGTTCTGAATGTGAGATTTCGGTATCAGCGAATACGAGATAATAAGCTATTCTTAAACCAAGATGTTGGGCATAGTAGGCTAATTGCGCTTTACCATCATTGAATTGAGAGATATTCTTAAATACTTTGGCTTCAACAACTTGCTCGTGTCCACCAACATTGATAAGTAAATCCGTTCTGCCTAAAGCTGTATGCGCCTCCAAATAACTTTTACCTTTCAAAACAGCCAAAAAAGCATTAACAAAAGTCTCAAAACTATACACCAAACCCGCTTCTTGAATTGAAATAAAGACATCATTTTCGTCTTTTTCTCTAAAATATTGAAAACCACGCCTTTCCGCATAAATCTTATATTCTTCAATTACTTTATCTAAATCCAAAATACCTGATGCGTCGAGATACTCCGAACTTTTAATATTTTTCTCAATACGCTTTGTTTCACCGTTTAGATATGGATAGAACGCGGCGTGAAGGCATTTGCGATACAAAGGCACTTTGAAAGTAACATTATCGTCTTCATCGTAGGTAATGATGCCGTTGACGTAGAGTTCTTTGATGTTTTCTTGATAAATTTGAAAAGGCACTTTTTCTTCAGTAAACAATAATCTTTCAAGAAAACGCCTGTGTTTCATACCTTTATTGATGATATTGGCAATGTTTTTATTCAAACCTCGGTTCAAATACGTTTTTTCAACCGTCATGTAATCTGAAAAATCAAGCACTGCTTTTTGCCGATTGTTGCTCACCATCATTTCCGCAAAACCATTGACAAGACCGGGTTGATTGGCTGTAATGTCCGAAACTTTGCGTTTTACTGAGGGGTCAAACAATTGTCCTGTTTCTTGTTCATGTTGTCCGAGTAGTTCTAAAGTTTCTTCGTTTGTGAAATAAGGAACATTCAAATTATCGACAATATTGAACGGACTCGCGTTGTCTTGAACAACGCCCACAATATTACTGACCCCAACAAGAATAACCGATTTTAAACTGTGCCGCGTCCGCCGATGATAGACGTTGCGAATAGAGTGAAGAAACTCTCCAAAAAACTCAGGATTGATACCTTCTACTTCATCAATAATTAATACTAATTTTTCGTTTTTGATATTAGCAATATCTTGAAAAATGCTTTGTAAATCGTCACTAATGAACTCCTTATGCCAAAATTGACCCAATTCATCGGTCAAAGTTCTAACAAAAGAACTGATAGAACTTGTTTTATAATTCTCAAAATTGATTTGCGCGACCTTGTAACCCTCCTTTTCCAACTCGGTTGTCAAGAGTTCAAAATAGGTGCTTTTCCCCGTTTGGCGCGGTGCCCAAATCGTGAAATAGCGGCTGTCATGCACGAGTGTTTTTCCTTTTTCAATCAAATCAAGACGTGGCAAAGTGTAGTGGTCAGCAATAATATTTGGACCTGATGTATTGAATCTACGCATGATATTTTATATTTTGGGCAAAACTAAAGTATTTTTTGCAGATTTTTTTGAAACCATACATAAATTCAAAATACGCATTAAAAGGCACTTTTGCGCTCGCTTCGCTCGCGCAAAAGTAGGAGAGGTGGTTCATTTTTCGGGCTTTGCCCGAAAAAATGAACCACATTCCCCTCTCGCGCGAGCGAAGCGAGCGCGAGAACCAGCAGTTTAGATTTTATGTATGGTTTCAAACAGATTTTTATACCCCTTATTATTTCACTATTTTTGCAAACGAAAAATAAAGCGAAAAAAACACGCTCGCCCTAAAAAAATCTCTGATGGCGGTTTTCGAGCGAAGCGAGAAAGAACTTGTCCCGACCTTCATCGGGAGCCAGTAATTATTTAAAAGTAACAACCTTCATTTAAAAGTAACAACCTTCACCGCACCCAACAACCCCGATTCAACAGGCAACCAATTAGCCGCATCAAATGGGCGATAGCCAATATCCACAATATTAATGTCATAAAATTTTCGCCAAGTGCTGCCTTTTTTATCCATGTAACAGATGCGATTAGCGGATAGATTGGTCACTTCTATTTCTAAGACATTGTTTTTTTCTTTGAGCAACCCCTCAGTAATCGGCACGCGGAAAGGCAAACACCAAGCCGTTCCGAGTGGTTGACCATTCAAAACGACCGTTGCTGATTCGCGCACGTCACCGAGTTCTAACCAACCTTTTTTATTGACTTGATTTGCCGCCACATTAAAATTCGTGCTGTATTTGGCTGTTCCGCTAAAATACTGCGCCATTGTGTCCGTCGCCAAAATTGTCCACGATTTGAGCGAATCAGTTTTAAAGCCTTTGGGTAAGGTAGGTGCGCCTTTTACAAAATCTACTTGCCACGTTTGACCCCTCAGTAATTTTGTCGTTTTTTGGTTGTCAATGACTTTTGAAACATTGTCTTCTTTTATTTTCTTATCCAAAACCTCGATAAACACACTTTCACCCGATGCCAAACTCAAAGGCACTTGAATTTCATGACCTTCAAGATTTTCAATTGTCAATTGTCCGTCGGCTTCACTTAATGGATAAAAATAACGCGCTGTTTTTCCCGAAACCGACAAATTAATTGTTGTGCCATTATCGAATAATTTATTTTGATTGGCAATAAAATACAAAGTGCCTTCGGCGGTTTTTTTACGAATAAAACTCAATCCGCGTTCTGTCATGCGCTCATATCTAACGCCTTCATTTTTAAGGCTTTGTGCCAAATTGCCAACAGGAATAATTAATGGATTTAATTTCGATTTAATTAATTCAAAACTGATTTTCCTTTTTTCTACTTCATTAAATCCATTCACGGAATTAGGCATTTTATCCACAAAAACAATCTTAATGCCTGCTTTTTTAAACCGTTCCAAAGCCTCTAAAGTCGCCAAAGGCATGTACTCACAACGCGGAACGACGACCGTTTTGTAGATTTGTCCCCCCTCAGTATAAATAGCCTTTTTTTCGATTTTTGAGGCGAGTAATTGTTTATCTGAAACGAAATCAAAAGTAAAACCGCCCGATTGCAAGGCTTTAATCGTTTTGCCAAAAGGCGTATTTAACAAGCCATCGCGCAAAATAGAATGAACATCAACGGGGTGAGTTTTGGCATTTTTTCCTGCCGTATGCCATATTTCATAAATGGGATAATACAGCAAAATATCATTATCGGGCGTTGCTTTTTGCAAACGTTCTTGGCAGCGTTCGATGTAGCCGTTGAGTTGCGGCAAAGTTTGCCAAAAATGACTTTGTTGATTAAAATTTGTCGAAGCATAAAACAACCACCCAGGGAACTCGGCAGCAGGGGGCGAATAAGGAATTCCATGAAAGAAAATATGGTTGATACCGCCCACAAAAGATTCATCTACAATCGGTTTTATTTGTGCCAACGACACTTTAAAATGATTGCCCAACCAAGTTGCCGTTTCAGAAGTCACCAATTTGCGACCCGCAACGTGTGCCGCCGAAGACGCAAATTTCATTATTACGGCATCGGGAATACCAAAACGCTTTACTTCATAATCGGGGTCTTGACGATAAAGTGGAATACTGTATGGTTTTGAGCCAAAAAATTCTGATTCGGGCATGTCATTCAAAGCATACAAATCAAGGATATTGGCAGGTGAGCCATGCGACTCATTGCGGAGCAATTTACCGTGTTTGTGCGTAAAATTGACCAATTTTTGCGTAAATTCGGTGTACAATAAATCAGAAAGGGTTTCGTGATAATCTGACCAAATTCGTTTTTCGCGGTCTGTTTTTGCCGTATCTTTTGCCAACACGTCAAGGTGTTCCGCCAAATCATACCCCCTCAGTAATTTGAACTTTTTGAAGAAATCGGGTGTCCAATTTGCGCCATACACCTCGTAAGAATCGTTGTAAAAAGCCCGTACACCGATGTTTTTTTGTTTGAAAACGGCATCAAAAGGTGCCAAATAACGGTCAACAACGCCCCCGTCAAAGTGGTCAATCACCCAACCTTCCGCGCCCGGTGCTGCCCGTTTTACCTTCTGTTTTGTGGGCGATACTTCAACAATATATTTGGTAGAATCGGCAGGATTGCGCGTTATTTTAAAGGTTTTTGCCGCGTCATTGTCCGTAACATAATTGCCGCCGTAGGGCCAGCCCGTGCCGAGCGTCATGTCAATCCCCATGCCCAATGACTTTGCTTTCTCGACCGTAAAATTGAGCATTTCGACCCATTTTGGGGTTAAATAGGGGATAAAATTGGCTTCTTCGCCTTTGACGCCGTAAATCGGAATGATGTGCAAACCACCAAATCCCGCCGCCGCAAAATCTTCTAAGTTTTTAGTAATGTCTTTTTCATTGACAGCACTACCCAGCCACCACCAATACGCCCACGGTTTAGCGATATTGGTTTGGGCATTTAAAAATAAAGGACATAAAAAAAGAAGTAAAATCAGTTTTTTCAAATACATAAAGCGTGTGCGTTTGATGATTAGAAAAGTAAAAAATAGAAATCAAAGGTAATGATATTCCGTTATTTCGATATAACTGCTCTTTTTTATGATTTTAATTTTACACAAAATGATAAGATTTAAGGTAATTACTTAGCCCGCACTCGCTTCGCTCGCACGAAAGGAGGAGAGGTGGTTCATTTTTCGGGCAAAGCCCGAAAAATGAACCACATTCCCTCTTTTGCGAGCGAAGCGAGCAACTTACCTAAATAGTGACTAATTCTTTTTCGGTCTCAATTCATCAGGCGTACTTTTAGAATAAGAATTGAACTGCTCCCGCGAAGGCTGCGTCAATAAATTTTGAATTACTTGACTATCTATTTCCGTTGTCGGATTAAATTTATCGGAGAGCATATATTTTATTATGCTGTACCGCAACTGCTTGGCAACGACGCGTTTATCAAGATTTGAACTTAAATCGGCACTACAAATCATTAATCTCCCTGATTTAACCCGCATTTCTGCCAGCACACCCAATTTTCGATTCATAAACCATGTGTCAATCGGTTGAATAAGCGGGCGATACTGAGGGGGGAAGTCTTCTAAGTTCATCACTTGCGCCCGATTCAAAATTTCCCACCATTGCAAATCACTATAATTATCGGTTAAAAAATCAGCAAAAACGGGGTGATTTGCCTTGCACACAATGCCCAGAGTATGCGGTGGACGCATTTTGAACCACGATGTATTCCAAAAAACGGGTTGAAAATATTGCACAATTTCCTTACCTTTTACGATTTTTCCTGCTGCCTCAAAAAAGACTTTGCCGCCTCCCTCTAAAATAGACAACGCTTTTGCGTCTAAAGTATCCGTAAAATGAATGTCTATTTTTGAATTAAAAGGCATATTTAATTTGTCTTTTAATTCTTTATTTGATTGCAGTTTTAATTTTCGATTTAATTGAGTATTTAATTCTTGATTTAATTCGGGTAATTTATCTGGATAAATCCAAAAATTCCAATCATTTGTAATACCTTTTTTATCAATTAAAACAGTTAATTTTAATTTTGTAGGTATTTTGATTTTATTGAGCGGAATATTTATTTCACCTATTTTCAAAGCACAACCAAAGCCAATATCTTGCGGATTAAACGCACCTTTAGCAAATACTTTTTTTGTTTTTGTATCTGTTAAATACCACGAAACAGTGGCTTTCCCCAATATTTTTTCGCCAAAATGCGCCATTTCTACGGAAATACTGAGGGAGTCATTTGTTGTATAAACAAACTTTGGTGTGCGGATTAAAGGTACAGTGGTGTTGCAAAAACGGCGAAATTCGTTGGCGTTTGTATAACCTTTTTCTTCCCAGAAAGCATCTAACACACCCACTAAAGCTGTCCCTTGTCCCGAATAATCATTTAAACCCAGCAATTGAAAACCCGCTAAAGTGGGCGTTCTAAATGCCATTTCTAATTCTGTTTTATAACTTAATACTTGTAATTTTCCCGAACTTATTAAAAAATCATTTGCTAAATCACCCATACCGCGTTCGGTTAAATCTTCTTCAAATAATTCAAAGTTTTTAGCTTTGTATAAACCCGTATATTTTTTTATTTCTTTAAAATTCGGAAAAGCGCACCATTGTCCCATTTCGTGTGTAACAAAAGGTACAGTAAATTTTTCAATTTTTTGGCGATAATCCCCCATACTTGACGGCAATTTAGTCCACGGCAAATTGCGGGCTTCGGCACGCACCATAAACTCATTGTCGGGTGCAATAGGCCAACTTCCACCAACAGATGCACCCGTATAAACCCGCCGTGTGTCTTTATTGTGCCAATATTTTACAAATGCCGACTGGTAAGCGACTTGCTTTCCTCCACGTGGCTCATTGCCATAAGCGAGCATACAAAATGAGGCATAATTGCCATAATACCGCGCAATTCTGTCTGTTTCGTCGTAAATATAGGTGTCAATTGGCAAGCCGTCACCCAAAGATGAGCCGTGATTTGCCCAACTTGGTCCTTCTGGTTGAAGGTAAAATCCGACCAAATCTGCTGCTTCAAAAGCAGCTTCGGGTGGACAAAATGAGTGGAAACGGAAATGATTTAAACCATAGTTTTTAGCAATTCTGAACACACGTACCCATGCTTCAACATTCATCGGGGCATAACCTGTCAGAGGGAAAACGCAATTTTCAACTGTTCCACGCAAAAATATGGGGCGTCCATTTATTTCAAATTGCCGACCATTTGTCTTGAATTCGCGCATACCAAAGGTCGTTGTACGTTCATCTGATACCCCCTCATTATCAGTACTTATTTTTGTAAAAATGCGGTATAAATTAGGCTTAAATTCGTCCCAAGTTAAAAAATTATCGCCCATTGGCAGATTTAACTCAATGGTATCTATTTTATTGCTAATTGTATGATTAATACTAAGGGGTGCTATTTTATGCTTTTTAATTGAATTAAAACTCTCGCCAATTATATTTATTTTTCCAAAAACAGTTTTATTTAATTCATTTTTTACAATAATTTTAATACGTGCTTTTTTATTTTTTAGATCGGGATAAATTTGTACGTCATCAAGCCAAATTTTCGCTGTTTTCCGTAATTCTATTGTACCCACAATCCCATTCCAATTACCTTGCGTTTGGTCAGTAATGCTATGTGAATCTTGCCCCACATTGACGTCTTTTGTACGGTTGTCAACCCGTATCGAAATTGTCTGTTTTCCGACTCTTACATAAGGCGTTAAATCAAATTCATGTGGTGCGCAAAGACTATTTTGCGCCACGGGAATTTCACGGTCATTGACCCACACCTGCGTTTCGTAATGCGGACGTTCCAAATACAAAACTATGCGCTCGTTAACCCAGTTTTGTGGTATTTCTACGTCTTTTTGATACCATGCCGCACCGATATAGTGCTTTTCTGGGGTCAAGAAAAATGGAAATTTCAAGTTGTTTAGTTGGCGATATTTCGCCATTTTGGGGTTGAAATACCACGAACTATCATACAAACTCCCTGTCCATTGTGTGTGCAAAGTGACGGTATTGCCCTTGCCATTTTCGAGCATGGAAGCAGGTAATTTTACCGTTTCAGGAAGCTGTCGGGTACACCATCTTTCAGCGATTCCTTTGTCCAAACTATCTATTTCAAACCGCCAAATACCTGCCAATGATATAGAATTTATCGGGTCATGTATCGTAAAAGAAGATAAAAGTAGAAGACTAAATAATAGATGCAAAAGCGTTTTGGTTGCTTGTTTTGATCCTGTGTATTTTATAAAATAAAGAGACATTTAATATGCATTTTAAAATATTATAAATTATTTACATAACTACGAATTTTCACGGATTAATTTGTGAAACTTAGTAGAAAAACTACCGAACTATTGTTGAAATATTGTTGTACAATAAATTCTCCGTCATAAACACGAAACCATCAGATTCCTTTTCTAAAATTTGAAACCATACATAAAATCTAAACTGCTGCTTCTCGCGCTCGCTTCGCTCGCGCGAGAAGGGGGAATGGGGTTCATTTTTCGGGCTTTGCCCGAAAAATGAACCCCTCTCCTCCCTTTGCGCTCGCTTCGCTCGCGCAAAGGTGTAGTTTTATGCGTTTTAGAATTTTATGTATGGTTTCAAATGCTAAAACAAATGAATAACCATTTTTCTGATTTTTAAATGACAATTTGGCTTCAATTTTTTGGGTTATTTTCGCCCCTTGATGCAGCATTTTTTCCTCTCCTCCATTTATAATGCGTAATTACTTAGTCGAGGAGTGGGCATAACCTAAAAACATCGTTTTTTGATTAAAAACAGATGTTTTGCGCTCGCTTCTCTCGCGCGAGGGAGACGTGGTTCGTTTTTCGGCGAAGCCGAAAACGAACCACATTCCCCTCCCTCGCGTGAGCGAAAGTGACGCGAGATGCAAAAAACGCTTTTAGGTTATGCCCATCCCCCTCAGGTAGTATTTAGGTAAAAGTACTTAACATTCATTGCCAATTAATTTGTAATTCTGAAGCATAAGATTAAGCGAATTTTTGAGAATTTACAAACAAAACTACCCCCTCAGTATTTAGGGCTTATTTGCCCGTATTTTGAATCTGTCTATTCAAAAAATACATCAAACTAATCGTGATAATCATGGAAGCAATCACCACGTAGCCTAAAATATCGTAATTATCTAAAAATCCACTTGGTGTTTGTACCACAATCATACCCGCCAATGCCGAGGCAAAACCGCCCGAAATCTGTTGTACCGATGCGTTGATGCTCATAAACGCGCCTCTGTCTTGCGGTTTTGGGACGGCTGTAAACAGTGCCGAAGACGAAATCATACGGGAAGATACAGCAATAAAAATCAATGCGTTAATAATAATTGCCAACCACAAAGGCGTTTCTCCAAGTTGAGTAAATATGGCAATTGTTACCATACTCATAATTGAGCCTCCAACGAAAACTTGATATTTGCCAATTTTATCGCTCAATTTGCCGATTATTGGTCCAAAAATAATGGACACAATACCAGTTACGCCATAAATCAAGGGCAGGTCTTGCATCTGTATTTTCAAATTATTGATGCTAAAAGCACTACCCAAAGGCATAAGCATATAACCACCCGTTGACAATAAAATAGCGGTCAAAAATGCGCGTTGATAAGGGCGGGACGTGACGATTTTCCACAAATGTTCAAAAGCATTTCGTTCTGATTTAATTTTCAAATGGGCATCAATGGGCTTTAAATACACAAAAATTGCCGCATACACCAGCAATGAAAACCCCACAATCAGCCAAAAAGGTGCGTGCCAATTGTATTTATTCGCCAAAATCAAACCAATTGGAATACCCAAAACTTGGCTTGCAGCAAAGGCAGTTTGCACAAATCCCATGACTCTGCCGCGCACTTCCATTCTAAATAAATCGGTAATAATGGCAAAAACAATTGACCCAATCACGCCCCCAAATATGCCTGTAAAAATGCGGGCAAATAACAAAGATTCATAACTTGTTGCCATAGCGCAAAAGGCTGTTCCCAAAATAAAACCCGCATAAAAAAACAATAATAGTTTTTTTCGGTCAAATTTGTCGGCAAATCCAGCCGCGAGTAAGCCCGATGCCCCCGCACTAAACGCATAAGCGGACACCACTAAGCCAAATTGCGCGGGTTTGATGCTCAATTCCGTTAATAATTGCGCGCCTAATGGATTCAAAACCATAAAATCTAGAATTATGGTGAATTGCAAAATGGATAATATTGCAATAATAAATGTGTCGTATTTTGTAAATACTTGTTGAGAAGATACTTCGTCGCTCTTTGTCATGTTTTAAAGCAATACTAAGGTTGTATTAAGCAATTGCGCCGCAAAGAACGTGAATAAATTAGATAAATAGGGCGTTTATGTATATTCTATTAGCTTATTTATTGCTTTCGGGTAAAATGTTGACACTACGTGTCAGTGGCAGAAGTTCAAAACAGTAGTTTATTATAAACATTTTGACTCTACGAGTCATAAAAATTGGGCGGATACTTAGTGACTCGTAGAGTCAAAATGTTTATAATAATGAAAAATTTAAGCCTTTTCTAATGACACGTAGTGTCAAAATATTTATTTTACCAGTACATTCAAAATTTGAAATATTTTTACAATGAAATATTTTTATTTATTTATTTTAATTCATTTGCAAACGATTAATTATGCCCAATATTTAATCACCAATTTCGGCGCAATTTCTGATGGAAAAATGCTGAATACCACCGCTATTCAAGCCGCTATTGATACGTGTTTTAGACAAGGTGGCGGCAAAGTAATTGTACCAAAAGGCGTGTTTTTGACGGGTACAATTGTCTTAAAATCGGGTGTAAATCTGCATTTTACTGAGGGGGTGTTTTGCTCGGAAGTCCTCATCGAAAAGACTATCAAAAGAACGATTGGTATGCTTTAATCCTTTCAAAAGGGCAAAATAACGTCAAAATTACGGGGAAAGGCGTGATTGATGGACAAGGGCAAGCATTGGCACAAGACGTGGAAAAACTCTGGAAAGCAGGCATTTTGAAGAACGTCAAACCACACAATCGCCCCGATGAAAACCACCGTCCGCAGATTATTGAAATGACTGATTGCCACTCTATTTTAATCGAAAATGTCACCATTAAAAATGCGGCTTGTTGGGTACAAACTTACCACAATTGCGTGGATTTGACAATGAATAAAATACGGGTTGAAAGCACCGCTTATTGGAACAATGACGGCATTGATATTGTGGATTGCAAAAACGTTTTAATTAAAAATTCTTTTATTAATTCGGCTGATGATGGTATTTGTTTGAAATCGCACGACATTAAATCGCGTTGTGAAAACATTAAAATTGCCCGTTGCACCATTCGGTCAAGTGCAAGTGCTTTTAAAATTGGGACAGCTTCTTACGGTGGTTTTAAGCGAATTCGCGTTAAAAATCTGTATATTTACGATACTTATCGCTCGGCAATTGCTCTTGAATGTGTTGATGGCGGGGTTTTGGAAGATGTCAAAATTAAAAACGTTATTGCTAAAAATACGGGCAATGCTTTATTTATTCGATTAGGCAACAGACGGGGCAATAAAGGCACAATTAAAAACATTTTTATTAAAAACATTAAAGCCGATATTCCCAAAGAAAAACCCGATAAAGGCTACCCTATTGAAGGACCTTTACCCGATAGTTTGTCTAATTTATTGCCCTCTTCAATTGTTGGTTTACCCGATAATCCGATTCAGCAAGTTTATTTGAAAAATATAAATATTACATTTTTTGGTGGTGCAAAGCCCTTAGAAAATGCCTTAAACCCCCTCAAAGTACCCGAATTGCCCAAAGAATATCCCGAATTTTCGATGTTTGGCGAATTGCCCGCGTGGGGTTTTTACCTTCGTCATACTGAGGGGGTACATTTTAAAGGTATTAAATTGCATTTAAAAGAAGCCGATTATCGAGAAGCGATTTATCAAGAAGATGCGTTGAAAACAAGTTTAAAAAAGGTAAAAAAATATTTTTTGTTTTAAAATAAATTCAATTACATTTGCTTTTGAAAATATAGAACTTCTTTTAAAACAAAATAAATCATTATGGAACAAAATAATAAACTCGTTCTTTTTGAAGAAAAACCGATTCGGCGCGTAGAACATGAAGGCGAGATTTACCTGTCCGTCATTGATGTTATTGCCGCTTTGACAGATAGTGCTAATCCAAACGTGTATTGGAGTGCGTTAAAAAAACGAGAACCTCAACTTTTTACAATTTGTAAAAAGTTGAAAATGCCTTCAGCCGATGGTAAAAATCGCCTATCAGATATGGCAAATACTGAGGGGGTGCTTCGATTGATTATGTCCGTTCCGTCACCCCAAGCTGAACCTTTTAAACAGTGGTTAGCGGCGGTGGGTAAACAAGCACTCGATGAAACTGAAAATCCTGAACTGTTGACCGAGCGTCAAGCAGAATTGTACCGCGCAAAAGGTTACACCGAAGAATGGATAAAAAGACGGGTTCAATCCATTGAAACACGCAAAGAATTGACCGATGAATGGCAACAACGCGGGGTAAAAGAAGGGCAAGAATACGCTATTTTGACCGCTACTATTGCCAAAGGCACATTTGGTTTGACTCCAACCGAACATAAAGAGATTAAAAAATTAGACCGCCAAAATTTGCGCGACCACATGACACCTTTAGAGTTGATTTTGACCGCTTTTGGCGAAGAAGTGACCCGTCAAATTACCATTCAAGACGATGCACAAGGCTTTAATGAAAACCATGAAGCCGCACAAAGAGGTGGCAATGTTGCAGGACAAGCAAGGTATAACGCTGAAACTGAATTGGGCACGAAAGTCGTGTCAAGTGACAATTATTTGAATCTAAAAGCCGATAACGCGCCCAACAAAGAGCTAAATCAATCAGAATAAATAAAAAAGGTTCTTTTTAAAGGGGTCGAATTCGATGCCTTTAAAAATCAAGCGGAATTGAAATTTGAAATCTTAAATTTGAAATATTTTATGACACCAGACGTTTTTTTTCGCCGCCATTCCTTCACTTTTAGGCAGCTCATTACTTTTTTTATCCTTTAAACGAAGACTTAATTAGAACTTTTAAGCCTTGTTTTGACGATTATGCTTTATCCCATAATCCGCATATTTCGAATACTCTTTTGAAAGAATTGGGCATTAAACGGCGTGAATCTCATCATATTGACGAATATGTTCCCTTAGAAAATGTAGCTGTTTCCACATTTTTAGAGCAAGGCACAAGTCCTGTTTCCTATCTCGATACTGAAATGATGAGTGGGGAACTAACAGCCGAGAATCTATCTGTTTTATTGGATAAAGGCTATGTATTTACCTATTTAGAACTTAAACCTCACTATGTCAATTGGACTTTTAAATTGTATGATTTGTTGTATAAAACACGTCATGGGATTGATTATTTTCTAAAAATTAACCATTTTAACAATTATTATGTCTTAGGACTTTCGTATTATAAATAAATAAATTTGTTTATATTTTCTACTATTCCCATATTTGCTTATGCTAACGAAAAAAGAATACGTAGAATATCTCATCAGTACACCGATAAATTACACGTGTAGTAATTTATCTGAACATCAAACTGGTCCGACTGCCCTGAGCCACGATGCGGTGAGTAATTTTCTCAAGCGCGAAAAATTTACGCCGCGTCAACTTTGGCAGACGGTTGAACGTCATATTATGAACCGCTCAGATGGCTTTTTGATAGCTGATGATTCCGTTCAAGATAAGCGTTATTCTAAGTTCATTGAATTAGTCAAAAAGCAATATAGTGGCAATGAACATGGCTTAGTACGCGGCATCGGTATTGTCAATTTAGTGCATACAAGCGGAGAAAAAGACGATTTTTTTCCCATCGATTATCGTATTTACGATAATCTGACGGACGGAAAGACAAAAAACGAGCATTTCCGAGAGATGTTCATTGCTGCCGTTGCCAATAAGTCCTTATTATGTCGGACTATCCTTTTTGATTCTTGGTACAGCTCGGTTGATAATTTGAAACTTATCCATCGCTGCGATTGGACGTTTTTTACCACACTAAAAAGCAATCGCATGGTGTCTATTTCAAAAGAAACGGGTTATGTACACCTTCAAGCAATCGAGTGGACGGAGCAAGACCTTAAAACAGGCATCCCAGTAAAACTCAAAGAAGTACCTTTCTTGGTGCAATTATTCAAGATAGTTGCCACAAACGGCGACATTGAGTGGGTCATTACCAATGACCTTGCTTGTACAGACGCACACATCGTCGAAAAAAAAAGCGGTGTGCGGTGGCAAGTCGAGCTAATTACTTAGCCATGTGCATTTTGCTCGCGCAACGACAGGAGAAGAGGTGGTTCATTTTTCTGCTTCGCCGAAAAATGAACCACGTTCCCCTCTTTTGCGAGCGAAGCGAGCAATAGGCTAAGTAATTACGATTTGCAGAAAAAAGAATCCACCTAAATACAAAACAAAGATTACGAATGAAAAAAAAAATATTTACCCTATTTTTAGTTTTGACAAACCTTATCGCCTCTGCACAATCTATTACTGAAATGCCGCTTTATGAAAATGGCGCAGTACCAAACGCTAAAAAAGCGGAAAATCTGGAAAAAATCACGCTAAAAGACGGCGTTTTTCGCATTGCAGATGTCTCAATTCCCACATTGACGCGCTTTGTACCTGCCAATCCGAACGGTAAATCTGTTATTATTTGCCCGGGTGGTGGCTATACAATTTTAGCGTCTGGACACGAAGGCATGGACGTGGCTAAACAATTGACGGACATTGGCGTAACGGCTTTTGTCCTAAAATACCGTATTCCAAACGACCGAATAGCCCAAGATAAAAGCCTTGCCCCTCTGCAAGATGCCCAACAAGCTATTCGTGTGGTGCGTAAAAATGCCGAAAAATGGGGATTAAAAGCCAATAAAATAGGCATTATGGGTTTTTCAGCAGGGGGACATCTGGCGGCAACCGCCACTACTTTATTTGCCGAAAAAGCCGACCCCTCAGTATCTGACACGATTTCTGTCCGCCCCGATTTCTCAATTTTGATTTACCCTGTTATTTCTTTTGACAGCCTCATCACGCACAAAGGCTCACGCAACAATTTAATTGGCGCAAATCCGACTGCCGAAATGACCCGAAAATTCTCCAATGAAGCCCAAGTAACGCCTCAAACACCACCCGTGTTTTTGGTTCATGCGGGCGATGACGGTGCTGTTCCCGTAGAAAATAGCTTGCGGTTTTATCAAGCGTGCATTAAAAACAAAGTCCCTGCGGATATGCACTTATACGCAAAAGGCGAGCATGGCTTCGGCTTAAACAACAAAACTACCGAAGATAAATGGTTTGATAGATTGGTGAGTTGGTTAAAAACGATGTAAGTATTTGAAAATCATATAATTGTAAAAATATACCCCTCAGTATAATGAGGTTTTTTATGATAATTTGCAGTATAATCATGTTTTTTTGTGATAATTTGCAATTGAATTGCAAATTATCGTAAGAATTTTTACTTTTACTGCAAATTATCAAAAAATGATAGAAAGAACTTTAGTATCAAAATTAATTGAGATGCGTGAAAAATACCCTGTTTTGTTTTTAACGGGTCCACGTCAATCTGGAAAAACGACTTTATTGGGTCGTGTTTTCAATGATTTACCTTATTTTTCACTTGAAGAACCCGATATTCGTCGGTTTGTCTTAAATGACCCGCGTGGTTTTTTGTCGAATTTGCCTAAAGGGGCAATCTTGGACGAAGCTCAAAATGCGCCTGAACTATTTTCATATATCCAAACTATAGTTGACCAAAAAACAGATGTTCAATTTGTTTTATCTGGCTCTCAAAATTTTTTACTATCCAATCAAATTTCACAATCATTGGCGGGACGTACTTCCGTTCAAAAACTTTTGCCTTTTTCGCTTCGTGAACTTAAAAACGGTGATTTTTCTCCCAATTCTTTAGATGATTTGCTGTTTTGTGGCGGTTATCCACGATTGTATGATAAGAAAATTAATCCGCTTGACTTTTTTCCTTCCTATATTGAAACCTATGTTCAGCGTGATGTTCGGTTACTTAAAAATATCAATGATTTGAACCGATTTATACAATTTATCGGACTTTGCGCGGGTCGAAATGGGCAGATATTGAACCTACAATCTTTAGGTAACGATGCTGGTATCAGTGTCAATACCGCAAAAAATTGGTTATCGGTTTTGCAAGCAAGCTATATTGTTTTTTTATTGCCACCTTATCACGCTAATTTTAATAAACGCATCATCAAAACACCTAAATTGTATTTTTATGATACAGGTTTAGTAGCGTCTTTACTTGGTTTGCGCCGAAAAGAAGACCTTGTAAATAGTCCATTTAGAGGGGCTTTGTTTGAAAATTTTGTTATTTTAGAATACTTGAAAGCCAATTGGCATCAAGGCTTGCCCATGGAAGCGTGGTTTTGGCAAAACCATTCGGGACGCGAAATTGATTTATTGGTCAAATCAGCGAATGATTTTAAAGCCTACGAAATAAAATCTGGACAGACGTTTAACCCGTCTTTTTTCAATAATCTTGTCTATTGGCAAGGGCTTTCAGGCGAAAAAGCGGAAAATTGCGCCGTTGTTTACGGTGGTGACTATTCTTTTAATACCTCAAATGGGCAGCTTATTGGTTGGCGTGATTGGTTGAAATAATCTAAACACCATATATTTTATAGAGTATAGCAGCTATTACTGATACGACTACAAAAAATATGCATCCTATAGTAGTATCGTCTGACAGACCTTCAAGTAAAGTTCTTATGATTGTTCCGATCCACCCAAGTATGTAGAGAAAAATAATGCATCCTACTACAATTAGAGCTGCAATACCTATATATTGTAACATAATTTTTTATTTTAGAAATCTACATTTTAATTAATACAACGCAAATATGTAATAAAACAAGGTCAAAAGAAATTTTTTGAGATTTTTCTTAAATTTTTCTTACCCAGTGACAAATTTGTAAATCTCTAAAATAAACATTTTGACACTACGTGTCGGTGCGAAAAATTCAAAAGTATATGATATTATAAACATTTTGACTCTACGAGTCATTAATAGACTTAATGTGCGTTGATAATTAATGTGTGTAAAAAAGTCTAATATTTGTTTAATTTCTATGACTCGTAGAGTCAAAATGTTTATAATAACGATTATTTTTTTGAAACCATACATAAATTCAAAATACGCACTAAAAGGCATTTTTGCGCTCGCTTCGCTCGCGCAAAAAGGAGGAGAAGTAGTTCATTTTTCGGGCAAAGCCCGAAAAATGAACATTCCCACTTCGCGCGAGCGAAGCGAGCGCGAAAACCAGCAGTTTAGATTTTATGTATGGTTTCAAAATTATTTTAAGCGTTTCCTAATGACACGTAGTGTCAATATGTTTATTTTAGACATTTCTGAAGTTACCAGTAACTATAAATAGCTACGCTATCTACTTCTTCGCCATTTCTAATCCTTGTGTCGTCGTATAATACTTAGCCAACATATTTGGCACTTCCCAAGCGGGCATATTGTCCGTTTGCAAATAATTCAAAAATTGTTCGGTGACGCGGGCAAAATGCGTTTCGTGTCCTTCTCGGTATTTCTCGGGAATAATGACCTTGTATTTTTGCCCAATTAATTCCAATTTAATATCTGGATATTTTAATTGAATGGATTTTAACGCTTCATTGACCCCCTCAGTATAAGCCGTCGAAATGGCGATTGGCTCGATGTAAAGCGTTGATTTATAGCCTTCTTCTGCCCCTTGTTTAATCACCAAGTTGGCTTTTGTGCCGCGCATTGTCGAATAATGCGTGTCACCCGTGCCTTCGGGTGCTTTGTAATTCCAGATAACGGAAGTTTTGGCGTGAACACCGCGCAATTGATAATTAATTTCGCCATTGCAATACACCTGCAATAAGCTGTCTTTTACGACGTTTTTATTTAAAAATTCGGGAAAGCCATTGGTTTTAGTAATCGTTTTAAATTGGTTTAAAGACATATCTGTTGACCACCTTTTTGCCGAATTAATTTTAATATCTTTTGTATAATCCAAAGTTTTTTCGGGAAAAGCCGCCCATTGTACCAAATCCACCAAATGCGTCATCACATCTACAATACCTTCACCTTGCTGCGCAACGTCCATGAACCAAGTTGGGCGCGTGAGGACATTTCCAGAGACATATTTGTAAAAATGATGCACACTTTCTTTCGTAATCGCGGGATTTTCGGGTGTTCCTTGCTCTAAAGTGCCAAATACTGAGGGGTTTCTCGACAGTTCGCGTTGCAATTCAGCCGTGATTTCAAAGCGTTCCGTCATAATATCGTAGAGCAATTTTTTATTTTTTTTGGCAATTACAAACGCTTCTTTCAATTTTTCAAAATCTCCTGTATTAATCACCATTGGTTTATCGGCTAAAACGTGCAATCCTGCATCTAAAGACTTTACAATATATTCCG
The DNA here is from genome assembly GCA_034520175.1 of Saprospiraceae bacterium. Classification (GTDB taxonomy): domain Bacteria; phylum Bacteroidota; class Bacteroidia; order Chitinophagales; family Saprospiraceae; genus JAAFJT01. Next base: position 39,607 of record JAXHNU010000003.1, read on the forward strand.
TTTTTTTGCGGTTATTGCCCGACAAAACCACCACATTTCCTTTTTTATCTTTAATCATTTTATCGAAAAAATCCGCGCCATAATAAACATCTTCTTGCCATTTGGTGGGGTCTTCTTTGCGTTTGTTGTAGCTGTCAATTCTTGCCAAATGCGCTTTAACATCTTCATTTTCAGTAGAATACACATTTACCGTAGGATTCACATTTGGATACATCGTTTTTTGCACCAAAGCGGCGTGAAAATGACCCGGGTCAACTGTCATTAATTTAATTTCAGAAATATGCTTTTTCACATTGTCATAATTTAATTCTTGATTTTTGCCAATCGCATAATTAATACCACCGAGAATATGTTTTAAAAACACCATATCGCTAAAATCCGCAATATTATGTCCGCCTGCGGTATAAAATGACCGACCACCTTCAAATTCTTGATACCATGAAAAAGGATAATTTTGGGTATGTCTGTCACTCTTAAAAGTTGTTGTGTCAAGGGCTGCCACAACGTGCAAATTGGGGTTTGGTTTCCCAAAATAATACCATTCGTCCCAATGTTTCCACCGCTTGGGCATGTGCTTTGTGGAAGGGTGTTTTCTATCCAAAACTTTAATAATGGCATTTTGTTGTGGCGTATGCCAAACAAATGTTCCACCCAATAACTGACTGAACCACAACCAGTTACGCTCTACACCCGATGCCGCATGAACGCCCACAAAGCCCCCACCCGACCAAATATAACGTTGTAAAGCGGCTTCTTGTTCAGCGTCAAAAATATCTTGATTGGCACTCAAAAAGACGAGCGCACTGTATTGTTTGAGTGTATTGTCGTTGAATAAGGCGGCATTTTCGGAGGTATCTACGACGATGCCATTTTTTTCGCACAAGGCTTTAACTGCCGTCCTACCCGCCTCAATTGATTCGTGGCGATATGCCCCCAAAGCGTTTTTAGTAAAAATTAAAATCCGCTTTGTTGTGCGCGTTTTTTGGGCGCATAAAACTGTTGTGCAGAAAATTAGAATAAATAGGAGTGTATTTTTAAGCATTTTTAGTTTGTTAAGGAGTATTTCTAATTAGGTAATTGGAAAAAATTAATTCACACTCTTTTTCGCGAAGCGAAAAAGAGTGTGAAAGAAATCTATCAGGGCGAGCGTGTCTTTTTTCTTGAAAAATCGAAGATTTTTGAAGAAAAAAGACACGCTCGCCCTTAAAAACTCTCTGAGGGCGATTTTCGAGCGAAGCGAGAAAGAGCCAGTAAATATTTAGCGATTATTTATTACGACCTTCTTATCGTCCAAAATCATCTTGCACACGCACAATATCATCTTCATCAGAAGGGTTTTTCGAGTCGGTGTGTTGCCAAATTTCAGCGATAATGCCCCACTCATCTAAGCCCACTAAACGATGTCTTTCGCCTTGTTTGAGGTTAATCACTGTTCCCAATGCCAATTTTTGTACGGCGTTCTGTTCGTCTGTATCACTTACCACAACACCTGCCGTGCCGCCAATTACTTTCCAAATCTCGGCGCGGCGAAAATGGTATTGCCAAGACAAGCGTTTATTGGGCGCAACTAAAAGAATTTTTGGGCTTAATTTCTCATAGCCCGCAAAATCTGCAACGGATAAATGTGGAAAATAAGTCTCAATAAATTGTGGTGCTTGGGCTTCATCTAAAACAAAAAAACCACCCCACGGACGAGTACGGTCTTGTTTGTCAATCCGAAAACCCGCTTTTGTTACTTTTTTTTCGATACGCGCAAATACTTTTTGGCTATCGGTCTCTTTTGTATGTTTCATATTAAAAAATGGTTAGATTGTTCATGATTACTTAGCCCATAGCTCGCTTCGCTCGCAAAAGAGGGGAATGTGGTTCATTTTTCGGCGAAGCCGAAAAATGAACCACCCCTTCTCCCGTCGTTGTGCGAGCAAAATGCACATGGCTAAGTAATTACGATTATTGAATAAAAATCTTTTTCACAAACACGTTATCTCCCCTAAAAATGCGAAGACAATACATACCTTTGGGCAAAAGTGACACGTCCAAACTTGTTGTAGGCGCGTAAATGATTTTAGATAAAACTTTTCTACCCACTAAGTCAACCAAATAAACCTTATCCATTGATTCCGAACAATTGACTGTCAATACGGTTTGAACGGGATTTGGAGACAGCGTAATCGTCGGTTCGTTTGGTGTATTTTGCACTGCATTGGGCGTAACAACTTTAAAAAACCGCACTTGTGGCAACGCCACACAATGATTGGTCGTGATTTGTTGCTTTGCCACTACATAAACAGTGCCATTGACACCCGTTAAATGCACTTTATTATTGACAATGGTGGCTGGACCAGAAGCAATTTCAAAATTAATCGGTTGCCCAATATTGCTGGTTGCAGAGGGCGAAAAATCAAGCGCAGTGGTAAATTTAGTCGGAATTGAGTCAAAAGTTACGCTTAAAGGTGGACAAGTAATGGGCGTAGCCGCCAATTTCACCATCAAACAACCGTGTGGTGGTATGTCCGCCGTCAATTCTTTCATTTTGCCCAAATGCCCATATTGCCACAAATCGCGCACATTGATAGGTTCTGTTATGCCCAAACTGCTGAACGCGATTGTCCGCGTGCGCGTCGTTTCGCTCCGATTGAACATGCCAATAAACCAATTACCCGTTGACATTTGACCCGTCCAGATTTCGCTGCGTTCGTCCGTCGGGTTATTACTAAGGGGTTTGCCCACAAATTTATCCGCATTTAAAAACAGAACTTCTGAGTTTTGATACAACCAAATATTGTCGCCAATTGTGTTGTATTGGTCGGCTATACTGAGGGGTGCGCCCGCCATCAGATAGGCAGAAATAACGGTGCGTTTTTCATTATCGTTCTTGAATGTGTTAAGTCTGATAAAATCGCCCTCTAAAATCACCGAATCTCGCCCCGAAACAGACGACCAATAAGCAAAACCGTCCATCGGATTTTCGTATTGCGACCCTAACGAAAAGCGCGTGCCTTTATTCAAATTGCTAAAACGCTCCCAACCACCTGTACCTACATCTTCATTGATGCGCATTGAATGTCCATATTTTTTTTCAGCCGCCGCTTCATTGGTCAAATTGGGCATGACCAAGCTCAAAAATACACCATTTGAGTCGCAAGCCTCTCGCATCCAGCGCAAGGCTTTTTCGTAATCAGCACGCGGACGATTGACACCAACTCTACCCAAGTTTTTATCCATACCCGTTTCAAACCACGATAAAAAATCAACCCGCAAATATTTAATGCCCAAATTTGCATAATACTTAATACAACCTTTGACATAGACCTCCGCCCCAGACCTATTGACTTGTACCCATTTGAACAATGAAGCATTTTCGGCAGTATTAATGAGGCTCGATACAGGAATATTTGTACCCACAATTTTAGTTGTCGAATCCGTCGGGTTTACATGCACCCAAAGCGGGTTGTCATACATACCCAAACGCAGCGTTTTTGACTGCAAATAAGTTGACCACCACGCATAATCGCGCATCCAATTGCGTGAATGGCTTTTTCGGTAGCCATTCGTGGTCAATTGTGTTGCGTCACCCCAACCGTCTAAGCAAATCAGATTGTAGCCATAAGGTTTCAAATTTTGGTCAACCCAATCAATATTTTTCTGAAAATCGTTTTCAGAGATATAATTATCTGCCACGCCCGCTTGCTCTTGAAGCAAATTGTTTTCATAAACACTCCAAGAAAGAGGTGCTTTGAAGGGATTTTGAGCGTAAATGCTAAAGTTTATTGAGTAAATAAAACTTATTAACAAAAATTTTTTTTTTTTAAGCATCATTACTTTAATTCTAAAACCACCACACTTGCAGGTGGTAAAGTCACTTTTAAATCCTCTCCGCTTAACTTAGCGGACTTAAATTCAACAGGTTTTACTTTATTTGGGTTGTCGAACGTATTGTGGTCCTGTACTTTTTCAGATGTCAAAATACGTCCTGTAACTGTTTTCGACTTGATACCTCGCACATTAATCGTTATTTCTTGAGCTTTGTTCATGTCAACATTGACCAAGGAAACATGCACCAAACCCGCTTTGTCTTTTGATGCCGACACTGATACAGCAGGCAAAGATTGCTTACCAAAAGTGTAATTTTGAGTCGTTATACTGAGGGGTAGGTTTGTGGCATCTTGATGCACATTGTACATTTCCATAACGTGATAAGTGGGTGTCAACAAGAGTTTTTCTTCTTTTGTCAAGATAACTGCTTGCAACACATTGACACATTGTGCCAAATTTGCTACCCGAACGCGGTCGCTGTATTTATGAAAAATATTAAGCGTTGCACCCGCTAAAACGGCATCGCGCATGGTATTTTGTTGGAATAAAAACGCGCCATTTGTACCCGGTTCAACGTCATACCAACCGCCCCATTCGTCAATCACCATAGCTACTTTCTTTTTAGGGTCGTATTTGTCCATAATGATGCCGTGACGCTTAATTAATTCGTCCATTTGGAGCGCACGCTGCATAATCGTAAAATATTGCTCTTCCGAAAAACCCGTGGCTGGACCTTTTTTCTTCCAATCAATCACCGAATAATGATGCACTGCCAAGCCTTCCATCATACTGTGCGGAATTTCTTTCATTAAAGTTTCTGTCCAATCGTAATTATCTGAATTTGCACCTGATGCGATGCGAAACATTTTATTCGTATTGTCCCAACCTGTCATAAAAGTAGCGTTTTGACGGTAAATATTGGCGTAATAATCTGCTTTCATATTGCCACCACAACCCCAAGCCTCATTGCCCACGCCCCAATATCTGACGTTCCACGCTTTTTCTCGTCCATTTTCTTTCCGCAATTTTGACATAGGGCTACCAGTTTCAAAATTGACGTAGCGTGTCCAGTCAATCACTTCTTGCACCGTTCCACTGCCCACATTTGCCGACAAATAAGGTTCTGCACCCAGTAATTCGCACATATTCAAGAAATCGTGCGTTCCGAAGCTGTTGTCTTCGGTAATGCCACCCCACCAAACATTGACCATTTGTGGGCGTTTGTCTTTCGGTCCAATGCCGTCTTTCCAATGGTAAGTGTCTGCAAAACAACCACCGGGCCAACGCAGGTTCGGAATTTTCATTTTCTTCAAAGCCTCCACAATATCCAACCGAACACCGTCTTTATTCGGAATTTTGGTATTGTTGTCGCCAACGTAAAAACCACCATAAATACAACTGCCGAGGTGTTCAGCAAAATGTCCATAAATGTTTTTATTGATAATATCTTTGCCTAAATCGGCATTGATAACTACTTGGTTTTGCGCAAAAATGACTGAATTAAAGCACAAAAAAGCGAGAATTAAAATTGGTTTGTTCATTATTAAATTGTTTTAATGTAAGTGTTTAGCACACGCTCTCCCGAAGGCTTTCGGGATGTAAACAGACTTCGCTCGCATAGGAAGGGGGAATGTGGTTCATTTTTCGGGCTTTGCCCGAAAAATGAACCACACCTCTTTCTTTTGCGAGCCAAGCGAGCAAAAGTGTATAGTAATATTTATTTCAACACATACCCTGCCCGTTGCTCTCTCGACAACATGGCATTGGCTTCTGCATCATTTTTAAAGACTTCTTTAATGGGGTCCCAATACACTTTACGGTTCAATTTCATGGCAATATGATGAATCAAACACGCTGAACACGCCCTATGTGCGACTTCAACGGGTGCAATGGGTTGTTTTTTTGATTTGATACTTTCCAACCAATTCCCGTGGTGGTCGGTACTCACAGGTAGGTGAATTTCGCCATCACCGATTTTAGATGTCAAAATTTTAGGGTTGCTGGCTTCAAGTGGCTTGGGTGCTTTGGGGTCAATCGGATCGGTTGAAGTTGCCCGATATGCGCCGCGTGTTACAAAAATCCACCCCTCAGTACCTTCAAACTTTACACCATTTGGCAACTCATTACTAACAATCATTTTAACGCCATTTTCGTAGAGGGCTTCGGTTGTAAAAATACCGTGTACATTCCACATACCAGAAGTTGGAAATGCTGCTTTTCCCGATACTTCGATAGGTCCAGTTAAGGCTGTTCCCATGCCCCAATGTGCGGAGTCAATATGGTGTGCGCCCCAACCTGTTATCATACCTGCGCCAAATTGTTCACACCGCAACCAGCCTGGACGGTCGTAGCCCGACTGCGGATGCACCCGTTTTTCGGTGTAAAATACTGAGGGGGTCGAACCGAGCCACATATCATAATTGAATGTTTTTGGAATGGGCATTTCGACTTCTACATCGCCCGAAGGGTCGCCCGGCAAACCGACAGATACTGTTTTCAATTGCCCGATACGTCCGTTTAACACCAATTCGGCGGCATAGCGGAACTGTTCAGACGACCGTTGTTGGCTACCAATTTGAAAAATAACGCCCGTTTTTTGTACCACATCGCTCAACATTCTGCCTTCGGCAATGGTCAATGAGGCGGGTTTTTGCATGTAAATATGCTTCCCTGCACGGGCAGCGTCCACGCCAATTTGTGCGTGCCAATGGTCGGGTGTGCTAATCAAAACAGCATCAATGTCTTTGTTTTGCAACAATTCACGGTAATCCGTATAGGTTTTGACACCTTTATAGCGTTTTGTTAGTTTTTTAGTATAATGCTCATTGACCAAAGTTTTGGCTTCATTGACCCGTTTGCTGTCCAAATCGCAGACAGCAATAATCCGTGTATTGTCGTATTTCCAAACGCCAGGCATATCGTGCGTGCGTGAAATCCGACCATTGCCAATTGCGCCGATATTGATACGGTTACTTGGGGCATTTTTGCCAAAAACAGATGACGGAACGATTGTCGGCAAGCCCAAGACAATGCCCGTTTTGATGGAGGACGCGAGAAAGGATCGTCGCGAAAGTGTAGGTTTTTCCATTATTTTAATACTTTTACTGAGTGTAGGGAATATTTTAAATTGAAGATTTCCAATGTTTTGTAAAATCAAATTAGCAACGTAAAGATGTTATTTTTTTCGATTAGAAACGCCATTTTTTACTCAAAAAAAGTAAAAGATGGCGTTTAATGTTTTGTACAGAGTTGTGCGTTTTATATATTTTCAAAAGTAATTATGTCCAAGTACCTACTAACTGAGGAGTGGGCATAACCTAAAAACATCGTTTTTTGATTAAAAACAGATGTTTTGCGCTCGCTTCGCTCGCGCGAGGGAGGAGACGTGGTTCGTTTTTCGGCTTTGCCGAAAAACGAACCACGTCTCCTCCCTCGCGCGAGCGAAGCGAGCGCGTAAAACGGGCTTTATACTGAGGGGGTATCATTTGGCAAAATCAGCCGCCCATTTATCCAATTCAGCATCTGTTAATTCACCTGATTTAACTACAACACGGTAATTGAAAGTAATAGATTCGCCTTTTTTTAATTTCAAATCCAATGTTTTTTTACCATTTGTGAATGCTTTTTCACCCAAAGGATTCAAAGCAAATAAACCATAACCGCGTGCGTGCCAATAAGTTGGATAATTGATGTTTTTAGGATTGTCAATCATGGCAACGGCAACGTTTTCAGAGCCAATTTTACCCGATAAATTCATCCATTTTGCGCGGGTTGACCAAACGGCTTCTCCTTCAATTTTTTCACTGCTTCGGTATTTGCCCACAATGCCCTCATTGTTCAACACTTTAACTTTTGTTTCAATGCCATTAGCGTCTGTAAACACGTCGGGTTTGTCGGAAGGGTGTTCCAATTCACGGGCAACACGAAGGGCAAAATAGCCGTCTTTTACGTCATTAAACGCCACTTCACCGTCAAAAGCGGTCAAAGTTGTGCTACGGTCAATGATGCGCACATCGCCTTTTCCAGAGAATTTATAGGTTGTTGTTTCTTTCAAAACGACCTTTCCTGTACCGTCTTTTTCGACCCAATCTGCAGTCACTTTTAGCTTACCCACCTTGCCATTTTTGACTTGTGTGATGCCTGTGTGCCGAATTGTTCCGTATTTTTCGAGACGTTTTAGAGAATCAATTGCCGTAGAATTGTTCCAATAATCCAAGCCATTAACGGATTCGTAATTAAGCCACAAACCTACGTGATGTGGGTGGTCTGTTCGCTCATTTGCGCGGGGTTCAAGTGGATAACCGCGTGTAATTGTTGTGCCTTTTGATGTTTTAATCGGAAATAAAACGGGCTTTTTTAAAATGGATTCACTGGGATAAATATACGCCGTAAAAAATTGCCCGCCAATTAAGACATCTATTTTGCGGTCGTTGTCTTTTCTGATGAATTCAACTCTTTGGGCATCGCAAATTAGACCCCTCAGTATAAAAGCAAGTAAAAGTAGTTTTTTCATTTTATTTAGAAGATTTTAGATGTTAAATTGGGTGGACTCTTGGAAGGTTTAACACCCTCCAAGAGTTTTTATAAAAGTATCGTAATTACTTAGTCACGCGCTCGCTTCGCTCGCACGAAGGAGGAGAGGTTGTTCGTTTTTCGGGCTTTGCCCGAAAAACGAACAACATTCTCCTTTTTTGCGAGCGAAGCGAGCTATAGGCTAAGTAATTACAAAGTATCAGTACTTAAATACTTTTTTACCCGCCATGACTTCTTGCGTTTTTTCATTAAAAGTCACTTTTTCGCCCGTCCGATACGCTGCATTTGACATAATTGTAGCAATAGAATGGCGATAACCCGCTTCAATTGGTGCGTTCGGTTGTTTGCGACTGCGGACACACTCCATCCAGTTTTTGATATGGTTGTGCGTCAAGGTATCTGCACCTGTATTGGCAGATGTTTCGGCGCGTGTACCTTGCAATTTCATTGGTGTCAGCAAATTAGGTTTCAAGCCCATTGAAACCGCTTCCCTTTCGTGCAAACCACCCGTTGCCGAAATTTCGTTGGTATCCAAATTAATCATACCACCGTTTGAGTAATACAATTCCTTTGTTTCTCCATTTGCAGAGTTGGAAAAACGCGACGTAAATTGCACTTGGAAGCCAGAACTCATGTCTTTTGGACCGTAATCAAACACAACCGTCATGGTATCGGCATTTTTACGTCCGTCTTTCCATTGATAAATGCCGCCATTTGCCACCACACTACGCGGGTGTTCTAAGCCCGAAAACCAGTGAACCGTGTCAATTTGATGACTCATCCATTGACCGGGGATACCTGAAGAATAGGGCCAGAAAAGGCGGTATTCCAAATATTTGCGCGGGTCGAACGTATCAGCAGGGCGATTGATGAGAAAACGTTTCCAATCAATATCCGATTCTTTCAAATCTTTGGTCAAAGCAGGACGCCGCCAGCGACCAGGCTGATTGACGTTCCAAATCAATTCCACCATGACAATAGGTCCAAATTTCCCTGATTTGATGTAATCTGCTGCTGCATGGTAGTTTTCCCCGCTTCTGCGTTGCGAACCAATTTGAACGATTTGCTTTGAGTCACGCACGGCTTTCAAAACTGCGCGATTGTCTGCCATTGTTTCCGCCAAAGGCTTTTCGGTATAAGTATCCAGACCCGCTTTTACGGCTTCAATGGTGTGAATGGCGTGCTGAAAATCGGCAGTGCTGATAAAAACAGCATCGCAAGATTTAGAGGCATACAATTCGTCATTGTTGCGAAATACTTTGACATCAGTGCCTAATTCCTTATCAATGAACGCTTTGCCTTCTTCGCGGCGGCGATTCCAGATGTCAGAAACGGCAACCATTTCAAAATTCATGTCTTTCATCATGGCTTTGAATGGCGGGATATGTGAGGCTTTGAATCGGTCTGAATACCCAACGCAAGCCACGCGCACACGGTCATTTGACCCAATGATACGGGCATAAGATTTGGCACTAAATGCCAACGAACCAAGACCCACGAGTGCGGTATTTTTAGCAAAATCACGTCTATTCATTATTTTTTTTTATTTTATTGTGAGTAATAATATACGTTAAAATCCTTAGTTTTACCCATGTTTTATTTTACTTTCTTTGAAACCATACATAAAATCTAAATTGCTGGTTCTCGCGCGAGCGAAGCGAGCGCAAGAGAGAATGTGGTTCATTTTTCGGGCTTTGCCCGAAAAATGAACCACCTCTCTCTTTGCGCTCGCTTCGCTCGCAAAAAAAGGGAAATGTGGTTCGTTTCCGGGCTTTGCCCGAAAACGAACCACCTCTGTTTTTTTGCGAGTGAAGCGAGCAATAATTAGCACTACTTTGATGCGATTATCCTATTGAAATTTGAAATCTTTGAAATCCTTGAAATTCCCCTCTTATTTCAATTCTCTGATTTTAATATTTCTATAAAACACATTATTACCGTGGTGTTGTAACAAAATTTGTCCTTTATCACCTGCCCCGAAGCCGACGTATTTTTCGTATTTACTTCTTGCCACCAACGCATTGAAAATATTGCTTTTACGTTCGTACTCAACCACTTTAAACCCATTCAACCAATGTTGAACGATATTGTTGGGAAGAACCACCACGCGACCTTGATTCCAATCTCCTACTTTGCGCTGAAAACGCGGGTCTAATTTAGTTGGCGGAATCAAATCGTACAAGCCCGACATAGTGCGGTTGCCGACTGAGCCTAATTTAGCATCGGGGTGCTTGGCGTCGTCTAAAACTTGAAATTCCAAACCGATACCCGAATTTTCGCCTTTAACGCCTAAATTCAAGCCCTCATTGACAAAGTATTTGACCCCAGAATTTGCCCCCTCAGTCAATTTGAACTCAAAAACCAATTCAAATGCGCCGTATTGCTCAGTCGTTACGATGTCGTTGCCTGTTTGAAAGCCGTCCGAAGCGTTGACATGGATATTGCCGTCTTCAATTGTCCAACATTTTTCGGGCATTTTTTCAGCGTGAACACCACGCCAACCCGTGAAATCTTTACCGTTGAACAAAAGTTTAAAACCTTGCGCTTGTTCTTGTGCCGACAGATTGTTTTGCAACAAGTTGATAACAGGGCAATTGTCTAAAGGGCTTGATTTTAGGTTTTCCGTTTGAATTCTGATGTTTTTCCAACGGATTTTCATACCTTCCTTCATGTCGCCATGAATTGCGTGAACTTGGAGCGAAATAAACCCTTTTGCCGTCATGTCGTCCACTAAATGCGCGGTAGGTACGCCATTTATCCACGTCCGAATTGTACTGCCAATTGCTTCAATGCGGTATTTGTTCCAATCCCCCATTTTAAACGCCTTTTTTCCTTCAGGATTAAAGTTGGGAATGTACAACCAATCACGACGAGCTTCGTCGTAAATACCGCCCGACCAACCCCGAGTTGTGGGGTCAACTTCCATTTGATAGCCGTGAACGCGGTAATCTTTATAATCCGCTTTTGATAAACTACGGAATTGAATACCCGAATTCATTACATTTTCGACTTTTAATTCGACTTCAAAAATAAAATCACCGTACTCGACGTCCGTGCAGAGAAACGAATTTTCGGTTTTTGCGACGGTCGTACCAACGATTTCGCCATTTTCAACCGTGTATTTGGCTTTTCCGTTTTTTTGATTCCAACCTTGTAAGGTTTTGCCGTCAAAAAGAGAAGTCCATTTTTCTTGTTGGGCAAAAATTGCTGATGTAAAGCATACGAAGATGAGAAAAAGGAAACTTTTTTTCATAAGTTCGGGTGACTTTTTAACTTTAAAATACGAATTAGATTTGAGAGTACTTAGGTCTATTGCTCGCTTCGCTCGTAAAAAAGGGGAATGTGGTTCATTTTTCTTATCCGAGCGAAGCAAGCATTTAGAAATTGGCTTAACACGAAATAAACGCATTAAAACAAAGCGAGGCAATATTAGCACAAAATTTTGTTTTGACGAACCGAATTATTGACGAAATTATAAAGCGAATACTAAAAAAATATCTTTTTGCCGAGAAAGTTACCGAATAAGGTAAAAATGGGTGTTCGTCTAAAAATATAGGGACTTATACTGAAGGGTACGTTTTATATATTTTTAGACCCTGCCGATATTTTCTCAATACAGAGACGGATTATTGTGGTTTTTAGCCAATCAAAGTGACCGCGCAATCCCCAATTCCAATCCGCGCAACTCAGCCAATCCGCGCAAACGCCCAATACCAGAGTATCCAGGATAGGTCATTTTTTTCAAATCGTCTAACATTTTATGCCCGTGGTCGGGACGCATTGGGATAGACACACCGCGTCTCTTCATCAACAAGACTAATTCCTTTACAACGGCGTACATGTCCACATCGCCGTCAAGGTGGTCAGCTTCGTAGAAATTGCCATTTTCGTCGCTTTTTGTACTCCGTAAATGCAAAAAATAGATGTGATTGCCCAAACGTTGAATCATACCCGTCAAATCATTGTCGTTCCGAACACCGTAAGAACCCGTGCAGAAACACAAACCATTGGCGGGTGAAGGCGCGGCATTGAGCAAATCAACGGCATCTTGTTCGGTGCTAACGATGCGCGGCAAGCCTAAAATTGGATACGGTGGGTCATCGGGATGAATTGCCATTTGTAGCCCTAATTTTTCAGCAACGGGGATAATTTCCCTCAAAAAATGAAATAAATGGGCTTTCAATAAATGGGCATCAATATGCGAATAGGTTTTTAAAGCTGCTAAAATTTGTGTTTCCGTAAACCGTTCTTCGCTGCCCGGCAAGCCCAATAAAGCATTGTTGAATAACACTTCTTTTTCGTTTTCGGTCATCGTAGCAAGGCGTTTTTGAGCCTTAGTAAGCTCGCCCTCAGTATAATCCTGCGCCGCGTTTGGTCTTTTGAGCAAATAAACATCGAAGGCAATAAATGCCGTTTTTTCAAAAAATAAAGCCTTGCTACCGTCTGCCATTGGGTAAGAAATATCCGTTCGCATCCAGTCTAAAATGGGCATAAAATTGTATGTTACCACTTTCAAACCACATTTTGCAATGTTTTTTAGGCTTTTTTTGTAATTTTCGATGTACTTTTTAAAGTCACCATTCTGTTTTTTAATAGCTTCGTGTACAGGCAAACTTTCAATAACAGTCCACGTCAAACCTGCTGATTCAACTTGTTTTTTACGTTTTTGAATTTCTGTCACGGTCCAAACTGCCCCAACAGGTATGTGGTGTAATGCCGTTACAACGCCCGTACAACCCGCTTGACGAATATCCCATAAACTAACGGGGTCATTAGATCCATACCAACGCATGGTTTGTTCCATTTTCATAATTAATTGATTGATTCTAATTGTTTACAATAAAAAAAATTTCAAATGACTACAACTCTTGGGAAGATTTGAAATCTTCCTTATTTCTCCCAAAGTGTATTCTCTTTCGGTAAATCTTTTCCAATTAATTCCAATAGCTCAATGGCATTTAAACACCATTGCGCTGTATTATTAGTAGAAATATTGCTAATTTCATCTAATGATTTTAACACATCGGGGCTGTTGAGGTGACGCGGGCTAAAGATATTTCCTTTAACATAATATTTAGGTGACAAAAACTCCTCCCATACTTTTTTTGCTGCCGCCGAATCCTGTTTTTTATACGCAAAATAAGCGGGCAAACGGCAAAAATGGGGCGATAAAACACCCAATTGTTGGTCTCTATCAAACGCTTTTACGACCGATTCTTCTGGTGCGCCGTACAATTCACAGTACTGCAACCACAAGCGTTGCCAATCTTTATCAGATAAAAAATGACTCATTTCGACCGCAATTTCTGGTCCACCCATCAAAACACTTAGATGCGATTGCCCTAAATCGGTGGGGTTTAGTTGGAACATTTCCCCTGTTTTGGGGTCGTAACCGAACGCCCCTTCTTTGCCCGAAAAGAACCCATAAGGCATTTTGGCAAAACTTTTTACCCCCCTCAGTATTTTGTCTTTCCAACGTGTATCTCCTGTCCGTTCCCATTCTGTCAACCAATTACCGACCAAAGCAAACCAATCTGGACCAACTCGGGCGTGTGTCGGATAGGCTGATTTGGGCAAAATCAAGCGCAAAGGGTCTATTGATACCATCGTTTCGTCGGCATGGGCAACTTCTCGCATCAATTCGCCAGTGCGTTCATCGGTGGTCAAATAGTAATAAAATCGTTTTAAAGCGGCTTGACTAATCCGCACTTCTTTCGACCCACAACCCCAATGCCGCACATTGTGCCGCGACCCAAGACCCGCAAATTTGCCTTTGTGATAGACATCTACCTCGCTTGTGTGGCGCGTCATTGCTTCTGCCATGCGAAAAATATCGGCTTTTCCTGTCCGTAAAAAGCTGTACCAAAGCCACATATCGGGTACTAATTCGGTATTTGCCCACGCATAGCCACCAATATCGTACCGCCAAGCATGACGGACGGCATCGTAACCGTGCATCACATCGCCGTAATTCCAGAAGCCGTACCAATGCCTTTGTTCGACTTCATTTTTATAAAATAAAAAAGCTGTATCTAATTGATTTTCAATCCATTGCTGTCCCTCGGTCGTCCGATTTGGTAAACTCCAAAGACCAAATGCCCCTTTGTCGTGCAAATACTGAGGGGTCGCTACAAGCAAGGGTGGATTGTTAGAAAGATGTGAAAATGTGCTTAATTCAGCATTTGTGGGTACATTTTGATGAAAACCGAGTGTCAATTCGCTTGTTCGGGCAACACCTTCGGCGGTCGAAAATCCTGGCTGCACATCTTCGTAACTTGCGTTCAAACCGTGTCCCCACGTTAGGGTATCATAGTGCCGCATATCCATTGCTTCGCTGTAAGGCGACCACAACCACCCCCTCAGTATAGCAGCGTCCGAAGCGGCATTTTTGACCTCCAAAGCGGCTGGAAAAGATTGCCAAAAATTGCGCATATTCAAAGACAAACCACCCGATACATCACCAATAAAGACCAAACCCGAAGCCCTTTGCCCCGCAACAGGGTCAATCCACGCGCCTTTATCGTGGGTTCTTTTTTGGATAGAAAAACCGTCTGCCGTGTGTTGTGTCAATCTAAAATCGCCCCAAACCGCCCAATCTTTTATCAAATCTTGAGCATTTTGCGCATATACGTTTTTATTTGGCACACGCTTTCCTAAAAATTGGTCTTCATAAATATTTTTTTTATCTAAAATTAGAAGACGTCTGCCCGTTAAAGGTTGAATCGGTTCTGCCCAAATTCCGATATTATTTATTGAATTTTCTGAATTAATTTTAGCAGTACTTGAATCTTTAACAGGACTATTTACAATTGAATTATCGCTATTATTTTCACCTCCAAATCGAATATGACGATTTAATATTTCTTCCCGCATGGGTACTTTAAATTCCCAGCCAACACCCTTTATAAAATCTTTTTCGCCTTGTCCGTCATAAATTAAAGTCTGCACAATTTTGATATGTTCGACCCCCGCATAAAAATACAAACGCACGATAAAGGGCAACCACGACCGTTTTTCATTGGCAAAAACACCTTCTATTTTAATAACAGTTTTGATGTCGCCACGTTGTTCAATCGTCACTTTTTGAATGGAACTTTTAAACGATTCTTTTTTTATTTCTTTAGAAAAATCATCATCTAAACCATCTTGTTTTAGACAAATTAATTGCCCCGATGTGCCAATCAATTGCCCATTTATTTTTAGAGAATCCAATAAATAGGCACCATTTTTAAGAATTTTAGACGCAATTTTGCCATTTTCGACGTTTATACTGAGGGGGGTCTCCGAGACTTTAACCGCGTACTCCCCTACCCTTTTTGCTTGTTTTTGAACATTGAGAGGTGTCAATTGAAAGCCTGTTTTTGCGGCATCAGTCACCGTTGCCAAGCCCAACCATTTTACTGAACCATCGTCCCAAAACGCATTTGTCCATGTTTGTAAAGGCAGGTTATCGCCGCTACTTGTTGTCAATTCAAAAGCCGAATTTGGCTTTAATTGACCACGCGAAAACGGTACACCCCAACTAACACCCGTTAGTGGAGATGATAGGGATGGGTGTGTTTTTAACGTATCCCCTTCCAACCACTTTAATTGAATAGGTTTAGTTTGCGCTGAAATGGTGAAATAAAAAAGCGATAAAAAAGCTATTAAAAGCGTGTATTTTATTTTATTCATTTTGTAATTTTAACCTATATTTTGCCACTGATTGCACTAATTTTTACTTAATTTTTTTGAAACCATACATAAATTGAAAATACGCATTAAAAGGCACTTTTGCGCTCGCTTCGCTCGCGCAAAAGGAAGAGAGGTGGTTCATTTTTCGGGCTTTGCCCGAAAAATGAACCACATTCCCCCTCTCGCGCGAGCGAAGCGAGCGCGAGAACCAGCAGTTTAGATTTTATGTATGGTTTCAAATTAATTTTCACTAAACTTTTGGATTCAAAGAAAATTCAGTAAAAATTAGTGCAATTAGTGGCAACCAGAATTTCAATTAATTTTTCTTTTGCAACAACTGCAATGAACTGTCATTAATTTCAAATTGCTTAGTTTTCAATAATTGAATCACCTCAGCCGCCGCCAAAATTGTTGGTCCATAACCGTGTGCAGCATAAGGGCTAATTGGTCGGTGAAAATAAAAAGCAGGGTCGAACGCCATGCCTGTCCCTACGCAAGTGCCTTCCACTTGACCGCGCTCATTTATTTTTGTCGAAACCGCGTTCCAAGCCAGCAAAGTCATCGGAGCGTATGCCAAACCGTCAATCCAACCCCGATTGATTGCCCGTGCCAAAGCGAAGGTATAAATAGCCGTTGCAGAAGTTTCCAAATACGAATCGGGGCGGTCTAACAACTGATGCCAAAAACCAGAACCCGATTGTTGAGCCGCCAAACCACGTACATGCCGCCTCAGTAATTCAAGTATTTCACCGCGTTTTGAGTGATTTTCGGGTAAAACATCGAGCAATTCCACCATTGTCATAATTGCCCACCCATTGGCACGCGCCCAATGAAATTGCGGATGTTCGGTCATACCTTCTACCCAACCGTGCATAAATAAGTTTTTTTCTTTATTGAACATGCGTTTTGAATACGCCAAAACTTGTTTGGTGGCTTCGTCAAAATACTTTTTTTCACCCGTCAATTTGCCCATTTGTGCCAATGCAGGAATCGCCATAAACAAATCATCGAGCCAAATTGTGTTCGGTTGCGGGCGCATACGGGCGAGAGTACCATCAGAAAGGCGGTGTTCTTTATTCAAAATATAGTTTATGTGAATATCAATTAAAGGGCGTAAATCAGTTTTGTTACCTGCGCGTTTTGCCTTAATCATGGCGGCACACATCGCCCCACAATCGTCTAAAGCACGCGGCATCAACAAATTGCGAAGCGGCGTTTTTGACCCCCAATCTTCGTGTTCTGCGGAAAATTTACGAAAATAGGGCGCGGATTCTGCCAAAAATTGAAGACGTTTATCGGCATATTCTTTAAAACGAGCATCGCCCGTTGCCGTTGTAGCCAGATACATTGCCCCATAAGTAACGCCCCATTCATAGCTGACAATACGAAAATCTCCTTTTTTTAAAGCGGTACTTGTATCAATTTTAGAAAAATCAGTAAGGACTTGACCCGTTTTAGTGTCCATATACTGAGGGGGGGTCACTTCGTCCAAATAACCATGAATTCGGTTCAAAATTTGGGCAATTGCCTCCACATCGGGCTTGCCGTAAGGGACAGGATAATCGGCTTTTAGCAAGTGTAAAGGCGTGTTGGAGTCGTTCGCTTTTGTCTCGTTGCGTTGTGCGTAAGTCGTATTTTGTATAAATAAAAAAAAGATAAATAAAAATAGGTTTTTCGGGGGGGGGGGGGGGGGCGGGGGGGGGGGGGGGCGAGGCCGGGGGGAGAGAAAAAGGGAACGGGAGGGGAGAGGGCTAGGCGGGAAAGGGGGCGAAAAGGCCGGCAGGGAAGGAGGAAAAGGGGGAGAAGGAGGCAAAGGGGGAAAAACGACGACAAAAGGGGCAGGAAAGCGAAGCATGGGGGCAGAGAGGGGGGGGGCCGCGCAGCAATATACACTATTGAATTGGATTAAAATATTAAAAAAAAGGGGATAAATCATTCTTACAATTAATTTTGTTTTGAAACCATACATAAAAACTAAACTGCTGGTTCTCGCGCTCGCTTCGCTCGCGCGAGGGAGGAATGTGGTTCGTTTTTCGGCGAAGCCGAAAAACGAACCACGTCTCCTCCCTTTTGCGCGAGCGAAGCGCGCGCAAAACATCTGTTTTTAATCAAAAAACGATGTTTTTAGGTTATGCCCACTCCTCATTTACTAATTAACGATTCAAACTCCGATAAATAACTTCTCCAACCTGCGTCCGAATATTCAACGTTCCTATTTTACCATTTTCACGAGTTGGATAAACGCGATTGGACAAAAACACGTAAACGAGGTTGTACTTTGGGTCAATCCACGTAAAAGTACCCGTAAAACCCGAATGTCCAAAACTTGATTCGGAAGCAGAACGGGGTCCATTGCTCACTTTTTTATCAAAATCCAATTTGTCAAAAGCTATACCTCGACGGTTTTTTAATTCTGGAAATTGGTATTTTGTGCAGTTATCCACCACTTCGGGTTTTATAAATTGCTTGCCGCCGTAACTGCCTTTTTGAAGATACATTTGCATCAATTTCATCAAATCATTGGCATTGCCGAACAGCCCTGCATGACCCGAAATACCATTCAAAAGTGCTGCACCTTCATCGTGTACGCGCCCGTGAATAAGCGATTTTCTGAAAAAAGAATCGTATTCTGTTGGCACAATTTGCG
The DNA here is from genome assembly GCA_034520175.1 of Saprospiraceae bacterium. Lineage (GTDB taxonomy): Bacteria > Bacteroidota > Bacteroidia > Chitinophagales > Saprospiraceae > JAAFJT01. Next base: position 58,277 of record JAXHNU010000003.1, read on the forward strand.
CTTTGCTATAAAAACGCAAAGGATTGTAAGTCAATGTATTAGCCCCTAACGCCGTGTATGTTTTTTTCAGATACGTTTCCCATTCCACATCTGTCAATTTTGCAAAAAGACTTGGGTAGGTGTAGTAATGCAAATCGCTATACACATAGCCTTGTTCGGGTTTTAAAGGCGACTCTTTTATGTCTTTGAAAATCGTTTCGCGGTAGTTTTTGTGCAGCCACAAATTGTCTGTTATCTGCACGGGAAAGTCCGTTGATTGTACATTTGACATGGTGTTTGGCAACCATTTGATAGATTGAGGCGTGTAACATGCTTGCCACATTTTTTTATCTGTCCGAATAGCTTGAGCGACTTTATAATCAAATTTGTGTTCGCCACCAAATAGGCGTTGAAAAAAACCTAATTTGAATTTTTCAGCGTATTTGGTTTTAAAAATGGCACTATTTTTCACCGTTTCAAGCGAATCAACGCAATTTTGCCAAAAAGGAATCCACGCCCGTAAGCCCGATTTATGGGTCAACATGTCCTTGAATTTCAAATTGGCTTTATTGGAATTAGCAAAATCGGGGTAATATTCTGCGAATTTTTTATCCAAATCAAACTTATTCTCGCTCATATTTTGCATAACAGCTAAGGCTGATGTTGTAATTTTCGTTACCGAAGCCAAATCATACAAATCGGTCAATTTTACTACCCCCTCAGTATTTTTAGGATTTGGGAGAGTAGATGCAGGATTGGTTATGGTTGCTTTCACTTTTTCGTCCATCACATCGTTTTTATTGTCTTTCGCGTATTGCCCAAGAGACGCTACCCAGCCGTTGACGCTCGCTTTTTCGGCATCTTCATACGTGTGAAAACCATAATTTTTTTGATAAATAACACGCCCATCTTTTGCCACTTGCACAACTGCCCCTGGGTAGGCTTTTTCGCGCAGACCCACCTGTACAACCGAATCAATGCCACGTATCAAAACGCGGCTATCAATGCCCACCACTTCGGGCGTGCCGTAAGCCAAACGACCGATACTTTTAGTCACTATACCCATTCCCACAGGGTAATTTTTATTGACCGAAACGGGTAATTTTCCTTCACAACCAATACCCCCAAATACTGCTTGGGCAGCCGCTTCTTCGGTGTAATTTGACAATTGATACGCCATAACGACGGCTTTTGCGTCATTTAAGCCTTCAAATTTGTCTAAAGTGTAAGGATTTCCAAAAATCACAACGACTGCTTTACCCGATTTTGTCAACGCCGCAATTGCTTTTTGATTGCTTTCCGTCACAGCGTATTTAGCACCGGGTCTGATATTTTGTAGGTTGACACCGATTATAATAATGTCGTGATTTTGGGTTGATTTAACCACATTTTGAATAGCCAAATCCGTCGCATTTATCGGTATTGAAAAGGCGTCTGTCGTGGTATAATTAGCCGACATGCGTTGAAAAGGTGTTTCTCCATTGGCATCAATCGAAACAACCGCGATGCGTTGCGTTAAGTCTTTTATGGGCAGAATATCGTTTTGATTTTTAACCAAAGTCAAGAAAGATTCGGCAAAAAGGCGGTTGAGCAAATCCGATTCAATGGGATTCAAGTCTTGCACCAAGCGTTCTAATTTAATGGGTTTGTATTTATCCAAACCAATGTAAGATTTTGCCATCAAAATCTTACGGATTTTCGTATCGAGTACCCCCTCAGTAATACGCCCTTCCGTCACGGCTTTTTTTATGGCATTGAACGCCGTCGGCACGTCTGCAAATGTTTCTATTACATCATTACCTGCCAGAATTGCGCGAACAATGGCTTCTCCTTTCGGAAAATATTTTACCGCACCTTCCATATCCATAGCATCGGTAAATACCAAACCTCGAAAACCAAGTTCTTTTTTCAACAAATCTGTAATGATTTTAGGCGACATCGTGGAAGCCAAATTGGGGGTATTATCTAAGGCAGGAATCGCCAAATGTGCGGTCATAATACCCGATAAACCGTTCTTAATCAATTCTTTATATGGATAAAGTTCAATATCATGCAAGCGTTTTCTATCGTGTGCAATAAGCGGCACATCAAAATGAGAATCCACGCCTGTATCACCGTGTCCCGGAAAATGCTTGGCACTTGTGATGAGTTTTTGGCTTTGCATACCGCGCATATACGCCAATGCTTTGCGCGTGACATTTATCTTGTTTTCGCCAAAAGAACGGAAATTGATAACCGGATTATTCGGATTGTTGTTCACGTCCACCACGGGCGCGTAGTTGATATGCACGCCCAAACGGTTGCACTGTCTGCCCACTTCTTGCCCCATGCGCTCTATCAAATCCTCGTTGCCCGACATTGCACCCAATGCCATTTGGTAAGGAAAACGGACACAACTATCCAAACGCATCGCCACGCCCCACTCAAAATCTTCACCAATAAATAGAGGAATCTTGGACGCCGCTTGCAAATCATTGGTAATTTGGGCTTGCACAGTCGGCTGTCCCGCAAAAAAAACAATGCCGCCCAAATGGTAGTCTTTCACCCATTTGAGTAGTTTTTGAGCGTCGTAACCCTTGCCACTGTAATTGCCGCGTGGCATGAGAATTTGACCAATTTTCTGGTCAATTGTCATGTTTTTTAAGGTATTTTCAACCCATTCTTTGTTGTGCTGGCTTAAAAAATCGGGTGCTTTTTGGGCTTTTAAAACTGTTGAGACCACAACAGCAAGTACAAGAATCGTTGAACGCATAGATTTTAGTTTTAAAGAATTGGATAAGGTTATTTGGGTAAAAGTAAGGGTATTATAGATATTGACGAATATTTCAGTCCCGAAGGCGGTTTATATGTCGAAAAGGTAATAGAAAACTATAAAATATACGCTTTACGCCACAAATTTAGGTATTTCAAAGAAAAAAATAAAAGAGGCAAATATGTAAACTTAAAAGAAGCTACTTTGGTGTATAGTTTTGAAACCTACTTAAACGCTTTTTTAAGCATGGTGGACGGCAAAACTTACTTAGAAGCCCACACAGGAATTGGACGAACGGATTTAATTATCACGGTCAATAACGAAGAATTTGTGGTTGAAGCCAAAGTGTATAGCGATATTGTAAAGTTCAGAAAAGGTAAAATACAAGTGGCGCAATATGCCAAAAGCTTGAGTTTACCCTCTGCCATTTATTTAGTTTTTGTAGAATCAGAAGTGACAAATCCAACTGTGATTGAAGAACAACAAGTCATTGAGGGCATTTTGATAAAAACGCATTTAGTACCTTATAATTGAGGGATGGGCATAACCTAAAAGCGTTTTTTGCATCTCGCGCTCGCTTCGCTCGCGCGAGGGAGGGGAATGTGGTTCGTTTTTCGGCAAAGCCGAAAAATGAACCACCTCTCCTCACGCGAGCAAAGCAAGCGCGACTGAGTTGTTATAAAACATTACGCAACTGCATAATATTTCAAATCAATCAAATCCTTCCGCAATGGTTTTCTATTCCAAAACCGATGAATCGCCAGTGCAGCACCGATTGCCGTTGCTTGCGCAACAGATGCCGCAAACACTTCTAAATTGGTAAAAGATTCGGCTAAAAGATTCATGTATAAGGCATTTTTTGAAAAACCACCGTCAATAAATAAGCGGCGAACGGGCGTATTTTGAATAATTAAATTGGTAGAAATGGTTTGCAATTGCACCAAATCGAGCATTAATTGATGATAAGCGATTGCTGCATTGTCAAAATCAGCCAAAGAACGTTTGGCAAAATGCGACACTTTTAATACATCTTCGCTCCCCTTCCCTACCCTATCTTGTTCGTTCGTTTGACCTTCGTTACCCCCCCTCAGTAATTCAATGATTTCGGGATCGAATTGGATATTTTTGTAAAAATCGGTTGTACAATCAAAGTGTTCCGCAATGCGGCGGGTTTCTATTTCATGCTCATTGCCCGCAAAAATCCTTGCCGCTTTGACGGGCTTGCCTTGATAAGAGAGATAACATAAGCTGTCTTGCGCCAATTCTTCGGGTGTCAATGGAATATCATTAAATGGATTCATGGAAATACACCAAGTTCCCGTTGAAATGAGGATAAAAGGCTCATTAAAACACATCAAATAAGGAATCAACGCCGCCGAACTATCATGCAAACCCACACCAACAACCAATTCTTTGCCTTCAAAAAGGGCAGGAATGGCGGCATCAGAAGGAAAAATAGGCGGCAAAATTTTGTTTATGCCTTCTGTTTCGACCCATTCGTGGTAATCATTTTTTTCAAAATGCCATAAGTTTGTGTGGCAGCCAATACTTGTAATATCCGAAAACAGGCGTTTCGTTACCAAAAAACTCGCGTACTGAGGGAGGTGCAAAGCGGCATTGACTTTGGCATATAGAAACGGTTTACGCTCCTTTAAGAAATACAATTGCATACCTGAATTGAGATTACCCAAAACGGGTGAAGCGGTTTGACTTGATACCGCTATTTCACCTTGATATTTGTCATAAAATCCCGTTTTTAAATCATCGGGAAAGGCTTTCAAATAATTGTACAAAGGCGCAACAACTTCACCTACTACCCTACCCGATGCACCAATTGGCGCGGTGTGTAACAAGACAAAACTCGCCCCGTAAGTTGAGAAATTCACCGCTTTTACATCAAATTGGGGTTGATTTATTACTTTTTTCAAAGCCAAATTTATCCAATTTGATAGGCGTTCGATGTCCTCACACGGCTCGCCGTCATCGTCCACAATGTCGGCAAATTGCTCGGTATGTTCAAGAATGATGTGGTAATGTTCGTCCATAACGAACAGTTTTTTGTTCGTCTTGCCGATGTCCAAAATAGCGATGACAGCTTGTTTTTTCATGATATAACTGATGTTATGCCGATGTGCTAAAAATGCCGTAGGTATAGACAATTTTTTAACGGCGGATTTCAATCCGCCGAAAGTTTAAACCCGATTATTTGAGAGCCATAGGCTCGGTGCATATAGATATGGGTCGAGCCTACGGCTCTTAATGAAAAGGTATGTACATTTTCGGCGGATTGAAATCCGCCGCTACAAAATCGGTCGAGCCTGCGGCTCTCCGTAACATCAGTTATAAGCCTGTTGCAACCGTTTTAGCCCCGCGTTCTTTAATCAATTCTTTACGCACATTGAGGCTTCTGAACAAGCCCAAAGGCGACAATGCACCACCCGCCCGCAACCGAGCTTCGGCTACCAAAGGACGTACGTCTGTCCTAAACGCTTCTTGCAAAATCTCTTGACATTGGGTGACATCGTTGTTTTTTTGCGCGGCAACTAAGGCTTTTCTGTCCACTAAAAGGGCTTGTGCATAAGCGATTTGTATGGCTTCGACGGATTGTAATAAGTCTTCCAATGGGTCTTTGACGTTGTGCGATGCGTCAATCATCCAAGCCAAATCGCGGGCGTGGTTCATTTTTCGCGCGTCCATGCCGTCCACCAATTCATTGAAAATCAAAAACAATTGGTAAGGTTTCATGCTGCCCGCCGTCAAATCATCATCGCCATATTTTGAGTCGTTGAAGTGAAAACCGCCTAATTTTTCTTCCATCAACAAAAGCGAGACAATTTGCTCGATATTGGCATTGGGCAGATGGTGTCCCAAATCCACCAAAGTATAGGCTTTTTTACCCAATTTTTGCGCATAAAGAAGCGATTGCCCCCAATCACCAACGGTCATTGAATAGAAATTGGGTTCAAATGCTTTGTATTCCACAAACATTTTCCAATCGGCTGGCAAGTGGGTGTAAATTTCTTCAAGACTTTCCAAAGTGTTTTTAAACGCCGTTCGGAAATTCAATTGACCGGGAAAACATGACCCGTCCGACAACCACACCGTCAATGACTTCGACCCCAAAGCAATGCCTTGTTGAATCACCTCTATATTGTGTTCAATGGCTTGTTGGCGCACCGCTTTTTTGACGTTTTGCAACGAGCCAAATTTATACGTGTGCGTTTGGTCTTTTTGGTCTTGAAATGTATTAGAATTCATGGCATCAAATGCCAAACCATGACTCGCTGCCAATGCTTGAATCGCCGCCCCGTCTTTGGGTATGTCCCACGGAATATGCAAAGAAATTGCCCCACTCGACTGATTCAAGGCGTGTAGTAAGCCAATATCTTCAATTTTTTGTTCCAAATTCGTTGGCTCGCCGCCACCCGAAAAACGTCCAAAGCGTGTACCACCCGTCCCCAAAGCCCAGCTTGGAATGGCAATTTGGAAATCTACCAATTTTTTTACAATGCTTTCTACATTAGCTAATTCATCGGTCAATCGAGCGAAACGGCGGCTATGTGCGGCACTGAGGTCGGCGTTGTGGTTGCCTATTTTTTGTTTTGAGACTTGCATTTTAAAAAATTTCTAATTTGAAGATTTCTAATTCCAAAATATCGTGCTGATTATGAACAATTGGAAAATAGAAAACTTATTTTAATCTATTTTTCGTTCTAAGGCGTTGAAAATCAATATTATACTGAGGGGTCTATTTTAAAATAGCAATTTCCGCTTTGGCTTTTTCGCGGCGGCGTAGCTGCCAAATCTCGGTAATATTTGAGACATAAACTGATTTTTCTGAGCGGTGTAACCGCCAAACCGCTTGTTTTGCGGTTACACCGCATCATAAAGCGAGCGTTTGTTGTTAATGTTATTACCAAGATTTGGCAGCTACGCCGCCATGAAAAACCAAAGCGGAAATTGCTAATTTTAAAATGATTAAATGTTTACGTAAAGATTTAATCATTTAAAAAACTTACGTTAAGTGAAATACCTCACTCAAAGGCTTCACTACTGGCGAATTATCGGGATTAGCGTCCATTATATCACCCATGTATTTCCACCAACGTTGCATGACTTCATATTGTGGCAATGTATCCAACAATTCGGGGTCTTCGATTTTCAAAATGGCGAAAAGGATATGCGTTTCTTCATCTAAAAAAATCGAATAATCATTGATGCCCGCGCTTTTGAGCAAGGCAACAAGGTCTGCCCAAATTTCATCGTGGCGGCGACGGTATTCTGCAAGTTTTCCTTCGTGCAGTTTCATTTTAAAAGCGACTCGTTGCATGTTTTATTCTTTAATAATTTTCACTATTTGTTCTTTTCCATTTTGAAAAATAGACACGATAAACAAACCTTTTCCCAATCTTGAGCCTACTACCAAACGCCCATTTCCTTTACCCGATTCGCATAATTTACCCGTAACATCAGCGATTTTATAGTCAAAATCGCCAGTGGTTTCAATCGTAAAGCCATTTACTGAGGGGTTCGGAAAAACCGTAGCCGTGTCCATTTTTCCTAAATTTTTAGTAGAAGTTACCAAGGGTTCTACATCAATATTCGGTCGAGGCGGCTGTTGCATACCATCACCCAAATAATAACTTGGATGCGGCGGCTGATTGTAGCCCGAATTTTGCCAAGCAATAGCCGCGCGATATTGCGCGTCGTGCATAAGCGTAATCAGACGGTTATTGGCAGGAATTGTGGTCGTAAAAATCCTTAAAGCCGTATTATCGGTCTTTCTAAGGATAAATTCTTCGCGCCAATCGCCAAAAATATCGGCAGATACTGAGGGGGTCGCTTTTGTCGAATTATTCGATGAACAGCTATCGGCAGTCAATAAAGTTGCTGTTGTACTGTTTACATAATTCCATTTCAAGACGCGATTACCGTCCAACAATTCCCGCGTCAAATCCGCATCCCACCAAATACCAAAACTCATTGAACTTGGTCGCGCTGCCGAAATCAATTCACCTTTGCACGAATACAAGCCGCCCCTCGCGCCCCAACATTCCGAGCCTTTGTATCGAGGGTCAATATCGGCGGTCATGCACCGTCCAATATCTTTTCCTGCACCGTCAACGCCCCAAAGCGGAGTGCCCGTTTTAGCGTCCCGAAATTCCAGACCATACGCGCCATAGCGGGCAGGTTCTTCGTGAGCTTGCCAAACTTCCAAGCCCGGGCGGTCGGGGTCAAGGTCGCTCATGTGCAAAGCGTCACCGTGTCCCAAAGTCGTATTGTAAAAGGGCTTGCCGTTGTCGTCAATGGCGCTTGCACCGTTGCAAATTTCATCTTTTCCGTCGCTGTCCATATCGCCGACGGTCATATTGTGGTTTCCTTGACTAAAAAAGCCTGTATTTCCTGCATTATTGCTGTCAAACTCCCAAACCTTTGTCAATTTTCCGTGCCGCCAATTCCAAGCTACCCGCACCAAGCGCGTATAATAGCCGCGTCCTGTAATAAACGAGGGTTGTTTACCATCGAGATAAGCGATAGCATCCACGAAACGGTCAACACGATTGCCATAATTGTCACCCCAACTACTGACAGCACCGCGTTCGGGCACATAAGGCACGGAAGCCATTGCCGCGCCTGTTTTCCCATTAAAAACCGTTTGAAATTCTGCACCCGACAAGACATAACCCGCCGTTGTACGGTAATCAGCCGTGTGATTGAGGCTATCAATTGGTTTTCCAAGCCCATCAATAGAACCCGAAGCCGTGCGACAAGTCATTTCTGCCTTGCCATCGGAATCAAAATCATAGACCATAAATTGCGTATAGTGCGCCCCTGCACGGATATTTTTACCCAAGTCAATGCGCCAAAGCCGTGTACCATTCATTTTATAGGCATCAATAAAAACATTGCCCGTGTAACCACTTTGAGAATTGTCTTTTGAGTTGGAAGGCTCCCATTTCAAAATAATCTCATATTCGCCATCACCGTCAAGGTCTGCCACACTTGCGTCGTTTGCATTGTAGGTGTATTCCACACTATCAGGTGTCCTACCGCCTTGCGGTGCTTGAATCGGAATATCCAAATAAGGTTTGGTTAGTACAGAAGTCGGTTTTGATGCCGCTTTTTCAACGCCATTCACAACGGGACGTACTGTATAAACTGCCTCCACGGAAGTAGAATCTACAATATTTGTCGTTGCTGAAATCGGCATCGAATTTATCTTCGTTGCCCCGCGATAGACGTTAAATGTTACCCCCTCAGTATCATCGCCTAAAAGTCGCCAACCGACATATACAGCCGTGGGACTCGTGCGGATTGCGACCACTCCCCTATCCAATTTTTCCATTTTTCGCTGCGCGAAAAGAGATATTTGGCTCATTAAAATAAGGGCAAATAAGGCGATTATTTTAGGACTGGATTTATACATTTTAGTTCAATTGTATTAGACACTAATTGGATTATCGTAAAAAACCCATTGCCACACCCCCATCTACATTCAGCGCGTTGCCCGTTGATTTTGAGAGCAAACCACCAACGAATGCAAACGTTGCATTAGCAATATCATCGGGCAAAATAATTTCATTTAAAAGCGTGCGTTTGGCATAATAAGCGGGTAATTCAGCAACGGTAATGCCATAAGCCTTTGCGCGTCCTTCTGCCCAACCGCCAGCCCAAATATTGGAATCGGCGATAACAGCATCTGGATTGACCATATTAACGCGGATTTTATCCGCGCCCAATTCAGCCGCCAACAGACGTGTACCGTGTGCTTGTGCCGCTTTTGCTGACCCATAAGCTAAATTATTTGGACCAGAAACAACGGCATTTTTGGATACAATATTCACAATATCACCACCGAATCCTTGCTTTCGCATCACTTCCACCGCTTCACGGCTTACGAGAAATTGACCTTTTACCAAAATATCATAGACCCTATCCCAATCCGCAACCGTGTGTTCAGTAACGGGTTTTGACAAACTAATACCCGCATTGTTGACTACAATATCAACGCCGCCAAAGGCTAAACTTGCGCCTTCCATTGCCTCTTCAATGCTGCGCGTGTTTGTTACGTCCATTAAAACAGTTGAGACAGCATCTTTGCCAAATAGCTTTGTAAACTCCGCTTTTGCACCTTCCAAACGCTCGGCATTGATGTCGTTCAATACCACACACGCGCCTTCCGATGCCAATTTTTTAGCAATTGCCTTACCAATGCCTCCCGCGCTACCCGTCACAAGGGCAACACGACCCGACAAAGGTTTTGGCGCAGGCATCCGTTGCAATTTGGCTTCTTCCAACAACCAATATTCAATATCGAACGCCTCTTGACGCGGCAAAGCGGTGTATTCTGATACTGCCTCAGCCCCGCGCATCACGTTTATAGCATTGGCGTAAAACTCAGCCGCTACCCGTGCCGTTTGTTTATCTTTGGCAAAAGTAAACATACCGACACCTCTGAATAAAACCACAACGGGGTTTGCATCACGTACCGCAGGACTATTTGGGTGCTTGCAGGTATCGTAATAATCACTGTACATCTGGCGATAAGCTGCATACTGAGGGGTCAAAATTTCTTTGATTTTTGCTACATCATTGAGGTCATCTGAGGGTTTCAAATCCAAAACCAATGGGCTGATTTTTGTCCGCAAAAAATGGTCAGGACAAGATGTACCTAATGGTGCAAGACGGTCTAAATCTTCTGAATTAATGAATTGCAATACCTTTTCATCGTCTGTAAAATGTCCCACCATGCGCGTTTTACCCGAGGAGAACCCCCTCAGTATGGGCGCGATTTTCGCGGCTTTTTGCGCTCTTTGTTCTTGTGGAAGGCTCTTTATTTTTTCTCCCCCAAAAATCGGACGTGTTAAGCCCCCAACCCCCAAAGGGGGATTTTCTAAGAAATCGGCGCATTTTTCAACGACTTCCAATGTGTTCATATAACTTTCGTAGGCAGTATCACCCCAAGTAAATAAGCCATGTGAGCCGAGCATAATACCCCTCAGTACAATGCCTTTTTTAGCTGCGTTCTCCAGACATTCACGGATTTGCAAACCTAAATCGAAACCGGGACGTTGCCAACCCACCCAACCGACTGTACCTTCAAACAAATCGTGGGTAATACGCTCACCATCTTTTGCGGCAGCTATAGCAATTGCCGCGTCGGGGTGTAAGTGGTCAATGTGTTTGAAAGGTAAAAAACCATGCAAAGGTGTATCAATTGAGGGAGCTTTTGATGCCAAATCAAAAATGCAATGATTGAACAATTCCACCATTTCATCTTCATGCGCCAAACCGCGATAAACACTTTCAAGACTGCGCAAACGCTCAACGTACAAAGCCGCACAACCCGATTTTTTCAAAGTGCCAATATCGCCACCAGACCCTTTAATCCACATCACTTCGGTTGCTTTACCTGTCAATGGGTCTTTTTCGGTCAATTTTACGGAAGTATTGCCACCGCCATAGTTGGTTAAGCGTAAATCTGCACCCAATAAATTTGAGCGATAAATAAATAATGCGACTTCATCGCCCGCGATTTCGGCTGCTTTTGCATCGTCCCACAAATAGCTAACGTGGCTGAAATTTGTTGATTTGATAGACATAATTGGTGATTTTATAAAAAGTAATGATAATTAATGGTGGCTCTTTGACAATTTTAGCGGCAACAAAAAAATTGAGGCTTGAAATCGCGCTCAGATTTACGAAATCTTAAAGATTTCGTAAATCTTTTGAACACTACCGCAAAAATTGTCAAAGAGTCTTAATGGTTAAAAGATTAAATTTTTACGTGTCGGTGTGAAAAGTGGTAGAAGTTATTTTTAATCCCTACTTTTGAAACCATACATAAAATCCAAACTGCTGGTTCTCGCGCTCGCTTCGCTCGCGCGAGAGGGGAACGTGGTTCATTTTTCGGGCTTTGCCCGAAAAATGAACCACATCTTCTACTTTTGCGCGAGCGAAGCGAGCGCAAAAGTGCCTTTTAATGCGTATTTTGAATTTATGTATGGTTTCAAATCCCTACTTACTTGGTTTTCTCGAATAATTTTCAGCGAAAACCAAGTACTTAGACTAAACAAAATAAAAAATAAATTTTTCTTATGCAAATTCTATAATGAATTATTAGATTTGCATAAAATTAAAAACATCATGCTCGTTCCACGTCAAATTACAGCGTCTTTACGCACAATACTTCCCAAATTTCCCATTTTACTCGTAACAGGACCTCGACAATCGGGAAAGACTACTTTGTTGCGCGACGCCTTCCCAGATTACCGCTACGTCAATATGGAATTAATTGACAACCGTAATTTTGCCACAGAAGACCCGCGTGGTTTTCTCAGAATGTACGATAAAAACGTCATTATTGATGAGGCACAGCGTGTTCCAGAACTTTTTTCATGGTTACAAGCCAAAACAGATGAAGACCGTCAAATGGGTCAATACATTTTATCTGGCTCTCAAAATTTTTTATTGATGGCAAAAACCAGTCAAAGTTTGGCAGGTCGAGTCGGCATATTCAAGCTTTTGCCATTGAGTCATACTGAACTTAAAACTGCTAATTTGATGCCTGCCGAAGTCGAAACTGCTCTATTCATAGGTGGCTATCCGAGTCTATTCGACCGCGATTTTACCCCGCCTCAATATTTTCCGTCTTATATCGAAACTTACCTTGAACGCGACGTGCGCGCATTGACCAATGTTCAAGATTTGAGTTTGTTCCGAAAATTTCTACGCCTTTGTGCAGGTCGGGTCGGTCAAATAATGAATTATGTCGCTTTAGCTAACGATTGTGGCATTAGCCAAATTACAGTCAAAAATTGGTTATCTATACTTGAAGCAAGTTATATTTTGTTCCAATTGCCCCCTTATTTTGAAAATTTCAACAAACGCCTCGTCAAATCTTCAAAATTATATTTCTATGATACAGGCTTATTGTGCTATTTACTTAACTTACATACGGCAACCACATTACAAAATTATTACGCACGCGGCAGTATTTTTGAAAATATGGTCATTGTTGAGATGCTTAAAAATCGCTTTAATACCAATCATCCTGCCTCTTTTTATTTTTGGCAAGATAGCAATGCTATTGAAGTAGATTTGGTAGTAAGTGAATCAGCCCAAGTCAATTTATTTGAAATAAAAAGCAGTTTCACAATTAAATCTGATTTTTGGAAAGGTTTAACCGCTTTCCGAAAAGATGCCCCCGCACATATTTCTGGCTCAGACAATGTTGTTTATGCAGGTGATGAAACCCAACCACGTACAATTGGCACTTTTTGGTCTTGGCGTGATATTCCCAAACTTTAGGCTTAAACTAAGCAAAACCGTTGAAAAGCCGCCAAAATTTTGGCGGCTTTCAACAACCCAAGAATGTATAAAAATTTTTACTAAATTTATTTATTTCATTGAGTTCCCGATACCTACTAAAAAGATAGACAACATAATCAGAACAATCCCTAAGACAAAGGTATTAAACGCTTTTTTTGAAACGCCTTTCCATTCGCCCAAAGCCAGACCCCACGCATTTGCCGTCAAGATAATGGTTGCCATGTGCAGAATCCATGAACTTGCGCCATTGCCCAATTTGCTTTCGCCCATGCCGTAGAAGAAAAATTGGAGAAACCACATCGTTCCTGCGAGTCCCGCATACAAGATATTTTTAGTAATCGGCGTATCCTGGTTGGTGTAATCGCTGAATGTTTTGTTTTTAAAATTGAGGTACATGCACCACAAGAAATTTGTTGTGAGTCCACCCCACAACAAAACGACGTAAGTTACATTGTTTTGAAACAAGGGATTGAAGCCTTGACGCACCGCTTCTTCGGCTAAAGGCTTGCCACCTTCGATGCCAAAATTGAAAAACGAACTCAAGATACCCGAAATTGTGGCAATAGTTAGACCTTTCACCAAGTTAAATTCATTGGTACTGTCTTTTTTTTGCTCGTCTGTTAGTTCCGATTCTTTGAGCATTCCTGCCTTACCAGACACGGCAATCCCGATTAAACAAACCAAGACACCGAGCAAAACCAATTGACCGCCCGAACTACCCATCATATCTGTCAACGATGTTTTGCCCGCCGCAGGATTAAAACTGTAATAAATGGCAGGAATTAACGCCCCAAAAGCCGAGCAAAAACCCAAAGCAACTGAATTGCCCAGCGACATGCCGAGATAACGAACGCCCAATCCATAAGTCAAACCGCCAATACCCCACAATAAACCCATTGTGAAAACGAAGGATTTGACTTCACTTGCTCCCGAACTGATAATTTCAGCGAAGTTTGGCACGGTCAAATAAGCGGCAATGGGTGGCACAATAAGCCACGAAAACAGTCCGCCGACAATCCATAGACTTTCCCAAGCCCAGCCTTTGACTTTTTTAAAGCCCATGTAGAAACTACCCGACGAAATTCCGCCAATAGTGTGATACAGAATACCCAGAATGACTTGCATAGAGTTGTTAGTTTTTCTTTTTTATAAAATCTGGTTGCTTATTAAAATTATCAAAAAATGAAAAATCAATATTTTTTTATCGAATAAAAATGTTGCAATAACACACTATTTTTTATAATTAATGTCAGAACCAAAACTATATTTGCCTTTTATTTCACAAAGGAAGTTTAAATGTCGGAATTTAATACTACCTCTTTTGTTCAATTTTTTATCTTTTTTGATATGGATGCTTACCGAAAATACTTTAATGAAAGCCAAATTAAGGATTTAGTGGACTCAGAACCCAATTGGGGTGTGAATGTCGTCACGGTTGGTCATTATGTACACGACCCACAAAAGCCTTACCCCGACCCTAAACACCCTTCTTCACACTATTTTAGTTGGGAACACGGACGGCGATTGAAAGAGTTTCAAATGGTATATATTGCCAATGGGAAAGGTATTTTTGAAACTGAATACACGTCGCCTGTTGTGATAGAAGAAGGTACACTTTTTTTACTGTTCCCTGGTGTTTGGCATAGATACAAGCCTCTGGAAGGCACAAGTTGGGAAGAGTTTTGGGTGGGTTTTAGTGGACATTATTCAGAATATTTGATGCGGCAAGACTGTTTTGACGCTAAAAATTCAATTTTGAGCATTGGATTTAACACCGAATTTCTCAACATTTTTATCCGTTTGATTGACACTGTCAAATATGAGGGTGTTGCTTACACACAAATTTCATCGTGTTTGGTCATTCAATTGCTCGGTTTGGTGTATGCCTCTGCCCTATTGTCCGAAAAATCGAAATCACGCCAAGAACAAGTGATACGTGCGATACGCTACAAAATTCATCAAAATTGGGCAGACTCGGTAGATTTGGAAAAATTGGCGTTGGAGCAAAATGTCAGTTATGTATGGTTCAGAAAAGCCTTTAAAGACATTATGGGCATTTCTCCGGGGCAATATCATTTGAATTTAAAAATCGAAAAAGCGGCACAAATGCTCAAAGAAACGAACCTTTTAGTGTCAGAAGTAGCCTATAAAACAGGGTTTGAATCAGAGTTTTATTTTTCACGGATTTTTAAAAAGAAAATGAATATTAAACCCTCTGACTATCGGAAGGGGAAATAATGCCCCTCAGTATTTTTGGCAAAAAATATATTTGTGAAAAAATTATCCCGCTACTTTATGAATAATTCGCACAATAGTCTAATTTCTGGTAACTTCGGAAATCTCATAAATCCGTTAGGATTTACATGTTTGTAGAAAATATAAAGCAAAACGCACATTGAATCCGTAGGATTCATACGTTTGTAAGGGTTAAAAAACGTGCGAATCCTACGGATTCGGGGGACAGTTACTTGATTTTTATTCTACAAACGTATGAATCCGATGGATTCAAGAGATTTCCGAAGTTACCAATAATTTTGTAAAAAATAAAAAATGCCTAAAAAAGATAAGTTTTATGAAACTGTGAAAATTGCTTTAGAAAAAGAACAATGAAAAATCACAAATGACCCACTTTTTGTTCCAAAAGACCGTCATGTACATTACACGGTTTTTCATTTCGAAATCAAAGGAAATAAAGTTTGGGTACATGAAAACCGAACAGATGTCAATATTGAAGGGGAATTGGTAGATGCTGGTATTTCACTCAAAGATATTTTATCAGGTTTAGACCACCCAACTTTAACCGCGATGCCTCAAGCAGTAGCTGCATAAAATAGTAATAATCATTTAAGCTGCCGAATTTGAAACTCCATTTGTCGAATCTTTGGCTCATGTTGTTGCGCAATTTCAGCAAAAAATTCTTTGTGTCCGTCAATAATTTTGCCCTTTACCAACTCGCGCAAAATCTTGTCTTGCCTAAAATCTTCAACCACCAATACCCTATTCAACTGCAATTCACGCTCCTCTATCAAGGGTTTTACGAATGGACTTTCGCGCAAACCGCTGATTGTTTGCTCCGTTACTGAGGGGTTAATAAGCGTCAATTCGCGGATACGGTCGTTCAGAGATTGGGTGTAGTGCTGTCTAAATTCGACTAAATCTGCCTCTAATTGTAAGCGTTCAGCGACTTGCTTGGCGCGTTTTTCGGCTTCGGTATCTTTCTTTTTTTGCGCTATTTTGATTTGTTCTACTTGCTGTTCTTCACGGTCAATGTAGTTGTTGCGTAGGGCTTCGATGAAAAAACCAGCCGTGTTTTTGACATTTTTTTCGGCAATTGTTCGCCGTGTTACTCTGATTGCACGCTCTATCTCTCCCTCAGTATGTCCCATTATTTGGGTTAGAAAAGCGGTCGGTGATACACCAAATTCGCCCACAACGACTTGTTGAAACTGCAAAAACAACTTGTCTGCGTAAGAAGATTCTTTAATTTTTGCGTCTTCTAAAGGCGGTTGAGCAGGGAAAGGCAAGGCTAAAACGGTTTGTGGTTCTTGCAATTTGCGGCGTTTGTTGAGTATCTCATACGCATTCGGTTTAGAGCGAAACTCAAATAATAGGCTTTCTACCTTTCTGCCACTTTTGATTTTAGAAATATTTGTAATTTCAATATCCGCATACAAGTTAATATCCCGCAAAGCAGGTTCAATAATTTTCTGATAAAAATTGGCAAAAAGTGGATATTCAGTTGCTAATTCAAATATGCGTTTCAGATATTCAATATCCAAAACCCTACGTCCGATGCTTTCATATTGTTTCAAATGCTCGTAAATACGCACAGTATAACTGCTCCGAAAACGGATAATGTTTCGCATATCGTAGGACGTGAAACGGTTTTTAAGTTCCAATAAAAGCTGTTTCATTTCGGGTTCTATTGCCAATTCTATGTATTCGTTTTCTTCGCGTTGCCGTTCATCTGTCACTTCTTTTAGGTAATCCATGCTGCGGATAATGTGAAAACGTTGCTCACGAACTGCCCCTTTCACCTCGTAATTGATGAAAAAACGTTTGTCCATAAGGCTATGTGCCGCCTCTCGCAGCAGATCATAAGCATTGCCATTGTGGATTTCAAACTCCTTAATCATGTCGCGGGGTGTGATGCGAAAGACTTTGAAATCTTCATCTTCGGGCGAAATTTGGGTTAATACAGTACTGAAAATACGTGTTTCCCAGATGTCAAATTTATACCGAGCTTCAATTAAATCATTGGATTTTCGGATAAGTTTGATGCCTTTGTTACGCTTATTCTTTTGTCCCATTCTAATTTTTCCGTTTTATTTTTACGATACTGCAAATATAACCAAAAAATAGTGATACCTTGTACTAACTATAACCAAAAAATAAAAATTTCTTTTCGCTTTTGGTTATAGTTGTGTTAGTTTTTGGTTATAGTTAAGTTCGCTTTTGGTTATAGTTGTGTTAGTTTTTGGTTATAGTTAAGTTCGCTTTTGGTTATAGTTGTGTTAGTTTTTGGTTATAGTTAGGTGAAATTGATATTGATAACCAATAAGTTATGAAATAGTTTTAAACCCTTAAAAACAAAAGAAAAGAATTAAAATATAACTAAAAAATAAACAAACAAGAAATATTTTGCTGTTGTTCTCTTTTTTATTTCTAAAATAAACAATTTAAGAGATTCAGCTATTTTTTTTGTTGTGTCAAAACAATTTGGATAAAATTTCCTCTTTACCGAATTTTAAGTTTGAAAGGCTTAAAGCGAAAAAAAAACCGCGAATTTTTGATTTTTAGATTAAAACTATTTTGAAAATTGAATTTGGTATTGATTTTTTATATTGTTTAAATCTTTACGTAAACATTTAATTTATTTATACGAATTTAACTACCCCTCAGTAGGGCGTTGGTTTTGGCTTCTTTTTCAATTAAAAGTTAAATGATTAAATTCTTACGTAGAAATTTAATCATTTATGAATTTAAACTACCCTTCAGTAGTACGTTGCTTTTTGTTTCTTTTTCAACTAAAAGTTAAATGATTAAATTCTTACGTAAAAATTTAATCATTTATGAATTTAAACTACCCCTCAGTAGGGCGTTGCTTTTGGTTTCTTTTTCAATTAAATTCATAAATGATTAAATTTTTACGTAAAAATTTAATCATTTATGAATTTAAACTACCCCTCAGTAGGGCGTTGCTTTTGGCTACTTTTTCAATTAAAAGTTAAATGATTAAATTTTTACGTAAAAATTTAAAAATTTAAGTTTTTAAGTTTTTAAAAATTTAATCATTTAAAGATTTATTATTTTAAAGATTTAATTAATTTCGCCTTTCTTTTCATTTAAAACAATACTTATGGCAAAAATTATTTTATTCGGCAACCAGAAAGGGGGCGTTGGCAAGTCAACTTTAACAATGATGACAGCTACGGCGTTGAGTCAGCCGCCTTTTAACCTTGATGTGTGCGTGGTTGATGCCGACGACCAAAGAAGTATTTGGGAAATGAGGCGCAATGATGTCGGCAATAATACAGATTTTAAACCGCCTTACGATGTTCGCCCTGCAACACTTGAGGATATTCACAAAGATATTAGAGAACTTGACCGCCGCTATCATGTCGTTTTTATTGATGTAGCAGGAAAACTTGATTTGAATATCCCACCCGATAAACAAGAGATTATTCCTTATTTGAGTTATGTGGACATGCTTTTTATGCCTTTTGTGGCGGGAAACTTCAATGTTGATGCGTCAGCTAAGTATTTGAAGACAGTTCTTCATGTTCAATTATCGCGACAATTGAGTGCGCGTCCGTTAAATGTCTATGGTTTGGTCAATATGTTTCGCGAAAGGTCAAAGGTGAATAGTTATTTGCTTGATGACATCGAAAATCTCCGTTCGGTGGTGGATATTCAGTTTATGGATACGCGCTTACGCGACTATTCCTTGTTTAAAGAGTGTGATACGCTTAAATCAATGTACTCGGAATCAGGAAATGACGTTGCCAAACTCAATTTTAGACAATGGATTGATGAATTTGTTGGTTTAATGAGTTAATTTTTTAAATGTTTACGTAATGATTTAATGCTGATTACTTAGCCGCGTTCACTTCGCTCGCGGAAAAAGAGGAGAGGTGTTTCATTTTTCGGGCAAAGCCCGAAAAATGAAACACATTTCCCTCTTTTGCGAGCGAAGCGAGCAATAGGCTAAATATTTACTTACTTTAATTTAAAATTTTAAATACTTAAATTATTACGTAATAATTTAAGTATTTAAAAAATCAAACTTTATAATTATGTCGAAAGATAGAAAAGTACGCAATTTTGATTTTCTTAAACAGACACCGCCGCCATTGCCAAGCCGTGAAGAAGTCATACAGAAAACGGCTGAACTAACAGGACAGCCCTTGGTAGGGGAGGGGTTGACCCCCTCAGTATCTGTACCATTTGAGGCGATTTCTGCACCCGTGCTGGTAGTGACTGAGCCTGTTATTACGACACCTATTAGTACACCTGTTTCTGCACAGATTGCTCCAGTAATTGTCATAGCTGAAAAAGTTGTAGAAGTACCTGCGAAAGTATCTACGGAAATTGTAGTTGTTGCTACTCCAGCAGTTGAGAAAGAGAAGAAGACGGTTCAAAAGAAAGTAAAAACGATTGAAACACCGTCCGTTCCTATAGTCGCTGCACACATTGAAAAATCGAAAGCAGGACGTAAGGCGTTGATAGATACGCGCAAACCTTTTACTACAACGATTACAGTTGATAATAAAAAACGCTTGCGCCAATTGTGTGCGGAATACGATATTGCAATGTCAGATGTGATTAATGAAATTTTAGCTGCCCATTTTGACCAACGTAGCCCTAAATTTTGACTTGCAGGTATTTATCTATTGCTCGCTTCGCTCGCAAAAGAGGGGAAAGTGAGCAATAAAATATATCATAGTAGAATACATTCACTTTTATACAAATCAAATTACTTATGACTATTTTTGAGGATTTTACTGATTTAAAAACAGCTATCGGCAGAGATTTTGGCTATACGGACTTTGTGACCGTAACCCAAGACATGATAAATAATTTCGCCAAAGCCACGCTTGACCACCAATGGATTCATACAGATGTGGAGCGTGCAAAAGAAACGCCTTATGGTGGAACTATTGCACATGGATTTTTAACTTTGTCGCTATTAACCAAATTTTTGGAAGACTTGATGTTTGTTAAAAGTATGAAAATGGGCATGAATTACGGTTTGAACAAAGTACGCTTTATGCGTCCTGTGCCTGCGGGTTCAAGAGTGCGCATGAAAGCGACTTTGGTAAACGTAGAAGACTATCGAGGCAATGGCGTAACAGCAACTTTAGCAACTGTTTTGGAAGTTGAAAATTCTCTAAAACCCGTTTGTGTAGCGGAGTGGATGATTTTGTTATTTTCCTAAATATTTACTGGCTCTTTTTCGCTTCGCTCAAAAATCGCCCTAAGTGGGTTTCTTTGGGGCGAGCGTGTTTTGAAAGAAAAATCGTAGATTTTTCTTTCAAAACACGCTCGCCCCGATAGATTTTTCCGCATCCGTCTTGCGAGAGTGGAGTGAGTGTAGATTAGTATTTCATTACTTTTTAAACAACAATACAATGGCTGAAAAACATTTTTCGCGTAGAAATCTTGATTTTACACTTTTTGAAGTGTTGAACGTGGACAGTTTGACCCAATACGATTACTACAAAGACCATGACCACGATACCTTCGGAATGGTCTTGGATACGGCAACCGATATTGCCGAAAAAATCATGAAACCCGCTTTTATAGGCGCTGACCGCAATCAACCAGAACTGGTGAATGGCGAAGTAAAAATTCATCAAAGCGTTCATGCGTTTTTCAAGGCGTATGCAGAATCGGGGTTACTATCTGCGCCGTTTTCTTATGAAAATAATGGTCAACAATTGCCGAAAGTCATAGCAGGTGCGGCGGAGTTTATTTGCGGTGGCGCAAACAACAGCTTTGTTATGTATCCAGATTTGTTGAAAGGTGCAGCAAACTTGATTGTTACTTATGGCACACAAGAGCAAAAAGATACTTTTTCAAGCAAGATGTTGTCGGGAGAATGGACAGGGACGATGTGCTTGACGGAAACCCAAGCGGGGAGTTCGTTATCAGATGTGGCAACTTCGGCAACGCCACAAGCTAACGGGACGTATAAAATAAAAGGGCAAAAAATATTTATATCGGCGGGCGACCACGACATGACGGACAATATTGTTCACCTTGTTTTGGCACGAATTGACGGCGCACCCAAAGGAACAAAAGGAATTTCGCTGTTTATTGTGCCTAAAAAACGCTTGAATGGGGGAGGAGAGCTTGTGTCAAACGACGTGGCTTCTATCGGTATCTACCACAAAATGGGGCAGAAGGCAACACCCGCCATGCACCTCGGATTTGGCGAAAAAGACGATTGTATCGGTTACTTACTCGGTGCAGAAAACCGTGGATTGCCCCAAATGTTTTTGATGATGAACGGTGCAAGAATTGGCGTAGGTATGGGCGGCGTTCATATTGGCTCGGCGGCTTATTATGCCTCATTGCAATATGCCAACGAACGTCCGCAAGGTCGGCGACTCAATGAAAAAAATGCAATGGGCGCACCTACCACAATCATTCATCACCCCGACGTGCGGCGGATGTTGATGTACCAAAAAGCATTTGTAGAAGGCACATTGTCGCTCATTTTGCGGTGTTTGCAATATTTGGATATTGAAAAAGTGCATCCAGACCCCTCAGTAAAACAGCATTACAACGACCTTTTGGAGTTGTTGACACCCGTTGCCAAGACTTCGGGTGCAGAGATGGGTACATTATCAGTTAATCAAGGTTTACAAGTTTTGGGTGGTTATGGCTATACCGAAGATTTTGAATTGGAACAACTCGCCCGAGATGTGCGGATTATGAGCCTTTACGAAGGGACAACGGGTATTCAAGCCCAAGCCGTATTGGGTCGTCAGATTCCGCGCAATAACTCGAATGCGGTTAACTTATGGCTCACAGAAGTGAAAAAGGACATTAAAGCTGCTCAAGTCTTACCAAAATTGAAACCTTATGCAACATTGTTGACAAAAGAATTGGCACAATGGAAAAAAACAACCACGCATTTGTTGAGTGTAGCTGCTAAAGGAGATGCCGAAGTATTTTTGTCCGACGCGACTTTGTACCTTGAATTGTTTGGCATTTTGAACATCGCTTGGCAATGGATACGCATGGCAACTGTCGCCGAAAACGCATTGGCAAATTGTGCAGATAACGATGCCGATACGATTTTTTACACATCTAAAATTCAAACCATGCAGTTCTTTTTTCACTACGAATTGCCAAAAACAAAGGGTTTGAATACACGTTTGATAGATGAAAAAGTGTTGACGGTGTTTAATAGTGAAGTTGAGGTTCTTGTTTAGCTTAAAACTTTCGTAATTACTTAGTCACGTGCTTACTTCGCGCGCAAAAAAGGGGAATGTGGTTCGTTTTTCGGGCTTTGCCCGAAAAACGAACCACCTCTCCTCCCGGCCGCGAGCGAAGCGAGCGCGTGACCAAGTAATTACAAACTTTCAAAAAGTTTGTAACTTTTTGGAAGTTACCCCTCAGTATTTTGTTATAAAAGCTTTGTAAAATTCGTTTTTGCAAGGCTTTTTTAGTATATTTGTTAAATTTTTAAATTTTTACGTAAAAATTCAAAGAATAAAAATTGTGAAAAAACATTTACTTATTGTCCTTCATTATGTGGCTACAATTAGTCCTTTAATGGCGCAATTGCCAGCTTATAAATTCGATTTTGGCACAAATAAACCTGCAAAAGGCTATATTGGCATTGACGAAACGAGTCTCTACACACCTCAAAAAGGTTATGGATTTGTGTCGTCAGAGGCGAAGATTGAAAGTGTAGAGCGCAATAAAAAACGCCCGTCATTGACCTCTAATTTTATCACTGCCAACCAACGCTTTTATTTTATTGTAGATGCGCCCGAAGGGAATTACGCCGTCAAAATCATTTTTGGTGATGCCAAAAGTACGTCTTTGACAACGGTAAAAGTTGAGAATAGGCGTTTGATGCTTGAAAAGGTGAAAACTACTGAGGGGGTGTTTTCAACGCAAAATTTTGTGGTCAATGTGCGCGATTCTGTTATTCGGACTTTTGTGCCGAATGTATCAGACGCTCGAAATAAGCTCCCGAATCACGTAAAATTAAAACCCCGCGAACGTGATTATTGGCATTGGGACAAGTATTTAACTTTTGAGTTTTGTGATAGTTTACCCAAAATTGCCGCCCTTGAAATTACGCCGATTACCAATGTTTCAACCATTTATTTAACGGGCAATTCGACGGTTGTTGACCAAAATTTAGAGCCTTATGCAGCGTGGGGACAGATGATACCGCGTTTTTTTGCCCCAAATACTGAGGGGGTGTCTGATGTCGGATTTGGGATGTCGGATGTCAGAACTGTACCGAAATCTGAAATCAAAAACCCGAAATCGCCTATTGTATCTATTGCAAATCATGCGGAATCTGGGGAATCTTTAAAGAGTTTTATCAGCGAAAAACGTTTAGAAAAAGTCATGAGTTTGATAAAAACGGGTGATTATCTATTCGTAGAATTTGCGCACAATGACCAGAAAATCAAGGATTTAGACCCATTTGTGGGCTATAAAGATTTGTTGAAACAATTTATAAATGCTGCCAAAAGCAAAGGTGCAAAACCCGTTTTGGTTACGTCTATGCACCGCCGCGTTTTTGATTCATCGGGGCATATAGAGAATACTTTGGGCAATTTTCCAGAAGCGATGCGCCAAACTGCCGCCGAAGAAAAAGTGCCTTTACTCGACCTCAATGCAATGAGTAAAACCCTTTGGGAGGCACTTGGTAGGGAGGGGTCTAAAAATGCCTTCGTCTATGTCCCGCTTGGCACATTTCCCAAACAAGACAAAGCTATACAAGACGATACGCATTTTAGCAATTACGGGGCGTATTTGTTGGCACAATGCCTTGTTGAGTTAATCCGACAAAATATGCCTGAACTGGCAGCCCAATTTAAAAAAGATACACCCAAATTTGACCCCTCAGTACCTATGCCTTTTTCTGCCTTCCATTTACCAAAAAGTGCCTATCTGTCCGTAACAAAACCCGATGGGAATTAATCATTGACTAATCAAAAAAGCCTTTTTCGGAAACGTTACCGTAGATTTTGATTTTAAGCAATATAGTTTTGTTTAACTTCGTTTAATCAAAAAAAGCACAATAAGATTATGTCATTATTTTAATTTAAAGAATAAAATAAGGATTTATCTATTTTTTATACTGTTATTGTACAGTCTTTTTTGTTCTAAATTTTATACTTTTTGATATAAAAATTGTGCGCTATCGCTCTCTTCGCTCGCAAGAGAAAAGGGCGTTGTTCGTTTTCAGGTAAAGTACGAAGACGAACAACTTTTCCCTTTTTACCATTGGGGCGAGAGTTCACGTATTTTCCTCAACTATTTTGTTTATTCAACTTAATCTTTTCAATGCAATGAAAATTAAACTACTATTTTTGCTTTGCCTCTTGATGCAATTGCCCAATGTTTTAACCGCAAAAACATGGGCAGAAGTCATCGTATCGGGGCAGGTTACTGACGAAAAAGGGGAGGGAATGCCCGGCGTCAGTGTTGTCGTTAAAGGCACAACAAACGGCACGATTACCGACCTTGACGGTAATTTTGAGCTCAAAACCACAACGCCCAAGGGTGTACTGGCGTTTTCGTTCATTGGTTACAAAACCTATGAAGAGCCTTACAGTGGTTCGGCTGCGATAAAAGTTACCCTTGAAGCGACGGAAGGAACACTTGGTGAAGTGGTGGTTGTGGGTTACGGCACGTCTAAAAAAGGCAATGTGACCAACTCCGTATCAAGCATGTCTGCTCAGGATTTGGAAGAACGCTCTGTCAACCGTATTGAGAACGCTTTGTCGGGTCAAATGGCGGGGGTTTATGCCCAAACAACGTCGGGCGAACCGGGTGCTGAACTCGCAATTCGCGTGCGGGGTACTGGCTCTATCAATGCGTCGAATGAGCCGCTTTATGTTGTTGACGGTGTTCCCGTTGACAATTTGCGTGGTATCAGTGCCAATGATGTGCAATCTCTTGATGTTTTGAAAGATGCTTCGGCAGCGGCGATTTACGGCTCGCGTGGCTCAAACGGTGTGGTGATTGTCACGACTAAGAAAGGTAAAAAAGGCAAACCAAAGTTGCGTTTTAACAGCTACATGGGTATCCAAGAAATTGAAGGTACGATTGATATGATGACGCCCGAACAATGGATTCAGATGCGTAAAGAAGGCGTTGACCAAGCATGGGTCAATCTGGGTCCAACATTGAAGCCGAAAAAAGTTTACACTGCCGCCGACCCAATGGATTTTCGCGCAAAAGAATTGGGTATCACAAACGGGATTCCAAATGCGACCTATATGTATGACCCAAAATGGGCGTATGGCTCAGACAGTTTGGCGTATGTAGATTGGCAGAACGAAATAACACGCCCTGCTGCAATGAAATATTACGATTTTGGTGTATCGGGTGGAACAGATGACTTAAGTTACAATATCTCAACTTCTTATCTCGACCAACAAGGTATTGTGGTAGGAACGGGTATAAATCGCGCTAATTTACGTGCCAATTTTCAAGCAAAAATCAATAGCCGCGTCAAATTTGGTTTGATGCTTGCCCCCTCAGTAGAATGGTCAGATGGTGGTCGTGTGGACGGTAAAGACAATACGGCAATGGTGGCTATCCAAATGCCGCCAGTGGTGGATAAAGAAACGGGAAAATACACGGGGGCAATGCCTTTTCGTCCTTATGCGTGGTCGGGTAGATACCAAAATCCTATTGCTAACATGGAGCGTTCAGAGTATAAAGTTAAGCGCAATCGCTTGAATTCAAATGCGCATATTGATGTTCAAATTGTGAATGGGTTGAGAGTGAATCTGATGGCAGGTATGGACAATAACAATTACACAGACCAACGTTTTACGCCAACGAGCGCACTCAGAGACTGGGCAACCACCGTGGAAGGGGCGGCAACAACCGCATTTCGGAATACGTCATGGACAAATAAATATATTTTCCAAAGCACCTTAAATTATCAAAAATCTTTCAAGAAAGCGCACAATGTGGAGGCAGTAGCAGGATATTCGGTTGAGCAAAACAACTTTGAAGCAACAACTCAATCAGCATCTGGTTTCCCTAATGACTGGTCGCCGATTTTTAGCACGGCTGGGGTTAAAACGACTGGTTCTTCGATTACGGCAGGTGCAACTGCACTGATTTCGTATTTTGGTCGGGCTGGTTACGACTTCAAAGGCAAATATTTGTTTTCAGCAAGTATTCGCCGTGATGGGTCTTCTTTGTTTGGTGTGGACAATCAATGGGGTATTTTTCCTGCTGTATCTGCCGCTTGGCGGATTTCTGATGAGGGATTTATTCAAAAATTGAAAATTATTAGTGATTTAAAACTTCGTGCAAGTTGGGGTGTTACGGGCAATAACCGCATTGTTCCAAACGCGCAATTCTCGCTTTTAGGTATCAATAATTATCCATTAAACAACTTATCAGTAGCTGGTTTTAGCCCTGCAACTATCGAAAATCGTAATTTAGGTTGGGAACAAACCGCAGGGACTAACTTCGGTCTTGACTTCGGTATTTTCCAAAACCGAATTTCTGGTTCGGTAGATGTTTATACAAAAACCACCAAAGATTTGTTGCTGCGTGCGCCTGTTTCGGCTGTTTCTGGTTTTGCGAATAGCTGGCAAAATGTGGGTTCAGTAGAAAACAGAGGCGTTGAATTTATGATTAATACCCGCAATATTGTTACCCGTAATTTCAGTTGGACAACCAATTTTAATGTGTCTTACAATAAAAACACGGTACTTGCATTGGGTAGTGACAATACGCCGATTGCACAAGGTTTTAGTGGTTTGACCAATATTATTGAAGTGGGTTATCCTATCAATTCAATGAAATTGTATGAACATATTGGTGTGTATATGAAAGAAGGCGATTTGACGACCTATCCAAAAGCAGTCAATAGTCGAGTAGGGGACTCCCGCTACCGCGATTTTAACAACGATGGCGTTATTTCATCTGCTGACCGTTTTATTGTGGGGAATCCGCAGCCTCCTTATACTTTTGGTTTTAACAATGATTTTAGATTCAAAGGTTTTGACCTTCGTATCGTTACGTTTGCGCAACAAGGCGGACAAATTTATTCTATGATTGGTCGCTCAATTGACCGTCCGCTTATGGGGTATCTTTACAATAAGTTAGCTCTTTGGAAAGACCGTTGGCAGTCGGAAGATGTTCCCGGCAATGGCAATGTGCCAAGTATCAACGCCACAACAGGCGCACTTTACGATACACGCTGGTTGTACAGTTCTGACTATATCCGCATCAAAAACATCACTTTGGGGTATAATTTGCCAAAAATCAAAGGTTTGGACAAAGCCCGCGTGTATGCGTCCATTGAAAATGCCTACATCTGGCATAAATACGGTGGTGGTTGGACACCAGAGGCTGCCAATGATGCAGGTGGTGATTATGGTGGGTATCCACAAGCAAGAACGGTATCTATTGGGGTGAATGTTGGGTTTTAAAGTTATGAGTTATGAGTTATAAATTATAAATTATAAATTAAAATAAAAATAAAAATAAAAATAAAAAATAAAAAAAAAAAAAAAAAAAAAAAAAAAAAAAAAATTATAAATTATAAATTATAAATTATAAATTATAAATTATAAATTATAAATTATAAATTATAAATTATAAATTATAAATTATAAATTATAAATTATACGTGTTTTAGATGGGTTACAACTCTTAGAGGGTTTAAAACCCTCTAAGAGTTTTTCTAAAAATTTTTAAATAAAAAAAAATGAAATCTCTCAAATATACGCTCGGCTTATGTCTGGTTTTAATGGGCTTGATGACTTCCTGTAAAGAAAGCATCATTGACATTACGCCCGCTACAAAAAATGCTGCCGAAGATTTTTACAAAAGCGAAAGTCAATTCAATCAAGCGGTTATTGCGGGCTACAATTCTTTGTTGACCATGCCAAGTGGCAACTGGAACTTGTCGGAAGTGCGTTCTGACAATGGCTTAGAACTTCTGAGCAATGCCCAACGCGATGTCAATGACGTTGGTTATTTTATCATTTCGTCGCAAACAGGCGTTTTGCAAACTGTTTGGTCGCAACGCTACGTAACCGTGTATCGGTCAAATATTTTATTGGATAAAATTGAAGGATTCAGCTTTGCACGGGTGAATCAATTTAAGGCAGAAGGGCGTTTTTTACGCGCTTTGGCTTATTTCGACTTGGTGCGTTATTTTGGTGATGTGCCAATGGCGTTAAAGGTTTTGAGTTTCGACGAAGCCAAATTTACACCGCGCACACCCGTTGCGACGGTCTATGACGCGATTGTAGATGACTTAAAATTTGCGGCTGACAACTTGCCAGAAATCTATACGGCGGCAGGCGATAAAGGACGGGCAACAAAATGGGCAGCCAAAGCACTTTTAGGGCGCGTTTACTTGACAATGGCAGGTTTTCCGTTAAAGCAAGCGGATAAATTGGCACTCGCAAAAACGCAATTGGCTGATGTCATAGCCCAACAAACTAAGTATTTTGCTGCTTCAGTTCCTGCCGCATTTCGAGATATGTTTAAAGCGGTAAATGATAACAAATACCATGTTTTTGAGGTGCAATACGTGAGTGGTGGTTTGCGTCTCGGTAATTATGCTGCATTTGATATGGCATTTCAGTACCCTTCGCAGTGGTCGGCTTTTCAACCAAGTGGCTACGACGGTTCACCGTCACCTTTGCTTGTAAAGGGCTGGTCTAATACCGACAAACGCAAATATGCGACACTCGATACAGGTTATACGGACACTAAAACGGGGGCTAAATCAAATCGGGTGCAATACACTAAATTTTTGGAAAAAGGCTCAACAATTCCCGTTGACCGCTATGACCACCCGAATAATTACCCACTTATTCGCTACGAAGATGTGTTGCTGATGTATGCCGAAATTCTCAATGAAGAAGTATCAACACCACCTGCTCAAGCAGTGACTATTCTCAATCGGATTCGTACGCGTGCAGGTATGCCGAATATCACACCCGCTACTAAAGCCGATTTCCGTTTAGCTATGGAACAAGAACGGCAATGGGAGTTTTGTGGAGAAGGCTTGCGTTGGCACGACCTTGTACGAACAGAACGCGCATTGCCTGTAATGAATAAATATATGATTGACAATAATGTGAATAAACAACGACCCATTACGGCAGATGAGTTGATTTACCCTATTCCACAAAAGGAAATGTTGATTAATCCAGGGTTTTGGAAACAAAATCCGGGGTATAACTGATAATTTCAAGGAGCAACATACGTTTGGGGAACTTTTAAAGTTCCCCGAACGTGGCGAGATAATTTAGTTTTTTATACTTTCTTTGATGTAAAAAGTCCCTCCTCCGTGTTTTTTTGCCAAAAATACTGAGGGGGGCTTTTTATGACTTCTAATCTAAAATTTCTAATTTTTTTGTAATGAAAAATCTATTCTTTTTATTTGTTTTGAGCAGTTTAACCTGCGCGTTCACCCTCTCTCAAACCGACAAACCGACGCTTTTTTTAGTCGGTGATTCCACTGTCAAAAACGGCAATGGGCGTGGCAATGCGGACAGTCTTTGGGGTTGGGGTTCGGTCATTCAGGCGTTATTTGATACCAATAAAATGGCGATTCAAAACCATGCTATTGGTGGGCGCAGTAGCCGTACTTTTATCACCGAAAAACGGTGGGAAAAAGTAATGGCTGAATTAAAAGCGGGTGATTTTGTGCTTATTCAATTCGGACACAATGACGGAGGGGCGTTAGACGATACTGCCCGCGCACGCGGGTCAATTCGTGGCATTGGCGACTCGATAAAAGAGATTTACAACCCGATTCGCAAGGTTCAAGAAACCGTGCATACTTACGGTTGGTACATGCGGCAATACGTTAAAGAAGCCAAAGCCAAAGGCGCAACCCCCATTATTTGTTCATTAGTGCCGCGCAGTGAGTGGACAAAAGACAATAAAATCAAATTATCTTTGGATTCTTACGCATTGTGGGCGCAACAAATAGCCACCGAGGAAGGCGCATTTTTTATTGATTTGAACAAAAATGTGGCTCTGGCTTACGAAAAATTGGGTAAAGAAGAAGTCCTAAAATTCTTCCCCAAAGACCACACCCATACGAATTTGGCAGGCGCAAAACTCAATGCGCAAATTGTCACGGCAGGTATGAAAGAATTAGAAAAATGTGAGTTAAAGAAATATCTTTACCCGTAAAATCGAATAAAAAAAATGAAAAAACAAATCACGACCCTATTAACGCTTTTATTGCTACTCATTGGCACAACGCAAAATGCCCAAAATGCGGCTATTTTCAAAGCCAAAAACATCAAAAAAACCATGATGCGGGTTGTGGATTGGCAATTGCAAAACCCAAAACACAAGCCGACGGACTGGACAAATGGTGCATTTTACGCGGGTGTTTTTGCGGCTTACGAAACCACAAAATCAGCTAAAATCATGGATTCGCTCTTATCACTCGGCAATCGTATGAATTGGCAACCCAATGCACGGTTTGACCATGCCGACGATTACACGATTTCGCAGACGTATATGGGTTTATACCTTTTGAAAAAAGACCCGAAAATGATGAAAGCCACCATTGATTCATTGACCAAAATGAGGGCGGTGAAAGGCAATGAAACCATAAAACACGGCATTATGTGGTGGTGGTGCGACGCGCTTTTTATGACACCTCCTTTGCTCGTGCAGTTGGGTAAAAGCCTCAACGAACCACACTATTATGCCTTGAATGATTCGCTTTTTCAACAAACTTACGACCTGCTTTGGGACAAAGAAGAACACCTTTTTTACCGCGATGCCAATTATTTATTGAACGAACACGGGGAAGGCAAGCATGAAGCGAATGGCAAAAAAGTATTTTGGAGTCGCGGAAATGGTTGGGTTTTGGGCGGTTTAGTCCGTGTTTTAAAAGATTTACCAACAGATTATCCCAAACGTGATTTCTATTTGACTATGTATAAACAAATGATAGAAAAAATTTATGATATTCAACAAGCGGACGGTTTGTGGCGGTCAAGTTTGCTCGACCCCGCCGCGTATCCCGGCGGTGAAGGCAGTGGTTCGGGCTTCTATTGCTATGCAATGGCTTGGGGTGTCAACAATGGTATTCTGGATAAGGCAAAATACACCCCCTCAGTAAAAAAGGCTTGGGCAGGCTTAAATACGCTCCTATCGCCCGAAGGTAGGGTAGGGTGGGTGCAACCGATTGGCGCAGACCCGCGCCGCAATTTTTCGGCAGATAGTTGGGAAGTATTTGGCGCAGGGGCATTTTTATTGGCTGGCTCGGAAGTGATTAAACTAAAATAAAATGAAAAACAACCCACTTTTTTTAAGCGTCTGTTTCGTTATTTCAGTATTTGGTTGTCACGCTCAAAGCAAAATCAACCGCCAAACCCTTGTTCAACGGCATACAATTGTTGTGACAAAAGCCGATACGCTCAGTTCTTTGACACTCGGCAATGGCAATTTTGCTTTTACAGCCGATATTACAGGTTTGCAAACATTTCCCGATTTTTACGCCAAAGGTATTCCATTGGGGACGCAATCGGAGTGGGGTTGGCATTCTTTTCCAAATAGGGGGGGGTATAAAATTGAGGAAAGTTTGAGAGATTATGCCACGCACGGGCGAACTGTACCTTATGGAATCCAACCCTCAAAACCCGAACGTAATAAATTGGCAGCCAATTATTTGCGCCAAAATCCGCACCGTTTGCAATTGGGCAATTTGGGTTTTGATTTGACAAAACGCGACGGCACGACAGCAACAATTGAGGATTTAAAAGACATTCACCAAACACTTGACATGTGGACGGGTGAACTCAAAAGCCATTTTACGTTGGACAATGAAAACGTTCATGTACAGACTTTTTGCCACCAAGACTCAGATGCTGTATCCGTTAAGGTTGTATCTAAGTTATTAAAAACGGGACAAATCAAGATTCGTTTACGCTTCCCTTTTCCTACTGATGCGTTTTTAGATGAAGGCAATAATTACGCACATAGCGATAAACACAATTCAGATACGCTGTTTACGCACGAGAAAAAAGCGATTTTTCAGCATCAATTAGACACAAATCGCTATTTTATTCAGTTGAATTACAGCAATACTTGGACAAAGGTGATAAAAAAGCAAGCCCACGACTTTATTATTACCCCCTCAGTATCCGCCGATATTTTTCAGTTAACAGCGTCTTTTTACGACAATAACAACGACTTGCCAGAAAGAATTGTCAAGGCTAATTCGACCCCAAGTTTTAAAATGACCGCCGCAAATAGTGCCGCCGCTTGGCAATCTTTTTGGCAAAGTGGCGGGGCAATTGACCTATCAGCCGCTACCGACAAACGTGCTTTTGAATTAGAACGCCGCATTATTTTGTCCCAATATCTTACAAAAATTCAATGTACGGGCGCAGTGCCACCCCAAGAAACGGGCTTAACCTACAACTCTTGGTTTGGCAAACCACATCTTGAAATGCACTGGTGGCATGGTGTTCATTTTGCCTTGTGGGGTAGGGTAGGGCTACTTGAAAAAAGCCTAAACTGGTACAAAAAAACCGAACACGAAGCCAAACGCATTGCCGAAAGACAAGGTTTTGAAGGTGTCCGTTGGCAAAAAATGACCGAGCCCGAAGGACGCGAAGCCCCGTCATCGGTTGGTGCGTTTTTGATTTGGCAACAACCGCATTTTATCTATTTTGCCGAACTCGCTTACCGCGACCACGGAGATAAAAAAACGCTCGACACTTACAAAGATTTGGTCTTTAAAACTGCCGATTTTATGGCATCGTATGCCTATTTTGATACAATAAATCAACGTTTTATACTTGGTACAGGCTTGATTCCTGCCCAAGAACGGTTCAAGCCAGAAGAAACATTTAACCCAACTTATGAGTTGGCGTATTGGTATTGGGCATTGTCAACGGCTCAAAAATGGCGCGAACGATTGGGTTTAAAACCGTCCGAAAAATACGCCTTGGTGCTGTCAAAACTCTCTCCATTACCCGTTCAAAACGGCATTTATTTAGCCACCGAAAGCGCGAAAGACAGCTACACCAACGAAAAATACTTAACCGACCACCCCTCAGTATTAGGCACGTTTGGTATGCTGCCCGCCACGCCTTTGCTCGATAAACCGACCATGAAACGCACTTTTGATACCGTTTGGCAGCGTTGGCATTGGGACGACACGTGGGGCTGGGATTTTCCGATGACTGCGATGACTGCCACCCGTTTGGGCTTGCCCGAAAAAGCCATTGACGCTTTATTGATGCCCATAAAAACAAACACCTATCTCATCAATGGACACAATTATCAAGATGCCCGTTTGCGGTTGTATCTGCCAGGAAATGGGGGCTTATTGGCGGCGGTTGCGTTGATGTGTACGGAGGGAGGCTTTCCTGTATCGTGGAATGTGCGGTATGAAAGTTTGAAAACCATGCCTTGATTTTTTGAATACAAGTAAAAACTGTTTACTATATTCTCCTATCGCGTTTAGCTACGGCATGTTATTCCTTTGCTAAACGGAACAACATGCCGTTGTACTTTAATAGTGAATATTAACAAAGTTTAATTATAATCCGCGCGAAATTTGTACTTTTGCGCCATGTTAGATATCGAAGAAGAGGCGGGAAAGATTACGCTTTATTTTAGCGCAAGTGGTTATGATTTGAATTTGCCTTTAGAAAAAGTGGACAACGATAATCTAAAAGGAAAATTGGTGGATATGTTTGAGGCTACTGCCGTTAGAGTAAAATAACTTGTTCAACCCACATTCGGGGAACTTTGAAAGTTCCCTGAATGTAGGTTTTAATGAACTTTCATTTCAAGCTCAAAAGAGTACCTTCAGGATGCACCACCGTCAATATATTCCGTGCAGGGTTTATCCATAAATCCATTTCTTCCATCGGAATAGCACCAAGTAAAGGCTCATTATTTTCGGGCAACACGAGGGCATTTGTTGTACAAAATCGCCCATCATAACGTACTTCTATTGGACCTGCAACAGGTAAAGATAATCGTGTACCATCTGCCAATTGTGAAGGTCGGTGGTCAATAATATCTAAACCTAATACTTCCCTAATCTCCTCATTGATAGCCAACATAATTGCCCCAGAATCTACCAGCATATTGATAATCATTTGGCGAATTTCATCTTCACCTATGTATTTGCGGCGATTGAGTACAATATCACCACAATTTACCAATTCTATATTTGCATAAGTTAGTCCCATAAAATAAATAATTTTGATTAAAAATTTGAAACCATACATAAATTCAAAATACGCATTAAAAGGCATTTTTGCGCTCGCTTCGCTCGCGTAAAAGGAGGAGAGGTGGTTCATTTTTCGGGCAAAGCCCGAAAAATGAACCACATTCCCCCCTTCGCGCGAGCGAAGCGAGCGCGAAAACCAGCAGTTTAGATTTTATGTATGGTTTCAAAATTAAAAATAAGGCAATAGTACGGTTTTTAAACGGATTTAAAGATTCTCAAACAAATAAAATAAAATTTTAAATTTTTGACACCCCTCAGTATAAAAGCTCAAAAGCCTCGCAAATACACAATCTGCAAGGCTTTTGACTATAAAATCAACAGAATTTATCTTTTTCTATTTCATCAATTCAATCACTTGAATAGACATAGCAGGGACGGAAATTGAATTAATACTTGCCAATGCCCCATCTGTCAAAATATTTTTTCCTTTACTAAATCCCACCATATTTTCGGCAAAACGCTTGGTATCCACTACTTTTTCTTCTGTGTTTTGATTCATTATCACCATCACCGTTTTTTGAGCATCTTGACGAAAATAGACGTAAACACCTTGCACGGGTAAATATTGAACAAGTTTGCCTGTTTGTAAAGCCGATGACGTTTTGCGGTAATTTGCCAATTTTTTCACAAAATCGAAGGCTTCATTTTCTTGTGGTGTTCTGTCCGATGCGTTGAATTTGTTTTTAGCATCACCCGCAAAACCACCGGGGAAATCTTGACGGACTTCGGCATCAGAAGGGTCTTTGTAGTTTTTCATCAATATTTCAGTCCCGTAATACAATTGCGGTACACCCCGCGTTGTCAATAGAAAACCTATACCCATTTTGTATTTTTGCAAATCTTCTTTGACCATAGAATAGAAGCGATTTTGGTCGTGATTGTCCAAAAAAGTCATATTTAATGAGGGGTCTTGGTAAATCAAGTCATTCGCCAAAGCCGCGTATAAACGGTGTACACCTTTGCCCCAATCATTTTTTTCAAGCAGGGCAACTTCCAATTCATGGTACAAAGTAAAGTCATTTGCCGAAGGACAATTGCTTTTAAACGGTGTATTGAACGTGTTTTTCACGTAATAGGCTTGGCTAATTGGGCTTGTTACGGAGTTTTCAGCCGTGATGTACATATTTGGGTATTCCGCAAGTAACGCCGAATTGCAACGGTTCATAAAGTCTAAATCGTTGTATTGGTAGGTATCCACGCGCCAGCCGTCAATGCCAAAATATTCAACTGTCCACAAAGCGTGTTGAATTAAATATTTTTCTACAAAGGGATTAGCGTGGTTCAAATCGGGTAAAAAAGGCACAAACCAGCCATTTTGCATGACATTAAAATCGCTTTTATTGTTGTGCAAAATATCCACAACGGGTTCATCGTGGTACGATGTGTTGGTATAAGTATCCCATTGATTGAGCCAATTTTTCATCGGCATATCTTTCAAAATCCAATGGTTAATCCCAACGTGGTTATAAACCGCATCTTGTATCACTTTCATGCCTTTTGCGTGTGTCGCGTCCACCATTTTTTTATAGGCTTCATTGCCGCCCAAGCGACGGTCAATAGTGTATTGGTCAGTAAAACCATAGCCATGATAAGCCGAACGCATCGCGCCGCCCTCGTTTGTTTGCGGCTGATTGTTTTCAATAACAGGATTCAACCAAAGCGTCGTGACACCCAGTTCTTGCATATAATCCAGATGATTGATAATGCCCTGCAAGTCGCCACCATGCCGCAAATACGGATTTTTACGGTCTGAAATGGGGTCAGCCATGTCCGCAAATTTATCGTTAGAAGGGTCGCCATTTGAAAAACGGTCGGGAAGAATCAAATAGATAAAATCTTTTGAATTGATTTCTTGTGGTTTTGCATTGCGCGTTTTCAATTCATAAGGCTGAGTCACTTTGATTACTTGGTCAACAAATTTTGGTTTTC
The DNA here is from genome assembly GCA_034520175.1 of Saprospiraceae bacterium. Classification (GTDB taxonomy): domain Bacteria; phylum Bacteroidota; class Bacteroidia; order Chitinophagales; family Saprospiraceae; genus JAAFJT01. Next base: position 94,741 of record JAXHNU010000003.1, read on the forward strand.
TCCCTTTTTGCTTGACTTCTACTTGCACTGTTTTGGTCAATTCAATCGTAAAAGTTCCCGCTTTTGTAGTCGGCGCAATTAATAAATCTACAAATAAATAATTCGCATTGTCAACTTCGTGCACTTTTTGCACCGTAACACCCGCATAATTGATGTTCAATTTTGTGCCTTTGATATTCGTGCCATACACCAATAATTGCAAAGCAGAATTTTTCATGCCCACATACCAATTTGTAGGATTTACGCGCGTAATCGTCGGATTTTGCGCGGTTATTTGATTAATTCTAAGGCTAAGAAAAGCTAAGAAAAGAAATAGTTTTTTCATTTTAAGAATTAAGATAACTGTTTACCACACACACGCTCGCTTCGCGGGCGCAGAAAGGGGGAATGTGGTTCATTTTTCGGCTTTGCCGAAAAATGAACCACCTCTTTTCCTGTCGTTGTGCGAGCAAAAGACACGTAGCTAAATAGTTACGAACTAAAAATTAATTAATTAAAGTGTAAAAATAAGCCAAATTTAGTAAATTTCGTTAAAAAATGGGTATTCTAAGTAGCCAAAACTAAATAAACGCTGCTTTGCGGCATATTTAGGGGCTTCTTTTTCGCTTCGCTCAAAAATCGCCCTTTGAAAAACACGCTCTCCCTTAAGAAACACACTCTGGAGTCAAATTGGAGATGAAGAAAAATTTTATTACGAAATAAGAGAAAAATTCAATGTTACGCAAAAACCTGAGTATTTACTTTTTTTACGGGCTAAATGCGTAAAAGCAGTTATTCGTTATAATTTACATTATGTTTATTAAAAACACTACGCAACAAACTTCTACTATTCTTTCAACAAATACCTCAATCGGTGTTGCTGTTCGGCTCTGCTGGTGACGGTATTTACAACGGCATCCGTTAACAATTTGCTTTTATGGTTTTCTAACGTCGTCGAGCTTGCAAGTTCGACGACGTTAAACACTCTAATATCCAAACATCAACAATATCTCATAATATCCTTATTTTTTCATTACAACAAACCACGCAAAAATGCTAAAGCGTAGCCCGATTTTTACTTGTCTTCTTTTTTTGCTATTGCTCCTTGTCGTGCAAGCGAGTCATATCGTTGGTGGCGAAATGGCTTATAAATTTGTGGAACGAAAAGGCAGTAAAGTTAGGTACCACATCATGATGAAAATTTTTCGAGATGTGTATTTTTCAGACCCCACCGCACCTTTCGATTCTTTTGCCAATATTTCTGTACATTATAATACCTTCTTCAAGCGTTTCGCCTCATTTTGATACTGATGTTGTTCATCATTTTCTATTTTTTCCAAACGGGTTTTAAAATCTGCATCACGCTGATTAGCCGCCAATTTCATCAATAACCAACGCCATTCGGCGGGTTGTTTACTGAGGGGGTCGTTTGTGGTGTCAATGAGTGTTTGCAAAGTCGTGAGGGCTGTTGCAAAATCACCTAATTTGTAGGCGCAATGTGCTTTAAGCGATAAAGTACGCTCTACTAAAGTCGCTTCTTTGATATTTTGAAGCAATTGCATTGCCCCTTTGTAATCTTTTTGCTGCTCTACTAAGCGTTCGGCAGCAGCTATGAGAGAGGTATCTGCCGCGCTTCTTGCGCCAAAATTTGGTTCTTCATAAAACTGTTGCGCCATATCAATACCCGACAAACCCTGCGGCTGCATTGCCCAACGCGCCGCAAAACCAACGGCTAAAAGTATCACTGCCGCCGATGCGTATTGAAAAATACGGCGGCGCATCGGTACTATTTTAGCCTCTTTTCCGACAACTGTAAGCGGAGATACAGTCGTTACTTCTACTGTTTCGATTGCTTCTACCGTTTTTCTGGCTTGTTTTTCGACGCGCCAAGTTGCCATTTGCGTCCGCAAATTATCGCGCATAGCCAATTGACCTGCCCGAAATTCCAATTGATGTACAGCCACTGCTGCTGCCAAATCGGGATTGGCTGCCATACCTTTTTCAAAAGCCTGTTTATCGCTTTCGTTTAGCAGGTCTAAGACATAATCATCTATATTATCAAATAAATTTTCCATTTTCTAAAAATTTGAATGAAGATTGGTTTTAAAAAACTGTTTCAACGCAGGCGTATGTTCAATCAACGCCCGCAGTTCATTGCGGCATTTATTGGCATTTGTTGCCACTTGTGCCACATCTTTAAGCCCTATTTGGTCGGCTATTTGTTGCCTATTGAGGGCAGTAAAATAAAAAAGTTCCAAAACTTCTTGGCAACGCTCCCGTAATTGCCCTATGAGACCCCTCAGTATTTTGTCTCTTTTTTGCAAGTCATCGCCGAGTTCTTCAATCCGAAAAGGCTCATTTTCGGGATTGTTTAGATAGCTTTCCGTTATATCGCTTTCTTTTACTTCTTCTTTCAGCACTATGCGCTCACCCGTCCGTACCTGATTGCGAATAAGGTTTCGGCAAACTGATATTAAAAACGTTGTGATAGCTGATTCACCACGAAAACGCCCGTCACGCATCATGTCGTTGAGTAAAATAATGCCATTTTGCAGCACGTCGTCAGCATCGGCTTTGTAGGCGAATGTGCGTACCATTTCCTGCAATTTGGCGTTAACAACAGGGCTGTCATACAATTGCCTCAGAGCCGCGTTGTGGGCTTGTGGGTTGTTTCCACGCAGGGCTTCCAATATTTCTGCATCAGATAATTGATTTGCTTTCATTAATTTTCTATTTGTTAGTGTACTATTGTGGTTTAAAATACCCAGAAAAGATTTTAAATTTTAGTCTATTGCTCGCTTCGCTCGCAAAAAGGAGGGGGAATGTGGTTCGTTTTTCGGGCTTTGCCCGAAAAACGAACCACATGCCCCTCCTTTCGAGCGAAGCGAGCAATAGACTAAGTAGTAAAAAAATGGGCTCTTTGACAATTTTAGCGGCAGCAAAAGAACCCCCTCAGCAAATAAAGCATTTTTGCGTCAAAAAACGCGTAAACCGACGTTCGGGAAACTTTTAAAGTTCCCCGAACGTGAGTTACCGCTAAAATTGTCACAGAGCCAAAAAATGATAATCAATGTTTTATAAGTCCTACACAACTTACTTATTTCTTTATTTTTACTTAATAGGGTGCTGCATAACACAAGCCGCCGCCCAATTCCCTAATCTCGATGCACTGCGTGACAGCATTGATACAAACCCTCAGTATGCTTACAAAATGGCTCAAAAAATAGAACAAAATGCGCTTCACGATTCTATCCGAGCCGATGCACTCACAATTCAAGCCCATGCTATTTTGCAAATATCGCCACACAAAGACACCAAAAAAGCCATTTACACGCATCAAAAAGCCTTAGAACTGCGCCGACAAGCATTTGGTCAGCAAAGTAAGGAAGTTGCGTATTCTCTTATCAATTTGGGCAATACTTTTTGGGAAAATTTGCAGGAAGGACAAACGGCTTTGCCTTATTATCTCCAAGCGATTCAGATTTGGGAGACATACAAATTGGAAAAATCAAATACGACATCGCCTTTTTTGCCTTCTGATTATGATACCTTTTTATTTGGCAATACGGAGCGTATTGTTGCTGATATTTACCTATTGCAACGCGATTTTCCTTTAGCACAACAATTTTCGGAAAGGGCAACAACGCATTTAGTGTGGGAACGCGGTGAATGGTTATTTGCCGCACATTTAGCCTTGATGAAAGCCCTTTTTTACAATGATAGAAAATCAGAAGCCCTGAATCAAGCTGAAAAAGTGCAAAATATAAACCTTACTACCGAACAAAAAGCTACTTTATATGGGGCAATGGCAGACTGTTTAATGGATAAAAATTCGACAATTGCGGATAAATCTAATGCACTCATTTATTACAAAAAAGCATTATTTTTCCTAACTGATAAAACGGCAAAGAGTGAACGCAGCAAATATTTCAATAAATTAGGTAGTTATTATTTGGCTTTAGAAAAAAAGGATTCGGCGTTGTTTTATTTCAAAAATGCCCTCAATGTATTGCCGAAAAAAGGTTTTTCAGATTTACAAAGCGTTTATCTAACGAATATCGGCAATGTGTATCGGCAATCCAAACAATTTGACGAAGCGCAAAAATATTATACCCTGTCTTTGGCACAAGCAGCTTTGACAAAAACAACACAAGGTGAAACCTTAGATGCTTTGACCGAACTGGCTTACGCTTATTCAGACCAAGCCCTTCAAAACAACAATTGGCAAGCTGCTTTAAACGCCTATATTGCAGCGATTGAACACCTTGAAACTTATCAAAATCAATTGACAAGCACAAAATCGGCTTTGATACTGAGGGGGTACTATTATCCGCTTTTTGGTTGTGCGGCAGAGGCTTGTGTGCATTTGGGACAAGCTCAACAGGCATTGATTTGGGCAGAACGCGGTAAGGCTTTTTTATTGAAGGCTCAAAGTTCGCTCACTTTACAAGATATTCAAAATGAATTGGTTAATACCAAAAAACGGTTTTTAATTTATAGTTTTGGACGACAATCTTTAACGATTTTTGTCGTCACGGCTACCCAATTTTACCCCCTCAGTATAGAGACTTCTGGCATCGCCGAAAATGTCAAAAAACTGTTTGAAACCATCAGAGCGCGTCCACAAAATGGTAGTGGCTTTTTTCACGAAGAAGCCCATTTTTTATACCAAAAACTCATTGCTCAAACGGGTATTCAACGAGGAGAAGACCTCACAATTGTCCCCGACGGGATTTTACATTATCTGCCTTTTGAGGTGCTGCTAACCGAAAAACCAAAGACACCGACACGGTTCAATCTCTACGCTTATTTGCTCAATGCGCACACAATCAGCTACCGCCCTTCGGCTTTTTGGACAGCACCCAATAAGGAAAAAACGGCAGGTATGAGCGACGAAATACTCGCTTTTGCCCCTTCATTCAACCAAAAACATCAGGATTTAGAACCACTTTTGCACAATCAAAGAGAAGTAGATGCCATAGGACAGGTGTGGAGGAGCAAAATACTGAGGGGGGGTGAGGCAACGAAAAACAACTTCATAGACCAAGTAGAACACCACAAATTAATTCACATTTCAACGCATGGTATTCCCGATGGCGATTATCCAGAAAACAGTTATTTAGCTTTTTCAAATGATAGAAACAACAATGGACTTTTTTACATATCAGACCTGGATAGCCTAAAACTCAATGCTGATTTGGTGGTTTTGAGTGCTTGTGAAACAGCTTTTGGCAGATACTACGGTGGTGAAGGTCCGATGAGCATTGCGCGTGCTTTTTTGGCATCGGGCAGTAAGGGCGTAGTCGCGACTTTGTGGCAAGTCAATGACAATTTGACCACCGATTTGATGACTACTTTTTATACAGAATTGAAACAAGGTGTAGCGGTTGAAGCGGCTTTGCAAACAGCAAAAAAGCAATTTGCCGAAGGTGAAAAAGCCAATCCTGCGCATCCTTATTTTTGGGCAGCGTTCACTTTTTCGGGCGATAATGCTAAAAAACCTATAAATACTGAGGGGGTGTTTGGTCGTGTATTTTTTGAAAAAAAAGGTGTTTTGGGGATTATTTTGCTTATCGCCGTCGCCGTTTTTTACCTTTACTTCCGTTTTGGGCAAAATTCATTGAAACATTAACTTCAATTGTACTTGGGCGCGTAATGGCTTGGTCACTCAATGGAAAACCCGTGTAAGCCACGCCTAATTGAATATAATGCGTCAAACTGTTATGCCCTTTTTCAAGCCAATAGCGCACACCCAATTCGATATTTGCCGTTTTTGCCGATGACAAACCGCCACCAAACCAAATAGCATTACCACCCATTTTATCATGGACATTGCCACCCGAAAATTTATAAAAATACCGCAAATTCATGTCCATACTGAGGGGATTGCCGTTTTCTCCACCCGTGATATAAGCTATTTTAGGCACATAACGCAACCAAGTTGAGGCTTCCAAACGCCGCCAAACAATACCCGCAATGCCATTCCAATGCGCCACATCTTGAAAATCTTGGGTTTTTACTATTTGAATGGCTTGTGTTGTTGAGACACCGATGTAGCCATAAGGTTGTTTTTCATAAGGCTGTTGTATGACTTGTTCGCTCCACTTTCCCACTTCTGGAAGGTTTGCATACCAAAATACCCCCGCGTTGAGGCTCAAATAATTGTGTTGAAAGGGCGCGAAAAGCGTCGGATTGTTCCATATTACTTGATTCGTATTCACCATGCGATTGCGGTACGTCAATGTCCCACCAATGGCTAAATCCCCAAAAGATTGGCTGTATTTTCGGGTACGGCTGCTTCCCCGTTCAAGCGACATTAGACGGGCATAATTCAGACTTAGGTTTTTGGTATTGATAATGCCATCGCTTTCAGAATTGATAAAAGCCCCAAGTTTGGTATAGGCTTCGTTTCCTCCTTGTCGGCTCAAAACCTGTTCAAATCTAAAATCTAAGATATTTGGCACTTTTGAAGACACGACATGTTGTTGTCGCCGCCAATTGCAATTGAGCAAAGTCGAGACTTGCCGCAATTCAATCGCCTCACGCGGCATTGCTGCAGGATTCAACAATGTCCAATTATGGCGATAAAAAGATACCGTTGGCAATTGTTGTGCGGATAATTGAGTTGATACCACACAACAACAATAACAAAAGCTAATAAAAAAAATACATTTCATCGGTAAGTTGTCTTTCATATTAATCCTTTCAGTAAATAAGTTGGCTCTACGACAATTTTAGCGGTAACTCACGTTCGGGGGACTTTAAAAGCTGTGCATACCCCATAAGTTTTAGGTAAAAGAGCCGTAGGCTCGACCGATTTTGTAACGGCGGATTTCAATCCGCCGATAAACAGTGAACTCAACTGTGAGTTCCGTAGGAACGACCTATTTTAAGGGTTAAAACAATCTAAAATATGGGTCGTTCCTACGGAACTCTATAAACTTGGCGTATTTTGTTGGCGGATTGAAATCCGCCGTTACAAAATCGGTCATGCCTACGGCATTGTCACACAAAAGTTCAAAACTTATGGGGTATGCACAGCTTTAAAAATTCCCCGAACGTTACGTTTATGCACAAATCATTTACAGAAAGTAAAATTCTAAAACGCATAGAAGTACGCCTTTGCGCTCGCTTCGTTCGCATAAAGGGAGGGAATGTGGTTCATTTTCGGGCTTTTCCCTAAAATGAACCACATTCCCCCTTCTCGCGCGAGCCAAGCGAGCGCGAAAAGTAGCGTTTGGATTTTATGTATGGTTTCAAATCAATTTAACTTAAAAAGAGGAATTTGATTATTCAATTGCGGAATTTTACTCTCCGCATCGGGTATTGGTAAAAACGGAATTTGCTTGAACTTCGTCAAATGTTTGTGTCTCAAAAAGAGGTCAGGTACCCTTTTTTGCAAAAAAATAAATACTTCGTTGAGGCTCAAATAACCAAAACCTGCCGTTCCTTCTTTATCCGTATCCGCTTGGATTTGCGTTTTACCGTCGTTAAGTGTCACACGCTTATTGTCCAATGCCTCCAACAACCCCTCAGTAAATGCGCCATTTTCCCAAACCGAATCCTCGTAAGAAAGCAAACTATCTGTTGTGGAACTAAGGGTCATAATGCCCGAAGCGGCGGCGTTTAGCGCGTTTATTTGTCCACTCATTTTTATATCGTCGCCCACCGATTTTGATTTTGCGCCACCACTATGGCAGGCATCAATGAAAACGACGACTTTTCGCGCTGTTTCTTCGTCTGTTTCAGCGACTACTATTTTAAGTTTTTCTAAAATATCATCGCGATAATCCACCGATGTTGCAATGGATTCTTCTTCATCTTTATCATCAAAATTGGCTGGTAATATCTTAAAACGACTGCTGATAATCTTGCCATGCGACGAAAAAAACACCATAACAATATCGCGTTTTCCAATGGCATCTGCGCCTTCATACCCTTTTTTGCACCGCCGCACCAAGTCTCTAAAAATACCTTTTATGGCATCAGCGCGGGTGTCTTCGGGTGTTGTGTATTCTTTTACCAGAACATTGCTGTACAAACCTCCTTTTTGTAACCGCATTTTTGCCGCAAATTCTCGTACATCTTTGTCGCTGTAAGTCAATCGATTAGCCGTATAAGCTGGGGCAATGGCGATGACATGCAAACGTTGAGGTTCACTCATATTGGGTTTGACGTTGTATAAAATTCTGAGCGTATCAATTTGCACACTCGTCCCAAAATCCGTTTCCACAATAACAATATTTTCACCTTCTGTCAAATTCAAATTTATCTCATACGGATATATTTGTTGACCATTTCCCGTTGGATTGGCGTAACCTGTAAAATTTTTCACGGGCAAATTGTCTTTCGCCCGATTGCTTTTTACCTTCACTATTGGCTGCGCACTCGGATTGGGCAAAGGTGCGTTTTTCGCCTTCAAACCAATAACAATATTGGGTTTTGCGACCGTTTTTGACCGTTCACCCGTATTAAATTCGTCGTTGTTGTAAATAACTTCGGCTTGGGGCGTTCCACCACTACTCCCGACACACGACAGAGGTACAGTTAATTCTTGCCGTACTTGACCATTGATACTGATGCTAAAAACGACCGTTGCTGTACCCGCCGTTAGATTCGATTTCCCTGCTATTGTAAATCCAAGCGCGGCTTTGTTTGACACAATCTTAGTACTTTTTTGCTCCAATTCAATATCTAAACCCACCCATTTTGAGGCTTTGGCTTGAACGCTGATTTCACGAATTGGTTGACCACTCATATTTGTTAAGTAGAGAATAAGTGTACCATTTTCATTGGGTTCAAGACTGCCATTGACTGTTTTGCTTTCATCAGATAATTCTTTTGTAAACGAAAAAAGGTTGTCAAAATTATCTCCCCCTTTTCTTTGTGTTTTTGGTGCTTTCTGAGCCGTAAATACCGTAGAATCCGTCAATTGGCATTTGACAATCCGCGCAAAAGGTGTCCCGTCTATGCCAATTGAATCCCCAAAAACCCAAAAAGACTTGTTAAATCCTTGAAAAATGCCTTTTATTGCAAAATGGTCGCTGTCATCGAGGTCTATACTGAGGGGGTCATTAGGGGTTAATTTTTGACCATCAAACAGCGCAATTTTGTTTTTTGCGATGCTTTTACTGGCTTTTGACGTGCTGCTCATTGCCACAAAATAGCGTCCTTCTTGGTCGTAAGTAGCGGCATGAAAATAATCGTCTTGGGTTTTATCGCCGTAGCTATTTTCTTTTAGTTGCCCCTCCCCTACTGTTCCTACTTGGGCAATCCAAACATCGGCATCACCATTTTTCCACGAAGTGCCGAAGAAAAAAGGGGGTTGTTCGGGCGCAATATCTGCCGCTTTTATCTCGGGTTTGTAAGCGGATTTGACTGACTTTGGGCTGTTATTACCTATTAAGAGCGTCCACCAGAGTTTGTATTCAGAAAAGCCTGCTATTTGCCATTGTTCCGAAGTATCGGAAGCAACCGCCAATATTTTCCCCAAACGTTTGGCATTTGTTGGATTTTCTATCCATTCTTTTTTATTTTCGACCCATAAAACCCCTTCTTTTTGATTACTCTGCCCAAATAAACCCCACGTCCCATCAAATTTTCTAACTACTTGCTCAAAAAAACTATCGCCACCAGCCCCAAACTGTTTGTGTTCCGCTTTTTCCAAATCGGGTTTGACCCGCACGACCCACCCGACATTTGTCAATTTGCTATTGCCAGACTGCCCAATCAGTAACACATCTTTATTCAAAGCCTCTGCCACACGCACAAAAGCATTGAATTTTTGTCCCCGAAATCCAAAAGATTTTTGTCTGATAAACGTGCCTGTTTGTGCATCAGCGACCAAAACGACCCCCTCAGTATTTCGCCCTTTTTCAGCCGATTCTTTGTAACCGACCAAAACGAGCAAGCGTCCGTTTTGTGTTTGCAACATATCACAGACCGTTATCCCGCTTATTTGTGGATAATGCGTGCCCCATTGTTTTTTGAGTATTTGGGCTTCTGAGGTGAGTACGAGGCATAAAAAAATGCAGATTAGTATTCTTTTCATAGACAAATGAGGAGGATTTCAAATTTAAGATTTTAAATTTCAAAGTGCTATAAGTTGATTTTCAATATTTTCCAAAATAAAATTGAATACTTTATTTATTTTTTGTAATTACTTAGACGCGCTCGCTTCGCTCGCACGAAAGGAGGAGAGGTGGTTCATTTTTCGGGCAAAGCCCGAAAAATGAACCTCATTCCCTCTCGCGCGAGCGAAGCGAGCGTGAGAGAGGAATGTGGGTTTTATTCATGGCTACAAAATTACGCCCCTATTCAAGACATTGTATTTTTTAAAAGATATTTTTCCAAAAATGGGTATGCTTTCCGAGTGCTTGATACTAATAACAAAACAGTCAAGATGAAATCTATTAAAATCACAACACTCTTATTGCTCATACAGGTTTTTGCGCCTTTTGCCCTTGCTGCTCAAAAAACAGAATGGCTAAAAGCAACAACGCCCGTTTTTGCAGAATTAAAAGATAAAATCAGCTCAGAAGATGTCAAAGAAGGACAACGCATTGAGTTTACGGTAACAGACCAAGTGGTGTCTGACAACAACACGCCTTTAATTGCAACGGGTGCAATGGCTTATGGGCGTGTAAAAAGATTAACAGAATACGAAATGGAAATAGAAATCCAATTCGTCAAATCTGTAACGGGCAAAATCATTCACTTGGAAGGACCGCCCCTCAAAAGCAAGCGCAGCAAGCGGCAATGTTGCATCATTTTTGACCAAAATACGCCCATCACTGGACGGGTCAAGGATAATGTATCCTTACTTTTATAAACATTAAAGGTAAAAATTTCAAAATACAGAGGGAGAGGTGGTTCATTTTTTTCGGCTTTGCCGAAAAATGAACCACCTCTCCTCCCTTTGCCCGAGCGAAGCGAGCGCAAACTAAGAATTTCCTATTTTTTCACATTTTAAATAAATAACGTCATGTACAAAATCTCTTTTCTATTAATCAACTTTATGCTGTCACTTCAATCTTGCGGTATTCTTACACCCCAAACCACCCTTCAAATGGCTGCCCCTGCACCAGTAGGGCAAGCAAAATTACGCATGGGTACGACAGTTGTACTCCTGCCCTCTCAGCAAACGACTATTGGTGACATCAAACAAGGTACTCGATTGGCTTTTCACGTTGCTGAACAAGTCCAAGTGGATAACGAAACAGTTATTTCCGCCAATGCCATGAGTACGGTTGAAGTTATCAGAATACAACGCAATGGCAGTTCTAAATCAGATGCAGTTACCCTCAGAGTCCATTCTGTTGCTATGGTGGACGGGCGAATTATCCCTTTACAATCCCAAGAAATTGTGTTATCCGTCAATATCTTAGACCGACAAGCACGTTTATTGCCAGCTAATTTTCGACTGTCTGCTTATGTTGCGGAAGATGTTGAATTACACTAAAAATTAAAGGACTATTTTCCTTTCATCTTGATGTTAATGCCCATTCGCCGTCGCGAATGGGTTTTTTGTTAAACCAACGTTCAGGGAACTTTAAAAGTTCCCCGAACGTCAGCTACTTCTAAAATTGTCACAGAGGCAAAAAGATTTAAAAATTTGGGTATCAATTAAAAAGCTGAAACACTAATCATTGAAAGGCAAAAAAATTGAGTTCAAAATTAAATTTAAAAAAAGATTTAAAATTTGGGTATCAATTAAAAAGCTGAAACACTAATCATTGAAAGGCAAAAAAATTGAGTTCAAAATTAAATTTAAAAAAAGATTTAAAATTTGGGTATCAATTAAAAGGCTGAAACACTAACTATTGAAAGACAAAAAATTAGAATTATTAAAAAATTAAAGAACAATTTCTCAATTATTAAAAACAATTATTACAATGAAAAAGATGACAAATTTTGCTCGCTTCGCAGTTATCGCTGCCCTTACATTCACGGCTTTTGCCCTTCAATCATTCACAACGCAATGTGTTGTTTCTCCAACACCGCCCGATTTCATTATCATTCCAGCATCAACGGAAGTGAGTTTGGAATCGCAACAAAACTACACATCAGAAGATGTTGAAGTGGGCGCACAAGTGGATTTCATTGTCCGTTCCAACGTCACCGTCAACCGCGTAGTTGTAATTGCGGCAGGTGCAACGGCTTCTGGAGAGGTTAAGCGGGTTATCAAAGCCAACAAATCTTGTACAAACTGCGCTTCTGGTTGTGCAATGCTTCAAATCCAAGTAAACAGTGTGGAAGCTGTTGACGGTTCAACAGTTCGCTTGCGTAGCATACCGATAAATATTACTGCCCCTAACCCAACTTGTGCGGCTGTACTTTCAATCGGCAAAACAGTAGGCGGTACAGTATTAAATGCTACTAAAATTCACTTATAAAAACAGTCATTCATTTGTTGAAACGACCCCTCAGTATTTTTAACGTTCTTAATCAAAATTCTTTAAAAATTCTCATTCACTTTAATAAAATCCATCAAGATATGAAAAAGATTATGTTCTCCCTCGTTTTCGCTATCCTTAGCATCGCTGCTTCTTTTGCAGGCACAACAACAAACGCCACTACAGTCAACGCACCCGATTCAATCGTCGTGAAAGTAAAAGCTGGCACAACCATTTACTTAGAATTGGTGAATGATTTTAATACCGAAACGGCTCAAATCGGCAACCTTATCCAACTCAAAGTACGCAGCCGTGTTTCGGTCAAAGGCAAAACGGTTATCGAAACAAATGTTGTGTCATTGGGACGCATCACCGAAATTTATCGCTCAACGGCAAATAGTTCTGGCAGCGCGAAAATTGAAGTACGTGATGTACAAGCCGTTGACGGTCAAATGATTAACCTCAATGCCACCTATCAACTCAGCCCGAATTGCTTGCCTGGTCAATCTTGCACTGTCCCTTCTGGCTTTATCATCACAGCACATACTATGAACTCAGAAGAAATCGAAATTGATTAACTTTTTTGATATGTAAAAAGCCCAAAGGATGTACACAAGGTCATTCTTTGGGCTTTTTGGGTGTGAAAGGAGAATTTAAGACCCCTCAGTATTTTTTTGTTTTTTGCGGCGATAACAGTTCAAGATGAACATAAAATACGTATTTTTGCATAAAAATCATAAAAAATGACAATATTTAGTAACCACCTGTTTTGGGATATAGACAAAACACAAATAGATTTTAATAAAAGTTTTGAAACCATACATAAAATCTAAACTGCTGGTTGTCGCGCTCGCTTCGCTCGCGCGAGAGGGGGAATGTGGTTCATTTTTCGGGCTTTGCCCGAAAAATGAACCACCTCTCCTCCTTTTGCGCGAGCGAAGCGAGCGCAAAAGTGCCTTTTAATGCGTATTTTGAATTTATGTATGGTTTCAAAACTTTTTAAACTATGAAACATGGCAAAAAAAAAAACAGTTTTAGTTGAGGAGACGGAAATTACAGTTGTCGAGCATGGTAAACAAGACTATATTTCATTAACTGACATTGCTAAAGGTTTTGGCGAACCACGTATCATTATTCAAAACTGGATGCGGGCAAGGAATACTGTACAGTTTTTAGGCACTTGGGAAACAATCAATAACCCTGATTTTAACCGCATCGAATTCGATGCGGTTAAAAGTGATTCAGGTACAAATGCTTTTAGTCTTTCACCTTCTAAATGGATTGAAACAACTAATGCAAAAGGTATGATTTCTAAGTCTGGGAGACATGGAAGTGGTACATTTGCACACAAAGATTTAGCATTTGGATTCTGTTATTGGCTGAGTCCATCATTTTAGCTTTACCTTATCCAAGAATTTCAACGCTTAAAAGAGGTTGAAACTAAAGAAAAGCAAGAATCTTTAGAATGGAGTTTGAAACGGACTCTTTCAAAAGTAAATTACAGAATCCACACTGATGCCATAAAAAATCATCTGATTCCACTCAAAATTCAAGATACAAAATTTGAGGGACTTTTTTATGCTTCGGAGGCAGATTTACTCAATTTAGCTCTATTTACTGTAACTGCAAAAGAATGGCGTGAAGCCAACCCAACTTTGAAAGGCAATATTAGAGATTATGCAACTTCTGAGCAACTTTTGGTCTTAGCAAATCTCGAAAATCTGAACGCCGAATTTATCAAAATGGGGCTGTCCAAACAAGACCGTTTGACCAAACTCAACGATGTCGCCATTTATCAAATGCAACTTTTGGTAGCTATGCCGAGTTTGTCGAAGTTACCTTCGGATGGTCAACAAGATAAACTGAACTAAACCCACATCGCTCACACTCATTTTTACAAACATTAAAAACCCACACACCATGCGCCGTTTTTTGTCTTCAACCCGTTTTCGCTTCTCTTTTTGGGCTGCCGCTGTCAAGGCGCGGGTTTGCATACCCCTCAGTATTTTACTGTTCTATTTTAACAATTTCAAGATAATGACCCTCTAAATGGTCGAAATCAGCATCAGAAGTCAACAATTTAGCTGGTACGACAGACGCAGTTGCAGCAATCCATAAATCGTTTTTACCCATATTTCGGGCAGAATGTGGTAAAGGATTGGTTTTTAGTTTGCCTTGACTGTATGTGTCAATTTCAGCATAAGCATCAATCACATCATCAGAATTGATGTCTGTGATAACGAAAAGAGTCATTAATTCTTTGAGTTTTGCTAATTTTACTCGACCCCAATCGTTGCGAAGGGCGATGGATTTTATTTCACCAACCGAAACGATGGATAAAATAGGTGTGTTACCTTCATCAAAAGGCGCGTAGGTTCGGTCAATAAACGACGCAAGGGCGTTTTCACGGATGTAGAAAAGGAGTATGTTTGTATCAAATAAGAAGTTCATATTAAATCATTTGAAGTAATTGCTCAATCGGTTCTTTAATATCAAGTTCTTTAATAAGTTGGTCAAAACGAGGGCGGTTGAAGCGGGTGAATTTTTGTTCTTTTTTCAAAGCCTCAATATCCAATTTCTTTTTGCGTGGCTTGCTCAATCTTTTCAAAACGTCATTTTTACTGTTTTTAGCGGTTTGATTGATGTTTAAGACTTTTTCTAATTGAAAAAGCACCGTTGCATCATTCAAAGACGCAATCTGGCTGATAAGATGCAATTTTATGGATTCTGTACTGATAGCTGTCATTGTAATTGATATTTTTCAACAACAAATATAGGCTGTTTTTTCAAAAAAATACGTGTTCCCAATTTTTTTGCTCTAAAAAAACTATTTTTATCTATAAATAACAAAGAAATGGTCAAACTCCTTTTTTTTAAACGTCAAAAAGCCCGCAAAATGAAAATGCACTTCGTGGGCATACCCCTCAGTATTTTTTTGCTTTTTGCGGCTTTTTCAGCTTCGGCACAGTGCGGCTGTACCGATTTTATCAAATGATTCGCTGAAAATTCTTGATATTTCACTATTTAAAAGTGCTAAAAGGCAAAAAAAATAACCTTTTTTAAAAGAGAATCACTAATTTTGCAAAAAAATATTTTGTTGAATCATCAAAATTTTGAATAAAATGGAATTAGTTATCAAAATTAACAACACCGCAGATTTTAATATTCTCCAGCTTTTACTTAATCGATTGGGGATTTCTTTTAGTGAAAAAACTAAAAAAACAAACGCTAAATTACCAATTACCTTAGCCAAAGACCCCGACTTTATGGCAACAGCTGGTATGTGGGCTGATAAAAACGTCTCAATAGACAAATTGCGTCAAGAAGCGTGGGGTAGTAGAATGTGAAAAACAAAACAATAGATATTCACTATGAATCCAATTATTTGCGACACGAATGTTTTCATTAAACTATTTTTAGGTGACTCACTTGTTATTGCAGAATTGTCGAAAATTGGCAATTCCAGAATATTAATGCCTTCTATTTCCGTCATGGAGCTTTTAGTTGGTATGCAAAACAAAATCGAGTTGCAACAAATGAAAAAGAAAATTAAGCATTTCAACATCATTCATCTCAATGAAGCCGCTTCTCAAAAAAGTATCGAACTCATTGCTGATTATCGGTTAAGTCACGGTTTAATGATACCTGACGCGCTTATTGGCGCAATGGCTTTAACATACGACTTAGAACTTTTTACTTACAATGTCAAAGACTTTCGTTTTATGCCCAACATAAAATTATACCCACTTCCTTAAATGTCACGCATTTTTACAAACATTAAAAACCCACACACCATGCGCCGTTTTTTGTCTTTAACCCTTTTTCGCTTCTCTTTTTGGGCTACCCCTGTCAAGGCGCGGGTTGGCATACCCCTCAGTATTTTTTTGCTTTTTGCGGCTTTTTCAGCTTCGGCACAGTGCGGCTGTACCGATTGTCGGTGAGTAATTTTAAATTAGACGATAAAAAGTTCTCGATAAAATATTTCGGTATCAATAAGAATAATCTTGGGGAACGCAATGGTCTTTAGCGCATTAAAACCTTTATCATGGCTGACGATGAAACGTGCATTTGCGGCAATAGCACATTCAACAAACCCGACGACGAAGTTTAGTTGTCAATAAACGGTCGACATCGGTGTCCGTCCAATCATTTTTGTCCCATGCTACATTCGCTGCGGCGATGGCACGTTGAGCAAAAAAATGTGCTAACATCTGTCTTAATTCCAACAGAGTAAGGTCGTCAACTTGATGTGAGAAGACTTTTAAAAGTTCTAACTGAACATTTGAAAAAGGTTGAGAAACAGTCGTTGTCATTTCATACGTTATTTTTTAGCAAATTTAAACATTTGTAACGAGATTCAAAACATACACCCTTAGTAATGATAAAAAACAACAGACACGCATTTCATTGAACGAAAACGGGTATTTCATATTAAGAAATGACACTAAATGATGAAAAAACGGTGAACAGAGATTAATTTTGTTCTATGTAATTTACTCAATCTGTTTTAGTCATCAAAACAAACGGTGAATCCTGTTAAGCAACAGCAAAACCCGTATCTGGTCGGATTACGGGAGCGCGATAGCCCAAAACAATATCAAGCTGCGGTACACCACTTTCAAGCAGCTTTTCGGCAACGATAAGGTCTGTACCGTCGTGGTGAATCCAAATTTTGGCGTTGTCGTGGACTTCTAAGTGTAAAAAACAGCCATAATAACGGCGTTCTTTGTGCCACGTATTGTTGTACAATAAGTATTGACCATGCGTGTCATCAATAATGGTTTGTACGGACAAATTATCTGTTGTATCTTCTGGCAATTGTCCAATTTCAAGAACAATGTCTTTAACTAATTTTTTGTAATGACTTAACTTATCCATTTTTCAATTATTTCTTCTTCAACGTTATAAACAATTATTTTTATATGGTATCTCTCAATGGCTTTCAAAGTTAGGGGTTCTGTAAACAGCGTTTCGTAAATATCCGAAGGAATAGCCAAATACAAAACGCGGTCGGCTTGATAATCTTCCAAAGCCAATTGATAATAATTGAATTGT
The DNA here is from genome assembly GCA_034520175.1 of Saprospiraceae bacterium. Classification (GTDB taxonomy): domain Bacteria; phylum Bacteroidota; class Bacteroidia; order Chitinophagales; family Saprospiraceae; genus JAAFJT01. Next base: position 112,170 of record JAXHNU010000003.1, read on the forward strand.
CCTAATGCCTTGTAAAATTCATGAATTTCGGACAATCCAAGAAAACTTTTGATTTCTACGGCTATTTTGTTATCGCCTTTTTCGGCAGCAATCACCCGTTCAGCACCTAAATTAATTTCAAGTTTTCTCTTGAAAGTAGGAATATAAAGCGGGTCATTGGTAACAGTCCAGCCCAAACCTTGTAAGGCTTTTTTTACTAACTTATGGTATTTGTCTTTTGCCATCTTAATTTTCAAATTTTTTACAAAATTACTCTTTTTTATCCCAAAAACGATAATTATATGTTCAATTTTATTTTTTCGATACACTCAAAAGCACCGTTGAGGGCAAAACGCTTGCTTGCCATACCCCTCAGTATTTTTTTGCTTTTTGCGGCTGTTTCGCTCGCGGCGCAAGGTAGCCGACAAGGTGATTCGTTGGCGTTGGTGGATTTGTACAATTCAACCAATGGCGCAAACTGGACGAATAAATGGAACTTGGCGCAGCCGATGACGAGTTGGTATGGGATTACGTTGACAAATGGACGAGTGACAAGAATTTT
>JAXHNU010000024.1:0-98823 GCA_034520175.1 Saprospiraceae bacterium
TTTCAAGTCATATTAGTGGGGCAGATTGCAGCCACAGATTTGGATCTTTCGCCCGCCAAATGGATTTGGTATCCCTCCCGGAAAGAACTTTGCAAAACACATTTATTTTTATTCCGAAAAGAGATTAATATTGAAAAGGGAAGTGGAAAGTGCAAAGGGCTGGATTATTGCCGATAGCCGTTACCAGTTGTTTGTGAATGGCCAACGCATTCAGTGGGGACCGGCGCCTTGCGACCCACGCTGGCAGGAGGCCGACCCTGTGGATATTTTAATAAGTTTTTCATTTTTGAGAAAAATGTAATTGCATACCAGGTACTAGGCGCGGGTAGGTGATGGTATTCAAAAAATTGTGGGACGCTTATCGGCGATTCTCATTTTTTTACGCGTATAGACAGAAGACAAAGAGCTTACAGACAACACCTGGAAATCTTACCTGGGCGGAGCTTGGGATCACAGAGAGGTCCAAAGATTATCCGTATTGGTGGTTACAGGATCAGACGCTGGGGTGCTGGTCGCTGGATGCCTTTCCGTTTGAGCTGGGAATCAGCTCAACTATGACCGTATAAAAAAAATGGGTTCCTTGGAGCTGGATTAAGCGTGAAAATGAGATCAGATCCTCGGCACCGAACGGTTGTTCAGGAGTACGGGCACCGCGACATTTCAAGCGGTCAGAGGTTCTAGGAAACGCGAAGGTCGCTAACTGTGATGAAGGAGAATAATGTAGACTGTGAAGCGAATTAGCCGAAAGCATTTTTGGCTCTTTGGAAGACTGGAAAATACCTTCAAGAAAATTACTTCGACATGAAAGTGCCAAATGCCTGTGAAGCCCACACCCATGTTGCCCCCCTCCCCGATTTTTTCGCGTAAAACAATAACAACAATCACCAGCGGGACAGCAAGCAGCAACACTCTGCTTTCTCCGTTAACTTGATTCAATCGGTTGGCTGGCCTTATTTCACCGATGACTTACATTCCTGAAAGGTTGACAACGATTATTGAAATGTTGGTGCACGAGGCGCATAAACCCGGAAACGGTGTGTTGATTCAACTTTACGCTTTACCCGCATTAATACATGGATCAATTTATTTGCTGGAAGGATCATGCGCTCTGTCTCATTCGATTGCTGAAGGATTGCTGGAATCAGGTGCTGACACTGGCATATTCATGCTGGCTACGTCTGCTGTTTATGTGGCGAACTCTGGTTTATCTGCGGTTATGTTGAGGCAATACGAGTATAAACTTGAACCTCGAATTGTTATTTCGAACTGAAACAATACAAAAATTGATGTGGGGACTCAGTTGAACTTACGCTTTACAATTCGGCCGGGATATTGTTGTTGACGGAATGGCGCGCAGACGCCAGCAGTACAGCGGCGATGGTTCGCACCAGTTGTACCCGCTTTATCAGGCCTTTGGCGAAACCCGGTTGCCGGCACGTTTTGTTTCAACCTTTAGCGGAAGTGAAACATTGATGGCTATTTTATTGGATTCGTGGTATGCTTACGACCGGTATGCAAGGATTCCGCAACGTCAACTCGGCTGGGGAAATTGGGGGCCGATTGTGGATCATGGCGTTGGATTTTGTATGGATACTTACAATTACTATTTGTACACTGGCGATATTACTCCATTGAAGGAAGCTTACCCGCGCATTGTCAGGTTTTTCCAATTTCTTTCTAAACAATGGTTGACCCAAATTCATTGGAGCTAGGCACTAAGGTTGAAGATAAATCGTTGCAAGCGGCTTGCGTTTGGATGGATCACATTGCATTTAAGCAGCAAAAACACAAGCAACTGTCATTCAACCTGTATGTTTCGGCAATGACAGGTAAGTCGCTGGTTGAACTTTCAAAGCTTTTTGGCGATACGGAAATTACAAAACAGGCGAAGGAATTTTCTGAAAAAATACATTCGAATTGTGTTGCAAAATACTGGAGCAAGGAAGAAAAAGTTTTTATCGACAACAAACCCACCTGGATGGCGGAAGAAAAAGGGGCGCGATACAGCGACAGAGCTTTGGCGACGGCGTTGCTGTTTCATCAGTGCCCCGGGAACGATGAAAAAAAATCGGTTGAAATACTGAAAACTTTTCCTCCCAACCTTGGTATTTCGTATCCGTGCAATGCCGTTTGGCGCTATTGGGCTTTGGCCGAAAATGGCGAACTGGAAACCTTACTGAATGATTTGCGGAACAAGTGGGGTAAATTGCCTTCGGTATTGGAAAGCAACACTTTGCAGGAAGACTGGAATGCAAAGCATGACAACGGTTCGCAATGGAGTCACGAGCGCTGTGGCGCCAATTGTTCCGCTTTATCAGGGATTAGCTGGTGCGTGAAAAACCTTTAACTCCCGGTGGCAAAAATACAGAATCAGGCGTACATCCTGAAGACCTTAGTCTGATAGACATTGATATTCAAACCCTGACGGTGCAATAGGTTTCAAATCTGAGGGTTTGAAGGGCGACCGGTTAATATCGTTTGATGTGCCAAACGGAACTGAAATTGAGTTATGGCTGGATGCCAGGGAAAAAACAGATCTGCCGATTATCGAAAAAACCATTAATGGAATTGCAAAATACAGAATGGCAGGTGGTTCCAGAAATACAGATCAAAACTCAGGTATATGTAGGGCTATGAACTAGGACTTCCTCTTAATACCTTTTAGGGCAGCGCACTTCCAACCGCAATATCCGCACCGGTGAAATGGTTGTCCGTGCGGTGGATTCAGCTTTGGTTTAGTTGCATTTGCCACTGTTGGAGCAGTTGGGTTGTTTGCTTCGGTTTATTCCGTCGCGCAGCATTTTTCCAATGTTGGTGACATGCCTGTTCTGTTAACTTGCGGAGCAGAGTTGAACTGATGCAGATTTAGCGGGAGCTGCGGCATTCAGCGGACTTCCGACAGGAATTTCACAACGATGAAATGGTTCGCCGTGCGGTGGATTCAGTTCGGGCGGAGTTGCAGTTGCATTTACTGCGGACCGGTTGATTAGTTGTAGCTGTAACCGGAACTTCTGCCGGAATCGTTGAAATTGCTGCCGAAGTATCTGCTTTTAACATAGTTTGCGGCACCTGATTTAATTGCTGTACCGGTTCAGATTTTGAATCTTTTTGTGCCGGTGAGCATGAAATGATTGCCCAACACAACTGCTGCGATAAAAGAAAAGATTCTATTCCTTTTAAATTTGTTCTGTAAGTTTCTCATAATAATGTAATTTGTAAAATTTTTTTAATGCCCTAAACCCAACTTTTTTTGGAAAAACAATAAAAGGACTAAATAATCCGGTAATTTTCAGAAATAAAACAATTCAGCTTCGAGGTGCAAAAAATATAAACCATGTACCCAAAAGTATAATGGCTGCGCCAATAATATCGAATTTATCGGGAACGAAATTATCGACCTTGAAAGACCAAAGCAACGCCATTACAACAAAAATACCCCCGTATGCTGCATACACCCTTCCGAAATTGGAAGGTTGAAACGTTGCCACAACACCATACATCCCAAGTATAATCATACCTAAAATACCAAACCAAAAAGGCTTGCCCTCTTTTAACCAAAGCCAGATGAGGTATCCACCGCGATTCCACCTAAGCTCGGCTAAAATGAAAATAAATAATGCCTTTATTATTGCCATTTTTTAATTATTTTAATCTTTATCATTCACAACTTTTTCCTTTTGCTTTTTCAAAAGCCTCTTTTCCTTCCGAAATTGAAAAATAAATCGGACCTGCTGCACCAATCACATCAACAGGCAAAGCTGGTAATTTCATAAATAAGGCTTGAAACAAGTAATACAACTGACATATAAACACACACCTTTGTGCAATTACTATCGGCAATAATCGGTTCAGATTTAAGCTGTTTACCTACATTCTTTTTTGCATTCATCAGCCAAATCATTACCGCGATAGAAATTAAAGATATTACCACACCCCATAAAGTTGTTTCGGGTTTGTGAAGCTGATTATGTTTACGGCAATTCCTGCCAATAAACCAACAGACAACAGGTAAAATGCTGTTCCGGTTATTTTCAAGGCTTTGATTTCCGAATGTACTTTTTGCTCGTTTTGGATTTTGACGGATACGAAAATCATGCTACGATTTGACCCGACATGACACAACTAAAGCCTATCAAACCACAAAATACAAACAAGGCAAGGGTTTCGTCTGATGGCAAAAAAGTATGGAAATTACACCTTCGACAATATTATTAGAATATAGATGCAAAAGGCTTAACAAGTAAGCCTTTTTATGATTTTGTTCCTTCGGTTCCATGATTACATTTATTTTTTATTCTTACATATACTGTTCAATTAAACCATTGATTTGTCATATCGCTCCAATTGAAGTAATTTGTTGATACTTTCATAATAGAGTGAAAATTCAAAAATGTATTCTATCAACGAAATTTCTCCTTTATCCAATGCTTTCTTTATTAATTCAGAACTGTCAAATGAGAACAAACCAGACCGGTATTCGTTCCGCATTCTTCTTACAAAGAAACCGTTTTGGTGTGTAAGGCTTTCAGGTGATTGTAAAACTGGATTTTACTGTCAGCAGCAATACTTTCAATGCAAGTGTATTTGCCTCAGCGTATTTTACTGTGTTTTTGTTTTCCCACAACGGAACGGACAAACCGATAGTTACTCCCTGAAACTGCTGGCCAACCACCTTTTCGCTCATGTAACCGGTTTGCAATTTCGGCAAGCTCATCGCCTTGTTTAATCCGGTTTGTTTTTTGGCTGAATTTCAATCACTTTTTCAGCCAGAAAGTTGGATTTTGTTCCGCGAGCAAATACCATTTGATCAAAATCTTCCGGAATCGCCGTAATTTGAAACACGCTTTCGGTGAAGTCAACCGCCTCTCCTCCATTCAATATTATTAATTCCGCCAACAGGGCATTTCGCTCAATCCCGACTGATTCAAGTTCCTTGCTAACATTCAACAGGTTCAGTTGTGACTTATTGTATTCAAGAATATTGGTTTCACCGTTTTCAAATTTAACTTTATACGATTTGGCGATGCTTTGTGAATGCTCCACTCTTTTCGAAAGTTCACTGATTAAGGCATTTGTATAAATCAAATCAAAACAAACCATGCTTGTTTTTAGTTGGACAGCCATCAATTGCTTTTGGTATTCCAACTCGGTTTGTTGGTTTTTTAAATCTGAAATTTGATTTTTAAAACCATAAGCGGTTGGAAAATCGAACGATTGGGTAATATTGAAATCGGTGCGGTTACCATTTGCTGAAGGATTGCCCCACAAGTAGTTAAACCCTATTTCAGGATTTTGCAGATAGATTCCGGTTTTGTTTCCAATTTTCTGAGCATCCACACTTTTTCGCAATGCAATAAGTGTCGTATTGTTCTTTGCAACTTCCTCTAAAATCCGATCAACTGAATTCTGAGAGAAAAGAGAAAAACTGAATACCGAAATGCTGATTATTAAAATGATGCGTTTCATATCTTTTCTGATTTTAGGTTTTTTTTGATTGTTTAAAATGCTGTAAACCATTGGCACAATATAAATATTGAGGATTGTAGAGGTCAGTAATCCGCCCAAGAATAACTTTTGCCATTGGGCTTTGGATTTCGTTGCCCGATAAATCGCCACGCAAAGCCAGTGGAATGAGCGCCAAAGCTGCTGTAAGCGCGGTCATCAGGATGGCATTTAACCGGTCAGACGAACCGTGAATAACTGTATCTTTTAGCGAAACCCCTTGTTCCTGCAACCGTTGATAGTTTGAAATGAGCAGTATCCCGTTTCGGGTTGCAATACCAAACAGGGTAATGAAACCGATGATGGCCGGGATACTCAGAATACCAGAGGTTATCCAAATGGAGAACACTCCGCCAATCAGCGCCAGAGGCAGGTTCAGCAAAATGATGCCTGCCAGTCCTGAAGTTTTTAAACTCCTGATAGAGCAACAAAAAGATGATGATAATGGCGATGATGGAAGTCAGCATCAATGTTTTTGATGCTTTGGCCTCGCTTTCGAACTGGCCGCCATATTCCACGCGGTAACCTTCGGGCAAAGTCACATTGGCTTCAATATTTTTCTGAATATCCGTCACCACGCTGCGAAGGTCGCGTTCGGCCACATTTGCTGAAATCACAATTTTTCGCTGTACGTTTTCGCGGCTGATGGAACTTGGGCCCGAAACCGAAACAATTTCGGCCACCTGTTCAAGTGGTACTTTTTGTCCGTTACCTGCATCAATAAGTGCAGTGCGAATACCTTCCAGCGTTTCGGTATAATCTTTATTCAGCCTCAGAACCAAGTCGAAACTGCGCTGGCCTTCGTAAATATCGGCCATTTTTTCGCCGCCAAATGCAATGTCGATAAACTCGTTGAATTGCCCGGTAGTAATTCCGTATTGTGCAAGCATATCGCGGTTGGCGCGGATTTGTATCTGTGGAATTTCAACTTGCTGGTCAACATTTACATCCACCAATCCTTCGATATCCACAATCGAACTTTTAATTTGATTTCCCAGTGTGAACATCCGGTTTAAATCGGTGCCAAAAAGTTTGATGGCAATGTTGGCGCGAGTTCCCGAAAGCATGTGGTCGATACGGTGCCCCAGCGGTTGCCCAACGGTGAAGGCAATACCCGGAATGCGCGACAGCGTGGAACGAACATCGCCCATAAACTCCTGCTGGCTGCGTTCCTTTAACTTAAAATTGACATCAATTTCGGCGCTGTTGGTCGTTTGCGAATGTTCGTCGAGTTCGCCCGACCGGTACGGCGAGCGGTACTCCACACTTCAGGAACCGTCAACAATTCAGTTTCAACCAGGTTCCCGAGCCGGTTGCCCTCTTCAAGCGAGGTTCCGGGTTTGGTAACCACCGACAAGGTCAAAGCCCCTTCGTTAAATTCGGGTAAAAAACTCCGTCCAAATCCTGAAAAAATAATTAAAGAGGCAATAAACACCCCAAGGTACTATCAGTAATTGCGTCTTCTTGTGATTTAACGCCCAAACACAGCGATTTTTCGTAATAATGTGTCAGGTGGCGCACCAGCCATTTCTCTTTTTCGTTTTTTGCCAGGTACTTTTCGTCCGAAAGCAACATTTTCGACAATAAAGGTGTCAACGTCATGGCTACTACCAACGAAACAAAAAGCGCAACAATAAAGGCGATACCAAGCGGTTTCAACATGCGGCCTTCCATTCCCGAAAGGAAAAACAGTGGAAGGAATGCGACCATAATAATTAAGGTGGCATTCAGGATTGAAGCCCTTATTTCTTTCGATGCTTCGAAAACCACAGTAAAAGAAGATTGTCGCTTCGCTTTTCGGGTTTCATTGCTTGTTTTGTCGCAAGCGTTTATGCGTACACGTTTTCCACGTCGATAATGGCATCGTCAACCAATGAACCAATGGCAATTGCCATACCTCCAAGACTCATGGTATTGATGGTCATTCCCAAAGCCTTCTTCAATACCAAAATCGCACCCAACAAGGGATAAGCGGAATAGCCAAGCAATGAAATAATCGTAGTGCGGAAACTTCCCAAAAAGAGGAACAGAATTATAATGACAAAAATACCGCCCTCGATTAAGTGCACTTTGACACTATTATTAACCGAAGTTTCGATAAAATCGGCCTGACGGAAAATCTTTAGTGTCCATCTTTACATCGGCAGGGAATGTTTTGGTGAAGGTCTGCCAGATTTTTTTCAATCTTTTGAGTAACTTCCAATGTATTGGCATTTGGTCTGTTTTGAGATTGAAATAATGATAGCAGGTTTTGCACTTCCCGAAGCGTAGCCCATTTTAGGGGCACTGCTCCGATTTTTACCTCTGCCACATCGGCAAGGCGAATAGGTTTACCGTTCGATGATTTCACAAAAGTATTTGCCAAGCTACAGTGTTTCGAGGTCTGCTGAACGGGCAATTCCCCGCACCACGTATTCGTTTCCGTATTCGCGCAAAACGCCCCCTGTCGAATTTTGGCTGATGGTTTTGCAGACTTCGGCCAATTCGGTCATCGACACGCCATAATAGTTCATTTTCTGTGGTTCGGCAAGCACCTGGTACTGCTTGTAGTCGCCGCCAATAATGGTAACCTGCGAAACACCGCCGGTAGCAAGAATCAGCGGTTTCACGTTCCATTCTGCCATCGTCCGGAGTTCCATCATGCTGGTACTGTCGGCCTGAATGCCCACAAAAAATATTTCGCCCATTACCCTCGACTGTGGCGCTAAAGCTGGTTGCCCAACCCCAAGCGGCATCTGCGACGAAACGCTGATTAGCTTTTCGCTTACAATCTGGCGGGCTTTGAAAATATCGGTTCCCCAATCAAATTCGACCCACACAAAAGAGTAGCCCTGCGATGAAGTCGAACGCACACGGCGCACATCGGTTGCACCGTTTACTGCCGATTCAATAGGAAAAGTAACTAAGCGTTCCACCTCTTCCGAAGCCATTCCGTGGGCATCGGTCATCACCACCACCGTTGGTGCGGTGAGGTCGGGAAATACATCCACGTCCATGTTCATTGCAGTTCTCGTCCCGAAAACCAGCAACACCACCGAACAAAGCAAAATCAAATATTTGTTGTTCAGCGAAAATTTTATGATTGAATTCAACATGGCTGTAATTAATGAACGTGTCCTGAATGTGCGTCGAGCGTACCTGTTGCCTGCGCCAGTTTAATCATCATTGCCCCACGGGTAACAATGCGTTCGGTTGCAGCAATCCCGCTTTTTATTTCGGTACTGATTCCATCAGTTTTGCCAATCGTTACTTCCCGTTTTTCGAAAAAGCTCGGGTGTTATCTGAACCCACACAAAGAAAACGCCCTGTTCTTCGAGCAAAGCAGTGTTTGGAACAGTGAACGCCTGTTGGTTGGTGAGTGTTTTAAGAAAAACTTCAACAAAACTGCCGGGGATAAAATTGCCGGTATTGTTGATTTGAATAGAAACCGGGATAAGAAAATTGTCGCTGTTGGCGGCTTGCCCCACCGATAAAACCTTGCCGTTCAACGCTTCCAGCGTATAGGTTTGGTTTTCGTTCAGGGTGCGGATGTTGGCAGATTGCACCGTATTTAGTATTCCTGCATATTTCTGCGGAACCTGCGCGGTCAGTTTCAGCGTTTTGTTTTGCGATACCACCAGCAACGGCTGTCCGGCTTCAACATAAGCTCCGTTTTTCACCAGAAGCTGTTTTACAAAGCCACGCATCGGGCTTGAAACTGACTGCCCGTTTGTATTGAAATTGCGGTTCAGGTTATCATAAACGGCTTTGGCATTTTCGAAACTGTTTTTGGCAGTCAGCAAATCTTTTTCCGATACTATTTTGTCTTTTGCAAGCTCACTGACGCGTTCGTAATCTGCTTTTGCTTTTTCGTAATTACTCTGCGCTTCAGTAAATTTTACGCCAAAGTTGTTCTCCGCAAGTTCATTGCTTGAAACCGAAAATAAAACCTGTCCGCTCCGAACTTCCTGCCCTTCGAGCAACGAATTGGAAGTGAGCCGCACCATTCCCGAAGTTTTGGCTGTAATGACCAATTCGTCGCCGTTGGCCGGTTCAATCAGCGCAGTGGTTTTTATGACCTGGCCAAACGGTCCGGTTCGCGGGTATTCTGTCGCGAAATCAACTTTCCACGACTGTTCTTTGGTAAAAACCGAAGTATTTGTTTTTGAAGGTTGCACCATTTCTTCAGCTTCATGGTGGGCTTCATCGTGATTGGCAAATACATTTACTTCAGGAACAATAATTTCTGAAATGCCATTTTCACTGGCAATTTCAAATTTTATAGTCTCCTTTTCCGGCAGTTTCCGGAGTGATATCGAAACTGTAAATTCCTTTGCGGGTGGGCGCTTCGAGTGTTTGACGGGTTTCTTTCCCGTTTACAATAAGAACAACAGTTACTTTACCTGCTTCGAGCGCTTTAAAACCGGGAAGTACCGAAAAATGAGAAAGTATGTTGGCCGTTTCGCCAACCACAAAAGCATCGGCCTCGGCAAAAACTTCGAAACCAGCGCTGTATGCGGTGTATTGAAATTTGGGTTCTTCGTGTTCTGCTCCATCGTGTTCGTGGCCTTCTTCGGCTTCATGATTGTGTTCTTCTTCCGAATGGTCGTGTGACTGCTCTTCAGCAGCGTGTTCGTGACCAGCTTCGGCCTTATTTTTTGATTGGTTGCACCCTGCAAAAGCAAAAAGCAGCGATGCAAAAAATATGATTCTGAAATACATATAAAATCTGTTTAATTTTTTAAATAAAAAGAATTGACGCAGCCAGAATCCGGTGCGTTATAAAACCTGAAATTCAGGAAAAATTAAACAGAAGGAGGAGCCCTGAGACCAGAAGAAGTTGGGATAAAATCGCGCCACGGCGAAGCAATATCGGGGGGTGTTGCCGTAATTATTACAAGCGGAACAGGTTTTTCGAAACTGCTGATAATGCTTGTAAAAAAGTAATCATGGAAATGAATATCCGTGCAGTTCAAATCACAGCCCGTGTCGTATCTGCCTGAATTTACCGGAAGGGTAAATAGTTTGCTGAAGAAACACAGGTGTTTGTTTTGTTTCCATCATGTTCATGTGTTGGACAATTTGAATTATGATTGTGCGGAAATATATCACTTTGACAATGAGACCCACCGAGACAAACCTGTTCGTTATGATGGTGGTGAGGAACAACAATATGCACAGCAAGAATAATTCCAGCCAGAAGCAGAAAAAAATTCCTAATATGTTGTTTAGTGCTTTTCACCTTTAATTACTTTGTCTTATCAACGGCAAAAGTAGTTAAATGTTTATAAGATGTTGTATGTTGCTTTAATTTAAAATATGCTAAAAAAGGTACTTAAAAATTGCGATTCAACCTTGTAACAGTTGAATCGCAATATAATTGGTTCTTAAAAAAGAAAACTAAAATGTCAACCGTTTTATCAGCCCACACAACCATATTCACGCAATCAACCATTGTTGAAATGGGGCATGAAGTTGAATCGGCAAGTTGGCGCGATTTCAGACAGGTTCCGCAGGCCAGCAATTCGCCGCCAACTTCCACAAATGCTTTCAGTTGTTCATCAACATTGTATTTTTCGTGGGTTAAACCTTCACATTCAACGGCTTCACCCATCAGGAAAAGTTTTACTTCGTGACCTGTTTTTCTGGCTGTTACACCAAACCTGAAAGCATTCCAGGCTTTTTCGTACTCTTTTGTTTCGAGAATAATTCCGATTTTCATTTGCTTGAATTTTATGTTTTTAATTTTTTACCTGAAATCAAGTTGTCAACCGACCATTTCCCAGCCCCATAAATTATCAGAAAAATCAATAAAAACGTCATGGCAAAATCGGTGCGCGAGTCGTGTGCCATCGACCAAAAACCTTTATTCAGCAAAATTGGAATTTTGGTTGAAATCAGCGCTGTTATCATGATAAACAGCAACGGAATGGAGGCAATTCTGGTGAGCAAACCAATCAAAATCAGTGTTCCGCAAACAATTTCGAACGACGCCACAAACAAGCGCCCAGAATTCAGGATTATCGAAACCGATTTTTTCAAACCTCCCGGCGCCAACCAGTTCGGGAAAAAGAAACTTTTGATTCTTCGGAAAGAAAACCAACTGACAATGTAATCGCTAATACCTTGCTATTGCCCCGCAATCCCCAACCCGAAGGTATATACATTTTCGGCAGATTCAAATCCACCGCTACAAAGTCGATAGAGCCTACGACTCCTGAATAACATCAGTTAGCAGAATTTAGTGAAATTAGAAGCAAAATATTTTTTACAGGACTTCATTTAAGTTGAGGTCTTTTCTAAGACAAAAACCTATATTTGCGGCGTCTAATGAGTTAAAAGCAAATAAAGTATCAAATTTAATTCTGCAAAACATTGAAAATCAATTTATTGCAGCTTAAAATCTGAAATCTGAAATTTGAAATCATCTAAAAGCAAATCATCTTTTTAAATATTCAATTTCCAATAAATGGCTTTAAAATGCGGCATCGTCGGCTTGCCCAACGTCGGTAAATCTACCTTATTCAATGCCTTGACATCGGCAAAAGCACTCGCTGCGAACTATCCTTTTGCAACAAAAGACCCGAACGTTGGCATCATCACCGTGCCAGACCCACGACTCGATGCCTTAGCAGAAATCGTCAATCCAAAGCGTATTCTACCTACCACAGTTGAGATTGTGGATATTGCAGGACTCATAAAAGGCGCGTCGAAGGGCGAAGGTTTGGGCAATCAATTTCTTGCCAATATTCGTGAAGTGAATGCTATTGTACACGTTATTCGTTGTTTCGATGACGATAATATTGTCCATGTCGAAAACTCAGTTGACCCTATACGCGATAAAACAATCATTGACAATGAATTGATTTTCAAAGATTTAGAAACGGCTGAAAAACGCATTGACCGCTATAAAAAAGGCACAAAAGGCGGCGATAAAACGGCTTTAAACGCCGTTGATGTCTGCCAAAGAATCTACGACCATTTGTACGATGGCAAACCCGCAAGAACATTCGCCTTGACTGCCGTTGAAGACATTGCCATAATGGAAGAAATGTTGTTATTGACTGCCAAACCCATTTTGTACGTCTGCAATGTCAATGAAGATTGCGTGGCAACGGGCAATACTTACACCGCTTTGATTGAAAAAGAAGCAGCTACTGAGGGGGCAGGTGTGGTGCGTATTTGTGCGCAAATCGAAGCCGAAATTTCGGAATTGGAGACCAAAGAAGAGCGCATGGAATACATTGAAATGATGGGCTTAGACGAACCCGGCGTTGATAAAGTAATTCGTGGTTGTTATAGTTTGCTCAAACTGATTACTTATTTTACGGCAGGCATTCAAGAAGTACGGGCGTGGACGATTGGTCTGGGTTGGACTGCCCCAAAATCGGCAGGTGTCATTCACTCCGATTTTGAACGCGGTTTTATCCGCGCCGAAGTCATCGCTTACAACGATTATGTTACTTTGCGCGGTGAAAAAGCCGCCAGAGAAACTGGAAAATTGCGCGTTGAAGGTAAAGAATATGTGGTGAAAGATGGTGATGTTATGCACTTCTTGTTTAATGTCTAAATATTAAACATGCTTACCAGACTTCGCCTTTTTCATACATTTTTCTTCCAAACCCACCGCCGCAAAACGGGTATTGCCACCGTCGTTTTGGTTACTGCATTTTGGTTTTGCTTGCCTCAACCACTTTTTGATGACCCAACAAGCATGGTTTTGGAAGACAAAAATGGCGATTTACTCGGCGCACGCATAGCAGCCGATGGACAATGGCGTTTTCCGGCAACCCAAGCCTTGCCCTCTACATTTACCGCCGCATTGATTGAGTTTGAAGACCGCCATTTTTACCGTCACGCGGGCATCAATCCATTGGCTTTTGTGCGTGCGATGGGGCAAAACATTAAAAATCAACGGGTTGTAAGTGGTGGTTCGACATTGACAATGCAGACAATTCGCCTCGCAAGGCAGAATAAACCTCGTTCTATTTTTACCAAATTTGTTGAGGCATTTATGGCAACGCGCTTGGAAATGACCTATTCTAAAGCCGAAATTTTGGGTTTGTACGCTGCACACGCGCCTTTTGGGGGCAATGTAGTGGGCATAGAAGCGGCATCTTGGCGGTATTTCGGCAAAAACCCCAAAGACCTTAGTTGGGCAGAATCCGTAACGTTGGCAGTGTTGCCCAATGCCCCAAGTTTAATCAATCCGTCAAAAAATCGGCAAGCCCTTTTCAACAAACGCAACCGCCTTTTAGAGCGACTCATAGAGAAGGGAGTACTTGACCGCACTACGGGCGAATTGGCAAAAGAAGAACCTTTGCCCGACGCACCTTTAGCATTACCTCAAGCCGCGCCACATTTATTAGACAGAGCATTTAAAGAACAGATTTTCAAAACGGGCAAACAATCGCGGGTACGAACGACGATTGATTTCGCGGTGCAAAAACAAGTGGCTTCTATCTTGAAATTGCATTACAACGCATTGATTAACAATGGTGTACACAATTTGGCGGCGATGGTCATGAACGTAGAAACGGGCAATGTGGTGGCTTATTGTGGCAATGTGGCAGGTGCTGGAAAGGAACATGGCGAAGACGTAGACATCATCACAGCACTCCGTTCGACGGGCAGCATTATGAAACCTTTTTTGTATGCGTTTGCCCAACAAGAAGGCGAAATTTTGCCCAACTCCATGCTTCTGGACATTCCTACTGAAATGGGTGGCTATCACCCCGAAAATTTTGCCGAAACCTACGATGGCGTGATTCCCGCAAGACGGGCTTTGGCAAGGTCGTTGAATATTCCGTTTGTGCGGTTGCTGAACCAATACGGTGTTGAGAAGTTTTACCACCAACTGCCAAAATTGGGCATCAATACCTTCAATAAATCGCCCGACCACTACGGTTTGACTATGATTCTAGGCGGTGGCGAATCAAGCCTTTGGCAACTGTCGAGTGCTTACGCGGGTATGGCACGCACGGCAAAACATTGGTACACTTTAGACCATAAATACAGTCGTGACGATTGGAAAAGCCCTAATTATTTATTCAAAAAAGAACCAAAAAACAATTTAACGACTATCGTTTCCGACATCCAGAATCAGAAATCAGAAATCGCTACACACCCCGTATATTCGGCGGCGGCGGCTTGGCTAACACTCGATGCGATGAAAGAAGTAGAACGCCCCGATGCAGAAGGTAGTTGGCAATTGTTTGAAAATACAAAAACAATTGCGTGGAAAACAGGCACAAGTTTCGGTTTTCGCGACGCTTGGGCAATTGGCGTGACCCCTCAGTATGTAGTGGGTGTTTGGGTCGGTAATGCCGATGGAGAAGGACGTCCTGGTGTTATTGGCTTGGAAGCTGCTGCACCCGTTTTGTTCGATATTTTCAACGCTTTGCCCACCAAAAACGAGTGGTTTGATGCGCCTTATGACGATATGAAACAAATAGAAGTGTGCCGTCAAAGTGGGTATCGGGCAACCAAATTGTGTGAAAAAGACACGGTTTGGGCATCAAAAGCGGGGGAGAAAGTCAAGGCTTGCGCTTTTCATCAAACGATTCATTTAGATAAAACAGGTCAATTTCAAGTGACAAGCGAGTGCGAAGAGCCGCAAAATATGGTGCATCGGGCTTGGTTTTCCTTGCCTCCTTTGGTGGAATATTACTACCGCACCCGCAATCCGAATTATCAAACACCACCGCCTTACAAAGAGAATTGTCGCACGGCTACGAGTAAAACTAACCCCATGCAGTTGATTTATCCCAAGTCTGTAACTAAAATTTACCTACCCATTGATTTTGACGGCAAGCCCACACAAACCATTTTTCGCGTTGCTCACCGACAAGTCGAAGCCACGGTTTTCTGGCATTTAGACAATGAGTTTGTGGGTTCAACAAAAACGTTTCACCAAATTGCTTTGCAACCTACGGTCGGAAAACATCGCTTAACATTGGTAGATGAAAATGGAAATAGATTAGAGCAAAGGTTTGAGATAATGACTAAATAAATCCGTAAAAATTATGTTACTGGTTTCAGTACTTTTAAAAGTTCTGTCACCTCAACCTCTTCCAAGCCAGAAAATTGAGCTTCCGTACATTTTGCTCGCGCAATGGCAGGAAAAAAATGTGGTTCATTTTTCGGCTTCGCCGAAAAATGAACCACATTTTCTTTCTCCGTGAGAGCGAAGCGAGCGCATTACCTTGAAAAAAGATACAAATCTTCCCTAATTTCCCAATAACCCAAGAGTTGCCGATGCTTCCAACCATTTATTAATCTTAGTTTTAGTATCCCAAGAAATAATTTTTTGCCCGTAAAAATCATTTGCCCATTGTGAACAGCGTTTTTTCGCGCTTTTTTTATCGCCAATTTTTTCAAAAAGCGATTGTGCTTCTGTAAATTTATCTTCCATACTATACACAAAAAGCAAAAAATGAGCAGCTACGTTTTCTTGTTTTTGCGCTACTGCTTCTGCTTCTTTTATTTTGTTCATTGTCAAATAATACGCTGCTAAAGTACCGTAAGCCTCATTTAGCTTGCCTTGTTTGTCCTTCGACGATGATTTTTCTAAAGCGGCGATTATTTTATTTTGGGTATTAATCAGCTCATTGCGGCAATTGTCTTGAATCTTTTTGTGGGCAAGAATTTTATTTTCAAAAATTTCGGGTAGTAAAAATGTATCACGAATCGATATGATGTGTTGCAGTGCCATTTTTTGGTTTTCACCGTGTGCCAATGCGTCTTTGTCCACCAATTCTTTTCTCAATTCTATTGATGTCTTATATTGACTTTCAGCCAATTCTAACTTGTTTTGTTCTTGATAAAATGCCCCAAAACGGCTGTAAAACGCGCAAATATCTGCTTTGTACTGAGGGGTCGTTTTTAGAATAATAGAATGCAATATTGCTATTTTTCTAAATATTTCCTCAAATAAAACATATTTTTTCTGCTCATAATAAATGTTTGCCTGCGTTTCTAATGTCTTTTCTAAGTCAATTTCATAATTAAGCGGATGTGCCAAGACGAGTTTTTTTTGCAAATCGGCAATAGTATCTAAAAGCGGTATAGCTTTGTCATAATTCTTATCGCTCAGGTAAATTTGGCTCAAATTTATCAATCCAGCTAAATAATCCGCATCAAACGCCGTATTTTTTGACCGCACAGCCGCCGCATAAATCGCCATTTCTTGTGAGAAAAATTTAAGGGCACTAACCGTGTCTTTTTGCGCTAAATACAACTGCGCATAATTGTTTTTAATATCGGCAACTTGATTTTTATACAAGGAAGTAGAGTCGGAAATTTCAGAATAAATTGCCCAAGTTTTATCAAAATAATCAAGGCTTTGTTGAAAGTTATTTTGCTTCAAATAATTGATTGCCATGCTATTATACGTGTCCGCTAAACGTAAAGAATCTTTGGTTTTTGCAGGCGATTTTGTTGCATATTGTTTATGGTATTTCAAAGCAAGAGCAAAAGCCCCCTGTGCTTGATTAAAATTCTTCATTTTCGTCAACGTTTGTCCCAAGTGCAATTGTGCCAAGGCATAAAGCGGCTCAAAAATATCTTTTCGGTTAATAATCTCCCATTCTGCCATGTCTGTTGCTTGGCTCAATATCTTTTCTGCTTTGTTGTATTCGCCCAAATCTGTGTATAAAAGCCCCAATTTATTCATCAGTTCAATTTTATCTTCTGACGATTCAACCGTAGTAACTGCTTTTTCACACAAAATTTTTGCGCGGTTTTGCTCATTTATATCTTTTAAAAAAGAAGCATATTTTTTCTGAATATCCACATTTTTAGCATCGTATTTTAGCATCAATTGATACACAGAATCGGCTTTTTCAATCTCCCATTTGAGTTGATAAAAATCGGCTTGCAGCATAAAAGCACATATTGTTTTTTGAAATTTCTGCTCAACTATCGGGTCAATTTCATTGGCAGTTTTACGTTTTCTCTGCCCAATTAAAAATGCTAGTTTGCTATTGAGTTCTGCTTTCTCCAATAGCTCCAAGGCAGCGTCTATGTCTCCTTTTTGAAAAAATTGAAAGGTGGTTTGATAAAAAGGCGGCATATCGTCCAAATTTATTAAACTAAATTGATACGTGATGTCGTGGACTATTGCCTCCAATTTTTTACCACTTTTATTAATACTTTTAATCTGTTGTTCAAGTGCCAAGATTCGCTTTTCATCTGTATTTTCAGACTTATAAATCAGTGCTAAACTACTATCGAGTGCCATTAATTTGGCTTTAAAAGCAGACTCAGACAGGGACTTACCAAGAGTAAAATAGGTGGCTCGCGCCGACTCAATGTCTTCGATTTTTGCGATAACAATACGCAAAGTATCTGTTTGGTCTGTCAAACCCGAAAGATGAACAGGGTTGACGACTTGATAGCCGTCTTTGAGTACTTTTATGCGAATTTTCTCATTCGGTCTTGCTGTCACAGCTATTAACTTAAATGCACCATTCGATTCAGTTAATGTGGGCTTTGTTTTTACAAGCATACCCTCCACTTGCACACCTTGAGCGTAATCAACTTTTGTCTTATTGTTAAATTGACTGTTGTGGAACGCTATAATACCGTTGATTGCACTCTGTGCAAGCGTGGTAGGACAATACGACAAAAGGATTAATAGAAGTAAAAATATGTTTCTCATTGATTACCAAAATTTTAGATTATAAATTATTCGTTTTTTTTCTTTGCAACAACAATCTAAAGGTTTTGTCTGAGTTTTGCAATATTTGTTTTTATTTTTTTTATATATAAATATTTTATATTTATTATTGCTAAAAAAAAATACCACCTGCAAGGTATTTAAAAATAAAATATTAATTTTAATGTAATACACGAATGAGGTTGATTCAAATACTGTTTTTTTCAAAACCATTTAGAAAAAAAAACGTTGAATTGAGGGTCACATCACCCAAAATTCAACGTTTTTATTGTCACAATAGTTACAGATTCTCTATTTTTAATTATTTAAACAATGCTTCATATAATTCCTCTACTTTCGATACCAAACGCACCCGAATAGAAAAGCGTGAAAAATCAATACCTTTAGCATTGTATTTTGAAATAAAAATCTCTTTAAATCCCAGCCTATCCGCCTCTTGAATCCTTTGCTCGGCGCGATTAACTGCCCGAATCTCACCCGACAAACCGACTTCACCAGCAAAACATGACGTGTTAGGTACAGAAATGTCTTCAAGTGACGAAATCAAAGACGCCACAATCGCCAAATCCATAGCGGGGTCATCAATACGAATACCACCGACTATGTTCAAAAAAACGTCATTCATCGCAAAAGGAAAACCGCCCCGTTTTTCAAGCACTGCCAGAAGCATTGACAAACGCCGCAAGTCAAAACCCGTTGCCGAGCGTTGGGGTGTGCCGTACACGGCACGGCTCACAAGTGCTTGTGTTTCAATCAGTAATGGGCGCATACCTTCTATTGTTGAGCAGACTGCCGAGCCACTCAAATCATCATCTTTTTGAGAAATCAACAATTCAGAAGGGTTTGACACTTCGCGCAAGCCCGATGCCTGCATTTCATAAATCCCCAATTCATCGGTCGAGCCAAAGCGATTTTTTAAGGTTCTTAAGATTCGATAGGTATAATTTTGGTCGCCTTCAAATTGCAAAACAACATCTACAATGTGTTCCAAGAGTTTTGGTCCTGCAATTGCCCCATCTTTTGTGATGTGACCAATGATAAAAATCGGAATATTTGTTTCCTTTGCGAATCGTTGTAATTCACCTGCAGTTTCTCTGACTTGCGAAATACTGCCTGGTGTAGAATCAATATGAGGCGCAGAAAGCGTTTGAATTGAATCAATAATCATCAAATCGGGTGCAATGTCCTGGGCTGCGGTGAAAATTTTTGAGGTATTGGTTTCCGTCAAAATATAGCAGTCGGCATGTTGTTGTGCGACACGGTCAGCGCGCATTTTTATCTGCTCTTCGCTTTCTTCACCGCTTACGTACAAAACTCTTGCGGGAACACCCAGCGCAATTTGCAGTAAAAGGGTTGATTTACCAATGCCGGGTTGACCGCCTATCAAAACGAGCGAACCACTGACGATACCGCCACCCAACACGCGATTGAGTTCGCCGTCGGGTGTTTCAAGTCTGGCAGTCATGCTCGCCTTAATCATACTAAGGGGGGTCGCACGGGCATCGGTAGGTTTTGCCCCTTTCCAAATTTTTTGCCTTTCTTCACGAGGCGTTTCTTTTTGGATAACTTCCTCTACATAAGTATTCCATTCGCCACATGAAGTACATTTGCCAACCCATTTTGGAGATGTTGCGCCGCAACTATTGCAAGCGAAGATTTTTTTTATTGCGCTCAAAATAAGTGATAAGTGATAAGTAATGAAAATAGACAACAGATTGAGCTAATTAGGCTAATTTCCATTGATTTTTATCTAAGAAACCCTTTTTGGGCGATTTTTGAGCGAAGCGAGAAAGAACTTGTCCCGACCTTCATCGGGAGCCAGTAAATACGCCGCAAAACCTCGTTTATTTAGACTCAACTCTGTAATACTAAAACGCAAACATAAAGTTTTAAATTTAAATAGTCAAAACATTTTTAAACATTAACCAAACAAAAATATGAATCACCCAAATAGTCTCAGTTTTTGGGAACGTGATAGTTTTTTCAACGGTATTGACGTGGCTATCATTGGCAGCGGCATTGTCGGCATATCGGCGGCTTTGGCTTTGCTTGACCGCACCCCTACCCTATCGGTTGCGGTTGTCGAACGGGGTGTTTTGCCCGAAGGCGCAAGTACGCGCAACGCAGGTTTTGCGTGTTTTGGCAGCATGACAGAATTGCTCGATGACTTAACAACAATGTCAGAATCGGACGTTTTTACCCTTGTTGAGCGACGTTTTAAAGGTTTGGAACGCCTCAGAGCGCGTGTTGGCGACCAAAATTTGCGGTATCAAGCATTGGGAGGCTACGAAATCTTCAAAAATACTGAGGGAGGTATCTTTGAAGAATGTATTAATAAAAAAGCATATTTTAATAAACAATTAGCAAGTATAACGGGGCAGAAACAGACCTACAAATTATCTAAAACTAATTTTGGCTTTCAAAATGTATTGCCCATGCTCATTCACAACACCGCCGAAGGGCAGATTGATACAGGCAAAATGATGACAAGTTTACTCGCCCTTGCTCGCGAACGAGGCGTCCGTTTCTTCAATGGCTTAAAAATCGAGCATATTCACGACTCAAACGCCAATAATTCAGCGAACGTTGAGTTGGTGACATCGGAAGGTTGGTCATTTACTGCCCGAAAAGTTATTGTGGCAACCAATGGTTTTGTGCAACGCTTACTGCCCAATATCGAAGTAGAAGCGGCAAGAAATCAAGTTATTGTTACACAACCTTTACCCAATTTGAAAATCAAGGGTTGTTTTCATTATGACAGAGGCTATGTTTACTTCCGAAATATTGGAAATCGGTTACTTTTGGGAGGTAGCAGAAACTTAGACTACAAGAACGAAAAAACGGATATTTTCGGCACTACAGATGTGATTAAATCAGCACTAAACGCCTTGCTGGAAACGATAATTCTGCCAAAAGAAAAAATAGAGATAGATGCCTCATGGAGTGGAATTATGGGCATTGGTAGAGTGAAAAAACCAATTATTCAACATTTATCGCCTAATGTGGTTGTATCCGTGAGAATGGGTGGTATGGGCGTCGCAATTGGAAGTTTGGTTGGCGATGAAGCGGCGGCTTTAGTAGGTACATAAAAAAGTTAAAGGCGTTTTTAATGCCGCTAAAATTGTCAAAAAGTCAAAATACTCAAGAGTTAAGGGGTATGAAAAAAGCCGCTCCAATTGCTTGGAACGGCTTTTTCTATCTAACGAATTGAAATCTGAAATCCCCGAAATTATTGAAATTATTGGAAACCGTCCGCCATTGCGCTTTCGTCGCCGACGAGTGTTTCTTCGTAATCCATGTCAAGGTTGTCTAACAAACCTTTGGCGCGGCTCACTTCGTACTCTTGCTTGGTTGTGACAATCAAGTTTTGGTACTCTTTCAAGCCTGTTCCCGCAGGAATTCGCTTACCAACGATAACATTTTCTTTCAAGCCCATCAAATTATCCTTCTTAGCCGCAATAGCTGCCGTTGACAATACTTTGGTGGTCTCTTGGAACGAGGCGGCTGAAATCCAGCTTTCCGTACCCAAAGATGCTTTCGTGATACCCAACAACAATGGAACAGAAGTAGCTGCTACGGCATCGCGGAATTCAACAATTTTGCGGTCATTGCGTTTCAAGAACGAGTTTTCTTCCCGTACCTGGCGCAAAGTCACTAAAGAGCCTTCTTTCATTTTCGCCGAATCACCCGCGTTTGTCACGATTTTTTTATCGTACAAAGCATCGTTTGCTTCCGAGAACTCAAATTTTTCGACGGGTTCGCCTTCCAAGAAAGTAGTGTCGCCCGGCTCAATAATTTCAAAACGACGCATCATTTGGCGCACGATAACTTCAATGTGTTTATCGTTAATCGCAATACCTTGCGAACGATAGACTTCTTGAACACCATTTACCAAATATTGCTGAACCGCAAAAGGTCCTTTAATCGCCAAAATATCGCGTGGTGCAATCACACCATCAGACAAAGGCGTACAAGAGCGCACAAAGTCACCATCTTGAACCAAAATGTGTTTAGCCAAAGGCACAAGATATTTGCGGATTTGACCGTCTTTTGATTCAACTGTTACTTCACGATTACCGCGTTTAGTGGTTGTACTCAATTTAACGATACCGTCAATTTCAGAAACAACCGCAGGATTTGAAGGATTACGCGCTTCAAACAATTCAGTTACACGCGGCAAACCACCCGTAATATCCTGAATTTTTTGCAAACGACGTGGAATCTTAACAATACGCTGACCCGCTTTGATGGCTTGACCATCTTCGATTGTCAAGTAAGCACCCGCAGGAAGCGTAAAGTTTTTCAATTCGTCGCCACTTTCGTCAACGATTTTGACAATCGGAATCTTACGTTTGTTACGCGATTCAATGATGATTTTCTCGGCAAAACCCGTTTGGTCATCACGTTCTTCACGGAAAGTTACGTTTTCTTCAATGTCCATAAATTCAATCTTACCAGAACGGTCGGCAATCATCACGGCGTTGAAGGGGTCCCACTCGCAAATTTTGTCCAAACGATTTACTTCTTGACCGTCTTTTACGAAAATTGTAGAACCGTATTGAACGTTGTTTGCTGATAAAACTTTGTTTGTTTTAGGCTCAATAATCCGCACTTCACCCGTCCGAGAAATAACGACTTCCACGTTTTTACCGTTGTCGTCCGTGTATTCCACCGTTTGGATTTCGTCGAATTCAATTTTACCCGCCAAATTCGCCTTCAATTCGCTTTCTTGACGTGTTGTTGATGCCACACCACCCACGTGGAATGTACGAAGTGTCAACTGAGTACCCGGTTCACCAATTGACTGAGCAGCGATGATACCTGCGGCATCACCTTTTTCAGCAATACGTCCCGAAGCCAAGTTACGTCCGTAGCATTTTGCGCAGCAACCACGCTTGGTTTCACAAGTCAAAACTGAACGAATTGTTACGGCTTCAATACCTGCTGCTTCAATTTTGTGCGACATGTCATCGTCAATAAACTCCGCAGAAGCCAACAACAAAGCGTCGGTTTCTGGGTGGTACAAATCGTACAATGTATAGCGTCCGCGAATCCGATTCCACAAAGGCTCGATAATCTTATCGCCTTCTTTCAAAGCCGATGTTTCGATACCCCTCAGTGTATTACAGTCTTCCTCACGGATAACCACATCTTGCGCCACGTCCACCAAACGACGAGTCAAGTAACCCGCATCTGCCGTTTTCAAAGCCGTATCCGCCAAACCTTTACGCGCACCGTGCGTTGAAAGGAAGTATTCCAATACCGAAAGTCCATCAATAAAGTTCGACAAGATAGGGTTTTCAATGATAGCCTGACCAGAGTCACCCGATTTTTTCGGTTTTGCCATCAAACCACGCATACCGCACAACTGCTTAATCTGTTGTTTTGAACCACGCGCACCAGAGTCCAACATCATAAAAATAGAGTTGAAACCTTGCTTGTGCGTTGTCAATTCGTCCATCAAAGCCGTTGTGATTTGGCTATCCGCCGATGTCCACTTATCCACAACTTGGTTATAACGCTCATTCTGCGTAATCAAACCCATATTGTAAGAATCCCACACTTCATCTACTTCTGCTTGCGAAGTTGCCAAAATCGAGGCTTTTACTGAGGGGGTAATCAAGTCGGCAATCTGGAACGACAAACCTGCACGGAACGCCCAACCAAAACCTAACTCCTTGATATTGTCCAAAAACTCAGCCGTTACCGCAAAATTTGTCCGTCTGATGATGTCGCTGATAACCGCTTTCAAGTTCTTTTTAGTCAACAAAACGTCAACAAAAGGAACAGAAGCAGGTACAGCTTGGTTGAATAAAATGCGTCCAACGGTCGTTTTCATCCGTTTGAATACCAACTTGCCATTTTCTTCTTGACGAACGCGGCACTCAACTTTAGCGTGCAAGTCAACCTGCTTCTCATTGTAAGCAATAATAACTTCCTCGGCTGAGTAAAAACGACTTCCCTCGCCACGTACAGGAGCTTCTGGAATCGAAGTGCGTTCTTTTGTCAAATAATATAAGCCCAAAACCATGTCCTGCGAAGGCAAAGTCACGGGAGAGCCGTCTTGTGGGTTCAAAATATTATGCGAAGACAACATCAAAACCTGAGCTTCCAAAATCGCTGCGTGACTCAAAGGGACGTGAACCGCCATCTGGTCACCGTCAAAGTCGGCATTGAAGGCACCGCACACAAGTGGGTGCAACTGAATTGCCTTGCCCTCAATCAAACGTGGTTGAAACGCTTGGATGGACAATCTGTGCAACGTAGGCGCACGGTTCAACAAAACAGGGTGTCCTTTCAAGATGTTTTCAAGGATTTCCCAAATCACATTGTCCTTGCGGTCAACGAGTTTTTTTGCTGATTTTACCGTCTTAACAATGCCACGCTCAATCAATTTGCGAATAATAAATGGCTTGAACAATTCTGCCGCCATTTGTTTTGGTAAACCGCACTCGTGCAATTTTTGCGTTGGACCAACAACAATAACCGAACGACCAGAATAATCCACACGTTTACCGAGCAAGTTTTGACGGAAACGACCTTGTTTACCTTTCAAAATATCAGACAAAGATTTCAATGCCCGACCACCTTCAGCTTTAACCGCGTTCGATTTACGTGAGTTGTCGAACAAAGAGTCAACAGCCTCTTGCAACATACGCTTCTCATTTCTGAGAATAACCTCTGGTGCTTTGATTTCCAAAAGGCGTTTCAAACGATTGTTGCGGATAATCACACGGCGATACAAATCGTTCAAATCAGAAGATGCAAAACGACCACCGTCCAACGGAACTAATGGGCGCAATTCTGGTGGAACAACTGGCAAATACTGAATAATCATCCACTCTGGACGATTTTCAAAACCCGATTCGCGTGACTCGCGGAAAGATTCCACAACGCGCAAACGTTTCAATGCTTCCGATTTCTTTTGTTGCGACGCCTCCGTTGCAGCCGTATGGCGCAAAGAAGCCGACAAACTATCCAACTCTAAGCGTGTCAAAAGGTCATAAACTGCCTCTGCACCCATCTTAGCGAGGAACTTATCTGGGTGTGCATCATCAAGCAACTGATTTTCCTTCGGAAGGCTATCTACCATCTCGATGTATTCTTCCTCCGTCAAAAGGTCGAGGTTATTTACACCTTCTTCACCTTTTACACCCGGGTTGATAACCACATATCTCTCGTAATAAATGATAGATTCTAATTTCTTACTCGACAAACCAAGTGTGTAACCGATTTTGTTGGGCAATGAACGGAAGAACCAAATATGAACAACAGGCACAACCAACTTAATGTGTCCCATGCGCTCACGACGGACTTTCTTTTCCGTCACTTCAACACCGCAACGGTCGCACACGATACCCTTATAACGAATCCGTTTGTACTTGCCGCAATAGCATTCATAGTCCTTGACGGGACCAAAAATACGCTCGCAGAACAAACCATCGCGTTCGGGCTTGTAAGAACGGTAGTTAATGGTTTCTGGTTTGAGAACCTCACCATAGCTACGCTCCAAAATGTCATCTGGGGAAGCCAGGCTTATCGTAATGCTATCAAAGGCATTACTCGGCTTAGTGGACGCTTTTTTAAACGACATGCTGTATTCTGAATTTGAATTATGTCTAAAAACTAATTTTTTCCTAAAAATACTGAGGGGTATCAATTATCACTTTGCTGATTCGGTTGTATCAAATCAACTTTCAAGTAAATTTCATCTAATGGAATATCACAATCTCCGATTTTTACCGTATCGCCGTCTTCTTCGTAAACTTTGGCAATCCATCTTTTAGCTGCCGTGTCGTACTCATACACTTGAACATTTTTTGAATCCTGTTCAACGATAATATACTGTTTCAACGAAGGTATTTTTCGATAGCATTTTAGTTTATCACCTCTATCTATATTTTCTGTAGAATCCGACAAAACCTCAATTAATACTGAGGGGTTGATTATCGCAACTTGATTTTTAGAATATTGGTAATAATCAATTTCGCTACAAGCCACTAAAATATCAGGATAATATACACGATTGCAATATTTTGAATACAACATTCGATTTTCAGCAAATACTTTACAATCAGTTTTTCGCAAACATTGACCTAACAGAAAATTCAAATTGTGAACGACGGTACCATGATTTTCAGACGTGTAAGCACATTCCACAATAGTTCCATTGTAAAACTCATGCCTTTTATCTGACCTTATTTCCAAGTCAAAATACTCCGAAATTGTGTATTTACGTTCCTCAATTTGAGGATTTTGTTGAGTATTATCTTGAAAATTCATTTTTCGACGATTGAAAATTTATAAAAATAGCGCCCTCAGTATTTCTGATATTTTTTCATAGACTTTTATTAAAAGACGCCACAAGCCTTTCACGGCAAGTTCCAAAATTATTTGTTCATAAAACAAAACAATAGAGGCGGCAATTGCTAATAAAACTACAAAAATTCGACGCATTTTATCTCTGTTGATACGACGTTTACGACGTTTGGGAAACTTTAAAAGTTTCCTAAACGTGTAATATTTTTATTTTCAATGAAATACTGAGGGTATCTAAATTTCTAATTTTAAAAATTTAGCCCCCTCAGTATTTTCCTTGAAAATTAATCAAACTTTACATCAAGTGCCAAACCGCGCAATTCGTGAATCAATACGTTGAATGATTCTGGAATATTCGGTTCTGGCAAGTTATCGCCTTTGACAATCGCTTCGTAGGCTTTTGCACGCCCTTGAATGTCATCGGATTTGATTGTCAACAATTCTTGCAAGATGTTTGATGCGCCGAAAGCCTCCAATGCCCACACCTCCATCTCACCGAAACGCTGACCACCAAACTGCGCTTTACCACCCAAAGGTTGTTGCGTAATGAGTGAGTAAGGTCCGATTGAACGTGCATGGAGTTTGTCGTCAACCATGTGCGAGAGTTTCAAGATGTAAATGATACCAACCGTTGCTTTTTGGTGGAAACGGTCGCCCGTTTCACCGTCCTGCAAGTAAGTAGAACCCAATTCTGGCAAACCTGCTTTTTTAATCCAGTCGTCAATCTCGTGTTTTTTCGCCCCATCAAAGATAGGCGTTGCGAATGTGACACCCAATTTTTCACCAGCCCAGCCCAAAACAGTCTCGAAAATCTGTCCCAAGTTCATACGAGAAGGTACACCAAGCGGATTCAAAACAACGTCAACAGGCGTTCCGTCTTCCAAGAAAGGCATGTCTTCGGCACGAACAATACGACTAACAATACCTTTATTACCGTGACGTCCCGCCAATTTATCCCCTACTTTGAGCTTCCGTTTTTTCGCCAAATACACTTTCGCCAATTTCAATACACCTGCTGGCAATTCGTCACCAATAGAAATATTGAACTTTTCGCGCTTGTAACGTCCCACTTCCTCATTGACTTTGATAGTATAGTTGTGCAACAACCGTGAAATCAACGCATTGATATGGGCATCATCTGTCCAGTTCATGTAGTCAATTTCGTTGTAATCAATCTCCTTCAATACAACGGGTGTATATTTCGTCCCTTTCGAGATTTTCATTTCACCGTAAATTGACTTCACGCCTTGTGCCATTCTGTCCTTCACGAGTTGTTGCAATTTGTCAATCAAAATTGTTTTCAACTCGTTCAGTTTCTTTTCATGGTCGTCATCGAGTGATTGAAGCAAAGCATCTTCTTTTTCTTTTTGAAGTTTGTCTTTCTTCGCCCGCGCAAACAATTGTTTGTCAATGATGATCCCCTCAGTACCCGGAGGCGCTTTCATTGACGCATCTTTCACGTCACCTGCTTTGTCACCGAAAATGGCACGCAACAATTTTTCTTCTGGTGTTGGGTCTGATTCACCTTTTGGTGTAATCTTACCAATCAAAATATCTGATTCTTTCACCCATGCACCGATACGAATGATACCATTTTCGTCAAGGTCTTTTGTCGCGTCTTCCGATACGTTCGGAATGTCGTTTGTCAATTCCTCTTCACCCAATTTGGTATCACGCACGTCCATTTCAAAATGCTCGATGTGCAACGATGTAAAAATATCTTCTTGAACAACGCGTTCCGAAATCACAATAGCATCTTCAAAATTGTAGCCTTTCCACGGCATAAATGCCACTTTCAGGTTTTGACCCAATGCCAATTCGCCTTTTTCGGTCGCATAACCGTCGCACAAAATCTGACCTTTCACAACGCGATTGCCTTTACGAACAATCGGTTTCAGATTGATGCACGTTTCTTGGTTCGTCCGCAAGAATTTCGTCAAATTGTACGTTTTACGGCTGTCTTCAAACGAGACAAGTTGGTCTTCTTCCGTGCGGTCATAACGAATCACAATTTGCATCGAATCCACATATTCTACCACACCGTCACCTTCTGCGTTGAACAACATACGAGAGTCACGCGCAATTTTACCTTCCAAACCCGTTCCGACAATTGGCGCACGCGGTTTCAAAAGCGGCACGGCTTGACGCTGCATGTTTGAACCCATCAAGGCACGGTTAGCGTCATCATTTTCCAAGAAAGGAATCATTGAAGCCGACACACCCACAATTTGATTCGGGGCAACGTCCATGTATTCCAATTCATCTGCCGTAAATAACGGAAATTCCCCGTGTTCACGGCCTTTAATTTGTGCATCAAGGAAATTACCACCTCCGTCCAAAACTGAGTTTGCTTGAGCGACACGTTTGTAATCTTCCCCCTCTGCTGACAAATATTCGATTTTTTGCGTCGCTTTATTGTCAATAACTTGGCGATACGGTGTTTCCAAAAAGCCCATTTTATTGATTTTCGCGTGAACGCAAAGCGTCGAAATCAAACCAATGTTCGGACCTTCTGGTGTTTCAATCGTACACAAACGACCGTAATGAGAATAGTGAACGTCACGTACCTCAAAACCTGCACGTTCACGGCTCAAACCGCCAGGTCCAAGTGCAGAAATACGACGTTTGTGCGTAATTTCTGACAACGGATTGGTTTGGTCTAAGAACTGCGACAACTGCGACGTTCCAAAGAATGAGTTGATAACGCTCGATAAAGTCCGTGCATTAATCAAATCAATCGGCGTAAATACCTCATTATCACGGACGTTCATGCGCTCGCGAATTGTCCGTGCCATACGTGCCAAACCGACACCAAACTGCGCGTACAATTGCTCACCCACCGAACGCACGCGGCGATTAGCCAAATGGTCAATATCGTCAATTTCCGCACGGTCATTGATGAGTCGGACGATGTAGCGGACAATCGCAATGATGTCTTCTTTCGTCAAAACCATCATGTCTGCAGGGAAAGACATGTCCAACTTGCGGTTGATTTTGTAGCGACCCACTTCACCCAAATTGTACCGTTTGTCGCTAAAAAAGAGTTTGTCAATGATACCACGCGCTGTTTCTGCGTCTGGTGGATCAGTACCGCGCAATTGGCGGTAGATATAGTTCACTGCTTCGGCTTCCGACGAAGAAGGGTCTTTTTGCAATGTATTGTATATAATGGTGTAGTCATCGGCAACGTCTTCTTTTTGCAAGATAACGGTGTCAATTTCTGCCTCAATAATTGCCTCAATACTGTCTTCATCTAATACAACATCACGTTCCAAAATAATTTCGTTACGCTCAATTGTCACCACCTCACCTGTATCTTCGTCCACGAAGTCTTCTGACCAAACACGGAGAACCCGCGCACCGAGTTTACGACCTACGCAGTTCGACAAAGTATCGCGGTCAGCAGGGACTTCATCAGCTAAACCAAAGAGGTCGAGAATGACTTTATCCGAGTCAAAACCAATGGCTCTGAGAAGGGTTGTAACGGGAAACTTCTTTTTACGGTCAATGTACGAATACATGACATTGTTGATGTCCGTTGCAAATTCCATCCACGCACCTTTGAACGGGATAACCCGCGCCGAATAGATTTTTGTGCCGTTCGGGTGGTACGATTGTCCAAAGAATACACCGGGTGAACGGTGCAACTGCGAAACAATCACACGTTCTGCGCCATTGATAACAAATGTACCTTTTGGCGTCATGTAAGGAATATTGCCCAAGAATACATCTTGCACGATAGTCTCAAAATCAACGTGTTCTTCGTCGTTACAGCTCAACCGCAATTTCGCTTTGAGTGGCACGCTGTACGTCAAACCGCGATAAATACACTCTTCGATAGAATAGCGAGGCGGGTCAACAAAATAATCGAGAAACTCAAGATTGAAGATGTTACGGGCGTCCGTAATCGGAAAATTCTCACTGAAACATTTGAAAAGACCTTCGTTGGTACGATTTTCAGGCGTTGTTTCCAATTGGAAAAACTCATGAAACGACTTGACTTGGATTTCCAACAAGTCAGGACTTTCGTAGTCGAGCTTAATTTTTCCGAAATTTACCCTGTTTTTTTCTGGGTATAGGATATTGTCTGCTGTCATGTAGAAACAGTTATTTTAATAATTTGTCAAACAATGCGAGCGATAAAAAAAATGACTGCTATACTGAGGGGGGCATAAAAGTGTTTCAAAGACAAAATTGTAGCGCAAGAATTGTTAAATAAATCATTGATAATTAATGATTTATGCCTCAGTTTCAATTCTTAATTTTGAACTTCCTCTTCATCTATACCCGAAATAAAATTGCAATGGTAGTGTGTTAAATGTATAAACGTAACGGTATTTCTTCAAAAATGTTTCAACAAACACCAATAGCTTCACTATGCGGACGGCACTGCGAAGTCTATTTTTTAATCTAAAATCTTATTTTTGTAACAGGGAATGTTTGCAAATGCACATATTTTTAATTAATTTACCAAAAACTTGCGAAGAAACGTGCAAAAGTAATATTTAGTTTGAGAATAAAAAAATAAAAATGAATTTTCTGAAAAATAAAAATGTAGAATGTGTTTTTGAAGCCAAAATACTGATGGGTATCATTTTACGCCACTGCATAACCTGTATGTTGCCGAATGTTCGGTGCTTTAAGCCCTAAAACTTATCCAATCCTTCAACATCTAAATTCAATTTTCCGTTCGACGTGACCCAAATCTTAATTTTATCTTGCAACAACTGAATATTCGTCACTTGAATATTCTCAACTGCTCCTTTTATGGACACATTTGGATTCATGCGGTAGTCTTTCAGCATATCGTTCATCATGCCTTTAAATGCCAAGACATTTTCGTCGAGTGAAAAAACGCACGATTCTTTCATCTTTTTCACAATGGTTTTGTCGAATAACCAACTCGCGCTTTTTAGTAAAAAATCCTTTGTTTGAAGGTCATAATCCACGTTGTCTAAGTAAATTGTGTTCTTTTTTGCGTCAAATTTTGGTGTGCCAATCAAGTAGAGGCTGCCGTTGTAATCGCCTGTGAATTTTGTATTGATGACCATTTTTTCATTTTGAGCGAACAATTGCAAATTGTCCACCTTGATTGTTTTGCCACCCGGGTTGAACACCTGCCCAACAACCATATTTTTAGCGAGTTGTTCCGCTTCGGCAAACGAAATGTCGGTTGTCAAATTGACGGCGAACGAATCACTTTCATTGTAGCCGACTTTAAATTGTGGAAGCGTGGTATTTGGTCTAAAAACGGGTGTTTGACCATTGCTACCCGCCACAACTTCGGCAAGTGATTGAATACCAATATTGGCTTTCAAAACATCTCCCGATGACGTAAAAGGCGTCATTTCAATGCTTTGTGGTGTCAATTTAACCCACCAAGTGCCGTAAGAACTGGCGATCGAAATGGGGTTTTGCATCGTATTCCACGCTTCTTCCACCTGTGGGCGAATCTGAAAACTCTGCGTAATTTGCTTATCCAAAGACTCCGTCAACAGCGTTTTACTACGTCCGATGATGATGTCGGCAATGTATTTTACGTCAATATTGCCTAAGCCTGTTTTGACCGCCATATTGCGAATCCACTCTTGTCCGACGAGTTCCGTTTTTGTCCACATCCACCATTCGGGTTGTACATTGACGGCGGTTTTAAAGTTTAAAGCTATTTCACCTTCCGCTTCAATGCCTTTTGAGCCAATGACTTTTTTGAAAACCCACAATTTCAAAGGAACACGATAGGTCATCGTAAAACCGTCGAGTTTGATATTGATGTTTTGAGTTTTAGTGGCTTTCATCATCAAACCGTCGTCGCCGAGGTTATTATCTTCGTAAATTGCCCCGCTTAGTTTGTTGTTCAATAAGCGTTCAATTTCCGCCGCATTGAGCCGAATCGGAATATTGACCGTTGATACTGAGGGGGGTACTTCGATGGGTGCTTGTGCAATTTCCATAGGTTTTTGCGGTTGATTTTTAGTTGTTACGCACGCAGCGAAGACAATTAAAAGAGTAGCAAATACATTGAGAGAGAGTAATTTACGCATTGAAAGGAGTAATATTTAGTTCGATTTTATACTGTTGTATTTTTGTTTTTATTGCTCGCTTCACTCGCAAAAAGGGAGAGAAGTGGTTCATTTTTCGCGCAAAGCCCGAAAAAAGAACCACCTCTTTTCTTTTGTGAGCGAAGCGAACTATTTATTAGAATTTGATTTTAAAGCCCAAACCCACGGCATTGCCTTGTAGTGGTACAGGTTCAACCGATGGTTTTAGCTGCAAACTTAAATCATCTTTAACGTCAAAATGCGTCAAATGCGCGGCTGTAAATGCCTCAACACCTGCCAAAAGATAGGCAACAGTGGTCAAAACATAGGCTTCTTGGACTTGTTTAAACCGAGCGTCGCGGAGTTGTTTCAATCTTGCGGCATCAACGCTTTTCGGGATTGTAGCATCTGAAAAAGGTAATTTATTTATACTTTCGGAGTACGCTGTTTTAAAACGCCGATAATCTTTTGTTGTAAAATGGATAAAATACGCACCTGTTCCAATCGCCCCATACACAATTGGTACTTTCAACCACGCCAATTTTCTATTGTAAATCTGCCCGCCACCAGGAATAATAGACCACAAAAATGCTTGGCGCGGATTCGGAAAACTGTCCTCAACAGTCGTTTTTACCTTTTGTACTGAGGGGGTATTTTTTTGCGCAGTTTGCGTGCTATCAACGTTTTGTGCGTTAATTTTTTGATGAATAGTCACCAAAAAAACAATAAAAATAAGTATTTTTTCCATTCCAAATAATTATTTTTTCTCCTCAATCAAATCCAATATCCGATTCAAATCATCGTCTGATTTGAAATTCACGACAATTTGCCCTGTACCATTTGGTTTGCGTTTGAATTGGATTTTTGAACCAAAAAACGCGCTCAAATTGTCCACAACGGGCTTAATATCCGCCGATACTGAGGGGGTCTTTTTCTTGTTTTTTGATTTTGATGCTGCGTAATTCTGGACAATTTCTTCAATTTCTCGCACGCTCAAATGGTCTTTCAGAATCCGTTGGTGCAATGCCAATTGAAACGCCAAGTCTTCAATACCCGCCAATACTTTCGCGTGTCCAGTGGTTACTTTGCGGTCTTTTATGCTTTGTTTAATGGCAGGGGGTAACTTCAACAAACGCAACATATTTGTTACCGTCGAGCGATTTTTTGCAATCCGAGTGGCTAATTTTTCGTGACTCAAATTACATTCATCAATCAAGCGTTGGTAAGTGGCAGCGACTTCAATTGGGTTCAATTCTTCGCGTTGAATGTTCTCCACCAATGCCATTTCCAACATTTCTTGGTCATTTGCAATGCGGACATAAGCGGGAATTTCACTCAAATCAGCCAATTTTGATGCCCGCAAACGGCGTTCACCCGACACCAATTGGTATTGATTTGCCGCCATTCGACGCACCGTAATTGGTTGAATCAGACCGTGAATTTTGATACTTTCGGACAATTCAGCCAGTGCGTTTTCGTCAAAATCATAACGCGGTTGCCACGGATTGACCTCAATCTGTTTAAGCGGAATCATGGCGGTTGTGTGCGACAATTCGCGAACAACTTCCGCCGCCGCTTCGGGGCTTTTGTTTACCTCAGCTTCAATATTACCGAGTAGGGCGGCAATTCCTTTGCCGAGTTCCATTTTTTTTACTTTAGACATCTATATAATTTCAAATTTCAAATTCCATGATTTCAATTTTTTGGCTGCAAAGGTAATTTTTACACGCATTTTTTTAGGGACGAACCGCTAAAATTTGTTTTTAATTTCGGTTCTTTGACAATTTTAGCGGTAGGTCGTGAAAAGATTTACGAAATTTTACGACCTTTCGACGAACCATCACTAAAATTGTCAGAGAACCCAGCTCGCTTCGCTCGCGCCATGAATGAGAGGTGGTTCGTTTTTCGGACTTTCCCCTAAAAATGAACCACCTCTCCCTCTTTTGCGAGCGAAGCGAATGTGTGACTAAGTAATTAACCTAAGTTTTGTGGTATGAAAACGCGGAACTTCGCCGCCTAAAAATTATAATGGAGTGAGCCATTTTTTTTGTTGAAAATTTGGGCTTCGCCCAAATTTTCAACAAAAAAAAATGGCTCACTCCGAAAAATCCCCCGCGCCGCCGAAGGCGGCGCGTTTTGAGGCACTACCAAAAAACTTAGATTAATTACCAAAAATCAAAAAAATGTACGAAAAACTTATTCCAATCCTTCAAAACTTCCTCGATACTGAGGGGGGTGTTTTTTTTGAAACAATACAATCAGGGCATATCAATGAGACCTATAAAGTCACAATTGGTAAAACCCATTATATTTTGCAACGCATCAATACCCATATTTTTCCAGAACCTCAAAAAATTATGGAGAATATCGAAACCGTTGCCCATCATTTAAAATCAAAAAATTATACGCGGTCTGTTCTGGATTTTGTAAAAACACAAAATAACCAATCTTGGGCTAAAGATACTGAGGGGGGTGCTTGGCGACTCCTCCGTTATGTTGAGAACACTTATTCGATACTAAAAATTGAAACGGAACAGCAAGCCTTCACTGCTGCCAAAGCCTTTGGCGAATATATTAGTTATTTGAGTGATTTGGACGTGTCAAAAATCCACACCATTCTCCCCAATTTTCACAATGCTGATTTTAGGATTCAACAACACCGCGACGCCCTCTATCGCCCCCCCTCAGTATTTCGGTTAGAAAAAGCGGCTAAAGACCTTGTTTTTATTCAGCAGCATGTCCCTTATTTTGAAAAAAAACAACTCAATATTCCATTGCGTGTCACGCACAATGACACTAAAATCAGCAATATCCTTTTTGACAAAACCTCCAACGAAGCCGCTTGCATTATAGACCTTGACACCCTACAAACAAGCACCCTACTCGCCGATTTTGGAGATATGGTGCGCACTTACACCTCTGCTTATGACGAAGATTTTAGAGACTTCTCTAAAGTCAAGATGCGTTTCTCGTATTTTAAAGCTCTGTCTTTAGGTTTTATTGAAAATTTATCTGGGAAAATTATGGAGGAGGAACAAAAAAATTTAGTCTATGGTGCAGAAAGAACTGTATTCGTTCAAATTTTGCGGTTTATGACAGATTATTTGAATGACGATATTTACTACAAAACACATTATGACGAGCATAATCTCGTTCGCGCTCAAAATCAAATAGCTTTGTTCAAGTCTATGTTAAAACAACGAGACAAAATGGAAAAGTTGATACGGAACATAAATACTTAGGTGAGGGATGGGCATAACCTAAAAGCGTTTTTTGCATCTCGCGCTCGCTTCGCTCGCGCGAGGGAGTGCAAGCTACTCACGCAACCTCTTTATCTATCAACCGTCCTTACCAATAGATAGGCTCAACTTTGGTAGAGCTTATCCCCGATGGAAATTGTGCCGCTTCAAAACGTTTGGTGTTTTGAGGTGGCTTTTTTTTTTGAACAAAATTTTTTATAAAAAACAGCGTTTTAATAGAAGGCGTCATCTACAAATTGCGTTAATACATTATTCAAAAACAAAATTAACCTACCCCAAACAGTTTAATTTTAGGCGTTTTTTTATAGATTTGCCCCGCCATTCAAAAAGCATATTCATTTCTTGACCATTCAATATTGATATGAAACGACTGTTTATCCTTGCTTGCGTCTTATTGGTGCAAGTTACCACTCATTTGAGCGGGCAATGCAACCGCCCAAATCCATCGGACAACCCATGCAATGCGTCCACATTTTGCAATACTGCCCAATTAGACGCCTTCTGCTCGGTTATTCCAACGCCGATAACGAACAAAGTGTATATAAAACCGAACGGTTTTTGCGGCTCATTGGAAAGTCCAAGTTGGTTCAAATTTATAGCCGAAGACCCTACATTGAGTCTTAGTCTTACGGCAGCAAATGCTTGCGGTGGAGATGGCGTGCAAGCTGTCATCTTATCAACGACTAATTGTAGCGATTCGGCAGCCTACACAGCCGTCTCAGACTGTTCAAACCCGAGGGGTGGACAGCCTATCTCGACTATTACGGCTACCAATTTAGTAGCAGGGCAGGTGTATTATTTGTTGATAGACGGCTATCAAGGCGCAGGTTGTGCTTACACTATTGACGTGGTTTCTGGTACAATCAGAACGTCAACTACACCTTTACCTACTCCCTCAGTAATTTTTGGTCCAACAACAGTTTGTGCGAGTGCGACAAACGTTACTTTCAGCGTTCCTAAAGTACCCAATGCAACGGATTACCGCTTTTCTATTACGAATACAACGACAAACGCCTCAATTTATAGTGGTATTCGGACGGATAGTTTCTATACTGTTGCAAGTTTTCCTGCAAGTGGTAGTGTCCGTGTTTGTGTCAATTACAAAAATGACTGTACAGAAAGCACCACAAAATGTAATGAGGTGACGATTAGTACAAAAATAAACATTACAGTACCCACAGTTTATCTATGCCCTGGAGAAACGCATATCTTACCAGACGGGTTGCCCGTTATAAACCTATCGCCGCTAACTGACGACGTCACGAATTTTGGTTCTGACGTTGCTGGACAAAATGGCAATTGCGATACAACTTTCAATACAACAGTAGTCAGTTACGCTTTGCGGGAAGGCAGACGTAGCCTATTTCTAAAACCGTCGGAAACATCAGCTATTTGCAACACCACAATCACAGGAGGCATTGATTGCGGACGACGTGACCAAGCGGTAGTCTGTAAAAGTTCTGCCACTAACGGCTGCGATTCGATTGTCAATACGGCTATCTTCAATGCCAAACAAACGACTACTATCAATCCTAATAATCCGACTTTAAATTGCAATAACTTTACTTTACGTGTAGCCCACGCAGATACGTGTACAGAAACCATTCATGCCAAAAGCTACGAATGGTTTATTCAAACGACTGCCAATGCCCCCCTCAGTAGTTTGAATAACAAAACGGCGAGTCATGTTGCTTCTGTTGAAGGTATTTATGTTTTGGTGGTTCGAGATTCTGTTTATTCTAAAGCAGCCAATTTCGCAGGCTATCGTATTTTTACTGATACAATAAGAAATACTGTAATAGGCAATGGCGGTGCATCTGGCAATTTGGCAACGCCTTCTCTCATCAACGGACGCACGGACACAACAGTTTGTCAAGGTGCAACGGTCACATTCAAAACAACAAGTGTACCTAATGCTACGAGTTATAGCTGGAGTTTTGCCCGATTTGGTGGCAGAATTGTAGGCAACTCAACGGATACCTCAATAGTGGTGCAGTGGGCAGGTAATACTTCAACCGATACTCTATATGTGCGCGCAAAAAGTATTTGCGACTCAAGCGCACCGCAAAAAATCGTTATCACAGTCGTCAACTTTGCTAATTTAGACGCAGGTGCAGACCGAGCAGTATGTGGCTTGCAAACAGCATTGACTGGTACGAGTAGTACAAATACGGGTACGTGGACAGTCAGCCCTGCTACTGGTGCTACACTAAGCAACAGCACATCACCCACTTCAAATGTCACCGTTACAACGGCAGGTGTTTACCAATTTATTTGGTCAGAATCTCTCGGTGCTTGTAACAAATCAGATACAGTCAATATTACTTTTGGCGCACCCCCTCAGTACACTGGCTTTAAAGATAGTTGTAGTATAACAAGGAGTAATTTCTTTGTGAAATTCAATATTCTTGGCGGTACAGCACCATTTACGGTGGTGAATACAGCAACAAATGCTTCGGCGGGTACTATCAATGCAACAGGTGCTTTTGTGTCAAATCCGCTACCAATAGGGACATATACGTTTCAAATTAGAGATGCCAATAACTGTCCATCAGCCAATATTCCTGCTTCGCAAACGTGTACAGATTGTTTTACAAAAGCAGGTATCATGGACACAACACAAGCATTGTCTGTCTGCGAAGGCGATACAGCGCGTGCCACTTATCTTGGCGGTTATAATTCAGACGGTAATGACACGCTGCAATTTGTTTTGCATACAGGCAATCCACGAACAGGTATTGTTCAGCGCAGCTATTCGCCAAGATTTGGTTACACTACCGCTATGAGTTACGAAACACGCTACTTTATCTCTGCCATTGCGGGTGATGACAGCACGCGTCAAGTAAAACTTACTGATGCCTGTTTTAGCAGTAGTGCGGGTGTGTCCGTTGTTTTTCACAGAAAACCTACGGCTTCATTTACACTCGGCAGAACTGATTTGTGCGTAGGTAGTTGTACAACATTGCGCTATACTTTCACCGGCAACGCACCATTTACAGTAACAACACGCATTACTGACCCAATAAACCGAGATACCATTATCTTGAACCGCCCCCCAACCCACGTACAACCGATTTGCCCAACAGTCAATACAACTTACAGTTTAGTAGCTGTTTCAGATACTTTTGGCTGCGCAACAACAGGCTTAACCCAGCAAGTAGCCGTCAGAACATTCGTCCCCATTGAGGCTGGTACACCAAGACCAGCTATCAGTGTGTGTTCGGGTATTGACACAACAGTTAACCTTTTGACTCAATTAATTGGTGCTTTGCCCGGTGGTACTTGGTCAGAAATATCCGCCGTTCGCTCAACGGGAACAGCCTTCAACGCGACGGCTGCCTCATTCAGAACACGCGGTCAAATAGCAGGTACTTACCGTTTTGCTTACGCTGTTAGCCAAGTCAATGGCTCACCTTGTCCAGCAGATACTGCAGTTGTTACGATGATTTTATTATCTGCCCCTACTGCCAGTGCAGGTTTAGACGATACCCTTACTTGCAACAAAGTAAGAGTTGACCTCGGAGGGTCAAACACAAGCACAGGTGTAAACATCAGCTATGCTTGGTCAGGTGGCAATGCAGGAGGTAACACATCGAGCATCATAGTAGAAGAACCCGGCACTTACGTACTTACTGTGGTATCACCGACTTGTACATCAAGAGATACTGTTGTGGTGTATATTGATACTATATCGCCGAAGGCAATTATTACGCCTGTAACGGTCAATACACTTACTTGTAACCTTGATAGCATTATATTAAATGGCTCAAGGTCAACACCTTTAGGTAGAATTTCATACCTATGGCAACGAGGCTCTACTTCACACGACAACAACCCAATTACTGAAGCAAGAAATGGTGATTTATACACTTTATTCGTTCAAAGTAATACCAACGGTTGTATAGGCTCGGATAGCATTACAATCAATGAAGACCGCACACCGCCCAATGTCGTTGTTCGTACACCACCACTTGTAAATTGTAAAGACAGCGTCATTACTATTGATGCCTCCGCTTCATCGTCGGGAGCTGATTTTAGTCTAAAATGGATAACCGCAAATGGGGGTCAAATTCTTAGAGATTCAACAACCCTACAACCAAAATCTAATTCAGCAGGATTCTACGAATTGACGATTACGAACAATACAAACGGCTGCTTGTCGTCTCAATTTACCTTTGTGCAAGTGGATACAGCTCGACCCAACGCCATTGCAACGGCATTGGACACCATTGACTGTACAAGCCCCGTTGTGGGTTTGAGTGGAAGAGGCTCTACATTGGGTGCGAGTATTACCTATTCGTGGGTAGCCCGCCCGGGACATATCACAGACGGCGAAAACACATTAAATGCCAATGCTGATGAACCCGGTACTTATCTCTTGACTGTTCAAAATACTAAAAATTTCTGCACAAATACGGATACGGCGACCGTCGTTCGCAATACAGAACGCCCACGCGACATCAAACTCTCCATTAAAAAACCGTCATGTTATGGTGAATGTGACGCAAATTTCAGAATTGACACCGTTTCGGGGGGAACGAAACCTTATTTGTATTCAACTGATGGCAATGTCTTCACAACCCGAAATTTGTTCCAAAACCAATGTGCAGGAACGTTTAAACTCTATATTCAAGATGCAGGTGGTTGTCAAATTGACACAACTTTTTCTGTCAATCAAGACAAACAATTGTCTGTTTCTTTGGGTGCTGACACACTTTTGAAATTAGGAGACAGCCTATTGTTGAAGATTCAAACCAATACAGATTCCATTGAAAACATTGTATGGAGTCCAGTTGGAGACTCAACAAAATGCCCTAAAGGTAGTTTTTGTACAGAACAATGGGTCCGTCCAACTTCTGGTACAACCTATAAAGCGGTGTTGACAGACAATAGTGGTTGCTCAACAACAGGAACAATCCGCGTATCAATTGACAAAAAACGCCCGATTTTCGTACCCAATATCTTTTCTCCCGACAATCTGGGAGACAACAATGTATTGATGATTTATGGGAGCAATGTCGTAAAAATCATAAAACGCTTCCAAATCTACGACCGATGGGGCAATCGCATGTTTACACAGCAAAATTTCAAGACTGATGACCCCGCCTTTGGCTGGGACGGTCGTTTGCGCGGACGCGATGCCCTACCTGATGTTTATATCTATTTTATTGAAATCGAATACTTAGATAATACAACTGAAATATTGGAAGGCGATTTTACCCTGATTCGATAAGGTGGATTTCAAATTCCAGATTTCAACGTGTAAATACCCCTCAGTAAAATACGTAAAAAGCCTTAAAAACATGTTGTTTTTAAGGCTTTTTACAATTGCTTCTGCTAACTTCGGAAATCTTTATTATAAACATTTTGTAATCACTTATTGAGGAATGGGCATAACCTAAAAGCGTTTTTTGCATCTCGCGCTCGCTGCGCTCGCGCGAGGGAGAGGAATGTGGTTCATTTTTCGGGCAAAGCCCGAAAAACGAACCACATTCCCCTTTTTTGCGAGCGAAGCGAGCTATGGGCTAAGTAATTACTCAAAAAAAATAAATTAAACTTCCTTAAAACTTTTAAAAGACAAAACAACGCTTTACTTTTCGGACAAAATTTAAGATATGGGTCTTGTATCTAACATACCCCTTCAGTATAACGGGGCTTTTGAGAACCAAATTCCCAAATTTAAAACAACAATAATTATGGCAAAACAAATCAAAGTGCGCTTCGGGAAGGGCGACGTCGTATTGACAAAAAGCGCGAAGTATGTCGGCGTAAAACGCACAGACACAAGCAATAACGCATCTAAACGGTCTCTGCTCGGCGAAGAAATCAAGCAAAATCGCCACCCACATTTAGGCGGTTTTGAGGTTGTTTCGTTAAATAAAACGAAAGAGCGCGGGCTTGATAGCCAAATGTCAATGATGCGTGGACTCGACGAAGTAGAAGTGGCTACGCATGTTTATCACCTCCCTGGCAGCGATAAACCGCTTGTACCAACAGGAACACTTTATATTCAATTCGCACGCGATGTAAGTGCTGCTCAACAAAAAACCATTCTCGGTGAATTGAGTTTGACGGTAAAAGAAAACCGTGACAACAATAAAGTAGTGGCGACTGTATCGGCGGCTTCACCCAATCCTATCAAATGTGCAATGGCTTTGGGCGAAAAAAAAGAAGTTAAATGGGTAGAACCCGATATGGACGCCGAACTTGAACCCTACGCTTATGCCAATCCACAGGCACGCTTGATGGGACAAATGTGGCATTTGCAAAATACAGGACGTATTCCCGACAATCCTGCTATCCGTATTACACCAGGCGCAGATGCTAAGGTGGTAGATGCCTGGAAATTGCTCGATGGTTATGGCAATCCGAATATTGTTGTGGCGGTCATTGACAATGGTTTTGACCTTACACACCCCGATTTGAACACTAAAGTTGTCAAACCTTGGGATTTGTGGAGTGGTTCTTCTCAATTACAATCGGGCGACCCTCGCTATTCCCATGGAACACCTTGTGCAGGTGTGGCAATTGCCCCACAAACGGGTGGCATGTGTGGTGCAGCACCGTCAGCACGTTTTATGCCCGTGAGTGGTACAGGTTTTAGCATCGAATCAACCGAAGCCATGTTCAATTATGTCATCAGAAATGGTGCAGATGTGGTAAGTTGTTCGTGGGGAACAGTTCAAAATGGCTACCAATTGGGTCCAGATAAAGTGGCAGCAATTGGACGCGCAGCGCGTGATGGACGCGGTGGAAAAGGCTGTGTTATATGCTATGCGGCAGGTAATGAGGGCGTGGATTATGTCAATTTTTATGCGGCACACCCCGACGTCATTTGCGTAGGTGCATCAACAAGCGAAGACGAACACCCCGATTATTCCAATACAGGACCAGAAGTAACTATTGTCGCTCCTTCAAATGGCGGCTTCTACCCTATTGTCTCGGCACGAGCTTATTGGGACGAAGGTATCCCCGGTGAATTTGGCGCAGGCAAATGGTACTATGGCGACAATATTGACCGTGGCAGTCGGTATCAACATTTTGGCGGCACAAGCTCTTCTACCCCACTCGTGGCGGGTATTTGTGCCTTGATTTTGTCGGCAAACCCGAATTTGACAGCCCGCGAAGTCAAACAAATTTTGTGTCAAACAGCCGATAAAATTGGCTCACCGAGTGATTACTACAACGGCAAATCCGTTCGCTATGGTTATGGTCGCGTCAATGCCTTAAAAGCAGTGCAGGAGGCATTTCGTCGTGCAGGAAAGACACCATCAACGACAACAACGACTTCAACTCCAAAATCGGGTGGAGCAACAACAGCTAATAACCCGCAGGGTAATGGATTGTTCCGTTATGCGTCATTGGCAAAAGTGGCTAACAAAGGTTTCAGCATACAAGCGGGTAGTTTCAACCAATGGGTCAATGTCAAAAACATCGCGCCAGGGCTGGAAAGCCGCTTCAAACAACCCGTTTTAGTGCATGTTTCGGGCAGTTCTCCCACTACAATGGTCTATCGTTTGCTCGTCGGGCAATTTAAAACGCTATCAGAAGCCAGCAAGTTGTTGGCAACTATGCGCGCGAATAAGGTAAATGGGTTTGCGAAGGATTTGAGAACTCTGTCGGCTTAGGAAAATTTCCCTATTTGCAAGGTATAAAAGCACACAATACTTAGGGGGTACTTTTCGCATTTGAAAAGTACCCCCTAAGTATTGTGTGCTATTTCTGACGAATTTCCTCATTTATTTATTAGCAATTTGTGATGCTAAATCCTGCGTTTCTTGAAGCGACAAACCTAAAATATCAGCAATATCAAGAACATCTTTACCAAGCATCAAAAAACCCTGAATGGCTTTCAATAACCTTTCCTTTTCCGCTTTTTCTGCACGTTCTGCGCGTTCTGCGCGTTCTTTTTGAAATGCTGCCTCTTCCAGTGTAAGTTCAACTTTATGCTGCGCTTGCTCCAACATGTCTTCGTATTCATGTTTAGATTGCTCTAACATGATTTCATATTGATAAAGGTCAGAGACATAATTAAACTCGTAGGGTTCGAGTTTCGTGGTTTCTAATCTTCTAATCACTTCTGCCATGACTTTATTATTTTTAAGTTCTTCAAAATCTGCTTCTACATTTTCTGGG
The DNA here is from genome assembly GCA_034520175.1 of Saprospiraceae bacterium. Classification (GTDB taxonomy): domain Bacteria; phylum Bacteroidota; class Bacteroidia; order Chitinophagales; family Saprospiraceae; genus JAAFJT01. Next base: position 43,914 of record JAXHNU010000024.1, read on the forward strand.
TTCTTACTTTTTTTTGCAAGGATAAACCATTTTGAATATTCTTTTGTTTGGATATTTTTGGCAATATTGTCTTGAAAAAGAAATGTAATCTTATTTTTTTGCAAAATACTGAAGGGTACTAAAAAGCATATTTCAAACCCAAATGACTCATAAACGTTTTTCTATTCATCGCACCACGCTCTGCATTCACATCTACCGACCAACTCAAACCTTTATAAATTTTACCTTCTAAGCCTGCTCTGAAACTTAGATAGACAGGCTTTTCAAATTTAGCTTCATTGGGTACGGCAATAGGTGGTAAAGATTTATTATCTTTTTTATAGCGGAATTGCAAATCATCATTTGCGCGTTTTTGATACGCTAAACCAATGCCCACAAACGGTTTTAAGCCCCATACAGTTCTTAGTTTGTAGTCCGCGCCGATACGTACTTGGAAAGCTGTAAATGTCTGCTCAACGGTTGCCAACGTAAAATCTGAAGGTAATATTGGCGTGCGTCCCATCGTATCCTGTCCATGTCTTTCCTTCCAAATATCTGCTTCCACCAACAACCGAATATTGTTTCGTATATGATAACCAACTCTGACATTTGCACCAATACTCATACGCTGCTCATCTTTATCATACTTGTTAACACCGAGAAAACGTGGTTTGCGGTGTTCCTCGGAGACCAACAACAATGAATTTACAGAAACTTCCCAAGCATTAGATTTACAAATTGGTTTAATAATAACAGGTTTTGCAGTTAAAATAAAGTCAAAAGTTTCATCATTCAACCAATTTTTTGCTCGACTGATTGATTTTATAGTGGCTAAATCAGTCTTCGGCAAAATAGCCAAAAGCGTATTTTCTCTTTTAATGTCGGTCAAATTAGGCGTATTGTCTTGACTAATAACCGAATTAATAGCCACTAACTTATCGGGGTTTTCTTTTTTTACATCTGTTAAACCTGATTTATCTAACTCATTTTTATCTAATTCATTCTTACCTAATTCATTCTTACTTAATTCATTCTTGGTTGATTCATTCTTATTCAATTCAGTTTGGCTATTTGCAACTGTTTCTTTTTGCTCACTCATTCTCAACGTATTTTCTACCGTGTTAAGCGCAATTTTCTCCGCACTGCCAGTATTTAAGACCGCATCTTTACCCACTAAGTTCATTTTGGGCGTTGTTGTGCCTTGCATTTTGGGCGTCAGTGCGATAACTTCATTGCGTTCGTCGAGGCTATTATCAGTGGCTTCAACACCTTCAAAACGTTGAATCCGTTGCGCATTTGCAGGATTTGAGCGTTTTTTGTCTTGCGCCAATTGCTCAGATAAACTGCCTTTTTGCGGCACTTCAATATACACATTTTTCACAACTGTATCATGATGAATAACAACACTTTGGTTCGCGCTAAATCCTGTAATATCCGTTTTATTGACGACCTTTAACTCTGTTTTTTCTTGATGCAAAGCAACTACTTCCTCTTTTACTTTACTCAACTGCGTCATCAAGTAGATTTGTGAGCCGAGCAACAAAACAGCCGCCGCCGCCGCCCACTTATGCCACGTCAAAAGGCGTGGAATGAATGGAATAGACGGTGCAGAAGGCGTAGATGCGACAGGAGCAGAAAGGGGCATTAGCTTGTCGAGTTCTTGCTCGGCAGCTAACCAATCGGAAGGACGAAAATCGAATGGCAATTCGTCGCCGATTTTATCTTTAAATATTTGGTCGAAGTCTCTTTCGGTCATGTTATTTTATTATTTTTTAGTAATTACTTAGCCCATAGCTTGCTTAGCTCGCAAAAAAGGGAAATGTTGTTCGTTTTTCGGGCTTTGCCCGAAAAACGAACCACCTCTCCTCCCGCGCGCGCGCGAAGCGAGCGCGTGACTAAGTAATTACTTATTTTTTACTATTGCACCCGTTTTATACTGAGGGGTCTAATGTCGTCAGATTCTTCGTCTTCACCCTCCCCTTTTATCATTTCCATTAATCTTTTTCTTGCTTTAAACAAATTGGATTTAGACGTCCCTTCTGAAATACCCTGCATTTCTGCAATTTCAGGGTGCGAATAACCTTCAATAGCATACATATTAAATGCCAAACGGTAAGATTGTGGTAGTTGCTGCACCAATTTCATAATGTCTTGCGCCGATAAACCACTCAAAATCTCCGCATCAAAAGGTTGGTCATCTGATTCTGTAATCGGTTGTGCATCTAACCGTTTTATCGTGTAACGACGATAATAATTGATGGCACACCGCACTAAAATCTTGTTGAACCATGCTTTAAAGGATAGTTCTCGATTGAACTTGTCCAAATTCTGCATCGTTCGTACAAAAGCATCGTTCAGTATCTCTGTCGCATCATCTCTATTAGGCGCGTAACGACTTGCCACTGTCATACCGTAGTTGTAAAACATACGGTACAGTTGCGTCTGGCTCAGTCGGTCGTTTGCTTGACAACGTGCGAGCAATTGTATAAAAATTGAATTGTCCATTACTTAACTATACATGCAGTTCATTCAATCGGTTGCCTATCTGATTTTTTTTGCCGTAATTAACTTAGTGCAGCACACTGTTCTATAGGTAGCAATAGACGTTGTTTGCACAAGATGTAACGTACCATTCATTTTGCTCGCACAACGGCAAGAAAAGAGGTGGTTCATTTTTCGGGCAAAGCCCGAAAAATGAACCACCTCTCCTCCCTTTACGCGAGCGAAGCGAGCGCAAAGGGATACGCTGAAAATTAGCGATTATTTATGATTACCTACTTAGCACGAGCCGTTTTTTTGTTAAAAATTTGGGCTTTGCCCAAATTTTTAATAAGGAAACGGCTCGCTCCGAAAAAACTCCCCGCATAGTTCAAACTATTTTTTTAACGCCGAACGTAAAAATCAAAATACTTGCACTCCGTTCGTGCCTGTGCAAAGAACTTTGTATCACCATAATGTCCTTTTAATAGGTCAAAATAGCTTCTATACTGAGGGGGTAAATCGGGAGCTAAACGTGAACCCACGCGATACCGATTTTCAGCACTGATAAAAAACAAATTTTGTCGACATTTTGCCGCCCAAAACGCCGCCTTTGCCGACATCTCCTTGTCGGAATTCCACCACAATTGACGCGCTTTTTCAAAATAATTCAAAGCAACCGCACAATCCAACAATTCAATATTCCCATAAGGGTTGTTTTTTAGGGGAAATACGTTTTTTCCTTGATTGATGCGCTCCCAAGTTCTACCACTCCGATAGGCATCGGCTAAACCACTACTGTTGCCAAAAAAAGTCATGTTGTAATAGCCCAAACCCAATTTGTAGTAGTAAGGCGCGGCTTTGTCTAACGCGGCTTTTGAACTAAATTCCAAATCGAGCATGGTGCGTGTAAAGGTTGCCCGACTCATCAAACCAACTGTATCGCTGCGCAAACAGTTGACACAATCATTTACATTGTCAGAAAAAGGGCTGTATCGCTTCAGTTGTCGGCGTGCTTCGGTGTGTCCAAAGGCTTCGGCGGCGGCTTCAAACTGAAAACGAGATAAATGAAAACGCCCTTTCAAATCCCACACATCGCTTTCTATCGTCATAGAATCGCCGCGTGTGGTCAATTCTTTTTCAAATAAAGTCTTATTTGGCTTTCGTGCCAAAGCAATTAACTCGTCGAGAAGTATCAAACTTGGGTTCTTTTCCATTTCGCCAATGCTGTATTCGCACAAAAAAGCCGCCCCATTTTCGCCGCGTTGACGATACAAAACGCCGAGTCGTTCGTATAATAATTTCTCAAAATCTTCATCAGAGGCATAAGCATTTGAGTTTCTCAAAAGCGTAATCACGCTGTCAACTTGTACATCTACGGCTTGTAAAGCAATGATACGCGCCGCCAAAGTGTAGTTTTCAATTTGTTCTAAAAGCAAATTATCATCGGATGGTGTGAGTTTTTGCGCCTTGTAAAGCGTCACCAAACTGCCCCTCACATCGCCACCGAGCAAAGCCAAATACCCCTCTGTCGTCTGCCATAAAGCGGGCTTTGTGACGAGTCCTTGACTGGCAACTGTACCAACAAATTGCCGCAAACGCCCTAAATACTCCATTGTTTTTACAACTGCGGCGCGGTCAATGCGTCCACGCCTAAAATGATTGCTAAGAACAATTTTTTCAAGCCGCAAGGTTTCGCGCATAAGCAACATGTCAAGGTGTTCGTTTTTGGGGTCAAGTTTGTACAATTCGTACATATCTTCCAAAGCACGGGCTTTGTTCGTACTCGCTCTTATGGCAAACAAAGCGGCACGTTCATGCGCATTTTTGCACAAAGCCATACAATCTGTCCATTCTTTATCTGTTTTTATATCAAAACTTTCAAATGCCTGCTTTCTTTTTGATGGGCAATAGCGAAAAATAACGGCAAACAAATAAGCGGCTTCTGCACGTCGTCCGACTGCCCGCAATGCTCCAGCCCTATGTCCCAAAGCCCAATAATTGATAATGGTTTGGGTACGTTCAATTTTGGGCAATAATTCGTCCCAAATACGCAAAACCTGGGCATAATCCTTTGCATAATGCGCCAAACGGAGCATTTGATAGAAATAACGCATTCTCAAAAAAGGCGATTTTGTTCGCCTAAATTCTGTATTTCCTCGCGCAATCAAGCCCGACATATCGGCATTTAATGGTTTTTTAGCGTCCCATTTATCGCCTTGCACACAATAAGGTTCACAAGATTTTGCATAAATCAAATAATCAATGGTTTCCACACAACGATTTTGCTTCAAGATTTGGGCAAAAGGATTGTCTTGTAACAAGTAATCTACTTCTTGCTTTTTTTTAGACGCCGCTTCCCGCAAATCAGCCAATTCTTCCAAATCACTGTCATACAACACTTCGGCAACGTCTGCTGAGTCAGTAATATCGCAAAAACGCCCACGCCATTCGCCAATATTGTCGGTTTCTTGCTGAATACGGCGGCTCATCGAATAATAATTTTCTATAACTTGATAGCCCATTAAGTAAGGTGCATAATCCGACTGCCATGCCAAAAGGTCGAGGTGAACAAACGAAATCCGTTCAGCCGCACGACTGCCGAGTGTGCCACAATCGCTTTTAGCATCGGGTAAAGGAATGATTAAAAACGATAAGAAAGCAGCGACAAAAAAGCAAGATTTAAGGCGTTTTTTAAGACATTGTATATTCACTATTTAATATTTTTAAATTACTAAAAACCTAATTTTTAGGCAATGCTAAACATAAATTTTCAAAAATTGCACCCCTCAGTAAAAAATCGCTAAAATTAGTAGAAAATGAAAGACCAGATTACTGAACAGTATTGCTCGCTTCGCTCGCAAAAGAAAGGAATGTTGTTCATTTTTCGGGCAAAGCCCGAAAAATGAACAACATTCTCCTCTTTTTGCGAGCGAAGCGAGCAATAATTTGAAACCATACATAAAAACTAAACTGCTGGTTTTCGCGCTCGCTTCGCTCGCGCGAGAGGGAAAATATGGTTCATTTTTCGGGCTTTGCCCGAAAAATGAACCACCTCTCCTCCTTTTTCGCGAGCGAAGCGAGCGCAAAAGTGCCTTTTAATGCGTATTTTAGATTTGTGTATGGTTTCAAAAGCAATAAAGAAAAAATGTATAGTCGTACACGAAAAACATAAAAAAAATATTGAGATAAAACCGTATTTTTGCACAAAAATGAGGACTTATGATAATCGCTAATCCATTATACGACGTTGTTTTCAAATATCTCTTGGAAGATATTGACATCGCACGCGAACTACTCTCAACAATTTTGGGGGAAGACATTGTATATCTTGAAGTAAAACCTCAAGAAACAGTGACAACTTCAATAGACGGGAGTATTCGGATTCTACGTTTTGACTTTAAAGCGACGATTGAACTACCTTCTGGTGAGCAAAAAAAGGTATTAATTGAGTTACAAAAACTCAAACAATCGCTCGATGTCATGCGCTTTAGACGCTATTTGGGTGATAATTATGCAAAAGAAGATGATGTAATTTTGGATAATGGCACACAAGTAAAGTTACCACTGCCCATTGTGACCATTTATATTCTTGGGTTTTTATTAAATCACTTGAAGAAAGCCGCAGTCAAAATCAATCGGGAATATGTCGATATTTTCACAGGACAAGTTATTGAAAATGTCAGAGACGAATTTGTTGAATTGCTAACCCATGACAGTTATGTGATTCAAACACGTTTGTTGCCGCCCGAAAGTAAAACAAAACTTGAACGGATATTGCAGGTTTTTAATCCAAAATTCAAAACCAAAGATACCCATAAGTTAGATTTTACGGGCGATGCAAACGACCTAATTGTTCAAAAAATGCTCAATCGTCTTCAACGCGCTATTGCTGATGAAGAAATGCGCCATCAAATGAACGTGGAAGATGAATTTGAGCGTATTTTGGCAAGAGAAGCAAAAAGAGTTTCTGATGAAAAAGACGAAATCATTGCTGAAAAAGACCAAGCTCTTTTTCAAAAAGACCAAATTATTGAGGCTGAACGGCTCAAAATAGAAGTATTGATGAAGCAATTAGCTGAGTTACAGCAAAAAATGAACAAATGATAATCGCTAATCCATTATACGACGTTGTTTTCAAATATCTCTTGGAAGATATTGACATCGCACGCGAACTACTCTCAACAATTTTGGGGGAAGACATTGTATATCTTGAAGTAAAACCTCAAGAAACAGTGACAACTTCAATAGACGGGAGTATTCGGATTCTACGTTTTGACTTTAAAGCGACGATTGAACTACCTTCTGGTGAGCAAAAAAAGGTATTAATTGAGTTACAAAAACTCAAACAATCGCTCGATGTCATGCGCTTTAGACGCTATTTGGGTGATAATTATGCAAAAGAAGATGATGTAATTTTGGATAATGGCACACAGGTAAAGTTACCACTACCCATTGTGACCATTTATATTCTTGGGTTTTTATTAAATCACTTGAAGAAAGCCGCAGTCAAAATCAATCGGGAATATGTCGATATTTTCACAGGACAAGTTATTGAAAATGTCAGAGACGAATTTGTTGAATTGCTAACCCATGACAGTTATGTGATTCAAACACGTTTGTTGCCGCCCGAAAGTAAAACAAAACTTGAACGGATATTGCAGGTTTTTAATCCAAAATTCAAAACCAAAGATACCCATAAGTTAGATTTTACGGGCGATGCAAACGACCTAATTGTTCAAAAAATGCTCAATCGTCTTCAACGCGCTATTGCTGATGAAGAAATGCGCCATCAAATGAACGTGGAAGATGAATTTGAGCGTATTTTGGCAAGAGAAGCAAAAAGAGTTTCTGATGAAAAAGACGAAATCATTGCTGAAAAAGACCAAGCTCTTTTTGAAAAAGACCAAGCACTTTCGGAAAAAGACCAAGCACTTTCAGAAAAAGACCAAATTATTGAGACTGAACGGCTCAAAATAGAAGTATTGATGAAGCAATTAGCTGAGTTACAGCAAAAAATGAACAAATGATAATCGCTAATCCATTATACGACGTTGTTTTCAAATATCTCTTGGAAGATATTGACATCGCACGCGAACTACTCTCAACAATTTTGGGGGAAGACATTGTATATCTTGAAGTAAAACCTCAAGAAACAGTGACAACTTCAATAGACGGGAGTATTCGGATTCTACGTTTTGACTTTAAAGCGACGATTGAACTACCTTCTGGTGAGCAAAAAAAGGTATTAATTGAGTTACAAAAACTCAAACAATCGCTCGATGTCATGCGCTTTAGACGCTATTTGGGTGATAATTATGCAAAAGAAGATGATGTAATTTTGGATAATGGCACACAGGTAAAGTTACCACTACCCATTGTGACCATTTATATTCTTGGGTTTTTATTAAATCACTTGAAGAAAGCCGCAGTCAAAATCAATCGGGAATATGTCGATATTTTCACAGGACAAGTTATTGAAAATGTCAGAGACGAATTTGTTGAATTGCTAACCCATGACAGTTATGTGATTCAAACACGTTTGTTGCCGCCCGAAAGTAAAACAAAACTTGAACGGATATTGCAGGTTTTTAATCCAAAATTCAAAACCAAAGATACCCATAAGTTAGATTTTACGGGCGATGCAAACGACCTAATTGTTCAAAAAATGCTCAATCGTCTTCAACGCGCTATTGCTGATGAAGAAATGCGCCATCAAATGAACGTGGAAGATGAATTTGAGCGTATTTTGGCAAGAGAAGCAAAAAGAGTTTCTGATGAAAAAGACGAAATCATTGCTGAAAAAGACCAAGCTCTTTTTGAAAAAGACCAAGCTCTTTTTGAAAAAGACCAAGCTCTTTCAGAAAAAGAGCATGTAATTTCTGAAAAAGACCAAATTATTGAAGCCGAAAGACTTAAAATAGAAACATTGATGAAGCAATTGGCTGAATTACAACAAAAAATGAATAAATAATTTCACATAAATAACAAAAAAATAGCCTTCTCAGCACGAAAATACTGAGGGGGCTATTTGTTTCAAACAAAATTTAGTTATGGACTTTTCAACAATAAAATCACCGGCTTATATTCTCGACGAAAAATTATTGCGCCGAAATTTAGAACTCATGGAACGGGTCAGATTGGAAGCCGATGTGCAGATAATTGTCGCGTTTAAAGGTTTTTCGATGTGGTCGGCATTTCCAATGGTGCGCCAATATTTAGACGGTGCAACCGCAAGCAGTTTGTACGAAGCCAAGTTGTGTTTCTCAGAAATGAAAACATTGGCACACACTTACGCGGCGGTGTATTTTCCTGAAGATTTTGAACGCATTTTGAAATACTCAAGCCATATTTCTTTCAATTCTTTGAGCCAATTTCAACGTTTTTATCCGCAAATTCAACGTTTTACGCGGCACGAAATAAGCTGTGGCTTGCGCGTTAATCCAGAGTTTTCAGTCGTAGAAACAGACCTTTACAATCCGGGAAAAGCAGGTGGACGATTGGGCGAAGCCATTGATAATATCAAAAATGGGTTGCCACAAGGCATTGAAGGACTCCATGTTCACGCCTTATGCGAGTCAACGGCAACGGATACTGAGGGGTTACTTTTGGCAATTGAAGAAAAAATGGGACACTTTTTGCCTCAACTAAAATGGTTAAATATCGGTGGTGGACACCTAATGACAAAAGCGGGGTATGACATTGAGTACTTAATTCAAGCCTTAAAAGCCTTCAAATCAAGGCATCCGCACCTCGATTTGATTCTTGAACCCGGTAGTGCAGTTGGTTGGGATACAGGCGTTTTACTGTCCGAAGTTTTGGATATTGTGGACAATCACGGCGTAAAGACGGTGATGGTTGACGTCAGTTTTACGGCACACATGCCCGATACGCTTGAAATGCCTTACCGCCCAAGAATTCGCAATGCGGGCGATTTTGATGCCGAGAAATTCAATTATAAAATCGGTGGAACAAGTTGTTTATCAGGCGATTATATGGATTATTACAGTTTTGATAAAGAACTCAAAGTTGGCGATGTAATGGTTTTTGAAGATATGATTCACTACACAATGGTCAAAACCACGATGTTTAATGGGGTCAAACACCCTGATATTGGGATTTGGACAGAGAAAAATGAATACCAATTGGTGAGGCGTTTTAATTATACGGATTTTAAACGGCGGTTGTCTTAGAATGAAAGAAAATAAAATATCCACACACACATCAGATGTTCTACTGAAACGTATTGAAAATCTCGGTTTTTCAATCACGTCCAAACCCGAATTGGGCGAACAAGTGTATTTATTGAACAATGAAATTCTTATTGACATTCAAACTACCCCCCTCAGTATAAGCCGTCGCGATTTCACTTTTAAGCTCGATGAAGCGCGTTTTGATTACTTTTATGAGCATCACCGACATTTTTTCCTCCTACTGACATGCGAATCTGACAAACGGGTTTTTGTTCTCCCACTTGCTTTAATTATGGAAATTTTTCACGATATTTACGCTGTTGGCAATCGCTTTAAGCAATTTAAACCCGTCGTAAAATTGAAGAATGGCGTGTGGTTTCTTCGTTTTTTTGGGCAATATGACATTACAGACTATCTCAATCGCTACGATTTTTTAATCAACGAATCCAATAGTTTACCTTCAAAACCGACGCGCTTTAGTTCCATAATCGAGATAAAAACATTGGAAGAACGCTTCGCTCAATTGGCACTTTCGGGCGACATTCGGGGCGATTCTTTGCACGTTGCAACAGTAGATATGCTCCGAAAAATCGGCGAATGGTCGGGTTTTGAGGTCGTTACTGAGGGGGCATTGCGCGATTTACCCGATTTTCCTTATCAGATTGACGTGCTTTGGTACAAAGGTGGCGACTTGTATTTAGCCATCGAGGTGTGTCACCACGGCGTGGTCGAAAAAGACAAAGATGCCTTAAAATTGGCGCGTCAATTGGGGGCGAGAAAGGTGATTATTGTGAGTGAAATAAATAAAATGGAGCGCATCAGACGGCTATTCCAATTTGAAGGCGAGGTCAAATCTTGGGCAGAAGTTTGGTCATTTGAGCGCGTTTTTGGTATGTTTGAATCGGGTTTGAAGTTTTACAAAGATTTTGAAAAATTCCGTAGATATGGGTGGCAAGAAGGCTTGACGGAGTTTATTTAAGTTCCAATCTGAGGCGGGTTTGAAACCAGCGTCAAATTTTCTAAATATATATGAGGAGTGGGCATAACCTAAAAACATCGTTTTTTGATTAAAAACAGATGTTTTGCGCGCGCTTCGCTCGCGCAAAAGGGAGGAATGTGGTTCGTTTTTCGGCTTCGCCGAAAAACGAACCACATTCCCTCCCTCGCGCGAGCGAAGCGAGCGCGAGATGCAAAAAACGCTTTTGAGTTATGCCCATCCCTCAAATATATATAAAACACATGACTGAGGGGTCAAACATTTTTTAAATTTATTCGTTTATAGCAATCGGTCATAACTTTCAAAAAGTTTGCAACTTTTTGAAAGTTGTAAACTTTTCTAAACTACTATACACTTTTGCTCGCTTCGCTCGCGAAAGAAGGGAAGGTGGTTCGTTTTTCGGGCAAAGACCGAAAAACGAACCACTTTTCACCCTTTTTTGCGAGCGAAGCGAGCAAAAAAAATACAATATAAAAAAGTGTACAGTAACTTGAAACTTTTCTATTCTAATTAAAAAAATCTTATTCCATGTTTAAAACCGTCTTTTCTGTCCTTGTTTTCTTTTGTTTTTCTTCGCTCAACGCTCAAAATTTGCCTGATAGCTTGGCTCAAATATACAGCAATTATCTGCAAATGAATGGACAAAGAGTGGATAGTTTACACCTGCGCTTGAATGCTCTACAAACACAATACACCAATTTTGGCGATATTCTAAAGTCAAATAATGAATCTCTAAAACGGATTACGAATGCTCAATTATTCACTTTTGACCGTAGTATCAGCCAACAACGCATCAAAATTGTAAATACTATTGATTTTATTCGGGCATCAAATGCAAGTCTAAATGCCTTGCAAGCGGTCAATAGTATATCCACTTACTTAGATGAAATCGGGCAGTTGAACAATCCGACAAACACGGAACTGGGTTTTTCTGTTACCGATGATATTATTACTCAATTGGAAGCACGGGTTTTGAATAAAAAAGGCATTGGTAATAAGGTAAAATTTGTTGATATTGTAAAAAATGTGATTAATGCACCCATCACAACTTCATTTGTTAAATCGTTTCCAATTGTGTCAAATATAAAAGGTGTTGTAGATTTGGTAGTCAGTTTGGCGGTTACTGACAAATCAAAAATAGAATTGGAAGACGTTGTTGGTTTCAAGAAAGATGTGCAAAAATACGTTGAGCATTATCAAGGTTTAGAGCAAGCCAATCAGAGTTTTACGGCTAATTTGAACACCATCAATATCCGCGTAGATGCTTTAAAATTGATTTTAAAGAACTACACCACCGAGCGTTTACACCAAATAGACCCCTCAGTAAAACTCGATACTTTTCGCAATTTGACCCTTTTGGTGAACCGCTGCGCCAATAAAGAAGCTGTACAAAAGCATGTGGAGCGCATTTTGGAAGAATGTAAGGTCAACGGCGTTATGAACTATCAAAAAGCATTGAGTGACCGCCGCTTGTATTATCCCGAATACGCGCTTAATCAAGCTCAAGTGATTAACGACGAATTGGTAAATTTATCAAAGTCTTTTTTATCCAATTTATCCACCTACCAACGCCAAATTGAAACGGTTTTGACCAATTCAAAATCTAATAAATTGGGTGAGGTTGGAAAAATTGATAAAAAAATTAGCGAATTGCAAAGACTGCTCAACAATGTGAGCGAAGCCACGTCCAATAATATTAATCTGGAGGATTTGCAGGATAAATTACAGAAAATTAATGCGTTTTAATTTTTTTGCTTTGTCCAAATAAGCAACTTTATCATAATCTTCAACCCGAATTTTCGTGTCACTATTGTCACCGTCGCTCACAAAAAAGGGGAATGTGGTTCTTTTTTCGGGCTTTGCCCGAAAAGACCACCTCACTCGCGCGAGCGAAGCGAGCAATAGGCTCTGTGTAATAAGAGATAAGCCTTATGCAACAATGTATGACAAAGAAGGTTCTATGAAGGTGTTTTAAAATAGGGAAAGGATTTATACAGAACTTCCGTACCTGTATAAATCCTTTTCATCGTTTAAAATCCTGCCTATCCTAATTCAATTACTTTTTCTTAGGTGCAGGCTTTTTTGCTGCTGCCGCAGGTTTCTTCTCTTTTTTCGCGAAAGCATTAGGAATTTCTGCTTCAATCAATTTTTTCACGTCTTCGAGCGTCAATTTAGCGGCGTCTTCTGCTGTTGCTTTTCTGCCTTCAATTTTGAGTGCAAACGGTTTGTATTTACCAAAAGAAATCATCGGACTCCAGCGACCATTTTCAACGGAAATTTTTTCTGACTCCCAATTGTGAATGTAGCGATTGCCTTCTTTTTCAATCTTGGCTTCAATCAATTCTATGGCTTCGTCGAGTGCCAAGGTCTCCAAATCGAAACGACGTGGGACATTGATAAACATGCCGTCATATTTGATAAAAGGTCCAAAACGTCCTGTTCCTTTAGTGACGGGCAAGGATTTGTAAGTGAAGACGGGTGCTTCTGCCGTGCGTTTTTCTTCGTACAATTCAATGGCGCGTTCGAGCGAAATACTGAGGGGGTCTTCATCGCGTGGAATCGAGACGAAAACATCGCCAAATTTGGCATAAGGACCAAAACGACCGATACCAATCGTGACATCACTACCTTCAAAAGAACCGACATTTTTCGGCAATTCAAATAATTTCAAGGCTTCTACCAATGAAATAGACTCAATACTTTGCCCTTTTTGGAGATTGGCATAAGTTGGTTTTTCATTTTCTGCCAATTCGTCGGGCGCACCAATTTGAGCGATTGCACCGAATTTGCCCATTCTGACCAAAACAGTACGTCCTGTTTCGGGGTCATGTCCCAATGCCCGTTCGCCACTCATGCGCTCGGCTTCTACTTTTGTGCGTTCAACATCGGCGTGAAAAGGCTCATAAAAACCCGACAAATATTTTGTCCAATTCAATTTGCCATCTGCCACACTGTCCAATTGATTTTCAACTTCGGCTGTAAAACGATAGTCCATTACATTGTCAAAATGCTTGTCCAAAAAGTCCACAACGAGCATACCCATATCGGTTGGCACAAGGTGATTTTTGAGTGCGCCAGTTGTTTCCGTGGCGTTTTTGGTGGCTATTTTATTCGTTCTATCCAAAGTCAACACATCAAAAGCGCGAAGTAAACCCTCACGAGTCACTTTCTCAACGTAGCCGCGATTTTCTTCCATGATTTTGGAGATAGTTGGCGCGTAAGTCGAAGGTCGTCCGATGCCTTTTTCTTCAAGGTCTTTGACCAAAGCCGCTTCCGTATAGCGTGCAGGTGGGCGCGTGAATTTTTGTGTCGCGGTCATCAAATCAAAGGTCAAAATCTGTCCGACACTGAGGGGGGGTAAAACGCCCTTCGCATCATCGTCGTCATCATCTTTTGATTCAATATAAACTTTCAAAAAGCCGTCAAATTTAATGACTTCGCCTTCTGCAATCAATTTTGCAGTCGGTTGGGTAGAAATGCCTACATCAACGACTGTTTTTTCAAGTTCGGCGTCTGCCATTTGCGAAGCGATAGTCCGTTTCCAAATTAACTCATAGAGCCGTTGTTCATCGCGGTCTTGCGCCACGTTTACTTTTTCAATATAAGTTGGTCTGATTGCCTCGTGTGCCTCCTGTGCCGCGTCTTTTCCCGTTTTGAATCGGCGTGTTTGAACGTATTGTGCGCCAAATTTGGTTTCAATTTCTGCTGCAATTGCCTGTAAAGCCGTTTCACTCAAATTTGTGGAGTCGGTACGCATATAACTTATGTGTCCTGCTTCGTACAAACGTTGCGCGTTCGACATGGTTCTATTTACCGAAAAGCCCAATTTTCTGCTTGCCTCTTGCTGCAAAGTTGAAGTCGTAAACGGGGCAGTAGGCTTACGTTTGGTGGGTTTCACGTCAATTTTGCGAATTTGGTAAGTGGCACTTTTGCAGTTTTCCAAAAAACCGCGCGCGCCCCCCTCAGTATCAAACCGTTCGGGCGACTCTGCTTTGAGTTTTACGAGACGGTCTTGGCTATTTTTTACGTCAAATTGTACATCAATTTTGAAATACGGTTTGGCGTCGTGTTTCTGGATTTCGCGTTCTTTTTCTACCACCAATTTCACGGCAACCGACTGAACACGTCCTGCTGACAATCCGCCTTTCACTTTGCGCCACAACAATTCCGATAATTCAAAACCCACCAAACGGTCTAAAACGCGGCGGGCTTGTTGGGCATCTACGAGATTGAGGTCAACATTGCGTGGATTTTGTACAGCGTTGAGAATGGCAGGTTTTGTGATTTCGCGGAACACAATCCGTTTGGTAATTCGCTCGTCGAGACCCAATACCTTGCACAAATGCCAAGAAATAGCCTCTCCTTCGCGGTCTTCGTCCGTTGCGAGCCACACTTCGCCTGAGTTGCGGGCTTCTGCTTTCAACTGATTGACCAATTTTATTTTGTCGGGTGTTACAGCATAATTGGGTTTAAAATTATTTTTAACATCCACACCAACGCCCCCTTTTTCAAGGTCGCGAACGTGTCCCATACTGCTGACGACTTTAAAATCTGCGCCCAATATTTTTTCAATTGTCTTAGCCTTTGCAGGTGATTCGACGATGAGAAGGTTCTTTGCCATACGTTTTGCGGAAAAATTTAATAAAATTTTTTGTTTTAAAAAGTCTTCTACTGTTCCAATGATTACAAACAAAAACAGACATTAAAAGCCTGTATATCAAGTGTTTAAACTTGTTTTATAGAAAAAAAAAATTATTTTTGTTTTAAATTTCGGCACAAATGTATATAAGATTTAGAAAAAAAAGCCTTGTTTGAAATAAAATCACATTTTATAATTGAAAATGGAAAAATGGGGCGAAATAAAATTGCTTTGTAAACCGAGCGTTTATAAGGTAAGTCACTCAGTAAAAAACGTAAAAAACTCATGCAAAACAGTGTGTTTTGCATGAGTCTTTTACGTTTTTTACTGAGTGCTACTAAGATGCCGCGCTCAGATGTTTATTCTGTTCACCTGCTGCTTTATCCAAACGCTCTTGTTCAATCATTTTGGCAATATCGTCTCGATGTTCTATAACGCCCATCATTTCCAGATTGTACGCCTCTGCTGAAAACGCACCCAGAATCATCATTCTATCGGGTGTATTAAGCGGATTTATTGGAACAGACGCGCCATGTTCATCATTGATATAATATTTCCAACCATTGCGAACAGTTTAGCGAAACCCCAAACGCATTTTTTGTTGAAAATTTGGGCTTTGCCCAAATTTTCAACAAAAAAAACGGCTCGCTCCGAAAAATCCCGCGCCGCCGAAGGCGGCGCGTTTTGAAGGCACTACCACAAAACTTGGATTAATTAAGTACCTGAGGAGTGGGCATAACCTAAAAACATCGTTTTTTGATTAAAAACAGATGTTTGCGCTCGCTTCGCTACGCGCAGGGAGACGTGGTTCGTTTTTCGGCGAAGCCGAAAAACGAACCCATTCCCCTCCCTCGCGTGAGCGAAGCGAGCGCGAGATGCAAAAAACGCTTTTAGGTTATGCCCACTTCTCAATTAAGTACCTAAATGTAAATAACCGTGGTTTAAACCTCGCAGATTTGGGTAAATTAAAAACCGTGTTTATTTACAGCAATTTCCGCTTTGACTTTTCACAGGCAGCGTAGCTGCCTAATCTCGGTAATACTCAACGAAAAAATGGGGTTTACTAAGCGGTGTAACCGCTAAACCGAGTGTTTAGCGGTTACACCGCATAAAAATTAGTAAATTGTCTTTAAATATTACCGATATTAGGCAGCTACGCCGCAAATCCCAAAGCGGAAATTGCTGGTTTATTTAAACCTAAGTAATTAATCCGTGGACACCTAAGTAATTACCCAATTTTTTTATGAAAAGTCATTCCCCTAAAAAGGGAATTTTGAAAAAACATGTATCTTTGCCCTCTGAAAATAGCAACCATTTAAAAAAAAACTTGTAACTTAGGACGCGAAACCACCACCTTCTAACGTTATATCTTTTTAAAATTAAAAATTAATAATGACTAAAGTAATCACAGTCGAATTTCCTTTTCAATTTTTTCACATCGGTCGCGCAATTGATGTCGTGATTAACGGCAGACCCATTGCCAAAATCCCGAACGGCGGGCGTCAACAAATCGTTGTGCCGTTTGAAAACGTGGCTGTCGAAGCCCGTTACACAATTTACCGAACCGAACCACTCCCCATTAATTTATCAGATAAAGAGGCAACTCAGTTGCGAGTAGGCACGTACCAATCCAATTTTATGGTCGTGATGACCTTTGTTTTGCTCACTGCTTTAGGTTGGTTTCGTCATGAAATCAATTATGAACTCTTGGCAGCAGCTATTGTTTCTATGTTGTATATGATTTATTTTTCAATTATTGATAAAAAACGCTACTTGTTTATCAAGGAGGTGCGGTAAAAATTTTAAATTTCAGATTCCAAATTTCAAAGTGCAATTAATTGACTTTCAATAATGGCTTAGGTGCATCGCACCATTCTCTCAGAAACGTTAAGAGAACGGTGCGGCTATGCAACCTACCATTTAAATATGGAATATAACAGTTCAGTTACGTGCATTTTGCTCACGCAACGTCAAGAAAAGAGGTGGTTGATTTTTCGGCAAAGCCGAAAAATGAACCACCTTTCCCCTTTACGCACAAGCAATATCTGTTTACACCCCGCATACCTGCGGCAGAGCGGGTGGCAAAAGGGGAACTTTCATCTCAAAAAAACTTGCGGTGCTGTCCCATTATCGGATGCGCCCTGTCTTTTTCTGACAAAATCGCTTTTTTCAAATTAATTCCCCAATCAATCCCCAAAGCAGGGTCGTCAAAAGCAATACTGCCTTCTGATTCTTTTGAATAAAAATTGTCGCATTTATAGAAAAACTCGGCTGTTTTGCTCAAAACAGTGAATCCATGCGCAAACCCGCGCGGAATATAAAGCTGTTTCTTGTTTTCTGCCGACAGTAGAATCGAGAAAGATTGTCCATAAGTTGGTGAGCCTTCGCGAATATCCACGACAACATCCATGACTTCACCTTCAATCACGCGCACCAATTTAGCTTGTGCAAACGCACCAACTTGATAATGAAGACCCCTCAGTACATTGCGGGTCGAACGGCTTTGATTGTCTTGAACAAAGACAGCGTTGATACCCGCCGAACGAAAAGCATCATAATTGTAGCTTTCGTAAAAATAACCACGTTCGTCGCCGAAAATACGCGGTTCAAAAATGGTTAATCCTTCAATATGGGTTTTAATAAATGGCATTTTCTCAACGTTTTAGTTACAAAGTATAGTTTGAAGTAATGAATTAGACACTGATTAGACTTGTTTAAAACAAGTGGTTGTTTCTTTATTTATCTCTGAAAAACAAAGAAATCGGCACGCCCGTAAAATTGAAGGCAGCCCGCAATGAATTTTCCAAATACCGCCGATAATTTTCTGGTACTTCACGCGGGTGATTGCAGAAAAGAACGAAAGCAGGATAAAAAATGGGCAATTGCGTCATGTACTTTATCTTAATCAAATGCCCACGGAATGACGGCGGTTGTAATTTTGCAGAGGCTTCTTCCAACCACTCATTGAGTTTTGATGTCGTGATTTTTTGCGTCCGATTTTCATGCACTTCTAAGCCAATTTCAATGGCTTTCATAATGCGTTGTTTTTCAAGAACAGAAGTAAAAATCACGGGAACATCTATAAAAGGTGCAAGTCGTCCTTTGATTTCGGCTTCAAAATCGCGGGCAGTATTCGCAGTTTTATTGGGAACTAAATCCCATTTATTGATAACAACAACGATGCCTTTGTTGCGGTCTTTTGCCAAACCAAATATGGTCAAATCTTGAGCAGTAACGCCTTGTGTGGCGTCAATCATCATCAAAACCACGTCCGAATCCTCCATTGCCTTGATTGCCCGCATGACGGAATAGAACTCTAAATCCTCTCTCACGCGCGATTTTCTACGAATCCCTGCTGTGTCAACAATAATAAATTCTTTGCCAAATTTATTGTAGTGCGAGTGAATAGGGTCGCGGGTTGTACCAGCAATCTCCGTAACAATTGTGCGTTCTTCGCCCAATAAAGCATTTAGAAGCGATGATTTACCCACATTGGGTTGCCCAACAATAGCGAATTTAGGTAATTCTGTATCAAGCGGTTCTTCATTTTCCACTTTTTCGGCAATAGCATCTAACAAATCGCCCGTGCCACTACCAGAAACAGATTGGATAAAATGTACTTCATCAAAACCCAAACTCCAAAATTCGTTCGCTTGCAATTGCAAATGCGGCGTATCTACTTTGTTGACTGCCAAAATTAAGGGTTTGCGGGTACGGCGTAGAATTTCTGTAATGTCTTCGTCGAGGTCAGTAACGCCCGTTGTGGCATCTACCATAAAAACAATAACAGAGGCTTCTTCAAGTGCAGATTTAACTTGGGCGCGAATGGCTTTTTCAAAAATATCATCTGACCCTTCCACGAAACCGCCCGTATCAACGACCATAAATTTTTTACCATTCCACTCACAAGTACCGTATTTGCGGTCGCGGGTTACACCAGAAAAATTGTCCACAATGGCATCACGCTCACCGACCAAACGGTTGTAAAAAGTGGATTTGCCGACATTAGGTCTGCCGACTATTGCTACTATATTGCTCATTTATAAAAGTCATTTGTCTTTTGTATATGTTCACAAAAAGGTCTCTTTGTTTAATGACAAATGACACCGACCTTTTGCTTATTTGAAAACGCGGCAAAAATAGGTTAAATCAAGAAACTATTTGGCTTTTTTTGAAAAAATTAGAAAAAATACTCAAGGGTGGGGTTTCAATCCGCCGAAAATGTACGTACCCCTCTCATTGAGAGCCGTAGGCTTGGCGCATATAAATACGTGCCGAGCCTACGGCTCTTAACTCATCTGTTTTAATTTTTCGGCGGATTAAAATCAGCCGCTACAAAATTGGTCATGCCTAAGGCATTTTAGCATATATCCGTAACATTAGAAAGACTTTAAATCCCAAGCCCAACAGCATTAATATGAAAGACTACCAAGTCTTGACTCAATTAATTCTACTCACATTTTCCATGTCACTTATTGGTCGTTTTAATATTATTTTAATTCAATATAAAATTTAAACAAAGCACAGAATAGACAATAAGCAACGTGAAATAAATAAAACAACAGTTCACGAACTCTAAAATCAAGAAAAATGTAAAAATAAACGTAAAAACAAATAAAATACTGAGGGGATAAATACACCGATTTGTTTGATTTAAAACGTGGTAAAAAAAATGTTTAAAATAATTAACAATTTATTTGGCGTACTCTAAATATTCTGTCTATTTTTCGCCGTCGGGAATGACAAGACAAGTTATAATATTTTTTTCACTAAAACAAAGCAGTAAGCTATGAGTCAGTTGACTGAAAAAATCGACCAGTACAACGCCGAATTCGGCAAGTTGGACTTAGGTGTAAGCCCTGAATTGGTAGCGGCAGTAACAAAGAAAATGGGTCCAGTTATTTATAACGAAGATTCAAGCCGTGTATCTTGCTCTGATAACGAAGAATTGGCGCGTGTCAAAAATAACTTCCTTATCAAAAAATTGGGTCTTGCAGACGGTCCAGAATTAGATGCTGCAATTGCTGAAGTATGCCAGCAATTGGGTCAATCTAATCGCAACAAATTCCGCGCAATGTTTTACACTTTGCTCGTCATCAAATTTGACCGCACAGCTGATTACTTAGGATAAACCCTATTGTCAAAAAAAAAGAGGCGGCAGCGAGTTGGTACTCGCTGCCGTTCTTTTTTTTGTGACGATTTCTTTGAAACCATACATAAATTCAAAATACGCATTAAAAGGCAGTTTTACGCTCGCTTCGCTCGCGCAAAGGAGAAGAGGTTGTTCATTTTTTCGGGCTTTGCCCGAAAAATGAACAACATTTCCCCTCTCGCGCGAGCGAAGCGAGCGCGAGAACCAGCAGTTTGGATTTTATGTATGGTTTCAAAACGATTTCAAAGATTTCAAATTGAAATCCTTGAAATCCTTTGGAATTACTGAAATCCTTGAAATCCTTTGAAATTACTGAAATTGAACAATGAAAATACTTGATAAACTCTTGGTGCGTTCGTTTATAGGTCCGTTCATTATAGCGTTTTTTATTGCGCTTTTTGTTTTGATTATGCAGTTCCTATGGCTGTATATTGACGAGATGATGGGCAAAGGATTAACGATATTTGACGTATCCGAATTGCTTTTTTATCTATCTATTGGCTTTGTCCCACAAGCATTGCCAATAGGCATACTCATTTCTACGGTGATGGTTATGGGCAATTTGGCAGAACGGTATGAATTATCGAGCTTCAAATCCGCAGGCGTGTCCTTGCTTCGGGTGATGCGTCCGCTTTTTTATGCTGTTGGTGTCGTGGCACTTTTTTCATTTTTTACTTCCGAAATTCTCATTCCCTGGGCAAATTTAAAATTCTATTCCCGTTTTTACGATATTCGCAAATCAAAACCCGCTTTGAACCTTGAAGCAGGGGTCTTTAACGATGAATTTGCAAATTTCACACTTAGAATTGGCAAAAAACGCGGCGATGGCAGTCAATTAGAAGACGTATTGATTTATGATAAAGGTATCAGTACCAATTTGGTGAAACAAACCGTTGCCAAAAAAGGAGAAATGTTGAATTCAGACGACCGCCAATTTATCGTTATGAACCTCTACGACGGTGTACGCTACGAAGAAACAACGGGCAACAATGGGCAACAATCGGGTAAAAACCCATTTGTGCGGACTAAATTTAGTTCGTGGAAAACGATTTTTGATTTATCTGAATTTGACCGCAAAAAAACCGATGAAGACCTTTTTAAAAACAATCAAAAAATGTTGTCGAGTCGGCAGCTTTTAAGTGCCACGGACTCAATGAATCGCCTAAATTTGACTTCAATGAGCGATTTGAACCGTACTATCCGAGAAATGATGTCTCCACTAAAAGCAAAAGTTGTACAAACGCCTCCTTCGGTAAGCATAACAACAGATCAAACGGACAGCAGCACCCCCTCAGTAAAAAATGAAGTAAAAAAAGAAAATGCGAACATTCAGCAATCCAAAACAATGAACGATGCTACACTAAAGAAAATAAAAAAAGGTGAAAAAAGTATCCCAACTTCTTTAGAAATCGTTAGAGATAGATTGGATTCTATCAATAAAGCGGCGCGGGCTGGCATCAATACGACCACAAATGAAACACCGCAAACGACTATTGCTGTTAAAAAAGATTCGTTCAGAAACAAGGCTTTAGTGGACAATTTTTACGGAATCGTGGAGGCAACTGCCCAAAGTGAACGTTTAGGATTGGAGCAAAGGGCAGAAAATTCGGCGCGAAATATTCAATCAAATATAGAAAATACAATTCGTCAAACTAAAGTAAATAATGACCAAAGCGGTAAATTTGTTTATGAATTGCACATGAAATATACCGCCGCCATTATCTGTCTGGTTTTTCTTTTTATTGGCGCACCAATGGGCGCAATTATTCAAAAAGGTGGTTTCGGCTACCCGATTTTAGTGGCAATTGGCTTTTTTGTGATGTATATTATTGGTACAATTTATTGCAAAAATATAAAAGATGCGGGCAATATGTCGCCGATAGAGGCGGCTTGGACGCCCGTTTTGTTTATGTTGCCTATTGCATTGGTCTTGACTTGGCGTGCCGTCAATGATTACAAAATGTCGCTGGACGGAACGGGTAAGAAATTGAAAATTCTGTACAATGAAACAATTGGGAAATTTATTACGCGTAAAGAAACGGCGATTGTTTAGTTTTGTAGCTATTCGCGCTCGCTTCGCTCGCAAAAAAGGGGAATGTGGTTCGTTTTTCGGGCAAAGCCCGAAAAACGAACCACCTCTCCTCCATCGCGCGAGCGAAGCGAGCGCGTGACTAAGTAATTACTATTTTACTACATTTAAAAAACGTATTAATGCTGACTATTATCCAGCAAAATAAAATGTATTTTGCTTCCTACTTTTTGATTTTTGTAATCGTTTTTATCTGGCAATTCCAATACGAATGGTTAGACGCTTTCTTTATTTTTAGCAATAATCGAACACCATTTGGTGATGTTTTTTTCAAACTTTGGACACATTTGGGAGAAGAATATCCTTTCATCATTTTCACGATTTTCTTTCTCATTATTGGCGAAAAATATTGGGCGTGGCAAATTGCGATGGGTGGTTTGGTTGTTTTGAGCGTCTCGCTGGGCTTAAAAGAATTGTTTGCCGTACCGCGTCCTGCGGCAGTTTTGGAGTCTTTGGGCATACTTTCCGATATAAATACCGTAGAAGGCGTTACTTTACTGAAGGGGTCAACAAGTTTTCCTTCGGGACATTCGGCAGGTGGTTTTTGTATCTGGACACTCTTGGCTTTTCGTTTTTTGGGTAATCCTGTTGCCCAAATAGCTTGCTTGATAACAGCCGTTTTAGTAGCCCTTTCGCGTGTTTATTTGATACTACATTTTCCAGACGATACGTTGTTTGGTTCAGCGATTGGTGTGGCGGTTGCGATTGTCGTACATCATTTTTTACAAGAAAAACCAATAATAGGCGTTAATAAAACAAAGGTGATTGCAGTACATACTGTAACGCCAGAGTAATAAATTTAAAATTTTACTTATGTCAAATCAATCAAAATTCAATCATATTCGTCCTTTTTACGATGGTGAAGTTAATGAAGCCATTAAATCCGTTATACATGACCCGATGATGACGGCAATTATGCGGTTCACATTTCCCAATACTACGGACGAAGCATGGCAAAAAAAACTATTGTCTATCCACAGCACACAAGATTTTCAAGGACAAATAGTCTCTAAAATCTTGTCCCGTGTGCTAACCGAAAGTTCGGAAGGATTGACCACTTCGGGTTTTGATAAGTTAGATAAAAACACGTCTTATTTATTCATTTCCAATCATCGGGATATTCTTTTAGATACTTCATTGATTAATTTGTCTTTGTTTTACAACAAGATGATTTTAACGGCATCGGCAATTGGCGACAATTTGCTGCAAAAACCGTTTTTATATACCTTGTCTAAAATCAACCGCAATTTTATTGTTCACAGAGGTTTGACACCACGAGAATTATTGCAAAGTTCCAAACTGATGTCGGAATATATCCATGAACTCATCACCCAAGACCAACGTTCGGTGTGGTTGGCACAACGCGAAGGACGCACAAAAGATGGCAATGATGGGACACAGTCGGGCATTTTGAAGATGCTGGGTATGGCAGCCGAAAAAGGCGACTTATTGGCACATTTTAAATCATTAAACATCGTTCCTATTTCGATTTCTTACGAATATGACCCAACAGATGCCTTAAAAATGCCCGAATTGCTGGCAAATTTGAACAATGAAAAGTACGTAAAATCTGAAAATGAAGACTTTAATACCATTCTAAAAGGTTTGACGGGACAAAAAAAACGCATCAGAATTCATGCTGGAGAACCGATAAACGCAGCGATAGACCAATTAACAGACATCACCAATGCGAATCAACAAATCAAAGCGGTGGTTCAACTCATTGACCGTCAAATTATTAAGAATTATAAATTATGGTCTTCAAATTACATTGCTTTTGACGCGCTTTTAAAGACCGACAAATACGCAAAATACTATACTTTGACTGAAAAAACGGCATTTATGGAACGAATGAGCAGTAGAATAGACGTGAATAACGCGCAATCAGTAGCACAGTTTTTGGGCATGTACGCCAATCCTGTTCTGAATAAGGTAAAAATAAATGATATTGAGGGGTAATAATATACCGTTAAAGACAACTTGCCTTATGCGTTTTTTATAAAAAACGTAATTACTCAGCCTATTTTTATTTTGCTGATTTAGACAAAGGCATGGGGACAGGGTTTGAAACCCGCGTCAAATTGGAACTAAGGAACGCGAAATAAATAAAGTATCAAATTTTATTTTGCAAAATATTGGAAATCAATTTATTGCGATTTGAAATCTGAAATTTGAAATCTTCCTAACGCAATAAAGCATCGTTCAAAAACCGCTTCAAACTTGGGTTCAGATTGTTTTTATCCCACAAAGCGGTGATTTCTGCCCGTTGCGGAATCTCAGTCAATTCAATAAATTTGACCGCCGCATTGCTCGTATTTTTGAAAGAAGTGGGCAAAAAGGTAATGCCCAAATTGTGGTCAACCAATTTCAAAACAGTGTGTCCATGTACCGTTTCGTGGGCAACGCGGGGGCTAAAACCAGCATCTTCGCAAATACTGTATTGTATTTGATAGTACAATGCACCGTCTGCAAGAGTCGGTAAAATGAAATTTTCATTCGCCAATTGCGCCACTTCTTTAAAATTATCGTCACCAATCCAATGACTTTTGGGCAGCACCAAAGAGAAGGTTTCTTGAAAAACCAAGCGTTGCTCAAAATGACTATCGGGCGGCGGATTACGCAAAAATGCAATATCTAACTCTCCTTTTTGAATCGCTGCGAGTTGCGCCGAAGAAGTCATTTCACTCAAATAAGTTTGAATATAGGGCTGTTTTTCCTTCAAAACAGACAACATATCTGGCAAAAACGTGTGAATACACGACCCCACGTAGCCAATCCTCACCTCGCCTTTCGCGCCGTCTTCAACCCAACGTATGCGGTTTTTTATTTCTTCCAATTTTAGTAAAATCGCGTTGATTTCTTTCAAAAAGTACGCACCCGCGAGCGTCAGTTTAACGCGCCGCTTGTTGCGCTCAAAGAGCGCGACGCCCAATTCTCGTTCCAAATCTTGAATTTGTTTGGTTAGTGCGGGTTGCACGATAAAGAGCTTTTCGGCAGCCTTACCGAAGTGCAATTCTTCGGCGAGTAAGGCGAATGATTTGAGTTGTCGTAGTTCCATTAATCAAAATTAGTTATTACAGAGCAATAATAATACTATTTTTTGTTATTATAGAATTTAACGTGCTTTGCAGTGCTAAAAATTTGAAAACCGTACATAAAATGCCAACAATGCTTCTTGCGCTCGCTTAGCTCGTGCGAGAAGATGTGGTTCAGTGTGTTGTAAAATTTGTAATTACTTAGCCACGCGCTCGCTTCGCTCGCGTGAGGAAGGAGAGGTGGTTCGTTTTTCGGGCTTTGCCCGAAAAACGAACCACATTCCCTCCCTCGCGCGAGCGAAGCGAGCGCGAGATATAAAACGCTTTTAGGTTATGCCCATCCCTCAAGTAATTACTAAAATTTTATGTATGGTCTTAAATCCAAAAATACTGAGAGGGTAAAAAGCAGAGCAAAAATGCAAAAAATAAAATCCATAGATACCAATTGGCTACCTTTTTCAGCAATTGAAGACATCGTAAACCGAGCGCGAAAACTCGCTTTATCCGCCGATGCCCACCAAAAAATTGTGGCTTGTCGTGCGTATTTAGACCAAAAAATGAGTGATTCTGATGCCCTTTTTTATGGTATCAATACGGGTTTTGGTTTCTTGCAAAATGTCAAAATTGATACATCGCAAATCCTTGATTTACAGTACAACTTGTTGCAATCCCACGCTTGCGGCATTGGCGAGCGCGTACCGAAGGAGATTGTACGGTTGATGTTGCTGTTAAAAATTCAGTCGCTGTCTTACGGACATTCAGGCGTACAAGTTGACACCGTTCAACGTTTGATAGATTTTTATAACCATGATATTTTACCCGTTGTTTTCAATCAAGGCTCGCTCGGTGCTTCGGGCGATTTATCGCCGTTGGCACACCTCACTTTGCCTTTGATTGGTATGGGCAATGTGGTGTTCAAAAATAAAGAAATGAACGCCACCGAAGTCCTAAAAATCAAAGGTTGGCAACCCATTGAATTGCAGTCGAAAGAAGGTTTGGCATTGATAAATGGCACACAATTTATGTCGGCTTATGGTATTCATTGTCTTTTGAAAGCTCAAAAACTATTGCGCTTGGCGGACATTATTGCTGCCCTTTCTTGCGATGCTTTCGACTGTTCGCCCCAACCTTTTCTGCCCCAAATTCATCAAATCAGACCGCACAAAGGACAGGTAAAAACAGCAGAAACGATGCGTAATCTGTTGAAAAACAGTGAAATAGCAGAGCAGAAAAAAGCCCATGTTCAAGACCCTTATTCTTTCCGTTGTATCCCGCAAGTTCATGGCGCATCTAAGGATACTTTTGATTATGTAACGACCATTTTTGAGCAAGAAATGAACGCAGTTACCGACAATCCGAACATTTTTCCAGACGCCGATTTGATACTGTCGGGCGGCAATTTTCACGGACAACCTCTGGCTTTGGGCTTCGATTTTTTGAGTATTGCGATGGCTGAAATCGGCAGTATTTCCGAACGCCGCACCTACCAATTGATTGCGGGACAACGCAATTTACCGATTTTTTTGGCGCAAAATTCGGGCATCAACTCGGGTTTGATGATACCTCAATACACCGCCGCGAGCGTTGTTAGTGAAAACAAACAGCTCTGCACACCGAGTTCGGTTGACTCAATTGTGTCTTCAAATGGGCAAGAAGACCACGTTAGCATGGGCGCAAACGGCGCGACAAAATGCCTTCGAGTGCTGAATAATTTGGAAAAAGTATTGGCAATTGAACTCTTGACGGCGGCACAAGCATTAGAATTTCGTCGCCCTTTGAAGAGTTCTGAGGCGCTTGAAAAGTTTGTTTTGGACTATCGGAAACACGTTTCTTTTAATGAAAAAGACCGATTTATGGCGATTGATATTCAAAAAACGATTAGTTTTTTTGCAAAAAACACCGATTTGAGCGTTTTATACTGAGGGGGTGTTTTATATATTTTTAAAAAATCTGACGCGGGTTTGAAACCCGCGTCAGATTGGAACTAATTTAAAATCAATTTATACAGAGAGGTCATTTAGTAACTGCTTACCACACGCTCTCCCGAAGGTATTCGGGATGTAAACAGACTTTGCTCGCGCAGAAAGGGAAAATGTGGTTCATTTTTCGGCTTTGCCGAAAAAATGAACCACCTCTTTCCTCTCGTTGTGCGAGCAAAAGGCACGTAGCTAAATGTTACTTTTTACTAAAAATTCAAAAAACATGACAAAACAATTCATACGTTACGACGTCGAAAAATACAAAACACCTACGGGCAGTCAGCTCACCTGTAAAGGTTGGGTGCAAGAAGCCGCCCTGCGCATGTTGCTCAACAACCTAAATCCCGATGTAGCGGAACGTCCCGACGACCTCATCGTTTATGGTGGCAGAGGGAAAGCGGCGCGAAATTTTGAATCTTTGGACTCGATAATCAAAGGTTTGAAGATATTGGAAAACGACGAAACCTTGTTGGTGCAGTCGGGCAAACCCGTTGGTATTGTGCCAACGCACAAGGACGCGCCGCGCGTTTTGATTTCAAATTCGCAACTCGTTCCCAAATGGGCAACGTGGGAACATTTTGACGAATTAGAAAAAAAAGGCTTGATGATGTACGGTCAAATGACGGCGGGTTCGTGGATTTACATCGGGTCGCAAGGCATTGTGCAAGGCACTTACGAGACTTTTGCGGAGTTAGCACGGCAGCACTTTGGCGGTAATTTGCGCGGTACATTGTCCGTGACGGCAGGTTTGGGCGGCATGGGCGGCGCACAACCTTTGGCAATTACGATGAACGACGGCGTGTGTCTCATCGCCGAAATGGAAGAATGGCGTATCCGTAAACGCTTAGAAACCAGATATTTAGACCAATATATTGACGACGTTGATACCGCAATTGATGCGGCTTTGTTGGCAAAAAAACAAGGTCAAGCCGTTTCAATCGGTGTAAAATGCAATGCCATTGATTTGTTAAAACGGCTCATTGAACGCAATATCACGCCCGACACATTGACCGACCAAACATCGGCGCATGACCCTTTGACGGGTTATTTCCCACACGATTTGACGCTTGAACAAGCGACTATCTTGCGTGAAACCAATCCAACACACTACACAAATTTAACCTATCAGTCAATGGGTTTACACGTTGAATTGATGCTTGAATTGCAAAAACGCGGCGCAATTACTTTTGATTATGGCAACAATTTGAGAGGACGCGCTTTGGAGTTTGGGGTCAAAAACGCTTTTGATTTCCCGGGTTTTGTACCTACGTTTATCCGTCCGTTGTTTTGCGAGGGCAAAGGACCTTTCCGTTGGGCTGCCTTATCGGGCAACCCCGATGATATACAGGTGACGGACGAATTGATTTTGTCATTATTTCCTGAAAATCAATCACTTAGACGTTGGATTACGATGGCGCAAGAGCGTATCGCCTTTCAAGGTTTACCTGCTCGCATCTGTTGGTTGGGGCAAGGTGAGCGCGAAAAAGCGGGTTTGGCGTTCAACGAATTGGTCAAAACAGGCAAGGTTCAAGCCCCAATTGTCATCGGGCGCGACCACTTAGACACGGGTTCAGTTGCCTCACCAAACCGCGAAACGGAGGCGATGATGGACGGTTCAGATGCCGTAGCCGATTGGCCCGTTTTGAACGCGCTGATGAACACGGCTGGAGGCGCAAGTTGGGTATCGTTGCACCACGGTGGCGGCGTTGGCATGGGGTATTCTATTCACGCGGGCATGGTGATTGTGGCAGATGGAACGGCGGCGGCGAAGAAAAGATTGAAGCGCGTTTTGCGCAATGATTGCGGTTTGGGGGTTATTCGTCACGCTGATGCGGGTTATGAAATTGCGAAAAAAACAGGCGAAAAACATGGATTACTCTGGTAGCACGGAATTTATTCCGTGCATATAAATCTTAAAGATGCTCATCATCAACATAAAAGAACTCTTTGGCGTAAGAGAAAAACCACATTTTTTGAAAGGGAAGGCAATGTCTGAACTGCCTTCCCTCAAAAACGCCTACCTCCAAATCGAAGGAGAAACAATCGTTGATTACGGTGAAATGAAAAATATTCACCCTGCATTACGTAAAATAGACCCCTCAGTAATTGACGCAACAGGGCGGTTTGTGATGCCCGCTTGGTGCGATTCGCATACGCATATTGTCTATGCAGGAAGCCGCGAAAGTGAATTTGTGGACAAAATAAAAGGCTTGACGTATGAAGAAATTGCGCAACGTGGCGGCGGTATTTTGAACTCAGCCAAACGCTTAAACGACACCTCGGAAGGCGAATTATTTAGACAATCGTGGAAACGTTTACAAGAAGTCCGAAGCCTCGGAACGGGCGCAATTGAGATAAAAAGTGGCTACGGATTGACCGTCGAAGGCGAGTTAAAAATGTTGCGCGTCATAAAAAAATTGAAAGCACAATCCGACCTTTTAATAAAATCAACCTTTTTGGCGCACACCTATCCGCTTGAATTTCGCACCGAACATCAAGCGTATATTCGTTTGATTACCCATGAATTATTGCCGATAATCGAACGCGAAAAACTCGCAGATTACATTGATGTTTTTTGTGAAAACGGCTTTTTCAGCGTTGCAGAAACGCAACAGATTTTAGAAGCGGGAAAACGTTTTGGGCTGAAAGCAAAAATCCACGCCAATCAATTGAGCAATTCGGGTGGTGTGCAAGTTGCCGTAAAAAACGATGCCGTATCAGCCGACCATTTAGAGTGTTTGGGCGATGCCGAAATTGCCTGTTTGAAAAATTCTAACACCATTCCAACGTTGTTGCCAACGGCGGCTTTTTTCCTTCGTTTGCCCTATCAACCTGCCCGAAAAATGATAGACGCAGGGCTTGGTGTGACGCTCGCAACAGACTACAATCCGGGGTCGTCGCCGAGTGGTAATATGCCGTTTTTGGTAGCATTGAGTTGTATTCAGTTACGCATGACACCCGAAGAAGCGATTAACGCGGCAACGCTCAACGGCGCGTGTGCAATGGAATTAGACCCCTCAGTAGGAAGCATCACACGCGGTAAAATTGCCAATTTAATCATCACAAAATCGATGCCTTCGTTGGCGTTTTTGCCGTATAGTTTCGGCAATAATTTGATTGAAAAAGTTATCATAAAAGGGGTAACTACTCAGCCATAACTAAAAAGTGTGTTTTACGCGCTCGCTTCGCTCGCACTAAAGGGGAAATGTGGTTCATTTTCGGGCTTTGCCCGAAAATGAACCACCTACCCTGCCGCCGCACGAGCGAAGCAAGCGCGAACTAAGTAATTACAAAAAAAATTAAAATGGCTAATTTTAAGAAATATACAAATAGCACTGTTGAAAAATACGTGAAAAAACGCCAAAACGAAGTCAAATTAGGCGAAAAAGTGCATATTGGCAACCTTGAAGGGCAGTATGTTGTCATTGGCGTTCCCGAAAGTGTGGGCGTAAAAGCGAACTTTGGCGTAGGTGGTACGGAGACACTTTGGACAGCTTTTTTATCCAATTTTTTAAACATACAAAGCACGGAAAAACTGTCGGGCGCGGACGTTTCTATCTTCGGATATTTCGATTTTGCCCCCTCAGTATCGGTGGCGCAAATAGACGATGCAGTAGAAAAAATCACCCTAAAAATAGCTTTAGAAGGTAAAATTCCTATCGTCATCGGTGGCGGGCATAACAACGCTTATCCAATTTTGAAAGGCGTTTCAAAAGCAAAAAATCAAGTCCTCAACGCCATCAATTTAGATGCTCATTCCGATTTTCGACGCATGGAAGGACGGCATAGCGGCAACGGTTTTCGCTACGCCTATACTGAGGGGTATCTGAAAAAGTACGCGATGATTGGTTTACACGAAAGCTACAACGCGCAAAATATCATTGAAGAAATAGTCAAAAATCCCGATATTCAATTCAGTCTATACGAGGATATATTCGTTCGAGCAAAAATAAATTACGTACAGGCGATTCTCGACGCGGTTGATTTCACCCGAAATGCGCCCGTAGGTATCGAATTAGACCTCGATTGCATTGAAAATACCTTGTCAAGTGCCATGTCGCCTTGCGGCGTTTCGACTTTGCAGGCGCGGCAATATCTTTATCATACGGCAAAAAATTGTGATATTGCCTATCTTCACATTACTGAGGGGGCAACACAATTAGACAGTGGGTTGAAAAATCCGTTGACGGGAAAGTTGGTGAGTTATTTAGTCAGCGATTTTCTAAAGGCTACCATTTAATTATATTGCTCGGTTCTCTCACAAGAAAATCATCTGGCTTAGAAGTGGTTATACCTCACGTTTATATTTTTAGAACAACTCTTGGAAGGTTTTTAACCCTCCAAGAGTTGTAACAAATTTATGCAAAGGCGCAAATGACACCACCCATCAAAGTCAAACAAATTGCCCAATAACCTACATGAACAGCTACATATTTAGCACTTTTCTGTTCGTACAAAGCATTTGTGCCGATAACAGGCAACACCAAAAAAAGCGTGGTTACAAAACCATGCAATGCCCCATGTTTGAAAGTACGGTAGTTTCTACCGTATTTGTCCAA
Source organism: Saprospiraceae bacterium (assembly GCA_034520175.1). GTDB lineage: Bacteria > Bacteroidota > Bacteroidia > Chitinophagales > Saprospiraceae > JAAFJT01. The sequence goes on from JAXHNU010000024.1 coordinate 76,014, forward strand.
AAGCATGGCAAGCGTTTTGCTCAATTCAGAGTTCGGGTCTTTCAAAGAAGGGTCATCGGCTAACATGGACGTCAAACCCATTTGATGAATAACGGCAGGCATTAAACTAATCGCCAACATTATGCTGAACAGCAGACCAATACCCAAAACTTTGACCATACTGGTCTTTTTCGCGGTTTCGGGATTAAAGCCACTTTCTCCCATCCAGATAGTTCCCATTACGCTTGGATTGTACCAAATAAAACCAACAAGCATTGGGATAATACCTGAGGCGGCGACTATTAACATATTAGGAATCACTAAATTACAGATTTTAAAGTATGAATGAATACTTAGCAACGCGCTCGCTTCGCTCGCGCAGGGAGAGGAGGTGGTTCATTTTTCGGGCAAGCCCGAAAATGAACCACCTCTCCTCTTTTGCGAGCAAAGCGAGCAATAAACAATGCACAAACTTATTTAAAAACGTCCGTTACACAGCCTTGACTTGCCGTTGAAACAGTCATGGCATATTTTTTCAAAATACCGATTTCTGCCGTCAAAGGGCGTGGTTTCCATACTGCTTTACGGGCTGCGATTTCTTTTTTCGTCAATTTGGCGTCAATTTTCCGCTTTTCAGCGTCAATTACAATTACATCACCGTCTTGTAATAAGCCGATTAAGCCACCGACTTGCGCTTCGGGCGTGATGTGTCCGACAACAAAACCGTGCGTACCACCCGAAAAACGACCATCGGTAATCAAAGCAACCGAAGTTCCCAATCCTGCGCCCATAATTGCCGAAGTTGGTTTCAACATTTCGGGCATACCGGGACCACCTTTCGGACCAGAATAACGAATCACAATGACATCACCCGATTGAATTTTACCCGATGTAATGGCTTCATTTGCCAATTTTTCGCTGTCAAAAACTTTTGCCGTGCCTTTGAAATACAGACCTTCTTTACCCGTGATTTTAGCCACTGAGCCGCCCGATGCCAAATTACCGTACAAAATTTGAAGATGACCCGTTGGTTTAATCGGATTACTTAGGGGGTGAATCACGTCTTGCCCTTCCGTCAAATCGGGCATATTTTCATAATTTTCAGCAATTGTTTTGCCCGTTACCGTCATACAATCGCCGTGCAGCATACCGTTTTTCAACAAAAACTTCATCACTGCGGGAACACCACCCACATTGAACAAATCTTCCATGACGTATTTGCCCGAAGGTTTGAGGTCGGCAAGGAACGGTGTTTTATCGGAAATCACTTGAAAATCGTCAATCGTCAAATTAACATCAACTGCTTTTGACATCGCTATCAAATGCAAAACCGCATTGGTAGAGCCGCCCAAAACAGTCAATAAAGTCATTGCATTTTCAAAGGCTTTACGGGTCATAATATCGCGAGGACGGATATTGTGCTGCATCAAATTGCGAATCGCTTTACCAATGCGCGCACATTCTTCCACTTTACTACGGCTAACGGCAGGATTTGACGCATCACCGGGTAAACTCATACCGAGTGCCTCAATCGCCGAACTCATCGTGTTTGCCGTGTACATGCCGCCACAAGCACCCGCACCAGGTATCGCTTTTTGGACAATGGCGTTGAAATCTTCGTCAGAAATTGTACCCGCCACGCGCTTACCGACCAATTCAAACGCCGAAACAACGTCCAACTTTTGTCCTTTGTAAAATCCAGGTGCAATTGTACCACCATAAACCAAAATCGAAGGGCGGTTCAAACGTCCCAAAGCGATCATCGCGCCCGGCATATTTTTGTCGCACCCCACAATCGCCACCACAGCATCGTACCATTGAGCAGAAGCCACCGTTTCAATCGAATCTGCAATAATATCACGGCTCGGCAATGAAAAACGCATACCGTCTGTACCCATTGAAATACCGTCACTCACGCCGATTGTATGAAAAATAAGCCCTACTAAATCCGCTTCTTTAACCCCTTCTTTCACATCTAATGCGAGTTTGTTGAGGTGCATATTGCAGGGATTGCCTTCCCAGCCAGTCGAAACAATGCCGACTTGCGCTTTTTTCAAATCCAAATCTGATAAGCCAATGCCGTGCAACATAGCTTGCGCCCCGGGCAAGGAATCATCTTGGGTAACGGCACGCGAAAATCTATTTAGTTGGTTGTCTTGATTTTTTTCCACGAGTAATTTTTGATAATTAATTTAATAAATAATAAATATTCTGACAGCTTCTTAAATCTCTGAAATAGACATTTTGTAATTACTTAGCCTATTCCCCTCTTTTGCGAGCGAAGCGGTCGCGCGCCGCCCTAAAAGCATTTTTTAGAACGAGCGTGTCTTTTGTGCGAGCGAACCCAAATAATGAGACAACGGATTTTCAAATTTGAAGAGACAAGCGTTCAAAGCCCAAACATAAAACATGCTATTTGATTCACAGGCTTAATTAGACAATTTGTTACGGTTTTCAGACAATAAAATAATGAATTAATTATTTGATTATCAGCAATTTAGCGTTTTTATTTATCGGTTACTCAAAACTGTTACCCCTCAGTAATTTCACCCTTTTAATCTAAAAATCGTAATTATTTAGCCCATAGCTCGCTTTGCTCGCAAAAAAGGGGAATGTGATTCGTTTTTTGGGCTTTGCCCGAAAAACGAACCACCTCTCATCCCTCGTTCGAGCGAAGGGAGCGCGTGACTTAGTAATTAATCTAAGTTTTGTGGTATTAAAACATGGCTTCGCCACGAGGAAAACCTAATGGAGCGAGCCGTTTTTTTGTTTAAAATTTGGGCTTCGCCCAAATTTTAAACAAAAAAACGGCTCGCTCCGAAAAAATCCCCGCGCCGCCGAAGGCGGCGCGTTTTGAGGCACTACCACAAAACTTAGGTTAATTACTAAAAATATAAAGCAGCAAGAAAAACGATTTACGCATTCATCGGCTCTACTGCTAGAATAGCACCCCCGTACTTACCAAATAAATAACCGTTGCCGCCACAGACTTGCAGTCCAACTAAAGCAGGTGCAAAAATACACTCTTGCAGATTTACGCGCCCTACATCGAGTGAAATTTTATTTTCATCAACAATTTCCACTATTTTGTTGTTTAACATTATTACAGGCGTACAATTAGGAAGTTTTGCGCCGTTAAGAATACGTCCGTTAAAACATGTCTTCATTTTACTAAAATTTAATATGCTTCAACAATCTTATTTTGATTTTTTCGCAGAACTCGCACAAAATAACGACCGCGATTGGTTTTTAGCGCAAAAAAAACGCTATGAATCCGTAGCCAAAGAACCTTTTTTAGCATTAGTGGAACAAATCGTTGTGTCTCTAAATGATTCTGAACCCGATTTATCTTTGATTCCTGTCAAACAAATGTTGTTCAGAATCAACCGCGATGCCCGTTTTTCAAAAGACAAACGCCCCTACAAAGAACATTTATCGGCATCTATCGGACGATTCGGTACGAAAGATAAACTTTATCCCGGACATTATTTGCAATTATCGGCAGGAGAATCAATGATTGCGGGTGGCGCGTATTTTTTTGAAGAAAAAGAAACCCTCTTGCGGGTACGTCGCTATATTTCGGACAATGCAGAAACTTTTGCCGCATTGATTAATGACAAGAATTTTAAACAAAAATGGGGTAAAATCAACGGAAAACAAAACAAACGGATGCCCGAAGAATTTAAACAAGCTCTTGAAAGTCAACCACTTATCGCCAATACGCAATTTTATTGGGCAGCAAGAATAGACAAAACACTCGCCATGCGTCCCGATTTCGTCAATATACTGAGGGGGTACTTTGAAGCCGCACAACCACTTAATGAGTTCCTGAGAGCAGCTATTTATTCATAATACTACCCTACGAATTTTAGGCTACGGATTTTACGGATTTTACGACTACGGATTTTAAGCTACGGATTTACGGATTTTACGGATTATCACGACTACGGATTTTAAGCTACGGATTTACGAATTTTACGGATTTACGGATTATCACGACTACGGATTTTAAGCTACGGATTTACGAATTTTACGGATTTACGGATTATCACGACTACGGATTTTAAGCTACGGATTTACGGATTTTACGAATTTACGGATTATCACGACTACTCTTTACAGGCGTAATAATTCGTAGTCGTAATAATCCGTAAATTCGTAAAATCCGTAAATCCGTAGATAAATGTAGTCGTTATAAATTCGTAAAATCCGTGAATCCGTAGATAAATGTAGTCGTTATAAATTCGTAAAATCCGTAAATCCGTAGATAAATGTAGTCGTTATAAATTCGTAAAATCCGTGAATCCGTAGATAAATGTAGTCGTTATAAATTCGTAAAATCCGTGAATCCGTAGATAAATGTAGTCGTTATAAATTCGTAAAATCCGTGAATCCGTAGATAAATGTAGTCGTTATAAATTCGTAAAATTCGTAAAATCCGTAAATCCGTAGATAAATGTAGTCGCAGTAATCCGTAAAATTCGTAGCCGTAAAATCTGTAAATCCGTAGCCTAAAATCCGTAGTCCTAAAATTCATAAATTAAAAACATGTCCTTAAATATATTTTGGTTTCGCCGCGATTTGCGCCTCAATGACAATGCCGCACTGTATCGCGCTTTAAAAAGCGGAAAATCTGTTTTGCCCATATTTATTTTTGATAAAAATATTTTAAATAAATTGGAAGACCGAACCGATGCGCGGGTTACTTTTCTGTACGATACATTGACGGAATTGAAACAAGAATTAGAGAAAATTGGCTCTACTTTACTCGTTTTTTACGACGAACCCACCGAAGTTTGGCGTAAATTGACGACCGATTTTGACATCAAAACAGTGTTTGCCAATCACGATTTTGAACCTTACGCGCTCAAAAGAGAAGCATCTGTTGCAGCGTTTTTGACATCACAACATATTGATTTTCATACATTTAAAGACCATGTGATTTTTGAAAAAAATGAAGTTACCAAAGACGACGGCTTGCCTTACACAGTATTTACGCCCTACTCAAAAAAGTGGAAAACGAAGCTGATGAGCAAACTTTCAACGCATAACGATACTACAGTCTCTTATTATTTCAAACCCTATCCGACTGAAAAATACTTCCCTAATTTTGCTCAGAAAACATCCATAACATCAGCACCTTTTGATATGCCAAGCCTTGAATACATGAATTTTCAACGCTCAACTATCCCCATTCCATCAAAAACAGTTGCGCGAGGCATTATCAAAACGTATGATACGACCCGCGATTTTCCTGCTTTAAAACAAGGCACAAGTAAACTCGGTATTCATTTTAGATTTGGTACGATTTCCATTCGTGAAAAAGCCTTGTCCGCTTCACATTTAAACGAAACCTTCTTAAATGAATTAATTTGGCGCGATTTCTACGCCCAAATTCTACATCATTTCCCACACATTGGCGCGGGAAAAGCATTTAGAGCCGAGTATGACCGCATAGAATGGCGCGACAATGAGGCAGATTTTGAGCATTGGTGCGCGGGAACAACAGGCTACCCAATGGTGGACGCAGGGATGCGCGAACTCAACAAAACGGGTCACATGCACAACCGCGTGCGCATGATAGTGTCCAGCTTTTTGACCAAACATTTGCTTATTGATTGGCGGTGGGGAGAAGCGTATTTCGCCCAAAAATTGCTCGATTTTGACTTAGCTTCCAACAATGGCGGCTGGCAATGGGCAGCAGGAAGTGGCACGGATGCCGCCCCTTATTTTCGGATATTCAACCCCGAAGCGCAGCGCGAAAAATTTGATAAAGATTACAAATACATCAAACAATGGATACCAGAATTTGGCACACCCGCCTATCCCAAACCCATAGTTGACCACAAATTGGCGCGGGAAAGGTGTTTGGAAACTTATGGAAAAGCGTTGAAAAAAGATGTTTAGTCGTAAATCTATTGCTCGCTTCGCTCGCAAAAGAGGGGAATGTGGTTCATTTTTCGGGCAAAGCCCGAAAAATGAACCACCTCTCCTCTTTTCCGCGAGCGAAGCGAGCGTGGGCAAGTAATTACGATGTTTAAATCTCACCCGATTTTATCGTCTTTTTTGCCATTTTCGACAATTCAAAAACACCCAATATCAAGCCTTCAAAACGAGGGTCTTTGGTCAATCCTTTTTTCCAACGGGCGTATATTTGCTGCATAATGACTGCATTTTTGAACAAACCAAAAACGTAATAAAAAGCAATATCGGTCAAATCGCGTCCCGTCAAATCAGCATATTTGCTTGCTACATATTGGCGATTGGGGCAACTTGCCCGCCAAGTCAAGTTAAATAATTTTGAAAAATCGCTGTCTTCAGCTTCGCACCAATACGCCAAAGCTGCCCCCAAATCCATCAAAGGGTCGCCCACTGTTGCCATTTCCCAATCCAAAACGCCGATAATTTCCGTCAAATCCGCGTTCCAAACCATATTATCAAATTTGTAATCATTGTGGAGGAAAGTCGGTTTTTGCGGTCGGGGCGTTTGTTCGGCAAGCCACGCGGCAGCCATTTCCATATTTGGAACATCGTCGGTTTGGCTGTTTCGGTAGCGTTTAATCCAGCCGTCAACTTGGCGTTTGACATAGCCTTCTGGCTTGCCCAATGCGCCCAAATCCGTGTTTTCAATGTCAAGGCTATGCAAATGAGCGAGATTTTCAACCCATTTTTCGGATAAGTTGTGCAGCACATCAGGCGTTAAAGCGTCATTTTCACCATCTTGGGCGCGTAAAATGACACCATTCAAACGTTGCATCAGATAAAAAGAAGCGGGTGTCGGCGGCTTTTGAAGCGTCTCTGTTTGTGGGACATCAGCCGAAATATCAAAACCTCCGTGTGAAATAGATAGGGGTTTCGGTATTTTTGTAAACCCACTTTTTTGCAAAGCAGACAGTACGCGAAACTCACGCCCCATGTCGTGTCCGCTTTTTATGCTCGCGCCCAAAGGTGGACGCCGCAAAACTAAGTCGGCATTTTCGGTCTGAACCAGATACGTTAAATTGGAAAATCCGCCAGGAAATTGGCTGATATTCGTGATATTTCCTACTTTGGGTAAGCCTATTTTTAGGTATTTGTCCAATTTTTGAGTATCTAACTCTTCGCCTTTGCGGGCTTTAGCCGTTTTATCTGATTGCATGACGTTTTTAGTTTGAAGTTTTTAGTTTGAAGTTTGAAGAAAACGCCCCCTCAGTATTTTTAGGTATTTTATACTAAACCGAAAGTGGTTTTCAGATTTGTCTTAGGAAGCCTCCTTCTGGCTTCCTAAGACTTTGGCTCGATTTCATTAGATTCGACCACAATCTTAGGAAGATTGAAGGAATCTTCCTAAGATATTTAAAATTCTGAAATCCGAAAACCACTTTCGGTTTAGTATAAGCAAAAAATTTTGAAACCATACATAAAATCTAAACTGTCTGGTTTTTCGCGCTCGCTTCGCTCGCGCGAAGGGGGGAATGTGGTTCATTTTTCGGGCTTTGCCCGAAAAATGAACCACCTCTCCTCCTTTTACGCGAGCGAAGCGAGCGCAAAAATGCCTTTTAATGCGTATTTTGAATTTATGTATGGTTTCAAAAACGCACTAACACCAAATCTGACGCAACTTCAAACTTCAAACGCTTACGGCAGTTCTTTCAAACATTCCACCAAGCTATCTCGCCAATGTGGAATCGTGAAATTAAACGTTTTTTTAATTTTAGCTTTATTCAACACGCTAAACGGCGGACGTTCAACGGGCGTCGGGTATTGGCTTGATTCGATAGGATGCAAGCGGCAAGTTAATTTCCGCATCTCAAAAATCGCGGCTGTAAAATCGTACCAACTCGTTACGCCTTCGTTTGAGTAGTGATAGACCCCCCTCAGTAAATCGCCGCTAACGTCTTGATTTTCAATCTTATTGATGACCGTCAAGATAGCCCGCGCCAAATCTCGCGCATAAGTGGGCGTTCCGATTTGGTCAAACACGACGCTCAAATCTTGGCGTTCCGCGCCCAAACGCAGCATTGTTTTGACAAAATTATGCCCGTAAGAACCATAGACCCACGACGTTCTGAGAATCATGGTGCGGTCACAAAACTTTAAGGCAGCCGCATCGCCCCGCAATTTTGTTTTGGCATATACGCCTTTGGGAGACGTTTTATCCCCTTCTTTAAACGGCGTGTTTTGGCTGTTGTGATAGACATAATCCGTCGAAATATGAATGAACCCCGCCCCTACTATCTGGCAGGCTTTGGCGAGATTACGCGCACCATCAACATTGATTTTTGTTGCCAATTTGACGTCCGTTTCCGCCTTGTCAACGGCAGTATAAGCCGCACAATTGACGACATACTGAGGGGTCTCCCGCTTCAAACAATCAATCGTTTGTTGCAATTTGGTGATGTCCAATTCAGCAACATCGGAAAACACAAAGCGAAATTGCGGATGTGTGAATGACAAAAAGCGGAATTCATTGCCGACTTGTCCTGCGGCACCGCAAATAAGAATCGTTGGTTTTGACATAAAGGTTATTTTGATTAGAAAACAATAGCATCACAAGGTTTATCGAATATTGAGCCATGATAAACAGAAACGGCAGGAATGTCTTTAAAAAAGCGTTTCCATTCTTCTATCGGGTCTTTTTGCGTACCTACAATTAGAATTTTCATTGAAAAAATAATTTAAGGGAATTTGTAAAAAATAACTTACCCGCTTTTTTTGAAAACCTTTTGAAAAGTTGCGAACTTCAAAAAGTTGTGGGTAAGAGCTACCACGTTCAATAGATTACCCCCCGATTGTCAAACCCAAACGGCAAACACCCGCTTTCCATTGACTTTTATCCACCCTTTTTTCCAACTTTTGGTTGCCGTTTGTTCAAAAATAACGAGAAAACCTTCGGGCAATAATTGGCGGTCTAAGTAATTGCCGAGTTGTTTGAGTCCTTTGTCATGGGCAACTTTTCCGCGCCACATTTTGAGTTCGACGACATATTTGTGCTGAAAAAAGCTTACCGTAATATCCATGCGGCGTTCTTCCGAAATTTCAGGCTCTTTGAAAGCGTAACCTTTGCCGTTGATAATGGGTTTTAGAAAAGCTAAAAAAATCAGTCGCCCATGCCGTTCTATGAAACTGTCATCTTTTTTACTGTATTCCAATTGCATCTGTTCTTGAAATTTCAGCAAAACTTTACGCATATCTAATCCATTGTTCGCCAAGAGATACGGTTCAGTGGTTTCAAGAGGCAGAGATTTTCTCTCGGTAATGGCTTTAACCGTCATATAATTGACGATGACTTCGCGGTAAATACGGTTGTGAATACCCAAAACTTGTCCGTTCCGAAGGATACCGTGCTGCAACGCCAAACTGATAAGTGGCGCATGAATATTGTGAGGAACAATTTCATTTTCTACCACGATTCTGTAAATAATATCGTACAATTCGGCATTATTTTCAAGATTTTTAATCAAACTATCAAAATTGGTATTGCTAATATAGGATTTAATCATTCTGTCGGCGGCTGTTTCGATGTCAAAAACCGTCCATGTTTGGTCGGTTCGATTCGGTAGAATTTTTTCGTCAACGATTTTACACAAGGCACTTACCAGAAATGGATACCCCTCAGTATAGTAAAATAAGGCAGCTGCAATGGCTTGAAAATCCATTGTGACCTGCCTTTCTTGGGCATAATCTTTTAACATCGGAACAATTTCATCGGGTTGAAGTTCCATAACGACATCGAAATCAGCGGCAATATTCCACGGCGAATTGTATTTTTGTTCTTCATTAGGGCGTAGCTTGAGTTTCAGAGATTTGACATCGTGCAGACCTGCCAAAACGACCGAATGAAAAGTGCTGATTTTATCACGAACCAAATATTTACTGCGTAGCAAAGCCAAGAATTCGATAAAGAGTTGATTATTCGCACTTTGGTCAACTTCATCTATTAAAATAACGACTTTTTTGTCTGTTTTTGCCGTAAAATCTGTTATAAAGTTAGAAAGGTCATCGAAATTATTAATGGTGGGTATTAAGGCAAGCAATGATGCTGTTCTTTCGGGTGCAAAATACTCAACACTGCGTGCCAATAACCGCACAAATCCAGCCGCTAATGACGCATCACTTGCAAAATTTTGATTACTAATACCTTCCAAACTGATACTAAAAACCATATACTCGCCCGTTTCGTGCAAGAGTTCTTCTATACTATTTAAAGTCGTCGTTTTCCCATATTGACGTGGGCGGTTAATGATGAAATATTTACCTTTTTCGACCATCTTTACTGTCTGTACTAATTTCTTAGATACATCTGCCATGTAATGACGGCTTGGAATACATTTGCCTTCGACGTTAAATTCTTTTTCCATTGAATACTTTGTTTTTTATGCCGCAAATATAGTCGAAAACAGGTAAAAAAGTGTTTTTTTTGTAAGATTTGTGCATTTTTGCTGAGAAATCTCTCAAGTTATGGTTGCCGAGTGTAAGCCGTCACCGAAGGCACATAGATACACTACAAAGCTGCTACAACTGTTGCACATTGCCGCTTCAACTTCTTTATCCTGCGGAAGTTCTAAGTTTTGAGACAAAACAATGGTTTGTTTGGGATAATCAGTGGACACCTAAATTGTTACAATCATTTTTAGATTTTTTTTTGTAAAATACCCAAGTCAAATCAAAATTTCTATCTTTACCCCGAAAATTCTTATTTTATTAAATCAATAGGGCAACTAACCTGCCCCGTTCTATAAAAATGAACGTCCAATATAATTAGTAATTATGATACAACAATGCACTCTCAGAGAAGCAACAACGGTCAAAGGTGTGGGCTTACACACAGGACAGTTCGTTACTTTGACACTGCATCCTGCCCCCGAAAATCATGGATTTCGCTTTCGCCGCACCGATTTAGACGGTCAACCTTCCGTTTTAGCTGATGTGTCAAAAGTGGTTGCCACCAATCGTGGTACGGTTATTAAAGACGGAGAAGCCCAAGTGAGTACCATCGAACACCTTTTGAGTGCGCTTGTTGCGATGGGTATTGACAATGTTTTGATTGACCTCGATGGCGGTGAAGTACCTATTATGGACGGTTCGGCTGCGCCTTTTGTGGCGGCTATTGAAGCGGCAGGCATTACTGCTTTAGCTGCCGAACGCCTTGTGTTTGATATACGCGAAGCCTTATCTTTTAAAGATGAGCAGACAGGGGCAGAGTACTTGGCACTGCCTTCAGACGACTACACGGTGACGACGTTGATTGATTTTGATTCGCCCGTGCTTGGACAGCAGTTTGCGACGCTTGAAGCACCCCCTCAGTATAAAACCGAAATTGCGCCCGCACGAACCTTTGTTTTTCTCCACGAGTTGGAAATACTCGTCAATCAAGGCTTGATAAAAGGCGGCGATCTGGATAACGCGGTCGTTATTGCTAACCGCGCCATGTCTGACGAAGAAGTAGAGGTTTTAGCCGCAAAATTGGGTAAACCAAGTTTGCGCGTGGAGCGTGAAGGTATATTGAATACGACCAAATTGCGGTTTCAAAACGAACCTGCACGGCACAAACTCTTAGATGTCATCGGTGATTTGGCTTTGGTGGGTCGGTTTTTGAAAGCAAAAATTATTGCGACCAAACCAGGACACACCTCCAATGTGGCATTTGCGAAATTTTTAAAACGCCACATCATAGAGCAAACAAAATTTAGAAGTATTCCACGATACAATCCCTTGGCAAAACCTGTAATGGATGTGAACCAAATTATGAAAAAATTGCCACATCGGTTTCCTTTTCTAATGGTTGACCAAGTCCTCGAATTGTCGCCGACGCGCATCGTTGCCATGAAACAAGTGACTATGAATGAATGGTTTTTTGAAGGACATTTTCCAAACAATCCGACATTCCCCGGTGTTTTGCAGGTAGAAGCAATGGCGCAAACGGGTGGTATTTTGGCTTTGGCAAACACACCCGAAGAAGAAGTATGGGATACTTATTTTTTGAAAATTGATAATTGCAAATTTAGAGATAGAGTTTTGCCGGGTGATACATTGATATTCAAGATGGAACTCTTAGAGCCGATTCGTCGAGGCATCGTTCACATGCAAGGCACTTGTTATGTCGGCTCAAAAGTGGTGTCAGAAGGAGAGTTAACGGCACTTATTCAAAAACGGAATTAAAATAAATGGAAATCCACCAACTAAGCGTTGTTCATCCCGATGCAAAAATCGGAGAAAATGTTACAATTGGACCATTTACAACCATAGCTGCCGATGTCGAAATCGGTGATAATTGTTGGATTGCACCGCACGTCAGTATTATGGACGGTGTGAAAATGGGACGTAATTGTAAGATTTTTCAAGGGGCAATTGTCGGCTCAACGCCACAAGATTTAAAATACAGAGGGGAAAAAACCCAACTCATCATCGGTGACAACACGATTGTGCGCGAATATGCGACCCTGAATATTGGTACAACTGCCAGTTGGAAAACAGTCATTGGGCGCAATTGCCTCATCATGGCTTATGCCCACGTTGCCCATGATTGCATAGTCGGAAATAATGTCGTTTTGGCAAATAATGTCACGCTGGCAGGACACATAGAAGTAGGTGATTTTGCGCGTTTGGGAGGTATGGTTGCCGTGCATCAATTCGTCAAAATAGGTCAAGATGCGTTTATCGGAGGAGGGTCGTTGGTGCCAAAAGATGTGCCGCCTTATGTACTTGCAGCGCGTAATCCGATTGCTTACGCGGGTGTAAACCGTGTTGGCTTGTTGCGGCGTGGTTTTACACAAGAACAAATTGAAACCATCAGAGATGCTTATCGCATTTTATTTGTCAAAGGTATGAATCAGTCAAAAGCATTGGAAGAAATAAAAACAGAAGTGCCAGATACGCGCGAAAGACAACAAATTTTGAACTTTATTGGCGGCTCAACGCGGGGTTTGATTAAAGGATTTCGCTCTATAAGCAGTTAAGAATTAGGTATGATTAAACTCAATAAAATAGGCAAACGCTTCCGTTATGAATGGATTTTCCGCGACCTGTCAACCACATTTGAGCAAGGACGCCGCTACGCTGTACTTGGTCCAAACGGGGTTGGCAAATCTACTTTAATGAAAATACTAAGCGGGCACCTCTCCCCTTCCGAAGGCAAAATGAGCGTTATACAAGACGGCAAAATACTCGAAGCAGATGCTATTTACCGACATGTTAGTTATGCCGCCCCTTACATAGACCTCATCGAAGAGTTTACTTTAACCGAAGCGATTGATTTTCACGCAAAATTTCACCCCCTCAGTAAATCCATGAAAATCAATGATTTAATTGATATTTTGGGGTTTCAAAAATCAAAAGATAAAGAGATTCGTTATTTCTCATCGGGTATGCGCCAACGTTTGAAACTTGCCCTTGCGATATGTTCCGACAGTCCTTTTTTACTCCTCGATGAACCGACTACCAACCTCGATGTGCAAGGTGTGGCGTGGTATCGGCGTTTGATGCAGCAATATACTGAAGGGTCTTCGCGGCTCGTGGTGATAGCCTCAAATGCCCCACATGATTACGATTTTTGTGATGCTACGATGAATATCTTGGATTATAAAAAAGCTCCCTAACCCCCAAAGGGAGAATACTTACGAATCCTGCCAATTTTGTTCAAAAAATAAGGTAATTACTTAGTCACGCGCTCACTTCGCTCGCGCAAAAGGTATGATTTAGATTTTATGTGTCGTTTCAAAAAAAAAATCCCCCCTCAGTATTTTCTTAAAAAAAATCCATTTTCCCGTTTTATCTTTGCGAGCAATTTGAAACAAACCATATTAATTTTCAATTAATTAAAATTTTTCATCAAGTTGCGCTATGCCAAAAGACACCTCGATTAAGTCCGTTCTAATTATTGGTTCGGGTCCAATTATCATTGGACAAGCCTGCGAATTCGATTATTCTGGCACACAAGCTGCCCGTTCGCTTAGTGAAGAAGGCATTACAGTCACGCTGATTAACTCAAATCCAGCAACTATTATGACTGACCCCGTTACCGCCGACAATATTTATTTGCTGCCGCTAACGGTCGAATCACTCATATTTATCCTTGAAAAACATCAAATTGACGCTGTTCTCCCAACTATGGGCGGTCAAACTGCGCTCAATTTGGCTATTGAAGCCGACAAGCAAGGTGTGTGGGAACGCTTCAATTGCCGCATGATTGGCGTTGATGTCGCTGCTATTGAACTGGCAGAAGACCGCGAAAAATTCAAACAATTGATGATTAAATTGGGTATGGGTGTTGCGCCATCTTATATCGCCAATTCGTTTTTGGAAGGTTATGAAGCCGCGCAAAAAATTGGATTCCCGTTGGTGATTCGCCCGTCGTTTACGCTCGGTGGTTCTGGTGGTGGTTTCGTTCACAAAGAAAGTGAATTTGCGGAATTACTCAAACGTGGTTTAGATGCTTCGCCTACGCACGAAGTTTTGGTAGAAAAAGCCGTTTTGGGTTGGAAAGAATATGAATTAGAATTGTTGCGAGATTCAAACGACAATGTAGCGATTATCTGTACGGTCGAAAATCTCGACCCAATGGGTATCCACACGGGCGATTCGATTACCGTTGCACCTGCCATGACTTTGAGTGACACGGCGTTCCAAAAAATGCGCTCAAATGCGATTATGATGATGCGTGCTTTGGGCAATTTTGCGGGTGGTTGCAATGTTCAGTTTGCACTGAACCCCGACACTGAAGAGTTGATTGCCGTGGAAATCAATCCGCGTGTGTCGCGTTCTTCGGCTTTGGCATCGAAAGCAACGGGCTACCCGATTGCAAAAATTGCCGCAAAATTGTCAATTGGCTACCATTTGAACGAATTGAAAAATCAGATTACAAAAACAACTTCGGCGTATTTCGAGCCGTCTTTGGACTATGTAATTGTAAAAATGCCGCGTTGGAATTTTGATAAATTCCCGGGTGCGGACGATACTTTGGGCTTGCAAATGAAATCTGTTGGTGAGGTCATGTCAATTGGGCGCAATTTCTTAGAAGCACTCCAAAAAGCATGTCAGTCGCAAGAAAACGGACGCGCTGGTTTAGGGGCTGATAAAAAAGAATGGCTCAGAACAGAAGATATTTTAAAACGCCTTGAACGGGCTTCTGATGACCGTATTTACCGCGTAAAAGATGCGTTAAGGCTCGGAATTCCGTCAAAAACAGTGCAAAAAATAACGGGAATTGACCCGTGGTATATTGGTCAAATCAAGCGTTTAGTGGATTATGAAGAACGCCTCTTGCGGTTCAATGTCGCTGAAGACATACCAAAGGATTTCTTCTTGGAACTCAAACAACACGGCTATTCTGACGCTCAAATTGCTTGGATTTTGCGGATAAAAGAAGAAGAAGTCACACGGCAGCGCAAGAAATTGGGTATCCGTAGGGTCTATAAAATGGTGGATACGTGTGCGGCTGAATTTGAAGCAAAAACGCCGTATTTCTATTCCACTTTTGAAGGCGAAAACGAAAGTATCCCGACAGTAGGTAAGAAAAAAATCATTGTTTTGGGTTCTGGTCCTAATCGGATTGGACAAGGCATTGAGTTTGATTATTGCTGCGTTCACGGACTTTTGGCGATAAAAGAAGCAGGTTTTGAGTCAATCATGGTCAATTGTAATCCAGAAACGGTGTCAACGGATTTTGATATGGCTGATAAACTCTATTTTGAACCCGTTTATTGGGAACATCTTTTGGAGATTATCGAATTGGAACAACCCGAAGGCGTAATCGTGCAATTGGGCGGTCAAACTGCCTTAAAATTGGCTGAAAACCTCCATAAAGCAGGTATTAAAATCATCGGAACGAGCTTCGATAGCATGGATATTGCTGAGGACAGAGGACGTTTTTCTGACCTTTTGAAAGACATTCACATTCCGTATCCCGAGTATGGTGTGGCAGCAGATGCAGATGAGGCATTGGTTTTGGCAAACCGTATTACTTATCCTGTTTTGGTGCGTCCAAGCTACGTTATTGGTGGTCAACGGATGAAAATTGTCATCAATGATGCCGAGTTGGAGCGTGGTGTTCTCAATATTTTCAAACACATGCCTGATAACCGCGTTTTGATTGACCGATTCTTAGAGCGTGCCAAAGAAGCAGAAGTTGACGCTATTTTTGACGGTGAAGATTTCCACATCATGGGCATCATGGAGCATATCGAACCTGCGGGTATTCACTCAGGCGATTCTTCTGCTATGTTACCGACTTATAGTTTAGGTCCGATTGTGATTGACCAAATGATTGAATATGCTGAAAAATTGGCGCGTGCACTGAATATTCGGGGCTTGATTAATATTCAATTTGCCATCAAAGACGACAAAGTGTATGTCATTGAAGCCAATCCGCGTGCTTCACGGACAACGCCGTTTATTGCAAAAGCCTACCAAATTCCGTATCTCAATATTGCTACGAAAGTGATGCTGGGTACGCATAAATTAAAAGAATTCTCATTCGATAAGTCTAAATTGACGGGTTATGCGATTAAAGTGCCTGTATTCAGCTTTAATAAATTCCCGAACGTGGACAAAAAACTCGGACCAGAAATGAAGTCAACGGGTGAAGCGATTCATTTTATCAAAGACTTGAAAGACCCATATTTCAGGGAATTGGATAGGAATCGGTATATGTTTTTGTATCAATAATCGTAACAACTTAGCCGTAGCCACAAATTGCACAAATTTTCACAAATTGAAAGTCTAAAACACTACGGCTTTGTAATTACTTAGCCCATAGCTCGCTTCGCTCGCAAAAAAGGAGAATGTGGTTCATTTTTCGGGCTTTGCCCGAAAAATGAACCACCTCTCCGCTCTCAGCGCGAGCGAAACGAGTGAGGGCTAAGTAATTACCTTGCTTTTGAATTTATTATTTGTGAAATTTTGTGAAATTTCTGGCAGACCTAAGTAATTAATCTAAGTTTTGTGGTATTAAAACGCGGAGCCTCGCCGCGAGGAAAATCTAATGGAGCGAGCCGTTTTTTTGTTGAAAATTTGGGCTTCGCCCAAATTTTCAACAAAAAAACGGCTCGCTCCCAAAAAAATCCCCCGCGACCGCACCCCCTGAGTACATCAAGGCATAAACGCACCCCTTCCGATTCGTGCAAGTAGCACATGATTTGCTAAACTGTCATTTTTGGCAATATTCACTAATGTACATCGCCTTCCTCTCTTTTAAAATCCTACTTATCCTAATTCTTGTCCAGCCGAAGCCGAAAAAGGCGTAATTACTTAGTCGAGGGATGGGCATAAGCTAAAAGCGGTTTTTGCATCTCGCGCGCGCTTCGCTCGCGCGAGGGAGGGGAATGTGGTTCGTTTTTCGGCTTCGCCGAAAAACGAACCACGTCTTCAAACACGGATATTCAAGGATTCGACAGAACTATCTTGCAAGTTCGGCTGATTTTGTGACTTCAAATCGAGTTAGATGACCAAGATAAATGTAAATTTATGGATAAAAGTGTTCAATTTTGTGCCGTTAATTTTTTTAAAGAAAAACAAGATAAAAAATAGTGATAACAACTAATCTAAACGAAGCGAAACAAGCTCTGATAAATGGCGATATAATTGGTCTCCCGACAGAAACGGTTTACGGGCTGGCTGGAAATGCCTATGACGAAAGTACAGTAAAAAAAATATTCGCACTAAAGAAAAGACCCTTTTTTAATCCGTTAATTGTTCATATAAAATCGGCTGATTTTTTAAAGGAGGTCGCTGTGGATATTCCCAAAATAGCCATAAAACTGGCTAAAAAATTTTGGCCCGGTGCTTTAACTCTGGTCTTAAAAAAACAGGCGCATATTCCAGATACAGTGACGGCGGGGAAAGAAACGGTTGCTATCAGAGTACCGAATCACCCTTTGACTTTGGGGTTGTTAAAAAGTCTTGATTTCCCTTTAGCTGCCCCCAGTGCCAATCCTTTTGGTTCGATTAGCCCAACTTGTGCAACCCACGTTTTGAACTATTTTAACGATGAATTGGGCGTTATTCTGGACGGTGGTGCGTGTGAAAAAGGGGTTGAATCAACGATTATCGGTTTTGAGGGCAATCAACCCGTACTGTACAGACATGGTTCGGTTGCGTTAGAAGATATTGAAAAATTGGTTGGAACAGTAAATATTACAGTCAATAATGACAGTAAGCCCGATGCGCCCGGTATGCTTTCACGGCATTATGCCCCTAAAACAACCACTTTTCTTACCGACGATGTAAATGCGTTAATTCATGAATTTTCGGACAAAAAAATCGGTTTGCTGTTATTCAAAGAGGAAATTACTGAGGGGTCTGTTGTTCATCAAGAAGTCTTATCCAAAACGGGAAATATGAACGAGGCAGCAAAAAATTTGTATGCCGCCATGCACCGTTTGGATAAAGCTAACTTAGACATCATCATTGCCGAAAGATTACCCAACAAAGGACTTGGTAAAACGGTTAATGACCGTTTAGAAAGAGCCGTGAAAAAATAGTTAACTAAAATTGGTAAAACCGACGTTCGGGGAACTTTAAAAGTTCCCCGAACGTGAATTAATGCGTATGTTTACAACCTAAAAGCAACGACATGGCAAATACCCAAAATTTCATCAACCACATCCGCGACCTTATCGCCAAAGACGATTTTAAGGTCTGCGCTTTAAATAAAAATTGGGTGTAATTCAAAAAAAAATATACTTTTGCATTTTAGAATCATTACTTATCAATAATAATGGACGAAAGATTAAAACTATACACAAAGGCAAAATCGCTTATTGAAGTGGATAATGCCGTCCGATTTGACGTTCCGATAACGCCAGACCATGAATTTTATACAGATTTCTCTGATGTTCGCGGCGATTTTGAAGATAAAATGTTGTACAAAACGTTGAATGTTAATTCAAAAACCTTTGTTTTTAATCGTGCAGTTAATCGAGGTAATAAAGTTACTTTGTTTTTGGCAGGTATGCGGGGTTCGGGAAAAACGTCTGAATTGGAGAAAATTGCTAAAAAATTGCACAATAAAGATTGTTTCTTTTGTGTCACCTGCAACCTTGACGATGGGCTTGATATGAATGACTTGGAATACATGGATATTTTGATTTTTCAATTGGAAAGACTTTTTCAAGAATTAGAAAAACACAAAATTGACATTGACAAAGATATAATCGGCGTTTTGCAAAGTTGGTTTGGCGAGCGCGTAAAAGAGGTCAACAAAGTTATTAAAAAAGAAGGCGGTTTTGAAGTGGAAGTTGAGGCTAAATCACCCAGTTTTTTCAGCTTCTTGAGTATTGCAGCCAAATTGAAAGCCAATATTTCGGGCAGTAAGGAAAATGCTGATAAAATTAGAACCGTTTTTAGGAGTAATTTCACGGATTTTTCTAAAAAAACCAATGAATTTATTGAATATGTCAATATAGTATTGAGAGAAAAAGGTATTGCCCAAGAAATTCTTTTCATCATTGATGGTCTTGAAAAAAGCGCGACGGTTGATATTCGCAGAAAAATAATTTTAGAAGGCAGTGAAAGAATTCGGCAAATTAAAGCCCATACCATTTTCGCATTACCCATTGAGCAAATGGCTTTGCGTAGAAAATTAGAAGAATTTGCTACCGTTACGTCATTTCCTTTTGTCAAAATTGTCGAAAAAGACGGCACCATCATCGAAGAAGCTGTAAGTCGTTTCAATGATTTTGTTTACAAAAGAATTGAAAGCAGCCTTTTTGACAATCCCGCAACGGTGCGCAAAGCTATACTTTTAGGTGGCGGCTCACCAAGAGAATTGTTACGCCTTTTGGAATATGCCAATATTTATGCCGATGAAGATGAAAATGTCATTACAATTAAAGATTTAGACAAAGGCATAAAAAAATTGGCGGCTCAATCTTCGCAATACCTAAGAACAGTTGATTTGACCAATCTTAAAACGCTGAAAGAGAACAATGATGCAGGCAAAGAAACGCCTTTCGATGACAAATGGCAAGATTTGCTCGAAGATTTGATTGTTTTAGAATACAACGACGGCACTTACAAACGCGTGAACCCTATTGTCGCAGAATCAGCTATCTACAAACAGTATGTTGGATAACAGTAATTATACAGAAGAAACAAAGCCTCTGTTTAAATTATTTAAAACAGAGGCTTTTCGTTTTGTGGTTGTCCGCTACAATCACTATTCTTTTGTGCAGCAATTGCAAAAAGACTTAAAAACGCGTTTTTCCGACCGACCTTGTCATATTGCCAATGCAAAAGACATTGATTATACGCAATTGATGAAAGACTACCTCGGCTTGGGTCGCGGTTTTTTTATCTTGGAAGGTTTTGATGATGTACTGAAAGAAGATAAAGTTGATAAAAACAGCCGCCCCGAAGTTGCCGCCAATAATTACCGCCGAAAAGATATTACGATAGGACTCAACCTACGACGTGATAAATTGGCGCAACATCCCATTGCCCTCATTGTCTGTGTTCCTGCCTCTGCCGATGCCTTGTACGCCAAGATAATGATAAAAAAAATGCCCGATTTGTGGTCGTTTCGCTCTTGGATGCTCGATATTGAAGGTGAAATATCGCAAGAATTGGTTAAAAATCCTTTCAATACTGAGGGGGTATCTTCATTGCCCAAAGAAGCGATTGAGATTGAATCAGACGCTGATTTTTTAACTCAAAAACAAAAAGAACTCACCCGTTTACGCGCTTCTCTGGCGAATACACCCGACAATGAGATAGAATATCGCCTAACGCTTTATCCACAAGTAGTGGATGTGGAAATTGAAATAGGTGATTATCAAAGTGCTTTGGATACTTTGGACGCTTGGGAAACAGTGGCTTTTGAAGACAATAAAGACGAAATTTGGCTAAAAAAAGGCGATGTTCTGACCACAATTGGTAAAATAGAACAGGCTTTGCTTTTGTTTGAAAAAGCGAAAGATGCCTACACAAAAGCGGATAATAAAGAAAATTTGGCAGTTTCTCTAAGCCGAATCGGTAATACCCACGCGGCACTCGGCAATTTGGACAAGGCTTTGCAATTTTACGAAGACTATTCTAAGTTAGAGAAACAACTCTATGAGAGCTACCCCAATAATGTGTCCTTTAAAAACGGCTTGGCGATTTCGTATCAATATTTAGGTTATACCCACGCGGCACTCGGCAATTTGGACAAGGCTTTGCAATTTTACGAAGACGATGCTGAATTAACAAAACAACTCTATGAGAGCTACCCCAATAATGTGGAATTTAAGAATAATTTGGCGATTTCGTATTCAAAACTCGGGGAGACCCACGCGGCACTCGGCAATTTGGACAAGGCTTTGCAATTTTACGAAGACGATGCTGAATTAACAAAACAACTCTATGAGAGCTACCCCAATAATGTGGAATTTAAGAATAATTTGGCGATTTCGTATTCAAAACTCGGCTCGACCCACGCGGCACTCGGCAATTTGGACAAGGCTTTGCAATTTTACGAAGACTATTCTAAGTTAGAGAAACAACTCTATGAGAGCTACCCCAATAATGTGGAATTTAAAAACGGCTTGGCGATTTCGTATGCCAAATTGGGTGTTTTTAGTAGAGATGCAATAAAAGACAAAACCAAAGCTCGCCTTTATTTCAAACAAGCGGAAACGCTTTGGCTTGAATTGGTGCGTGATGCCCCGCAGTATGTGGAGTTTCAGAAGTTTTTGGGTATGGTGCAGGAGATTTTAAAGGATTTGTAGGGTTTATCATTTGAATTAGAATTCTTGGGATTTTTATAGGATTTTGTAGGATTGATTTTTAGGGTATTTTCGTAAAAGTTGTGGGTAATGAAAATTGTAAAAATCACCCCTCAATATTTTACTTACTGATGTTACGCAGAGCCGTAGGCTCGACCAATTTTGTAGCGGCGGATTTCAATCCGCCGAAAACGTATAGACCTTTTCATTAAGAGCCGTAGGCTCGACCCATATTTATATGCACCGAGCCTATGGCTCTTAAATAATCGGGTTTGAAATTTCGGCGGATTGAAATCCGCCGCTACAAAATTGGTCATGCCCACGGCATTTTTAGCACATCGGCGTCATAAGTTACTTAGAAAATACGGCAAAACCCAGATTTAATATTATACCCACTAAATTTACGAAAGAGCCATTTTTAGGATTAGTAGGATTTTGCCCTGTGCTTCGGGTTTAAATCGAATGAATCTTATACATCAATCCTATTAAATCCATTGCAATCTTGGTAATTCTAATTCAAGTTATCTTTTGCCCCCCTCAGTATTTTCATTATTTTATTTAAAAAAAATGGCTATATTCTGCGGAATCTTTATAAATCTGTAATATTCCGTTTGAAACCATACATAAATTCAAAATACGCATTAAAAGGCACTTTTGCGCTCGCTTCGCTCGCGCAAAAGGAAGAGAGTGGTTCATTTTTCGGGCAAAGCCCGAAAAATGAACCACATTCCCCCTCTCGCGCGAGCGAAGCGAGCGCGAGAACCAGCAGTTTAGATTTTATGTATGGTTTCAAATTAAACATTATAGCCAGACCAGAAAGCATATTTTTTTAAGCCTTATTTCGACTTACGGCATTATTGAGAATGAACACAGTCTTGGTTTGATTGATAATGCCTTGAACTTAGATGTTTTGTTTGAATCCTGACAACTCCGAAGATTTTTTTATAATAGCCAAAAACGTTCCCTTGAAAGCACAAAATTAACGCTTAGTACTTTCTACAAACGTGCGAATCCTACGGATTCGAGGGACATTTTCTTTCATTTTCTTCTATAAATGTGTGAATCCTACGGATTCATTAAGTTTTGACCTATTTTTTCCATTCTAAAAAAATCTTCGGAGTTGTCAGTATTTAGGAGTCACCTAAAATCTG
>JAXHNU010000010.1:0-114836 GCA_034520175.1 Saprospiraceae bacterium
GTGGTCTGCGGTGTGATAGGCAAAGGCGATCCTAACGGGTCGTTGTGAAACATGATCGTAATGACATCCTTGGCTTCGCCAAGTCAACGCCTGTCGCAATGCGATGTTCCTGATGGCATCGATCGTCCATCCGTTCGTGAACCAACTCGCGGATCTTCTGCATTTGCTCGGGGTCAAATCAGGCACGGTGAATTCCTTGCATATAACAAAAAGGGCGACCTTGCAGGTCGCGCCCAATAAATTATTCTTCGTTCCTCCAGCGCAGGGAACAGTAACACTTCGCGGATAGAATGTTTATCGAGCAGTAACATCGCCAGCCTGTCCACGCCCATGCCGAAGCCGCCATTGGGAGGCATACCGTAACGCATGGCACGCAGATAATCCTCGTCGAGCGGGTTCTTCTCTTCTTCGTCGTCGGTGTAGTCACGTCCCATGTCAACGAAGCGTTGTTCCTGATCGAGCGGATCGTTCAACTCGGTGAAGGCGTTGCACAACTCAAAACCTGCCATGTATCCCTCGAAGCGTTCAACAGTGACGTCGTCGCCAGGGATGGACTTTGCCAGCGGCGAAATGTCACGCGGATAGTTATATAGGAACGTCGGCTGAATGAAGGTCGGCTCGAGGAATTCCGAGAGCAGGAAGTCGATCAATTTACCGCGCGTCACGTGAGGATCGGGCATCTTGTTCGGGTGCTTCGCCTTGATCGCCTTGAATCTAAACTGCTGGTTCTCGCGCCGCTTCGCTCGCGCGAGAGGGGGAATGTGGTTCATTTTTCTGGCTTTGCCCGAAAAACGAACCACCTATCTTCTTCTGGTGCAAGCGAAGCGAGCGCGTGACTAAGTAACTGACCTTTCGCAGCGCAAAAATTTGGAAATTAGTTTTTTCTTACAGTTTTTTTTAAAATCATTATTTTGACGCTACGTATCAATACAAAGGCTTAAATCTGTTATTACTGATGTTAGGCATATATGCTGAAAATGCCGCAGGCATGAACGATTTTGTAGCGGTGGATTTTAATCCGCCGAAAGTTAACCCGATTATTTAAGAGCCGTAGGCTCGGTGCATGTGAATATGGGTCCAGCCTACGGCTCTTAATGAAAAGGTATAGACGTTTTCGGCGGATTGAAATCCGCCCCTACAAAATCGGTCGAGCTTACGGCTCTGCGTAAAATCAATCAGTAATTAATCTAAGTTTTGTGGTATAAAAACGCGGAACTTCGCCGCGTAAAAATCTAATGGAGCGAGCCGTTTTTTTTTGTTTAAAATTTGGGCAAAGCCCAAATTTTAAACAAAAAACGGCTCGCTCCGAAAAAAACTCCCCGCGCCGCCGAAGGCGGCGCGTTTTGAATGACTACCACAAAACTTAGGTTAATTACATTTTTTGAAAATATTTAGCCACTATTGTCGAGTGTATAACAAATTGTCCTTATTTCGTTTTTATAGCTTGCCTCGCTCGTAAAATAAGGGAGATGTGTTTCGATTTTGGGCGAAGCCCAAAATCGAAACACCCTTTTTTTGCGAGCGAAGCGAGCTATAAAAATCAAAAGTGAGAATTTGTTACACACTCCTATTGTCTGAACTGTGATTTTTATGATTTATTTGATTACTATGACTAGATTAGGGTTGTGTCTTTCATAAAAATCATAAAAATTATACTTCAGACTAATTTTCAACAATATGTATTATTTTCTCCACTTTGTGGAGAGAACGTACTAAAATTGCGCTTGTTATGTCGCAACGCGCTAAAGTTAAAAAATTGACTGTTTTATGACATTACCAATCAAATAAAAAAAATGTAATTACTTGGTCACGCGCTCTCCCGAAAGCCTTCGGGAGAGCTATGGATTACGTAATTAACCTAAATTTTGTGGTAGTCATTCAAAACGCGCCGCCTTCGGCGGCGCGCTCCGTTAGATTTTACGCGGCGAGGTTCCGCGTTTTTATACCACAAAACTTAGATTAATTACGAAAATTTTGAAACCATACATAAAATCTAAACTGCTGGTTCTCGCGCTCGCTTCGCTCGCGCGAGAGGGGAATGTGGTTCATTTTTCGGGCTTTGCCCGAAAAATGAACCACCTCTCCTACTTTTGCGCGAGCGAAGCGAGCGCAAAAGTGCCTCTTAATGCGTATTTTGAATTTATGTATGGTTTCAAAACGAAAATTTGAAATCTTCCTTATCACGCATTAAATCCAATACAACAATGAAAATTCCTTTTTACAAATATCAAGGCACGGGCAATGATTTTGTGATGATTGACCAACGCACCCAACAATTTCTAAGAAAAACAGATGTTGAAACCATAAATCACCTTTGCGACCGTCGGTTTGGTATCGGTGCAGATGGTTTGATTTTGTTGGAATACCCTCAAAATACTCAAAATACTGAGGGGGGGCAATTTGATTTCCAAATGATTTATTTTAATGCCGATGGGCGTGAAAGTTCGATGTGTGGCAATGGTGGGCGGTGTCTCGTGGCATTTGCCAATTATCTCAATGTGTTTGACAATCAATGCGTTTTCAACGCCATTGATGGTCTGCACGATGCCAAAGTCCGCACCGACGGTTGGGTAGAATTGAAGATGATTGACGTGCCACAAGTGGAAATTGGTAAAGATTATTACCTTTTAAATACAGGCTCACCGCATTTCGTTGTTTTTGTCGAAGACTTGACAGACATCAACGTGTATGAAAATGGACGCGAAATTCGCTATTCCGAACGCTTTTATACTGAGGGGGTCAATGTCAACTTCGTGGAAGTCAGAAAAGACGGCAGTCTTGAAGTAGCCACCTACGAACGTGGTGTGGAAGCCGAAACCTTTTCTTGCGGAACGGGTGTAACGGCGGCGGCTATTGCTTACGCTTTAAAAACAGAACATAAATTCAAGAAAAATAAAACCTTATCTGTCCCTATTTTGACAAAAGGCGGTCAATTAGAAGTCCGTTTGCAACGCACCACAAAAGGCATTTTTCAAGATATTTGGTTGTGCGGTACTGCAACGCAGGTGTTTTCAGGAGAGATTGATATTTAAAAAAATAAATCATGGCAAAATACATCGCCTTTTTACGTGGTATCAACGTAGGCAAGATTCGGATAAAAATGATAGATTTGAAAGTCGCTTTTGAAAAAATGGGTTGCACTGATGTCCTGATGTATTTGCAAACGGGCAATGTCGTGTTTCATGCCGATAAAACGATTGAGGCACTCAAACCGATTTTAGAAAAAGGCTTGTCCGACACGTTTAAATATGAGGCTTATGTGTTGCTGTATCCGTTTGAGGTCTTAAAGGCTATCATTGCCGCTTGCCCTTACGAAGCCGCAGAAACCCGTCATAATTACGTGATGTTTATCAGTAATCCTACGATTTTTGATGAGTTATATACCTTGAGTAGGGGTTTGGGCGCAGAAGCAAAAACTATTGAAGCAGGTGAGGGCGTGTTGTACTGGCAAGTCCCAATTGGTAAAACTTTAGATACGCCTTTTGCAAAACTTACAGCAAAAGCGAAATACAAAAGTTGTGTGACGGTTCGGAATATTAATACGCTTGAAAAAATGATTTGAAAAACAATAAAATCTTTGAGAAAATGGCAGAGCACAATGAAATTGGACAACGTGGGGAAGACATTGCGGCAGATTATTTAACCCAAAAAAACTACACCATTCTCGACCGAAATTGGCGATGCGGACGCGCCGAAATTGATGTCGTAGCGATGCACGGCACAATTTTAGTATTCGCAGAAGTCAAAACCCGTTCTAATGACCTTTTTCAACGCCCTGAGTCAGCCGTAAATGAGAAAAAAAGACGGCTGTTGGCACGGGCGGCTGTTGCTTATATGCGTAAAATCGGTCACGAGTGGGCAATTCGGTTTGACATTATTGCCATTGTAAAACATGACACGCAGTTTTTCGTTGACCATTTTGAAGATGCGTTTTTTCCGCGTTTAGCAGATTAGGTGGATTTTAAATTTCAAATTTCAAAGTGTAATAAATTGATTTTCAGCAAATTGCAAAATAAAATTTGATATTAATTTAAAAAGCCCCCCTCAGTATTTTGAGCATTTTTTAAGTAAAAAGCCATAAATCGAAGTTCAACTTTCCAAAAGTTTGCAACTTTTGGAAAGTTTTTTGCCAAAGCGGAAATAGCTGTGATACTTTATTGATTTTTCGTTTCTAACTATCTAATAATTTTGTCCTCGCATTTTATTTTTTTTTAAAAAAAAACATATATTAATTATTTTATTTTATTAAAACTTCTATATTTGCATTAAACCATTCTTTTCCACCAAAGTCATACCCCTCAGTAAATTCTACCTTTGAGACATTAGAACCAATATTTAATTTTTTAGTAATTACTTAGCCGATAGCTCGCTTCGCTCGCAAAAAAAGGGAAATGTGGTTCATTTTTCGGGCTTTGCCCGAAAAATGAACCACCTCTCCTCTCTCGCGCGAGCGAAGCGAGCGTGTGACTAAGTAATTGAGGGATGGGCATAACCTAAAAGTGTTTTTTGCATCTCGCGCTCGCTTCGCTCGCGCGAGGGAGGGAGTGTGGTTCGTTTTTCGGCTTCGCCGAAAAACGAACCACGTCTCCTCCCTTTTGCGCGAGCGAAGCGCGCGCAAAACATCTGTTTTTAATCAAAAAACGATGTTTTTAGGTTATGCCCACTCCTCGACTAAGTAATTACATTTTTTATTTACAATAAAACAACAACTGTCCAATGAGCGAAAATATAACAGAATTGGAAAAAAAAGGCGCACGCCCTGTTGTCGCAGGATTGACACCTTACGCGGGTACGTTTGGCAGAGACCAAATTATTCATCTATTGAAACGAACGATGTTCGGCGCAAAAAGAGCTGATATTGATTTTTTTGTGGGTAAAACACTGGCGCAAACACTCGATGTGTTGATGACACCTGCACCTACACCTTCCCTTCCACTCAGGCAATACGCCGCGTCTTCAACCGTAGGCGTTGCCGATGATGTCATTCCTATTGGAACAACATGGGTGTATGCGCCCGAAAATGGTAACTACAACGGTAGGCGTACAAACTCGTTCAAAGGTTGGTGGATAAACCAAATGGTCGCGCAAGGACGGAGTGTACACGAGAAAATGATACTTTTCTGGCACAATCATTTTGCTACGGAATTGGTAGATACAACGGCCAAAACTGCTTATTGGCTACATGATTTGTTGCGTCGTAATGCGCTGGGCAATCTCAAATCATTGGTGAGAGATGTAACTTTTGAACCCAATATGCTTATCTATCTGAATGGTAGAGTAAACATCAAAACCGCACCCGATGAAAACTACGCCCGCGAATTGCAAGAATTGTTTACACTCGGTAAAGGACCAAACTCAAAATATACGGAAGACGATGTGAAAGCAGCATCAAGAATATTGACAGGCTGGACTATAAGAAATGTGGTTGACCCAACCGATGCGTCAAAATCAAAACAGCAAGCTATTTTTAATCCCGCTAATCATGATACGGGTAATAAGCAGTTTTCTTCGTTTTATGGCAATAAACTTATTGCAGGGTCTGCGGTGGCGAATACACAAGCCTTTGCGCTGGGAGAATTCAATAGTATGTTGGATATGATTTTTGCCACATCGGAAGTTGCACTTTTCATTAGCCGAAAATTGTACCGTCATTTTGTGTATTACGATATTGACGCAACGGTTGAAGCGGAAGTCATTGCACCGATGGCGGATTTGATTCGGGCAAATAACTATGACATTGCACCCGCTTTGAAAGCCTTGTTGTCGAGCGACCATTTTTTTGAACTTGGTCAAAAAGCCTGTGTTATCAAAAGTCCGATTGATTTTTTAGTGGGTGCAGTTCGCGAATTTGATGTAGATTTTCCAACAGTGTCAACGCCTGTTACGGATTTACCTGTTCAATACAATTCGTGGGTGCAACTTTCCAACAATGCGGCTTTACAGGGGCAAAGCATTGGCGACCCGCCAAGTGTGGCAGGTTGGCCCGCTTATTATCAAGAACCGAGCTATCACGAAAATTGGATTAATACGGACACTTTCCCCAAACGCCTACGGATAACGGATACTTTGCTGACAACGGCGGGTCTTAATATAGGCAGTGGTAAAAAATTGTGGATTAATGTGATTAAATTTACTGAGGGGTTCGGCGAAGTCATTGCAAGCGACCCAAATAAGTTGATTGATGCTGCTTTAGAACTCATGTATCGTGTGCCACCAACAGCCGCTATGCGGACGTATCTGAAAACCACAATTTTACTTGGCGGTCAAGCCAGCGATTATTATTGGACAGATGCGTGGAATACATATAAGTCAGCACCAACTAACACAATGGCTTTGAGTATTGTCACAACGCGCTTACAAGCGTTTTACAAATTCATTGTTCAAAATCCAGAGTACCAATTGTCTTAAATAGCTAATACTTTGACGCGCTCGCTTCGCTCGCGCGAGGGAGGGGAATGTGGTTCGTTTTTCGGCGAAGCCGAAAAACGAACCACGTCTCCTCTCTTTTGCGCGAGCGAAGCGCGCGCAAAACATCTGTTTTTAATCAAAAAACGATGTTTTTAGGTTATGCCCACTCCTCAAGTATTAAATAAACAAAATCCGAAAATGAAAAGAAGAAGTTTCATAAAAAATGCAGGTGTTGGCGCGGTGATGCCCAGCTTATTTGGCAACTACGGAGCAGAGGCAGTTGGACTTTCGCCCTGGCTTCAATCGCTCACAAACGCGGCTACCGAGACGGATCACGTTTTGGTTGTTGTGCGTTTGAACGGTGGGAATGACGGTTTGAACATGGTCATTCCACTCGACCAATATACAGGTTTAGCAGTTGCCCGCCCACAGGTTTTAATTAACGAAAATGATGTATTAAAACTCAATGGCAATACCAAAACGGGTTTGCACCCTTCCATGACGGGTATGCAATCGCTTTACAATGAAGGAAAGCTCAAAATTATTCAAGGGGTGGGCTATCCTGCTCCCAGTTTTTCGCACTTTCGGGCAACGGATATTCACATGACCGCTTCTGATTCGGCGCAAGTGTTGACAACGGGCTGGGTAGGTCGCTATTTGGCAACTGAATATCCAAATTATCCAGCAGCGTTTCCCAATACAACAATGCCTGACCCTTTGGCGATTCAACTCAATGAAATGACGTTGACTTTCCAAGGTCCAAATACCGTCATGGGTTTGACTCTTACTGACCCGAACAATCCTTACAATTTCCTCGACGACAATGGCAATACATTGACGGGTAAAATGGGAAAAGAATTGACTTATTTGCGGACTATTGCGAAGCAAGCAGATAAATATGGTGAAATCATCAAAGCGGCTTATGGCAAGGCAGCCACTATGGTGACTTATCCCGATACAACAAACAGATTGGCTAATCAGCTCAAAATTGTCGCTCGACTTATCAAAGGGGGCTTGAAAACGCGGGTTTACATGGTTCAAATTGGTGGATTTGACACACATGCTTCGCAAGTTGCGGCGGATAACCACAAAATCGGTAATCACGCCAACTTGATGACGCAGCTTTCAGAAGCCATTACCGCCTTCCAGCGCGATATTGAAGCCATGCGGATTCAAGACCGTGTTTTGGGTATGACTTTTTCCGAATTTGGTCGCCGCATCAACGCCAACGCGTCGAATGGTACTGACCACGGGGCGGCTTATCCCGCTTTTGTCTTCGGTACACGCTTATTTGGCGGTGTTTTGGGCGCGAGTCCTACGATTGCAGCGTCAAAAACTAACGCCAATGTCACGATGCAATACGATTTTCGTTCTATTTACGCCTCTATTTTGAAAGATTGGTTTTGCGTAAATTCGACGGATTTGACGGCAATTATGCTCAAAAATTTCCAAGCCTTACCTATTGTTAATTCGCCGAACTGTGTCACGGCAACGCACGAACTGAACGTGGCAGCAGGCAAAAAGCTCATTTCCAATTACCCCAATCCGTTTAGTTTTGGTACGACGATTGATTTTGAAACAATGGGCGGACACACAATGGTACAGGTCTATGATGTTGAAGGTCAATTGATTGCCACACCTGTTGACGGTGACTACGTAGCGGGCAAGTACAAAGTGTATTATAATGGCGGCTATCTGCCAGCAGGTGTCTATCATTTGCGTTTGCAAAATGGGGCAATTGCGCAAGTCAAATCAATGGTGAAAGTGCATTAGAAGATTTCAAACATTTCAAGTGCAAATAAGTAGCAAGGTTTAAATAAACGTAATTACTTAGTCACGCGCTCGCTTCGCTCGCGCGAGGGAGGAGACGTGGTTCGTTTTTCGGGCTTTGCCCGAAAACGAACCACATTCCCCTTTTTTGCGAGCGAAGTCTGTTTACATTCCGAATACCTTCGGGAGAGCTATGGGCTAAGTAATTACAAATAAACACGGCTTTCAATTTGCCCAAACCTCACAGGTTTCCTTCAAATCTGCGCGGTTTAAACCGCGATTATTTACATTTAGGTACTTAATCTAATTTTTGTTTAGCCACTCAAAACGCGCCGCCTCATAGTCAACTAATTTAGAGATGTAACCAATTATTCAACTCAAACAACTACCTATAAAGCGCAATAAAAACCTATCAAGGTCTTACATTTGCGCTTATTTATTCTAATTGATACCGTTGAAATTCATGAAAAAAATAAAACATCTCTATCTATTCGTTTTCTTGTTTGCCTTCCATTCCCTCACAGCACAAACAGACCTCACGCTTGAACAAGCAATAAACCGCGCTTTGAATCAGAATTTTGGGATTAAAGTGCTGCAAAATGACGTGAAAATATTGGCTAATAATGCCGTAAAAGCCAATGCGGGCTTTTTGCCAACGGTCAATTTGGTTGCCAGTGAAACGCCTTCTTTTGGCTATTTGAACCAACAATTATCGAACGGTGGTAAAGTTGACCGTTCCAATTTGAGTAATAATTTGAATGGAGGTGTTCAATTATCGTGGCTTTTGTACGATGGGAAACGTATGTTTTTGACACTCGATAGGCTCAAAGAACTACAAGGCGTTGGTGAAATCACGATGCGTTTGCGGATTGAGCAATTGGTGTATGACATCATGCGCACTTATTACAACATCGTTAGACAACAAGAGCTTACTAAAAGTTTGGAAGAACAACTAAACTTGTTTGAAGAACGTTTGCGCCTTGCTTCGATACGCCTTGAAGTAGGAAAAGGCAATCAACTCGATGTTTTGCAAGCACAATCGGATTTGAGCGTTCAGAAAACCCAATTATTGCGGCAAAAGCAAGCAACAGATATAGCTAAATTGCAACTCAATCAATTGCTTACAAATAATGACCCTGCCACTAATTTCATGATAAATGATTCTTTAGCAGTCGGCACTTATACCGATTACAATATATTGAAAGAAAATCTTTTGGCTAAAAATCTAAATATTAGTTTATTGAAAAAGCAGTTGGGTGTGTCAACGCTTTTGGAAAAAGAAGCCGAAACGCTCAGTAAACCGCGTATTGTCTTAAATTCTGGTTTTACACTTGGGCGACAGGACAATACGGCAGGTTTGTTTTTGGTCAATCAAAATACGGGCTTAAATGCAGGTGTCTCGTTGACCTATCCTCTCTACGACGGCGGAAATATCAAAAGACAAGTGACAAATGCCAAAATTGAAATTGAATCCAACAAACTTCGCACACAGCAAGTAGAAGCTGATTTGTTAAATAATTTAGCCATAGCTTACCAAACTTACCTAAATGCGGCGGATATACTGAGGGAGGAGGAAACGAACAAAACAATTGCTCGACAAAGCATTGAGATAGCAATGGAGCGTTTTAGACTCAGCCGTTCGACGATTTTGGAACTCGCACAGATTCAACAAACTTACGAAAATGCCATTTTTAGGTCAATAACAGCTAAATTTGAAGCAAAAATGGCGGAGATAGATTTGTTGAGGTTGAGTGGTTCGTTTGTGAGGTAAATGCTAAGGCAATTTGTAAAAAATAACTTACCCGCTTTTCTTTGAAAACCTTTTGGAAAGTTACGAACTTTCCAAAAGGTGTAGGCAAGTTATTTTACAAATTCACTCATTCTTGAAAATAAACCCGCTTTACTCTGTCTGAAATCCCCGTAAACACTTCATACGGAATTGTTTGGAGGGCATTTGCAAGGTCTTGAACGGGTACGTGTTCGCCAAAAATTTCTACTTCATCGCCTTCTATTACGTTGGTAATATCTGTAATATCAATCATCGTCATGTCCATACAGACCCCGCCGACAATTGGCGCACGATGCCCATGAATCCCGACTGAAAAACGCCCATTTCCTGCCCCCCTCAGTAATCCGTCGGCATAACCAATGGAAATAGTTGCAATAATACTGTCTCTTTCCAATTTTCCGCGTCTTGAGTACCCAATTGTTTCTGTTTTAGGCAAATGCTTGATTTGAGAAATCGTGGCTTTGAGGGTTTGAACGACTTGTAACTGTTGTTGAATTTCGGCACTACTGTCCACTCCGTACAGTCCAATGCCCAAGCGCACCATATCAAAACGATATTCGGGAAACCGCACGATGCCGCTTGAATTGAGTACGTGCCGCATGGGTTTGTAGCCAATACCTGCCTCAATTTGGGCGTACATCTTGGAAAAACGTTCGACTTGCAGGTGCGTAAAACCATCGTGCAGAGCCGCTTCACTCGCTGCTAAATGCGTAAAAACTGCTGCTACTTGAATATTGGGATTGTCTTTTAAAATCTGTATAACACGCTGTATATCATTTGATTCAAAGCCCAAACGGTGCATTCCTGTATCCAATTTTAGATGAATTTTCGACACCGCTACCCACTCAGTATCTGGGCGTATTTTTAACGATTTTACAAAATTTTCCAATACACGAAGGCTATAAATTTCTGGTTCTAAATCATAGCGTTGCAAGGCATCAAAACTTGCTTCTTCAGGATTCATCACCATAATTGGCAATCGAATTCCCGCTTGACGCAATTCTATACCTTCATCTGCATAAGCAACCGCCAAGTAATCAACGTGATTGTATGCCAACAAACGCGCCACTTCATCTGAGCCATTGCCATAAGCAGAGGCTTTAACCATTGCCATGATTTTAGGCAAGTTTGAAGTTTGAAGTTTGAAGTTTGAAGAGGAGGCGAACGTTCGGGAAACTTCTAAAGTTTCCCGAACGTCCATCTCCCCCCTCAGTATATTTTTAAAAACGGATAAATTATGCGTCAGCGCATTTAGATTTATTTCCAAAACCGTTTTATGATTTTTTTCGGATAAACGTTCGGCGATGCGTTCAAAAGTAAAAGGTCGCGCACCTTTGAGTAGGATAATTTGATTCTGAAAATCCGCATTTTTAGCCTGATTGAGAAATAATTGCGTGGATTCAAAAAATTGAGCCGCGATAGTGTTATTCAAAAATGGTTGAATTGCCGTGATTTCTGTACCAATACCAATGAGTTTTGTAATGCCTTTTTCGACCAATAAATCCGCTACTTTTCGGTATAAAGTGGTCGGATTTTGACCGCTTTGAAGAATATCCGACAGAATGAGCGTGCGCGATAATTGGTCATTTTGAGCAATAAAATCGAGAGCTAAAGACAAAGATGTAAAATCTGAATTGTAAGCGTCATTCACCACAAATGAGCCATTGACTCCGCGTTTCAGTTCCAAACGCATTTCTATTGGTTCTAATTTGGCGATTTTTTGCGCAATTACTGAGGGGTCGGTTTTTAAGGTCAGTAAGGTTAAAATACACGTTGCTGCATTGTTTATTGAAGCCGTATCCGTAAAAGGTAGTAAAACAACGGAAGAAGATTCCGTTGACACCAATGCCTGTTTGAAGCTAAAACGAAAAAAAGTTTTATCACCAATTCTTTGATAATCAAACAGTTGCAAATTGGCTTTCTTGTTTTCTTTTGACCACGACAATAGATTTTTCTTCGGAAATTCTTTTTTTATCAAACGGGCAATACGCGCATCATCGGCACAAAATAAAATAGTCGAACACGTCTCAAACAGTTTTAACTTTTCTCTTATTTTTTCTTCTACATGCGCAAAACCTTCATTGTGGGCTTCGCCAATCATCGTAAAAATACCGGTTGTGGGTTCTATGATTTCTGCTAAAACGGACATTTCGTTGGTCGTAGAAATACCCGCTTCAAACAGAGCTAAATTATTATCAGGCTTGATTTGCCAAACCGACAAAGGCACACCCGTTTTTGAATTGTAACTTTTGGGCGACCGAACAATATTGTAATCTTCACGCAACAACTGAAACAACCATTCTTTTACCACCGTTTTGCCATTCGACCCCGTGATACCGACCACTTCCAAGTCCGTAAAAGTCCGCCGATGCGCCGCCGCCAATTTTTGCAGACCCCTCAGTATAGAATCTACTTTTAGGAAATTAGCGTCTTTAAATTCGGTTAAAAGCAATTCGTTGTTTGAAAATATGTTTTTCGACACTAAAAAATTGCGAATACCGCGTGCATAAGCGGTCGCAATGAAAGCGTGTCCATCGTGAAAACGCCCCACAAGTGGAAAAAACAAAGAGGTTTCAGGAAAAGCCACCCGCCGCGTATCGGTGAGCAAATGCTCAATAATTGCCGTTTTATTGGGCAATTGAAGCGGTTCGGCTGCAAGTATGTCTTGGATTTTTAGGATAGAATACATAGGACTATTTATTGAAAATAGCATTGGCAGAAAGCGTAAAGCCTTCAATAACAATTTCCGCACTGCATAAAGTCTCGCCTCGACAAATCTTTACCTCAGTTGGCGAAGTAAAAACGTGAACTTCTTCTGATTCTGGTACAATCCACCAAACTACTTTGACACCTGCTTTGAAATATTCAACGACTTTTTCACGCATTTCCTTGAATTTATCATTTTTTGAAACGATTTCTACGGCAAAAGTAGGCAATAATAATTCACCTGCTCTCAAATCACGCATTTGTTTTTTTGTCAAATAAGCGACATCTGGCGCACGGACTTTAGTGGGTGAAGTCATCGCTTGCGGCTCAGACATAAGGCTATCTCCCCATTCGTAAGCGGTCGTTTTCGCAAAAAAACGTTGCAAATTATCAACGATATACAATTGGTCAGCAGCTATCATGCGGGGCGTTTTCTCTATTTTTCCGTTTACAAATTCATATTTAAACCCATCTTCACGGCGTGCATATTTTGCTATAAACTCTGCGACAGTCATAAGAAGGACTCGCCGTTTGGGTATGACCACAACGGGCTGTTCTTTTTCAATAGCGACGGCTGTTTCTGTCATTGCTCCTTAATTTTTTGTCAAAGTTAAATCTTTTTCATCACAAAGAAAAGACCCTATGGATATTTTGACAAAAAAAAGTCGTTCATCGCGCTTAAAGCGATAAACGGCTTTAAATTATTGCCTCCCTTTTTCTTTGCTTTTATGCGATTGGGCTTAATTTTCGTAAAATCGGTTTGGAAACCGATAAAAGTAATAGTGCTTTTTAGTCTAAAAACGTGGGCGTTACTAATACATAATGACACTCGCGAGCAAAAAAAATAGCCTAACTGTGTAACGTGTTGGGCTATTTTTTGTAATTATCTACGCCTTTTTCGTTTAGGTTTATCTTTTCAAAAGAATAACTCATGCCTGCTTTGGCAAAAAAAGCATAATTTTCTTGTTGTTTTCTAATATATCACTGGCTTCGTTAAAAAATCCCGTCCAATTCTTTTCGGGTTATTGCTTTACGTGGGCGAAGGTGATAATTAGCATCTTTAAGCCAATCGGCAAGCGTTTTGGGGTCAATGCCAAACATATCAGCAACTTCTAAGCGTGACCAAGTGGATTGAACCTTCTCTGTTTGTCTTTTTTTATTGCGCATTGAGATTTATTTTTATAGTTATTGAAAATTGTTATCCATGAAAGTTAAGAGAAATGGAAATTATTAAATCCGCGCTCGTTTCGCTCGCACGGAAGGAGGAGAAGTGGTTCATTTTCGGACAAAGCCCGAAAAATGAACCACATTACCCTTCTTTTGCGAGCGAAGCGAGCAATAGACTAAGTAATTACGAGAAATGTTGAGAAAAAATTAACTTGAATCAAGATGAACAATCAATAGATAAAAATAGTAGTGACCAAAGCAAACGTAGGGCGTGTGTGCTGTGTGCTGTTTTTGAATAGTATTAATGTTTAAAGATTTTTGTAACAAAGATACAACGTATAATACAAGTATATCGGACATTTTACACCCGTTTGTGAGCAACCTAAAAGAGCATTTTAAGGAATATAATTTAAAATTAAATATATTTAATTTTAATACATTGAAGTACTATAAAATATTATTGTTAGGTTGTCAAATGCGTTTTGCCCTATTCAAGTTTATTGACGAATACCAATAAAAAAAGCCTTGCGGTTTAATGCAAGGCTTTTTTAGCGAGTAATACAAATACTATAACAACGCCGCCCCAAACACACCCGCCGAATCCCCCAATTTTGGTTTCAGAAAAACCGTATCCAAACGCGCATTGAAAATATTTTTCTTCACTTCTTCGACCCCCTCAGTATAAAGCAAGTCAATATTACCTACGCCGCCACCAATGACAATGGCATCGGGGTCGAGTATATTGATGATAGCACCCATGCCTTTACCGAAAAAATGAATCAAACGGTCTTTGGTTTTTTGAGCCGCTTCATCGGTGTCAAGACGTGCGAAAATATCTTTTAATTTTAGATTGTTACCCGTCAGCGAGGTGTAATAACGTTCAAGAGAGGGTCCTGAAAACACTCTTTCTACACAGCCAGTTTTGCCACAATAGCAAAGTCCGCCACTTGTATCTAAAAAATTGTGTCCCCATTCACCCGCTATGCCTTGTCGTCCGTTCCACACTTTACCTTTTACGACAATGCCACCGCCCACGCCTGTTCCCATGATGACACCAAACACAAGTCCTGCTCCTTTGGGAAAATGGTCTTTTACTGCCCCAATATTGGCTTCTGCCACAGCAAAACAATTGGCATCGTTCGCCAAACGGACTTTTACACCCAATCTTTTTGCCAAATCCTGCTTAAAAGGCTGCCCATTCAAACAGGTTGTATTAGAGTTTTTATGCACTTTTGTAATCGGGTCGTGTGTCCCCGGTGTGCCAATACCAATGTATGGTGCAGTAATGCCCGTCTCTTTTTCAAGAGCCGCCACAACTTTTGCCACCTGCTCAATAACGTGTTGATAACCGCCCGCCGATTCAGTAGGCAAACGCAAACGCGCTATTACTGAGGGGTCGTTTTTAGATTTCAAAACGACACCTTCTATCTTCGTGCCGCCTAAGTCTATACCAAAAAGAGGATTCATATTTTTTTTAACGGATTTTAGCTACGGATTTAACGAATTTTATCTACGGATTTACGGATTTACGAATTTACGAATTTGACAGATTTAACGAATTTTATCTACGGATTTACGAATTTGACGGATTTTATCTACGGATTTACGAATTTGACGAATTTACGGATTTAACGAATTTTATCTACGGATTTACGAATTTGACGAATTTGACGAATTTGACGAATTATATCTGAGGAGTGGGCATAAGCTAAAAACATCGTTTTTTGATTAAAAACAGATGTTTTGCGCGCGCTTCGCTCGCGCAAAATGGAGGAGACGTGGTTCGTTTTTCGGCGAAGCCGAAAAACGAACCACATTCCCCTCCCTCGCGCGAGCGAAGCAGAGCGCGAGATGCAAAAAACGCTTGGCTCAATTAGGGTTTCAAGTTGCTGACATCTACTTTTAGACTAAAAGCGGCGTAGCTGCTCAATCTTGGTAACTCAATAATCGAATAACTTGGTTTACAACGCGGTATAACCGCTAAAGAAGTCAAATTTAAGGGCTACGCCCCAATGAAAATACTATTTCGTTGGTAATATTACCGATATTTGGCAGCTACGCCGCCTTTAAGAAATTTAAAATTGGCAGCAACTTGAAACCCTAATAGAGCCAAATTTTATTGTGTTAGTACTTCTAATTTCATGCCGCGCGACCCTTTAATCAAGAGGCAAGTATCTTTGGAAAATGTCTGGCTTTTAAACCATTCTTTTGCTTCTACATTTGTGGTAAAATGCTTTTCGGTTGACAATACCCCCTCGGTATTTGAGGCGCGTGTGTGTCCAAAATCATTGCCAACAGTGATGAGTTGCGTAAATTTTAGAGATTGGGCTAAAGTAAGAATTTCTGCGTGTTCGGCGACAGTTTCTGCACCTAATTCACGCATATCCCCAATAATCGCTACTTTTTGCGCTTGCGGCATAGCCGCAAGGTTGAGTAAGGCTTGACGCATTGATGAAGGATTGGCATTGTAAGCATCTAAAATCAAGGTAGCTTCACCGTATTTCACGACCTGCGAACGGTTCATTTCGGGTAGAAAATCGGCAATAGCTTGCTTAATTTTAGCCGAAGGCACTTTAAAATATTTGCCTACGGCAATGGCGGTCAAAATATTATTGAAATTGTAAATGCCCACGATTTGAGTTTGAACCGCGACTATTTTGCCCGTTCTATTCAAAAAACTAAGGCTTAAAAATGGGTCAACACCTTCTAAACGAGCTTTATACTGAGGGGGTCGAGCGAAGTCTTCTAAACGGCTGTACAACACAATTTTCGATTTTTTAGGCGCGAGTTCTTTCAAAAAGGCTTCACTTTCGTTGATAAACAGCGTGCCTTTGTGCGCTGCCAACCAACGATACATCTCCGATTTTCCTTTTTTTACGCCTTCTATTCCCCCAAAACCTTCCAAATGCGCTTTGCCAATATTGGTAATCAAACCGTGCGTCGGCTCGGCGATTGAACACAATAAATCTATTTCTCCTTGATGATTTGCCCCCATTTCAATAATAGCGGCTTCGTGTTTCTCGGTCACTTTTAGTAAAGTCAAAGGAACGCCGATGTGGTTATTAAAATTCCCTTTGGTAAAGAGCGTATTGTAGCGTTTAGTCATCACCGCCGCGACCAATTCCTTTGTCGTCGTTTTGCCATTTGACCCCGTTATCGCAATAAACGGTATGTCAAACTGCCGCCGATGATACCGCGCCAAGTCTTGCAATGCCGTCAAAACGTCGGTCACAAGCAAAAGTCGTTCATTTTTTTGGTACTCTGGGTTGTCAATCACGGCAAAAGCTGCTCCCAATTCAAGCGCACGCTCGGCAAATGTATTACCATCGAAGGTTTCACCTTTAAGGGCGAAAAAAATAGACCCCTCAGTAATTTGACGTGTATCGGTCGTAACGACGGGGTGTTTTTGAAAAAATGGGTAGAGTTGTTCTGTTGTCATACATTTCAAATTTAGTTAATGATCAATTCCGTTCGCCGATTCCGTTCATCTTCTTCCGTTGAGCAATTGCCTTTGCTGCAATCTTTAAGTGGTTGTGTTTTTCCGACACCTTTACTACTCATTCGCTTGACATTAACGCCTTGTGCGACCAAATATTTGATGATATTCTCGGCGCGTGCCGTTGAAATCTGTTTAGCCCGCGTTGCCGTCAAATCTTTTGTTTCAGTATGCTCTTTTATTTCAATGGTCAATTTGCGATTACGGGTTAAAAACTCCGCAATTTTATCTAAACCCAATGCCAAATCGGGTGTTATTTCTGTTGACGCATAACTGCTGTAATGGGCATTTTCAATGACAAAAGCCTTGTTTTTGGGCGATTTATCTGCATCAATCATTGTTTGTATTCGTTTGAGATAGTGGATTTCTGCACCCGATTCATTAGAAGGAGTCGTTGATACTGAGGGGGGCGTTTTCAGCTTGTTGTCCGCCGCAATAGAATAACCTTCAGTTGTTTTATCGGCTGTTTTTTGCTCTATTTTTGCTGCTTTATCTATGTTTTTTTTCTCAGTTTTGGATTCTATTCTGCCTATCTTTTTTTCCTCAATCTTAGTTTCTATCTTATCTATTTTAGGTGTTTCAACAGTTGCAACTTTAACAACTTTCTCTTCTATTTTTTGTGGCGTTTTAGGTGCTTCATTCACGATTGTCACCACTTTCTTTTCTTCTTTTTTCTGTTCCAATGTCTGTTCCAGAGATGTTTCAATCACGCGACCCGATGTTTTAGTTTCGATAACAACAGGCGTTGAGGGTTTGAGTGTTTCCGTTTTTATGGTTGTTTCTGGTACAATCTCGGCTGTTTGTATATTTTTTGAATTGACCGTTTCTACTGCTTTTGCTGCCTGCCGTTTTGCCAATTCGGGGTCAATTGAGAATATAAAGAGGTCATCGCCACGTCCACCGCGTGTCGAGGTAAATGCGCCGTGTTTATTTGCGGCATCAAAACAGATAGAAATATCGTCGTAAGGGCAGTTGAAAGGCGTACCTATATTTTTGGGCGTTCGCCATTCTCCTGTCAACGAGTCTTGCTCGGTCATAAAAATATCGTACCCGCCATAACCTGCATGTCCTTTTGAACAAAAATACAGTTTGCTGTTTGATACCGCAAAAGGGAAGCCTTCGTGTGCGGCAGTATTGACCCTATCGCCCAAGTTTTCAAGCCGCGACCAACCTTTTTTTGTTTTATTGGACATGTACAAATCAAGCCCACCAAAACCGCCACCGCGTTCAGCCACCAAAAAAAGGCGTTGTCCATCGGGTGATACTGAGGGGTACATATAATTGTTTTCGGGTGTGCAAAAAGGCAGAGGCTCTACATTTTTCCAGCCATTACCCGTTGTTTCGGCAGTAAAAATCTGCATGTTGTACGCGCCTCCTTTGCTTGGGGTGTTGCCGTTTTGACAAAAATAAACACGCTGCCCATCGGCGGTAAAAGTAGCGTTTGAGGTGTTGCGATTAAGTTCAGATAATTTTGAAGAAAATTCTTTGGGTACATTAAAACTCGTGTCACTTGTGCGTTCTGCCACGTAAATATTGGTGTAATCGCGCCCAGTAGCTGGATTTTTTTCTTTCAACAATTTAAAATTTGAAGGACGGTCTGTGGCAAAAACAATACCGCGTGGTATCCAAACGGGTGCATTGTCATCGCCGTCAGAATTGTGCAAAAATGGATAGACCGTGACTCCTGCGAACAAGGGACGCAGCGTTTTGACTTTATCTACGTTTTTGAGCATCAATAAGCCACGCTCGTCGTCGGGCTTCAAATCGTTGAATTTTCTAAAATAGATTTTCGCCGAGTCGTACTTTTCGAGCATCATTAACGTTTCTCCATAGTGCATAAAGTCGGCGGGTTTGGCGTCTTTCGATTCGATAATCTCCGCAAAAAGCCGTGCTGCTTGGTTTGGGTGGCTCAAAATACGGTGGCAATTTGCCAATTTTACTTTGATAGCCATTGAATTAGGCTTTTTTACCAAAGCCGCTTCATAAATCGGGATAGCTTCGGCGAAGCCCCCATTTTTGTATAAGTCATTTGCTCGGTCAATGTTTTGACCATTGAGAACAGCCATGCTCAAGACACAGAAAAGAGGAATCAAAAACTTCGTAACGGTCATGTTTTGTAATTTTTTAGTAATTACTTAGCCCATAGCTCGCTTCGCTCGCAAAAAAGGGAAATATGGTTCGTTTTTCGGGCTTTTTCCGAAAAACGAACCGTCTCTCCTTCCCCGCGCGAGCGAAGCGAGCGCGTGACTAAGTAATTACATTTTTTAGAAAATACTTCGCTGTTTTAATTGAGAACGATTAGACTACTATACACTTTTGCTCGCTTCGCGCGCAAAGGAAAGGAAGGTGGTTCGTTTTTCGGGCTTGCCCGAAAAACGAACCACTTTTCCCCCTTTTTTGCGCGCAAAGCGCGCAAAAAAGAATACGATACAAAAAAGTGTATAGTAATTTGGAGAATCATTTAATAAGCGTACCTTTA
Source organism: Saprospiraceae bacterium (assembly GCA_034520175.1). Lineage (GTDB taxonomy): Bacteria > Bacteroidota > Bacteroidia > Chitinophagales > Saprospiraceae > JAAFJT01. Next base: position 19,816 of record JAXHNU010000010.1, read on the forward strand.
TATGGAACTTTGGAAAGGCAATTTTAGTTTAAAGGCAAGAATTCTTCCACTTTATTAAGTAGTTATTTTTAAACATTATTTTACATCAAAAAAATATTAAAAAGATGAACTTCAAGCAGCTTATTATCGCTTCGGCGATTGCCCTTTTTTCGACCCCCTCAGTAACAAACGCTCAATTGGTGGCTAAAGGTGGCATGGCACTCACAACGGTGCGCGAAGGCGAGCGTGTAATGAGTCAAGGCAGTAAAAATGCCTTAACTATTGATTTGCCTAAAACGACGCTCAAAGAAGCAGAAAAATTGTGGAAAGAGTATGCCAAACAATTTAAAGGAGATACAAAAAAAGATAAAAAATCAGGTGAGTTGTTCACAGACAATGCCATGATTGCGGCAGTAGGTGGCGCAAATACGGTGGATATGTACGCCAAATTTTCAGAAAGTAGCGATATTACAACCGTTGGCTTGTGGATTGATTTGGGCGGTGCTTACGTGGGTTCTAAAGAGTTTTCGGATAAATACGCAGAAGCAGAGAAGATTTTGCAAAATTTCGCCCTGTCTGTCGTTCGTGAACAAACGAAAAAGCAATTGAGCGACCAACAAGATGATTTGAAAAAACAGGAAAAAGTACAAAAAAAGTTAGAAGACAAAAATGCTGACCTGCTCAAAGATATTGAAAATTGGAAGAAAAAAATCGCCCAAGCAGAAGCGGATATTATAACAAATGGCAAGCAGCAAGAAGAACAAAAAGCAAAAATTGAAACACAAAAAAAGTTGGTGGACGAAATTGCTAAGAAACTTAATACGATGAACTAAGGAACGCGAAATAAATAAAAGCGCGATTTACTGGCTCTTTCTCGCTTCGCTCGAAAATCGCCCTCAGCGTTTTTTTTTAGGGCGAGCGTGTATTTTTTGCTTAAAAATCGAAGATTTTTAAGCAAAAAACACACACTCGCCCCGATAGATATATTTTTCGCTTTGCGAAAAATGTAGCGTCTCAAAACGCGCTTTTATTTATTTAACGTTCCTAAGAGGATTTTCAAGGATTTCACATTGAGAATTGAAATCCTTGAAATCTGAAATCTTTGAAATTCTTGACATTTAAAATTTAATGCGTGAGAAATCCGGGTTTATTTATAGCAAACAGTGATTTAGGTGGACGCGGTGTCTTTACAAGTGTTCCCATTTTGGAAGATGATGTGATTGAAATTTGCCCCGTTATCGTAATGAAAAAGGGTGAAATACCAATCATAGACAAAACAACGCTGTACGATTATTATTTTCTGTGGGGCGATGATGCCGAACAATGCGTGATTGCATTGGGCTACGGCTCGCTCTACAATCATCTTGCGCCTTCAAATGCCGATTATGGAATGGATTTCGAGGGACAAACCATTGAAATATATGCAGTACGGAATATTGAAGCTGGCGAAGAAGTGACCATCAATTATCATGGCGACCCTTACGATGATTCTCCTACGTGGTTTATGACTGATGCGAAAGACAGAGTTTAAAAAAACAGACCCCTCAGTAAAAACTGAGGGGTCTGTTTTTTTTCTTGGTAAAGAAACTTTTTTCTAATTTTGCCCAAAATTTTTTATCACAACCAATCAATTATCGTAACTACTTGAGTTTATTGCTCGCTTCGCTCGCAAAAGAGGAGAATGTGGTTCATTTTTCGGGCAAAGCCCGAAAAATGAACCACCTCTTCTCTTTTCTGTGAGCAAAGCGAATAATAGACATAAACAGTTCTAATTATCAAAATTTAATTATCAAAATCAAACATGTTATCAAAAGTAAATCCCACTACAACCAAAGCGTGGCGTAAACTGACCAAGCACTACAAAGACACAAAAAATACTGAAATAAAAACGCTTTTCACTGAAAACCCAGAACGTTTTTCGGCATTTTCAACCCGTTTTGAAGATATTTTAGTGGATTATTCTAAAAATATTTTGACGGCAGATACCCTACCTTTACTCATAAAATTGGCTAAAGAATGTGGTTTGAAAACGGCAATTGAAGCACAATTCAATGGGGCGGTTATCAACGAAACTGAGAATAGAGCTGTTTTACACACTGCTTTACGCAACCGTAGCAATAAATCGGTCGTCGTTGACGGCAAAGATGTGATGCCCGATGTGAAAGCCGTTTTGAAGAAAATGGAAGGTTTTTGCCAAAAAATTATTTCAGGTTCTTGGAAGGGTTTTACAGGAAAGTCCATTACCGATGTGGTGAATATTGGTATAGGTGGCTCAGATTTGGGTCCTGTAATGGTAACAGAAGCGTTGAAACCCTACGCCAATCACCTAAAATTGCATTTTGTATCCAATGTGGACGCTACACATTTAGCTGAAGTTGCCAAAAGTATTGATTTTGAAACGACTCTGTTTATCATTGCTTCTAAGACGTTTACGACGCAAGAAACAATGGCAAATGCTCATTCTGCGCGGCAGATGTTTCTAAATGTGGCAAAAGATGAGGCGGCAGTTGCCAAGCATTTTGTCGCGCTCTCCACCAACGAAAAAGCGGCAGTTGCTTTTGGCATTGACGCCAATAATATGTTTGGCTTCTGGGATTGGGTCGGCGGTCGTTATTCGCTGACTTCGGCGATTGGTTTGTCTATTGCGTTGAGCATCGGTTTCAACAATTTTAAAGACTTGTTGGAAGGGTTTTATGCAATGGATAAACACTTTGAAAAAACGCCTTTTGAGCGCAATATTCCCGTTATTTTGGCATTAATTGGAATTTGGTACGTCAATTTTCATGGTGCAGAGTCGGAAGCTATTTTACCTTATGACCAATACATGCACCGTTTTGCGGCGTATTTTCAACAAGGCAATATGGAAAGCAATGGAAAATGCGTGGACAGAAATGGCGAAACAGTCACTTATCAAACGGGTCCGATTATTTGGGGAGAACCCGGCACAAACGGGCAACACGCTTTTTATCAACTCATTCATCAAGGCACGCGCTTGATTCCTTGCGATTTTCTCGCGCCCGCCGTGAGCCACAATCCGATAAATAACCACCATACTTTGTTGTTATCCAATTTTTTTGCCCAAACACAGGCTTTGATGATGGGCAAAACGACAGAACAAGTGACGGCAGAATTTGAAAAAGCGGGTACACAGCCCGAAATTTATCAAAAACTTGTGCCTTTTAAAGTCTTTACAGGCAATCGCCCGACGAATTCTATTTTGTTTAAACAATTGACTCCCCGCACTCTGGGCAGTTTGGTTGCAATGTATGAGCATAAAATTTTCGTGCAAGGCATTATCTGGAACATCTTTAGTTTTGACCAGTGGGGTGTCGAATTAGGCAAACAATTGGCGAATAGTATTTTGCCCGAATTACAGAATAATTCAGTTGTCAACACATTTGATAGTTCAACAAACGGGTTGATTAATGCTTGGAAAGAAATGACCATTTAATTTTAATCACTAAAAAGGTGCTTCATTTTTTGGGCTTGCCCAAAAAATGAAGCACCTCCCTTTCTTTTGCGAGCAAAGCGAGTAATAAAAAAATAAAGTGTACAGTAATATTTTCTACTTATCAAAAAAGGTGTAATTTTATCAAAAATAAGAAAAATGAAATCAACAGTTATTCAATTTATCATTGATGACAAAGGTGAGAAGTCTGCTGCCATTGTCCCAATGAAATTATACGCAAAAATGCTCGAAAGACTTGAAGAATTAGAAGATATTGAACTATATGACAGCGTTACTGCACGTCAAGAACCATCTATTTCTTTAGAAGAATATCGAAAACAGCGTCAAAAGAGAAAACAAATACATGCCTTATCTCATTCAAATCCGTAAATCTGCACAAAAGCAGTTAGATAAATTATCAGATGATGTAGCTGATGAATTACTTGATGCTATTGAAGGGCTTGCTGCAAATCCACGTCCATCGGGTTGTAAAAAACTAAAAGGGCGTGAAGGCTATCGCATCCGCAAAGGTGATTATAGAATTATTTATAACATTTTCGATAATGTGTTAACTATTGATATAGTCGCAGTTGGGCATAGACGAGAGATTTATGATTAATTTTAGGTGAAAAGACTCTTATACTGAGGGGTAGTTTCAACGCGTTTTGAGCAGGGGCAAAAAAAAATGGTCACTATTTGACAATAGTTACCACTTAACAAATATAGAAGGACACAATTTTTTCTATTCTCTTTAATGGGTCTTGAAAAAAGAAAAATGTAACCGACAATTTTACTTTACAAGTGCATCATCGGTTACGTTTTTCATTTAGTGCTTTTTGGCAGCAGCTTCACCTGCTTTTTCAATTTCCGCACCTGCTTCTTTCACCGCAGCACCCGCTTTCTGAGTAGCTTCGCCTGCTTTTTCTTTTATGGCATCAGTTGCAGCCTCCGCTTTTTCTTTAAGCGCGTTGGCTGCTGTACCAACTTTCTCACCTGCTTTGTCCATTGCTGCACCTGTTTTCGCTTGGAGCGAATCTGAGGCAGCAGTAGCTTTGTTTGTTGTTGAATCTACTACGGCAGCAGTTTTTGCAGCTGCTTCTTTGAGCGCGTCACCTGCTGATTGTTGTGCAGCTTCTGCGGCTTTTGGTGCATCTGAACAAGCTGTAACGCTTGCAAAAAACGCTAAAACTGTAAGGGTTTTGATGATGTTTTTCATCGTGAAGTATAGCTTAAGAATTGGTTAATAAAAGTTTTTTCAAAGACCAACGTAGAGACCCCTTTTTTTTTATCCGTCACATTTTTTTTATTTATTTTTTAGGGTAATGGACAGAGTTTAAAACTTGCGTCAAATTTGTAGCGATTATTCATACTACTGGACATGGACTTAAATCCGTTAGACATTTATTCGCGCTCGCTTCGCACGCACGCGTGAGGAGAGGTGGTTCGTTTTTCGGGCAAAGCCCGAAAAACGAACCACATTCCCCTTTTTTGCGAGCGAAGTCTGTTTACATCCCGAATACCTTCGGGAGAGCTATGGGCTAAGTAATTACAATTATTTAACGATAAAAAACCGTCCGATACTGAGGGGGGTATTTTTTTCAGAAACAACTTTAAATAAATAAAATCCAGCCGTTGTAAAAAGTTGATTATCAATATCTAATCTTGTTTGTCCTGCTCTTATTTTTTTTGTGCCGACTATTGTGCCTTGTGCATTGTAAAATTTAACAGTTAAGTTTTCTGAAAAACTATCTTGCAGTTCAAAAAACATCTCTCCTACTGAGGGGTTAGGGAACGCTCTCAATCTGGGTGTATGGGCAACAATATCGGTATTTTTTGTCCGCAAATAGTCACAAATACTCAATGTTGACAGATTACCACCATTTGAAATACCATTGACGACGTTCTTTTCTGATGTAATATAAATGCGGCAATTGTCACCAAAAGCAACTGCCTCGCGTTGGGCAAAATCATCTAAACCAAAGGACAATTCATGCCTTTGCCCCTTCCAAAACTGTTTGCCTGTAAAATTGGTGAAAATCCATAATTTTTGATAAGACATCAACACCACCTTTGAACGGTCGGGACTGATAGCAGCCCCCACAATTGCGCCGTTATACTTCCAAGAAGCATCAGTTGTGAAACTATCTAATCGCGGCACGGCTTGTTCGGCAAGTCTTGACTCGTTTTTTACACCATATATATGCGTCGTACCAAGATAGGGTTTTGTATCAAAATCTTTGGTGAATATGAGCAACGAATCAGACCAAACGAGGAAGGCTTCCGCATCGAAATACAATTGTGCGTTGGGTGGCGGAAATGCTGTTTGGTCAGCATAACGAAAGGGTATTTTGACTGCATTAACGGTTGTAGCCGAGTCATTATTTGCTAAAATGTCCGTTTTCAAAACTTTGTAAACTGTCAAATTGCGGCGTGTTTCATCGTTGTTACCAAAGTCACCGACGTAAAAATTGCCGATTGAGTCGGTAGATAACTCCTCCCAATCTTTGTTGGTTGCGCCCGATAATTTGACAATCCGTTTGATACGTCCCGTAGAATCGAATTGATACAAGGCAGCTTCACCGCCACTATCATTGAGTGTCCAAAAATTATTGGGCGATTGCACGACTAAACCCGATGTTTCGCGCAGCACATCAGGCAAGGCACAGACCAAACGCGGTGAAAGCGTCTGACATGCCACGACAAATGGAAGCAAAAGCAAAAGTTTAAATAGGTGAATTTTCATAAGTGCTGTTTTAATTGTGGCAAAATTATCAAAATTTGGTAAAAACTTAGTCTGAACTATGATTTGTTTGATTTTCGTGATTTTTATGATACACAACCGACGTTCGGGGAACTTTTAAAGTTCCCCGAACGTGAGTTACTGCTAAAATTGTCAAAGACCCACAAAATTTGATTGAAATAAAGTAATTACTTAGCCGATATCTCTCCCGAAGGTATTCGGGTAAACAGACTTCGCTCGCAAAAAGGGGGAATGTGGTTCGTTTTTCGGGCAAAGCCCGAAAAACGAACCACCTCTCCTCACTCGCGCGAGTGAAGCGAGCGCGTGACTAAGTAATTACGAAATAAATCAAAATAGAGCTTAATCCGTGTTAATTTGTGAAAATCTGTGGAGAAGCTAAGTAATTACTATAATTTTGTACAATAATTGTAAATACATAGCACATAGCTCGCTTCGCTCGCAAAAAAGGGGAATGTGGTTCGTTTTTCGGGCTTTGCCCGAAAAACGAACCACATTCCCTCCCTCGCGCGAGCGAAGCGAGCCTGGGCTAAGTAAGTACGATAAATGTTAATTTAGCGGTGTGTAACGTTCGGGCAACTTTAAAAGTTCTCCCAACGTGAGACTAATCTGCGAAAATCTGTGGACAACTAAGTATTTACCCATAAATTAAAATAATAACATGAATTTGAATTTCAAAGAATTTGGGACGGGTGAGCCACTCGTTATTCTACACGGTTTGTTCGGTACGCTCGACAATTGGCAAACTATTGCACGGCAACTCTCCGACGAATTTACGGTTTTTATCGTGGATTTGCCCAATCATGGGCGTTCGCCACATACCACAGGTGAATTTGATTATTCCGAAATGTCAGATGCCGTTGCTGAGTTTTTAACAAAAAATTGGATACACGAAACCCGCTTGATTGGTCACTCTATGGGCGGAAAACTCGCCATGCAATTGGCATTGCAACAGCCCGATTTAATAAAAAAATTAGCCGTGATTGACATAGCACCCAAACAATATACGGGTGGACATGGCAATATTTTCAAAGCCCTTTTTGCTTTAGATTTGGAAACCCTGACCGACAGAAAAGAAGCCGAGCAATTTCTAAGCGAACATTTGCCCGAAGAAGGAGCTGGAACGATTCAATTTTTGCTAAAAAATCTGTCCAGACGTGCCGACACTGAGGGGGGAGGATTTGAATGGAAAATGAACGTGGACGTACTTTACGCCAATTATCCGCGTATTTTAGATAAATTAGAAGGGGATACACCTTTCCAAAAATCAACGCTTTTCATAAGAGGTGGAGAATCCAACTATATCCGCGATACCGATTTTGACATTATTACAACACTTTTCCCAAAATCTTCTGTCCAAACTATTGAAGGAGCAGGACATTGGGTTCATGCTGAAAGACCAAAGGAATTATTGGCTGCTTTAAGACATTTTATGGTTGGGTAATCTGAAAATTCCTCTTGTTATTTTTTTGTGATAGTTTTAGGCTTTATTTGTTGAAAATTTAAAACAAAAAATAATGAAAAAGTACACACATTTTGCAGTAATTGCTCTTTTAATGACACTTCTTTTTGCTTGCAAAAAAGAAGAAACCGTCGTCACAACACCTGTTTCAAACAGTTTGACCGCCATTTATCAAGGGTCATTCACGGCTGCTTCCCACCCGACTACTGGAACGGTGACACTGTCAAAAGACGCCGCAGGAAAAAAATACCTCGTTTTTACGGGCTTTAAAACAGATGCAGGACCCGATTTGCGGGTCTATTTGGCAGAAGACTTGAAAGCAACAAATTTTGTAGAAATCACGAACAAAGTGGTGGACGGCACGTATCAACTCGATGTTGCCGCAACAATTGACACCGATAAAAAGCGCAAAGTATTGATTTGGTGCAAGCAGTTCAGCGTTTTATTTGGAAGTGCCGATTTGAAGTAAAAAAAAATAATTTGACTGTACAACTTTCAAAAAGTTTTGAAACCATACATAAATTCAAAATACGCATTAAAAGGCACTTTTGCGTTCGCTTCGCTCACGCAAAAGGAGGAGAGGTGGTTCATTTTTCGGGCAAAGCCCTAAAAATGAACCACATTTCCCCTCTCGCGCGAGCGAAGCGAGCGCGAGAACCAGCAGTTTGGATTTTATGTATGGTTTCAAAAAAAAAGTTAAAAACTTTTTGAAAGTTTGATACCCGAAGTGATGTTTAGGGGGAGCATGTTTTTGAATCAGAAAAATATTCGATTTTTCTGATTCAAAACACGCTCGCTTCAATAGATTTTTTGAGGGTGATTTTAAATTAACCTTTCAAAAATGGTAATTTAACAACTTTTGCGGCTAATTTTCTGCCACCACCGAAACCGATAAAAATTTCTGACCCCTCAGTATGAAAGCCTATTTTGACATAGCCCAAGCCAATGGGTTTGTCCAAACTTGGCGATGAAGTACCCGATGTGACTACGCCAATGAGATTGCCTTCAGCGTCAAAAATATCGTAACCATGCCTCGGTACGCGGCGGTCGGTCAAATCGAAGCCAACAAGTTTTCTGGAGACCCCCTCAGTAATTTGACAGCGATAAACATCTGCATCAACAAATTCGCCTTTTTTTGTCTTCGTAATCCAGCCCAAACCTGCTTCGATGGGTGAAGTTGTGTCGTCAATATCATTTCCGTAGAGACAAAAGCCCATTTCAAGGCGCAAAGTATCCCGCGCCCCCAAGCCAATTGGCTGAATATTAAAATCAACGCCTTTAGCAAAAAGAGCGTCCCATATTTGCACAACATGGTCGTTGTGTACGTACAGCTCGAAACCACCTGCCCCTGTGTAGCCCGTTGCTGAAATAACGACGTTCGGCACACCTGCCACCTGTCCCTTTGTAAAATGATAGTACTTTATTGGCGACAAATCTACGTCCGTCAGTCGCTGAATCAATGCCATTGCATTTGGACCTTGCACAGCGAGCAATGCCGTTTGGTCAGAAATATTGATAAGTTTGGTGTCAAAATCGGCGGCAAAACTCGAAATATGCGCCCAATCTTTATCAATATTCGAGGCATTGACCACGAGCATAAAGGCTTGTTCTCCTTCCGAACAAGTGTCTTCGGCAAGCCTATACACCAGCAAATCGTCCACAATACCGCCTTTTCCGTTGGGTAAGCAAGAATATTGGGCTTGCCCGATAGCCAATTTTGACACATCATTGGTGGTTACTTTTTGAATCAAAGCCATTGCCTCTCGTCCACGAACGATGAATTCTCCCATGTGGCTAACATCAAAAACGCCCACCGATTTGCGCACTTGGTGGTGTTCTTCTTTGATGCCTGTATAAGAAATTGGCATATTGTAGCCCGCAAAAGCCGCCATTTTTGCGCCAAGCGCAATGTGCATATCGGTTAAAGGCGTGGTTTTAATTTGATTTGTATCTGTCATACTTTATTATATTGGTATCGTAATTAATTTAAGTTTTGTGATACTCACTGAAAACGCACTGCCTTCGGCGGCGCGGGGAGTTTTTTTTGGAGTGAGCCGTTTTTTTTTATTTTGAAACCATACATAAAATCTAAATTGCTGGTTATCGCGCTCGCTTCGCTCGCGCGAGAGGAATGTGGTTCATTTTTCGGGTAAAGCCCGAAAAATGAACCACCTATCTTCCTTTTGCGCGAGCGAAGCGAGCGCAAAAGTGCCTTTTAATGCGTATTTTGAATTTATGTATGGTTTCAAATTTTCAACAAAAAAAAACGGCTCACTCCATTGGAATTTTTACGCGGCGAGGTTCCGCGTTTTCATACCACAAAACTTGGGTTAATTACTTAGCCCATAGCTCGCTTCGCTCGCAAAAAAAGGGGAATGTGGTTCGTTTTTTGGGCAAACCCCGAAAAACGAACCACATTCCCCTCCCTCGCACGAGCGAAGCGAGCGCGTGACTAAGTAATTACGTTGTATCAATGCTATGTCCTTCCATTTCTTCAATAGCAATATCCACAGTATTTGATTGCATTTTTTGAAAAATTGTGGACAAACATAAAGGTATTTCTTGAATTGCCTTCAAAAAATGTATTTTATCCTTCGATATCACAAAGTATTTTCTCAACCTCATCAACAACCTGCAAAGTAGCTCCTCGATTCTGCTCAATATACTGACGCGCCGCCAAAGCTGCTTTTTCATAGTTTTTCGTTATCAAAAGTCTTTCCATAACTGTCTCTACCCCCTCAGTACCTTGCTCGTTTTTGGCATGAATGACAAATCCACCACCCGTTTCTACTAATTTTACTGCTTCCACAAATTTTCCATATTTAGCTCCGAATAAAACGGGCAAACCGTGAGCAATTGGCTCTAAAGTATTGTGAATACCTGCCCCAAAACCACCGCCGATATAGGCTACTTTACCGTAACGGTACAACGTGGACAATAGCCCGATATTATCAATAATTAATATACGGCTTTTATTTTTACCCAAAAAAACCTTTAAAACAGCCTCCTCAGTATAGACATCATTTTTTGTCTTATTTTTAATTAATTCTGAATTATAGTTTAATATTGAATTATAATTTAATTTTATATAATTGTTTACTTCTGAATATTTGATTGATTTTTCGGATAATAATTTTACTAAACGATTGACATTATTTTCAGAAATATCGTGCGGCGCAAAAATGAATCGCCAATTGGCAAATTTGGGGTTTTTGAGTAAAGGCAAAATCTGTTTTTCATCGGCTTCCCAAGTGCTCCCACCCACGAAAACGGGTGCATTTTGAGCAAACTCTGCAACAATTGGCAATGGTTTGGCTTCTTCGGCAATAGCGGCAACACGGTCAACGCGGGTGTCGCCAGACAAAACGTGATTGCTAAAATGATGCTTTTTGAGCAAATTTACTGAGGGGGTGTCTTGCAAAAATATTTTAGTAAAATTCTTTAAAATCCGCGTTAGTAAAGCAGAATAAGGATTTAATGTAGAAAATTGTTTCTCTCTAAAAATAGCTGATACCAATAAAATAGGAATATTCAATTTTTGCAATTGCGCTAAATAATGAAACCAAAATTCATATTTAACAAAAACAACCAAATCGGGTTTAATTAAATTCAAAAAACGCCGTGCATTGTGGCTATTGTCCATTGGTAAATAAAAAACATGGTCAACAAAAGGATAATTTTTGCGAATTTCATACCCCGAAGGCGAGAAAAAAGTTAAAATAATTTGAAGTTTGACGTTTGAACTCTGCGACTTGGAATCTGAAATTTGAAATTTGGAATCCTTTAATGCTTCAATAATCGGTCGCCCCTGCTCAAATTCGCCGAGTGAGGATACGTGAAACCATATCGTTTTGGGCGTTTTGTTGGGGTCATTATTGGGCTTATTATTCAATGCCAACTCTATTTTTTGAAAAATATCTTTTCGTCCCGCACACCACAAACGCGCTTTTTCGTTACCGAAAAATGCGGCAACATGAATAAAAAATGAATAAAAATATAAAACTAAATCGTAAATGAATATCATTGTTTTTTATAAAATTAGGGTAAATATTTAGCTACGCGCTCGCTTCGCTCGCACGAGAAGAGGAATGTGGTTCATTTTTCGGGCAAAGCCCGAAAAATGAACTACCTCTCCTTCCTTTGCGCGAGCGAAGCGAGCGCAAAGGTGTCCGATGAAAAGTAGCGATTATTTATGAACAGCTACTTAGTGAGACTTTTAGCTCGTGAATTTCTGTAAATCACATCGAGGCAAAGATGCTTGAATGATAACCAAATTTTAATCTTCTTTTTGTTTTTTATAAAAAAAGTGTATTTTTGTTGTCTAAAAATTATAAAAATGGAAGTAGTTAATCTCAGTTTTGTGGTAGTGCCTTAAAACGCGCCGCCTTCGGCGGCGCGAGGATTTTCGGGGCGAGCCGTTTTTTTTGTTGAAAATTTGGGCTTTGCCCAAATTTTCAACAAAAAAAACGGCTCGCCCCATTAGATTTTTCTCGCGGCGAGGCTCCGCGTTTTAATACCACAAAACTTGAGTTAGTTAATAGAAACGTCGTTAACAACATGAGTGACCTTGAAATCAAGGGGTATGGTATGTATTCAGTTTTCTTCAAAAGGCGGAAAGTAGGAAGAAATTAATACGCTATTTTGAAGTAGTTTAATATATATAATTTTAATAATATGTTTATTTTGAATAAGATAACGAAACATCTGATTTTGCTCTGACACCAGAGCAAGAAGCTGACCTTACAGAGGGCTATTGCGCAAACATAAGTAGGTAATCATAAATAATCGCTAATTTTCAGCGTATTCCTTTGCGCTCGCTTCACTCGCCCAAAGGGAGGAGAGGTGGTTCATTTTTCGGGCAAAGCCCGAAAAATGAACCACATTCCCCCTTCTCGCGCGAGCGAAGCGAGCGCGAGATGCAAAAAACGCTTTTAGGTTATGCCCATCCCTCATTTATGACTAACTACTTACGATTCCACAAAACTCATTAATCACGAAGATGTGATGAAAAAATATGCAAAATGCTTAAATTTTCAGACTCTTTGACAATTTTAGCGGGAGAAGAAGACCCCCAGTAAATAAAGCATTTTCGAATCAAAAATCGCCTAAACCTACGCTACGTTCGGGGAACTTTTAAAGCTGTGCATACCTCATAAGTTTTGAACTTTTGCGTGACAATGCCGTAGGCATGATAGATTTTGTAACGGCGGATTTCAATCCGCCGATAAAATACGCCAAGTTTATTGAGTTCCGTAGGAACGACCCATATTTTAGATTGTTTTAACCCTTAAAATAGGTCGTTCCTACGGAACTCACAGTTGAGTTTACTGTCTATCGGCAGATTGAAATCCGCCGTTACAAAATCGGTCGAGCCTAAGGCTCTTTTACCTAAAACTTATGGGGTATGCACAGCTTTAAAAGTCCCCCGAACGTTAGTATCACAATAGATAAAAAATAATTACAACATGACAAAACGCGCACTTCAACAACTCCGCTATCCAATTGGAGACATGCCCGCACCACTTAGTTTTTCTGAATCAGACATAACGAATTGGGTAAATGACATCGAAAAACTGCCCGCAAAATTGAGAACGGCCGTGCAAAACCTAACAATCGAACAGCTCGACACGCCCTATCGCCCCGAAGGTTGGACAGTGAGGCAAGTTGTACACCACGTTTCGGACAGCCATCTCAACGCTTTTGCGCGCCTAAAATTGGCATTGACCGAAGAAAACCCGACAATCAAGCCGTATGAAGAACAGTTTTGGGCAGAACTAACCGATTCCAAAATGCCAATTGAACCGTCTTTGCGGATTATCGAAAATATGCACCTAAAAATGGTTAATATACTGAGGGAGCTCTCAGCAACAGAATTAGACCGTACTTTTTTTCACCCTGGCAGTAAAAAAACGTTTAAAGTCGGGACATTGGCGGCGATGTATGCGTGGCACGGTCTGCACCATTTGGCACATATTGAAAATTTGGCGAAACGGGAGAAATGGTAAAAAAGGTAATTACTTATTTGAGGGATGGGCATAACCTAAAAGCGTTTTTTACATCTCGCGCTCGCTTCGCTCGCGCGAGGGAGGGGAATGTGGTTCGTTTTTCGGCGAAGCCGAAAAACGAACCACTCTCTCCTTCGAGCGAGCGAAGCGAGCGCGTGACTAAGTAATTACAAAAAAAGGTCATTACTTTAGTCAGTCAAACCCCAAATGGGTTGAATATTTTTAAAATGCTTTAATTCACAATTCAACTCCTTCGCGGTTTGGCTAAATATGTACAAAAATAGTTCATTTTTCGGGCTTCGCTTGACAGATGAACTATCTCTCCTGCCTTTTTACAAGTGAAGCGTATGCAAAATTCTATTTTACTGCGTGTTAAAGTTTTATCGAAGGTTTAGAAAGATATTTTTTTTTGCTAACATTGCGGCGTGTTAGAAAGTTTTTGAAGAATTTTAAACCCTCTAAGAATCGTAGCCCTAAAATTGTCAAAGACTCAAACCCGTTCATTGTACATTGGAATCTGAAATTTAAAATCTGAAATGTTAAAAAAAATAGTACTATTCTGCTCATTTATCTTTATATTAGTATCTGTATTTGCTCAAAAAGCGGCGATTATTCGTGGCAACGTGTATGACAGAAATGGCGGTCAACCTGTCCCTTTTGCCAACGTTGTACTGAGGGGGTCAACGCAAGGTGCGACGACTGATTTGAACGGTTTTTTCCAAATTTCTAACGTTAAAGCGGGAGATTATACGCTTTTTGTGTCGTTTATTGGCTATGATAGTTTGGAACAACGGGTTAATATTTCCTCTGGAGAAATCGCTTACAAAAGTTTTTATCTCGATGAATCTGCAAAAAATTTAGAAGCCGTTGAGATTTCTGCGCGTCGTGAAGAACGCCGCACCACTTCTCAGGTATCTAAAATTACGGTCACGCAAAAAGACATAAAATCGCTCCCTTCTACGGGTGGCGAACCCGATATTGCTCAGTATTTGACCGTCATACCGGGGGTCTTGACGACGGGCGACCAAGGGGGACAGATTTATATTCGCGGTGGTTCTCCCGTTCAAAACAAGATATTGTTGGACGGTATGACCATTTATAGTCCGTTTCACTCGATTGGTTTTTTCTCCATTTTTGAAACAGAGACCATTCGTTCGGTGGACGTTTTGACGGGCGGTTTCAATGCAGAATACGGCGGCAGGGTGTCGGCAGTCGTAGATTTGAAGACCCGCGAAGGCAACAAAACCCGCTTGGCTGGCTTGGTGAGTGGCTCGCCTTTTCAAGCAAAAGCCTTGCTTGAAGGACCTATTTTGAAACTCAAAGACGGTGGTTCAAGCGTTTCGGTGTTGGTGACGGGTAAAAAATCGTTGTTGCCAGAAACTTCCAAGACCTTGTATAAATATGCGTCGCAGGATTCCGCAGGCTTGCCGTTTGGCTATGAAGATATTTATGGCAAAATCTCGCTCGTAGCGGGAGCTGGCAGCCGCGTCAATATTTTTGGCTTCAATTTTTCCGATGCCGTCAATTATACAGGTATCGCCGATTTAAAATCAGGTACACAAGGCTATGGCGCAAATTTTACGCTCGTACCAACGGGACTCGGTATGATAGTGGGTGGTAGTTTGACGTATTCTAATTACGATATTTCACTCAATGAAGGCAACAACAACCCGCGTACAAGTAAGGTCGGCAGTTTTTCGGGCTTGCTTGATTTCACTATTTTTGGTGACAAAAGTGAATTAAAGTACGGGGCAGAAATCAGTGGTTTTTCTACAAATGTCTCTTTTTATAATCCACTTGTCAAATCTTCCACGAAACAAGAACAGAATACGACTGAAATTGCGGGATTCGTGCGCTACCGTCGGACAGGCAAGCGGACGATTATTGAACCAAGTTTGCGGATTCATAGCTATACTTCTCTGGGAGAAACGGTGATTGAACCGCGTTTTTCGGCAAAATTTAATGCGTCTGACCGTTTTCGATTCAAATTTTCGGGTGGTATGTTTTCCCAAAACTTGATTTCAACTGTCAGTGAAAAAGATGTTGTTAATCTTTTCGTTGGTTTTTTGAGTGGTCCAGAAGAAAATTTTTTCAAGCCCGGCACAACTGAGGAAGTCTCATCAAAACTTCAAAAAGCTATTCACGCCATTGGCGGTTTTGAATTTGATGTATCTAAAAAAATGGAGTTGAATGTTGAAGCCTATTACAAAAACTACACGCAACTTGTGGACATCAACCGCACAAAAGTAAAAGTGACGGACAATGATTACGTATCAGAAACGGGTGCTGCTTACGGTTTGGATTTGTCGGCAAAATACAATACTAAAAATTTTAGCTTGTGGGCAACGTTTTCACGTGCGTTTGTCAATCGGTACGACGGTTTCCAAACCTATTCCACTAATTTTGACCGCCGCAACAATATGAATCTTATCGGTACGTGGTCGTGGGGACGCAAAAAAGAATGGGAATTTGCTGCCCGTTGGAACTACGGTTCGGGCTTCCCTTTTACACAAACTAAAGGTTTTTACTCAAAATATGGGTACGAACAAGGTGTCAATACCGATGTTCCGCGTGGCAATGCAGACATCGGCATCATTTACTCCAACACCCGAAACGGTGGCAGACTACCCGATTATCACCGTATGGATTTGTCGTTCAAACGAGCATTTACTTTTACAAAGAATTCGGGATTAGATGTTGTAGTTTCTGCTACGAACACCTACGACCGCGATAATATTTTCTATTTCAACCGCGTCACCTACTCACGGGTCAATCAATTGCCGATTTTGCCAAGTGTGGCGGCGACTTTTAAGTTTTAAATCATCAATCAATCAATCATGTCAAAAATGCAAGCAATTATCTACCTCATTGTGGCAATTGCAGGATTTGCCGCTTTGTCGTATGGATTTTATAAATTAATGGTCGTGATATTCACTCACCGTTATAAAAATAAATAATCTAAGTTTTGTCGTCTTAGAGACAAGGCATGCCTTGCCCTACTGCTCGCACGTGGGAGGTAATGTGGTTCGTTTTTCGGGCAAAGCCCGAAAACGAACCACATTACCCTTTTTTGCGAGCGAAGCGAGCAATGCACTAAGTCGTTACAAAAAATTAGTGTTAATTCGTGTAATTCGTGGCTAAGTTTTCACAAAAAAACTAATTTTGCGTTTTAAAGTGATTGTGCAGTAGAAAATACTGAGGGGTACACTTTTTGTGTTATAGGTAAAATTATTAGATGCTCTGCTCGCACTAAAGGAGAAAAGGTGTTTCATTTTTGGGATTTTGCCCGAAAAATGAACCACCCCTCCTTCTTCGCGCGAGTGAAGCAAGCGCGGCTCAGTCGTTTACGTCATACGTTAAAATTCCATGTTCCGCAGGGGCATAAAACGTGTGACAGTTCGGAACATGGAATATGGAAAACTTATTCATTTAACGATAACTCATTGATAATAAATGGCTTGTGGTAATTGTTCCGTTGGTGGCGATAGTAAGCCCGGCGGTTGTAACGGGTCGTGTAGTGGTGGCTGCAACCGTATGAATACCTTTGATTGGTTGGCTCAACTCGATATACATGACACGGCTTCCGACTTCGATTTGGTGGAAGTTAGTTTTAAAAAAGGTTCTCGTAAAGATTTTTTCCACAATCCTCCCTTTTCTAATGCAGGAACGGGCGATATGGTTTTGGTCGAAATACCAGGCGGCGGTGGCTACGATGTGGGCGAAATATCTTTGATGGGCGATATGGTACGCCTTCAAATGAAGAAAAAAATGGTCAAGCAATCGGCTCTTTTTCTTAATATTATCCGTCGGGCAAACCCGCGCGATACAGAAAAATTGGAAGAAGTGCGCACTTACGAGCGCGAAATGATGATTCGCGCAAGGGTTATTGCACGGACACTCGACTTGGATATGAAAATCGGCGACGTCGAATTTCAAGGCGACGGGCGCAAAGTGACCTTCCTCTACACCGCCGATGGGCGCGTAGATTTTCGGGAACTTATCCGTCATTTTGCCAAAGAATTTAAAGTTAAAATCGAAATGCGGCAGATTGGCGCAAGACAGGAATCGGGACGTGTAGGCGGTATCGGGACGTGTGGACGCGAATTGTGCTGCTCAACGTGGTTATCGGATTTCAAATCTGTTTCGACGGTCGCGGCGCGTTATCAACAATTGGCAATTAATCAAGCCAAATTGTCGGGTATGTGTGGACGTTTGAAATGCTGCCTAAACTACGAACTCGATACGTATTTAGATGCAATGGAAGATTTTCCGCAGCAACCCGAACGCTTAATGACCCGCGCAGGTAAAGCTGAACTTATCAAAACGGACGTTTTCCGCGCTTTGATGACCTATGTGATGACCGAAGGAACGGAACGTGGCAAATTTTTCACTATCCCCGTAGCAGTCGTCAAAGAAGTAATTTCGATGAACAAACGTGGTGAAATGCCAGCCGATTTGAAAGAATTGCAAGTGATTCCGACCGCCGCGAAAACATCTAAAAATAGCAGTAATAGTGGCAGCAGTTCAAGCGAAGAAGATGAAGAAGAATATGATGATGAAGAAAGTGGCTACGGTAGCGGCGAAGACCTCGTGGGTAATGCCGAATTGAGCGACGACAAACGCCGTCGGAAAAAGAAAAAGAAGAAGAAAGGACCAGAAGGTAACGAGCGTCCGCGTGATGCAAGTAAGTCACTGAATGACCAAAGCCGCGAAAAAGCGCAATCAAAACCGCAAGCTCAAGGTTTCCAAACAAGACCACCGCGTGATGGGCAGGAAAAACCGCAAGGTTTCCAAACAAGACCACCGCGTGATGGGCAGGAAAAACCGCAAGGTTTCCAAACAAGACCACCGCGTGACGGGCAGGAAAAACTACAAGGTTTTCAAACAAAGCCACCGCGTGACGGGCAGGAAAAACCACAAGGTTTCCAAACAAAGCCACCGCGTGACGGGCAGGAAAAACCACAAGGTTTCCAAACAAGACCACCGCGTGACGGGCAGGAAAAACCACAAGGTTTCCAAACAAGACCGCCGCGTGATGGACAGGAAAAACCACAAGGTTTCCAAACAAGACCGCCGCGTGATGGACAGGAAAAACCACAAGGTTTCCAAGCAAAACCACCGCGTGACGGACAGGACAAGCCTAACGACAATCGGCGCAATGACCGTCCGCGCCCTAATAAAAATCGTCCGCCGCGTGATAATGGAGAAAAACGCGATGACGGAGATAAAAAAGAGTGAAATAGATAGGTGTAACGCGACTCAAAATTGCTGATGTAAAACCTATTTAGCATGTAAAAGCCTTGTAAATCAGCGATTTACAAGGCTTTTGATGTTTTATACTGAGGGGGTGTTTTAGTCTTAAAAATACTGAGGGGTACTGATAATTACTTTCGCTCGCGCCAGAAGCGTATGTGGTTCATTTTTCGAGCTTTACTTGAAAAATGAACCACACACGCTTTTTTGCACACCCAAAACAAGGACAACTAATTTTTTACAAAAAAAAATTAAAAAGACTTGTCTAATAAAAATACTGCCCTTATCTTTGCGTCGCTTTCAGATAAAAGCTCTTGGCCTATGGTGTAACGGTAGCACAACTGATTTTGGTTCAGTCAGTTAAGGTTCGAATCCTTATAGGCCAACGAGGGGTAATGAACGTCGGTTAATAGATTTAGGTCTGTAATCGGCGTTCAACTTTTTTAGGCGTACTTGCAATAAAAACGCAACCGTGATGCCCTTGTGATTGTTAGATATTTACTTTGCCTTTGTAAATTTTGATTCTCCATCATTTCAATCAACAATCATGTTCAAGTCCTTTGTTTTTTCGTTTATTTTTCTCCCAACTATCCTTTTTTCAGCCGCTTGCAATGGGTCATCTGCTCAAAAAATGACCGATGCACAACGTCCCGTTGACACTACCCGCTATGGTAAATTAGACACTGCTTATTTCGCATCGGGCTGTTTTTGGTGCGTTGAAGCGGTTTATGAACGACTCTATGGTGTCAAAGAAGCCGTATCGGGTTATTCGGGTGGCACAACTAAAAACCCTACGTATGAACAAGTTGGCGCACACGCAACGGGTCATGCAGAAGCCGTCGCGGTGTTTTATGACCCGAAATTGATTTCTTATGAAACGCTCGTGAAAGTATATTTTGGTTCGCAAAATCCTACGCAAGTCAACGGTCAAGGACCAGATAACGGTTCGCCATATCGGTCAATTATTTTTTATCGCAGGGCTGAGGAGCAGAAAATTGCGGAAGCGCAGAAAAAAATATTGGGTGAGTCGGGCAAATATTCAGAACCAATTGCGGCAGAAATTATCCCGTTTGAGGTGTTTTATGATGCCGAGGACTATCACCAAAATTATGAACGCTTAAATCCGCAAAATCCTTACGTTCAACGCATTTCAATACCGCGTCTCCGTAAAATGGAAGCACAATTTCCCGAATTATTGAAGAAAGAACAATAAATTTTGAAACTTCTTAGATACTGCGGCGTATAATCCAACAGTTTTAAGGAGTGAAAAATAGATTTTTATATGAAGCCGAACGGTCTGGAGACAGACTATTCGGCTTTTTTTATGCGTTGGAATGCCTTGGCTTTATTGAACAAAATTGATAGTATCCGTGGTTATTACCCCTTTAGGGGGCGGGGGATAAATAGTTACGCAATTTTATTGAAGAGATTATCATTTTTTTGACTAAAATTGCATTTTAAAATTACTAATTTACAATTAATTCTTTACTACTTAGATTTATTGCGCTCTCCTCTTGAGGGCTGCGGGGACAACGTGGCTAAAGTATTTATATTAATTTCCTAACATGTTGGCAAAACGTATTATTCCTTGCCTCGATATAAAAGACGGTCGGACGGTCAAAGGTATAAATTTTGAGAATCTTCGCGATGCTGGAGATGCCGTAGAATTGGGCGCGTGGTACGCCGAAAATGGGGCAGATGAACTCGTTTTCTTGGACATCACGGCAACTGTCGAAAAACGCAAAACATTTGCTGAACTCGTTACTCGAATTGCCCGTAATATTGACATTCCGTTTACCGTTGGCGGCGGTATTTCATCGGTTGCTGATGTGTCCAGTCTTTTGGAAGCGGGGGCAGATAAAGTATCAATTAATTCCGCAGCCGTGCGGCGTCCCGAATTGATTGACGAATTGGCTAAAGCCTTTGGTAGTCAATGCGTTGTGGTGGCTATTGATGCAAAAATTGTTGAAAATCAATGGTTTGTTCACTTAAACGGTGGACGTATCGCCACCGATATTGACTTATTCAATTGGTCAAAAGAAGTGGCAGAACGTGGCGGCGGTGAAATATTATTTACCTCAATGAACCACGACGGCACTAAACAAGGTTTCGCAAATGCGGCTTTGCGGCAAATGTCCACTTCTATTTCTATTCCTGTCATTGCGTCGGGTGGTGCGGGCAATATGCCCCATTTTTACGACACTTTTACTGAGGGGGCTGCCGATGCCGCTTTAGCAGCGAGTATTTTTCATTTCAAAGAAATTGATATTTTAGATTTGAAATTTTATTTGGCAGAACGTGGGATAAATGTGCGGATTTAAGATAGGTAGGAAACTTATTTTCCTTAGAAACGTGCAAAAAATAAGCTATAACGAATAGGGCTGTTTTGTCCCGAAAGCTGTTATAAGTTATTGTTTTAGCGTTACTTATTTTAGTAATCCTTACAAAATAGCGTATATTTGCGTAAATTAAAACTTTGAAACCATACATAAATTCAAAATACGCATTAAAAGGCACTTTTGCGCTCGCTTCGCTCGCGCGAGAATCAGGAGTTTAGATTTTATGTATGGTTTCAAAATTAAAACCATTAATTATGGCAAAAGTTAGCAATAAAATTCAAAATTATTCGGAAGCAGATTTGATACAATTGTTTAATCTGAACCGTTTAGTAGGCAACGAATCGCATCCATTATTAAGTCATTGGATGAAAACCATTGACTCGTCATTGGATATAGTGGAGCAAAGTATTTTTGATTCTATTTGGCAAGCGGCTGTGAAAAAAATAGCTGGCTGGCATGAAGAAGAATTGAAAATGCAGTTTCTTGCTTTTGTATTACGACTTGGCAACCTTCAAAGTGATGATAAGTATGAAATGTATTTTGAGCGTACTGTTTCAGCAACTATTAAAGGTCAATTTTTAAAAACGAAGACCGATTTTATGTATGCAAAAGGTATTTTGGATAAGCCCCAAAAACCGTACTTTCACTTTCAAGAATGGAAGCCTCAGAAAAATCCAACGGGTGATTCAATGGCTCAATTATTAGAAGCGATGTTAATTGCTCAAGAGGTAAATGGAAATTTAAAACCTATTTATGGCTGTGAAGTTGTTGGAAGATCATGGGTTTTTGTTGTTTTAGAAGGTATTACTTATTGTACGTCTGAAACTTATGATTGCACAAAAAAAGATGATTTATTACATATTATTGCTGTTTTACGCCATTTTAAGCATATTTTAGAAACTCAATTAGCGGATTAATTTCTCGATTTTTAATGACCACTTAAAAAGCTACTCCACTTAAATATGGGGTAGCTTTTTTAATATGACAAAAAATTTAAATTTGATAAAACAATGAAAAATCTAATTATCCTATTTCTAACCACGCTTTCTACAATTGTTTTTGCTCAAAAAAAACAGTTGAATTACTATTTACCCGAAAGCGTTACTTACGATAAAAACGTCCCGACACCCGAAGATTTTTTCGGCTTTCAAATCGGTGAACAGCATCTGAGTCATGACCAAATTGTGTCATACGTGCGCGAACTCGACCGCGTGAGCGAGCGTATTTCGTTAGCTATGATTGGACGGACGTATGAATTTCGTCCAATATTGTTGCTCACCATTACATCGGTGGACAATCACAAAAATTTAGAGTCAATCCGACGCGAACACGTGAAGTTAACTGACCCCTCAGTATCCGCAAGTGTCGAGACGGCGAATATGCCGATTGTTGTCTATCAAGGACATTCGATTCACGGCAATGAACCGAGTGGTGCAAATGCAGGTGTGTTAGCTGCTTATTTTTGGGCAGCCGCACAGGGCAAAGAAATAGACGAAACCTTACAAAATGTCGTCATTTTGTTCGACCCTGCTTTCAATCCCGACGGTTTGCAGCGTTTTAGTCAATGGGTGAATATGCACCGTTCCAAAAATTTGGTGTCTGACCCTGCAAGCCGCGAATTTTCAGAAATCTGGCCCTACGGACGGACAAATCACTATTGGTTTGATTTGAACCGCGATTGGCTTGTCAGTCAGATGCCTGAATCGCAAGCACGGATTAAAATGTATCACGAATGGAAACCCAATATTCTGACTGACCATCACGAAATGGGCAGCAATGGCACTTTCTTTTTTCAACCCGGTGTGCCAAGCCGTGTCAATCCGTTCACGCCGCCCAAGAACCAAGAACTAACGGGGCGCATTGCAGAATTTCACGCGAGAGCCTTGAACCGTATTGGTTCTCAATACTATACGAAACAAGGTTTTGATGATTTTTACTACGGCAAAGGCTCAACGTATCCCGATGTGAACGGTGCGGTGGGCATTTTATTCGAGCAAGCAAGTTCGCGTGGACATGCCCAAAGGACGGCAAACGGGGTCTTGACTTTTCCTTTTACCATTCGCAATCAATTGACAACGAGCCTTTCGACTGTTGAAGCGGCGCGTTTTTTACGGGTTGAAATGTTGAATTATCAACGCGATTTTTTTAAAAATGCCGCCGTCGAAGCCGCAAAAGATACCAAAAAAGCCTACGTTTTTGGCGAAAAATACGACCGTTCGCGCCTCAATTCCTTTGTGGATATGTTGCGCCGAAATCAGATAAAAGTGTATGAATTGGCGCAAAATTATAAGGATTATGCCAAGGAATCAGCCTATATTGTGCCGCTTGAACAGCCACAATATAAGCTCATTCGCGCCAATTTTGAGCGTTATACTGAGGGGGTCAATGGGTTCTTTTCCGATTCGATTTTTTACGATATTTCCGCTTGGACACTGCCTTTAGCCTTCAATATCAATCATTCGGTGGTGGAAAATTCGGGTTTTTCACTGAACCTTTTGGGTAAAGAAATTACGGAAAATAGCGTTATGAAAGGTGAAATTGTTGGTGGAAAAAGTGATTATGGCTACGCTTTTGAATGGGACGATTACCTTGCACCTTTGTTGTTAAATGCTGCTTTGTCAGAAAATTTGCAAGCCAAACTCGCCAACGCACCTTTTAAAATAGGCGCAAATAATTTCAATTATGGGACAGTATTTATTCCTGTTCAGAATCAGGGAAAATCGAGCGAAGCTATTTACAATTTATTGGAAAAAGCGGTCAAAAAAACAAATGTGAAAGTCTATGCCTTGCAAACAGGCTTGGCTACCGAGGGGGTTGATTTGGGCAGCCCGTCGGTGGTCAATATCAAAAAACCGAACCTTGCTTTATTCGTCGGCGAAGGCGTGTCAAATAACGACGCGGGAGAGGTCTGGCACTTGTTGGATACCCGTTACGATATGCAAACGGTTCAGATTGATGTAGCAAATATGAGTCGTGCTAAACTTGACAATTACAGTTGTGTCGTGATGGTTGACGGCACGTATTCGCCCGCAACTGCGGCGAAACTGAGAGATTATTTGTTAGGCGGTGGAACGGTTGCCGCTTTTGGTCGGGCAGTTAAGTTTTTAAAAAACAATGATTTATGTAATGTAGAATTGAAATCATTTTCTTCAAAGTCCGCTTCTACCAAAGAGAAAAAAGCCCGTCGCGCTTATGATAAATTTGACGATGACGAAGGCGCACAAGTCATCGGCGGTGCTATTTTCGACACCGAAGCTGACCTTACGCACCCGCTTATGTATGGCTATCGTATCAACAAATTGCCCGTTTTTCGGGGCGATACGATGTTTATGGAATTGCCACAAAACGTTTATGCTGCTCCTTTAAGATACACCGCAAACCCGCTTATTAGTGGGTATCTGAACGCCCAAAACAAGGAATTAGCCAAGTCATCGGCATCTATCATCGTGTCGAGTGTGGGCAGTGGTCGGGTAATTGCTTCAATTGAGAACCCAAATTTTAGGGCATTTTGGTATGGTACAAATAAAATCATGGCTAATATGATTTTATTCGGCAATTTGATTCAAACGGGGACGACAGAAGGGAAGCGATGATTACCTTCCCGCATTTTTTTGAAGGTTTGGACGCCTATGGGTAGTTTTTTTAAGTCTTTCATGCCCCAAAGTTACAACATTTTATGATTAATTTGTAACTATTTAGCTTCCGTGCATTTTGCTCGCACAACTACAGGAAAGGAATGTGGTTCATTTTTCGGCGAAGCCAAAAAACGAACCACATTCCCCTACCTCGCGCGCGCGAAGCGAGCGCGAGATGCAAAAAACGCTTTTAGGTTATGCCCATTCCTCATTTATTATCTATAAACGGTGCCAGTCCTAACGGACTTTTATACAGCAACAACTTTTCTACACCAAGAAAAAATTTATTGTTGCCCCGTGTTGTTATTGGGTGGTAAAGGCGCATTTTCATCGGGAATATTATAAATATCCGTCTTAGTTTCTGTTTTTTTCACGCGCTGTTTTTCCACACCGTCGAGCATCTTATCGGCATGGCTTAAAAAATTTTGAAAAATAGGCTTGGCATCACCCAGTACTTTAAAACCCGTTTCGCGCAATGGTTCAAGCAAGCGATAACTGACAGATAGAGCTTTTGTTTCATCTGAAATAACGCGGGTACTGTCAGCGAACCAGACCAAAACACTAAAAATAAAAGAGAAAACCAAAGCTAAAATGCCCGCCCCAATCACTTGATTGAGTAAGTTGACCTGTGCAGCCTCCAATACGCCAGTTACAGTCTGACTTACCAATTGCAACAACCATTTTGTCAAGAAGAAAGTCACGATAAAACCGACTAAAAACATAAAAGGATTGTACATACTAAAGCCTTTTTGCAGCATTTCGGTCATAAAAGGGGATAATTTGAAAGCTGCCATGAGTGCCACAACAATAGACAGAACCGAAAAAACGGTATTGATAATGCCTTGATTAAAGCCTTTGAAAAAGCCCATACCAACGGTTGCGATGAAAAGTAAATCAATAATCATGTTGTTTTTATTACATTTTGGTGTAGTAAATAACTCGCGCTCGCTTCGCTCGCGGGAGAAGGAGAATGTCGTTCGTTTTTTGGGCAAAGCTCGAAAAACGAACCAACTCTCCTTTTTTGCGAGGGAAGCGAGCAAAAGTGTTTGATAAGTACTTGTACCTAAATATGCCGCAAAGCAGCGTTTATTTAGGTTTAACTACTTAATAGTATTAACCCTAATTTAGAATGAATGTTAATCACGTCGTTTTTAAATCTTAAAGTAGTTGTTTTTCATTTAAAGAAGACCACTCAGTATTTTTGTACCGACAAAGCAGAAATTCTTGACCGCGCCCGCTTTGCTCGCACGAAAAATAAAAAGTGGTTCATTTTTCGAGCAAAGCCCGAAAAATGAATCTCCTCTCTCTCGCGAGCGAAGCGAGCGCGAGGCTGAGAGTTTATCTACATTCAACCAGCGACAAATTTAAGCCATAAAAAAATGTGAACCAATAAGTTTTGACAGATAAAGGAAATTTACCGATAAGAAATTTACAAATTAAAGTTTAAAATCACATCTAAAATCTTAATATTTAGCTAATTTTGCCCCCCAATTTTTGACGTAATAAAATGACTAACGATACACACCAAGATACAAAAAGTTTACGCCGTTTTCGCCGTTGGGCGACAATGACAGTTCTATCCACTGTTTTTTTGATTTGGGTAGGCGGCTGGGTACGCTCTACGGGGTCTGGTATGGGCTGCCCCGATTGGCCCAAATGTTTTGGCGTATGGATTCCACCAACCTCCGAAGCGGCTTTGCCTGCCGATTATCTGGAACATTATGGAGAACAACGACTGAAAAAAAATCAGCGCGTCGCTAAGACCTTGACTAAATTGGGTTTCAATGACCTGGCTTACTTGATTCAAAACGACCCGTCAATCTTTGTTCACGAGCCTTTTAATGCTTATAAAACGTGGACAGAATACTTGAATCGTGTGATAGGTGTACTGGTTGGTTTCTTTATTTTTCTTACATTGGTTTTCTCGATTGCTACACGCAAAATCGACAAACGCCTGTTTTGGTTGTCTTTATTTGCTTTTTTAGGGGTTGGGTTTGAAGGTTGGCTGGGTTCGCTTGTGGTGTCCACCAATTTGATGCCGTCGTTTATTACTGTTCACATGGTGCTGGCGATGGCAATTTTAATGGCGTTAATCTCGGCTGTCATCATTGCCTATATTCGTGAGTCGTCTGATAGTGAAATTAAAAATTTTACAATATCACGGAACTTAATTCTGGGTGGCACTGTTGTTTGCGGTCTGGTATTGATTCAAATTATAATTGGTACACAAGTAAGAGAAAATGTAGATATTGTAAAAGCCACGCTTGGCGATAATCATCGGCAAGAAATAATCGGTGGCTTGGACAGCGTTTACATGATACATCGGCTCTTTTACTATGTGCTGGCTGCGGCAGTACTTTTTTTCGCTTATTTACTGAGGGGTGGGGGAAAATCAGAAAAAACGTATTTTAGTGTTCAAGGTGTGCGTTTCTCTACAAATCTTATGGTTGTCTCCCTTTTAACAGAAATTGGACTCGGTATTTCTATGCATAATTTTGGTTTGCCGCCTGTTTTACAACCACTGCATTTATTGTTTGCCACGCTACTTTTTTCGTCGGCTTACATGACCACAAGTTTCTTATGGTTTAAAAAAACGTAAATATTAACAGCGTCAAAAGTAATAAGAGGTGGTTGATTTTTCGGCTTTGCCGAAAAATCAACCACATTTCCTCTCTCGCGCGAGCGAAGCGAGCGCGAAAATTCTTCTATTTGAATAAATGGCTGTTTTAAAAAATGCCGTGGGAAATGTCAGCTATTCAATTAAACTTTTATATTTAACTCTTGTCTAAGAGTTTGAAAACAAAAAAGTATTTAATTTTTTGAAACCATACATAAATTCAAAATACACATTAAAAGGCACTTTTGCGCTCGCTTCGCTCGCGCAAAAGGAGGAGAGGTGGTTCATTTTTCGGGCTTTGCCCGAAAAATGAACCACATTCTCCCCTCGCGCGAGCGAAGCGAGCGCGAGAACCAGCAGTTTAGATTTTATGTATGGTTTCAAATTTAATTTTAATGTGTAATGAATTGATTTTCAATTTATTGCATTTTGAAATCTCAAATCATTTTAAAATGCCCATACAATAGCCCATCAAATAAACCCAATGAAAAGTAACAAACGTGCATTAAAGTCAAACATACAGCTATATTTCAAAAAATAATTATTTATTAACCCACTAAAACTTTCCAAGACATGTCTCAATCACATGAGTTTTGGCTGCCCATTCTTTTAACTGCCTGCATGGTTCTAATGAATATGCCGACAAAAAAACTTGAAACAGCCGAAAAATGATTTTCTGGCTAAAGAAAAAGCCCGTTTCGTATCACCGAATCGGGCTTTGTTGTTGATAAGCATAAAAAAGGGCAACCACTTCTAAAAGTTGCGGCCACCCCTCACACTATGAAACACTATAATTTTCTTTATTTTGTAATTTATTTGTAAAGATTCTTTCGATGACTGAGGGCAAATTTAATTTTAAAACTCCGAATAATGAAAGAAAAAGAATTATTTTTACTCAAATTCTATTTTGCCCAAAGGTATGATTATTTTTTATATTTTAAAAATTTATCAAGGATATTTTTCCATTCCACCATTCTTTCTCAATGGTTGCCTTATTTTTCTCATAGAACTTGACCGCAGGCGTGTTCCAATCCAAGACCTGCCACTTGGTCATAACACACCCTTTTTCGGCAGAAATGCTCAAAAAACGGTCAAAAAGTAGCTGCCCGACCCCACATTGACGGTAGCTTTCAGTCACTACAAAGTCCTCCAAATACATCATTCGACCGCGCCAAGTGGAGTAGGCAAAATGATAAAAAATCATTCCAACTATCTGTTCTGCCCCCTCAGTAAGGTCTGTATCTATGGCTAATTGCACCTCAAAAATACCTTCATAAAAGTCTTTTTCATAGGCTTCAATGGTGGCTGTATGCTGTTCTGGCGCATTTTCATAGACGGCAAGCTCACGTACAAGCGCGTGAACGGCGGGCATATCGGCGATGGTCGCAGGGCGAATTTCGATATTCATATTTTTATTTTAATTTAAGTAACTGAGTAGTGGGCATAACCTAAAAACATCGTTTTTTGATTAAAAACAGATGTTTTGCGCGCGCTTCGCTCGCGCAAAAGGGAGGAGACGTGGTTCGTTTTTCGGCTTCGCCGAAAAACGAACCACATTCCCCTCCCTCGCGCGAGCGAAGCGAGCGCGAGATGCAAAATCGGTGAGAAGCATCTAATACGAGCCGTTGTATTTTCAAAGGAATGTATTCAGCCATTCTTAGCGTTTGGTGGCTTGTGGGGTTAATTCTAAATCGCTCATCAATTGTAGTAAGCTGATTTGACGCAATTGGGCTAATTCTATCAAATGTTTCACTCTTTGGACACGTAAAGTCTCCTCATGGGTGGTAATAGTTAGGAGTTCTTGATGTTCAGTATCCGTAAGTGTTGCAAATTTCATTTTCATAAGTAGGTTATTACAACGCTCTAATTGCGCTATGGGTAGAGCCGTTTTATTGATTTGAGCAATCAATCGTTTATCTTTCTGAACTCTGTTTTCTTCTTTTGAAGCCATTTCTTGGGCAAAAGAGATTAAAAGTTCTTTCAAGCGCAATAAGTGAGACTCGCTATTCACTTGAGCGATTTGTTGTAATATGTTTTCTTTCAAAAGTTGTACAGCCATTCGACATCTTAATTTAGTAAAATAAAAGTCGTTATTTTTCTTCTTATTTCAAAATAAAAATTGACATTTATCACAACGTTTCGTTTAGCACCTAAATTCTTATTCTATTGCGAGCCAAGCTCGCAATAGAATAAGGAGTCACGATTATCTATTCAAAAAACGCATCATATTGATTCCCGTGTCCCATTTCCCGTTGTGGTGTTTTTATGGGCGTATTCAAATCAAGCGTATCTTTTTTCAAGACCAATTCATCTTTTGACGTACCCAACAAAAGTGATGTACTTTTCTTTTCCCAATCATCGAGCATTTTTAAGCCTTCTTCCTCAAAAACGCCATTTTGTAGGTCAATACCTTTCATCACGGAGTCTGTCATGTTCATAAACTGCTCCATTTCGCCGATTTTGGCGTTCACGTCATTGGCTACGGCTTCCAAAGCCATATCGAACATCATGCGCTTGTCGGGGTCGCCTTTTAGAATAGACATAGCGGAATTCATGGCTGAATGACTCGCCAAAATCGCACGGCGTTCCATATCTTTTACTTGTACTTGGTCTTTCAAATCCTCTGCCATTACAAAACTTGCTTCGTGCATTTTGTTCAAAATGCGGTACAAGGTTTCCATGCGTTTGTAGAGGTCTTCAAGCCGCATATTTGAGTCTTCAAGTCGCCCAGCTTTGCGCGTTTTGAGAATCATAATGGCTTGTTTTTCGGCATCACGCGCTTTTGTGGCATCGCGCAATGAGGACTGAATTTCCTTTTGATTGTTGACAATCAATTCTTTCAATTTGTGCATTTGTCCGCGCAATTGATTCATTTGCTTGGTCATTTTGCCCAAACTCGCCTCCAAATGGTCAATATAAGATTTCAAAACGCCAATCGGGTCAAGATTAACGAAGATACCCGTAATCCAACGCATCACGCTTTTGTAGGTAAATCCGACCAAATTGCGCATTTTGGGGTCTAATATCATGTAAATTAGGGCGGATAAACCAATCAGCATACCCGATAAATACAAAGTATCTTGTGCTAATTCGATAATTGTTCCAATTGACGAATACAAAAAGTAGCCACCACCCACTACCATAACTGCCAATGTTATCATGCCGAGTGTCCCTTCTGGTTTCTCCCAAAATGTTTTGGGCTTAAATTCTTTAATTTCCATATTTTTATATTAATAGTCTTAGTAAGTAGGTAATCATAAATAATCGCTAATTTTCAGCGTATCCCTTTGCGCTCGCTTCGCTCGCGCAAAGGGAGGAGAGGTGTTTCATTTTTCGGGCAAAGCCCGAAAAATGAAACACATTTTCCCTTCTCGCGCGAGCGAAGCGAGCGCGAGAAGCATCGTAAAATTAGCGATTATTTATGACTAACTACTTAGTTGATTTTTAGCGTTTACAACTCTTGGAGGGTTTAAAATCCTCCAAGAGTTTTTCTAAAGGCTCAATTAGGGTTTCAAGTTGTTCTCAAAAATCCGTTAGGATTTACACGTTTATAGAAAAATAAGACAGCTAATTTTCCTCGAATCCGTTAGGATTCGCACGTTACATGTACAAGAAATGTACGAATCCTAACGGATTCGAGGAAAAATCAAGCCTTTTGTTTTCTATAAACGTGTAAATCCTAACGGATTTTTGACAGCAAATTGAAACCGTAATAGAGCCTTTCTAAAAATATATAAAACGTACCCCTCAGTATTTTGGACAAATTTCTAAAAAAATAATAAATAATCCTAATCTTTTTTTGACTGCTCAAAAATAAGTGAAGTTACGGTTTCTATAAGAAAATGCTCGACTGACTACTTGAAATATTCGATAGGACTACGCTAAAGATTTCAAATTTCAAATTTCAAAGTATGATGAATTAATTTTCAGTATTTTGTCAGCAGTTTCTAATATAAAAAAACACGTAAGTAGGTAATCATAAATAATCGCTAATTTTCAGCGTATTTCTTTGCGCTCGCTTCGCTCGCGCAAAGGGAGGAGAGGTGGTTCATTTTTCGGGCAAAGCCCGAAAAATGAACCACATTCCCCTTTTTTGCGAGCGAAGCGAGCTATGGGCTAAGTAGTTACAAAAACACATTTGAAATAGCGGCTATTTTGCTCACTCATAACTCATAACTTATAACTCACCACTTCCTGCTTTCCAAAGACATTTTTGTAGTCAGTAAAAACAAGCCCACGATAGTAAAATAATAGACAACATCACCCAGAACGACAACACCCCGCGAAATTGATTTGTAATGGTGCGTAATGCCAAACATCTGTACAATATCGTCACCTTGTGCGGAAAATATCGGCAAACGGCTTAAAAAATCGAAGCCCCAGTGCATAAAAAAGCACAAAAAGGCAGCAATTAAAAACGAGACAATTTGGTTGTTTGTCAAGGAAGAAGAGAATAAACCGATTGCCACGAAAGCACTTCCCAACAACAGTAAGCCGATATAACTCCCAGCAATTGCCCCACTGTCCAAATTGCCTTTGGGCGAACCCAATTGATACATCGTGATATAATAGACCAAAGTTGGTATCAATGCTAAAGCCACTAAAGTCACACCTGCCAAGTATTTACCACCTATAATTGCCCAATCTGTCAATGGTTTAGTGGTTAAAAACTCAATTGTGCCTGTCTGTTTTTCTTCTGCAAATAGCCGCATCGTGACGGCTGGAATGAGAAACGTAAATATCATCGGAGCTAAATCAAACAATTGGTCAATAGACGCGATATTTTGATTTAATAGGCTTGTATCGGGAAATATCCACAATAATAAACCTGTCAATAACAAAAAAATGCCAATGACGATGTAGCCAATCAAAGACGAAAAAAACGTATTGAGTTCTTTATTAAAAATTGAAAACATATATTTTTACTTTTATTCTAACTGTTTACCACGCGCTCGCTTCGCTCGCAAAAAAGGGGCAATGTGGTTCATTTTTCGGCTTTGCGAAAAATGAACCACCTCTTTTCCTGTCGTTGTGCGAGCAAAAGGCGCGTGGCTAAATAATTACCTTTTATTTGAGGAGTGGGCATAACCTAAAAACATCGTTTTTTGATTAAAAACAGATGTTTTGCGCGCGCTTCGCTCGCGCAAAAGGGAGGAGACGTGGTTCGTTTTTCGGCTTCGCCGAAAAACGAACCACATTCCCCTCCCTCGCGCGAGCGAAGCGAGCGCGAGATGCAAAAAACGCTTTTAGGTTATGCCCATCCCTCAATTACCTTTTATTTTAGAAAAACAGGATTTCTATCGTTATAAATTAAGATGCACTTAAATAATTTTTCTTTAATTTCATTGGGTTTTAATTCATTTACGGTAGTCAATAAATCTTTATCATCGGCGATTAATTGTTTAAAATTATTTAAAGTCAAGTCCATTATTTCACCTGTTTCATACCGCATTAATTTCTCTTTCACAATGGGTGTTTTGTTGCTCACATTGCGTGTCATGAAGGCTTCACCCGTTTCGGGAATGTATGCCGTTATTGGTACTTTTGTTTGCACCAAAGTTTCGTATTGAAAATAACAAATTGACCCCCTCAGTACAAAGCCCGCAAAACAGGCTGTCGGCTTGGAAATTTCTTTTTTAGGCAAACGCATGTACGGAATTCCGTCCACAACAACGCCCCAAACAGAATCAATGTCCACCAGTTTTGCCGTTTTTTTGACCCGTAATGCCTCCATTTGCATCAAAAATGTCGTAGGATTCACCGCAAAAGTGGTTTCAATCGAATCCCACTGGTAAGTCGGTTTGTTGCGTTGCCAATCGGCGAAAGTGGCGTAAATGCCATTTTCAAATTTAAAATTTTTCGTAATTATCTTGTCGCGTGTTTGCGATGACCCCCTCAGTATAAAAGCAGAAAAAAGGGTCATTATGAGGATTATCTTTTTCAAAATACTTAAATTTTATTTAGCTCCCCAACCCCCAAAGGGGGAGATATACTCGATGAATGCTAAAATACTCATTTTATTGAACAAAATTAACAAGAATCACAGGTGTCCCCCTTTGGGGGTTAGGGGCTAATTAGTTAATTACTGGTAACTTCGGAAATCTCATAAATCCGTTAGGATTTACATGTTTGTAGAAAATATAAAGCAAAACGCACATTGAATCCGTAGGATTCATACGTTTGTAAGGGTTAAAAAACGTGCGAATCCTACGGATTCGGGGGACAGTTACTTGATTTTTATTCTACAAACGTATGAATCCGATGGATTCAAGAGATTTCCGAAGTTACCAGTAATTACTTATTTTGTTAATTCTTGGAACACATCTTCCACGCTAAACACTTCTTTTTTCATTTCTAAAAGCGTCAAATTGCGCTCAACTGCAAATCGAAAAACATCAGTACGCACATCGGTCGTTAAATTAGAGACCAATTGAAAATGATTTTTTTCTAAGCGTTTTACGGATTTTACACCTTTAATTTTATTGAGAAGCGCGTCATTGACTGCTTCGGCAAATTCAATTGTTACGACATTTTCACCCGTTATTCTATTTTGGAGTGTATCAATTGTGTCATTTGCCACAATTTTTCCGTTGTTGATAATCATCACACGGTCGCACAATGCCTGTACTTCTTGCATGATGTGGGTGGAAAATATCACGGTTTTTTCTTTGCCCAAATCCTTAATTAATTTCCGAATTTCGACCAATTGATTGGGGTCAAGTCCAGAAGTGGGTTCATCGAGGATTAATACTGAGGGGTCGTGCATCATCGCTTGTGCAAGCCCGACCCGTTGCCGATAGCCTTTTGACAATGCTCCGATTTGTTTATTTTGCTCAACACCCAAGCCGACACGCTCAATCATATCCGCAACGCGCTGTTTTTTGCGCGGCAATTGGTGCAAACCCGCCACAAATTCCAAATATTCACGCACATACATATCCTTGTACAAAGGATTGTGTTCGGGCAAATAACCGATTTTTTGACGTACTTCAAGCGCGTTGTGTGCTACATCGAAGCCACAAACTTCGGCTGTCCCTTCGGTTTGAGGAATAAAACATGTCAAAATTTTCATCGTTGTTGTTTTACCTGCCCCGTTCGGACCTAAAAATCCGAGGATTTCCCCTGCTTTGGCTTCAAAAGACACATCGGACAAAGCACGTTGCGTCCCATATATTTTAGTTAAATTATTGACTTTTACAGACATTTTAGTTGAATTTCAAATTTCAAATTTCAGATTTCAGACTGCACAATATTGGAAATTAATTTGAGTTAGAACTTGACGCAAGTTTTTAACTTGCGTCAAGTTTGTTCACGAAGTGAGTAAAAAATACCCCCTCAGTATTTAGCAACTTTAAGCGGCGAAAATAGACAATTAGAGAACGAATAAAACGTTTTTTACTAAAAACTTAGCCTTAAAGGTAAAATGACTTTTAGGTCGTTTAGATCGTGCGTTTGATTTTCTGTTTACATATTCCAAGACTTGAAAGGCGTAGTGGTACTCAAAGTCGTTGTTCGTGATTTTTCTGTGAAACCTAAAGGCTTAATTTGTTTTTAATTACGTAGTTGTAACGCGACTTTAAGGTTGCGCCACTTGTCTATTTTTGATTTTTATAAAACTAAAAAAATGAAAAAAACGTCCTCTTTTCTTACATTAATTGTCTTTTTATTCGGTACAATTTCAGCTCAAAGTTGTGCAAAAACGACTCAAAATAAAGCCCAAAGTAAAGTACAAAGTAGCGTAGCAGTTGTAACGATTTCGGCTAAAAATGTGCCACCACAACCTCAAGAAAAAAAGGTTGACACGTTCGACACAACGGTTGTTATAAACCCCACAACAGTTGTGGAAAAACCCGTAATTGCGGCGGTTGATACAACCCAAATAGCGAAAAAAACGAGTGCAGAGCCTGTTGTAGCCACAATTCCGCCCGTAGCGAAAGATGCTTCGCCGATGATGGACGTACCCAAAACTGTTGTGCCTCTTACGGCTACACAAGTTGTTGATAATAAACCAATTAATGTGGAAAAACCCAGCCCAAAACGAGTGAAAAATCTTGGGTTTGACCACTCTGTTTGGAATGACTTGTTGAAAAAACACGTCTCTGCAACGGGTAAAGTCAATTACAAAGGTTTTAAAACAGATTTGGATATTTTGGATACGTACATGCGCGCCCTCAACGAAAATGCACCGACTGAAAATGCGTCGAAAGAAGAACGCTTGGCGTATTGGATTAACGCTTATAATGCCGTTACAGTACGTTTGATTGTGGGAAACTATCCACTTTCGAGCATTACAAAACTCGACGGAGGTAAACCGTGGGACGTGAAACGGTATTCAAACGGGTCTAAAAAAATAAGTTTGAACGATATTGAAAACAATATTCTTCGTCCGATGGGCGATGCACGGATTCATTTTGCCTTGAATTGTGCCGCAAAATCATGTCCACCACTTTTAAATGAAGCCTTTACGGGCGAAAATGTTTTGAAATTATTGGAACAACGGACAAAACAATTTATCAATTCGTCGAGAACAGTGGTGGAAAAAGATGGTATCAAAGTTTCCAAAATATTTGAATGGTATGCTAAAGATTTCGGTAATGTCGTTGACTTTGTCAACAAATATGCGAAAGTAAAAGCGGCAAAAACGGCAAAAGTAAGTTATTTGGATTATGATTGGGGGTTGAATGAGTAGGTAGGTAGCACGGGCTTTAGCCCGTGCATTATTTTAGGTAGGTAGCACGGGCTTTAGCCCGTGCGTTAAATAACGCACGGGCTAAAGCCTGTGCATTATTTAACGCACGGGCTAAAGCCTATGCATTATTTAACGCACGGGCTAAAGCCTGTGCATTATTTAACGCACGGGCTAAAGCCCGTGCCACCTTTAGCCCGTGCCACCTTTCTAAAACACACTCTCAAAATCTTCTCTATCCTCCTTCTCATCTATCGTCTTTTCTTTTTCAATATCTTCCCAAACGCGATTAACAGCTATCGCGGCATTGAGTTCAAAGCCAATAATTAGAATAATGGCGTTGAGTTGTAACCACAGCAACAAGACAATACCCGCGACAAAGGAGCCATAGATTTTGTTGTAATTCCCAAAATTATCCACGTAAAATGAGAAAACGACACTTGACAAAATAGACAATACTGTTGCCGTCAATGCCCCGGGTGAAAACAGATGTAATCGCCGCCGTGTCGGAATTCCAAACCGATAAATCAAGGCAATACCCATGTAAATAGAGGCAAGAACGATGACCCATTTTAAGACTATCAACATGATGGCAGAAAAAGTGCTGAGTTTTAGAAACTTGAACAACCACGAAAAAATCTGATTGCCCAAAATCACCAAAACAGTGGATATTACCAGCAAAATCCCCAACATCAAGGTCATGCCGATGGCACGCATCCGTTTTTCAAAGGGTTTGCGTGAGCGAAAAGCGGGTGAGTTTTTCTCAAAACTCGACATCAAAGCCATTAAACCGTTGCTGGAAAAGTAGATGGATAAAATAAAACCAATACTCAAAAAATCGGAACGCTTGGTTTTAATGAATTTGGAAATTTCTTTATAAAACATTTCGCCCGTATCGTTCGGCATGATTTCACTGATGGCTTCGTGAATCAAGTCCAGTATTTGCTTTTTTTCAATCGGCAAAACCCCGATAACGTAGGGAATCAATGAAAACAAAACCAAAAAAGCGGGAAATAAAGACATAAAAAAGCTGAACGCAATGGAGTTTGCGCGGGTCATCATCAATGAATTTCTGAGGACTTCTGCGTTTAAAAAACGAACAACGCTATTGACTGAAACGCCTTGAAAACCCGAAAACGATGTTTTTTTCGACCAATCCACGACTTTTACAAGTGGTGGTGCATTTTGTATAGTGGTTATTATTTTTTGATACATTTATTTTTCCTTTTAAAAGGCGCATTAAATCTGATGAGTGTATAACAAATTGTC
This sequence comes from Saprospiraceae bacterium, assembly GCA_034520175.1. Taxonomy (GTDB): domain Bacteria; phylum Bacteroidota; class Bacteroidia; order Chitinophagales; family Saprospiraceae; genus JAAFJT01. The sequence goes on from JAXHNU010000010.1 coordinate 57,267, forward strand.
CTTATTTCGTTTTTGTAGCTCGCTTCGCTCGTAAAACAAGGGAGATGTGTTTCGATTTTGGGCGAAGCCCAAAATCGAAACACCCCTTTTTTTTGCGAGCGAAGCGAGCTATAAAAATCAAAAGTGAGAATTTGTTATACACCCAATCTGATTTTAGTGCAAAATTACGCATTTTAATAGTTTTATTAATTTAAGTGTGTGGACAAAATTATTCTTTATTGCTAACCTGACGCAAGTTTAAAACTTGCGTTGGGTTGTTGTCATGTTGGTAACTTGCATCAGGTTGTTGTCATTTTTTTCTGTCAAAAAAATGTTTGTTTATAAAAAGGACACACTTAAATTTGTTAGTTATAAAAAAAAGACAGACATTTAACGGTATATTTCGTTAAAATTTTTTTTTTAAAATATATAACTTAGAAAATAACGTTTCGGAAAACAATATTTTCTAATTTGTTTGATGTTAAATTCATCAAACCTAAACTTGAAAATATGAAACGCACACTTCGCGCTTTGTCGCTCATCGTTTTTGTTACTTTTTTTACCCCCCTCAGTATAAACGTACTTTCTGCTCAAAATTGTGCAGGATTTATCGTTGATAATCGGACTGTTGGGGCAACGCATTTTTTACGTTCGGCTAACATGACGCTCGTCACTCGTGGCGACTATTCATATGCTATGGAAATTATGAACACTGAAAAAGGTGTTCGGATTCGCATGACGTCCAAAAATGGTGTTGAATTCAGCCAAGATGATGAAGTCATTTTTGTTGATGCCACCAACAACCGCAAAACCTACCGCTTTACGGATATGAGTGACGTAACGGGTGGGCGTACTTTTCAAAACAGCCTCCAGATTGACCTCGCTGCCCTTTCTTGGTTCGGCGAAAGCGGGATTAATACGTTTTATATTTTGAGTAAAGCAAGCTATGAAATGCGTAAATTCACGATGTCTGACAAGACACAAGCGGATTTTAAGGCATTGTCAACGTGTTTTGTGCAAACTTTGGACAAATCTAAAGTTAAAAATGAAGTTGTGAATACAACCTCAAGCATGACAAAACCTCCCGCAGGCAGACAAGCACCGACCCCCTCAGTATCTGCCACACCTTCAAGAAGTGGAAGTGGCGGCGGCGGTAGTGGTAGTAGTGGCAGTAGTTCGTCAGCACCAACTGTTATCAGAAGGGCGGATATTAGTCAGTTGAATGACCAAGAATTATCGGCTTTGCGTAGAGAATTGGCGGATACAAAAGCCAGTATTCGGGCTGAAATAGCCGCAGAAAAAGAGCGCGGCGCAAAAGAAAAACAACGGATTCAAGATGATGTATTGGCATCGCGTCAAGCGGCTGAACAACGGAAATCGGATTTCGCGAAAGAAATCGTAGATGCACGTCAGCGTTCGCAAGTAATGATTGACTCGGCGAGTCGGAGTTTTACAAATATGGTATCGGAAAGCCAGAAAAAGGCAACGGTAGAAATGGATAAAATCGCCAATTCTGTCGGTGAAGCCCGCAATCGAGCAGCTTCCGAAGTCCAAAAAGCCCAATTAGAATCTGCTAAAGAAGTAGCAACAGTTCGGGAAAAAGCGGCGGCGGAAATTAAAGCAACGCAAGATAAATTGGCAGAAGCCAGACAAGCATACGCTGATGAAGTGGCTTCGGCACGAGAATCTGCCACGGGCGAATTGGGTAGAGTTCGGCAAGATGCAACAAAAATGATTGAAACAGCGCGGGCAGCCGCTAAAGTCGAGCGTGAACGGACAGTTGAAGAAGTGACGACATCGAAAAAAACGGCGGCGGATTTGATACTAAAAACGCAGGTTGAGGCAGCAGATTCGGTGGCAAATATCCGCGAGCGGGCAGTTTTGGAACGTCAGAAAGTGGCTTTTGATGTGGCAGAAGCACGGCGTAAAGGGGCAGAAGAAAAGGCGATTATTCAGCAAAATTCGGTGTCAGAAGTTGCTGAAATCAAGGAAAATGTCGCAAAACAGAAAGAAACAGCAGCTATTGATGTCGCGCAATCGAGAAAAAAAGCCAGTGAACTCATTGCTAAAACCAACGAACAAGTTGCCGAAGAGCGCGAACGCGCTAAAACCGCTTTGGATTCTGTTCAAAAAATGAATGCGAAAGAAGTCGAATTGAGTCGGACAAAAGCGGCTGCCGAAGCGGTCAGAATGCAAGAACAATTACAGACTTACATTGCCCGTTCGCGTGCAGCAGGTGATTCTATCAAAAATGCAGCCGTCAAAGAAGTAGAAGAAGCCCGAAAACGCGCGGCTGATGAATTGACAAAAACGCAGAAGCAAGCCACTGAACAGATACAAGCAGCTACTGTACGCGCTGATTCGGCAAAAAAAACGTACATAAAAGAAATTACGGACGCTCAAACCAAAGCACAACAACGCACAATTCAGATTCAGAAAGAAGCCGAAGCCAGCATTGCGGCGGCAAAGGTTAAGGAAAAAGAATTGTTGAATATGACCGCAAAAGAAGTCAATGATGTGAAACAAAGAGCAGCTACTGAGGTATTCAAAACGCAGGAGGCGGCTGCAAAAGAAATTGTCAAAATAAAAGAAAAAGAATCTTTTGAAACGCAAGAAGCAGCAAAACGAGTGTCAGAATCACGGCGAACTGCCCAAGAGACGATTTCAAAAGTGCAAGCTGATGAAGCTGAAACGGTGCGACAAGTGCGCGAAACAGCCGCAAAAGAGCGTGAAAAATCTGCTTTAGAAGTTTCACAAGCACGTCAAAATGCGGCATCTATTATCGCGCAAACGACTGATGAAGCGCAAAAAGAAGTTCAAGAAATTCGCCAACAAGCGGCAGCAGCCGTGAAAGAAGTGCAAGACAATGGCGCAAAAAAACAGTCGGAAATTGCGCGGGCTGTGGCAGAATCCGAAAATCGAGCGCGGGTAGAAATGGATTCCGTGCGTCAACGCAGCACAACCGACATCATGGCAGCACAACGCGATGCCAATGCTAAAAAACAACAATACGCCAATGAAGCGGCTGATGCCCGCCAAAAAGCACAAGACGAAATAGCGAGAAGCCAGAAAGAAAGTACGGACAATATCTATCAAGCCAAGCAGCAAGCAGCCGCACAAATTCAAAAATTGAAAGAAGAAACGAGTACTGAAATCCAACGATTGAAGGAGGAAGTGCGAAAACAAGAGGAGATTTTGAAAAAAGCAGAGGAAGAAGCAAAGCGAAAAGTGAGGCAGTAAGATTTCAAGGATTTCAAATTTCAAGGATTTCAAATTTTAGTTTAAAATCCTTAAAATTTGGTACTTTTAGAAAATCTGACGCGGGTTTCAAACCCTGACCATTACCCATAAGTTTTTTAGCGATGAAAGAACCGTAGGTTCGACCGATTTTGTAACCGTGGATTTTAATCCACGGGGAAAAAGTCAAAAGTTCCTTCGAGAGCCGTAGGCTCGGTGCATATTTCGGCACAACTATATGCGTCGTTCCTACGGAACTCTTAAAAAATGCCTACGTGCCTCCCGTGCATTGAAATCCACGGTTACAAAATCGTCCTAACCTACGGTTCTTTTTAGTTCAAAATACTTATGGGTAATGGACAGGGTTTCAAGTTGCTCTAATAAATCCGTTAGGATTTACACGTTTATAGAAAAATAAGACAGGTGATTTTTACCGAATCCGTTAGGATTCGCACGTAAAATGTCCAATAAATGTACGAATCCTAACGGATTCGAGGAAAACCAAGCCTCTTGTTTTCTATAAACGTGCAAATCCTAACGGATTTATTAGAGCAACTTGAAACCCTAATTAAGCCTTCTTGAAATCTTTGAAATTCTTGAAATTCTTGAAATTTGAAATCGTCCTAAACAACTTCGCCTCCGCACGAAGACCCTGCTCCCGCCGTGCAGCCGTAGCAATGTTGGTTCAAAACAATGGAGCGTTTTTCTAAAGAAGCCAAATCAAAATTGTCAAGATGTGGGCGACGCCCCCCCTCAGTATTTACTGTTAAATTGAGCATTTGATTGAAATCGCAATCGTACAAATAGCCGTCCCAACTAACAGAAATGGTATTGCGACACATGACACCCGCAACTGCCGCAGGATTGAAGGCATTAACCAACAAATCCATATAATCGTGGTAATTGTCTGATTCTAATAAATAATCCAAATAACGTGAAATCGGCATATTTGTAATGGCAAAAAGGCTATTGAATTCTACATTAAACCGCCGTTTTAATTGTGTTTTAAATTCTTTTTCCAAACCCGCTTGCGACCCTGGCAAAAACGCCCCCGTCGGATTATACACCAAATCGAGTGTCAATCCCGTCCCTTCTTTGCCATAGCCCACCGCATTGAGTTGTTGTAAGGCGGCAATAGAATCTTCAAAAACACCGTCTCCTCGTTGTGCATCTGTCCGAGTTTTTGAAAAATAGGGTAGGGAAGACACAATATGCACCTTGTTTTCGGCAAAAAACGCGGGCAAATCGTGGTATTTTGGATTGGCACGAATGATAGTCAAATTGCATCTATTAATCACTTTTTTGCCTAATTTGCCACATTCCTCTACAAACCAACGAAAATGTGGATTCATTTCAGGCGCACCACCTGTAATATCAACGGTTGGAATAGCGTATTTTGCGAGAATATCGAGACATTTTTGGAGCGTTTCGCGGCTCATATTTTCCACTTTTTTGTCTGGTCCAGCATCAACGTGGCAGTGAGCGCATGTCTGATTACACAATTTACCAATATTCATTTGGAAAATATCAATCCGACTCGGACGCAAAGGGCGATACCCGACAGTCGCTATTTTCTCGGCGAAAAGTGGAAATTTATCGTCTGCGATTTCTTTGCCGTTCAAGACTTTGAGTTGAAAAAAAGTATCCGCTAATTGGCTGCCGCGTGCAGAGAGGGATTTAGTTCGTTGGTGGATAGACATTTTTGATTCTAATTTTTTTTTGTAATTACTTAGTCACGCGCTCGCTTCGCTCGCACGAGGGAGGAGAGGTGGTTCGTTTTTCGGGCTTTGCCCGAAAAACGAACCACATTCCCTTTTTTGCGAGCGAAGCGAGCTATGGGCTAAGTAATTACTTTTTTTTAAAATTGTAATTACTTAGATGAGGAGTGGGCATAACCTAAAAACATCGTTTTTTGATTAAAACAGATGTTTTGCGCGCGCTTCGCTCGCGCAAAAGGGAGGAGACGTGGTTCGTTTTTCGGCGAAGCCGAAAAACGAACCACATTCCTCTCCCTCGCGCGAGCGAAGCGAGCGCGAAAAAGTTTATCACATCATCTTATCACTGGCATGTTTCATCATTTGGGTAGAATACACGAGCGTAATTCCCGCTTTCATTGCCGCCGCAACGTGTACAGCTTCCATCATTTGTTCTTCATCTGCGCCATTTTTCAGACAATCACTCGTATAGGCATCTATGCAGTAAGGGCATTGCAAAGCATGAGACACGGCAAGCGCAATCAATGCTTTTTCACGCACCGTCAATGCCCCTTCACCCATTGCAGACCCATAATAATCGAAAAATTTTTTTCCCAATTCAGGTTGCCAATCGCCAATTTTACCGAATTGTTTAAGGTCTTTAGCAGGTTCAAAATAGTTTTTTTCTTTTGACATTCTTTTTCTTTTATTAGGTGAATAAGTAGTTGTGTGTAAATAAACGCGGTTTTAAACGCATTCTTTCTCTCCCGAAGGTATTCGGGAGAAAAAGAACTTGTCCCGACCTTCATCGGGAGCCAGTAAATACGCCGCAAAACCTTGTTTATTTAGCTATAACTGAGGAGTGGGCATAACCTAAAAACATCGTTTTTTGATTAAAAACAGATGTTTTGCGCGCGCTTCGCTCGCGCAAAAGGGAGAAGACGTGGTTCGTTTTCGGCTTCGCCGAAAAACGAACCACATTCCCCTGCCTCGCGCGAGCGAAGCGAGCGCGAGATGCAAAAAACGCTTTTAGGTTATGCCCATCCCTCAAATATTTTTTATATGTATGAAAGGCTATTGCTCGCTTCGCTCGCAAAAAAGAGAGGTGGTTCGTTTTCGGGCAAAGCCCGAAAACGAACCACTTTCCCTTTTTGCGAGCGAAGCGAGCAATAGTGTACAGTAACTTTAATATTTTTATTTACGAAGGGTTGCAAGATGTGGTTTTTAGTTCGTTTCACAAAGTTGAAAATTATTTGTCACAAAAAAATAACAAGTTTCTCATTTGTAAACTCTTTAGTCGGTAAATTGGATTTTTGAAAAATTTATGTTTTCTTTGCTGTTTTTAATCGTCTTAAATTTTGTAATTACTGAGTCGCCCTCGCTTCGCTCGCGGAAAAAAGAGAAAGAGTGGTTCATTTTTCGGGCTTTGCCCGAAAAATGAACGAGATTCCCTCCCATGCGCGAGCGAAGCGAGCGCGTGGCTAAGTAATTTCAATATTTCTTAACTTAATTTTTAACCATTTAATTTCATTATGACGCTCGACACCATAATTCAAAACCGTCGTTCGATTTTTCCAAAATCTTATGACCCCAATAAAGAGATTACTATTGAGTTGATTCTTCAAATTCTCAATAATGCCAATGCTGCACCTTCGCACCGCTTGACTGAGCCATTTCGATACGAAATACTGAGGGGGGAGAGTCGGCAAGAACTTGCCAATTTTTTATTGGAAGATTATCTGCAAAATACACCTGTTGACCAACAAAGCGAGATGAAAATGCGTAAAGTGCAAGAAAATCCTTTGCGTTCGGCGGTTGTTATTGCTTTGAAAATGAAAAGACATGCGGATTTAGTTCCCGAATGGGAAGAAATTGCGGCGGTTGCTATGGCAGTACAAAATATGTGGCTGACCTGTACAGAGTTGGGTATCGGCTCATATTGGAGTTCACCTGCTTCAATGGTCAAACGAGGTGGTCAGTTTTTGACTTTAAACGCTGATGAACAATGTTTGGGCTTGTTTTACATGGGCTACCCGTTGTCAACTGCGCCGTTTCCTGCACCAAAACGAACACCGATTGAAACAAAAATTACTTGGAGGGATTAAAAAAAACTCCAACACTTTGCAGTGTCGGAGTCCAATGAAAAACATAAAAATACCCCTATTTGTCGTTTCTCTTCGTCTTTTGTTGCAAGAGGCAGTGCTTCAAAAGATTTATGTATGCTTGTGCTACCTAATAGTCTATTTGATAAAAGTCTGTGTTTCTCCCGTTTGATTAGAAGACTTAGCCGCTCAATTTTTGCGTTTGACTTATACTTCTTTACTTTCCAAATAGTATGCCAAGTGAGTGATAATTTATTTTTAATTTTTCAAATAATTGATAGTCAAATAGTTATAGTTCTAACAAGATAAATAATTCTATTTATAATTACTTAGTCACGCGCTCGCTTCGCTCGCAAAAGAAGGAGAATGTGGTTCATTTTTCGGGCTTTGCCCGAAAAATGAACCACATTCTCCTTCTTTGCGAGCGAAGCGAGCTATGGGCTAAGTAATTATTTCTATTTTATACTTTGAACTGGCTCCCGATGAATGTCGGGACAAGTTCTTTCTCGCTTTGCTCGAAAATCGCCAGAGAGTGATTTTGGGGGGCGATCGTGTTTTTGAATTTGAAACCATACATAAAAATTCAAAGCGCATTAAAGTACGCCTTTACGCTCGCTTCGCTCGCGTAAAAAGAGGAGAGGTGGTTCATTTTTCGGGCAAAGCCCGAAAAATGAACCACATTCCCCTTCTCGCGCGAGCGAAGCGAGCGCGAGAACCACCGCTTGGGTTTTATGTATGGTTTTAAAATTTTCAAAGGCGATTTTTGAGCGAAGCTAAAAAGAACTTGTCCCGACCTTCATCGGGAGCCAGTAACTATCTAATAATTTTGTTCGCTACTTAGCTACCAGCAATTGTATGGATGTAAGAAAAATAGCCCAATTAACGGGTCATCAAGCTGCTGTTTTTGCCGTTAGTGAAGGACGGACACCGCAGCATATCATTTCGGGGGCGGGCGAAGGCTGGGTTGTGGAATGGGATTTGGCAAAGCCCGATGTGGGACGTTTATTGGCTAAAGTGGAGCGTAATATTTTTTCACTCCAACTTTTGCAACATCAAAACCGTATCGTTGTGGGTGATATGGACGGCGGCGTTCGTTTTGTTGACCTCGACAACCCGCAACAAACCTTGAATATAAAACACCATTCAAAAGGCTGTTTTGATATACGACTTTGGAACAATCAATTGTTTACAATTGGTGGAGAAGGCACAATTACGCGTTGGTCAGTGGAAGAAAGCCGTTCTTTGGAAAGTTTACAATTGTCGGCTAAAAGTTTGCGTTCGATTGATTTGTGCGTTGAAAAACGGGAAATAGTAATCGGGGCAAGCGATGGCAATGTTTATTTTTTGGATATAGACACGTTTGAAGTCAAAAAAACACTAAAAACGGCGCACAATAATTCTGTTTTTGCTGCCCGTTACACACCCGATGGTAGGCATTTGCTGACAGGTGGACGCGATGCTTTTTTGAAACTATGGCACACAAGCACTCAAGAAAACACACCCATTTTTGCTGCACCTGCTCACCTTTTTACGCTCAATTCTATTGTTTTTCACCCAAGAAACCCGACAGTTTTTGCTACTGCAAGCCGTGACAGAACCGTTAAAATTTGGCAATTAGAGGGCTTAAACTTAGAACAAGACAAAGAGAAGATAAGTCTTGTTCACTCAGAAAAAGATAATTTTAATAAGTTATTGCCCTCTGTTAAACTTCTTAAAGTGGTGGATACGATTCGTTTGGGGTGTCATATTCGTTCGGTCAATCGCTTGCATTGGTCGCCTTTTGAAGACTATTTGGTATCCGTAAGTGACGACCGTAGTTTGATGATTTGGGCAATGGATTAGTGCCGATTGGAACAAAGAGACCCCCTCAGTATAAATAGCTCTTTTGAGGTTATTTTTCAAAATATCGGTGTAACTATTTAAGTCCATTGCTCGCTTCGTTCGCAGAAGGAGGAGAATGTGGTTCATTCTTCGGGCAAAGCCCGAAAAATGAACCACATTCTCCTTCTTTTACGCGAGCGAAGCGAGCGTGACTAAGTATTTACAAATCGTTAATCATTTACATCTTCCTACTCAATTTGGGTATTTTAAGGTTTGGACTTGACGCGCCATTTTTCCAAATTCACACATTCTCTGTACAACGGGTCAACCTGAATAAAAGTAGATTGTGCTTTGTGTTCAATCCATTTCACGAGTGCCGTACTTTTCTTTTGGTCGAGTGTTGCCGACGAAATTTTGTTGTAATCCGTTAACAAATTGGCTTTGTGTGGTGATGTTTTCAACAATAATTTGATGATACGGTAGTATTTTTCGCCCGTTGGCAAAGCTATTTCAATAGGCTTGCAGATGCTATTGATTTGCATTGTATCAATGGCAAAATAAGTATCGGGGTCAAGGTCGCGGGTTTCAAAGGTATTATTACCGCTTGCGGGGTTCGTTACCCGACCGTCGGCGTGAAAACTTTGGGTTGATTTGTCGCCAAAATCTTTCACCGCTTTTGAAAACGAAGTTGAATCCTTGATAATTGATGTGCGCACCGAATCAAGCGTGTGTTTTGCCAAAGCCACATCTTCGTCCGTAATTTGTGGTTTTACAAGAATGTGCCGCGTGTGAATCGAGTTGCCCCGACGCTCAATAAGTTGCAAAATATGGAAGCCAAATTCAGATTCAAATATTTCGGACAACTGACCTGCATCGAGTTTATACGCAGTTGCTTCAAATTCGGGAACGAATTTACCACGTTTTGCCCAACCCAAATCACCGCCTTCGCGTCCAGACCCGGGGTCTTCAGAGAATTTTTTAGCCAAATCTTCAAAAGGCATTTTGCCACTCACAATTTGCTCCCGAATACCCGCCAATTTTTCTTTCGCCAATGCTTTCTGCACGTCATTCGGCTTGGGTTTTAAGATAATTTCAGATATTTCTACCTCTTGATTGAAATATGGTAAACTGTCTTTCGGTATCGCTTTGAAAAACGAACGCACTTCTGAGGGTGTGACCGTCACATCAGACAAAATTTTAGTCCGCATTTTTTCAGACATGATTTGGTCTTTCATGTCATCGCGCATTGTTTCCTTCATTACTTCGGGCGACTGACCGTAATAAGCAACAAATTGGTCAACATTACCATTCATGTACTCCAAAATACGTTCAAAACGCGAATTCAATTGCGTTTCAATTTCTTCTTCTTTAGGATACAAAGAGTCAATTTTAGCTTGATTTACCAGCAATTTGTTCACCAAAATCTGGTCAACCACCATACATTTATAGTTGTTGGGCAAGTTTTGACGTTGTTCTTTTGCCGATGCAAATTGCTCCTCAACCTCCGATAACAGCACATACTCATCGCCCACACGCGCCACTACTTTGTCCATGAGTTCGCGCGTTTGTGCTTGCAGCGAAAAACTCGCAAGGCTTAAAAGGCTCAACGCGACAAACAGAATTCTTTTTTTCATTCTTATTATAATTCTTTTTAATTTTTTGTAATGACAAAGCCCCCTAAATACTCACAAATGCTGCCAATTTTGTTCAAAAAACGAGTATTTTAGCTTTTGTCGAGTCAAAATCCCCCTTTAGGGGTTGGAGGGCTTTTTTTAGTAACTGTATATTTTCACGTTATTCTTTCGTAATTCCGTGTCGTACATTTCTTGTTTTTTCTTTTCTAACAATTGCGTTTTACGCCGATGTAAGATGTATTTTGATGCCTGCGACCTAATAAAAGACAAAGGTGCAATTTCTTGTTTGTTCATAACGCCTAAAGCGCGGAAAAAATATTGCGCATCGTCTGTTTTTAAAGTTAATTCTTTACCCGTTGAGATATTATCTGCCGTCAAAGTTCCTTTCGGCAACATGGCAATAATATCATCGGCACGTGTCCAAATCGAATCTTCAAAAATATAATTTCTCGCATTTTGTCGCGCATAAACCTGCAATTTCCTCAAATTGTCACCCGATTTTGGCGAATTCCACCATTTATTAAGGCTGTCAATCTGTTGTGTTGGGCGGGCTACTTTCAAGAAATAGCACCGTACAATCGGCGTTTCAAGTTGGTATTGTTCTTTATTTTTTTCATAAAACGCCGCCAACTCCCCCTCAGTAATGGCAGTATCTAAGCCAATTTTTGTCAATTGTTCTTCATAACTGCTCAAAATCAATGATTCGCGATACTTTTTGACCAATTCATCTAAGTTCAATTCTTTAGGCACATTCCGTTCTGCTTCGGACATGATGACTTGCTCACGAATCCAACGGTCACTAAAAGCCGTAACGACTTGCTGACTGTCTTGGTGCGTCGCACTTTCAGGGAACATGCCCTCCAAATCGTTCAAATACAATGACCGATTATAAACAGTTGCCACAAGCCGATTGCTGCCTGTCGTATCGTTATTTTTTCCACAAGCGGCGATTATCGAAAGAACGACCACGAATAGTGAAATAGAAATGTGATTTTTCATAAGTTTTGCTTAGGAATTGACAATAAATAAAAAGAAAAGGTGGTTCATTTTTTGGCTTTGCCGAAAAATGAACCACACCATCTTCTCTCGCGCGAGCGAAGCGAGCGCGTGACTAAGTATTTACCAAAAATCAATGGTCAAACGTCAAAACCACCTCCGCCGAAGTGGGGTGTGCTTGACAAGTCAAAACATAACCCGCCGCCACTTCATCTTCATCAAGGGCAAAGCAAGCGTCCATTTTGGTAGTGCCAACCGATACTTTTGCCATGCAAGTAGAGCAGGCTCCCGATGTACAACTATAAGGTGCTTCAATTTTATTTTTCAATAAAACATCTAAAATACGTTCGCCTTTTGGTACAACAACGGTATTTGTTTTTTTCATAAACGTTACCGTTACTTTAGCACCGTCAACAGAAGCCCCTGCTACTGAGGGGTCAACTGCACCACCGTCATTATTGAAATGTTCGGCGTGAATCTGTTTTTTATCAACACCTTTACCTTTCAACACCGATTCTACCGCCGTCATCATGGCGTTTGGTCCGCAAATAAAATACACACCGTCTTTCGATGTCATCGGATTGTCTTGTAAGAATTTTTCTACAACAGATTTATCAATCCTGCCTACTTTCCCCGTCCATGTAATTTTTCCTTTTGAGAAAAAACCGCCTTTTTCGCGCTTGGGTTGGCTCAAAATATGCTCAACAGTCAATTGTCCCGCGTATTTTTGCGACAATTCGGCGAGTTGTTTTTGAAAAATAATATTGTCTTCATTGCGATTGCCGTAAAGCAAATTCACTTTTGATGTCGGTTCTGTTTCAATAATTGTTTTCAAAATAGACATCAAAGGCGTGATACCACTGCCCGCACCGAACAAAAAATAGTCTTTACGTTGCTCCATACTGAGGGGTGTGTGAAACCGACCTTCGGGCGTAGCGACTTGCAAAGAATGTCCTTCTTGCAAGCGTTCGCACAAAAAAGTGGACACGACACCTTTTGCTACTTTTTTCACGGCAATTGTCAAATCACCGTCAAGTGGTGAGGAACAAATCGAATAAGCACGGCGTTGTTCTTTACCACTCAGCATTGTTTTGAGCGTCAAATATTGTCCTTGTGTGAACGTGTATTTCTCTTTTAAACTATCGGGTACGTCAAATGTGATGCTAACGGCATCTGCCGTTTCACGTTGAATTTTTTTAACAGGCAGACTGAAAAAATTATTACTCATTTTTATTAAATTAAGTCGTTTTAAAAATGTAACTACTTAGCCCATAACTTGCTTCGCTCGCAAAAAAGGAGAGGTGGTTCGTTTTTTTGCGAGCGAAGCGAGCTATGGGCTAAGTAATTACCTATTTTGAATGACAATGGATTTTGAGCCGCAAATGTAAAGCGATAATATCGAAATTCGCTTGTTCTTATAAGGATTCCTTGAAAATCGGTAAGGATTTAAGGTTGTTTGTATAAAATTGATTTTATACAAACAAATTTGCCTTACCTTTCCCGTTCAGTTTTGATAGGATTAGACACTGAATTAGACAGATATGTCTAATCAGTATCTGAGGGATGGGCATAACCTAAAAGCGTTTTTTGCATCTCGCGCTCGCTTCGCGCGCGCGAGGGAGGGGAATGTGGTTCGTTTTTCGGCTTCGCCGAAAAACGAACCACGTCTCCTCCCTTTTGCGCGCGCGAAGCGCGCGCAAAACATCTGTTTTTAATCAAAAAACGATGTTTTTAGGTTATGCCCACTCCTCAATCAGTATCTAATCCTATCAAAAATAATCTAAAAAACGTTCCAATGGCTAATTTTTCATTAAAAGTAAATGGTAAAACCTTGAGTGCCGATGTATCGCCCGATACACCGCTTTTATGGGTTTTACGCGACCACTTAGGTTTGCTGGGTACAAAATACGGTTGTGGTATTGCGGCTTGTGGGGCTTGTACGGTACACATTGACGGTGCGCCGATGCGCTCGTGTAGCCTCCCCGTATCAAGTATTGCCGACACCAAAATTACCACCATAGAAGGGCTTTCCGAAAAAGGCGACCACCCTCTCCAATTGGCATGGGACGAAAAAGATGTGGCACAGTGCGGCTATTGCCAAGCGGGGCAAATCATGTCGGCGGCAGCTTTGTTGCAAAAAAATCCCAAGCCTTCTGATGCCGATATTGAAACGGCTTTGGCGGGGCATATTTGTCGTTGTGGGACGTATCACCGTATTATAGAAGCGGTGAAATTGGCTTCTGCAAAAAAGTAATTTTATCCACGCGTTTAAATCTAAGAATAATGTCCTCATCTACTCAATATAATCGCCGCGATTTTTTAAAAATCACGACTACCGCCAGTAGCGGCTTGTTTTTGGGCTTTAATTTATTGTCCACAAAAAAACTCAATGCGGCTGTTTACGCGGCTGAACTTGCCGATAATTTTAATTTCAATGCCTACATGTCCATTGGTACAGATGGCATTGTGACCATTTTCTCACCCAATCCAGAAGTCGGGCAAGGCATAAAAACGTCGTTTCCGATGACCGTTGCGGAGGAATTAGACGTGGATTGGACAAAAGTAAAGGTCGAACAAGCTCCTTTAGATGCGGCGCGTTTTGAACGTCAAGTGGCAGGGGGCAGTGGTTCAACGCCTCACTCTTGGAAAAGATTGCGCCAAGCAGGGGCAACTGCCCGCCAAATGCTCGTGGAAGCGGCTGCCAATCAGTGGAAAGTACCCATGTCTGAATGTTCTACGGACAAAGGTGTGGTACTTCACAAAACCTCTGGTAAAACCCTGACTTATGGCGAACTGGCACTGGAAGCGGCTAAAATAACGCCGCCAAAAGAGGTGAAATTGAAAGACCGTAAGGATTTCAAACTCATTGGTACTTTTGTAAAAGGTGTTGACAACCCAGCCATTATTACAGGAAAACCTCTGTTTGGGCTTGATTTTTACCGAGAGGGAATGTTGATTGCCATGTTGCAACGCCCGCCTGCTTTTGGATTGAAATTAAAATCTTTTGATGCAACAACGGCTAAAGCCATGTCGGGTATTGTGGACGTGGTGTCGTTTAAAAATAAAGTCGCGATAGTCGGTAAAACGACTTGGGAAGTTAAAAAAGCCCGCGAAACCGTTAAAATTGAATGGGAGAAAGAGAACAATTTAGAAAGTACGGACGACCACAATCGCTTATTCAAGGAACTGTTGAAAAGCGACAAAGCAGAAGTGCGCCGAAAAGACGGAGATACTGAGGGGGTGTTCAAAACCGCCGCCAAAGTATTGGAAGCCGAATACCAATGCCCATTTTTGTCGCATAGCCCAATGGAACCGATGAATTTCTTTGCCCATGTCACAGCAGATAAAGTAGAGTTGATTGGACCTACGCAAAACCCACAGCCTGTTCGGGCAGAGGTAGCGAAATTGCTGAATGTGTCCATTGAAAAAGTTACCGTCCAAATGACGCGTATGGGTGGTGGATTTGGTCGGCGGTTGCGTTCCGATTTTGCATTGGAAGCGGCTGAATTGTCGAGTATCATCAAAGCACCCGTAAAAGTTATGTGGACACGCGAAGATGATATGACGGGCGGTATTTATCGCCCCGCCTGCCGCTACCGTTTCCGTGCTGCTTTGGATAAAGATGGGACACTCGTTGGCTACCAACTAAGAGGGGCAAGCATCAACGCGGGTGACGCAACACGGGCGGGCAATAATTTTCCTGTTGGAGCAATTCCAAACGTGTTGATTGATTCGATTGACCACAAATCGCCCATTACAACGGGTCCGTGGCGCGCACCGATTACCAATTTCTTGGCTTTTGCGGAGCAATCATTTTTAGACCAAATTGCTGAGGCAACGGGCAAAGATGCTGTACAATTCCGTCTCGACCTTTTGGAAAAAGCCCAAAAAAGCCCGACGGGTGCTATCAAATACGATATTGACCGTTTCAAAGCCGTGATTCAGTTGGCGGCGGAGAAAGCAGGGTGGGGGAAGAAGAAAAAAGACGTTTTTCAAGGTTTTAGTGTTTATTTTTCTCACGCTTCCTATGTGGCACAAGTTGCCGAGATGGTGAAAGTAAAAGGCAAACCCGTCTTGAAAAAAATATATTGTGCCGTTGATTGTGGTATTGTCGTCAATAAAAGTGGGGCAATGAATCAAGTTGTGGGCAGTATGGTTGATGGACTGGGACACGCTATGTACGGCAATTTGACCTTTAAGAATGGCGCACCTGAACAAACCAACTTTAATAATTACCGCCTTATCCGTATCAATGAAATTCCCGAAGTGGAAGTATATTTCGTGGACAATGGCATTGACCCAACGGGTTTAGGCGAACCAGCCTTGCCGCCTTTAGGTGGTGCAGTTGCCAATGCCTTGTACAAAGCGACGAACAAGCGTATTAATAACCAACCATTTATGAATGGAAATGATGATTTGTTAGGGAAATTATTGTAGGTAGGTATTGATTCTTACCCAATGATTCACCCATTGTCGGATTTTGTAAGAGTTGTTCTTGCAAATCTCTGAGGTCATTGATGAGCGATGGATATTTTTATTTAGTTGCTTTAAGTCTTTAACAAACTGAATGGACGGTATTATTTTCATTTTCAAATTCATTTACTCGGTTTTCGCTGAAAATTTTCTGAGAAAAAAAGCAATTATCTGACATTACGCAGTTCAAAAATTTGGAAATTAGTTTTTTTTTACAGATACCTTAAAACCATTATTCCCGATGAAATCGGGATATGCCATGTGACACTACGTGTCAATGCAAACGCTTAAAATGTCCGTTATTATAAACATTTTGACTCTACGAGTCATAGTAATCGGGCAAATTTTAATGACACGTAGTGTCAAAATGTTTATAATAATGTACGGTTTTGAACATTTCGGGCTGACACGTAGTGTCAATTCCTGTAAACGTATGAATCCTACGGATTCAAAAGATGTAGGTAATGAACAGAGTTTGAAACTTGCCTTAAGTTTGTAGCGATTATTTATGACGGACTACTTAGGTTTTGCAGTCTGTTTAACAATATTTCCGCAGAAAAACAGTTTTGCAGTTTATAAAATACGCATCTTGCGGCTTAATTTAAAAACACGGAACTACTTTTGATTTCAAGTGTTAAACTTTGAAAAAATGACGATGAAAAAACTATTGTTTGCCCTGTTCATTGCAGTACCCTTTTTACTGAGGGGGCAAGTAAATCCGCAATTGGCGGAACAATATTTCCAAAACGGCGAATATGAAAAAGCCGTTTCGCTGTATGAAAAACTGAATCAGCAAAATTCGGGCGATTACTATTTTGACCGTTATGTGTCCTGCTTAATGGAATTGGGGCGTTTTGATGATGCCGAAAAAACGGTTAATAAACAAATCAAAAAAGAGCCGCAAAGGTCGCCTTTGTACGTGACGCTCGGCAAAGTCTATGAACGCCAAAATCGTCAAGATGCCGCCGATGAACAATACAAAAAAGGCATAGACAAACTCCCTGCTGACCGCTATCCAATTGATAATTTGGCGACGCATTTCAATCAGATGAGCCGTTATGACCTCGCCCTTGCCACTTACGAGCGTGGTGCGGTCTTGCTTCGTAATGCCAATACTTTTGCGTTTAATTTAGCTGATTTGTACCGCCGCAAAGATGATGCACCAAAAATGATTAATGCGTATCTCAATGCCATTGAGGAAAATGAAGCCTATCTGCCCTCAGTACAAGGTATGTTGATGCGCTATGCGACGACTGCAAAAGAACAAGCAGAATTGCAAAGTCAGTTGTATTCACGGATTCAAGACGCGCCCAAAATGAAGGTATTTCCGGAGTTGTTGGCGTGGTTATTTTTGCAAAAAAAGGACTATAAAAATGCGTTCCGACAACTCAAATCCGTGGATAGATTGAATGACGAAGACGGACACCGCGTTTTTGACTTGGCAACAATCGCCGAAATTGACCGCGATTTTGATGCTGCAATTGACGGATACAAATACATTTTGGAAGAAAAAGGGCGGCTTTCTGGGCTTTTTGTAGAAGCGCAAAAAAATCTATTGAATTGCAAAAGAAAGAAATTGACGGAAGGTTTTACCTTCACAAAGGAAGAACTCCACCAAATTGAACTTGAGTACGAACAGTTTTTAGATGAAATTGGACGCAACAAACGGACTGCGCCGATTATCGCCGAACTCGCCGATTTAGAAGCGTTTTATTTAAAAAATTTAGACAAAGCCATTGCTTTGTTGGAAGAATTGATTGATTATCCGATGGTGGATAAGGAAACACGATCACGCGCAAAATTGAGTTTGGGCGATTTTTATTTGATAAAAGGCGAACGTTGGGACGCAACTTTGCTCTATTCACAAGTGGATAAATTGTACAAAGATGATGCTTTGGGACACGAAGCACGCTTCAAAAACGCTAAATTGTCCTACTTTTTTGGTGACTTTGATTGGTCAAAAACTCAATTTAATGTATTGAAATCATCTACGTCAAAACTGATTTCAAACGATGCGATTGATATGTCGGTATTTATTCTCGACAATACGCAAGATTCAATTACTGAACCACTGCAAATTTACGCGGCGGCTGAATTATTGGTTTTTCAAAACCGTTTTGACGAAGCCTTTGCAAAACTTGATTCTTTAAAAACGGAATTTCCTAAACATGCGCTCGATGATGATGTGTATTATCTGAAAGCCCAAGTTTATAAAAAACAGCGTGCTTACCCAAAAGCAATAGCGGCGTATGAACAGATTTTGAAGGATTATAAAGAAGAAGTTCGCGCCGATAATGCGCTTTTTGAAATGGCAGACATCTACGAAACACGGCTTGACGAGAAAGATAAAGCGAAGGAATTGTACGAAAAACTATTCACGGAGTTTACGGATTCAAGTTTAGCCGTCGAAGCCCGAAAAAGATTCCGCATACTGAGGGGGGATAAAATTGGTCGTGAACAATAGACTTGATGCGTGTTGATAATCAATGAGTTATTCATAACTGGCTCTTTCTCGCTTCGCTCGAAAATCGCCCCAAGAGGGATTTTTAGGGGCGAGTGTGTTTTTGATTAAAAAATCAAAGATTTTTTAATCAAAAACACGCTCGCCCCGATAGATTTTATGCAAGCCCGATTTTTGAGCGGAGCGAAAAAGAGGGCGTAAACTGTAACGCATTGGTTGTCAACTTGCATCAAGTCTAATAACGAAATTTCAAGAATTTCAAATTTCAAGGTGTAATCAGCTATTTCTCGTTTGTGTACAGCTTTTCAAAAGTTTTTAACTTTTGAAAAGCTGTGATAAGCGTGTTTTTATTTGTGATAAAAAACGGATACATTATTTTAAAATTTGCGCAATTATTTAGCTATGTGCCTTTTGCTCGCGCAACGAAAGGAGAGGAGGTGGTTCATTTTTCGGCGAAGCCGAAAACCGTATTTATCATCGCGAGCGAAGTGAGCGCACTTGTATTAAAAATTTGCCTAAAATTAGATTTAATATGAAAAAAAATATCTTGGTACTCCTTCTGTCAGCATTTGCTTTAACTACTTATGCTCAAAAAACACTTCCCGACTTGAACATTAAAAACCTTGATGGCAAATCTGTCAATGTAAGGTCATTGGCAAAAACGGGCAAGGTGACACTTATTAATTTTTGGGCAACGTGGTGTGCGCCTTGTCAAAAAGAACTCAACAATTTGGCAAAGACCTACACGGCTTGGCAAAAAGATTATAATTTTGAATTGGTTGCCGTGACGATTGACAACATACAAGGCTTGGCAAAAGTAAAACCTTTAGTGGCACAAAAACGGTGGGCATATAGCGTCGTAAGTGATGTGAATAGCCAGTTTTTACAGCAATTGGGCGGTCAAAATGTACCTTTTTCCGTGCTTGTGGATAAAAAAGGCAATGTCGTTTATACCCATAGTGGTTACAAAGAAGGTGACGAAATTGAACTGCAAAAACAAGTCGCCAAACTTGCAGCACAACAGTAATAGAAGCAATTACTTATCCACGCGCTCGCTTCGCTAGCACCGAAGGAGGAGAGGTGGTTCATTTTTCGGGCAAAGCCCGAAAAATGAACCACATTCCCCTCTTTTGCGAGCGAAGCGAGCAATAGTTTAAAGTTTTAAAAAAATATTTATTTTTTTTATTAAAAGATTAGGATACTCCAACTATGGTGTTACCTTTGCGGCACGAAATCGCAGCGTGGAGCAGTTGGTAGCTCGTTGGGCTCAAGTTTTTTTGCTGTAAGATAAATTCCATAAAGATGGATACTAAATTGAAAGGTGATATAGCAGAACAAGCAGTTGTTCTCTATGCTTTAAAACAAGGTTGGGGTGTTCTAAAACCTGTCGGTGATAGATTGCCTTATGACCTTGCGCTTGACATTTCAGGTTCTATATTGACAATTCAGGTTAAAAGTGCTTGGTTTGATACCAAACGCCAAAATTATGTTGTTGATAATCGTAGAACAAAGACTAACAGACGAGTAATAATTCGTGAAAATTATAAAGTCGAAGATTTTGACTTTGCTATAATCTTCATCGAAGAACTCAATGTTTTCTATGTAATGCCAAGTGATGTATTTGTAAGCTACGGTAGCGAAATACACTTAGTCGAAACCGTAAAGCGACAGAGAAAACCCAAAAGCGGGGAATATCGAGACGCTTGGAATTTAATTTTACAAAGGGCTGCCTCGAAAGAAATTTCGGGGTGATAATCTGTCAAATTCGGGGAAGCCTGTTAGGTGGTAATCCCGAGCCAAGCCTTGATAACAATTCAAGGAAGGTGTAGAGACTTAATGGCAGACATCCGACAGTCGAGTAATCGAAAAGGATGAAGAGAAAGTCCAGACTACAAATTCCGAAATGGTCGGAAGCAGTGAAAACTGTAGTAGTAAGCATAACCCAAAGGTCATAGGTTCGAGTCCTGTCGCTGCCACTTTTTAAGCCGTAAATAATTGACTTGTCAATTGTTTACGGCTTTTCTTTTTCGAGGAAATATCTTGAAAATACTGAGGGGGTATCAAAGGCTTTTCAAAAAAGCCTTTATAGTGTCGTCCTCAATATTTGAGAGTTCTTTTTTGTCATAAATAGAAACGAGGTGAATTACTTAGTCAATAATTTGGACAAAGGTGACAATACGCGCCCCACCTCGTTTACCAACACCTTTTGAAGCAATGGGAACGCGGATTTTGTAGAAGCCGCCGCCCTATGGTCTGAAAAATGACCCCCTCAGTAAAAAGGACACGTATTGCCGTTGTGTCGCCTGTTTTCATACCCACGAAAAACTGAGTGATGACGGCTTTCACCGAGTCTTCAGGCGTGGTTTGGGCGGTTGTTGTTTCCAGAAAGGAAAATAAAACGAATAGAAGTGTTGCTTTTTCATTTTAAATTGTTTAAAAACCGTAATTACTTAGCCGCCATAGTTCAGACAATGTAGTTACTAAAAACCCAATAAATCTTTCATTGAAAATACGCCTTTTTTCCCAAAAAGCCATTCTGCCGCTACGACCGCGCCCGTGGCAAAACCTTCTCGTGAATGAGCCGTGTGCGTGATTTCTATGCTGTCAATGGGAGAGTCGTAGCGCACAATATGCGTGCCGGGCGCGGGGTCAATGCGTTTTGCGGTAATAGTGAGGTCAGAAGGAGACCCCTCAGTATTGCACACCCAATTTGTTTTACGTGGAAGATGGTCAAAAATACCTTCTGCCAGAGTAATGGCTGTACCACTTGGTGCATCGAGTTTTTGAGTATGGTGAATTTCCTCCATTGAAACATCGTACATGTCATAACCGTTCATCATATCTGCCAAACGCCGATTGATTTCAAAAAAAATATTGACACCGATGCTGTAATTAGAAGCGTAAAAAAAGCCCGTTTTTCGCGCTTTGCACAAGGCTGAAATGCGCTCGTACTCTGCCAACCAGCCCGTTGTGCCACACACAACAGGTACACCTGCGGCAATACATTTTTCAAGGTTTGAGACCGCCGATTCGGGGCGCGTAAATTCAATAGCCACGTCTGCTGCTCTTAGTTTATCAAAATCTTGAGGATTATTTACATCAATTTTTAATACAATTTCATGTCCTCTTGATACAGCAACTCGCTCTAAGGTTTTGCCCATCTTGCCGTAGCCGATTAATGCGATTTTCATATTTTTATTTTTTAGTTGTAATTACTTAGCCATGTGCATTTTCCTCGCACAACGACAAGGTAAGAGGTGGTTCATTTTTCGGCGAAGCCGAAAAATGAACCACATTCCCTTCCCACGCGAGCGAAGCGAGCGCAAAGGAGTACTGTAATCCGTTTCAGAATTTTATGTATGGTTTCAAATGACTACTTACAAATATTTAGTAAAATAATTGTTATAAAATTTATTTTTTTATGTGACCTTCTATTTTCCCTAACGTCAGAAGGACGTAATTTCTGAAAAGAGACTACACTAACACGATTGGTGGATCCGTATCAAGTAACTTTTGTTATTTGGATACGGATTTTTTTTATTGTTTTTTATTGCCTAATGTAGCTTTTTAAGTAAAAATTAGTACTTTTTCACCTAAAATCTATGGATTTATTTTGTCGGTAGTTTCGGCGGTGCTGCTATTGCGGCATTGGCTTGTCGGTTCATTAATCGAGAGGAATAACGAGGAATTGTCTGAACTATGATTCTTTTGATTTCTATGATTTCTATGACCAGATTAGGGTCGTGTGTTTCATAAAAATCATGAAAATCAAAAGAATCATAGTTTAGACAATGAAATTATTTTGACCTTAAACGAATCACTGGACAAATCAATTCTTCCAAAGAAATCCCGCCATGTTGAAAGGTATTTCGGTAGTAATTGTTGTAATGATTGTAATTATTAGGGTATAAGAAATACACGTCTTCTTTAGCAAAAATAAACGTTGAACTGACATTCGGACGTGGTAAGCCAACGCTTTTTGGGTCTTTGATTTCTAATACATCACGACGTTCGTATTGAAGATTTTTACCCACTTTATAGCGCAAATTGGTCGTTGTTTCTTTATCTCCAATTACTCTCGACGGTGTTTTTACGCGAATAGTCCCGTGGTCAGTAAAAATGAATAAGCGAATATTTTTTTCACTAATTTTCTTTAACGCCGCAAAAAGTGGGGAGTTTTCAAACCACGATTTGGTCAATGAACGGTAGGCTTTTTCATCGCTTGCCAATTCCTTTAGGACTTCCATTTCCGTTCTGGCGTGGCTCAACATGTCAATAAAATTATAGACAATAAATGTTACATCGTTTTTCAGATAGTTCAAAATATTGTCTTCCAATAGCTTGCCATTTGCCGCATTGGTGATTTTTACATAATCAAACTTCCATGGTTTCCGCAAGTTTTTCTGGATTTGTTCCGCCAAAAGGTCAGCTTCGTGCAAGTTTTTTCCACCTTCTTCATTGTCATTGAACCACCAATTTGGGTGTCGTGCTTCAATATCGGCGGGCATCATGCCACTGAAAATAGCATTGCGACTATATTGCGTTGTTGCGGGCAAAATGGAGTAAAAAAAGTCTTCTTCCTCAACTTTAAACAACGAAGTCACACTCGGTTCTATCATTTTCCATTGGTCGTACCGCAGGTTGTCCAATAGCAAACAAACAGTTGGTGTGCTGTTGTCAATGTGAGGGAATACCTTGTTTTTCAATAAGTTATGGCTCATGGTTGGGGCATTCTTACTTTTCCCACTCAACCAATCCACGTAGTTTTTGGAAATAAATTTTGAAAACTCACCGTTCGCTTCACTTTTTTGTGTCGCCAAAATTTCTGCCATATCTTCCGAATCGGTCGCATCTAAACGCAACTCCCAACCGATGAGCTTTTTATACACATCTACCCATTCTTCCACATTCAAACCACTTTGAATTTGCATAAACAAATCGCGGAAAGACTGTTGATAGTCCTGTGTTGTCCGTTCTGAGACAAGGCGTTTATTGTCCACAATTTTTTTGAGTGACAATAAAATCTGGTTCGGATTGACGGGTTTTATCAAATAATCGTGAATTTGCTGTCCGATTGCTTCCTCCATTACCTGCTCTGCTTCGTTTTTGGTAATCATCACCACGGGCAAATTGGGTTGGAGGGCTTTTATACGGGCAAGGGTCTCCAAACCCGTAAGTCCGGGCATAGATTCATCTAAAAATACCACGTCAATGTCGCGTTGCGCCGCACATTCTTCAAGGGCATCGTAACCGTTTGAAACAGTCAAGACTTCGTAACCTTTTTTCTCTAAGAACATTTTATGGGGTTTCAATAAGTCAATCTCATCGTCTGCCCACAGGATTTTGATTTTTTCCATGTTGGATAATTGCTTGAAAATTAATGATTTATACTAATAACTTAGCCACGCGCTCGCTTCGCTCGCGTGTAGGAGGAGATGTGGTTCGTTTTTCGGGCAAAGTCCAAAAAACGAACCACTTTCCCCTTTTTTGCGGGCGAAGCGAGAAAGAGCCAGCTTGAAAGTCCCAAAGTAGAATTATGTACGCAAAGAAAGAAAGATTTAGGGAGAAAATTCAAGTAAAAACGACCCCTCAGTGTAAATGACTGAAAAGGTCGTTTTTAAACTATTTTTAAGTCTTAAGTGTGCGCTAAGTAAGAGATTAAAAATAACTTCTACCACTTTTCACAACGACACGTAAAAATTACAAACGTGTTAAAGTAACTCTTTGCGCTCGCTTCGCTCGCGCAAAGAGAGGAGAGGTGGTTCATTTTTCGGGCTTTGCCCGAAAAATGAACCACATTCCCCCCTTCGCGCGCGCGAAGCGAGCGCGAGAAGCGTTGTCTAAATTTTATGTGTGGTTTTAACAAGTGGGGGATTTTATTAAAATTGTTTCACTAATAATTGAGGAGTGGGCATAACCTAAAAACATCGTTTTTTGATTAAAAACAGATGTTTTGCGCTCGCTTCGCTCGCGCAAAAGGGAGGAGACGTGGTTCGTTTTTCGGCGAAGCCGAAAAACGAACCACATTCCCTTCCCTCGCGCGAGCGAAGCGAGCGCGAGATGCAAAAAACGCTTTTAGGTTATGCCCACTCCTCACTAATAATTAATTTGAAACCATACATAAAATCGAAACTGCTGTTTCTCGCGCTCGCTTCGCTCGCGCAAGAGGGGGAATGTGGTTCATTTTTCGGGCAAAGCCCGAAAAATGAACCACCTCTCCTCCTTTTGCGCGAGCGAAGCGAGCGCAAAAGTGCCTTTAAATCCGTATTTTGAATTTATGTATGGTTTCAAAATAATTAAACGCCTACATTTTTATTATGGTATTTTAAGAATAGAAAAATCAAGAATCAAGAATTTTGAATACTGATAACTAATCTAAGTTTTGTGGTAGTGCGGGGGATTTTTTCGGAGCGAGCCATTTTTTTTGTTAAAAATTTGGGCAAAGCCCAAATTTTTAACAAAAAACGGCTCGCTCCATTAGATTTCCCTCGTGGCGAAGCCACATTCTAATACCACAAAACTTAGATTAACTACGAAATTTCGTAATTACTTAGCCATGTGCCTATTGCTCGCACAACGACGAGAGGAGAGGTGGTTCGTTTTTCGGGCTTTGCCCGAAAACGAACCACATTCCCCTTTTTTGTGAGCGAAGCGAGCTATGGGCTAAGTAATTACGAAATTTAATGTCTATCCGCAGTTATCAGTAAATAGGGAAATTTCAAGTTTCAAACAGGAATGTAGGTACTATTATTGATAGCAAAACCGATATGCTGATTGAATTTTGATGGTATTTCAATTTTTAATACTATCAAAAATACCCCTCAGTACAATAGCCATTTTTGGCTTAAACAACTAACTTTGCAGCAAATTTTAAATTTGAAGTCTTTCAACATGCTATTAGAAAATATAAACGCCGTGAAAAGTACCTTTAAACAGTGGTTAAAAGCGCAATTTTTGAGCGAGAAACTCAATAATCCACTTGGTTTTCTTATACTCACCACTGTAGGTTTGGTACTTGGCAGCCTTATTCCATTGATGGGAATTGGGATTAGTTCGGTTCTTATTGTCGGTTTTGTGGCTTTGCCACTTGTTGCGGCGTGCATGTTTTATCATCAATTTGGGGTAATTTTCACGCTTATTGTCGCTTTTTTTGTCAATTTCATTACACGAATCAAAGAAGCACCCATTGGGACGGCAATTGACGGCTTGTTGGTACTTATGATTTTTGGGATTTTAGTTGGGCAAATTGTCAGAAAAGACTGGAAATTTGCCAAAGACCCGATTTCTACGTGGCTACTGATTTGGATTTATTACAACCTCTTTCAAGTCTTAAATCCCGCCGCCGAATCCAAAATGGCGTGGTTGTTTACTGTACGTAGTTTAGCGATTTTAAATTTACTTTATTTTATTGCTTGTTACAGTTTTACATCACTTGACCGCATCAAACAGATGTTGCATGTGATTATTGGTTTGGCGATGTTTACGGCATTGTATGGCTTAAAACAAGAGTTTATGGGCATGACTACCTTTGAAAAAGCGTGGTTGTACGCCGACCCAGAGCGTTTTCAATTGTTTTTTCAGTGGGGTAGGATGCGCGTTTTTTCGATACTGTCCGATGCAATGACTTTTGGCGTTATGATGGCGTATATGGGTACTTTTTGTTTTATTTATTCTACTGCACCGATGAAAATGGCGGGCAAGGCTTTTCTCATTTTTTGCGGTATAGCCATGTTTTGGGTATCTGCTTACAGTGGGACGCGGACCTGTTTCGCTTTGATTCCATTGGGTTTTGTGTTTTATGCCTTGATGACTTTGAGCCGCAATGTTGCCATTGCAAGTGCTATTTTTATTCTAATGGGTACGGGTTTGATGCTTAAATCAACGGGCAACGCGGTCATTTATCGCATACAGTCTTCATTCAAACCGAGTGAAGACGCATCTGTACAGATTCGTTATTTCAATCAACAACGGATTCGTCCGCATATTTATTCGCACCCAATTGGTTTTGGTTTGGGTAGCACGGGTTTGTGGGCAAGACGTTTTACGCCCGATTCATTTTTAGCAGGGTTTGCCCATGACAGTTACTATGTGCGTTTGGCGGTTGAAGAAGGGTGGATTGGTATGGCTTTGTATATGTTTTTCCTTTATACTGTTTTGCGGAGGGCTTTATATTTCTATCTGAGAACCAAAGACCCGACGATAAAAACCTTGTATTTGGCTTTGATGTCGTCCTTGTTTATGTTGTCCGTTGCTAATTATCCGCAGGAGGCTATTGTGCAGTTACCGACGAGTTTGGTGGTGTATATCTTTTTTGCGGCGATTGTGCGGCTCAAAGATTATGATGAAGGGTATCAAGCTATTGCAAAACAATTGGAAACAGGGCGGTGAGACTCCTCTCAGTATATCAACCCCCAAAGGGGGAGTTTGACTCGATAAAAACTAAAAATATTCGTAATTACTTAGCCACGCGTTCGCGTCGCTCGCGTGGGAAAGAGGTGGTTCATTTTTCGGCGAAGCCGAAAAATGAACCACCTCTTTCCCTGTCCGTTACGCGGGCAAAATGCACATGACTAAGTAATTACAAATATTCATTTATTGAATAAAATTAGCGGTGTTCGTAGATATTCCCCCTTTGGGGGCTAGTGGGCAGGGCAAGTCGTTACAAAAGAAAGCCGGTGCAAATCAATGATTTACAACGGCTTATGGAGAAAATTTGTAGCGAGAGGGGGACTCGAACCCCCGACCTCAGGGTTATGAATCCTGTGCTCTAACCAGCTGAGCTACCGCGCCATTTCGGTAAAATATATGAACTACCCGAAAGCGACGCAAATATAAGACAAATTTTGGAATTGAGAAAGAAAAAATAGATTTTTTTCAAATAATGATAAATCTTGACATTTGAAACGTAACAAAATGTCGCTTCAAATGTTAAAATTTAAAAAAAAGTGAAAGAATTGGAAGTAAGGGTTGACATTCGCATTAAATACCCTTAGTTTTGGCACTTAAAGATAGTTGCTGGAAAATCTCTTTTTTAATGAAATAAAATTTTGAAAGAAAAAGATGGCAGCCCCCGCGTTTTTTTGAAGGTTTTAGAGAAAAACAATCGTTTTTTCTAAATCTTCAATAAAAGTAACTTTTTTTCATACATTCTAGTGAGGGTTGATTTGCAGGGGGCTGCTTCTTTCAGCAATATTTGAGTCATCAAACCGCACATTAAACGAATACGCTGCGGCGTTCGCTGCTTCACTTTGAAAAAAAAATATTTTTTTTTATTTCTTTTGGGAAAAATCATCCTCAGTATTTCAATGGATTTCAGATTTTAAATTTCAACGTGTAATACATTGATTTTCAATATTTTGAAAAATTGAATTAGATAATTTCTCTTTTCAATTTTTTAGGTATTTTCGTAAAAGTTGTGGGTAATGAAAATTGTAAAAATCACCCCTCAGTATTTTACTTACTGATGTTACGCAGAGCCGTAGGCTCGACCAATTTTGTAGCGGCGGATTTTAATCCGCCGAAAACGTATAGACCTTTTCATTAAGAGCCGTAGGCTCGACCCATATTTATATGCACCGAGCCTATGGCTCTTAAATAATCGGGTTTGAAATTTCGGCGGATTGAAATCCGCCGCTACAAAATTGGTCATGCCTACGGCATTTTTAGCACATCGGCGTCATAAGTTAGTTAGAAAATACGGCAAAACCCAGATTTAATATTATACCCACTAAATTTACGAAAGAGCCATTTTTTATAGAAAAGCCCTTACAAACACAGATTTGTAAGGGCTTTTAAGTTTTAAATATGTGTAATTACTTAGCCCATAGCTTGCGCGCAAAAAAGGAGAATGTGGTTCGTTTTTCGGGCAAAGCCCGAAAAACGAACCACCTATCCTTACCTGTGCGAGCGAAGCGAGCGTGTGATTGAGTAATTGCAAATATTTGTTGAAAACCTTTTGGTAAATTTGTAATTGTTTAAAAAGTGTGGATAAGTTATTTTTAGAACTATTCGGAAAGAGTATTCGAGGTATAAAAAAATGTAGTTGCTACCTATTGTTAGCGACTACATTTAAACTCTCTAAGTATTTTTTATCTTTCAAACTCATAAAAGAACGACTCACCTTGCACAATGACCTGTACTTTGTATATGCCGCGCCGTAAGGCTTTAAAATCGAAACGTTTTTGCAAGAGAAAGATATCATTATAAGTGACCGAATGAACCATCTCGTCAGAGGCGTTCAAAACATTGACAACAATATCACCATATTTTTCTGAAAATAGGTTGATGTCCAACTTGTGGTTACGCAATCTAAAAGCTGGAAAAAAAGTCGTTTGTTTCTCCAATTCCGACAATTGCACATAGCCACCATCTATCATAAAAGGCTGTGTGATGCGGCAAATTTGCTTGGTGATAATCAACTGATAGTCTCCGTCTTTCAGTTTGGCAAGGTCGTATTTTTTGATGAAATCAGCCCTGTTTGTAAAGTTTTCGTTGACTAAGACTTCTTGATTGTCGTTCAAGATTTGAACATTAACAGTTTGTTTGCTCACGTTTGTTGCTTCAACTGAGACCATAGTTGTGGCAGAACCCAAAATGACATCGTAAAGACCCGTAGGTGTGGCGGCAATTGTTGTGCTTGACATAAGGACAACAAAGGCAAAAGCGGCGAAAAATGTAATTTTTCTCATTTTAAAAAATTTAAAATTTTGTGAAATAAATTTTGAAACCATACATAAAATCTAAACTGCTGGTTTTCGCGCTCGCTTCGCTCGCGCGAAGGGGGAATGTGGTTCATTTTTCGGGCAAAGCCCGAAAAATGAACCACCTCTCCTCCTTTTGCGCGAGCGAAGCGAGCGCAAAAATGCCTTTTAATGCGTATTTTGAATTTATGTATGGTTTCAAAAAATAAATAAGTGATTATTGAGTAATGACAACAACTTGACGCAAAGTTTAAAACTTGCGTCAAGTTTGCCCTATTTTTTACGAAACCGTGGTTCTTGCCCAAAAAAACGTTTAAACTCATTGAGAAGCGTCCATTTTAAAGTTGTTGGGCGTGTATTTCTCCCGCCAACAACATTGGAGGTATTGCCCGATAAATTCTTAAAACTTAGGTCTTCTACCCAAAAATCTTCGCCTAAATCGCTCAAATCGGCGAAAGCGTTGTCCGTTTTATCGTCAAAAAAAGGTAGAACAGCTTTGGGTGTACAGGAGGCTGCTCCCTGCTTGTTGTCCGTTGTTGCTTCTTGATTAAGGGCAACAACATTGTAAGAGATAAAAAAACAAATTAAAGGCAATGTGTTTTTTTGAGCAGGAAGCGGCAAACTAATACCCAAAAATAGGGCAGTAAGGAGTGTGTGATTTTTCATAATAGTGGTGTTTGTTAAATGACAAAAATAGATTGTTTTCAAAGGCTCAACATTGGCTGTTCTCAAGTTTTAGAAACCAGAAGACCCTCCAATAATGGGCAGTTGTTGTTGTTAAATGCTGGATTTTTTGCACTTAGGGTATTTAGAAAAGTGCATTTGAAGCTGCTAATGGAACAAGGTTAAGTATTTTTTAGTGGGTCATTATCTCATTTTAATACGTTTATTATTCAGTAGATTTTCTCATTTAGTTGACACAAATTCAATGGCGTTTACATAGTAGTTGAGGGATGGGCATAACCTAAAAGCGTTTTTTGCATCTCGCGCGAGCGAAGCGAGCGCAAAACATCTGTTTTTAATCAAAAAACGATGTTTTTGGGTTATGCCCACTCCTCACATAGTAGTTTGAATATATCGTAATATATAAGGTAGCAATAGTTGACGAATATACAATAACGCAAATTATAGATTTTAAGTTTAAAATCTATAATTTGCTAAATTTTTAAAATTATATTTTGACACTTAATTGATTATACCGCAAAGGTAAAGCAATTGTCAAGGTTGTCAATCAC
This sequence comes from Saprospiraceae bacterium, assembly GCA_034520175.1. Classification (GTDB taxonomy): domain Bacteria; phylum Bacteroidota; class Bacteroidia; order Chitinophagales; family Saprospiraceae; genus JAAFJT01. Next base: position 87,599 of record JAXHNU010000010.1, read on the forward strand.
ATGAAATGGTGATTTTTTATTTGAAACCATACATAAAATTCTAAAACGCATAAAAGTACACCTTTGCGCTCGCTTCGCTCGCGCAAAGGGAGGAGAGGGGTTCATTTTTCGGGCTTTGCCCGAAAAATGAACCCCATTCCCCCTTCTCGCGCGAGCGAAGCGAGCGCGAGAACCAGCAGTTTAGATTTTATGTATGGTTTCAAAATTTTTTTAAACAAAATCCCAGATAAGCTTACCTTTACCCTTATTGCAATTTTGATTATCAACTATAAAATAATTGATGAATACGACTATTGATTTATTACAGAACAAAAAACAGCTACTACTATGGTGTGGCTTATTGTGCATGAATCTTGTTTTTGCCCAGTCTTATCAAGCCTTAGATGCGCTATCCGATTTTCGCAATCCGCCGACTAATTGGCAAGTTGTAGGCGAAGTGACAGGCACACCGGCTGACAAAACCTTGACACCCAAAGCGGGTAAAGGTGTTCTTTTATGCACGCCGAAAGAAAGTGGCAATTTGTTGTCAAATCTGGAACATGGTGACTTGGAATTGTCGTTAGACGTGATGATTCCCAAAGGGTCAAATTCGGGTATTTATCTGCAAGGTCGCTATGAAATTCAAGTATTCGACAGTTGGGGTGTGGCAAATCCGCTTCATTCAGATGCGGGCGGCATTTATCAGCGTTGGGACGATTCACGCGGCAAAAATACTGAGGGTTATGAAGGACATGCCCCAAGACTCAACGCCGTGAAAGCACCGGGGCTGTGGAATCATCTGGACATTAGTTTTGTTGCTCCGCGTTTTGATGCGGCTGGTAAGAAAATTGCTAATGCTCGGTTTGCTAAAGTGACTTGGAATGGTGTCGTGATTCATCAAAACGTAGAAGTTTTTGGACCAACCCGCGCTTCAGCTTATACAGATGAAAAAGCTCTTGGAGCTTTGATGTTGCAAGGCGACTACGGTAATGTGGCGTATAAAAACATCAGAATCACTCAATTAGGCAATAGGTCAGTGGCTATTTCTACACCTGTCAAATATGCTATCTACGAAAATGCTTACACGCAAGAACGCAAAGGCGCGATTTTAGAAAAACCTAAACCTAAAGATTTGGCGACGCTAAAACCCGTAAAAACAGGTGAAACAGACTTGATTGATGCGACTGTCTCTAAGCGAGGCGTTCAATTTTACGTGTTTACGGGCAAATTTAAAGTAGCAAAAGAAGGTGATTACGATTTCAAAAGCAATTGTCAAGGCTACGCCAATATTTGGGTGGACGATGTTCTGCTCCTTTCCGACGACAATACACCGTGGTATGGTTTGTCTTTCAATGAAGAAACAGTCGGTAAAAAACACTTAACCGCAGGGGAACACACGTTTAAAATCCATTATACACACCGTGATTGGGAACGCACACTCCGCGCTTTGGCACTTTTTGTAAAAGGTGAAAATGAAGGTTGGCAAGCCTTACACGCCAAACAATCGGAATTGGAATATTCAAAAACGGTTTTGAATCTGGTTGAACCGAAAACACAGCCTATTTTTCAACGTTCTTTTGTGGTTTTCGACAATAAAAAACGCACGCACGCCGTCAATGTCGGTTTTCCAGAAGGTGTGCATTACAGTTATGACACCAAGCAAGGCGCATTGTTGCACGTTTGGCGCGGCGGTTTTTTGAACACAACAGAGATGTGGCACGAACGCGGCGAAGAACAAACAGCCGCACCTTTGGGTATGTCTGTATCCATGACGGGGCAGTTTTCTTTAATCACTAAAGATAAATTAGACGCTGTTACAGAATCGGCATTGCGGTATGAAGGCATGAAATTGGTGTCCGTGCAAGGGCAGAAAGTCCCGCAGTTTTCCTACGTTTTTCAAAATATAAGCATCAAAGATTGGACACAACCAACGGCAGATAAATTGGGTTTGCAACGAACGTTGTCTTTGTCGGCTAAATCCACCAAACTGAACGTGCTTTTGGCAACCGCAACACACGGTATTCAAAAAATTGCTGAGGGGGTGTATGCGATTGACGGTGCGGCTTATTTCATAAAATTGCCCATAGGCACAACGGCAACGGTGGTGGAACACAATGGAAAAACACTGTTGATGACTGAATTAAAAGAGCAATTGTTTACTTACGAGATTGTTTTTTAAGAAAAACTCTTGGAGGGTTTTAAAACCCTTCAAGAGGTCTAACTAATTAATCAAAAATCAAAAAATGAAGAACTCAATTATATTGATTTTATTTCTTTTTCCCGCTTTTGTTTTTGCGCAAGACAAAGCCTCAGAAGGCGATTATTACGACCTCAAAACCTTGCCTATTCCCAGCAATATTGAATTGGAAGTAGGTGGTATGGCAACAATTCCCGATGGGCGATTGGCGGTAAGTACACGCCGAGGAGAGGTGTGGATGGTTGAAAATCCGTACAGCATTACACCTTATTACCGCTTATTTGCGAAAGGAATGCACGAAGTGTTGGGTTTGACCTACCACAAAGGCGCATTGTACGCCGTTCAGCGCGGTGAATTGACCAAATTAACAGATACAGACGGCGACGGCGAAGCCGATTTTTATCAAAATATTGCCAATTGGGAATTGGCGGGCAATTACCACGAATATTCCTACGGACCTGTTTTTGATAAAGACGACAATATGTTTCTGACTTTCAACGTGGCTTGGGTCGGTTTTGGTGAAGCCAAATTGTCAAAATGGCGTGGTTGGATGGTGAAAGTTACGCCCGATGGCACTTTGACGCCAATTGCAGCAGGTTTGCGCTCTCCTGCGGGCGTGATGATGAATACGGCGGGCGATATTTTTTATACCGAAAATCAAGGCGATTGGGTGGGTTCTGGACGCATTACGCACCTTGAAAAAGGCGATTTTGCGGGTCATGCGAGCAGTCTATTCTGGACAAGTGAGCCGAATTCCCCAATAAAGATAAAAAAAGAAGACATACCCGACAACAGCGAACCGATGTTTAAAGCTGCCGAAAAAATCAAAAATTTGAAATTACCTGCCGTTTGGTTTCCGCATACCATGATGGGTATCTCAACGGCAGATATGATAGAAGATGTACAAGGCAATTTTGGTTCTTTTTTTAAAGGACAATATTTTGTTTCTGACCAGGGACATTCCAAAATCATGCGGATGCAATTGGAAAAAATCAATGGGCAGTATCAAGGTGCATGTTTTCCGTTTCGGGAGGGTTTTCAATCGGGTTTACTGCGTTTGTCGTGGGGCAACGATGGGTCAATGTTTGGCGGTATGACCTCGCGAGGGTGGTCATCAACGGGTAAGGACTTATTTGGCTTGCAACGACTGATTTGGTCGGGTAAAACGCCTTTTGAAATGGGCGGAATTCACGCCATGTCCGATGGTTTTGAACTGACATTTACCAAACCCGTGGACAAAACAACGGCGACAAATCCCGCTAATTATGACATTAACAGTTTTATTTATGAATACCACCATGCTTACGGAAGTCCTGTCATTGAGAACAAAGCCCACGTCATAAAAGCCATTATCGTCTCCGATGATTTGACAAAAGTCCGTTTGGTTTTGGACGAATCACGGCGTTATTTTATCTATGAAATCAAGCCCAAGGGCGTGAATTCTAAAGAAAATGAGCCGTTATTGCACGAAGCCGCTTATTACACGCTCAACAATATTCCAGCAACGGCAGCAGCAGATTTGTCCAAAAATACGATGACTATGGCAAAAGCAATGCCCGCCATGAATCATACAGGACATTCAATGTCCATGAAACCTTTATCGAAAAAAGAACAAAAAGCACGCGAAAAAGCAGCATTGGCAGCGGTCAAGCGTCAAACAACAATGCCCGCTAATTGGTCTGCACCCGACAAAGTAATTGCCATTGGCACAAAACCCGTTTTGAAGTACGATGTTGAAACTGTTGAAGTAAAAGCAGGTAGTAAAGTCAAATTGATTTTTAGCAATTTAGACGACGATATGACGCATAATTTGGTAATTGTAGAACCCGGCACTGCCGATGTTGTGGGAAATTTGGCAATCAAATTGGGTATCAAAGGCTCGCAAATGAGTTATGTGCCAAATACGCCCAAAGTTTTGTACCACACGTCATTGATTCAACCATCTTCTTCAGAAACGATTTATTTTGTTGCACCTTTGAAAGCAGGGAATTATACGTATGTATGTACCTATCCCGGGCATCATGCCGTGATGCAGGGGATTTTGAAAGTGGTGGAATAATTGGAGTTTTGACGATTTTAGCGGCAGCATACCCCTCAGTAGTTATAACTCTTGGAGGGTTTTAAACCCTCCAAGAGTTGTGCCGCTAAAATTGTCAAAATCCAAATTATTTTCTGTTATTTAAAAAAATGACAAAATAAATATGGATAATATTAAAAATCGCCGTACTATTGCTCACTTAACAAGCGATAAACATAAATTAAAGAAAAGACATAACAGTCGGGTGATTTCTTATGAGAGCGAATTGTGCAGATAATTCGCTTTTTTTTATGTTTAAACCTGCGAGGTTAGATAAACTTATTTCCGCCGATGCTCCAAAAATCTTGTCATTTTATTCATTGCGTTGCCCAACATTTCGACAGGAGGGAGAAAAACTATCCGAAAATGGTCTTTTTTAGGATAATTGAAACCCGTCCCGGGAACAATCAAAATGTGTTCTTCTTCCAATAAATCATACACAAAATCATCATCAGCTTTGATGTCAAATTTTTTCAAATCTATTTTTGGAAAACAGTACAAAGCCCCTTTCGGACGGACACAAGTGACACCATCTATTGCAGTCAATTTGTCCATGCAGACCTCCATTTGCTTATACAGTCGCCCCATAGGTAGCACCAAGTCATTGATACTTTGATAGCCACCCAAAGCGGTTTGAATTCCCAACTGAGTAATCGTATTGGCACACAAACGCATGGTCAACAACATCGTTAAACCTTCTACATAACTCTTTGCCCGATGTTTTGTGCCGCACATAATCAGCCAGCCACCGCGAAAGCCACAAGCACGATAATTTTTTGATAAACCACCCATTACAATCGCCAAAGTATCTTGAACCATTGGGGCAACTGAGTGGTGTGTTGCACCGTCATAAAGAATTTTATCGTAAATTTCATCTGAAAACAAGACCAAACCATGCCTTTCAGCCATGCGCACAATGCCTTCTACCACTTCTTTTTCATAAACAGCCCCAGTCGGATTGTTCGGATTTATCAAGACAATGGCTTTTGTTTTAGCGGTAATTTTAGCTTCCATATCCTTCAAATCTGGATTCCAGTCACTCGCTTCGTCACACATATAATGTACAGCCTTACCACCTGCCAGCCCGACGCTTGCCGTCCAAAGCGGATAATCGGGCGAAGGGACTAAAACCTCATCGCCGTCATTCAATAAAGCCTGCATTGCCATAACAATCAATTCAGATACGCCATTGCCGATAAAAACATCTTCAATTTGCGTATTTTTAACGCCTACTGTTTGGTAATAATGCTGTACCGCTTTTCTCGCGGGAAACATCCCGCGCGAATCCGCATAGCCTTGTGCATCTCTAATATTGGCGATAATATCGGCAATAATCTCGTCGGGCGCATCGAAACCAAAAGCGGCAGGATTCCCGATATTGAGTTGCATAATTTTAAAACCTTGCTGTTGCAATTGTAAAGACCGTTCGTAGGTATTGCCTCTAATTTCATAATGGAGGCTTTCCATTCGGTTGCTTTTCTTGAATTGTTTTTGAGACTGTGGCATACGTAGATAATTAATTGTTTGACAATGCTATTGCTCGCTTCGCTCGCAAAAAGAGAATGTGGTGCGCTTTTAGGGCAAAGCCCCAAAAACGAACTACTGAGGAGGTATAAATCAACCACAAAAGTACGAGTAATGTCCAATTTTTTAAAGAAATTATTTCGCATTCCTTACCAATCAGCGCAACTCAATTTCACCATTTCATGTGATTGACACACACCGTTTACCTACTTACCTTTGACCTTCAGAAAATGTAAGAATTTAGCTATCTGCCTTTTGCTCGCACAACGATAGGAAAAGAGGTGGCTCATTTTTCGGCAAAGCCCGAAAAACGAACCACCTCTCCTCCCACGCGCGAGCGAAGCGAGCGCGTGACTAAGTAATTACCGCATTTTTATAATAACACCAAGTGTTTACAGTTCAATAGAATTATGAGCAACACACAACAGACCAACAACATTAAATGAGTTAACAACCCAATTTTTGTACCTTATTACTTGAGGAGTGGGTATAACCTAAAAACATCGTTTTTTGATTAAAAACAGATGTTTTGCGCGCGCTTCGCTCGCGCAAAAGGAGAGAGACGTGGTTCGTTTTTCGGCGAAGCCGAAAAACGAACCACATTCCCCTCCTCGCGCGAGCGAAGCGAGCGCGAGATGCAAAAAACGCTTTTAGGTTATGCCCATTCCTCACCTTATTACTTTATTGTGATAATCCCACGCAATCTTCATCCAGCAGATTACACCAATACTCGTTAAACACTCATTTTAAGGCAAACCATAGAAGGTCGTCAATGCAATACATTGGGCTTTGGGCTATTGTCTGTAAGAAAAATACTGAGGGGGTCGTTGCCGCGCAAAAAATTGTGGTACAACATTGATTTTTTTAGTAACTTATTTTTTCACTTACAAAAAACAATTTCATTTATGAGAACAAAACAACTACACGTGTTCTGTCTTGTTTTTATCTTAACAAGCCTTACCAACACGCTTTCTGCCCAATGGGTAAAACAAAACACGCCCGCCATGAATGGGCTTTACAAAATGCGGGCTATCGGTAAAAACACCTTATGGACAGCCAATCAAAATTTGGGTGGGTTGGACACTGCCCATTTGCCAAGTTTGCTGAGGACGGGCGATGGAGGAAAAACCTATAAAGTAACGAGCTTATTCCCAAAAGACGATTACTTTTATACGCTTGTTCCCCAAGATGCGGCAACCGCCTATTTAGTGGCTGCCCATCACACAGAGCCTATTTTTCTGTTCCGCCGCACGGTGGATAGTGGCGCAACGTGGAAAGATATGTCTTATACACCCACCACATTCCCCGATTTTGTTCATTTTTACGATGCCAACAATGGTATATTGATTGGCGACCCTGATAGCTTAGGGCATAATATCGTTTACACAACCGATGGAGGGACTACATTCCTCCGACTCCCACAAACAAATTTACCACGACCACTTGCCGATGAATTTCCAGTTCAAGACCAGTACCAAATTTTGGGCAATACGCTTTTTATTGCCAATATAGATGGCTCTAATGGCTTATGGCGTATCATGCGGTCGGTGGATAATGGTAGAAATTGGACAGCAGGTGCATGGTTCTCAACGGAAGACTTTTTTGAACCGCGCTATGTTTTTACTGATGCCAATAACGGTATGGTACTGAGGGGTATAGGTACACAGACCCAAACGCCCTTATACACAACTGACGGCGGTGAAACATGGCATGAAAGCGGTCAATTGCCTGGTGCTGCGTCTTATCCTATTAGTTTTTTGCCCAATACGCAAACCATTATGTCTATTTTTGAAGACACGGTCAGACACACCACTTTTACAGCATTAACCAATGATTTTGGTAAAACGTGGCATTCTACTAAGGATATTGACACGGCAATACCTGATACACGCTATGCTCACTTGGGGCTTCAGTCTTATATTAATGGACAATTAACGGTTGTAGATAACAACACGGCTTGGGCGCAATTCTCCAATACTGCCATTCACCGTTATGAGAGTTCAACGCCACTCGTCCCCGAAAAACCCGATTTGGATTTAACACTTACTGCCGATAAAGACGATTTGCCGCTTTGGAATTACGTTAGGTTTACGCTAACCATCAAAAATAGAGGTATTTCACCCGCCACAGGCGTAAAAGCGCATTGGTTGCCGCCGTACAAGCAAACAGACAATGGCGGCGAGCCGTTTGCCAATGTCAGTGCGTATTCTTCAAAAGGACATTACAATTGGTGGTCAGGTGAGTGGAACATCAACGAACTCGCAGCAGGAGAATCGGCTACGGCTACTTTTAACCTTTTTGTCGTAAAAAACAACGAAGACGTCAGGCAAACAGCTCAAATAACGGCGTGTAATGAATCTGATTTGGATTCTGCTCCAAACAATATGGGACGCAATACACCCAAAGAAGATGATGAAACAAGTTTTATATCAATTCGGGCGGCTACTTTCGGCGAACCTTTGCCAAACAGTACCCCCTCAGTAGTAGCACTCAAAATCAGCCCAAATCCAGCCAAAGACAAGGCTGTTATCGTCCTCGATGATAAAAAAGACGCGGCTTGGGAAGTTGACATTGTAAACAGTCTTGGGCAAGTTGTTTTTTCAAAAAAAGAACAACGCAATGGACTTTTGGAACTCAATACTGAGGGGTACAAAAATGGCTTGTACATGGTGCGTTTGACAAATGGGGCGGAAAAAAGAGTTGAAAAATTTGTCGTTCAACATTGATTTTTGGCAAGGCTCAATTAGGGTTTTTAGACAGTTACTAAAAAATCTGATGCGGGTAATGGACAGAGTTTAAAACTTGCGTCAAGTTGTTGTCATTGATTTGAAATATTTTTTACCCCCCTCAGTATAAAATCACTTTTTATTACAAACACTTAGGGACGTAAAACAAATTAAAGTATCCCAGCAATTTCCGCTTTGGGATTTTCGGGGCGGCGTAGCTGCCTAATCTTGGTAATATTCAACCAAAAAAAGTATTCTCAAAGCGGTGTAACCGCTAAAGTACCTGTTTTGCGGTTACACCGCATCAAAAAGTAGTGGCTTACTTTTTAATATTACCGAGATTAGGCAGCTACGCCGCGCACGCGACGGCAATGTAGCCAATGCGCTGGCGGGCAAAATTGCGGGTGTTCAAGTTTTGGGGCAGTCGGGCGCGAAATTTGGCGTACCGAATATCCGTGTACGCGGTGTCAATACCTTGAAAGGTGGTGACCCTTTGTACGTCGTGGACGGCACACCGACTGACATCAGCCAAGTCAATATGGACGATGTAGAAAACCTTTCGGTATTGAAAGGTCCTGCGGCGACAGCTTTGTATGGCAATCGTGCCGCTTCGGGCGTGGTGATTGTCACGACCAAAAAAGGGAAAAATGGTGAAAGCGGCTTCACCATTAATCACAGCACAACTTATGATGTGGTGGGTGCTTTGCCCGATTACCAAAACGAATACGGCGGCGGCTACTCCCAAGATTGGGAGACTTTTGCTTTCAATCCTGCCACTCACCCTGCATCGTGGAAAAACTTTAATGGTCAAAAAATATTGACCTACGCGGCAGACGAAAGTTGGGGACCAAAATTGGACGGCACACCGCACCGTTCCGCTTTTTCGTGGCAACCTGGGGCAGAATTTGGTCAATTGACACCTTTTTCACCAAGTCCCGACAATGTGCGCGCGTTTTTCAACAAGCCTTTAAGCCACAATACAAATATTGCATTTGCCAAAGGCGGTGAGAATTTTGCTACACGAATTTCTTACACGCATATCGAAAACAACGGGATTATTCCGAACAGCAATCAAGGCAGGGATTTTATCAGTGCCAAAAATACGCTGAATATGACCAAACGGTTTTCGGTCAATATGAACGTGAATTACACCAATACCCGCACCAAAAACCGACCTTCCGACCGATACGGCTCACAAGGTGGCACAGGCACACCCGATTTGCTCGGTCTTGACAATACGGCAACCTTAAACGGTTTCAACCAAACAATCGGCTCATTCAACCAGTGGTTTCAACGCCAATTGAAGATTGAAGATTTGAAAAATTATAAAAATGAAGACGGCACATTCCGCAGTTGGAATATCGGTGAACCAGATGAACCGCAACCTAAATATTGGGACAGCCCCTATACGCAAATGAACGAAAATACCAACGCCTATACACAAGGGCGTTTGTTCGGTGATTTGGGTTTGACGTATCAATTTACAGACCACCTCAAAGCATCGGTCATTGCCCGTCAAGACCTTGACTACTACACGGGTGAAGGTAGTTTACAACATCGCGGCATCTAAAAATCGTCCAAACGTCATCAATAATGTGTTTCAAAGAAAGGTTAACAGTGCCTATGCTAATGCAAGTATTGGCTTCAACGACTTCATTTACATTGATGCTTCGGCGCGAAACGACTGGTCTTCTACCTTACCCAAAGCCAACAATTCGTATTTCTACCCCTCAGTATCGGCGAGTTTGATATTTTCGGAATTTTTACCCAAAAACAATATTTTGTCATTTGGTAAAGTGCAGGCGGGCTATGCAAAAGTAGGTACTGACGTTGACCCTTACAAAACTGCGGCAATTTACAGCACAACTGCCCCGTTTGGCGACAAATCGGCACAAGGTATTCCTACGCTTTTGCCCAATGCTGACCTCAAACCCGGCTTATCGTCTTCGTATGAAGCGGGCATTGATTTGAAATTTTTTAACAATATACTTGGCTTTGAAGTAACGGCGTATCAAAACGATAACAAAGACCAAATTATCCCGATTCCTGTATCCTCTGCAAGCGGTTATGCAACGAAGCGAGCGCGAGATGCAAAAAACGCTTTTAGGTTATGCCCATCCCTCAAGTAATTAATCTAAGTTTTGCGCTACTAAAACGCGGCTTCGCCGCGAGGAAAATCTAATGGAGCGAGCCGTTTTTTGCTGAAAATTTGGGTAAAGCCCAAATTTTCAGCAAAAAACGGCTCGCTCCGAAAAAATCCCCGCGCCGCCGAAGGCGGTGCGTTTTGAGGTACTACCACAAAACTTAGATTAATTACTATAATTGTATCATTGCTCCGAAAATCGTTTGTCCCGAATAAACGCCTCTTCTTTCAATGTCTTTAAAAAAGCCTTGATTTGAGCTTTTTCAATTTCAGTTAAAACGATGCCCAATTTGCCATTTTGATTCAAAACAGGGTCAACCCAAAGATTCCATCATTTGATTGATTTTGACCTTTGTTTCAGTAGAAGCATGTTTCAACATTTCCATAAACGTTTCTGATTTTGCTCGATGTGCAACGAAGTCTTTTTTATTCAAAGACTCAAGCATACTAACTAATTGTGTATATGCTTGATTACATTCTTCGTTTTGATTCTCTGTCAAAATCAATCCAAGTTGCTCGTAGTTGTCCCAGTTTTTCTTGGAAATACTAACGGATTTACTCATCAGTTTATTTTCCAAATCTGTGCCTGCGATTGGTTCGTCTCCCATCGCTTCCATGCAATACGTACAAGAACAGCGAAACCAACCACCCCTTTGACATTATGGACTTTTATAAAAAAAGATTTGCCATTGAAACCCTCTTTAAAGACCTTAAATCAAGAGGATTTAATTTGCATAAAAATAGACTCAAAAAAGCAATCGCTTTGTTTAATTTGATAATAATTGCCGCTTTGGGTTTCTGCATCATTATCGCTTTTGGAGAAAAAAATAAAGATAATCAATTGATAGTCAAAGTGTTAAGAATACACAAAATTCAAAAAAATGAATTGTCGATTTTCTCTTTTGGCTACAAATTATTAAAATATATGATAAACTGGTAACTGTTATAAAGTCTATAATCAATTGATAATCAGTATTTTATGTTTTTTCGCTGCCTTCGGCAGCGATGCTTTTAAAGAGAGGGTTTGATTTTTGTTCAAAATTTTGGCTTTGCCAAAATTTTGAACAAAAAAATCAAACCTTTCTAATGGAAATATCGCCGCTGGAAGCGGCAAAAAAATGTAAAGTATGGATTTTAGGTGTTACCTGTCTATTGATTATCAATTGATTACAGACTTCCTAACAGTTACCAGAAAACAAATCTTCTTTTAGGTTTTGACTATGAAAAGAGAATCCGAAAACCATTTTCACTTTAGTATACCGCTTTATTCAAGACCTGTATTCATTGAAAACTCCTTTTTTGACTCCTCCGACACATCGGTTGACAACGGAAACGTCCGCATTGCCATCAATTCTTTAATGGTTTGTTTTTGACCGCTGTTTGAGCCATCAAAAAACAACAAATTGCCTTTACCTTCTTTGGCGATATACCGCATGGACTCCAACCACATCGAAAACAGGACAAAAGAAGGGTCTAAATCAGCGGCTTTGATTTCCTTAGCTGCCTTTGAAATCCCCCTTGCCACTTCTTCCCGAAACAACGCCGTGCCTTGCCCCCTCAGTTTGGAGGCTTCGCGTTCGGCTTCGGCTTCTTTGACTTTGATGATGCGGATAGACTCCCCTTGATTGTGGGCGGCTTGCAGCAGATTGTTAGATGCAACGACCTCCGCCATAGATTTGCTGATAGCCTCGTCAAATTGGATTTCGTTGATTTGCAAATCCAACAATTTAAAGCCCCATTCTGCCAATGTCCCGTCCAGTTCTTGTTTGACGTGTCGAACAATCTCCTCTCGCAAACTCAGCACTTCTTCTTGTTTTTTAATCGCAACAAAAGACCGTATCGTGCCTTCAATCGAACGAAATAGGGATTGATTGAAATTTTGTTCGTTCATAAATTTAAAAGCGACGTTTTGAATCGTCTCTTCTTCATCGTCTAAGACACAATAAATCAACAATGTTTTGAAATAGACATTGGCTTGGTCAATCGTAATGGCTTGAAATGACAATTCATTTGAGCGATTCTGAATAGAAATACGCTTGTAAATGCTTTCTAAAACAGGTATTTTGAGGGTCAAGCCGGGTTTTAAAATGCGGTAAAACTTACCAAAAATCGTTGAAACATACACGTTGCCTTGTGGAACAGCGACAAAAGCTGTGAAAAGGGCATAGGCAATGAAGCCCCAAAAGAGCAGCCCAATGATTGAATAATTCATAATTGAATTGTTTAGTGATGAAAAAATGTAAAGTTTGAATTTTAAGTATTGATTATCAATTGATTATAGACTTTCTAACAGTTACCATTACATAAATTCTGGAGGAGCGTAAATACTTATTTCGGTCTCGTCGGTAATAAGTTCGTAGTGGCTTGGGTAGAGTGATGTGTAATTCCAATTTTCATAGTGATTTTCAAATAAAAGTATTTTATTGCTTTTTCGAGTACTGCGTCGTTCCAAGTAGGTTGAATAATGCGCAAATTTCTGGCAACAAGCGAGTTGCACAGGGTTTCTATATTCAGATAAGGAATCAAAAGGTGGTTATCAGTGTCGATGCCGTCTGCCGCGAGATGCGCAAATCCATCACGAAAAAAATAGGCACACGCAAACATAACTACCATACCCATCAACGGATGCAGAAGAAAATAAGCCATCATACCGAATACGAAACAGATACCCATTAAAATGTATAAAGCGCAGCAGCCCCCGTAAACAGCTTTGACTTTTCTGTTAATCAAGGGCAGTACGTTGTAATCAATTTCTTGCATAAAAACGCGCCAAACTTCTTTTTTTTGAGCAAAAACAACGTCTAAACGCTCTGTTTCGCCTATCGGTGCGTCTCTTTTTAACAGACGACAGATGATTTCTGATGCCTTGTTTTTAAGCGCATCATTATCGAATGGCGACGGTGTATTGGGTTCGAGGCGGTCGGCTGCTGCTGTGCGAATAATTGTCATCAACTGTTTGAAAGACTTTATTTCGCTCATGCTAGGATGCCAGCTAGGAAAAATGCGGAGGCTGTTTTCAATGTTTTCGGTCAGCCTATATCCCGAATCAAGTTCAATCTTGTATACTTTTTGTAGCGCCATTTTTATTTATTTTTAATTCTGCGACAAAATTATTTGGCGTATAAAAATTCTGCATAACATGATTTGTGCAAATTTTTTCTAATTTTATTTAAAATTTCTAAAATTTCTTTTACATTTGAAAAAATTTTTAAAATAAGAAAATTATGGAAAAAACTAAGATTGGACAACTGATAAAAACCTATCGAGAGGTGAATAATCTCAAACAAAAAGACCTTGTAGAAACCCTCAAAACGGTGCGGGTGAGAGATGTATCGCATCTGAGCAAAATAGAAAGTGGCAGTGTCGCCGACGAAAGTTTGTATGCCGATATTTGTCAACATTTGGGTATTGAGTATGAAAATACCCGTTTGACTGTCGCGTTCAGTCAAGGTTTTTGGGCAGCACCGATGATTTGGATTAACGAACACGTTGCGACCGATGATTTTTTTGAACATATTGCATTAACTGCCTATACCGAAACCAAAAACGACCGCAACATCAGCGATAAATCGTTCTCAAACACACCCCTCAGTAAAAACAACTGTATTTTCAATACAAAACGGGCGCGTTTGCCACAGTTCGATGCCGACAAACACGCTTTTTTCTATTCGGGCGAAATCGCTGATTTATTGCTAGAAGGCAAAATTGACATTGGTTTTTTGGGCAGTACGGTCATAGATGCCAAAGAGTTGGTGCGAGTGGCACGGCTTGTTAATGCAGGGTCTATGCGACACGCGATGATTGTGGTAGACCCCAAAAATAAACTTAAAAACAAGGAAACAGCAATAGATTTTCTGTTGGGCAATACAGAATTAACCAACGAGGCGCATATTTATTACCAAGCCAAAAGCACCGCCGAACATGAGTACCGCAGTCTGTTGCAACACACCAAACACTGGCACAACACCTTGCCCGTTTTGGATTTACCTAAGTTTAAACAAAGTTTTGATGAAAAATTGCGGCTACACAACGGCGAAATCGTGGCGCATATCGGGCTGATGTTGTCAGTCGAAACTGCCAAACAAGCCGCTAAACAAGTGTATGGCAAAAATTACGAACCAATTGTGTTTAGAACATCAGACATTGCGGCTAAAATACCTGAAAAAGTGCCTGATTTTTACTACGAAATGGTGGTCAGCCGCAACAATGAAAAAATACGCAAAATTGCGGAACACAAAGGTTTTCATTATTTGCTCAAATTACTGAGGGGGGCTGTAGACGAGTTTTCTAAAGCCCGATACGAGCAAGGGATTCCGTTATCGCATCGAAAAGTAGCAGAGTTTTTTGGCTTAAATCTGCAACAAGCCAGCGATATGTTGAAACAAACCGAGTTTGAACTGGTCTTTTATCCCGAATGGGTGAATAAAGTTTTAGGTATCAATTAGGTGAATGGACGGCATCTTTCATATGCGAGTGAACAAAACTAAAAAAGAGTGAATCCCAAGTCGTAAAATTGAGTTGTAAAAAAAAAATAACAACTTGCAATGGATTCACTCAAAGTATTTAAGCGTCGCTCCGATTTAACACCGCAACGTCGGATGTTATTAGCCTATGTGGTTAGCTATCAAAAAAGGTCAGGACAAGTAAGCCAACTTTCTCGAAAGCACCATGTTTCTCGGACATTTTTATATGAGAATACGAAGAAGCATGCTTCAATTTATCAAACAGCTCCGTCTTGTAACGTTTCCAAAGAAGCGCAGATAGAATCTTGTCAAAAATCCATTTTATCTTATCGCCTTTTTGGCAATTGTAGCCTCAATGCGATACAAACTTTGCTTGAACGGGATGAGGCAATCAACAAGTCATTGGGTTACGTCAGTGAATTTTTACGAGATGCTGGTCAAGCCGTTGGTCAAGATTTGAATTTATCAAGTGGGGCGCATCAAACCTACCAACTTGTATTTGCTTCGGACGAAATTTTTTTTGGCGACTGTGCGATATTAATCACAGTTGAGCCACTAAGTTTGGCTATTTTACGCATCGAATTAGTAGCGCATCGGACAAGTGAGAACTGGCAAGAACATTGGCAATCTATTGCCCCGCTTGTTCAAGTCTCCCGCTCGTCCTAAGTCTTCCTATTTCAACTACTTTCTACTAAAAAACAAAGAACGTGCGCTGCTCGGGGCGGTTTCCAAACCGCCACGAGCAGGGGATTTTAGGTCAAACTACTGAGGGTGTGTGTTTTAGAATTTATTTTTTATAAGTGATTGATTGTGAATGAATTATAGAGTTTGGGCAAATTGGAAAATGGTTGATTGACTGCTTACTATTGGCTTATTTGAATGGTTCATTTTGGCTCTTTGATAATTTTAGCGGTAAAAAATATCCCCCTCAGTAAAATAGCCCCTTTTTGCCCGTAATATCAAACAACTTGCGTAGTTCAGTCGCGTCAGAGACGCGCAAATAGTGCGTCAACGGTCAAAGACCGTGACGAGCGACGTGCGAACACTACCGACGAGCGGGTGATGATTAAATTACTGCTGCTCAATAGCACCCCCTCAGTATAGTGAAGCACTTTTGCCCAATTTTGGCAATACGGTGTTAGATGCAGTTTGTTTTTTGGTACAAAACTATAAATGTTTAGGGAGTTGTCAAAAAACAAATTGAAACCAACGAACAGGTATTTGCGATGGTGGGGTCTTTGAAAAACGTCAGCCCGTAACAAATGCCCAATAAAAGTATAAAAGCCGAAGTTAAAAACCTAATGCTCATAAGTAATTCTTCTGCCCGAACCGAAGCCAAATAGAATTCCAAATGTTGATATTTATTCCGTCAGCCCCACTATTGCAAATACCATGTTGTATGCCGCTTTTTTTGTCCTGAAATGTCAAAATTGTAATGGTGGTCCAACAACTTTCATTCCGTGGTCGAGAGATATATTAGCTCCCTCTTCGGGTGTTGGCTTGAAATTTGGGTCGCCAAGTAGTCTAAAAAAATCTTCCATTTTGCCCGATGGTTGAAAAAGAAAAAACATTTTCCCAGTTTCAGTAAGTTGTGCAAAAGCATGAGGTACTGACCTTGGTAAAAAAATAGTGTCTCCAGCTTTTAAATTATGCTTTTCGTCGCCAACTTGAAAAAGATACTCACCTTGAACGATAAAAAATATTTCGTCTTGGTGTGGGTGAATGTGTAATGCAGGTCCCCCTTTTACATTTCCTGTGTATTCAAAAATTGTAAGTTTACCATCTGTGTCCTTTTGTGAAACTTTAATATCATTTGGGCTATTTCCAAATAACAAAGTTTTTTCTCCGAATCTACTTTCAGTTGCTTTCACAACGAAACCTTTCTTTGTTCTTTTTTCTTGAATAGACACTTTTTGTCCAAATGCAATAACTGGTATTGAGGCAGCCGTTGTTGCAATAAATTTTCTTCTTTCCATTTTATTAAATTTTTAAGTTCAATGCAAAGAAAAGTGTTATGCAAAAAAAAATAGTGGTACAAATGCGACAAATTTCAATAGGTGTCAGCTTGTCCAAATAATCTTTCTGGTCCTTTCGAGTCAATTTCGTGAAATTGCTTTGGCGAAAGCCCAGTTAAATCTTTATAGTCTCTTACTAAATGCTGATAATCGTAATAGCCACAATTAATAGCAATAGTTAGCCAATCTAATTCAGGGTTTTTATTTTTCATTCTAAACGCATTTTCAAACCGCATTACTTTTAAAAAATATTTGGGTGAAACACCCATTCGTTGCATAAAATGCCGTTCAAAATTTCTTGTAGATTGAAAAGCCGACTTTGCCAAAACATCAACCGTTGGAATAAAATCGGTATTAAAAAGTTTGTTTGTTGCTATGTCCAAAGGGTGTATTTCGAATGAGTTTCGCTTTATTTCATTAAACAAAAATGTTTCGACTACAGCTATCATTTGCAAATATGATTTGCACTCGTCTATCTTTTCATTAACAGATTTAATTTCCTTTGAAAAAACTGTTTGAGCATCAATGTATTGATTTGTTAAATAATTTGATGGAATATTTGTCAGTCTGTATAGCCCACCTGGCTTGAAAACAACTTGAATAAGTAAGAAATTATTACTATTAAAACGGTTAGTTACTTCTGTCTGTTGCCCAAATAATACTGTTGATAGATTACCCTGTTTTTCCCCGCTTTTTTGATATTCTACATTTTCGATACCTCTAACATAGAAGCTAAGGCAATGCTCAGGTCTTGGTGGATAAGATTTTGGTGGAAGAATGTCTATGCCTGAACAAACGAAATTTATTAGTCGAATTGTCCGAATATATTCCGACAGTAATAAACTTGGTTTGTATTCATGAAGTACCATTCTATAAAGTAGGGTCTGTCCAAAGTGGCATACAACGGGACGCGTATTGCCGAAGTTGGGTTTTGAAAACGGATGATGATTAAATTACTGCTGCTCAATAGCACCCCCTCAGTATAGTGAAGCACTTTTGCCCAATTTTGGCAATACGGTGTTGGATGCAGTTTGTTTTTTGCTACAAAACTATAAATGTTTAGTGCGTTGTCAAAAAACAAATTGAAACCAACGTCGAGGGCTTGTGGCAGGTGGGGAATTTGAAACACCTCCGCCCGAACGTCCGCCGATATAAATTACTGATGTTCAATTACTTACAAAAGTTCAGTAGGTTTCCGTCCGATGAAACAAAAGTACAAAAAGAATTCCCAATGTTCACTAACTTCCGTTCGCCCCACTTGCCACAAACCCATGTTGGTGGCAGCCGCTTTTTGTCTGTTTGTCTTAATGCAAAGAAAATCGCTAATCCATTTTTCAGAATTAACGATTTTCAAGACTTGTTTCAAAAAAGGATATTATTTTGATAAAAGTCAAATTACCCTTTTAAACCATATTTTTCAATTATTGATTGTCGTTTTTCAGGAAACATCTCTACGCCAAATTGGTCATTTAGTTTTTGCATACGTTGTGCAATTCCTTTATCCAAAGGTGATAAGTTATTTTTAACCATGTCTGGAATAATTTTATGAAAAAAGTTCCTCTAAATAATCCTCGAAATTTTGTTGAAAGTACATACCAATAAACCGTAATGTTTGGTCTGAACTATTCCAAAATGTATGTACACTTTTTCTGGGCATAAAATACCATTCATTAGGTTTTACAACTATTAACTTCTCATCGACCCAAAGTGTTGCAGTACCCTCTGTTACTAAAATAATTTCATCTAATGCTTTATGAGAATGTGGTGGCGGGCCCATTAGTTTAGGAATGACTGCTGTTTCAGTACTGGAATATTGCATATTGGTTTGTGAACTCCTAATGAGAGTTCTAATGTCTATACCTCCTGGTCCAGGCTGTAAAGGTTCTGTAAAAGGAAGATGAAAGGGAATGAGAGGTTTGTCAGTCATAATCATTGAAGTTGAGAAATCAGAATTAAGGAATGGCATCGTTGCAGAACTTGCCACTGTTGTGGTCAAAAAATCACGTCTTTTCATTTGAATATAAAATTTTGAATTGTGAGTAATAAATTTCACAACAAAGATATAGAAGTGATAAAGTAAGGTATTGGTAAAAAAGTGACATTTTTAGCCAAAATGTAAGCCAAAGTTTCTTTCTGGTGCTTTTTTGTCAATTTCGTAATATGCAACTGGGGTAAAATTCGTAAAATCTTTATAATCTTTGGCTAAATGTTGATAGTCATAATAGCCCGAACTCATAGCAATACTTAACCAATCCAAATCAGGTTGGTTATTTTTAAGGCGGTATGCTTTGTCAAAACGTACAATTTTATCGTATAATTTGGGACTTACACCTGTACGCTCTTCAAATTTTCTAATAAATTGCCGTGTACTTAAAAATGATTGCTTTGCTAATAAATCCAAATTTTTGTGTTCTTTTTGAAACAAAATCTCTTGGCAAACAAAATCAACTGGGTGAAAATCTTTTTTTGTATTGCTAATCAATCTGTTTAAATAAAACGAAATATTTGCAACCATATCATTCAAATTGTCTGAACTGTTTAGCCTTTGATGAAGTAGGTTTATTTCTTTGCCCCAAACTATTTCGGCATCTACATAATTACTTACAAGTTCAGTCATTGGAAAACCTGTCAGCCGAAATAATGCACAAGGTTGGAAAATAATTTTCAACGCCCAAAAATCGTGTCCGCAATCTCTTATGAGCGTTGTGTCGTGTATGCCACTAATTATACTTTTGGGGTAATATTCCTTTTTCGTTGAGTTAATGAAGGAAAACGATTGTAAATCTCGTATGTAAAATGTCAAACTATGTTCAGGTCTGGGTGCAAGAAATTTGTTTGGGGCAATAGCATTTGCGTCAAACTGCCACCGAATAATTTGATATTTTCGGACAAATTCAGTCAGTGAAATATGTGGTAAAATGTCCTTTATTAACATGATTTCTAAAATGTCTGTCCTACGTTAGTTGTGTCCCTCTGCGGTTGCCACCAACGGGACGCGTATTGCCGAAGTTGGGTTTTGAAAACGGATGATGATTAAATTACTGCTGCTCAATGGCACCCCCTCAGTACAGTGAGGCACTTTTGCCCAATTTTGGCAATACGGTGTTGGATGCAGTTTGTTTTTTGATATAAAACTATAAATATTTAGTGCGTTGTCAAAAAACAAATTGCCACCAACGAAAAGGGCTTGTGGTCAGGTGGGGAATTTGAAACTCATCTGCCCGAACGTCCGCCGATATAAAATACTGTTGTTCAATTACTTACAAATACTGAGGGGTGTTCCGTCAGCCAGAGCAAAAGTACAAAAGAAATCCCAATGTTCAATATCTTTCGTCTGCCCCACTTGCCACAAACCCATGTTGGCTGCTGTTATTTTTTCGTCAAATTATTCCGTACTTTGTCGTAATGTCCATAAAAACTTCTCTGTCTGCGATTGAGAATAATAGCATTTCGGTAAAGTATAATTTTTCTTCTTTCTCTGTGTTACCTGTCCATAATTTTTGATTTATCTGTTTTACGAGTTTGTTCAGTTCTGAATAAGCGTCTTTTTTGTTTATAAAAAGTTTCTTGTCGGAATTTTTAATAAAAAGTCTATGGTCTAAATCTGTAATATTAGTTGGCTGATAAACAGAAATGTTTTTAAGTCTTATTAAAACGTTTAAATCAAATGCAGACATTTTTGAGTTTCTACCTTCTGGTATTGGGAAAAAATATTGTCCTGCGTTTTCGGATAGAATAATCCAATTAAGTGCATAAGCAACACGTGAGTCGTATATTACGTTTCTGTCGGGGAACATATATGCTCCAACTTTTGAAGAACTGGCTATTCGGTTAAAATTTGGTTTATCTTGTTTTAAAAAGTCTTTGATTAGAGTTAGTGTATCATTGTCGTTGGCGGTTGTTATTCCGCCCCAATCTTTAATGACCCACAAACAAAGTTTATCAAACAAGTCTGCGTTTGATTTTAATGTCTCATTGAGTTTTTGTCCAACGATTTTTTTAAGTTGAAGTTCTTTTTCATAGTTGGATAGGGCGTTAATTTCTCCTACTTGTTTTTTTGTTAAAGTTTGAAGTTCTACGAGCCTGTCAATTTTCGCATTCCAATTGTATAAAGTAGGCAAGTCAGATTTATACTTGTCCAAATGCTTTACAAATTTGTCAATGTCAAAGTTTATTGTCATTGGTTGTATTGTCGTTTTATAATGGCAGCTAACGAATAGGGCTTTGCGAGGTTGGGGAATTTGAAACTCAAAAGTTCAGCATTTGCATTCAGCCCAATAGTCTTTTTATTGTTCAATTACTTCCGTCTGCCCCAATCTCGCAAAACCCATGTTGCCTGCTGTGCATTTTTTGGGTTTGATTATTCAAATAGATTTAAAGATACAACTTGTTCTCTTCTTATGTCTGTTCCATTTTTTTGTTTGATAAAGTCAAGCCTGTAACTGTCGTCAATTTGTCCATTATTGTTAAGTCTATCTTGTATCATTTCGTAGTATTCTGGGTGCAATTCGCAACTGATGAAATTGCGTTTTAGGTTTCTACATAAAACTAATTCGCTTCCACTACCACCAAATAATATTAAACAATCATCATTTTCTTGGGTGCAAGATTTAATAAGCATTTCAACCAAAGGCAAGGGAATTTGACAAGAGTGGAAAGTCTTGTCCTTACTCACGTTTTTCACAAGATCGTAGTAAAACCAACTGTAAGGCATACGTCCCAAGTGTCCTGCGGCAATTCGCCCCTGTATTCGCTTGTCCGTTGGATTTTGATAGGGAACTGCTACATTGTCTTTATAAAAATTATTTTCCTTACTTTTTGTAACGTGCAAAATACTCCTGTGTGCAGTCGTAAATCGTCTATAACTATGTCCAACGTTTGTGTTATAAATCCAAACATAATCTTGCACATCATAAGCAGTATCATCTAAGTATTTTACTCTTAAATGTGCATTTTGTTTTGGGTAGTTCATCATAAATAAACTCCCTGTTGGTTTCAAAACCCTGTAACATTCTTTGGTCAATTCAATGTACCAATCAATGTAATCATTCCATTTTGTAGTGTAATTTTTACCTGCATAATTTATGCCTACATTATAGTCGGGGTCGCCATAAACCATGTCCAAACTTTCATCTGGAAGTTGTCGCAATATTTCTAAAATATCTTGATTGAAAACTTTGTTTCTGAATTTTTCTATGCTCATAAAATTAGTTTTGATTGATTAATTTGTATGAACAAGATTTGATAAACTTAATTGAAGTTATATCAAGTGGATTTTTGAAAGTGTAAGCCCACAACTTAATTGTATCGTGAGTTTTGGATTTCTCACGAACTACATAAACACAAAATATGTCTTTTATTTTTCCTTTGAGTTCGGTCTTTTTATTAGCGTTATAGTAATATAAAAACGGGTGATAAATTTGATAAATACTAAATGTGTCAGGTTTGCCATTTTTACCTTCAAAAACGCCAATAGTACCTTGAAACTCAATGGTCAAATCAACTTCAATTTGAATATTTTTCATTTCAAGAGTTGCGTCCTTGCCAAAATTGTATTCAAAAGAGGTCTTTGTTCTATGTGGAAAATAGGTTTTAGGTCTTTTGGTAATATCTACGTCTTCAAACTCAGTATCTTGTCCAAACAAAAAATGGTGTAATATTCTTTGATTATTTGCAACAGATAAAATGTTGCTTTCGCTTGAATTGTATTGGTTTAAAAGTGATTTTTTATAATTCCAATCTATCGTTTTTTGAATTGGTTCAAAGTCGTGAAAAACTTTGTCAATACCTTTGATAAATAGATGACTACCACTGCCAATATGAATTATTGCATAGTCGTTTTTTACTAAAATGTCAGGCAATTTAGTTTTATTGTCAAGTTTGGTAACGTCAAAAGGGTTGCCAAATCCAACCTTTTTGCAGATGTCTTTCACCAAGTCGTTATGAAACACAAAATTATTTTTCTTCTTACAGATTTTAAACAATTCTTCAATTACTTGGTCTTTCTTGCTTTCTTTTTTAATTGCCATTCTATTATTTATAAATTCTGTTCAAATTTACGAATAAAATTTGAAGTTTTGTAAATTGTCAAGGTTTGTTTGGGTGTTCTTATTGCATAGCAGGCAACGGTTTGTGGCTTGGCGAAGGTGGGGTTTGAAAAGCACGAACTTTCAGCCTAGCACAAATGTACTAAAAAAGCACAAATGTTGAAGTTGGCACTTCAGCCCCACTTTTGCCAAACCGTTGTTGTACGCTGGCTTTGGATTTCGTCTATTTCTTAATAGTTTAAAATTTCTTTTATATCATATTTATCAAGTTCATCATTAGCAATTGTAACTTTAGCTCCTTCTCTTACAAATTCTTTAGTGTCGTTTTGTCGACTTTGTTCAATCCGTCTAAAGTGGTTCGTCTAATAATCTTTGCACTTTCAAGTTCATATTGCAATGTCTTTAAGTCTTCTTTACAAATTCTTTAGTGTCGTATTTGTCGAATTTAGTTACAATAACCGTAACTAAAGTAGGTTCAGTTCTAATAATTTCTTTGACATCATACTTATCAAGTTCATCATTAGCAATTGTAACTTTAGCTCCTTCTCTTACAAATTCTTTAGTGTCGTATTTGTCGAATTTAGTTACAATAACAGTAACTAAAGTAGGTTCAGTTCTAATAATTTCTTTGACATCATACTTATCCAGCTTGCTGTTGGAAATAATTACTTTGGCACCTTCCCTTACAAACTCTTTTGTATCATATTTGTCGAATTTTGTTATTAGTACTGTAACTAAATTCGGTTTTTCTCTTATAATTTCTTTAATATCGTATTTGTCTAATTGGTCGTTAGCAATAATAATTTTTGCACCAGCTCTAATAAACTCTTTTGTATCATACTTGTCAAACTTTGTAACAATTATTGTTACTAGTTCAGGATTTTCTCTAATAATTTCCTTTATATCATATTTGTCAAATTCATTTTGAAGGCAAACTTTTGCACCTGCTCTTACCAATTCCTTTATGTCGTATTTATCGAGATTTTGAGCATTGCTATTTATTACAAATAGGAGATATATAATTAAAGCTAATATGTTTTTCATTTTAATTATTTTTTTTGATTTGATAGTTTTGGCTTGCGTACAACGGGACGCGTATTGCCGAAGTTGGGTTTTGAAAACGGATGATGATTAAATTACTGCTGCTCAATAGCACCCCCTCAGTACAGTGAGGCACTTTTGCCCAATTTTGGCAATACGGTGTTGGATGCAGTTTGTTTTTTGGTACAAAACTATAAATGTTTAGGGAGTTGTCAAAAAACAAATTGAAACCAACGGGACGCGTATTGCCGAAGTTGGGTTTTGAAAACGGATGATGATTAAATTACTGCTGCTCAATAGCACCCCCTCAGTATAGTGAAGCACTTTTGCCCAATTTTGGCAATACGGTGTTGGATGCAGTTTGTTTTTTGGTACAAAACTATAAATGTTTAGGGAGTTGTCAAAAAACAAATTGAAACCAACGGGACGCGTATTGCCGAAGTTGGGTTTTGAAAACGGATGATGATTAAATTACTGCTGCTCAATAGCACCCCCTCAGTACAGTGAGGCACTTTTGCCCAATTTTGGCAATACGGTGTTGGATGCAGTTTGTTTTTTGGTACAAAACTATAAATGTTTAGGGAGTTGTCAAAAAACAAATTGAAACCAACGTTTTGCAGCTTGGCGAAGTGGCGGATTTAGAAGCACAAATGTTCAAGCTAGCACAAATGTACATAAAAAAACCTAATGTTCAATTTAGCACTGAACCCGCCATTTTGCCAAACTGCTGTTGGGCGTAGTTATTTTTCATTCATCCACTTTATTGCTTCCATTATGTTTTTGTCTAAAAGTAAATTGTCAAAATTGTCTTTTTTGGAAAGCAAAATGTCTGGTATTATTTTTTCATAAAATTTTTCATTTTTATCACAGTCATAACCTACTGTAATCGCCATTTTCACACCAAAAGGCAGTTCTAAAAAATCATTAGTTGTTGTTTGCCCAGCTGTCGGCTCACCTATAAATATAGTTTTTTTTCTGTTTTTGAAAGCAATGGCAGTAATTTCACCTGAACTTGCTGTAACAATACCAGTAATTAGGGCAACTTTGCTTTTTGTCATTTTCTTTCCTTTGGGTACGATGTAGGACACATATTCGGCATCGTCAAAGTATTTTCCTTTTTTGATTTTGGCAGTTGCAATCAGTTTTTTGTTAATGTCTAAAGTGCCGTACATTTTGCCATCACCAAGGAAATCATACAAGGCTAAAAGCATTGGGTGAATATTACCACCTATATTAAATCGTAAATCAATAATCCAGCCACTTAGTTTTTGTTTTGATTTAATTTCTGCAATTTGGTCATACATTGGTTGTGCAGTGTTATGGATAATTTCAGCACTTACCTCTGTAAACATAATACCTGGCATTAAAATATATCCATATTTATTGTCAATTACTTTTACTTCAAAAGCAGGTTGTGTTACCCATTTATTTATCCATTGTTCACTAAAATCCTCATTTGTTGGACCATTGTAAGTTACTGTGTAAGAAGTGTCCTTGTAAAACAGTGTACAATGTGTTGCTTTGATTTTGTCAAATAAAACTGTGGTTTGGCTTAATGAATTATCGAAATTAGTGAACTGTGTTAAGTTACTTCTTATTTCGTTTTCTACATCTGTCCAATCAACTTCTTTTTTGTACAAATAATCTGATTTTAATTTAGTAAATAAACTATCATAAAATACATTTATACTATCCTTTGATGTCAAATTTGTTTGAGCATTTAAACTAAATGTCAAACTAAAACTAAAAATTAATCCTATTATTTTTTTCATTTTAATTATTTTATTTATTTTTCATTATCATTTTCAAGTTTGAATATTTTTATTTTTCCATTTTTAAATTTCACTTTTAATACTTTTCCTTTCAATACAAGTTCGTTTTGAAAAAGCAAAAGATCGTGTATTGTTTCAAAATCCTTTGCCTTTTTCCCATTTATTGATGCAACTTCTTCCATTAATTTTATTTCTCCTTGTGTAATATTTGGGTTAGTAGTTAACTTACCTACGACTATCTTATTGTCTAATTTTATAAATTTTATACCATAACTTTTAGTAGTTTTAGGAATAATCGGTTTTTTCCTTTCATACAGAATATAAATTGTGTCAGTAGAATTAATGATACAATTGTAATGTCTGAAAAAACGAT
Source organism: Saprospiraceae bacterium (assembly GCA_034520175.1). Taxonomy (GTDB): domain Bacteria; phylum Bacteroidota; class Bacteroidia; order Chitinophagales; family Saprospiraceae; genus JAAFJT01. The sequence goes on from JAXHNU010000010.1 coordinate 113,956, forward strand.
TTCCTATTTTAAAATTTGTTTCATTTTTTGTTAAATAAATTCTTGGTTTAAAATTAATTTCTTTACCGTCTAATTTGTATTCATACTTGCCATTAATTACATAAGTTGTATCAACTTGGCTAACACCACTAACAGCAATTGAAGTAATCCCATATTCTTCGGAAGCTTTGTTTTCTTGAAACAATGCAGAAAATTGAATGTTGGCATTAAAATCTTCTGTATTCATACCAAAATCAATCATTGCTGGAAAATCATATCCATTGAGATTGCAAGCAATTTGGTGGGTATTATACTTATCAATTGAGTATTTCAACATCAAACCATCTTGCTCAAAACTTTTAGTTGAAAGTGTTACATTTTCATTATCAAAGTCGAAATTCCAATTCATAAGATTTATAAAAGAAGAACCTATAAATCCATCTATTTTCATTTTTTTTGAACCCGCAATAGATTTAACATCCAATATCCATACTGGTGTTTCTCTTACGTCAAAATTTCCAATTTGAATCTTCTCAGCAAGTCCATTGATTAATTCTACTTTCTTAGCATTTCCATCTGTTACAATACTTTTATCTTCATTAATAATTTTTATTTTGCACTTTTCAGCAAAAGATTTATCAAGACCTGTTACAGTAAAACCATTATCCCAAATAAAATTACCCTCAATACCATTGACTTTTGCTTTTATTATTATTAAATCATTCCAGATAACAATGGGTTGTTTATGATTGTTCATTGAAGCAATAAGTTTTCCTTTTCTTACAAAATTTGTATCATTATTCGCTTGTGCATTCAAGTTAAATGTCCAAGCAAAAATTAAAAGTAGTCCTAATATTTTTTTCATTTTTCTATTTTATATTATGTCTTGTCTGCGGTTCGGT
>JAXHNU010000040.1:0-25362 GCA_034520175.1 Saprospiraceae bacterium
TGCCAGTAAACTTTAATCAAAGCAAGTGTGTACTGGATCTTCTAAAAAAAAAAAAAAATAAGGGAGTATTTAAAAATCCTTGTTGATTCGGTGGAGCACTCAACTCCATCATCGTGCATCCCATGCAGCCCCCCCCCTGGACGCATTAGGCTCCATGCTAAAATGGAGGAGGAACATAGGACTGTCTCAAAAAAAAAAAAAAAAAAAAAAAAGTTTTCTTCTTCTTTCTTTTTCTCTTTCTTCTTCTTTCTTTTGACAGTCTCTCTCTTTTAAGACTATCCCATAAAATGTGGACATACTGAGACGGTCAGAGCAAACTGCTCCGGGATGTCACGTCCACAGGCAGGAACTTTCCCCTCATGACTGTCCCGGGACGCTACCTCTCTCTTCTCAACTTCATGTGCAAGGGAGACCCTGGTGCAGGGATCCAATCTCCACACCCAATTAGCAGCAAGTTTTTTTTTTTTCAATTTCTCTCTTCATTTTAAAAAAAAAATTTCCCCCCCTCTCTCTCTTTTTCTTTTTTTTTTTTTTTTTTTTTTTTTTTTTTTTTTTTTTTCTTTTTTTTCTTTAGACAAAATCTCCAACTGTTTGCATAGACCTTTTGTAATGTATAAAACAACAGACACGGCAGCAAAGAGATGTGTGCTTTTCTGCTTTTTCTCCCTGACTGATCTCATGATAGGTGTGGCATGCCCTGCTTTTCAATTCGGTTAGGTGCCTATGGGCATTGCAGGGGACCTTTTCTTCTGCTTTGGCCTTATCACTGATAGACAACAAAAAAAGGGGTGGAGCAAAGACGCCTGAATTATATGTGTATTTCTGGTGATATGTAGACGCACTCTCTGCATTTTTGGTACTGGGAGTTTTGCCTTGTTTACAAACTATTAGTATTTTGTTGGGTGAATGAAGAGGTTTTACCACAAAGAAGATGAAGAAAGCCACTTAACAAAATCTTCAACGTTTAATTTCGGGATGAGAACAGAGTTTAAGCCTGGGAAGCCTTCGTGGGTGTGTGTGCGGGTGCGTGGCACAAAGCAGCTAATTTTTGTAGACTCCATGTAAATCTGAATCATCGGTGGTTTGGGCTGAAGTTGCTGGACGTAGCTCCCCCCCCAAATATCAGCTTCACAATAATACAAAGCTTTGATGGTATGCGCTCAGATGTGTTGACCAATTTTTTCTGATTTGGTAGACAAATACATTTAGGTTCAACTCTGTCGATATCACAGCTTAACATGTTATGGGTTATTTCCAAAGTGTAGATTGAACGGTATCGATAGGTCACTGCGGGCTTTGTTGGTTATCAATATTACATCTAATGCTCTTTTCGGCTCTTTCTGGGTTGCTTTTGAATCCATATGGTCTTTCAGAATAGTACAGAAGTCTTTGATTGAGGCTTCATGAATCTGTTCTTTTTCATGTTATACGTTCATGATGCTCCTTCTGCTGTTGAAAGGTTACATCGAACCATGAAATGCCATCAATTTGTTTGATGATACTCGTGTCCAAGTTGTGGTAAACGCCATGGAGATTGTGATTGCTTTTTGGATTTCCCAGACAACTCCTCAGAAATGGTATCCAAAATACGCCAGTTATCCAAACTATAGGCGGTCCTCTCACCGCGCAACTGTGCTGTCAAAAAGGATTGAATGGAATGACTAATGATCCCAGTTGTGCACGTCTGTTGCCGAATAAATGAATTATTCCTTCCTAATTTCAATCAATGACCGTTCAGTTGGGTTTAAACTTCAGGCTTCAGTAATAAGTGATGGTTATTCAGCGCCAGTTATGCCGAGCAATGATGACAAGGTTTTGAGTCAATTTGCCGACCTGCATAGGCCTGTCGTCGGTCTCATAGTATTTGCGCGCAGTGGTACACATTATCACATGAAACAAACGTCACCATATAAGATGGCACGCTCAATGTATACTACCTGCAAACCGAATAGAGATTTTCGGCAGTTGACTTGAAGCAAAACATTATACTTGCTACGTGCTGGAGTTCTACATTTTGACGGACTTTAGACGATATTTTGGTGTTTTGACCGATGGGCTCATATGTGTCGTTTGCTTCAAATCCGACACGATTGATTGGAAACCATAAATACTCCCTTGTCTGGTGTGCTTCTGTGATAGTCCTCCGGGCATGACGGATATGGAGCCCCCTTCTAGTAAAGAGATCGCCACCAAGCGAAGCTTCTAAACAAGAGGAGCGTTACGCGCTCTAACTTACGACAGTTGTGGATGGGAAGGCATGATGTGAGAAATTGAACTATTTCTTGACCTGCATAAAGATGTGACTGGGCAATGATTTTTTTCTCAAACTACTCGAGTTGTTCTCTCATCCTGGATTCATAATCGATAGGTGCCTTTATGACTCTCACTTCGATAAATTTCTACGGATAATCAAAAATTAAAAGGGTTGTTCCAGACATATTCCAAGCTCCGCAGGCCTGACCATCACCACCAAGTGGACAGAATAGACGGCAAGTATCAATTCTTCACCTCTGATGTGTCGACAAAGTTTGGAAAAAAATGACGATCAAATACTGGATTTTCCAACACCTCGGACATCCCAGCGGGAGTACAATAAAACTCTTTGCTGTCTTTCTGGACAGCCTTTTTTTTCCGATCAATCCCTACACGCCAAATGCAATGAGTCCATGTCGAAACTCCAACGGACGATCACAAAAAAAAAAAAAAAAAAAATATCATCCACACGTCGTACAATGACATCGACTCTCTCCAGTCCTTCTATCGTTTTTAACCATACAAATCCATCAACTAACAGTCAAGTCTTCTCCTATTGCCAACGTAAATCCTAAAAAAGAAGCCAGATAAGCATGCTCAAAAATAGGTCTCCTTCACGCCAATTGCACAGGAGATAGGACGACTTAATTCTTGGGTATTTCCTTGTTGTGCCATGCCAAATTAGAATGTGTTTTTAAAATTTGATAATAGCTAGAAGTTCTTCTGACGTGATTGTTTCTGATCATTTCAGGGAAAACCCGCGTCATTACCATTTATTTTCAAAAGTATAACCCGTACAAACCTGAAGGCGCATCTGTACGATCATGTATGACCCACATTTTACATTAATGCGCATGGTAAGATCAGCAGAGGTTATTGGATCATGAATCAGCTGGTCACCTGTAGATTTTGACTTTGTCCATCTTGTAGGGACGAAGAAATCCCTGATGATAATAAATCAACTCAAAATGGTATCAATCAGATCTGATCAACTGTCTAGGAAACATAGATGTCTTTGAGAATATAATTTGAGCAATTCAGCAGTTTTAAGCTTTGGAGCCTTGACTGAAATTGACACTCCAATCGCTTTCATTGAAGACCATCGGGACAGGATCTAGCGTCCAGACGGTTCATTCCATCAGGATCACCGTAGACATTGTAAGTGACACCGTTTTTCACGAAGTTGTCTTGGCAACTCTCTTTGGCACGAAAACTATCTGCCCATTATATCTGGGTTCCTCGTTGAAGTGAATGGTCACATTTGCAAAAGACTTGAAATTTTCTACTCGAAGCTCTGAAATATACATTTTCTATTATTTAAAAAGTAAAAATTTGCTCAAAGTTAAGAAGTTTTTAAAAACTTTTCTAAAAAGGTTTTAATTTCAATTGTTGTTTACCATGCCAACAGATTACCCCTCAGTAAAAACCTCTTTTTACAACAAAAAGCCTCATAGCTGTCGAGCTACAAGGCTTTTTTTATCAAACTATTGTAAATACGTCTGTATATTTGACGGGTTATTTTGCAGGAAGAAACGTTTGAATGAGCGTAATTGCGCTTTTGAGCAGTGTCAAATCAGGCATTTTAGCGTTTTGTGCCTCGTTCTCAGCAGATTCGATGGTCACTTGAACTTGCAAGGTGCGGTCAAGTGAAGATGTATTGACATATATAAAGCAGCCTACACTTACAATAACGAGTGCTGCACATAAAATAGATTTAAGAGAAGTAGATTTCATTTTCAATAATAAATATAGGTAAAAAAAAACACTCAACAAAATTAAGAAGATTTGATGAAATACTTAGGATTTAAGGTTAAAAAATAGTTAAAATAAGTGACTTTTTTTTGAACCTTGTGGGCTTTTAGCAATATGATAAAAAAATGGGGTAAAAGGTTACAGTTTCTTTCAAAAAAAATCAATCAATTATCATGTCTATAAAAACGGCAAGTCGCCTTGACAGCATCAACGAATATTATTTTTCAAAAAAATTGAAAGAAATAGCGGCATTGAACTTGGCTGGAAAAAATATTATTAGTTTCGGTATTGGTTCTCCCGATTTGCCGCCTTCTGAAAAAACCATAAACGCGCTTATTGAAGCCGCGCAAAAACCAACAAGTCACGGGTATCAAAGTTATGTGGGTATTCCTGCTTTGCGTGAAGCATTTGCGGGGTTTTACAACAAATATTACGCAGTCAAACTTAATCCCGTGAATGAGATTCTGCCTCTATTGGGGTCAAAAGAAGGCATTATGCACGTCTGCATGACGTATTTGGAGGCAGGAGACCAAGCCTTGATTCCCAACCCGGGCTACCCAACTTATCGGGCGGCGGTAACATTGACGGGGGCTGAATGTATAAACTACGACCTCGCAGAAGCCAATAATTGGCTGCCAGATTTTGCAACTTTAGAAAAAACGGACTTATCGCGTGTCAAATTGATGTTTGTCAATTATCCACACATGCCAACGGGTGCGCAAGCCACCCGCAAGGCGTTTGAAGACATCGTGAGTTTTGCAAAAAAACACCAAATACTCATTATTAATGACAATCCGTACTCATTTATCTTGAATAAGACCCCCCTCAGTATTTTATCGGTTGAAGGGGCAATGGACGTAGCACTTGAACTCAACTCACTATCTAAAAGCAGCAATATGGCAGGTTGGCGGATTGGTGCTTTGGTGGGTCGAGCGGATTATTTGAGCGATGTTTTACGTTTTAAGTCAAATATGGATTCGGGTATGTTCCTCCCGCTTCAAGTTGCAGCTGTTGAAGCACTCCAAGCAGATACAGACTGGTACGCTGATTTGAATAAAATTTACGCGGAAAGACAGCAAAAAGCCTTTGAATTGCTCAACTTGTTGGGTTGCACTTACGATAATAAGCAACAAGGCTTATTTGTCTGGGCTAAGACCCCCCCTCAGTATCCGACAGGCTTTGAGCTATCCGACGAGATTTTATACGGCGCGAATGTATTTATTACGCCTGGCGGTATTTTTGGTTCGGGCGGTGATGCTTATGTTCGTGTATCGTTATGCGCTAAAGTGGCGGTTTTTGAGGCTGGGATTCAGCGCGTAGAAGATTTTTATTATAAAAAATAAAAAAAAAATAAAAAAGTCTTGGTGAATCAAAAAACCGTCCTATCTTTGCCGCGTTAATCGTAAAGACGTCTGTTTTCGGTTTCGTAGCTCAATTGGATAGAGCATCTGACTACGAATCAGAAGGTTTAAGGTTCGAATCCTTACGAGATCACGCTTCTTGATTTACGGGTTCAAGGTTGACCGACTTTGAACCCAATTTTTTACAAAAATTTCTACTTAAATATTTTTTGTCATGTCTAAGGTATGTGAATTGACGGGCAAACGCCCGATAGTTGGTAATAGTGTATCGCACTCAAATCATAAAACAAAACGCCGTTTTTTGCCAAATTTGCAAACAAAACGTATTTTCGTTCCAGAAATCGGTGATTTCGTTACCGTAAAGCTGTCAATGCAAGCATTACGTACAGTATCGAAGTACGGTTTGTACGATTATGTCAAGAAATTGCAAAAAGCTGGTAACCCAATCGGATTTGAAAATCTTGATGGCGAATAAGCCGCGTCGGATTTAATTCTTTTCTCTTGAATTTTTAAATTTTAGTATAAAATGGCAAAGAAATCAAAAGGCAACCGTATCCAAGTTATTTTGGAGTGTACAGAACATAAAACATCAGGTATGCCAGGTCGTTCACGTTACGTAACGCAAAAAAATCGTAAAAATACACCAGAGCGTTTGGAAGTTAAAAAGTTCAATCCAGTTCTGAAAAAATATACGATTCACCGTGAAATTAAGTAATTGATTATTGGCTATTGTAAATTGATTATTAATAGGTATCAATTTTCAATGCATTCAATGGTCTTACTTGTAATAATCAATAGTCAATAACAAGTATCAATTTTTAGAGATATGGCAAAGAAAGTATCAAAAAATGCGCGTGTTGCTCAACGTGCCTTGAACCAAGGTTCAGGTAAAGACCACGTTCGTGTCGTAAAAAGTGTAAAAAATCCTGAAACTGGTGCTTACGCTTTTAAAGAAGCCATCGTTCACAAAGACAAAGTGAAAGAATGGTTCGCTAATACAAAATAATCACCTCCATACTGAGGGGTCTAAAAAGGCTTTTTCTTTTCCCGAAAAGAAAAAGCCTTTTTTGTGTTTTGTAAAATATTATTTGAAACCATACATAAAATCTAAACTGCTGGTTCTTGCGCTCGCTTCGCTCGCGCGAGAGGGGAATGTGGTTCATTTTCGGGCTTTGCCCGAAAAATGAACCACCTCTCTTCCTTTTGCGCGAGCGAAGCGAGCGCAAAAGTGCCTTTTAATGCGTATTTTGAATTTATGTACGGTTTCAAAAAATATTACCATACTTTGTTCGTAAAGAGAAAAAAGGTGTGTTTCATTTTTCGGGCTTTGCCCGAAAAATGAAACACACCCCCTACCTCGCACGAGCGAAGCGAGCGCGATTAAGTTTTACTAATTTTTAAATTAATTGGCACATGAGTTTTTTTAAAAAATTCTTTTCCCGCGATAAAGAAGAAGACCTCGATAAAGGACTTGAAAAAACCAAAGAAGGACTTTTTGGTAAAATTTCACGCGCTATTTCGGGGAAGACAACTGTTGATGAAGACGTTTTAGACGAATTGGAAGGTATCTTAATTGCTTCTGATGTGGGTTTGGATACAACGGTGAAAATCATCAACCGTATCCAAGACCGCGTAAAAAAAGATAAGTATGTCAATACCGATGAATTAAACTTCATCTTGAAAGATGAAATCGTTGATTTATTGGCGCAACACAATATTGAAGAACCAGAGAGTTTTGACCTACCCCTCAGTAAAACGGGACGTCCTTACGTTATGCTCGTGGTGGGTGTCAACGGTGTGGGCAAAACAACGACAATTGGTAAACTTGCGCATCAATTGACGCAAAATGATTACCGTGTTGTTTTAGGTGCAGCCGACACATTTCGGGCGGCGGCTGTTGACCAATTGAAAATCTGGTCAGAACGAGTTGGTTGTGAGTTTTATTCAAAAGGCATGAACACAGACCCTGCTGCAGTAGCTTACGAAGCGGTTCAATACGCTAAGAAAAATAATTGTGATGTCGTGATTATTGATACGGCGGGTCGTTTACACAACAAAGCGGGTTTAATGGCAGAATTAGGGAAAATCAAACGCTCGGTTGATAAGGCGTTGCCCAATTCTCCACATGATGTTATGCTCGTTTTAGATGCTTCGACTGGTCAAAACGCGATTGAGCAATGTAAACACTTTACGGAAGTAACTGATGTGTCGTGCTTGGCATTAACAAAATTAGACGGAACAGCAAAAGGAGGTGTTGCCATTGGCATCAGTGAGCAATTCAAAATCCCAATCAAATACATTGGCGTTGGTGAAGCGATTGATAAATTACAGATTTTCAACAAAAAAGCGTTTGTGGAATCACTGTTTAAGAAATAAGATGTCCCTGTGACAATTTTAGCGATAACTCACGTTCGGGGAATTAAAAGCGTGTATGCCCCATAAGTTTTGAAATTTTGCGTAAAAATGCCGTAGGCATGACCGATTTTGTAGAGGCGGATTTTAATCCGCCGATAAAATATGCTAAGTTTATTGAGTGCCGTAGGAACGGCCCATATTTCGGATTGTTTCAACCTTTGAAATAGGTCGTTTCTACGGAAATCGCAATTAAGTTCACTGTTTTTTGACGCTAAAACATCGATGGTTACTTTTTTATGACCACTTGCCACGTCTAAGATAAACTAAAACAATGCCCGCCACACTTCTACGTTGTCAACGCCACTTCAATATGTGCGAAATGATGCCGCGTGTGCCAAGCCCCCATAGACAAAGCCTGCGCCAAAGTTAGGTCAATACCCCTCAGTGGGTGGTGAAATGTGCGGTTAAAATCTTCAAAAGACATTGTTGACATCAAATGGACCCAACGTTTGTGTGTAGCTTCCAACAATAAAACGGAGTCTGCCACAGAAGCAGAATGAACTTCTGCCAAACTATTCCAACCATTGATATGTGCGACAAAACCAATTGGATTCGTGTCGCACAAGGCTTGTTTAAACCGCGCATAGTGCAAAATGTGCATATCCGAAATATGAGTCACCACTTGGCGGACAGTCCAACTGCCAGTACGGTAGGATTTTGCCAACTGATCGTCAGTCAATTTTTTAGTTAATCGCTTATATTTTGCGGGATATTTGTCAATAATTGCGATAAATTTTTGGATTTCCTTTTCAGAATACTTCTTTTTTGCCACCCATTTTCCAATCGGGTATTGGCGTTGTTCGAGTTCCATTAATTATTTTTTACGATGATAAAAAAATGCTAATAACTTCTTTTTTTGCGCTCGTTTTGCTTGCACAAAAGAGAGGGAGGGTGGTTTATTTTTCAGCCAAGCCGAAAAATGAACCACATCTTTCCCTATCTCGCGAGCGAAGCGAGCGCGACGTTTACAACATCATTTCGGCGTAAGTCAAAACAGTGTTAAATCCTTTTGTATTAAAATATTTTTTGGTGTCATTATCGTTTCTATTGCTCGTAGCCAAAACAAAATCGCCTCCCCACGCGCCCAAAGACTTTATTTCACCCCAATAATCGGCAAAATAAAGTGTTTTTGCGCGTGGTAAACCAACGAGTGCCGCGATGATATTTTCATGTTGCTCTATCAATTTTTCAAAAGTTTTGAGGTCTCTTGCAGTCAAGAATGCGGTTGTTAAGTCCGATATTTCTTTCAAATACCCCCCCTTAGTATTTGAGTTATTTTTGGCGGCTATTTGTTGATTTTTATACCGTTCTATGCCTTCACGCGAATTTTGTTTTTTTCCTAAATAAATGAAATACAAATTTTCTGAAAAGGTTGGTGTAAAAGCCGCTTTTTCTGAAAAAGGCACACCTTTGTCTAATTTAAAAAGAATCGGTGAATCAGCATTGGCACAAGCAATATCGTAACCCGAACCACCAAAAGTTGCCGCCAAAAGTGCGTAAGGATTGACGTGAAAAACTTGCGCAATATTTGAGATAAGCGTAGAACTTGTCCCTAAACCCCATTCGCGGGGAAAGGTGAGGCGTGTTTCGGCGGAAAAAGGCGTCAAATACTGAGGGGGTCTAACACCTCGATTTTTAGCCACCGAATTGTCGTATTTTAAATGAATAGCCGCCGCAAATATTTTTTCAAGCATCATGGCAACGTCAAAATTTGACGTTTTTTTACATTTAAACGTGTCAAAGTCGAAGGTTGCTGAGAACCATTCTTTACCGTTTGCATCAATACTTGTCCACGCCAATTCATTCGTTTCGACAGGTTTTATGTCGAGTGATTGCCCCATTTTAGTAGGCAATGCAAGGGCTGTTGCCCCATCAAGAACGGCGTATTCGGCGGTTAAAAGGAGTTTACCCTTTGAAAAAAAATGTTGTTCGGACATAAGAGAATTTCAGATTTCAGATTTCAAATTTCAATGTGCCTAATCAAAAAGGTGTGAATATCCAACAGACATTCACACCTTTTTTAATTATCCCATCAATTCCAGATAGGGTGTAAAACTTCCCAAAAGTTATAAACTTTTGTAAGGTTACGCCTCAATTTATAGCACTTTGAAATTCTAAATCTTTACGATTTTTTAGTCAAGCGTTGTGTTGCCAAAACTTTATTGTTTTTTCCAATAATTTGAATGAGATACAAACCATTTGGTAGGTCAGCAATTTCGTAGCGTTCCCCCTTTACGATGTCGAAAGTACGAATTTTGCGTCCCAACATATTAGAAATACAAATATTTTTTGCTGATTCGTCATCGTTCAATTTGATGTATTCTGTTGCAGGATTTGGAAAAATAGACAACTGTGGACTTCGTTTGTCAGCCTGTGCCGACGCAGTAAAAGCAAGTATATTGAGAATTAATACGAGTAATTTTTTTTTCATAGAAAATAAGTTGTTATAGTTACAAAACGGTTGTTGGGAGGTATAAAGATGCCGCAAGATATGTCCAAAACTATTGCAATTCAAGTAAGATAAAGTAATTTTAATATTTTTTTAACAAAAAAAAGAAAAATTTACACAATAAATTTTGAAAGGCGTGAAAAAAGTATAAAAATAGATGTTTTATTCTACTTAACGCCCCTTAGCCCCGAGTTCAACAATTTCTAAATTTTGTATTTTTCCCGCCACAATCCAGAACCGTACCAGCGTTTTTACTTGATGAAACCCCTCATTACCACACGCACCGGGATTGATGTGAATTAGATTAAAAATTTTATCGGGCATGATTTTCAGGATATGTGAATGTCCGCAGATAAACAAATCGGGTTGTTCTGCCAGCAAAAGTTGCCGCACGCGTGTCGGATATTTGTTCGGATAGCCGCCTATGTGGGTCATCAACACTTTCAGCCCCTCAGTTGTCCAGCTCGAATTTTCGGGAAAACGCGCCCGCATTTTGCTATCGTCAATATTGCCATAGACAGCGCGTAAGGGTTTGAAGGCTTCTAAGGCATCGGCAACTGCATGTGCGCCGATATCGCCCGCGTGCCAAATTTCGTCCACTTCAGCAAAATGTTCATAGATGCGGGGGTCTAAAAAACTGTGTGTATCGGATAGTAATCCTATTTTTTTCATTATGATGATGTGCAGAAATATTTTTGATGTGTAAAATTTTGTTGCTCGCTTCGCTCGCAATAAAAGAGGGTTTTTCGTTTTTACGAGCTAAACGGGTTTACAATTCTTTCAGAAATACAGTCGCCTCATCGTAATTCTGCCCCAATTTTTTCCCAATTTCTACTGCTTCTTCGGCGGCTTTCCGCGCTTTTTTGGTTTTTCCAAGTTTCTGGAGTAGTTGAGCAAGAATCATTTTATTTGTGACGGTGATTTGTTTTTTAGTCGCGCGTTTCGCCCATTTTGTGGCTTTTGAAAGCAGGGTTTTATCCTCTATTTGTTCCAAAAAAGTGGTAGCTGTTTCACTCAATTCGTCGGCATTATCGTCGTATTTTTTAAAATATTTGACGGCAGAACTTGCATAATTATCACGGTCACCTTTCATTCGGTAATAACTAAGGTGGTAGTTTTGGGTCATTCTATCCGCTTTTTCTGGGTAAACAAAGCGAATAAGCGAATCAGCCCGCCCAAGTGTTGGCAGATTTTTATCGTTCATCAAAAAATCTGTTACGAGTTCTTCAATTTTCAAAGAAATGTCATCTTTTGTAAATTTCTTTGCGAATGCTTCCTTGTGTTTCACTAAAAAAGGAAAACGCGGCGATTCGACCCCCTCAGTAAAACGCATCGAAAAATCTAAATTGGGTGCTGAAAAGGAATCCGTTTGCGTGGCAAAATATTCTTCGGCAACGGTAAAACGGCGGTCGTCGTAGGCTTCGGAGAGTTTTTCGGCGTATTCTTTCAAAAATTTTGGTTCGCGGTCGCCTTTATCGTAGCGGCTTGTCCAAGCAGCAAATGTTTGGTCGCTTGTCAAGGCAATTTTACCGATAGCCAACAACTGTTCAGCATCTTGAAACCCCAGTACTTTGTGTATGACTTCGCCATCGCCGTTCAAAAAAAGGAGAGTAGGAAAAGCAACTACTTTGTAGCGTTGTTGAATCGTCAAGCCCTCGCCTTGTTCCATATCAAGTTTCAGATTAACAAATTTTTCGTTGAAATATTCCGCTACTTCTTCCTCATTGAAGGTCTTTTTATCCATCATTTTACAAGGCGCACACCACGTTGTGTAAGCATCTACAAAGAGGAGTTTCTGTTCAGCACGGGCTTTTTGAATTGCCTCATTGAAACTTTCATGGATAAATGTAACGGTATCAGCCGTCGTTTCTTCCTGTTTTATGGGTGAATTTTGAGCAAAAAAGACGTTGGAAAAAAATAGTAAGAGTAGGTATGTTTGTATAAATTTCATCATATTTCAGAGATTTCATCAGCGATTCTCGCTATTAGCAAAAAAGTTTATAGGATTTTAAAATAGGAAAAAATATCTACCTTAGCGTAAAAAAGGTAATAATAATGGTAGATAAAAGCCAAACGACTCGTACCTATTATTAGAGATTTACTACCCCTAAAACGGTATGATTTATTGGGCGTTTTTGATGGTTTGTATCCCAATGGTCTCTTTATTAGATTACTCCGACAACACAAAATACGTTTTATTATTGGTATTAAAGACGGTTACGTACTTGTGCAAGTCGAAAAATGAAGAGCGAAAAATGAACTTCAAGAATATGAATGGGTCAACGAAAAAGCGAAAAATGTTGTGCTTATTGGTATAACCAATTGATTATCAATAGACGAAATCAAGATATTTTCCTTAATTATTTTGAATATGAACAATTCGATGTCAAAGGAAAACGCATGTATCACAATGCTTGGATTACCAATTTACGTGTATCTAAAAAAAATATTCAAGAACTCGTAAAAATTGGTAGAAGTCGTTGGAAAATTGAAAATGAAACATTCAATACCTTAAAAAATCAAGGCTATCATTTAGACGTATGGCTTACAAAAACCTGTCATTCTAAATTTGAAAAACATCAATTCTAAGATTATTGACTTACTCGGCGAAAATTTTAGAAAATACTATTTTCTTATTTAGTTGTGGGAAATGTCGGCTAAAAGTTTTTTGAGTTCAGCTAACTGTTTTTCAAGGTCTTGGCTTTTTTGCCTTTCTTCTTCCGCTTTTTGCCTTTCTTCTTCCGCTTTTTGCCTTTCTTCTTCCGCTTTTTGCCTTTCTTCTTCCGCTTTTTGCCTTTCTTCTTCCGCTTTTTGCCTTTCTTCTTCCAACTCTTTTTCTTTGCTTTTCAGTTTGTTATCTTTGTCTTTCAATTTTTTGTCTTTGTCTTTCAGTTTTTTGTCTTTATCTTTTATTTCTTTTTCTTTGCCTTTCAGTTCTTGTTTTGCTTGGTCTAATTGCAATTCAATTTTACCAAACAGTCTATCCACTTCGTCTTCTGCGTCCATTTCTTTCAAAATTTCTTCACTTGTAACTGCTCTATTGAGTCTGTCGAGTATTTTTTGCACCAATGAATTGTCCGTATTTTCTTGAAAATCAAGTTTGTGTTTATCATCTTTTATTTTGAATTTTTGATTAAACACTCGTAATACTTTTTGTAAAGTCGTTTTTACTTCATTTCCGAGAAACGGAATTTGAATCGTGTAGGAGTCGTGGGTCAAATTTTCAATAAATGGTTCTTTTTGTGCATTTTCAATGGGTTTACCTGTTTCTGCATCAGTGTAAACACGGTTGACTTTTATCACGGCTGTTGTCAAATAATCTAATTTAAAACCCAAAAAATAGATAGTGATGATGGGCAAGGGATTGATTTCTGTCTCTCCTTTTTCATTCACTAATTCTTCTCCTTTTTTATAGTTTTCAGCGAGATATTCTCGGAAACGCATAATATCGAACAATTTACGCGCCTTTTGTAGTTCTATGAGGACTATTTTTTTCTCATTTGTTACTGTTTTTATAGTGGCTTTAAAATCTAAACGTATAATGCGAATGACCTCCTGCGTTTGAATTCTTCTTATAGACATTTCCTGAGGTTGAACCGTCAACTCTTCAATTTCTTCGCCGATGATGGTCGAAAGTAAGCCACGAGCGATGTCTATATCTTCTAAAAGATATTTGAATACAACGTCATATATCGGGTTAGCGATAATCATTTTCTGTTATTTTTTTACAAAAATACAATGCTTTTACAGACTTTCAAAGTTTTTATACGTTTTTTTAATAGTTGTGGGTGTGTTTTGAAGACCGATGAAGCGGGTGTGCCGCTCGTCGCATGTCTTATTTTTTACTTACACAACCAAAAACGTGCGACGCTCGCATCGCAACAGAGTTGCTCGCGAACACCGCACGTTTTGGACACGCGGAAGTGAAGTTTAAGATACCGAACTCCTTGTGCCAGCAGTATAAAAACGCGGCTTCGCCGCGTAAAAATCTAATGGAGCGAGCCGTTTTTTTTGTTTAAAATTTGGGCTTTGCCCAAATTTTAAAAAAAAAAAACGCCTCGCTCCGAAAAAACTCCCTGCGCCGCCGAAGGCGGTGCGTTTTGAATGACTACCACAAAACTTAGGTTAACATATATTAAAAAGTCCTTCCTACAACACGTAGGAAAGACTTTTTTTTATGTAAAAGATTAGCCACCATTGTCTGAACTATGATTTGTTTGATTTTTATGACACACAACCCTAATCTGGTCATAGTAATCAAATAAATCATAAGAATAATAGTTCAGACAATGATTTTTATGACACACACAACCCTAATCTGGTCATAGTAATCAAATAAATCACAAGAATCACAGTTCAGACAATGGTGGCTAATCTTTTATCAATAATGAACAAACTACAGACCCTCAAAATGGATTTGAGAACACCAATAAAACTTGAAAAATATTGATAATCAAATACTTGCATAATTTCTTATCCCAAAATAGCACAAAACAGGTTACTCACAAATCTTGTATAAATGTCTCGTTGAAAGTTATTGTTAGGTTGTATCTTTGCCTTCAAAACATTCTTCAAATCAAATACTTCGTACATCATGCAAACCTATAAAAAACATATTTTACCTGCTACCTGCTACCTGCGCGTTAAGCGTTCGCTTTTTCTATGTTTTAGTGATTCGCCTTGATTCTGGTTAGTTACCTTTTTGGGCTACTGATTTTGAAACAAACCTATTTCAATCACTCAAAACTACGCATTTAATCTATGAAAGCACCAAGTTCTATCCCCTCAGTATTAGAAAAACTTACACAACAAGAAGAGAGGATATTAAAGTTAGTAGCTAATGGTTTAGCCTACACAGAAATAGCAACACAACTTAATATTTCTCCCCTTACGGTAAAAACACACCGACAAAATATTGCACTAAAAGCAGAAGTAAAAGGTACATCTGCTATTCGGAAATTCGTCAGAGAAGCTGCCTCTCATTTGAAAATACTACTTTTATACGCCTTAAGTAGTATTGTGGGCGTGTTTTAAGGGGTTTACCTTTGCATTAAGTTTTTGTTGCAACAAACGGCTTATTTCTGGAACTTTATTTTGTTATTTTAAAATTTCTAAAAATGAAAAAAACATTTTATGCTGCGGCTATTGGCGGACTTTTTATGATTCTTGGGCTGTTTTATGCTTGCAAGGAAGGCACTAATTCTGCCGAGCCTACATTAACTGCCGAGGAAGTGGCAGCCGATGCAACATTCAAAAACTTCGCCGTCCTTTCCCAAGAAATGAAAAAAGGATTCGCTATTCTTAATCCTGCTAATACAAAAGAGGACAAGAATAAAATTATGGGAGAGCTAAAGAGACTTCAAAAAAGTACTAGTGCTTCCGAAAAGTTAAAACTTTTGAATTTATTGGGATATAATAGTGAAAAAAAATTTCGAGACCATTTACGTTTATATCTCGAATCAAGTAGCAATGGTTCATTAAGAATTAAAAGGTGTTTTAAAAAAAAGCGCGTAACTTTGGGTTCTCACACCTAAAAAGTTACACGCGATGAAAGGTAATAAATTATCCCTTGGTGCAAAAATAGGCGCAATAGCTGATAAAAGCAAAGTTCGGCAAAGAATTTTAATTCAAATTTTGCCTTTATTTTTAAGTTTACCCCGTCGGGTTAATTTCACCCAAATGACGAAGTGGGGGGAACACAACGAAATGACCTATCACAATTGGTTAAATCAAGACCTTGATTTGATCACTTTTAACCGTCAATTGATAGATGAGAACGGGAGTGGCGATCATTTTGTCATTTTCGACCCCAGTTTTTTGAGTAAAAGTGGTAAAAAAACAGCTCACAAGGGCAGATTTTGGTCAGGCGGTGCAGGTATGACTAAACTTGGACTTGAAATGAGTTGTTTTGCTGTTGGTGACATGAAAAAGCATACTGCTTATCATTTATCAAGTACCCTTACGCCTTCACCAAAGGAATTAAAAGAAACTGGAAAGACGTTAATAGATTACTATGTTAGTCAAGTCCAAGCCAATAAAGCCCATATTAAGCATTTTGGCAATTTATTGGTCAGTGACACGTATTTTGGTGTATCGACTTTTGTCCAACCTGTTGTCAAAATGGGTATTGATATTATCAGTTGCTTGAAGGGCAATTCGTGTCTTTTTTATGTACCCCAACCTATTGTTGGTAAACGCCAACGGGGGCGTCCCGCTAAAAAAGCGGGCAAAATTGATTGGCTTAATTTAGATAACGACAAATTGCCAATTGTCGAACAAGATGCTGAAAAAATAGTGCGTTCCGCTTTAGTTTATGTCCAATGCTTAAAAATGACCGTTTTACTGGTCGCAGTTGACTATTTAAAGGAAGACGGAACGCGCCAAACACGTAAATTGTATTTTTCTAATCGCACCGATTTTCATTATGCCTTCGTTCTTAAACATTATCAATGTCGTTTTCAAATTGAGTTCTTATTTCGAGATGCCAAGCAGTTTACAGGATTGATGCACTGCCAAAGTACAAACAGCACCAAATTGTTGAATCATATTAACCTTTCTTTGACAGCTATTTCTGTTGCCAAGGTGGCTCATTGGGAAGAAAATAAACCGTTCTCAATGGAGGAAATTAAAAATTATTACCATAATTTAAGAATGGTCGAATTATTTTCAGAGGCTTTAGGATTAGATACCAACTCTGTAAAAAATAATCCGAAAATTATAAAACTCTTAATATCAAATGATTATGAAGCGATAGCAGCATAATTTTTTAATGAACCATTGAAATAGAGAAACTTATTTTAATGATAAACAAGATTGAATAACTTATGTTGGGATAGACTTAGGAGAAAATAACTCTGAAAAGCTAACAGGCATCAGATTTTCTGCTAAAAGTGATGATAATGGCGTTGTGCCTAATGTCAATTTTGAACTTTTCTATTGGAACAATAAATGGGTATCTTCGGGTTCTGTAAAAGGTAGCAACAATAACCAAGCAATATTTAAAAATGTGCCTAAAAATGCGCTATTATTGCTTAAAAATACTGAGGGGGGTACTGAAAATAGAATTTTTACTTATGTAAAGAAAAGTCAATTATTTTGGTAATAAGAAAAAATGTTAATGCTCAAAATGTACAAAAAAAGTCCTTCCCACATCACGTAGGAAAGACTTTTTTTTTATCATAAAACCAATTGTGTACAAAAACCTGTATCGAGACAGCCTATTATCTGGAATGAAACTGCCCGATACAAGCTAAACGGAAACACAACCAAATAGAAATATAATTTTTTACCTCATAACTCACCAACTAACTTACTTCTTCGCTGAACTCTCCTTTCACGGCGTACCAGCCGAAGATAAGCATACCTGCCATAACGGGTAAGAAAATGAGGATAAGAATAGACCATTGCGTAGTTGCATTTGTCTTATTCGCAGGTAAAGCGGCTGCAATTTTTTTAAGCCCTTCGCTTGTCAACAGATAAGCGGCAGTCGGTGCAAGGAGCATACACAAGAAACCGACGACTTTTTTGATAATATCCATCTTTTATTTTTTTATTTTTTTTTGATTAAATACTAACCCAACCCCCAAAGGGGGAGTTTGACCCGATAAAAGTTAAAAATACTCATTTATGAACAAAATTAACTGTACATAAGCGTTTCCCCTTTGGGAGTTAGGAGGCTAACTTTTATTCATCGTGTGCCGTGTTTGTTCTACCATTTGGTAAGAACACTGCACCGATAATAACACACAATGCAGCCACACCGAGTGGGTAATTCAAACCTGCATAAATATCTCCGCCTGGAAGTGTTGGTGTTTTTGAGTATTCCACCAAAAGCGCACCAATGAACGGTACAAGACCACCAAACACACCATTACCGATGTGGTAAGGCAAAGACATAGACGTATAGCGAATCCGTGTAGGGAACAATTCAACCAAGAACGCAGCAATTGGACCATAAGCCATTGTGACATAAATCATCAAGATGAAAATAACTCCAATAACTGACCATTTGTTAGAATCACCCAATTTCATTGCTTTTGATACTACTTTAGGTGCCATTTTTGCTGCTTTTCCCGTTGTGTCAACAGGTGCTAAACGGTCTGTTTTTGTTGTAAATGCTGAACCATCTGCAAATTTGCGCATCAATTCTACTGTGTAAGTCGTGTCCATTGTTTTCGCATCAACCTTGAAAGTAGCAGGTTTTTCTACTCTTTGGTCTGCCAATTCTTGTTTATTTGCAGGATCAGAAATGGCTCTCAATTGTTGGAAAAGCGATTTTGTTGTCAACACGGCTAAAGTCATACCCGCCAACATAATCCACTTACGTCCAATTTTATCTGAAAGGCTCGCAAAGACAAGGAACAAAGGTGTTGCCAAAAGGAAGGCAAGACCAAACCACGTTTCAGTTTGTTGTGCATCAACGGCACATGTACCTTTGAAGAATTGCATAGACAAGAATTGACCTGAATACCAGACTACACCTTGACCCATTGTTGCACCAAAAAGTGCCAACAAAACCATTTTGAAGTTATCTTTCTTACCAAAAGATTCTGCCAATGGATTCGTAGAGGTTTTTCCTTCCGACTTCAATTTAGCAAAAGCAGGTGACTCGTTCATGCGTAAACGAATGATAATCGAGATACCAACCATTATAATGGACAATAAGAAAGGAATCCGCCAGCCCCAATCTGCAAAGGCTTCTTTGGTCATGGAAGTACGGCAAGCAATGATAACGACGAGCGAAACTGCCAAACCAACCGTTGCTGTCATCTGAATCCACGATGTCCAGAACCCTCGTTTATCAGCAGGGGAGTGTTCTGCCACATAAGTTGCTGCACCACCGTACTCACCACCCAGCGCAAGACCTTGTAGCAAACGCAGGAGCAAGACCAAAGCAGGAGCAAGTGCGCCTATTTTAGCGTATCCGGGAATCAAACCAATAAGAAATGTCGCGCCACCCATAACCAACAAAGTGACCAAGAATGTGTATTTGCGACCAATTAAGTCACCGAGGCGACCGAAGAAAAGCGCACCAAATGGGCGTACAATGAAACCTGCGGCGAAAGTTGCCAAAGTGGACAAGAAAGCTGCCGTAGGATTGTCTGATGGGAAAAATTGCGTCGAGATTTCTTTAGCCAATGAGCCAAAGATGTAAAAGTCATACCATTCAATCAGCGTACCTACCGACGAGGACGCGATAACAGTTGCCAGACCTTTATTGTTCATTTCTGCCATTATTGTAATTTTTTATTGATGTAGAAAATTAGTTTTAAAAATTTAAAATTGGTGATCGTTATTTAAGGAAGATGCGTTCTGACTGACAGATATTGGACACTATACCCGAATCGCTCGGTATCTGGTATCTCGATATTCAGACAGACATAAACGCATCTTTATTTATTTGTATCCTTTCTTTGTAATTATTTAGCCTATTGCTCGCTTCGCTAGCAAAAGAAAAGAATGTGGTTCATTTTTCGGGCAAAGCCCGAAAAATGAACCACTCCTCCTCTTTTGCGCGAGCGAAGCGAGCGCGAGTATTATAGGAACAAGTGTGTTTGAATTGTGAATTGTGATGCACTGCCGTTTGTTTTGATAAGACCCGCCGCATCTGCTTTGTAGATTGGACGGGTTGCCAACTCAGCTGTGATTTTCGCGTTGTGACCATTGATAAACCAGTTTACACCCACTGCGCCTTGTGTTGAAGCCTCTGCCAGACGGTCAAACTTCTTGTAAGTGAATGTAGCATAGGGCATCCATTGGTGTCCGATTTTGTTTTTTGGAAGCGCATAACCCAATTGTCCGTATAGGATACTTCCTGTACCAATTGTTGGTTGCAAATTGCCACCACCAGACCAAGAATTAGCCGTTGAACCTGCTGCTGCTGCTGAAATTGCTGCGTGTTCGTTCAAAATACCGATGTTACGGATATAGTTCTGACCAAAATTCATGTTGTAATACGTCAACATGAAGTTGATACAATCACCTTTTCCTTTTGCCGTTGGCATATCCAAGAAAACGTCTGCACCGATAACCATTTGTCTGTTTCTTGTGATAGAGTCAGCATTTGACACACCTGAAGTGCGATAGCCTGTTGCATCTGGATGTGTATAGAAACCAGCACCAAAGTTCAATACTTTTTTCGCACCTAAATAAGTACCTACGAAAAATGGTAGAACATTACTTTCTTTATCCCAAGCCATGTAGTTAACATAACCTTGAACAGCTGTTTTTTCGTTCAAAATATTGACTGCCACTTCTTTACCTTTTGCTTGTGCTGCCAAATTAGAGCCTTTTGCCGCCGCACTTGCCCCTACAACGAAAGGTTTGTTGACCGAAAAACGGTAGTCAATTTTATTGATCTGTCCTTTTGCATAGATACCAAATTGACGCGCAAACTGGTCGGTCAATTCAATGTTTGCCCAGTTAAAAATTGGCGCATCCATTGTCATAAAGTTGAGTGTTGAATTGTTTGAGAGGCGAGAGATACCATTCCAGTAATGCAAACCCATACCAACGTGTAATTTTGTTGGTTGAACCGCAAATTCTGTCCACGCATCATGTATATACAACTGCGGGCGTTTTCCAGCGTTACTTGCACCTGCTGAAGTAACATTTGAGCCTGCATTTGCACCACCGTTGATAAACGATTGATTGTTGATACCCCAATGCGTTAAAATCAAGAAACGTGGGCTGATTTGTGCATAAGCCAAAAAACGCGAACGGCGAATTGCCACGTCTGATGTCCATTTTCCACCAATATCATTACCGTTTACATCGAGTGTACCCGGGTTGTTTTGCGTTGCTGTTGCCCACATTTGATGCCACATAATAAAACGGACATATTTTGAACCACTTTCGTTCAATTTCACCGTTAAGGGCTTGTAAGAATGGTCAACTGCTGGAGCTGGCGCGGTGGCTTGCGCAGTAGTTGTTGCTGCTGGTTTTGCTGGTGTACCTTGTGCAAAAGCAAAGACAGACAAGCAAGACAAAGCAGTAACTGCCAAACCTTTGCGAAGGCTTGAGTAATTAGTTGTCATACACTTAAATTTTTAATGTTGTTTTTTAATCAAATCGTCATTCTATCTGAACGTAGTGTAAAAGTATATAGATATGTATATGTGTCCAAATTTTTTTTAACTTTTTTTTAATAAATTTTCAAAAAAAGCCAAACTATATTTTTTAAAGGGGTTAAATGTCCTATTTTAATAGGTTTTAAGGGTTAAATAGCCAATTATTTATTTAATCAAAAATAGTGATTTATATAGATATACTAAAGTTTCTGTACACTATTGCTCGCTTCGCTCGCAATATAAAGAGAGGTGGTTCATTTTTCGGCAAAGCCGAAAAATGAACCACATTCCCCTCCTCGCGCGAGCGAGGCGAGCGCGTAACTAAGTAATTCCTGTCTATTTACTCCGCCCGTTTCTCCAAATCTGCCCGTTTCAAGGTAATTAAATGAGGGATGGGCATAACCTAAAAGCGTTTTTTGCATCTCGCGCGCGAAGCGAGCGCGAGATGCAAAAAACGCTTTTAGGTTATGCCCATCCCTCAGTTATTAACATCCGACAACAACTTTTGCGTGACGGACGATTTTGTTGTTCAATAAATACCCTTTTTCAATAGTATCCACAATCTTACCAACAAGTGCTTCTCCCGCAGGAATTTCTGTAATGGCTTCGTGAAACTCTGGGTCAAATGCTTCTCCTGCTGCCGATTCCATAGGCTTCAAACCGCGAATAGACAAGGAATTAATCAATTTTTGGTGTACCAAATTGACCCCCTCAGTAAATGTTTCATTTTTTGAAGCGCGCTCAAAATCGTCCAAAATCGGCATTAAGGCTGTCATTGTGTCACGATTCGCCATAGCAATTGTATCCGCTTTTTCGCGAATGGAGCGTTGTCTAAAATTAGAAAACTCTGCTACTTGGCGCAAGTATTTATCTTTCAATTCTTCCAATTGAGCCTGCAATTCTGCCAATTCGTTGGCTGTTGCGTCCGTATTGGGCGCATTATCTGAGGCATTTTCAATATCTTCTGTCGCAATATCAGCGATGTCCTGCAAGAGTTCTTCGTCTTGCAGAGCTTGTTTATTTTCCATATTTTTCTTTTTGAACCACCTATTAAACGGATTTGATACAGGCATTTGTAACTTTTATATTGATAGTCAAATGGCTTGCCATACGTGTTTGGCTGCCATTTTGTCATTGATAGCCCAAACCTCGTAGGTTTTGAGGGAACCTCAGATTAATTACTAAAAAACTTAGATTAGAAATGTGGCTTCACCTAATGAGGAAAGCCGTTTTCTTTGTTAAAAATCAAGGTGATACCTAAATTTTTAACAAAAAAAACGGCTTTTTTTAAAATAGCTTGCGTTGCCGAAAGCGGCGCAAGCTATTTACCCAAGATTATCGTTTTACAACTTTCTCAATTAAGGTTTTTTCATCTGTTCGTACCTTAATAAAGTACATACCCGATGCAAAACCCGCCATATTGACGGGTAATAAAACTTCTTTACCGCCGTTGAAAGTTACTTTTTGTTGCCATACTATGCGACCGTCAACCGATGCGATGCTCACATCAGCGTCTTTGACTGGGCTATTTACCAAGATATTGATGTTCAAAAAGTCACTTGCAGGGTTAGGGAAAAGCCGCAAAGAAGACCCCTCAGTAATTTCCGTTGTTGGTGTTGAAAGCGTCGGTTCTACAATCGTTCCACGACCAGCCACACCTGCCGAAGCAGTATCACCTTGTGAAGATGTCAATTTCACGCGGGTATCGTAGTTAATCATATCCATAACTGCCACATCGTCAATAAACCAGCCTAAACGGTGGTCAGTCGTATCAGAAGCAAAACGGAAACGGAATTTGACGTTTTGACCCGTATAAGCACTCAAATCAACGACGACAGGTACAAATTTATCAGCCACACCCGACCAAGCGCGTAAGTTTGGAATACTGATGGCATTGTAACTCAACTTATTGGTATAAGGATTTTTGAATACTTTATCGCCCAAATCTGTCCAAGAACTGCCTTCGTTTGTGCTGATTTGAAGCAATCCGCCGTCAAAACCTGCTTCTGTACCGTAGCGGTGGTAAAAATTCAAAACTGGTTTTGTGCCTTGAATCTTCAAAGACTTCAACGAACGAACCGCTTGATCAGACGGACCCGAAGACGGGTAGCCAACACCATACGCCTTTGTACCTGTTCGTACAAATAGGTTTTGAATGTCCCAGATATTCGTGTTCTTTAAGACTTCAATATCCCAATTTTCGTCACCTACTCCACGTTCAAAACCATCTACAAACTGAACAATTGATTTTTTATTAATATCTGTTTGTACTTTGTAAGTAATTGTTACGGTATCATTGTGGTTCATCGTACCGAGTGCAAAGCTCAAATTTTGTCCTGTTTGCGTTACTGCACGATTGGCTGAACCCGCTACGTAAGTGGTGAATTGTGGCAATTCGTCCGTAATGACCACTGTTGTTGCTGCCGCGCCTTTGTGGTTGATGACTTGAATCGTATAAATGATTTGGTCGCCTGCTTTGACAAAATCAGCTGCCGTTTTCGTGATTTTTAGTTTTTTGATACAATACGGGTTGTTGTCATTGCTGCCTGTATTGTCAGCCGTTGACGTATTCAAACCTTGTTTTGCACTGTATCCCATGCCGCGTTTTGCAAAAGCCTCCCAAATCAAACATTGGTTATCGCCGTTGAAATTGGCACGGTCAGCCGCTAAAATTGCGTCGCGTGCGTCCAAAAATCCGGGGCTGCACGGTTGGATTTTCATACCGTCCATAACCAAACGCAAGGCTTTGCCGTTGCCACTATTCACGTTTTTCAGATTTGCGTCCCAACCGTATTTATCGCTCATTGCCCAATACATGTCCCACAATGCCGAACACCAAGTTTCGCCGATAGCGTGTACTTCTGCGGCTGTTTTGGTTGTGGGTGTTGTGGAAGTTGTTCCAATATCATTGTAATTCTGTGAATTAATAGCAAGGTCTGTGCTGTAAGGCTGAGAACGGATACCTTCCGCCAAAGTTCCTTGGCGAACTGCAAATGTGCCTATGCCACGTACTGTTGCGCCTCTATCACCGGGTTTTACGGTCAAAGCCAAGCCTAAGAAATCGCTCCAACCTTCTCCACCTTGCTCGGCATTGTTCAAACATGCCGTGTTCAAACGTCCACCCGTCAAACGGTTAGAAATACCGTGCATGTATTCGTGAATGATGATGCCATTGTCAAAATTACCATCAACTTCTTTTGGCACTAATGGAGCTGTTTGAGAGAATGACAACTTCAATGTACCCGCCGTCGCCGCCGCCCGTAGTTTGTCAGCATCGCTTTTTTTAATGGCAACAACTGGAATCGTAACTTGCGCACCAACTGCCCCTGCTGCCATGCCGCCTAAATTTTCATCAAAAAAGCAAATAACAACGCCAACTGCGCCTTTTTTCTGAGCGTTTAATGCTTTTAAGCCAAATTCGCACCAACCACGGTCAATCAAGGCAATTTTGCCCGTCAAATTTTGGACAGTACCGCAACCAAGTGTGGGTGTACTTGACCCATCATTTACAAAAACAGCATCAGCCGTAATGGGTGTTGCCGTTATTTGTGCGCCAAAATTTGGAAAAGCAGGTATTGTAATAATGTCTGCAACAAGGGCGTCAGGTGCTTTAACGTGCAGCAGTTTTTCTTCACCACCTTGCCAAACATACATTTGCATACGTCCAGAACCACCGTCCGCAGGCGTTGAAAAGTTGGCATTATCGCGGTTTGTTCCTGCTACTGCCGTTAATCCATAAGAGTCGAGGGCTTGGGCTTGTACGTGGTCATTGCCTAAACCTTGTCCAGAGTAGTTTCTAAATTGAAAATTACCCGAATTTTCATCAAAACCATAGCGGGCAGTGATGTCGTGAATCATGTTGTTGAGATAAAACAAATTCGTGGTCGCTGCTTGGCGGTTTGTATCGGGTTCGCCCGTCGCCAAATAAGGATTGTCGAAATTGAGCGTTGCACCGCCATTGGGTTCATCACCACTTGATGTGTTTGTGTTCATCAAATCCAAATACGCGTGAACATTGTTACCGCGTGTAACGGTGTATTCTGGACCAACTTTACCATCGGTA
>JAXHNU010000026.1:0-101564 GCA_034520175.1 Saprospiraceae bacterium
ACTTGCCTACTTGACCTGCAAAACGTTAGCGGTAATGGTATGATACGAAACAGACAAACATTACCAGAAATAAATGGAGTAAATTAGACAGGTAATGAGACGAATGATTTAAGTAAGGGAAAACGAACTGACAAGAGTAACTCCAGACAAATAAATGATGAAAATTAAAAAGAACTTAGCAAGCATTAAATAATGATAGACTTTATTCAACAACTCAAAAGCAGAAATGAAACTTTATTTTATTATGGTTTACTTTGTTTTGCTTCTTCGATTATATTTTTAATTCTTACAAAATACACAAATATACAAGTTTATAATGTGAACGCTTGGTATAAGCCTTTCAAATTTGCGTTTTCAACTTTTCTATTTGCTTGGGCAATGGCTTGGTATTGCTCTTATCTGCCAAATTTTAATATTAATCTTTTCAATTGGTCAGTTATTGTTTTATTAGGTTTTGAAATTGTTTATATCGCATTCCAAGCAAGTAAAGGACAATTATCTCACTTCAATTTAAGTACACCTATTTATTCCGTATTGTATTCGATGATGGCTATAGCAGCTACTTTGGTAACCCTTTATACAGCTTACGTTGGCTATCTTTTTTTCACAAAGTCATTTCCTAATTTACCTGACTATTACGTTTGGGCAATTCGGTTGAGTTTAGTCATTTTTGTAATTTTCTCTTTTGAGGGTTTTGCAATGGGTTCAAGACTTAATCATAGTGTTGGAGCATTAAACGACAACTCAAATTGGTTCATTGTGGGTTGGAGCAAGACAGTTGGTGATTTAAGGGTTTCGCATTTTATAGGTATGCACTCCTTACAAGTTTTGCCTTTGCTCTCATACTATGTTTTGAAAAATACAAAATTGACAATTGGGCTTTCAATTATTTACGGACTTTTAGCATTGGCGACACTTATACAAGCATTACAAGGCAGACCATTATTCAAAACTAACGGGACACAAAAAGAAGTAACAAAAGAAAACTAGGCACAAACCGACAAGAAAAACCACTACTGCTAACAGCGGTTTGGCAAAAGTGGCGGTTTAGTGCTTCGTATGACAGTTTTTCGTAAATTTGAAGTGCGTGCTTCGTATGAGCATTTGTGGTAGAAATCGCCACCTTCGCCAAGCCGCAAAACGTTGGTTTCAATTTGTTTTTTGACAACTCCCTAAACATTTATAGTTTTGTACCAAAAAACAAACTGCATCCAACACCGTATTGCCAAAATTGGGCAAAAGTGCTTTACTATACTGAGGGGGTGCTATTGAGCAGCAGTAATTTAATCATCATCCGTTTTCAAAACCCAACTTCGGCAATACGCGTCCCGTTGTGCGTCAGCTTATACCAAAAACCATGGAGATAAAAATTTCAGAAAGAAGAGATATTGAACTTGAAAAAATCATTGAATTGTATAAAGCTAATGAATGGAGTTCTGCGGAAAAGCCAACTGAACTTTATAACGCATTGACAAATTCACATTCGTTAATTTCGGCATGGGAAAATGATAAATTGGTTGGAATTGGAAATGCAATTTCAGACGGTTTTCTGGTTGTTTATTATCCACATTTACTTGTTCTGCCAGAATATCAAGGAAAAGGTATCGGACAAATGATTGTTGGAAAAATGCAAGAAAAATACAAGGATTTTCATATGCAAATGCTGACTGCAGACGGAAAAGCAATTGATTTTTATGAAAAAGTTGGTTTTGAACGTGCTGGACAAACTGAACCAATGTGGATTTATAAAGGAAGTGAACACTAAATAATAAAAATTAAGCCGAACGCACAACAACGGTTTGGCAAAAGTGGGGCTGAAGTGCCAACTTCAACATTTGTGCTTTTTTAGTACATTTGTGCTAGGCTGAAAGTTAGTGCTTTTTTAACCCCACCTTCGCCAAGGTGTGCTGTGAATGAAACAACAGTTATAGCGTTGTTTCAATGCTTTAAGAGAGATGATAGTAGGTCTATCGGTATCGCTGTACAAGCGGAGGTATCAAACCACTTCCCGATGCTCAGATAGTAATTGAAGGGTGTTAAACGGTAGGAAGAAAAGCCCCGGTGAATCGGGGCAGGTGCGAATAAGAGAGATGAACGCAAGTGAACCTGTGATTAAGTTGTGTGAGAGTGGGTACATTTTGACAAAAACTCGAATTCTTGGCTTCGAGTGAAAAGCCGTGTCCTAACTAACACTCGGAAGGTCGGTCTGGAGACCGATAAAAGCGGTGTGGTGGGTTGTTTTAATAGTTGTGGGTGTGTATCTGACTTACTCATAGTTTGTTCATTAACATATTGAAGACCGACACCAACGGTAATACGCCACTAAAAATATCCGTATCAATTCAATATGCCCAACTGCCGTTGAAACACCGATGATAATGCAAGGTCGCCGCAAATTGGCGGACAATCCCGAAGCCAAACAAGCGGCAATCAATTTTCAAGCCATGAAACGCATGGGGCAACCCGAAGAAGTGGCAGACGTTATTTTATGGTTGTGTTCCGACCAAGCCTCTTTTATCACAGGTTTGGCGATGCCTGTTGATGGAGGAGCTTTGTCTTAAACCGACGTTCGGGGAACTTTAAAAGTTCCCCGAACGTGAGCTACCGCTAAAATTGTCACAGAGCCATTATTTTATTTTATCGTTGCTAAACAAGATATAAACCATTCCAATGCCTGAAATTTATAAAACCACATACCACAATTCTCTTTTATTAAAATTAGAGGATATTTCAGCCAATTTGGAAGGAAAATCACGGTCTTATTTTCGCCTATTTCACATCAATCGAATAGAAGATTTTCGGCAATTTTTAAATATCAAACAGCCGCCTTATCGGAAATCGGTAACGGATTTTATCCTCTTAACACAAGGTACTTCTACCCGAACTAAGGGTTTGGATAAATGCGAATTGTCTGCAAACACATTTTTTTGCGTTCCTGCCTATCAGATTCGGACAGTAGAAGCGATTAGTGAAGATGTGAAAGGCTTTTTTTGTCATTTTGATACTGAAATTTTCAAAAAGAGCTTTATTCAAGACGATATTTTAAAGCAATTTCCTTTTTTGCAATACATTGGAACACCCCTCGTACATATACCTGATGCCGCAATGCCTTCTATTATCAACTTGTGTGAACGGCTTGAAAAGGAATATAAAAACGAGAATCCCAATGATTTTAACTTGTTTTCAACCTATCTTTTAGCTTTATTTTTTGAACTCAATCGTTGTATTGGCTCAACGACAAGCCCAAAAGACACGGCGGCTTTGTTGACACAACGCTATAAAGATGCTTTGATGCAACATATTTATGACATACATACGGTTGCCGATTTTGCCGCACACCTCGCCGTTTCTCAAACCTATCTCAATCGCTGCCTTCAAGCGACAATCGGCAAAAATGCCCACGATTTGCTCAACGATATGCTCCTTTTGGAAGCCAAATCCCTTTTGAAACAAACGGATTTGAGTATCAGCGAAATTGCTTATAAAATTGGTAAAAAAGACCACAGCGATTTTAGCCGCTTTTTTAAAACGCATACGGGTATGACTCCGAAGGAATTTAGAAAATAATACCCCTTCAGTATTTTTTTATTTTAGTTTGATTTCTGCATAGTTATTAGATAAATTCGCCTACAATGCCTTTTAGCATAATGGTAATTTTGTGTTTAGAAAATCTAAAAGAATTTTCTATGTCATTTTATCTTGTTTAATAACTAACAACACGAATCGTAGAAATGAAAAAATTACTCTTTACGACGCAAAAAGGCGTTTTATGCCTATTTTTCATACTGTTTTGTAGTGTAACAAGCCTTTTGGCTCAAAACAGCAATGTCTCTGGTAAAATTACAGATGCAGAAAACGAACCACTTGTCGGGGCTACTGTTCTTGTAAAAGGAACAACAAACGGAACAACCACAAATACTGAGGGGGCGTTCTCACTCGATAATGTGGCAAAAGGCAGCACCTTAGTTGTGTCTTTTGTTGGTTTTCTGCCTAAGGAAGTTGCTGCCGATGGCAATTTGACCATTAGTTTGCAAGAAAGTGGTACTTTGGGTGAATTGGTTGTAACGGCTGAAAATCGTTCGGTTTCTGCCCAAACTGTGCCGATTAGCATGGATTTGGTAAGTGGTAAAACGCTTTTGCGGCAAGGTATAACGGATTTAGCGGGGCTGCAAAATTTAGCTCCGGGGCTAAGTATCGTTACCAATACTGTTTTCAACCAGATTGTCGTGCGGGGTGTGGGCAGTCACGATGGGGCGGCTGAACTTTCCGACCAAGCCGTAACAGTTGGCATTGATGGCGAATACATCAACCGACCTGTCGCGCTCAACGCAGCGATGTTTGACTTAGACAGGGTTGAGGTTTTGAAAGGACCACAGGGTACTTTGTACGGGCGTAATGCCACCGCAGGCGCAATCAATATTATCGCCAAAAAACCGACCGACCGCACCGAAATTGATGTAAATGCCACTTATGGCAACTACAATACTATCAAAACAAACGCTGTTGTCAATTTGCCTTTGGGCAAAAAAGCCGCTTTCCGTGTTGCGGGTATGCTCTCAAAACACGACGGCTATCGCCAAAGCAGTGGCACAGGGGCGTATGTTGGCGGCTTGGATAATGGCAATGTATGGGCAGTTCGTGCTGGTTTGATGGTTAATCCTATCAAAAATTTGTCAATTTATGTGGCAGGTGAGTACAACAAAACCGACCAATTGTCAAATTCAGCATACGGTGTCAATATGACGGCTGAAGCTGCCAAAGATACGACCCTCAAAGGTCAAGCACCTACAAAATGGACAACGACGCTTCCCAAAGACTTTCCAGTTGCCACAGCAGGTTTTTTAAAAAATGATCAAGGTGCAGTGCGTACAAAAATAACGTATGATTTAGGAAAGGCAAAACTTACTTATTCTGGTGGTTATCGGGACGTAGAATTACTAAGCTATCAGCCTTTAAATGGTTTTATTCCAGAAACCTTTAGTTTTCACAACGACTTGAAGTACCAGACTCAAAGCCACGAATTGCGAATCAATGGTGAATCGAATAAGTTGATTTGGCAAGCGGGCGTGTTTCACGGTTCCGAGACACAAAACGTTGCAAGGGGGTTGATTTTAGCCGCCGTCAAAGGTGCGTTTGGTGGAAAAGCTCCATTCAATAACTTCTTTATTAGAGAAATTGACTCAAAAACAACGGGTGTGTTCGGTCAAGCAACGTATCAAGTAACAGAAAAATTTGGCATAACAGCAGGCTTACGCAATACTTGGGACGATAAAAACCGTACTGCATCAGATTTGGCAGCCGGTCCGATGCCACCTAATGCCAATGTGACTCGTTTTTTCTATCCCGAAGTGCCTACAAGCATGACACAAACAGGTATGCGACCTACGGCATCAACATTGCCTAATTCAGGTAGTTGGAATAAGTTAACTTATTTGCTTAATTTTGATTATAAAATTGACGACTCTAAAATGGTATTTGCCAAATGGAGTACAGGCTACAAAGCGGGCGGTTTTGACAATATAGGCAATTACGATGAGGAGAATTTGCGGGCGATTGAAATAGGAACAAAAAATAAGTTTTTGGATAACAGATTACGCCT
The DNA here is from genome assembly GCA_034520175.1 of Saprospiraceae bacterium. Taxonomy (GTDB): domain Bacteria; phylum Bacteroidota; class Bacteroidia; order Chitinophagales; family Saprospiraceae; genus JAAFJT01. The sequence continues at coordinate 5,600 of JAXHNU010000026.1, forward strand.
TAATGCGTCGGTTTTCAATTATGCCTACCAAGGGCAGCAAGTATCGGTTTTTATTTCAACGGCAGTCGGCTCACAAATTAAAAATGCAGGTAATTCAAGTTATACAGGCGTAGAATTTGACGGTGAAATGGCTTTCACAAAAGCTGACCGTGTAAAATTCACGATTAACTACTTAGACGCTTCATTCGGTGATTTTACATTAGACCGCCAGCGTATAGCTACAACCACCGAGAAGGTCAATGTCAAAGGCAATAGCCCGATTCAAGCCCCAAAATGGACGCTTATTGCAGGTTACGACCACGATTTTGAGATTGGGGGCAGCAATTTGAACGTTGGTGTTCAGACCATGTATAAGTCTGATTACTTCTTGTCACCTTTTAATTTTGAAATGGATAGACAAAAAGCCTTTACAAAAACTGATGCGTTCATAACTTATACCGCCAAAAATAGCAATTGGGATATTGGTGTTTTTGCTCAAAACTTAGAAGATAATCGTGTCATAACCAATACATCATTCAATGGTGCTAATATTAACGGCTTTAGCTGGATTTTTGGCTCACCCCGTCTATTTGGGCTTCAAGCCAATTACCATTTTAGAGGCACAAGAAAATAAATGTTTTCAGTAACTATCCAGCCGCTCCTAAAATTGAGCAATTTCGAGGCTCAAAAAAATAAATAAGTGGCTGTAAATAAACACTCATCTCAAATCCAAGCCTTTGTGCTTTGGTTAGCTGAAAAAAAGGGTGGTTTGTGTTTTTTTTCTGCGAAAAAAAACACAAACCCTCTCTGAATTTTAGAGCAGCTGGATAGTTACTGTTTTCATACATTTAGCGTTGTTTAGAAAAGAGTAACGCTTAGGCGTTACTCTGTTTTTTTAACAAAAATGCTTGGAAATACTGAGGGGGGTAAAACGATGTCGGATATGGGATTTCGGAACACGCCCGACATCGTAAATTAAGCAGAAAGTAGCGATTGAATACCCAATAAACCATATAAAGGCAGATTGACAAATTCCTCACTTCGGATAAAGTTTCGAGGAGAAGACCGCATCAAAAACGGAGGTTGAAATTTGTCGGCGTAGCTTCTGAGGCTTTTGGTATTGCGATTTGTACCACTTTTGACTTCCAATGGATAAATGTTATTCTGCCATTGAAAAACAAAATCAACTTCCGCTTCTCGGTCTGACAACCAGTAAAAAAGGTCTTGACCTAAGACTTTTAGGAGTTCAAGACAGGTATAATTTTCAACAAAAGCCCCATTGTATTCCATAAAAAGTTCATTGGGTTTGAGGATAATATCGGAAGAAAGGTTGAGCATAGCACCCAATAAACCGGTATCTAAAATATAAATTTTGAATTTGTTGTAATCAGCATAACCCGAAATTGGCAATTTGGCGACACGAATATTGTTGACAACATGAATCAATCCTGCGTTTTTCAACCACTCAATACTTTGTTGATAGGCACTTGAACGTGCATTGTTTTTAACATCGTTGTACATAAATTTTTTGTTCTCTTTTGCCAATTGATAAGGAACAGATTGCCAAATTTCAGCAACTTTAATGGCTTGAGCGGGGTCGGTATATTTTGAAAAATCACGTTGATAGGCTTGTAAAATATCGTTTTGAATGGTTCGTACAGCTTGTATGTCTTTATGTTGAATGTAATCACTGACGACTTCGGGCATACCGCCCAAGAAAAAGTACATTTTCAAAATATCAATCAGTTTTTCATGCAAAATATCGGGCAGTGTTGCCAATTGCAAGAGTTTTTCAGCTAAAAGGCTTTCACCAATAGCGTCTAAATACTCCGCAAAACTGAGCGGGTAAAGTGTCAAAAAATTGACTTTTCCGACAGGAAAACTACTGGTTTTACCCAAACTAACGCCCAACAACGACCCTGCGGCGATGATATGGCAATCAGGAGCTTGTTCTTGAAAATATTTAAGACTTGTCAAGGCTTCGGGGCAAACTTGAATTTCATCAAAACAAATCAATGTGTTGTCCGCAATAATTTTTTTGCCCAATAGCAAACCAATGTTTTCAATAATTTTTTTGGGTGAAAGTTCGGCTGTAAAAAGAGATTTCAGATTGGGCGTTTGTTCAAAATTGAGATAAACAAAATTGTCATACTCATTTTTACCAAATTCGTTAATAAGCCAAGTTTTACCAACTTGTCTTGCCCCTTGCAACAAAAGTGGTTTTCTACGAGGGTTCGATTTCCAATCAATCAGATTTTGATATAAAGTTCTTTTCATAAAAAAGGTATTTTACAATGAAAATAATGGTAAAATTAACTATTTTGAAAGAATTAAAAAATTCATCTGTGGAAAAACGTAAAAATATTCAAATTTATCTGTATAAAAGTGTAAAATAAGTGAAATTTATCTGTATAAAAATGTACTTGAAGTAAAAATATGGTGCGAACGCTCCATCAAGCTGAAAGCATGACTGAGGGGTATTTTATAAATAAAAATCAAACAAGAATTAAAATTTTAATTTTTAATGGAAAATCATCAACTCGAACCAAGAAAGGCGGGCTTTTGGCAAGCATTGGTTGTGATTCTTGTGAATCAACTACCCATGATGGCAATTGTGGCTTTAATGCCTGCATTGCCGACCCTCATGGCGCATTTCAAAGATGTCGGCAACAAAGACCTGCTTGTGCCAATGATACTGACGGCTCCGGGTATTTGTATTGCCCTTATTGCCCCGTTTGCGGGCGTTTTGGTGGATAAATTTGGTCGGCGAAAATTGCTAATTTGGTTCACTGCGCTGTATGGTTTGGGGGGCATTTTACCTTATTTTCTTGATGGTTTCAATACCGTCATCACGGGTAGATTGTTGCTTGGCGTGGGTGAGGCTTTTGTTTTGGTCATCGGAAATACGCTTTTGGGCGACTATTTTACCCAAAAAGACCGTACAAAATGGTTGACTATACAGATTTTCTTTGGGTCTATTGCCGCTGCACTTTTACTTTCATTAAGTGGTCATTTAGCCAATATGGGTTGGAATTACCCATTTCTCGTTTACAGCATTTCGTTTTTAATCACGCTTCTTGCAGTTATATTCATTTTTGAGCCAGAAGAAAAATTAACGAGCGATATAGATACGCCGCTTTCTGCCGATTCAAAATTCCCAATAAATACGACTATTGGGGTGTTTTTAGCTACTTTTTGTATCTCCATTTTGTATTTTGTCTATACCATACATTTTTCAAGAGCATTGGACTACATGGGCATCAAAGATAAAATTCAGTTGGGCAATATGAGTGCAATCACAAGCACCGCCGTACCATTGGGTGCTTTGATTTTCAAATTAGTGTCAAAACGCCCTTTTTGGCAGCAAATGGCATTGATGTTTTTATTTTTTGCCATTGGTCTTGCGGGTATTGGACTCGCCAAAGATACGACTACGGCTATGATGGCGGGCTGGATTCAACAATTGGGCTGTGGCATGACTATCCCCGTCTTGGTTGCGTGGGCTTTGAACCTCTTTCCTGTTCAATATCGAGGACGTGGTATGGGTTTCTGGACGAGTGCCTTTTTCTTAGGGCAATTCCTAAACCCTGTATTTGTATCGGGTATCACCAACTATTCGGGTGGCGTGCAGCCTACGTTTTTTGTGGTGGGCATAATTTGCTTGGCGGTAACGGTCATTCTTGTCGTTTATAACTTGTTTTTGGGTAAAAAAATGGCGTAAATACTGAGGGGGGCAACCGAATCAAAAATTATTCTTTGAAATCACTGAATTTTTGATGAGGCAATATTTTTAAATATGCCAAATACTTTGGCTTCGTTTTCCTCATCTCGTAAAATGCCGTTTAAAGCATAGATGATAGGTTTGTTTTTTAATAAAAAATTAAATTGCTGTTGAATATAGCTTTTTACTGAGGAGTCAGAAGTCGCAATCAGTTGAACAATATTATCGCAATTATCCAAAATGTAAATAATATCTTCAAAGTCATGGCTTGCATAAACGTCCAAGTTATATTTTCGATAAGGACTGAAAAAGGCTTCTAATTTGGCAGCTATAAAATAAGACGCAGGTAGAATTTTGATATACTTTTTATCGGATAAAGGATAAAACTGAGCTTTTTGAAAGCCTTTTTTATACCATCTGTTTGTAAATTGTAAGATGCTTTCTTCTGTTGGCATAAAATCAACTTTGATACCTTGATACAATTTACGACAAATTGGCGCATCTTCTGACATATCATCAAGAAAGCCGTATTGTCTAAGTTTGTATTCCAAAGCATCATAGTTTGCCTTACTTGATACCTCTACTATGCAATCAACATCATCTGTTTGACGAACATCGGCAAAAATATTGTGAGAAGCATAGAGTTCAATAACCGAGCCGCCTACAAAAACGAATTGGTCTAACATATCGCCCAAACCATGTGCAATTGTCTCTAAAATATATTGATTTTTAAGCATGGTGGGCTATGCGTTTGGTTAATTCTTGAATAGCTAAATCTTTTTCTCTTGCTTTACCTACTCGTAAAGCATCTATCAAAGAAAGTAGCTCATAGAGTTGAACATCTTTTTGTACTAATTGTGGTACAGATTCATACAAAGGTTGTATAGCTTGTCCTCTAATTGTGCCAAAAGCGGATTTCCAAACATAAATATCTTTTTCTGATTGGATAAATTGTGCTAATGGATTCGCAGAATGTGCCGTTGGAATCCCTTTGGCTAATTTGCCGGGACTTGCAGGAAAAACATATTTGAATCCATGAATTAAAAATTCTAATAAAGCGTCTCTATGAACAGTTTTAGTATTTTTATGATACAAACCCGATTCTACAGAGCGTTGTAGTGCCGCAAATATAGTCGAACTACTCATTTGCAAGTCTTCTGATAAGGTTGCGTATGTCCAATCATCTGTTTCAAGTAGCGATAGTTTTAATAAAATAATAATATCCTGTGGTTTCATATTTTTTTATTTTTTGGTAAAAATAAATCATTTATTTCGTATTCGCAAATTACGAACAAATATTTAATAGGCTTGAAAATCAATTTTTTAATTTTAAATAAAAATGAGTAATAACATAAAACGTGCTGTAAGTCTTTATAGCTATCAAGAAGAATTCTTTTTGAGAAAAATGAGTCTCGAAGACTGCATCGCTGCCGCCGCCAAAACGGGTGCAACAGGTATCGAAATGTTAGGGGAACAGAGTGTTGTGGGCTTTCCAAAATTGACCGATGCTTTTATCGAGCAGTGGTTTGGTTTGATGGATAAATATCAAGTCACGCCTGTGGCTCACGATATGTTTTTGGATTATAATAAGAAAAAAGGACATTATATGTCTGACGATGAAGCCGTTGAGTCGTTTAAAAGAGACATTGTTTTTGCCCACAAATTAGGGTTTAAAATAATTCGGGTTATTGTAAACACAACACCCGCCATTATTGAAAAAGTGATTCCTTTTGCCGAAGACCATGATATAACATTAGGTATAGAAGTTCATGCCCCGTGGAATATCAACAGTGCTTGGATGTACAAACATTGGGAAGTGATGGAAAAAACAGGCACTAAACATTTTGGTTTTATACCTGACATGGGCGGATTTACAGCACGACTACCACGCGTCCAAATTGATAGAATGATTCGCAACGGCGCAGACCCTAAAATTGCAGAATACGTCTGCAATCAGCATGAAAAAGGCGTAATGGCAGAATACACCATTTACGAGGTTTCGCGTATGAGTAACCGAAGAATTGACATGGCAGTGGCAGAACTTTCACGCCACAATACCTGCGTCAATCCCCTAAGTTTACTGCCTCATATAGATAGAATTGTACATATTCACGGTAAGTTCCTCGAAATGTTGGACGACTGCACCGAGTACAGTATTCCGTACAAAGAAGTCATTGATGTCTTAAATCAAGGCGGTTACGCGGGCTATATCGCAAGCGAATATGAAGGCAATCGCCATATTCAAGACGTTCACGAAGTGGATAGTGTGGAGCAGGTGAGAAGACATCAGCAAATGATGGTCAATTATGGGATAAAATGAATTTAGTAGAGACGTTGCAATCCAACGTCTCTACCGCATAACATTCATTAAATTAAAAAATAAAAACAATGTTTGAAAAATATATGATAGTCACCGACAATGTGAAAAATGTTGTCAATAAAAACGGCAAAGCCAATGGCTTTCAAATCGGTGCAAGACTGCCCTATTATCGAGGCGTGTCACTCTCAATGGTTCAAGAAATTGAAGTGACAGTAAACGGTAAAGTAGTACCTCAAAACAAAGTGGATATTACCGTTCACGACAATACCTACAACCTCGAACAGCGTGAAAATGAGACCGAAGACCGTTGGGAAATGGGCGAAGTCGCCACTTTGACCGTTCATAAAACAGGTGGATTGTCGGCAGGAGAACATGAAATTGGTTTAAAAATAAACCTGCGAATTGGCTATATGCCTTTTCCGAGTATCAGAGTAGCGGCGCAAAAAATCCACATAAATTAAACCGAATGAATACTGATGTTTTAATAATTGGTTCTGGTCCAATTGGGGCGACTTATGCCAGAATCATTGCGGAGCAAAAGCCCGATGCAAAAATTTTGATGATTGATTTGGGTCCGCGCTTGACGGATAAAGCGGGGCAACACACCAAAAACATCAGCAATCCTGCTGATATGGAGGCTGCACTTATCAAATCGCAAGGCAATAAGCAAACTGCTTACCCACCCATTTCCGTTCCTCAACGCGCCCTTGCTGTTCAAAAGGGTGAACTTACTGCCGATATTTTGGCACGCGCAGGGACGCATTTGGCAACCGACCAGCCCGAAGATTTAGCGAAAAATCAAATGCCCGCCGCCGCTATGTCGAGCAATGTCGGTGGCATGGGTTCACATTGGACCTGTGCTTGCCCTACCCCCGGCAATGCTGAACGCATACCCTTTATTCCAGAAGCCGAATATGAAGCTGCCTTTGCAAAAGCCAAAGAATTGCTTTGTGTCACGCAAAACGCTTTTCCCGAAACACCCGAAAGTTTGGCAATTATGAAGACTTTGGGCAGTGTTTTTAACGAAAAACTGGGTAAAGACAGACAAGTTCAACCTATGCCTTTGGCTTGTAAAGTCAATGAAAATGGGGAACGTTATTGGACGGGTGCGGATTTGATTTTGGGTGAAATGGCAGCCCCCCAACCCCAAAAGGGGGAGTCAAGTTTCCCGAACTTTGAACTACGTTCTGAAACCCTTTGCAGACGACTTTTTACTGAGGGGGTACAAAATGACTCAAAACCCAAAACTCAAAACTCAAAACTTGAAAATACTGAGGGGGGTAAAATTACAGGTGCATTGATAGAACATTTGCCGACAGGCAAACAAGAAGAAATACACGCTAAAATTGTCATCGTGGCGTGTGATGCTTTGCGGACACCGCAACTATTATGGGCTTCGGGTATTCGTCCAAAAGCATTGGGGCATTATCTAAACGAACACCCGTTTATCTTCACGTTTGTTGAATTAAAAGAAGATTTAGTAGATAAAATATGTAGAGACGCGATGCATCGCGTCTCTACATACAATCCGAACAGTCGCACAGAACCTACAATTGGTGTTTTTTGGGTACCTTTTGATGCGCCACATCACCCGTTTCATGGGCAGATAATGCACATGGATTTGTCGCCCATGAAAACAACCATCGCTCCCCCTTTGGGAGCAGGGGGGGCTAAACACATAGTTGGTTTGGGTTGGGGTTGTTTGAAATCAGTGCAATACAAAGACCGTATTGTGTTTTCAAAAACCAAAACCGATTATTTGGGTATGCCCAAAATGAATTTTAAGTTCCAATATACTGAGGGGGATAAAAAGAACATTGAAGATGCCAAAAAAATGCAATTACAAGCAGCAGAAGCCTTCGGAAAAGTCATCAAAGACGGCGACCAAACGGTGATGCCTGCGGGAACATCTTTGCATTATCAAGGCACAACCCGCATGGGCGAAACGAATGACGGCACTTCTGTTTGTGATACGTATTCGCAAGTTTGGGGTTTTGACAATCTTTTTGTAGGTGGCAATGGTGTTATTCCAATGTCAACCACATCGAATCCGACTTTGACGAGTGTGGCAATGGCGGTGCGGGCTTGTGAGAAGATAAAAACGTATTTACATCAGCTTTATTAAATTTGTAATTACTTAGCCTATTGCGAGCGAAGCGAGCAATAGGCTAAGTAATTACATTTTTTCATCACAACAAACCACGCAAAATGCTAAAGCGTAGCCACTTTTTTACTTGTCTTCTTTTTTTGCTATTGCCCCTTGTCGTACAAGCGGATCATATCGTTGGTGGCGAAATGGCGTATAAATTTGTGGAACGAAAAGGCAATAAAGTCACGTACCACATCACGATGAAAATTTTTCGAGATGAATATTGGGTCAACCTATTACATCGAAATAACGCCCGAAGCCCAACAGAGGAATAACAACAGTCCTAAATTCAAGTCATTTCCTCCCATTTTTATTTGTGGGGCGAGCCGCTCATTTACAATCATTCTGCCGCCGACACTGAGGGGGATAACCTTGTATATTCGTTTTGTAGTCCGCTTATTGGCGCAAGTACAGGTGATTCAAACCCCAATTACCCTTCACCTCCACCTTACACCCCTGTTACTGTGAATGCCGTCCCAACTAAAACCATTGTACCAATCCTTCATCATTGATAATAAGACTTCTCGACTCATATTCTGCCGAACGCAAAGCGACCAATCCCATTTATCTTCTATCCATAAGTTTTTGAACAAGACACGATTACCTTCAAAAAGTTCTTTTAAAGTGGATACCATCAATGACTTTCCGAATCGGCGTGGACGCGACAAAAAATACATGCCCCCATTTATGGCAAGCCGATAAATGGGGGCATGTTTTGTCAACATACACATACGGATTACTTCTCATTTTTAAGAAGGTTTGGACACCAATTGGTAATAATTTCTTTGAAACCATACATAAATTCAAAATACGCATTAAAAGGCACTTTTGCGCTCGCTTCGCTCGCGCAAAAGGAAGAGAGGTGGTTCATTTTTCGGGCTTTGCCCGAAAAATGAACCACATTCCCCCTCTCGCGCGAGCGAAGCGAGCGCGAGAACCAGCAGTTTAGATTTTATGTATGGTTTCAAAATAATTTCAAGTCTTTCATACTTCAAAGTTACGAAATTTTGATAATTAAACCACAAAATATAATTTTCTCTTATGAAAATCCCTACATTCGACCTTTAATTTAATTTAATTTTAAGTAACTATTTAGCTACGTGCCTTTTGCTCGCACAACGACAGGAAAAGAGGTGGTTCATTTTTCGGCAAAGCCGAAAAATGAACCACATTCCTCCTTTCTGCGCGAGCGAAGCGAGCGTGTGGTAACAGTTACAATCTTAAACAATTACTTAGCCTATTGCTCGCTTCTCTCACGCGTGAGCGAAGCGAGCGCGTCTAAGTAATTACAAAAAAATGCCTACTATGCGTGTTCAATTCCTCTTTTTATGCCTGTATTTCAGCACACTCACCGCTCAAACGCCCTCGGCTTACGAGACGAAAACGCAAAAAATGCAAGCCTTCAAAGGTTATTTCAACTTCTTTTGGGATGAAAAAGAAGGAAAAATCTGGCTTGAAATTGACAAAATAGACAAAGAATTTCTCTATGTCCATTCGCTTCCTGCGGGCGTGGGGTCAAACGATATTGGCTTGGATAGAGGGCAAATTGGTGGGCAACGCGTGGTGAAATTCATGAAATCGGGCGCAAAAATCCTCCTCGTGCAACCCAATTATGCGTATCGGGCATTGAGTCCAAATGCAGACGAACGGCAAGCCGTTGAACAAGCCTTTGCGCAGTCTGTTTTGTGGGGTTTTACGGTAGGAGAGGAGTCGAAGGATAAATATTTGGTGGACGCTACGGCGTTTTTATTGACCGATGTACACGGTGTCTCGGAGCGTTTGCGCCAATCACAACAAGGCACGTACAGTCTTGATGCCAGCCGTTCGGCGATTTTTATGCCGCGCACAAAGTCTTTTCCAAAAAATACGGAATTTGAAGCCACTTTGACATTTACGGGAAAACCCGAAGGTGAGTATATCCGTAGTGTGACCCCGACTGCTTCGGCGGTGACGGTTCGGGAACACCATTCTTTCGTAGAGTTGCCCGATGGCAACTACAAACCGCGCAAAGCTGACCCACGTTCAGGCTTTATAGATATTCAATTTTATGATTATGCCACGCCGATTTCTGAGCCAATTGAAAAACGGTTTATCCTTCGTCATCGCTTGCAAAAACAAGACCCGACGGCGGCATTGTCAGACCCCGTAAAACCCATTGTTTACTACATGGACAGAGGCGCACCCGAACCAATCAAATCTGCTTTGATGGAAGGGGCGGCTTGGTGGAATCAAGCCTACGAAGCAGCAGGTTATCGCAATGCGTTCATTGTCAAGGAGTTGCCAGAAGATGCTGACCCGATGGACGTGCGTTACAATCTCATTCAATGGGTGCATCGTTCCACGCGCGGGTGGTCGTATGGCAATGCGGTGACTGACCCACGAACGGGCGAAATCATCAAAGGGCATGTGTCTTTGGGGTCGTTGCGGGTGCGCCAAGATTATCTTATTGCACAAGGTTTGTTGTCTCCTTTTGAAACGGGTAAACCTGCCGACCCGCGTATGCAAGCAATGGCTTTGGCGCGTTTGCGGCAATTGGCGGCGCATGAAGTGGGGCATACAATTGGTTTACAACATAATTTTGCGGCAAGCGTCAATAATTTGTCATCGGTAATGGATTATCCGCATCCTTTTGTCGGAATTACGGACTTGTCCCGAGATAATCGGGAGGGGTCGGGAGAATTGGATTTTTCAAAAACGTATGATACTAAAATTGGTGATTGGGACAAACGCATGATTTTGTACGGGTATCAAGATTTTCCGAAAGAAAAAGATGAAAATCAAGGTTTATCAGACATTATCAAAGAGAATTTGAAACAAGGATTTTTATTTATCAGCGACCAAGATGCGCGTCCAGAAGGGGGAGGACACCCACATGCGCACCTTTGGGACAATGGAAAATCGGCAGTTGACGAACTCATAAGGCTATCGAAAGTCCGTGATTTAGGTTTGAAAAAATTTGGCGAAAACAGTATTCCAATGGGGCAACCAATGGCGATGTTGGAGCAAGTTTTAGTGCCTTTGTACCTTTCTCACCGTTATCAAACTGAGGGCGCGGTGAAACTTATTGGCGGTGTCAATTACAGTTATGCGATGCGGGGCGATGGTCAAGTGACAAACACACCTGTTTCTCCGAAAGAACAAAACGCGGCGTTGCAGGCAGTTTTAGCCACAATCCAGCCTACCTTTTTGGAGATACCTGAAAATATCATCAAGTTAATACCACCACAACCCGTTGATTATGAACGGCATAGAGAATTGTTTCCGACAAAAACACAATTATTTTTCGACCCTTTGACGGCGGCAGAAGTTGCCGCAGGGAATACCATTCGTTTGTTGTTGAACGATGCCCGTCTAACCCGCATTTCAGAGCAACATGCCCGTTTTCCGAATGAACAAATGGACTTGTTGACGTATTTGCATAAAATTAGAACCTCAATCAGAGTGCATTCTCAATTATTTCCCCCCCTCAGTATAATGCAGCGTGAAATTGCTTTTTCGACTGAAAAACTGTTTTTCAATCGTCTTTTGCAATTGGCAGCCGATAAAAAAGGCAATACACAAGTCAATGCAGAAGTTCTCTACTTTTTAGACCGTTATTTCTTTGATTGGGAAGCCTTGAAATCCAATGGAGACGGAAAAGTTGGGCGCGTTGTAAAGGCAGGTGCGCGTCTGTACATCAATAAAACAAAATTGCAAGACGATAAACGTAATGCCCACAATAATTATTTGCAAACGCAATTGCGCTATTTTACAGAGAATCCGAACGAATTTAAAGCACCCGCGCCGCCGATTGTACCACCCGGGCAGCCGATTGGGTGCTATTCGGAGGATTGAGAGGCTGTTTACACGTAACGCGACCTTAAGGTCGCGCTACAGCTAAGTGGTTAATGCTATTGCTAAAACAATTTTACTGACGCTTAGAAAACGCATCAACATACTGAGGGGGTAATTTTTTTAGCCCGAAAAGGGGAAATCAGTTGGTATGACTGCGGCTTCTTACAGCACAAGCCTGTAAGTGACTACTTGTCAGTTACAGGCTTGCATGTTCTCAACAGATGTTACTCGAATCTATCGAATACAAATGTTTTTCCAAGTTTATTTGAATATGAAACAATACCAAAATCAAAATTAAACCTTAACTCTTTGTATTCAGTATCAGTACTCATACGACTACTATAAACATTTTTAAATTCTCTATTGTTTAAAGTTACGTTTTGAGTCATTGGCGAACTTAATTGTGATACCGAATTTGTTTTGTAATCATAATACAAGAATATTCCAAAAGGAGAATTACCGTTAGTGTACCCAATTACTATAGCTTGCGCTTGCTCTAAGCTGGTAATTTCGCTGTAATTTGTACTTAGACTTAGTCCTGAACCGATTTTGCAACAACCTTACAACCTCCTCAGTCGCCTCACTACGATTGACGAAAATCTTACAACGTGGCGGTATAGGCACGCGCAAATGGTGATGCGGATGCTCGGTAAAAAAATTGGGACAGGCGGCTCATCAGGACATGAATATTTGAAAAAAACAGCAGAACAACACGCTATTTTTGCCGATTTTCATAATTTATCCACGTTGTTGATTCCGCGCTCTGCGCTCCCAGACTTGCCTCAAAATTTGAAAAAAGAATTGGGATATTTCTTTTCACTACGTGCTTCCGATGGTAAATTTTTTGAAACCATAGATAAAATCTAAACTGCTGGTTCACGCGCTCGCTTCGCTCGTGCAAAAAGAGGAGAGGTGGTTCATTTTTCGGGCAAAGCCCGAAAAATGAATCCTCTCTCTCCTCCTGCGAGCGAAGCGAGCAAGTGACTAAGTAGTTATAAAAGAATAAGTAAAAAACGATATAATGATTTCATTATCAAGAATTTATTAGTTGTAACGCGACCTTTAAAGTCGCGCCACGTTTAGAATGTGCTATTTTTATGCAGCGCGACTTTAGTATCGCGTTACTGCGCTGAAAACGCCCAAACAATACTTGTTTTATATGTTTCATTCGGTTTCAAGACCGTTGAAGGAAAGGCTTTTTGGTTCGGTGCATCGGGATAATGTTCTGGTTCGAGGCACAAACCTGTACGTTTGCCGTATTTTACATTACCTTTACCGACCAAAGTGCCGTCGAGAAAATTACCCGAATAAAATTGAATCGCTGGTTCTGTTGTGAACAATTTGAGTGTCCGTCCGCTTGTTGAATCCGTCAACGTAGCAGCCAGTGTCAATGCTGCGTCTGTCTTATCCAAAACCCAACAATGGTCATAGCCACCGCCCGCAATCAATTGTTCATCTTTGGGTGTATTGATGCGCTCACCAACTTTATGCACGGTCGTAAAATCGAAAGGTGTACCTGTAACTGCCTTGATACCCGTTGGAATCAATGTTTTGTCAACTGGTAAAAAACGGCTTGCGGGTATTATCAATTGGTGGTCTAAAATGGGACTGCCATTTTTGCCCGATAAATTAAAATAAGCGTGGTGTGTCAAATTACAAACCGTTGTTTTATCCGTAGTTGCTTCAAAATCAATTTTTAATGTATTGTCATTTGTTAAGGTGTAAAGTACCGCAACGTTTAAATTGCCGGGATAGCCTTCTTCCATGTCTTTGCTTAGGTAAGTCAACTTCAAAGATACCCCCTCAGTATTTGGGGGATTTGGCGTAGCCGTCCACACCACTTTATCGAAACCAGTAATACCGCCGTGCAAGTGGTTGCCAATATTGTTTGTCGCCAAAGTGTAAGTTTTACCGTCCAAACTGAATTTTCCTTTGGCAATACGATTGCCAAAACGTCCAATTAATGCGCCAAAATAAGGCGTTTTGGTATCCAAATACCCATTGAGTGAGTCGTAGCCCAAAACCACATCTTCGTAAACGCCTTTACGGTCGGGTACGGTGAGGTGGGTGATAATGCCGCCGCGTGTGATGATTTTGACGGTCATGCCATTGGCATTTTCGAGCGTGTATTGCTCTACCGTTTTGCCATCGGCTTGTGTGCCATAAGCGACTTTAGTAATCGTGTTGGTAGGCATTGTGGCTTTTTCTGTTGATTTAGCATTGGTTGTTTCAGTATTTTTACAACCAATTGCTATTGACAGTAAAGCTAAAAAAACGGTTGTTTGCATGATTTTAGAGAGAAAAAACGTTCGTAGAGACTTCATTTAAAATGGTATTAAAAGGTGAAATAGTATTTTTTGTAATTACTTAATCCGCGCTCACTTCGCTCGTAAAAATAGGAGAAAGTGTTTCGTTTTTAGGCTTTGCCTAAAAACGAAACACCTCTTTTCCTGTCGTTGTGTAACCGTTTTACTGAGGGGTCTATCTTCAAAAGGCATAGCCGTTTCCGCCATTTTTTCCGATGAAAAAATCGCTTTTATCTTAGGTTGAAACTGGTGTTTTGCCGCCAAAGCACGCGACAAAAGCAGCATAGATACTTCATCTGCACCGGGGGGCATAACCTAAAAGCGTTTTTTTGCATCTCGCGCTCGCTTCGCTCGCGCGAGGGAGGGGAATGTGGTTCGTTTTTCGGCGAAGCCGAAAAAACGAACCACGTCTCCTCCCTTTTGCGCGAGCGAAGCGCGCGCAAAACATCTGTTTTAATCAAAAAACGATGTTTTTAGGTTATGTCCACTCCTCAATTACTTAGTCACGCGCTCGCTTCGCGCGCGCGGGAGGAGAGGTGATTTGTTTTTTGGGCAAAGCCCGAAAAATGAACCACATTTCTCTCTTTTGCAAGCGAAGCGAGCAATAGGCTAAAATTACTATTTATTCAACACACCATTGATTTTACGCCAAATACTGAGGGAGTTGCTTTCTTTTAAAGCATCAGGCAGCAAGTCATTTGGATAATTTTGATAGCAAAATGGACGAACAAAACGCAGAATTGCACTTGTACCGACCGATGTAAAACGGCTGTCGGTTGTAGAAGGGAAAGGTCCGCCGTGTTGCATAGCATGGGTTACTTCTACGCCTGTTGGCACGTTGTTGACGATTAAACGCCCACATTTTTCACTGATTGCTGCAATAATGTCTTTATTACTTGTCAAATCTGAAGGCTCTGACATCAGCGTTGCCGTCAATTGTCCTTCCAATTTTTTCACAATACGTTTCAATTCGCTTTTGTCTTTACATTTGACTACCAAAGAAAAAGGACCAAAAACTTCTTGGTGCAAGACTTTATTTTTCAAGAAACTTGCGCCTGACACCACACCTACTGAGGGGTGTCCAGAAATCGGATTGTTCGTGTTTTCAATCGTCGAAACAGCAGTTTCTGCTTGATTTGTGAACATTTCAAGACCTTTTTGATAGTTTTTCGCAATGCCTTCATGCAACATTGGTGCAGCCGTTTTCGCTTGGATTTTACTTGTAAAACCCAACAAAAACGACTCAAAAGCTGCACTTTCCACACCAAGAATCAGCCCGGGATTGGTACAAAACTGACCCACACCGAGCGTAACTGAATCTGCTAATTGCGTAGAAAGCGATTCATTGCGTTCTTTTAAAGCATTTTCAAATAAGATAACGGGGTTGATACTGCCCATTTCTGCAAAAACAGGAATCGGTTGTTTGCGTTTGTTAGCAATGTCAAACAATGCCTTGCCTGCCATGTATGAACCCGTAAAAGCAACGGCTGATACTGAGGGGTGCTTCGCCAAGTGTTTACCGACTTCAATACCACCTTCAACATGACCAAAAACACCTTTTGGCATCTTAGTCACTGCGGCTGCTTTTTCAATTGCCGAAGCCACCAAGCGTGACGTTTCGATATGGGCAGGGTGTCCTTTGACCACTACTGGGCAACCTGAAGCCAACGCCGAAGCCGTATCACCACCTGCTGTCGAGAACGCCAATGGAAAATTGCTTGCTCCAAAAACCACTACTGTACCCATTGGCACAAGCATTTTACGTAAATCTACTTTTGGCAAAGGCTGGCGGTCTGGAATAGCCGTGTCAATAGTGGCATCTACCCACGAACCTTCTTCAACATAATCGGCAAAAAGGCGCAATTGTCCCGTTGTTCGTCCGCGTTCCCCCGTCAATCGGGCAATCGGCAAATTGCTTTCACGGCTGGCGGTTTGTATCAAAACATCGCTTAATGACTCAATTTCTACGGCAATTTGTCTTAAAAAAGCCGCTTTTTGCTTGCCTGAATAAGAACGGTAGGTTTTAAAGGCTTTCTCAGATTGAGTGAGTACTTGATTAATTTCTTTGATTGTCATTATTAAATATTTGCTTTGATAATTTATAATTAATTAATCACGCGCTCGGTTCGCTCGCACGAGGGAGGAGAGGTGGTTCGTTTTTATCTAAAAATTGCCAACCCAAAGCGGCAGCCATGCCCATTCCTGCATCATTTGTGGCTGAACCACCCAAACCTATGATAACACGATTTGCGCCTTTGTCAAGCGCATCTTGAATCATCAAACCAAAGCCAAAAGTAGTGGTTTTAAGTGGATTCCGTTCTTCATTTGTCAATAATTGCAAACCTACGGCTCCATTTCGATAAAAGCCGTTGTATTATCGAGACTTAAACTGTATGTTGCATTATGTTTTCTGAAAAGAGGGTTTCAAGCCACTACTTCAATGCGTTGCAAATCAAAATAATGCGCGGCAAATTCACACTTTATTTCTGGACTTTGTGTAGTAGATGATAAAGTTAGACTGTCAAAAAGGCACGAAAAAATTCGGGTCAAAACGGTGGTACTTTTTTCTACACTAAGAATTTACGAAAGTACTATTTTTTTTGAAAAATTATTTAATTTTGTCCTTGAAAATTTAAAATTGGATTTTAAAATTACAAGGATAATGATAAAAAGATTTGTATCAGAAGATATTGTAGATAGCTTAACATACTTTCCAATAGTGGGTCTTATTGGACCTCGCCAAGTGGGAAAAACGACTTTGGCTAAACAATTAGTTGCCCAAATTCCTAAAAAAAGTATCTATTTAGATTTAGAACTCTCAACTGATATTGAACGGCTACAAAATGCAGAGTATTATTTACAATCACATGAAGACAAATGCGTCGTTATTGATGAAATCCAGTTAATGCCCCAATTGTTTCCATTATTGCGTGCATTGGTTGACCAAAATAGAGTAGCTACTCGATTTCTAATTTTAGGTTCAGCCTCACCTACTTTGATTCGCCAAAGTTCAGAAACCTTAGCAGGACGTATTGCCTATACAGAATTAGCCCCTTTGTCTTTATCTGAAATTGCAGACACATCTGTAAGCAAAGAAAAACACTGGTTTTTTGGTGGCTTTCCTGATTCCTTATTAGCACCATCTGAAAGAGTAGCCGTTAAATGGTTGAATAATTTCTTATCTACTTTTTTAGAAAAAGATTTACGTGCTTTAGGCTATGAAATTAGTACCCAAACCTTATCCAAATTGTACAGAATGGTGGCACACATTCACGGAAATATGTTGAATATCAATACCTTATCTCAGTCTTTGGGTGTTTCAAACCCAACAGTTGGCAAATATTTGGACTTAATAGAAGGCGGTTTTTTGATTCGACGTTTAGAGCCATTCTACACGAATGTTGGCAAAAGATTAGTGAAATCGCCTAAAATTTATTTTCGTGATACAGGCATCTTACATCAGTTGTTGAATATTCCAAATTTTGAGGCTTTATTGGGACACCCCAGTATTGGGGCTTCTTGGGAGGGTTATGTTATTGAACAAATACACCGCGCAGTATCGGGACGCTGGCAATTTTATTATTATCGGACACAAGCTGGAGCAGAAACAGATTTGGTTTTAATAAGCCCCAATGGTAAAACAGTCTGCATTGAAATTAAATATTCAGTCACACCCGTGCTTTTGAAAGGCTTTTATCAAAGCATGTTAGATTTAAAGCCTGATTATCAATATGTTATCATTCCATCTGGCAGTACATACTTTATGAATAAACAATTGAAAGTATGCAATTTACTTGATTTTTTAACCGTAGAATTAAGCGTAATTACGGGCTAAAATCACTTTATTGCCCCTTGAAATTTGACATCTTAAATTTGACATCTTCCTTATTTTCAATTCAATTATCAAAATAATGAAAACCATTCAAGGACCAGCTATTTTCTTAGCACAATTTATGGGCGATGCTGCCCCGTTCAATTCGCTTGATACAATTGCCGATTATATGGCAAATCTGGGTTACAAAGGGCTTCAACTGCCTACTTGGGACAGCCGCGTTATTGACCTCAAAACAGCCGCCGAAAGTACTACTTATTGCGACGAACTTAAAGGTAAATTAGCAGATAAAGGCTTGGCTATCACCGAATTGTCAACACATTTGCAAGGACAACTCATTGCGTCGCACCCGACTTACAATGCCATGTACGACGGTTTTGCACCTGCCGAAACACATGGCAGCGAGAAAAAACGCCGCGAATGGGCAAAACAACAGTTGATTTATGCGGCACACGCTTCAAAAAATCTCGGTTTGACAGCACATGTCGGTTTTTCGGGTGCATTGGCTTGGCCCTTTTTGTACCCGTGGCCTCAACGTCCTGCGGGTATGATTGAAACGGCTTTCAAAGAATTGGCAAAACGTTGGAAACCGATTTTGAATGTTTATGACGAATGTGGTGTGGACTATTGCTACGAATTGCACCCAGGCGAAGACCTTTTCGACGGCACAACTTTCGAGATGTTTGTGGACTATTTGAAAGGACATCCGCGTGCGTGCATCAACTACGACCCAAGCCATTTTGTGCTGCAATGCCTCGATTATTTGGCATTTGTTGACTTGTACCACGACCGTATCAAAGCCTTTCACGTCAAAGATGCAGAATTTAATTCATCGGGCAAACAAGGTGTTTACAGTGGTTATGCAGGTTGGGCAAATCGGGCGGGTCGTTTCCGTTCTTTGGGCGATGGACAGGTAGATTTCAAAGGTATTTTCTCAAAATTATCGCAATATGGCTACGATAGTTGGGCAGTTTTGGAATGGGAATGTTGCATCAAATCGTCGAATCAAGGCGCGGCAGAAGGTGCGCCGTTTATCAAAAACCACATTATCGAAGTGACCGAACGGGCATTTGATGATTTTGCAGGTGGGAGTTCTGATGAAGGGTTTAATAAGAAATTGTTGGGGATTTGATGAGAGAAGTCTATTGCTTGCTTCGCTCGCGAAAGGAGGAGAGGTGTTTTATTTTCGGGCAAAGTTCGAGAACAAAACACTTTTCCCTCTTTTGCGAGTGAAGCGAGCGATAGATGTAAAATGTAATAAATTAATAATAATAATTTCAGTTATGTTTAGCTGTAAAATTATCAAATCTTACAATCGCTCCCATTCACCAAAACTCCTTGCCGCGTAAGTAATAATCCCTGTTGCACCTGCTCTTTTACAAGCTGTCCAAATCTCCAAATGTGCCGCCATTTTATCAATCAAATTATTTTCTGCCAATAAATCAATTGCCGCATATTCACCACTGACATGATACGCAATAATCGGCAAATCCGTTTTTTTACTCAATTTAGTGACAATATCTAAATACGGCAAAGCGGGTTTGACCATCAAAAAATCAGCACCTTCTGCGGCATCGCGCATCGAAGCCCGCAAAGCGTCACTGCCGTTTCGGTAATCAATTTGATAGGTTTTTCTATTTTTCAAAGTTGTTTCCGTTGGTGTTGATTTGCAAACATCGCGGAAAGGTCCATAAAAATTAGACGCAAATTTTGAAGAATATGCCATTATTGACGTGGTTTCAAGGTGATTTTTATCCAAAATTTGCCGAATTGCGCCAATCCTCCCGTCTGTCATATCACTTGGTGCGATGCAATCTGCACCTGCTTGTGCCAAACCCAACGAATAGTCTGCAAGGATTTTAACAGTTTCCCCATTCAACATTTTAGACCCCTCAGTATTTAACAGCCCACAATGTCCATGCGTTGTGTAACTGCACAAACAGACATCATTTGCCAACCACAAAGCATCACCGAATGCAGATTTGATTTTGGCGACAACATTTTGGGCAAAATCAAATCTAAAATTTAGCTCAAAACGGTCTTTAGGCACAGGAAATAACAGAAATTTAGTTACCCCAGCTTTCAAATCATGCTCGATTTGATGCAAAATAGACCCCTCAGTATCGCTGAATACACCCGACATATTTTTGATAGGTTCACGTTCTGACAAGGTTTCATCTACAAAAATGGGTTGAATTAAGTCATTTTGACTGACAGAAACTTCGGCGACTAAATCGCGGATATGCGTGTTTGCTCGAAGACGGCGTAAGTTCATTTTATTGATTTTTTAGAATTACTTAGCCCATAGCTCGCCTCGCTCGCAAAAAAGGGGAATGTGGTTCGTTTTTCGGGCTTTGCCCGAAAAACGAACCACTTATTCTCACTCGCGCGAGCGAAGCGAGCGCGTGACTAAGTAATTAGTGATTTTTTATAATTATTTAATTTTTTTATTGACATTCTTATAAAAAACGTATCCTATTTAGGCAAAATTTAAGCACTTAACTGCATCTGCACGTTTAGAAATGCTTTAATACTTGGAAAAATAGCGGGTTTAAGCCCCAATTCGACCAATTTTCGTGCCGTTTTTCCTGCTGGGCAAGCGTGAATCACCCCCTCAGTAGTAAACTGTTTACAGGCTTCAAATTGCTTAAAACTCGTCCAAAAAATCACTTCAGCACTTTGCAAAGCGACGATTAAACCCGCAGAAGAATTAGGAATCAAGCGATAAGTGGCTATTGCTTTACGTCCTTCGTGTTGCCAATCATGGGCAGAATCTTCGTTAGTCAATACAATAAGCTCTTTTTCAGAAATATTTGCAAGCGGCGATTGCCAGACATTTTCTAAAAAATCAATGCCAAAACCGTCAGCACACCCTTCTACCCAAATTCCTTTTTTAGCCAATTCAAACCACGTTTTTGTACCAGATACCCAATTTTTATTCCCACTCAGTATTGGGACTATTTCATCAGTTACAGCGCGATGATGTGCAATGAAAAAAGATGAATTTACTCGCTTCGCTCGCAAAAGAAAGGGAAAAGTGGTTTGTTTTTCGGGCAAAGCCCGAAAAATAAACCACCTCTCCTCTTTTTGCGAGCGAAGCGAGCAAAAGTCCCTAATAATCTGGTCTTTTTCATAAAATTTATAATCAAAAAAATCACGCATAAAATCCGTTGCAGAGACTATTTTTTTACCAATTAGACGTTCATCAACATCAAAAACAAAACGATTGGCAGAATGTCCGTCTGCTGTTTTTCCTGCCGAAATAACACAATTACCCCCTTCCTTATTTTCGATAAAAACTGCACCATAACGTTGATGACAACCTTTGCCAAAATCTAAAGTGGCTGCTCGTTCAGCAAGAAGTTGGGTTTTAAGTTGTTGATTATCAATAGTTTTGAGCATTTCAACGCCACGTTCATTGGTTTTCAAACATTCAATCAGCAATGCACCTTGACCCAAAGCGGGCGGACATTCGACAAGCGGCAACCACATTTTTAACGTGCCTTTCAACAAGCTTGTCACTTCTTTAAAAAATGCCGATTTCAATAAGCGATTAAGCGCCGCCGCCGCCAAAACGATACCATCATAATCTGCTCCATGAACGAGTTTTCGCAAACGGGTTTCCACATTTCCACGAATCGGTTTTATCTCGATAATGGGCTTTTCTTTGGTAGAATTGTCAAAAATAGGCAAGGCTTTTTGCAAAAATGAGGGCGTTAATTCCTCTCGACGAAGCGAAGATGTGCCAATACGGATAGCTTGTCCCGATTTTTCTTCGGGAGGTCTGTTTTTTTTGATTTTTTCTAAAATATTGGCTTTGAAAACAACAATATCATGCGGTAAATCACGCTCAAAAACGGCTGATACAAACGCCCCTTCGTTCAATAAGCGTTCTGCTCCCACATCTTTTAGTGAATGAACCGCAAAATCTGCCGACCCTTTCAATAAAGCCGCATCAATATCGCTTGAAAATACATTTTTGTCCACCATTTGGTACAAAGGTGTCGTTTGGTCAAGGTCGCCACTTGTTTTTTTGTATAAAAAATCTATAGAAACATCGGGGAAATGTTGCATCAAAATTTGTCGCGCAAGTTGCCCTTGTGCTTTCGACAAATTAGATTTTCGACAGATAATTTTCATAAAATGTATGTTTTTAAAAAAGGTGTTAAAGGTTTTGATGAATCAGAATTAGTCTTTACCTTACTTAAAATTAACTTTTAAAATAAAGTAATTACTTAGTCACGCGCTCGCTTCGCTCGCTCGAAGGAGGAGAGGTGGTTCGTTTTTCGGGCAAAGCCCGAAAAACGAACCACATTCCCCTTTTTTGCGAGCGAACCGAGCGCGTGACTAAGTAATTGAGGAGTCTCTTTTTTAAATAAACTTCACCAAAATCCTCAAACTCCAAAAAATAACCATCACACCCACCGCAATAAACATCAATTTTGTGGGCAATTTACCCGCTAATTTGGCAGAAAACGGTGCAGCAATCACACCACCAACCGTCAAACCTAAAATGACTTGCCAATGACTGATACCGATGACCGAAAAGAAAGTCAAGGCACTTGCAAGGGTGACAAAAAATTCTGTTACGCTGATTGACCCGATGACATATTGTGGACTTCTGCCTTTTGAAATCAAAGTAGATGTGACCAAAGGACCCCAACCACCGCCACCAAACGAATCTAAAAAACCACCTGCCAAAGCCAACCAACCCGCATTTTTCACTTTTTGCTTGCCCTTTGGTTTGGCAAAAGCGCGGCTTAAAATACGAATGCCAAGAATCATAGCGTAAACAGCGATAATTGGTTTTATCCAAGAACCGTATTTTTCACCGAAATAAGACAAAGCCAATGCCCCACTAATTGCGCCCAAAACGCCCGGAACGACTAAAACCTTAAAAAGTTTTTTATTGACATTACCGAATTTGTAATGACTAAAACCACTCGCCCCACTTGAAAACATTTCGGCAGTATGAATACTTGAACCAATTGCAGCAGGAGGAATACCCAATGACATCAAAAATATTTGAGATACAACGCCGTAGCCCATACCCAATAGACCATCAACGAGTTGTGCGCCAAAACCAACGGCGAGAAAGCCCCAAAACTGAGGGTCAACCCGGTGGTTTAAACCAGTGAAAAAGAATACGTTAGCTGCCAAAAGTATCCCAAATCCCACTAAGCTGAACGTGGCTATACGTTGCCAATTGCGGGGTGTTTCTAAGGCTATTAAAGGGGCTTCTTTGCCCGTTTCTATCGCTTTCACTGCCTCCGAATCAGCCGCTAAAGAACTTGTTACTTTATTTAAAACCTCAATTTTTTTTGCAAAATCACCCCTCAGTACCTCACGGATTTTACCCATATTGTCCAAAATTTCTTCCATAGAATCGGGTAAAATTTCATTCAAATTTTCTTTCAAACGTTTTGCCACCGTCGGCGATTTACCATTAGTCGAAATCGCAATTTTTAAACTGCCTTTTTGCACGATTGAACCCAAATAAAAATCGCAATAATCGGGTGTATCCGCCACGTTTGCCAAAACTCCACGTTCAGAAGCCAAACGTTTGACTTCAATATTTACATTTTTATCGTCAGTTGTTGCAATCACGAAGGTTTTACCGTCCAAATCAGATGCTTCAAAACGTTTTTCTTGTAAAACAACTTGAGGAAATCCCGCCGCATAAGCGCGTGTTTCGGGACGAATAAAGGGTGCAACGACTGTTATCCGCGTTTTGGGCGAATTGCGCAGCAAAGATTCTAATTTCTCTAAACACACATTTCCGCCACCAACGACCAAAACATCAAAGTTTTCCAACTTGACAAAAATAGGATACAAAGGATTTTTAACGGCGTTTAACTCTGAATTATTAATTTCTAATTCAGAAACTACCCCCTCAGTATCGAGCGCGTTTTTAACCGTATTTTCTGTTTCAATTAATAAATTCATGATAATTAATTGGTATTTATTGTATGATGCTTATGGATTTTAGCTACGGATTTACGGATTTGACGAATTTAACGGATTAGAACGACTACATTTTTAGCTACGGATTTAACGAATTAGAACGACTACGATTTTTAGCTACGGATTTACGGATTTGACGAATTTAACGGATTAGAATAATTATCTGACATTACGCAGTTCAAAAATTTGGAAATTAGTTTTTATTTACAGATACCTTAAAAGCCATTATTCCCGATGAAATCGCGGTGTAGTGACACTACCTGTCAGTGCAAAGGCTTAAAATGTTCGTTATCATAAACATTTTGACTCTACGAGTCATAGTAATCGGGTAAATTTTAATGACACGTAGTGTCAACATGTTTATTTTTAGTATCTGTAAATTATTTCATTTTTCCAAATTTTAGGACTGCGTAATGTCAGTAATTATATTTCAATTTGTAAAGAAAATCGTAGTCGTTCTAATCCGTTAAATCCGTAAATCCGTAGCTAAAAATCGTAGTCGTTCTAATCCGTTAAATCCGTAAATCCGTAGCTAAAAATCGTAGTCGTTCTAATCCGTTAAGGACACTTAGGCGTGAAAATCCAGCCCTTGCGTTGTTGCTTTCACATAGCCTTGTCGAATAACAAAATCCCCAAACCATTCATTTTGCTGCCGACTTTTTGCATAATCTTCAAAAATCGGTTTTAAAGTAGCGACAATTTCCGCTTCATCGAGCATTTCCTTGTACAATTTATTAAGGCGGTTGCCATTGTGTGACGCACCAAGATAGAGATTGTATTTACCTATTGCCCGACCAACTAAGCCAATTTCACCCAAATACGGACGACCACAACCATTTGGGCAGCCCGTCATACGAATATTAATTGCCTTGTTGTCCAAACCATTTGTCCGCACCAACCCATCTAATTTATCAATCAATCGGGGTAAGTAGCGTTCAGCTTCGGCGAAAGCTAACGAACAGGTATTCAAAGCGACGCAAGCCATTGAATTGAGGCGCAAAGCTGTTTGTTTAAATGTTTCGCGCATCACGCCATGTTCACTCAAAATATCTTGAACATCATTTTTACGATTGACAGGAACATTGCCAATCATAACATTTTGGTTGCCCGTCAAACGGAAATCGCCGTAACCCAATAAAGCAACTTTGTGCAAAGCAGTCTTCAATTTGTAGGAGGGAGTATCTCTAATTCGACCACCTTCGATAAATAATGTTAAATTTAATTTGCCATTATAATTCTTTGACCAGCCGTAGTTATCGCCCGAACTTTCAAAAGTATAAGGCTGTGCTTCTTCAAATTTATAGCCCAAACGTGTTTCTACTTCAGCTTTAAAAACATCTAAACCTACGCGGTCAATCGTATATTTCAAACGAGAAAATTTGCGATTTTCGCGGTTGCCCCAATCACGTTGCACGCCCATAATTTTTTCGCAAACGTCCACAATTTTTGATTTTTCGACATAACCAATCACATCTGCAAGGCGCGGATAAGTCTCGGGCATACCGAAAGTCATTCCGAAACCGCCACCTATTGCGACGTTATAACCTTGCAAAACATTGTCTTTTACAATGCCAATCAAACCAATATCATTTGCAAAAATATCTACGTCATTATAGGGTGGAATGGCAATCGCAATTTTGAATTTACGGGGCAAATAATGTGCGCCATAAACGGGTTCTGCATCAGGGACAGTCGTCAAACGGGTGATTAAATCGTTGGCTTTTGCCACCATTTTGCCTTCGGGCGAATCGGGTGCAACAGGTTCAGAAGTATCATTTTTCTGATTTTCTAACCAAATTTCCCAATATGCCGACGTTTTTGGTGTCAAATGTGCCGAAATACGCTTGGCATCTTCTTGAACTTCGGCGTGTGCAGGCGATTCGTAAGGATTCGGATTGCACATAACATTCCGATTGACATCACCGCAACCCGCGATAGAATCCATTAATACTTCATTAAATCCCTTAATCGTATTTTTCAAATCACGCTTCCGAATACCATGCAATTGAAAGGCTTGACGGGTTGTGAGTTTCAAACCACCATCACCGTATTTTGCCGCAAGGTCAGACATATTCAACCATTGTTGCGGGGTACAAATCCCCCCCGGAACGCGAATCCGAATCATAAACGAGTACAAAGGTTCTAATTTTTGCCGCTTACGTTCGCTGTCAGTCGCACGGTCTGTTTGTTGATACGAACCATGAAATTTAATCAATTGCGTATCATCGGTAGCCACCGCACCCGTGATTTGGTTGTTTAAACTTTCCTCAATCGTCCCACGTAAATACCGACTCTTGTCTTTGATAATTTCGACTTCTGATACTTTCTTTTCTGACATAATTTGATGCTAATTTTATGGATTTAGGCAGTTTAATCCCAATTATTTTAAATTTCAAAAGCAACCGCACAGACCGCTTCTTTTTCTATCATATCTGCAATGCTTGTTTGCTCCAATATTTTCAATGTTTCATCGCGTACTTTTATCAAAGCCAATCGAATTTTACACGTTTTTTCATTATTGCAATCAATACAGGGTTCATAATAATTCTTTGATGCACAAGGTACTAGAGCAATTGCTCCGTCAATTAGGCGATGAATATCGGCAAGTGTGATGTCTTTGGGGTCTTTAGCAAAATAAAAACCGCCAACATTGCCTTGTCTGCTGTTGATGATGCGCCCTTTTTTCAATTGCAATAGAATTTGCTCCAAAAAACTCTTGGGAATCATGGCTTTTCGGGCAATATCGGGTGTTTTCGCAAATCCGTCGGGCTGATTGGCAATGTGAATAAGTGCTTTTAAAGCGTATTTCATTTTCTTAGAAATCATAAGAAAAAATTATTTTGTAACTTCATTGGGTGTATTGTTACTCTGAATATTTAAAAAATTTTCAGCCGACACGACTTCTTCACCCAATTTTTTTTCTGCATTTAACCGCGCTTCACCAGCTACTTCGCCACCTTGTTGGGCGGCATCTAAATTTTCATTAAATCCTTGTGCATCTTCTCTAATTGTAATGCGTCGGGTCACTTCTTCGCCAAAAGCGGTCAAAATCAGTTCCAATGGTGTCATGTGGTCACGTAAATTTTGACGCTCTAAACTTTTCACTTCTTTATGTTCTGTCGGTGTCAATCCGAATGTACCTTTAGCAATAGTCGCGGTCAAAACAGCGTATTCTTGTCCTTCTTTTACGCCGCGTTGTCGCCATTCATCAGTCAATTCCTTGCGTGTTTCGATGCTTTGCATTCGCCGTCTAATCCATTCATCTGTATAGCCTTTGGCTTTGTACAATTCGGCTTGGCGTTCAGTCAATAATTCTGGATTTTCTGTTTCATCAATTGCCTGTTTCCCAAGCGATGCCAACCATTGTTTGATTGGTTCAGCTTTTGGCGAGGGCACGGACATGAGAATTCTAAAGATGCCTTCATCAGTTGCACAATCTGTCTTATAGCTTTTGCCATCAGCAGATTTCAATTTCAGTTGTAAACAAATCGTTGACAACTGGTTTTCGCGCTTTTTTAAAATATTCCAATATTGACGAGGACTTGGTGAGTCTGTCAATACTTGAATGACATCAATGACCGAGAAATATAATTCTTCGTCATGCCAAATTTTTCTAATCTTGTCGCCCTCAAAAGGCGTTAATTGATTTTCCATTGATTGTAATTTAATACACATCTTCCAAATACCGCCGCGATTTTTTCAAACCCTTGATGTATTCAATCGCTTTTTCATTTGACAAACCGCCTTCTTTTTCGGCAACTGCTACCAAAGCCCGTTCAACATCGGAAGCCATGCGCGTTTTGTCGCCGCAAACATAAAACATTGCGCCGTTTTCAAGCCAATCAAAAATTTGTTTTGATTTTTGTAAAATACGGTGTTGTACATAAATTTTCTCTGCTTGGTCGCGTGAAAATGCAACATCAAGACGGCTTAATACGCCTTTTTTCAAATATTGCTGCCATTCAGTTTGGTACAAAAAGTCAGTTTCAAAATGTGGATTGCCAAAAATTAACCAGTTTTTACCCGCCGCATTTGTCTCAGCCCGTTCTTCAACGAAAGCGCGGAAAGGCGCAATGCCTGTACCTGGTCCAACCATGATAATATCGGTTTTATGGTCTTTGGGCAATTTGAAAAATTCATTTTTTTCAATGAAAACCTTTACTGTTTCGTCGGTTCTATCGGCTAAAAATGTAGAAGCCACGCCTTCTTTTTTGCGTCCATTTGCCGAATAACGCACCGCCCCAACGGTCAAATGCACTTCTTCGGGGTGTGCTTCAAGGCTTGACGCAATAGAATAAGCGCGAGACGGCATTTTGCGTAAAATATCGGCAAGATACTGAGGGGTCATTTCAGTTGGAAATTCGGTGACTAAATCCACAATATCTCTGCCATACACGTAATTTTGGATGGCTTTTGGGTCAGAAATTATCTGCTTGAGGGCATCATTTTTTGTTAATTCAAAATAACGATTCAAAACATCTCGATTCAAAACAGATAATTCTGCTTTTTCCATCAAGACATCGCCCAAATTGTTGTTTTGTCCGTCAAAACTCACAGATACTGAGGGGTCTAATTTTGTTGCCTTCAACACCTCAGACACCAATCTTTCGGAATTTTGAGGAATCACCGCCAACGCATCACCCGCTTCGTACTGCAAGCCCGAACCTTCCAAACTCAATTCAACGTGCCACGTTTCTTTAGTTGAACCTCGTCCATTGAGTTGAATTTTCTCCAAAATTGGCGCGTGAAAAGGTTTTTTTCTATCAAAAGCGGGAATATACTGAGGGGGTGCATTTTTTACAAAAGTCGTTGCATGACCGTTGCCATTGCCGTTATAATTTTGCCCAACACCTGCCAATTGCGGGACATTCGCAGCAACAGAAACGCTTAGTTTTTCAACCACCAAATCTGCCCACTTTTCCCCGTCATCGTGCCAATCTACATCACAATCAACGCGGGGTGTCAAGCGTTTTGCACCTAATTTTTCTAATTTTACATCAAAGTCAATCCCTGTTTGGCAAAATTGGGTATAACTTTTATCGCCCAAAGCCAAGACAGAAAACTGCATATCGGGTAGTTTTGGCGCACGATTGCCGAACAAAAACCCGTGCAATTCTTCAGCCGCCGCAGGTGGTTCACCTTCGCCGTAGGTGCTGACCACGACGAGCAAATGTTTTTCGTCTTTTAAGTTTTTAGGCGCGTATTCTGCCATATCCACCACTTTCGATTCAATGCCTTTTGCAGCAGCTTTTGCCGCTGTCATCAGTGCCGCTTTTTTGCAATTGCCCGTTTGAGAACCATATAAAATAGTCAATTTTATGGCTTCTTGCGCAACTGTACCATTAATTTGTGGTAGGGTTGGGTTTAGATACTGAGGGGGTGCAGTTTGACTAACAGCCGCAATATTTTGAACGGCAGCAACAGAATTTTGATTTTTTGATAAACCATACAAGTAGCCACTCAACCAAAGTAGTTGACGGTCAGAAAGGTTTGTGGTTAGGTTGTCGAGCGTTTGTTCATTCAAACCGACAGGCAAAATTGGGTTGTCTGAATTATTCATTTTTATTATTTCGATTTAAAACGATTTATAAAAAATCGTTTTCTATAACTACTGGTAACTTCGGAAATCTCATAAATCCGTTAGGATTTACATGTTTGTAGAAAATATAAAGCTAAAAACGCTCATTGAATCCGTAGGATTCATACGTTTTGTAAGTTAAAAAACGTGCGAATCCTACGGATTCGGGGGACAGTTACTTGATTTTTATTCTACAAACGTATGAATCCGATGGATTCAAGAGATTTCCGAAGTTACCAGTAACTATTTTAAAATCATTTTTTACAAAAAAACACTGAAAGGATTCAGCAATTTCAGCTTTGAAATTTTCGGGGCGGCGTAGCTGCCTAATCTCGGTAATATTCAACGAAAAAGAGTATTCTCAGAGCGGTGTAACCGCTAAAGTACCCATTTTGCGGTTACACCGCATCAAAAAGTAGTGGCTTCCCTTTAAATATTACCAAGATTAGGCAGCTACGCCGCCAGAAAATCCCCAAGCGGAAACTGCTGGAAAGGATTTAATAAGTGTAATCTACGCTAACTTGCCACCCATTTTTGATATGAATGACCATGTCATAACCACTCTGCCCGTAGTGTTTACTTTAGAGATTTCCGAAGTTACCAGTGGGTAGTAAAAATTAAACCAACCGATGTCGAACAACCTCCCCAATCACAATCGCCGCAGGATTAGATACCCCCTTCCTAAAAACGACTTTTTCAATCGTTTCTATTGTGCCAAACACTGCTTTTGCAGTCGGCAAAGTTCCATTTTGAATCACGGCTACGGGTAATTGCGCTTTATCATTTTGAGTAAAAATCTGAACAATTTCGGGTAATTTACCCATGCCCATTAAAATCACAATAGTTGCTTCGGAAGTTGCCGCGAGGTATAAATCGGGATTCAAGTCGCCTGTTTCAGTGGTGGCGGTCATCGTCCAAAAACTCCGCCCGATACCTCTCAATGTTACCGCTATTCCCGCCGAACCTGCCACCGCTATTGCACTCGAAATACCCGCAACATATTGACTATCAATGTTTTTTGTTCGCGCAAATTGTATTTCTTCCATGCCTCGACCAAATACAAACGGGTCGCCGCCTTTCAATCTCACTACATGACCGTGCGATTCGGCGTAGGTAACAATCAAATCATTTATATCGTCTTGCTCAAAGGTTTTGAACCCACGTCGTTTTCCCACAAAAATTTTTAAAGCCGTATCGGGCGCGTAATTGAGCAATACTTCATTCGCCAAAGTATCATACAAAACCACATCTGCCGATTCTAAGGCTTTGATGGCTTTGAGTGTGATTAAATCGGGGTCGCCCGTTCCTGCACCGACTACTGTTAATTTTGCCATTTTCTACCCAATCATACCCGCCGCAACCGTATTACAGCTATTTTCATTCACCAAAATAAACGCCCCTGTCCGACGATTTTGCTTATAGTTGTCAAAAACAATCGGTTTAGCCGTTTTTAAGCGCACGTTTACGATGTCATTTAAGCGGACTTCGGAAGCGTCCACTTGTTCCAAATTTGAAATATCCAATTTGTAATTGACTTCTTTTACAATGGCTTTGACCGTATTTGACCCGTTTTGTAAAAGCAATTTAGAACCTTCCAAAAGCGGATTCCGTTCGTCAAACCAGCATAAAGTTGCTGATATAAGCCCCCCGACCACAAGCCCCCCGACCCCCAAAGGGGGAGTTACAGACTGCCCAAAAATAGGATTACCTAACTCCCTTTTTGAATCAGTCGCTAACTCTTTATTTTGGGCAGTCTGTAACTCCCCCTTTGGGGGCTGGGGGGCTTGCACGACTATCGAATCGCCGCGTGAAATATCAATATCATCAGCCAAATGCAAAACAACAGATTGTCCTGCAACGGCATAATCTACCGTTTTTAAGTTCGATTCGATGGCAGAAAGCGTTGATTCGATGCCCGAAGGTAAGACCACTACCCTATCTCCCGTTTTGTAAATCCCGCTTTGAATGCGCCCTGCGTAACCCCGATAATCGTGCAATTCATCTGATTTTGGACGAATGACGTATTGAACTTGAAAACGCGCATCGTCCAAATTGACGGTATCCGCTACATCAACAGACTCCAAATGTTCTAACAAAGTACCGCCCTTGTACCAGCTCAAAGCATCGGATTTGTCCACCACATTGTCGCCATTTAAGGCGGACATTGGGATAAAAACGGGATTTTTAATGCCCAATTTATCCGCAATAAGCGTATAATCGGCTTTAATCTGTTCAAATACTGAGAGGTCAAAACCGACCAAATCCATTTTATTGACCGCCACTACAATCTTCGGAATACCCAAAAGTGACGCAATTAAAGAGTGCCTCCGCGTTTGTTCAATCACACCAAGCCGCGCATCAATCAGCACAATTGCCAAATCTGCATTGCTTGCACCTGTCACCATATTGCGCGTGTATTGCACATGTCGCAGGGCATCGGCAATGATAAATTTACGGGTTTTTGTCGTAAAATATTTATAAGCTACGTCAATTGTAATGCCTTGTTCGCGTTCAGCCCGAAGCCCGTCCGTCAACAATGACAAATCAATTTGTCCGTTTGTTTTGTCCTTTGTTTGGCGTTCGATTGCGTTGAGAATATCGAGCGACACGGCTTGCGAATCGTACAAAAGGCGACCGATTAAAGTGCTTTTTCCGTCGTCCACACTGCCACAAGTTATAAATCTTAGAATATCCATTTTTTTTTTAGTTTTTTAGACCCCTCAGTATTTTTGATGAAAAGTAATTACTTAGCACGCGCTCGCTTCGCTCGCGCGGGAGGAGGAAAGGTGGTTGATTTTTCGGGCTTTGCCCGAAAAACGAACCACATTCCCCCTTCTCGCGCGAGCGAAGCGAGCGCGAAAAGGATCGTTTGGATTTTGTGTATGATTTCAAAATGCTTATACGTGCCTACACACTAAAAACTAAAAACCACACACTAAAAATAGCCATTTTTCTTTCTATCTTCCATGCCTGCTTCTGAAATACGGTCGTCCATGCGCGTTGCACCGCGTTCTGAAATTTTAGCGACCAAAATATCTTCGATAATTTCATTTAAGGTTGTGGCATCGCTTTCTACGGCTGCCGTGCATGTTGAGTCGCCGACGGTTCGGTAACGGACATTACGAACAACAATATCATCAGTTGGTTCAAGTTGAATATGCTCCGTGATTGCCAACAATTGCCCCCCCTCAGTACGGATACAATTCCGTTCGTGTGTGAAGTAAATAGAAGGTAACTGGATATTTTCACGTTTGATATAGTTCCAAATATCCAATTCTGTCCAATTTGAAATGGGGAAGCAGCGCATGTTTTCGCCTTTTTCAAGCCGTCCGTTGTAAATATTCCACAATTCGGGACGTTGTTTTTTCGGATCCCATTGCCCAAATTCGTCGCGGTGACTGAAAATGCGTTCTTTAGCGCGCGCTTTTTCCTCATCGCGGCGTGCGCCACCAATGCAAGCATCGAATTCAAATTCTTCGATGACATCCAGCAAGGCGTAGGTTTGAAGGGCGTTTCTGCTTGGAAACTTGCCTTTTGCGTCTTGCAATTTATGTTTTTTGATGCTGTCCAAAACTTGACGCACGACGAGTTTTTCGCCAAATTCTGCGGCTAAATTGTCTCTAAAATCCAATACTTCTTGAAAATTATGCCCCGTGTCAATGTGAACAAGCGGAAAAGGAAATTTCCCAGGACGAAAGGCTTTAAGCGACAAATACGCTAAAACAATGGAGTCTTTTCCACCCGAGAAGAGCAAGGCGGGGCGTTCAAATTGCCCCGCGACTTCCCGCAATATGTGGATTGCTTCCGCTTCTAACTGGTCGAGATAATCTAATTTGTGCATGATAATTAATTGATTTTTGGTAATTACTTAGCCCATAGCTCGCTTCGCTCGCACGGAGAGAGGAGAGGTGGTTCATTTTTCGGGCAAAGCCCGAAAAATGAACCACCTCTCCTCTCTCCGTGCGAGCGAAGCGAGCGCGGGCTAAGTAATTACGATTTTTGCGCGCTTGCTTCGCTAAGGAACTACTATTTTTGTCTTAGTTAATCCAAGTTTTGAGGCATTACCACAAAACTTAGATTAGTTAAGAAACGTGTAAACCACATTCTTTTTTGGAGGCATCTTCCCACCACCAACGTCCTGCTCTAAAATCTTCGCCCTCCGCAATTGCGCGCGTACAAGGCGCACAACCGATAGATACAAAACCTTTATCGTGTAGTGGATTATAAGGTACGCCATTTGTTTTGACAAAAGCCCGTGTATTTTCAAAAGTCCAGTCAAACAAAGGGTGAAATTTTATTAATTGGTGTCCGCCGTCCCATTCCAAATTTTTCATATCCAATCGATTAGGCGATTGTTCCGCACGAATACCAGTAATCCAAATTTTTTGATTTTTCAAAGCCCGTCCGAGAGGTTCTACCTTTCTGATATAGCAACATTCCTTCCTGTTGTCAACAGAATCATAAAAACTATTTGGTCCTTTTTCGCTGGTGAGTTTTTCTACTTTCTTAGTATTTGGATAAAAAACGGCGATTTCTTTATTGTATCGTGCCAATGTTTTATTCCAAGTTGAATAGGTTTCTTGAAAATTTCTACCTGTGTCCAGCGTAAAAACGCAAATTGGGAGGTTATTGGCAAAAATAAAATGCGTGATAACTTGGTCTTCTAAGCCAAAACTTGTTGAAAAAGAAACTTTATTCGGGTAAGCCGCCGCCAAAAATGTCAATTGTTCTACGATTGTTTTATCCGATAAAGCGGCTTCAAGTGATGCTGTATTTCCCATGATTTGATGTCTAATTTATTTTAATGGCACAAAGGTAAGGTGTCTTTTAATATTATCCTACTTACTTGACCGATTTTATAGGATTAAAATGTTTTTTTTACCTAATCTAAATTTTGTGGTATAATAACGTCGCGTCACCGCGTAAAAACTCTGATAACACGAGCCATTTTTTATTAAAAATTTGTAATTACTAAAAATTTATCCTTTGTCCAAATTTTTAACAAAAACATGGCTTAGGTAAATCTTGCGTTATTGAACAAAGCAATTTTAGCTTTGCGTTCTTTTTGGGCAGCATACGCTAAACATGCCCGAATACTTAGGGCATTTAGCTCTGGAAAATCTTTAATAATTTGTGGAATAGTCATACCCATTGATAACCAACCTAAGACATCATAAACACTGATGCGGGTATTTTTGACACAAGGTTTGCCAAATCTAATTTCTGGATTGATTTCAATGAAATCTATATAATTTTCCATAAGTGAATTTTTATTTCTCACAAAAATACGCTTTTTTCAATAAAATAAAACGAAAAATAAAATGACTGAAACAACAACAACGGATAAAAAATGGGTCGTTCCCTTCACCGCCGCTTTGGTGGCGATGCTCTGTTTGCAAATGTCGAATTTGGGGTTTTCCCCACTTTTGCCCGCCATTCAGAAAGAATTTAACCTTAGTTTTTCGCAATTGGGGCTTTTTACGGGCGTTTATGGCATTTTTGCTATTCTTTTGAGCGTTCCCGCAGGATTGGCGATTAAAAAATGGGGTGAAAAAACCGTCTTGTTGTGCGGTACAGCAATCGTCATAGTTGGTTTATTGTTGTTGAGTCAATCTACTGATTTTACCTTTGCACTCGTCAGTCGGGGCGTGTAGATTAGTGGTTATCGCTTTGCCTTTATTTGCCGTATTTTAGAAGCTAAACGCCTACTCGCCTATACCCAAAACGCCCTAAAACAAATCGCCTACGAATTAGGGTTTGAAGATACTGCTTATTTCTGCCGCGTTTTTAAAACCCAAACAGGATACACACCCACCGATTTTAAATCAAAAATCAAAATAGGACAAAAAGTACAATAAAAACGACACTTTTTTGCAATGTAAAGCCAAATCTAATCAGTTTCTTTGTCCCAATAAACAATGATTCTTTATGAAATTAAATGCTGACCAAGCCCAACAAGAGGCTTTTTTGTTGTATCAAGCTGAAAAACAACGGCAACAAATCTCTGCCACCACAACCCGTTATCCCGACATGACGATTGAGGATGCTTATGCCATTCAAAAAGCGGGAATAGATATTAAAATTAAGGAAGGACGAACACTCGCAGGGTATAAAATCGGCTTGACTTCGCGCACCATGCAACGCAGCATGAACATCAGCGAGCCAGATTCGGGTATTTTGTTAGACGATATGGTGTTTGAAGAAGGCTCTGAATTGGTCACTGCCGATTTTCTCGACCCGCGTATTGAGGTGGAATTGGCGTTCGTTTTACATACCCCTTTGACGGGGCAAAACGTGAGTATTTTTGATGTTTTGAATGCGACT
The DNA here is from genome assembly GCA_034520175.1 of Saprospiraceae bacterium. Classification (GTDB taxonomy): domain Bacteria; phylum Bacteroidota; class Bacteroidia; order Chitinophagales; family Saprospiraceae; genus JAAFJT01. The sequence goes on from JAXHNU010000026.1 coordinate 41,607, forward strand.
GATTATGTTATTCCGTCGGTGGAGTTGATTGCTGCAAGGTCTTTCCGTGTTCACCCCGAAACAAAATATGTCCGCACTGTTCGAGATACGATTTCAGATAATGCCGCTAATGCAGGGATTATCGTAGGTGGCAGAGCTGTTAAGCCCGATGCCGTTGATTTGCGTTGGGTCGGTGCGATGCTCTATAAAAATGGTGTTTTGGAAGAAACAGGTTTGGCGGCAGGTGTTTTGAATCACCCTGCAAAAGGTATTGCGTGGTTGGCTCAAAGATATGCTGCACAGGGTATTCCTTTGGAAGCGGGTAAACTGATTTTGTCGGGGTCGTTTACGCCACCGATAGTGGCAAAGGCGGGCGATACTTTTCATGTGGATTTTGGAAATTTGGGTAGTTTTGGGTTTAAATTTATTTGAAATGAGGATTTGAATATTTGAGGATTTGAATATTCAAATCCTCAAATATCCAACCCTCAGTATTTTCAAAAAAAATCAAAAATGAACATTTCTAAAAATAAATTCAAATCAGCCTACCCCTCAGTACGTCCGCAATATGGCGTTTGGAATGGCTTGGTGGATACGAATGTTGCTGAAATCTTAGCGAGCTCAGGCTTCGATTGGGTACTCATTGACGGCGAACACGCACCGTTTGACCTTCGCACGATTCAGCTACAACTGCAAGCAATGAACCAATTTGACACGCCCGTTTTGGTGCGTTCACCACATGGTGATACGCATCTGATAAAGCAATTATTAGATGCTGGCGTACAATCGCTTTTAGTTCCAATGGTCGAAACGGCAGAACAAGCCGCCGATTTGTACAAAGCGATGCAATACCCACCCAAAGGTGTGAGAGGTGTCGGTACAGCCTTAGCACGCGCTGCACAATGGAATCGAGTCAATAATTATTTCAAAACTTCGGGCGATGAAATGTGCCTAATTGTGCAAGTTGAAAGCGTAAAAGGCATTGAAAACCTCGAAAGCATCGCAAATACTGAGGGGGTAGATGGCGTGTTTATTGGACCTTCTGACTTAGCCGCTTCAATGGGTTTTTTGGGTCAAGCGGATAGAATTGAGGTAAAAACAGCCGTTGAGAATGCGTTAAAAGCGATTCGCAAAGCGGGTAAAATTGCGGGGGTTATGGTCATTGGCAATAAACCTTTGGCAGACCATTATGCCGACTGCGGGGCAAATATGATTGCTATTGCCATTGATACGCTTTTATTGGCTAATGCAGCCAAACAAGCGGCTTTGGCTTATACGCAAGTTATTGATAGTCAATCGAATACAAAATACTGACCCTCTAAAAATTTAAAATAAAATGCCCTACATCACCTTAGAATACACCAATAATATCAAAAAAAAGGACTTTAAACCTTTATTTGAAGAGTTGAAAAACCAATTAGTTGCAACGGGCGAAGTTCAAGAATTGGGCGTAAAATGTCGAGCCGTGCCAAGCACTGATTATTTTATTGCAGGCGGTAATTCCAATTATAAAATGGTGCATTTGCTCTTTCGGATGCGAGAAGGCAGAAGTTTAGAAGTGCGTCAAAATTTTTCAAAAATCGGTTTATCCGTTTTAGAGAAGTATTTTGAAAAAGAGATTTTAGCAAAAGAAATTATCCTTTCAACGGAAGTGAAAGAACTGATAAAAGATTTGGATTTATTGAAAAATGCGATTCGATGATACCTCCTCAGTAAAAAGTAAAAAAATGAAATTCGCAAGCTATAAAATCAAGGGTAAAACCACCTACGGCGCTGTTATCGAAGAAGACAACGGGATTTTTTTAACTGATATTGGCAGTACCCAAAAACGGGATTTGCGCTATTGGTTGGAAGGCAATAGATTGGATAAATTGAAAGATATTGCTCAAAAATCGCCCATTGCTTACGCAGAAAAAGACATTCAGTATTTGCTGCCTATTATTTCAGGTCAAAAAATAGTCTGTATTGGTGTCAATTATGCGGAACGCAATGCCGAATACAAGGACAATTCTGATGCACCGAAATACCCAAGTGTTTTTTTGCGGTATTTGGACAGTTTTGTAGGACACAATCAAAATTTGGTGCGTCCGCCCGAATCGCCGCAGTTGGATTATGAAGGTGAAATAGTCTTGATTATCGGCAAAGGCGGCAGACGGATTCCTAAAGGACAGGCTTTGGAACACATTGCAGGGCTTACTTTGATGAATGAAGGCACAATTCGGGATTGGGTACGGCACGCCAAATTTAACGTAACGCAAGGTAAAAATTTTGAAAAATCGGGCGCAATTGGTCCTTATTTGGTAACAGCCGATGAATTTTCAGATTTTAACAACCTTGAAATTCAAACCCGTGTAAATGGTGAATTGCGGCAAAATGACAATACCGCAAGGCTGATGTTTCCATTCGATTACATCATTTCTTACCTCAGCACTTTTATGACTTTGAAGGCAGGAGATATGATTGCAACAGGCACACCAAACGGTGCAGGAGCAAGATTTGAACCCCCAATTTACCTAAAACCCAACGACATTGTAGAAATAACCGCAACGAATTTGGGGGTTTTGAAAAATGGCATTGAAGACGAAAAGTTTTTTAAAAATCAAAAATCATGTTAGAAAAAAACTTAGAAATTCTCGAAAAATACTTGCCTCGTTATAAAAACGAGACAATTCAACACCTCATAAACGGTGAAGCGACCCCCTCAGTATCGGGCGCAACTTTTGACAATTCGACACCGATTGACAACAGTTTTATGGGAAAAATTGCCGCAGGCGATGCCCAAGATATTGACAAAGCTGCCCAAGCTGCCCATACCGCTTTCAAAGAATGGCGCAATTGGTCGGCAGCCGATAGACGTGCTGTTATGCACAAAATAGCCGATTTGATTGTCAAAAACAAGGAAGAAATCGCTGTTTTGGAATCTTACGACACAGGGCAAGCCATTAGGTTTATGTCAAAAGCGGCAGAACGTGGCGCGGAAAACTTCCGTTTTTATGCCGATAAAGTCATTGATGCCCAAAATGGTTCATCGCTGCCCGATAAAGACCATATCAATTTTACGATGCGGCAACCAATTGGCGCAGTCGGCATTATCACGCCGTGGAATACGCCTTTTATGTTGTCCACTTGGAAAATTGCCCCTGCACTTGCCGCAGGTTGTACGGTGGTGCATAAACCCGCTGAACTCAGCCCCGTAACGGCAAATCGTTTGGCAGAATTGGCGCACGAGGCGGGTTTGCCCAAAGGCGTTTGGAATGTTGTACAAGGTTTGGGTGAAAAAGCAGGTAAGGCTTTGACCGAACACCCGCTTATCAAGGCAATTGGTTTTGTCGGTGAAACCATTACAGGACAACACATTATGCGACAAGGTGCAGCCACTTTGAAGCGGGTACATTTTGAGTTGGGCGGTAAAAATCCTGTTATCGTCTTTGACGATGCCGATTTGGATAGAGCCGTTGATGCAGTCATTTTTATGATTTATAGTTTGAATGGTGAACGTTGTACATCGAGTAGTCGCCTGCTTTTGCAACGCTCGATTTATGATTCTTTTTTAGAAAAAGTGGCGGAAAGAGTGCGTAAAATCAAAGTCGGACATCCGCTTGACCCTAAAACGGAAATTGGTCCTTTGGTCTCCGCAGGGCATTTGAAAAAGGTATTGAGTTATGTTAAAATTGGCAAAGACGAAGGCGCAAAATTGGTCGTCGGTGGTTGTACAGACGTTGCAATGCAACGTCTGTACGACGGCGGCAATTTCTTTTCACCTACCCTTTTTGCAGATGCGAACATCTCAATGCGCTTGGCACAAGAAGAAGTTTTTGGACCTTTTTTAACCGTTTTGCCTTTCGATACGGAACAGGAAGCAGTTGCGTTGGCAAATAATATTCAATACGGTTTGGCGGGTTATGTCTGGACAAATGACATTGGCAAAGCCCACCGTTTGGCACGCGACCTTGAAACGGGTATGGTTTGGGTCAATTCCGAAAATGTACGGCATTTGCCTACGCCTTTTGGGGGGGTTAAAAACAGTGGCATCGGGCGTGATGGAGGCGAGTATAGTTTCGATTTTTATATGGAAACTAAAAATATTGCGATTGCTTATGGAACGCATAAAATACCGAAATTGGGGATTTGACCCCCTCAGTATTTCATTCATTTTTAAACTAAAATTCAATGCCAGTCATTCAACATAATTTTAATTTGCCTTTTAATATCATTCGTTGCAGCTATGGTATTTTGGGCGTAAAAGACCTTGCTGCTTCACGTCATTTCTATGCCGACACAATCGGTTTGATAGAAACGGAAACCACTGAAAACGCTATTTATTTGCGTTGTTTGGAAGAGAGGCAGCACCATTCTTTTGTTTTAAAACAATCAGACACCCCCTCAGTATTGGGGCTTGGTTTTAAAGTGTCAAAAGAAAGCGATTTGACTGCCTTGAAAAAACATTTAGAAAAATTGGGTTTAACCACAAAATGGGTCAAACGCTATGCACAAGGCAAAACCCTGTTTACCCGTTCAGAACAAGGTATTCCTTTGGAATTTTACTTTGAAATGGACAAAGTTGAGCGTGTTTTACAGAAATACGGTTTGTACAGAGGGTGTGCGCCACAACGATTTGACCATATCAATTGCTTTACTTACGACTTGCAAAAGACTTATGAATTTTTTGCACGGGACTTAGGTTTTCGCTTGACTGAATATTCTGAAAGTGTTGACGGTGATATTTTGGCGTGTTGGATGCACAGGAAAGGTTCTGTTCACGACATCGCTTTGACCAATGGTTATGGTCCAAAACTGCATCATTTGGCGGTTTTTGTGCCAACAGCTTTGGATATTATTCATTTGTGCGACCTTATGGCAACGACGGGTTATGTCAAAAATATTGAACGAGGACCTGGACGGCATGGCATTTCAAATGCTTTTTTCCTCTACATTCTCGACCCCGACGGGCATCGGATAGAAATTTACACCTCCGATTATTTGACTGTTGACCCCGATTTTGACCCAATTCGTTGGGATTTTCTCGACCCACAACGGCAAACGCTTTGGGGTGCGCCTGCACCACGTTCTTGGTTTGAACATGGAACGCCTTTCGAGGGTGTAGAATTTAGAGAGCCTTTGATAAAAACGCAACCGATTGTGGCGCAGTAAATCAGTTTAAAACGTTGAAAATCAATGAATTTACCAAAAGATATAGATTTTACAAACCGCCTAAAAGCCTTTTTTCAACAACCCAACAAAGCCATGTTGATTGACGATGAATGGACTTTGGGCAGCACAAACCGCCGTATTGAAGTCTTCAATCCTGCCACTGAAAAGGTCATTGGCACTGTTCCTTTGGCGGAAAAAGAAGACGTGGACAAAGCAGTTCAGTCGGCAAAACAGGCGTTTCAAAGTCGAGAATGGCGCAAAATGCTGCCTTCCGACCGTGAACGTTTGTTGCACCGTTTGGCGGATTTGATAGCCCAAAATGCGGACACATTAGCCCAAATTATCACCTTAGAAAATGGTAAAATACTCGCCCAAGCGAAGGCTTCTGATGTGATGGGTGCGGTTGAAACGTTTCGTTATTATGCGGGTTGGTGTACCAAAATCGAAGGAGAAACGATTGATGTATCCATGAAACAGCCTGCGGGCAAACAGAATTTTGCGTTTACAAGGCGTGAACCAATTGGCGTTGTGGCGGCTATTGTGCCGTGGAATTTTCCGATTTCTATTGCCGCTTGGAAATTAGCCCCTGCATTGGCGGCGGGTTGTACGGTTGTGTTAAAACCTTCGGAAGAGACACCCCTCAGTAGTTTGCTTCTGGGCGAACTGATTTTAGAAGCGGGTTTTCCAAAAGGCGTTGTCAATATCGTGACGGGTGACGGCACAACGGGCGCAAGTTTGGTGTCAAATCCCAATATTTCCAAAATCACGTTTACGGGTTCTACCCAAACGGGCAAGCACATTGGCAGGGCAGCTATGGACAATCTAACCGAATTGTCGCTCGAATTGGGTGGCAAATCGCCTGTTATTGTCTGCCAAGATGCCGATTTGAGCGAAGCTGCGAAAGGTATTGCTATGGGGATTTTCCGCAATCAAGGGCAAGTGTGCGTGGCAGGTTCAAGGGTGTATATTCAAAATAAGGTGTTTGATAAAGTCATGGCAGAAGTTGCTTTGTTGGGTCAAAAAATGAAAATTTCACATGGTTTTGACCCTTCGGCAGATTTAGCCCCGTTGGTTTCGGCGGCGCATTTGGACAAGGTTTCGGCTTATGTCAAAACGGGTATTGAAGAAGGTTCGACGCTTATTTCAGGTGGAAAACGCCCTAAAACGAAAGGTTTTTACTTAGAACCCACCATTTTTACAGATACTGACAATAAAAAACGCTTGATTCAAGAAGAAATATTTGGTCCTGTTCTCGTCGGTGTACCGTTTGATACCATTGAAAATGCTCTTGAATTGGCAAATGATTCTAAATTAGGATTGGCTTCAAGCGTTTGGACAAAGGACATTTCAACCGCCCATACTTTTATTGATGCCCTGCAAGCGGGTTGGGTTTTTGTCAATGCGCCCCCGCGTTCTGACCCACATTTTCCAATGGGCGGCTACAAACAATCGGGTTTTGGTGGGCGTGAATTGGGTAAAGCGGGTTTGTATCAATACACGACTTTGAAGGCGGTGAATATTGTTTTTTAAGAATTACGGTTTTTAACCATGAAAAAAAGTATCCCTTTTGAAGACATTCGCCGCTATGAAAAATTCCCTTTTCAGATGCGCCCACTCATCACGAATTTTCTCAACCATGAGGAACCGCATCGGCATAATTTTGAAGAAATTATTTGGGTAAAATCGGGTGAAGGCACGCAGAAAATTGATGACAAACAGATACAAGTTGTGCCAAATACAATGTATTTGATTGGCAAAGGGCAAGTACATCATTTTGTGGAGGGTAAAAACTTAGAAGGAACGATTATCACTTTTGACAGGGCGTTTATCAATACAGCCTCTGTACCGCAAATGGCAATGGCGATTTTTTTAGAATTGAGCATTATCCAACGCGATACGATTGTTTTTAAAAATGTTGAAATCCAAGAAGTAGATACCTTGATGCAACAAATTTGGCAGGAATACAATAAATCGGACACCGTATTTGGTAAATATTCGGTTATTTATCATCTACTCCTCACACTTTTGGTGCTGATTGAGCGCAAAAATATTGAACTCAAAGCCAAAGAAGGCACACTTATTAAAGACCACAAAGAGCAAGTGTATCTTGATTTTTTACAACTATTGGAGAAAAATTACCTTAAAAACCATGACATATCTTTTTACGCCAAACAACTCGGCGTTACGGCAAGGACACTTTCAACTTACGCTACCTTATATTCGGGTAAAACAGCAAAGGACATTATTCAAGAACGCCTTATTATTGAAGCCAAAAGATTATTGACTTTTACCGATTCGGGTATCACACAAATAGCGTTTCAATTGGCGTATGAAGATGCTTCTTACTTCTGCCGTAGTTTCAAAAAACAAACACAAGTCTCACCTAATGAATACCGCAACCGTTTGATAAAGTAAAATAAAAAAGCGGGAAATACTGAGGGGTGTAAAAATGGTTTTTCTTTCTGATTTCCTGTATTTAGATTAGCCTATTCTTACCTTTGTGTTTTCATGCCATAAAATTTATAACAAAGTAAAAACTATACATAATATGACGACAGGCGATATTTTAATCTACCAAACAGAAAACGGACAAACTAAAATTGAAACCCGTTTAGAAGAGGAAACGGTTTGGTTGACACAAGCCCAATTAGCGGAATTATTTCAAAAAAATCGCGTAACAATAACCGAACATATTGGCAATATCTTCAAAGAAGGTGAATTGCAAGAAGATGTGGTATGTCGGGAATTCCGACACACCACTCAACACGGTGCGATTGAAGGAAAAACCCAAGAAAAAACGGTAAAATATTACAACTTAGATGTCATCATTTCAGTAGGCTATCGGGTCAAAAGTCTTCAAGGGACGAAATTTCGGCAATGGGCAACGGCGCGTTTGAAAGAGTATATTGTCAAAGGTTTTACCATGAATGACGAACTCTTGAAACAAGCGGGAGGCGGCAATTATTTTCAAGAACTTTTGGCGCGTATTCGGGATATTCGGTCTTCCGAAAAGGTTTTTTGGCGCATGGTTTTGGATATTAGATTTGGCTGAAATTCAAGCCTTGAACCAAAAACCGATGTATATGACCGATTGGATAACAAAATTAGATGAATTTATCAAAATTTCGGGCAATGATATTTTAGACCATTTAGGCAGCATTAGCCACCAACAAGCCCTTCAAAAAGCAACCGACGAATACGAAAAATTTAAGGAACAAGCTAAAAATGACCCTTCGCAAGTGGAAATACACTTTGTTAAACTCGTGGAAAGTTCGGAGAAGGCATTAAAGGAAAAGAAGAAATAAGTTACCTGTTTTTACCCAAAAAGCCTTGAAAACTGTAAGTTTTTAAGGCTTTTCGGGTTTTGTACTGAGGGGGTATTTTGGGACAAACAAAAATCTAAAATCGGACTTTAATCTTTTACAATGAACCGCACGGCTAAATTAACTTACCTCAAATTTTTTAAATCAAATATGAAGAGAATGGCTAACTTTGTGGCTTTGAAAATCGGAAAATTGACATAATACATGACGACTAAAACGGAAACAATACAGTTTCAATACGACATACAAGCCTATCAAGAAGACTGTGTCAATAACACAATCAGTCTTTTTGATAGTTTGCACCAAAAAGAAAAATTTGGCGATGTGCTGACGGTGCACCACAACAAGAATAAGTACAATTTCCCCGTTCAAGATACCAAAAACATTGACATCATGATGGAAACGGGAACGGGTAAAACCTTCACGTTTATCAAAACTATTTTTGAACTGAACAAAAATTTCGGCTACAAAAAATTTATCATCCTTATTCCTACCGTGCCAATTCGGGAGGGAACAAAAACAAACTTGGCGGACACCAAAGATTATTTTAAAAGTTTTTATGCCAACGAAAAAGAAAAGGAAATTGAAACTTTTGTCTATGAAGGTGGGAATATTTCGGCAGTGAAACAATTTATCAATACTTCCCATTTGTCGGTTTTGGTGATGACCCCAAGCTCATTTAACAAAGATAAAAACCTACTAAACAAGCCATTAGAAAACGATATTCACGCCCCCGAACTGTATGCAAATAATCAAGAACCGCCAAAATCGTATTTGGACTGTTTGAAACGACTGAATCCAATTGTCATAATGGACGAGCCGCACCGTTTTGAAGGCAATGCTTTTAAAACGTATTTTGAGGGTTTCGACAATTACTATTTGCGGTTTGGGGCAACTTTTCCAAAGAAAAAAGACAGTTTGCCTTTGTCAAATGTGGCTTACGTTTTAGACAGTATTTCTTCTTTTCGACAAAATTTGGTCAAAAAAATCGTTGTTTATACGCAAGATGTCGCTGAAAATATGGACACGCTCACTGCAATTGACAATAAAAAAGCAATGGTCAATACATTGTCGAATGGTGTCATTGTCAAACGAGAATTGAGTATTGGGGGCGTTTTTAACGGAAAAGCGATTAAAAAAATAAACAAAGACAGCATCGTTTTAGCCGATGAAACCATTGAAAAAGTGGATTATTCATTGTCCGATGAATCACTACGGGCAATGATTAAAGAGACGATTAGAATACACTTTAAGAAAGAAAAAGAACTATTTGACGAGGGCATAAAAGCCCTTACTTTATTTTTTATGGAGGGCGACATTAGTTTGTTTCGCGGCGAAAACCCAAAAATCAAAACCATATTTGAAGAAGAATACCAAAAACAACGCAAAGAAATCGTAGAGACGTTGCACGCAACGTCTCCCTACCTACAATACCTACAAAAAGATTTTGACAGCGACAACACATTACAAGTTCACAAAGGTTATTTTTCAGGCGACAAAGGCAACGCCGACGAAAAAATAAAAGCGGGTGTTGACGAAATTTTGAAAGACAAAAAGAAATTACTGTCTTTTGAAAGCCCAACTCGTTTTATTTTCTCTATTTGGGCGTTGCAAGAAGGCTGGGACAATCCGAATGTTTTTACCATTTGTAAACTATCCAATCAAGGCAGCGAAATATCCAAATTGCAACAAATTGGGCGGGGTTTACGCATCTGCGTGGGACAAAATTTGCAACGATTCACCCTCAAAAATCTTAATGACGACCAAGAAACATTTTGGAAAATCAACAATCTTGATGTGGTCGTTTCGAGTAAAGAACAAGGGTTTGTGGAGGCAATTCAAAGGGAAATTTTGAGCAATTCGTTTCTTATTGCCACAACTTTTACACAACAAGATATTAAAAAACTATTGCAAGATAAATTTGACTTTGACGAGAAAACCATTCGGAAACTGTACAGAATGCTTGAAGACGAAGAACTGATTGTCTATAAAGCAATGGTAAACGGTCTTGATGTTTTTGAAAAATCGCCCGATTTCTCAAAACTATTGAAAGAACAAGACCTACCCGAAGCACAAGCCAAAGCCTTAGAAAATCTGTTTGCAACCGATGCCAATGTGTATATTCAAAAAGCGGAAAAGAAAAAAGACAAGAAGAAAGTTTTTATCAAAGCAACGCATCTTCAAGAATTTCAAAACCTCTGGAACGCTATCAATAAAAATGCTTTTTATGTGTTGGACAATTTAGACGAAGACAAGGAAAACCAATTGATTCAGAACATAAAAACGGACATTGAAGCCTTGAACATCGAAGAAATTTTGTTGCAAACGATGCGGGCGGAACTTCACGTTAATAAAATTGGCAAAGAAGGCGCAATAACCGAAAAATTGATAGATTCTGTTTCTTACAAAAGCAAATTGGATTATTTGGCGTTGGTGCGTACCCTTTCAAACAATACAAAAACACCTATTTCTTTTGTTGTGAAAGTGTTTAACGCTTTGAGTAACAATTTTAAAACTAAAATGCTGTGCAACAATCCCGAACAGGCACAAAGAGACATCACGGAAATTATCAAAAAACAATTGGTCGCCTTGATTAAGGCGCATGTGAAATATGAGGGCATCAGCGGAACGATTTTGCCAAATGTGTTTAAAAGGGAAAATGGAAAAACGTATTTAAGCACGGGCAGCGTCGGCAAATTTCAAAAAGATATTGAGAGTGATTTTAGTCTGAAAAATAAATGGGTGTTTGAAGAAGTCATTGAATATGACAGCGATTTTGAGTTGGAAATTGTGGAACAAGACCCCGATATGGATAGCATTGAGATTTTTGGCAAACTCCCGCGTTTAGAAATTCAAACGCCTTTGGGCAAATACAATCCCGATTTTTGCTACGCTATCCGAAATACTGAGGGGGTCCAACTTTTCCTTGTTGTAGAAGCAAAAGGCTATAAATCTTCTACGGCAATTCCCGAAAACGAAAAAGGAAAAATTGATTTTGCCAAAAAGTATTTTGAGGCACTCAATGAATATTATAAAAACGATAACATCAAAATTTCATTCAAAGAACGCATCAATACCACGCAATTAGCGGCTTTGATAAACAACGCATAAAAAAATGATACAACAAGATTTTACAAACGCAGGGTATTCCGTTGTTGGAACAGAAGACAACGAAAATAAATTGTTGCGTTTCCTAAAAGACAATTATCCAAGCGTTATTCGAGATAATGAGATAAATCTGGAAGAACTTAAAACAGTTTTGGGCTTGCCCGTTGACGAAAAAGTGAACGGCTACGGGCTTAATTTTGTCGGCAGAAACTTTGCCAAAGCGAAGTATGCCCAAAAAACTGATAAAGAATTGTCGCTCAATACCCCCCTCAGTAAAAACATAGATACAACCCAAAATTTGCTCTTGAAAGGCGATAATTTGGAGAGTTTGAAAATTTTGAAAAGCCATTACAACAGTAAAATCAAGTGCATTTACATTGACCCGCCTTACAATACCACGAACGATGAATTTGTGTATCCCGACAAATTTGACAAAGAAGAAGCCGAAGTTTTGGGCTTTCAGAACCTAAGCCAAAACGATTTTGACCGCCTTGATTTTAGCTTTAAATCTAAAAAAAGCCACAACGGTTGGTTGGCGTTTATGTATCCACGCTTGTTGTTGGCAAGAGATTTATTGAGCAAAGACGGTGTTATTTTTATCAGTATTGACGATAATGAACAGGCTAATTTGAAATTGTTGTGCGATGATGTGTTTGGGGAGGAGAATTTTGTGGCGAATATGATTTGGCAGAAAAAAACAGGGGCGGCAGACTCAAACCATTTTTCAGGAATAACTGAATATGTATTAGTCTATGCTAAAAAGTATGATGATTTAAAATTGACACAAAACTTTGAAGCTCACGATGAGAAAAGATTTAGGTTTACAGATGAATATGTTAAAGAGCGAGGTGCTTTTTACTATGATAATTTAGATAGAGGAACACTTGGCTATATCGAAAGCCTTGACTATGGAGTAAAAACACCAGATGATACATTAGCATTTCCTAATGGTAGAACAAAACAGTTTAATGACGGTTGGCGTTGGAAATGGGGTAAAGAAAAATTTGAATGGGGATTAAAAAATGGATTTATAGAACTGAAACAATCCACTGAAAAAGAGTGTAGTTGGGGAGTTTATTACAAAATCTACATGAATGTTGACAATGAAGGAAATAGTATAGTTCGTGCCTCACCTTTTAAAAATTTAATTCAAGGCGTTCTTAATACTCATGCTTCAAACGAAGCAAAGGAATTGTTTAATACAACAAATCTATTTAGCAATCCAAAACCAATTCAGTTTGTTAAATTTTTCGCAAACTTAATAACTGATAAATCTGCTACAATTCTCGACTTTTTCGCAGGCAGCGGCACAACAGGACACGCCGTCATGCAACTGAACGCAGAAGACGGTGGCAACCGTAAATTCATTTTATGCCAAATAGATGAACCCATCAAAAAGGACAAACCCGCCTACCAATTTTGTGTAAAAAATAATCTGCCGCCCGTCATTTCAAGCATTACAGTAGAACGCTTAAAGCGTGCAGGAAAAAAAATTGCCAAGGAAATAGAAGAAGCGAACGTCAAAAGCGGGATGTTTAAAGAAGATAAAAAGCAAGTCCCAGATATTGGTTTTAAGGTGTTTGACAGCGTAGAAGCACCGAAACTAAAAGTAGATGAAACAACGCTGCAAATTTCAATGATTGAAAATGGTATTGATGCCCTAAGCCGCATTTACAATATGATTTTTACGATTGGATTAGACGAACCGACGCAAGTACCAGAAGAAGTTGTGAAAGATTGTATTTACAAAATCGGCAGCAATTATTACATCACGAACAGCGAAAACGTCCGCAGCGATGATTATACCAATGCCATAAAAAGCGGCAAAGTATTCATTGACGGTTGGACAGCGAGCCTCAACGGGACATTACAGCATTACAAAGACGATGTGAACATCGTGTTTTGAGTGCTTTTTCATGCCAAATACTGAGGGGTCAAAAACCCACAAACGCTTGCTTATCACCCCGATAATCAAGCGTTTGTCTGTTAAAAAAGGGGAAAATACTGAGGGGGTAAAATTCAAACCTGTTCATAAAAAGGCAATAAACTATCTCTAATCACTTTCATAATAATTTGAAAATCAAGGGTTTCATTTAATTTCGTTTTCCTTAAAAATGCTTGCCATTGAAGCAAACGTTTTTCATCTGTTCCAAAGGCTTCATTGAAAAGTGGGTGTTGCGATTTGAATACGGTTTGCCGTTTTCTGAAAGTTGAAAGTAACGAATAAGAATAAGTTGATAGTTTTTACCATCGGCTTGTGCGAGATTGCGTAGTCTTGCTTGAATTGATGTAACAGAGTTTTTCATAGTAAAATAGTTAAAAAATTGCTTAAAACGGTTGAAATATTCAATTGCCGTGCATATTCGTTGAGTTTCGCTAAATTACGGTCTGGGCGTTTCAGATAATTTTTCAAGACTTCTTTGGCGATGTCTATGCCCACTTTATTCCGAAAACGAAGAATATCGCAAACGGTTTTTTCAAGGTCATACACTTTAATTGTGGTTTCTTGAATCACTGTTTCGACAATACCCAAAGTAAAAGCGACTGTATCCCAATAATACAGTTGAATAGGTGGATAATCTGGTAAAATAATTTTAGCTTTTTTAGGAATTGCAATATGGTAAGTGCTTGATACAAAAGTTGTTAGCTCATAATGAAGTGCTGTTGTAAATAGGCAGAGAACGCCATAAGGTACTAAATGTTTGATGTCTGCCCATTCATTAACTTCATCGGTTTGCCATTTATAAATGCCGTGTTTCAGCTTTATTATTGAGCCATTATCCAATAAAGCGTTGATTTGGTAGTGATTGATACCGCTTTTCATAAGTGTCCCCATTTGGGTAACCCCTTTGTTCTGTTCAAAAATTTCTTTAACATTTTTTTTCATTTTCTTACGGCTTATAGATTTAATAGCCGTAAAATTATAAAATTATTTTAAAGTGTTTCGTAAAAAGAACAAAAAGATTTTCCTTTCAAAATACTGAGGGGTCAAAAACCCACAAACGCTTGATTATCACCCCGATAATCAAGCGTTTGTCTGTTAAAAAAGGGGAGAATACTGAGGGGGTCTCTATTTATGCAAAAACTTTAAAATACCGATTCAACGCCCTACAAACTCCGTCAAATTTAGGTAAATCCGCTATTTGATGCGCGAGATATTGATTCCATAAATTTTCAAATTGTTTTGTTTTTCTTTGCCAAGTGGGTAAGAAACTTTCGGGTTGATGTCCTTTATGTCGTGCTTTTTCTGGAAATTCTGTTTTTATAAAATCCAATTCAAGTACATTCTCTTCTAATAAATACCAAATATCGTATAAATCGCGGGGTTGTGTTCGTCCCATGAGTGCGACTAATTTTTCGACTATAATTTCTTCTAATGGATAGCACTGTAAGTAAAAAGGCTGTTCTGGCAAATCATTATAGGTTTTAAAAATGGGGCAAACACGGGGCTTAAACAACAATTTTTCGCCGCGAGTAATGTCTATTTTCACCGATTTACTATCCATTTTGCCACCTAATGGTCCAATAAAATAAGTGTAAAAGGCAATACTACCGCTTTGATGTTTGTCAATTGCGCTTAGTTTGAATTGCATACCCGATTCTTCGCTAACCAATTCTAATGTTTTACCAAAAGAATTTATGATTTGTTCGTCTGTCATATCAAGATTTATGAGCGTAAAATCAAGGTCTTCCGAAAAGCGATAATCCGTGAAATAGGCTTTTTTCAAGACTGTACCGCCTTTGAAAATAAGATTTTGATACAATACATCACTTTGAGCAATGCCCCAAAGTAACCAAGAAAGTACATAATCTTTCTCAATTTGAGTATCTCTGATTTTTGCTTTCCCAGCAATTGTTTGTATGTCTCTTCCTCTTAGCATTAGGTAAAATTAACAGATTGAATGGTGGATAAATCAATGTTTTGGACAATACCCCAACGGCTATACATCTGCCCTTTTTTAGGCAATGCAGTCTCTAAGGCAACATAAGACGTTGGTTTAGGTGTTTGTTCGTTCAAGGCACGGGCTAATTCGGGCAATATGTCAAGTGCTTCTAAAAGAAATCCAAGTCTTCTAACAACGGCATCAGAACCAAATCGTTGCGTATAGTCCAGCATTTTTTCTGGATTCAAAACCGCCCGCGATTTATACAACGCATGACTTAATTGGGATACGCCCCCTGCATAATCAGGTTTAAAAGCGCAATCAATGAGCGTTTTTTCAAGGTCGGAACAGTGTATGCGAAATGTGCCGTCTTCAACCCATTTTTTTGATACACCGAAAAAATGCGGTTCATTGTGCGTAATGAATTGAAAAAGAATGTCTTTGACAAAATGAGTCGTTGGGCGAATGGGTTTAGCGACAACAATTTGCTCTCTCAAAGAAGGTTGCACGGTTAAATCATACAAAGCCAAAGCACTGTAATAACCGATGTAGTAAGGTGTTTCACCCGCTAAATGATGTGCCACGATATGCCAATTTGGAAAATAAGTTTCAGGTTCGTTGTGATAAGGAATAATTGTGTAAAACCCGTCTTGAAGGCGCATCAGAAGCCCGTTTTTTACCATATCACTCAATACACGCCGAAGGCTTACGTCCTTGCGGTCGTTAAGGATTTGGGCAGCCGCTTTTATGTCAAAAAACTCTAAACCATTGTGGTAAAGTCCATGCAATAAGGTAGCTGATGTTTTATTGATTACTTTTATCATTTCTTAAAACTTTAATTTTGATACAAAGCTACATCGAAATACAATAAAAACCAACAAATAAAACGCCCGACCATATTGAGCCGCTTTTTTATGACAAATACTGAGGGGGCAAAAAAAACACAAACGCTTGATTATCACCTCGATAATCAAGCGTTTGTCGTTTAATACTGAGGGGGTCAAATACTAAAAAAACTTCGTCAAAAAGTACCACAATAAATACAAATAGTGCTATCTCTCCCTTTTTTTAAATACCTACCTTTATTAATATTTATTTTTTGGTCTGTTATTTTTAAGAAATTTATTTTTATTAAAAATAATTGAAACCTTATTTAATTCTGTTTTACAATATTTCAATAAAATATCCTGTACAATAATGAAAAAGGAAACGCTTGGCATCATCGCTATCTGCCTTTTATGTTTTGTGGCTTGTCAGACAACACAAAACACCGTGCAAAAAGTACCAACCGTAGCAACGGCAAAACCTTCCCTGCCGCAAGTGCCGACCACAACTACGGTACAGCCTACTCAACCTCAAGCACCAACAGGCGAACCGAAGTTTACGGGTCCCCCACGTCAAGAGAAAAAACCAGTCACTGCCGAACAGCAAAAACACATCGAATTGGCTTTTGCCGCCGCAGGGCAGGATTTTATTTCAACAGCCATTCTACAATGTGATGTGGCTTCGGTGGACAGTAAAATATACGGTTCTGGACCCGGTCCTAATTTTACAGATGTCAAAGTTGAGCCGACAAAAGTGTTTGACAACCTCTATTTTGTCGGTGTTGGAGCAGTGGGTGCTTGGGCAATTACGACCAATGAAGGCATTATTTTGATTGATGCTTTGAATAACAATAAAGAAGCCGAAGAAGCCATTGAAGGTGGTTTCGCAAAATTTGGGCTTGACCCAAAAACCATTAAATACCTTGTTATTACGCACGGACACGGCGACCACTACGGCGGCGCAAAATATTTGAAAGACAAATACGGCTGCAAAATCGTCATGAGTACGATAGATTGGGATTATATGGACAAACCCATGCGCATGGGTCCTATGGGTGCAAGATTTGGTCCTCGACCAGAGCGCGATATGGAAGTGAAAGACGGCGACAAATTGACGCTCGGCAACACAACCCTCAATTTGGTCTTGACACCGGGGCATACACCCGGCACTTTGTCTATCATTTTACCCGTAAAAGACAATGGTGTAGCGCACACGGCAGGTTTGTGGGGCGGTACTGCCATTCCAAAAGACGAGGCAGGCATTAAGCAATATATCGCTTCGGTGGATTATTTTATGAAGGCAAGTGCGGCGGCGAAAGTAGATGTCGAAATCAGCAACCATTGTTTTATTGACAATTCGTTGAAACGCATGGAAACTTTGCGGGCAAGAAAGGCAGGTGAACCCAATTTGTTTGTGATTGGTGAAAAAAATTACGCCCGCTACATGACGGTTTTTAAAGAAAGCACTTTGGCAGCATTGGCGGCGGTGGTAAAAGACTAAAAAATACATGAAATATAAAAAAATTACGCCAAGTATTATCAAGCACTTGGCGGCGGCGGTCGGAGGTACAAATGTACTTTTAGAGGACAGTCAATTGTCTGCCTATTCACAAGACAAATCCGAATCGCACGGCTATATGCCCGAAGTGGTTGTAAAACCTGAAAATACTGAGGGGGTATCGGCGGTGATGAAAATTTGTTTTAAACACCATATTCCCGTTACGGTACAGGGCGCAAGGTCGGGTTTGGTGGGTGGAGCATTGCCTGTTCATGGTGGCGTGGTGCTTTCTACCGAAAAATTGGATAAAATCTTAGACATTGACAAACAGAATTTTCAAGTCACCGTAGAGCCGGGCATCATTACCGAAGCCTTGCAAAATACGCTCAAAGAACACGGTTTGTTTTATCCGCCTGACCCTGCGGGGCGGGGTTGGTCTTTCATCGGGGGCAATGTGGCGACAAATGCGGGCGGTTTGAGTGCTGTAAAATACGGTGTTACACGGGAATATGTCTTGAATCTCGAAGTTGTTTTGCCCAATGGCGATGTGCTTTGGACAGGCGCAAATACTTTGAAAAATTCGACGGGCTATAATTTAACGCAATTGATTGTCGGCTCGGAAGGCACTTTGGCGGTGGTGACTAAAATCGTTTTGAAATTACTGCCTTTGCCGACTTACAATTTGTTGCTCTTTGTTCCCTTTTTTGAAGCGGAAGATGCTTGTGCGGCGGTAGCGGCGATTTTTCAAGCGGGTATCACGCCTTCTATCCTTGAATTTATGGAACGGACGGCGATTGATTACGCCATTCGATACGTTGGCGAGGCAACTATCCCAATCAAAGACGAACACAAAGCGCATTTATTGATTGAGGTGGACGGCAATCACTTAGAAAGTTTGCATCAAGATTGTGAAAAAATAGCCGAAGTGGTTGCCAATTTCAATGCTGATGAAATCCTTTTTGCCGATGATGATACCACAAAAACCAGCTTTTGGAAGCTGCGTCGCAATATTGCCAATGGCGTTCAAACCATTTGCCCTGTCAATATTGAAGGCGATACGGTTGTGCCACGCGCCAAATTGCCCGATTTACTGAGGGGATGTCGCAGCATTGTTGAAAAATACGGTTTGAATGTGGTGTGTTGGGGACATTTGGGCGACGGAAATTTACACGCCACAATTATCAGTGAAACCGATACACCCGAAATCAGACAAAATGGTGAACACGCCAAACGGGAAATCCTGCAACTTACAAAATCCTTAAACGGTATGTTGTCCGCCGAACATGGCGTTGGCTTGCTTCAAAAACCGTATATGGACGTGTTTTTTAATGAAACATACTTGAATATACTGAGGGGTATCAAAAAAACATTTGACCCGAAAGGGATTTTAAATCCCAGTAAAATTTTTTCTTTTTAACACATAACCACATAGGACACATAGCTTTTTAAATAAAAAATAAACTATGTGTCCAATGTGGCTATGTATTAAAAAAAATTTAAAACCTATTTTTCAATAGAACTAAACTTCATAGAATGATGAAAAATCAAGTTTATTACACACCTTATTTTCGACACTTTGTCCTAAGCATAAGTTTTTTATTGCTTTTGGCAACGCAAGCACTGGCGCAAAAACGGCTTATACCATAAAAGGTAAAGTGGCGGATAGTCAAGCCGGACCCGGTGCAACAGGGTCAGAAAGAACCCGCAATTTTTTCCCTTATCCACAAACGGAACGGGATAATAATCCAGCGAATGTACCCGCCGACCCAGCGAATTGACCTTACCACTACTTGTCCCGAAAGCCTTCGGGACAAGTAGTGGTAAATAGTTGCCAAAAATCTATGTTTTCTTATGAAATATCAACGAGCTGTTTTTTAAAATTGAATTTTTCGATATATCATCTCCATATCAATCGAACAATCAAGAGATTTAAGCAATACGGAATCCGTCATTGTTGTGTATCGTTTTTCGCGCCAAAGGTCGGGTTCTTCCTTAAAACGGGTTTCAACACGGCATTTTTTTTGGTCAATTAAAACATATTCTTTGAATGAATCTAAGGTTTTGTATTCATCAAACTTGGTCGTTCGGTCATATTTTCCCGTACTTTTTGACAAAACCTCTACAATTAACACGGGATTTATCAGCAATACCTGATTTGTGTCGTAATACTGAGGGGTCTCGCATACGACTAAAACATCGGGATAGAGGCTGAAATTAAGTTGTGGCAAATAGACCAATTGTTGGCTATTGAAAACTGTATAATTGCTACCTTTAGCTCTACTTGCAATGACGAGTTCAGCGACCATGTTTGCGCTGATAATATTGTGTGGTCCGAGTGCCATAGGGAGTTTTGTTATAATGCCATTGTAATATTCGTGCAATTCTTGGCTGCGTTCTTCGCGGCGCAAGTATTCTGAAAGCGTATAGTAGCGTGGTTCTCGTACAGGTTTGAGAACAGCTAAAGGATTGGTTACTACTGTATTACCACTATACATGATGTTCATTTTATATTTTTAAAAAATTATTTTCTAAGAAATAGAGACGAAATATCTATCAAAATCCAACAAAATCCATTCGTCTGGAAATTGTTGTTTTATTTCTTGTATGGTTTGATAAGTCATCATTTTTCTATATTTTATGCAAAAATAGCGTTTTTTTGTACAGAAAAACAAATTTTTAATAACCAATTCAAATGTCTATTGAACGATGAAAAAACTAACTGTATTAGCAGCAATCCTATTTTTGAGCGTATTCAACCTTGTCGCTCAAATAAACCCAACGATAAAAAAAGGCGGTAGCATGTACGCTGTCCCAGAAGCGGTAAGCGTGGGCGAATGGACACAACCCTACAAAATCGTTATGGAAGTGATGAACGGTGTTGAAAAAAAGGACTCCTTAAATCCTTCCTTAGACCGCATTGCAAGGCTTTACAATCTTTACCGTCACTCAGGCGTACCCAAAGAAAACATTGATATTTCGGTCATGATACACTTCACGGCAACACCTATCATTTTTACAGATGAGGTCTATCAAAAGAAATTTGGTGTACAAAACCCTAACACCGCTTTGATTGACGAATTGGCAGCCAATGGCGTAAAATTTTACGTGTGTGGTCAATCTATCTATAAACGCAAAGTAGAAAATGAACCCCGCAATCCCAATATAAAAGTCGTTTTATCGGCTATGTACGGTATTTCTATCTTGCAGATGAAAGGATATGCTTATATGCCTTGATAAAAACGCAAAAAACAGTCAAAATACTAACGGGGTAAATCAGACGAACAAATCTTCTAATAACACTTGATTCGTGATAACCCTGCAATTTTCAGTTACTTAATATTTTTATAATTCGCCAAGTTTGAATAAAAATAATAGAACTTGGCGGATTATAAAAATGTATTTCCCCAAATTATTATAAAAATAATAAAATTTGGCAGATTATAAATTTGAAGTAACCAATTTTGTAGATTCATTTATCAAACAAAGCATCTATTGTCAAGGATTGATGCACTAAAGATTGGGCATGAATATTTTGAGTTAAGCCATTTGTTGTAATAAAAGTTAGCCAAAGAGCTTTTTGGGTTTTTGTAGCCTCTCTGAAAGTCCCGATTTTGTTACGCAGATTTTCAGAATATGCCTTATCAATGGTGAATGGTTTGATTGAAAATTTCATTTCACAAAGGTTAATCACTTGGTCTCGGCGGTCAATCACCAAATCAATTTGTGCCTTGTTTGTGCCGTCGCTGCCCAACCAAGCCGACGAGACGGTTTGTACACTACCAATACCCAAAGCCTTTTTAATCTGTTTGAGATGCAAAAGACAAATTTGCTCAAACGCATAGCCACTCCAAGCGCGGATATTGGGTTTATCTAAGCCATTTATCCAGAAATCTTCATCATAATCATTGTTGTTTTTGATAAATTTGAGGTAAAACAAAGAATAAAAATCGGTTAATTGATAGAGTGCCTTGTTTTTGGTGTTGCCAAAAGTATTGTATTTTCTGATAAAACTACTTTCCTCCAACTCCCTCAAAATGGTGGTTGTATTGCCACCATCGGGTAATTTTGCGATTTTTAAAAGTGTTTGTCGCTCCATGCCCATAGCGTTTTGTGCCAATGCTTCAACGACCGCAATGTGTCTGTCGGCTTTTTTGAAAAGACTGGCATAAAGTTTATCAAACTCTTTTCTAAATTTGGCGCGTGGCGTAAAACACAAATCATTAATGTTTTGGGCGGCACTCTTGGCGGGGTCAATCGCTTCTAAATAAAAGGGAATCCCACCAAAAACCATATACAATTGCACGATATGATAGCGTTCATAACTCGGTGCTTTGGCTTTAAAAAAGGCTTCACATTCTGCCAATGTAAAGGGTTCAAGGTGCATTGGATGCGTCACACGGTTGTACAAACCGCCTGTATTATTGATAAGTTCATTAATAATCCAAGACGCTGCCGACCCACAAACGACCAAATTAATATCGGAACGCGCACTTGCCCAACTGTTCCAAAAATGCTCTAATGCTGAAATAAAAAACGAATTCGGTGTATCTAACCACGGTAATTCATCAAAAAACAAGGTCTTTTTAGCCATTTTGGGCAACCCTTCCAACGCTTTTATGAGTTGCTGAAAAAATTGAAACCACGTTGTCGCAATAGGTTGTTCTTCACAATCAGGGAAATAATTGACCAATGCCGCATGGAAATTGACTAATTGATGCGACATATCTACATTGCCAAGACCCGTGATGTGAAAGGCAAACTGATTGTCGTAAGCGTTGCGTATCAAAAAAGTTTTGCCGATACGTCTGCGCCCATAAACCGCAACAAAAGTGGAGCTGTCTTTACTCAATAATGATTTCAGTACGGTTATTTCTTCTTGTCTTCCAATTATTTTCGCCATTTTTTAATTATTATTTTGGCGGAAAGATAAATTATTTTTTACTTTTCGCCAAAAATATAACTAAAAAACGGCGAAATAATTATAACTCAATATAAATTCAGTCAAAAAGTACCATAAAATAGACACATTTATACCTTATTCTATTAAAAAAAATCCTGTACTTTGCTCTTTGAAATTTCATATTCAACATGTCAAAAATTAAGAAAATACAAATTTTCAAACCCCATATACTCAAAAATGCCCCCTATAAAGGCGGCAGCACCCGTTCAGAAACGGGCGGCACGCAGCAAGTGTATAAAATGTCGTCCAATGAAAATATGCTTGGTGCGTCACCCAAAGCCGTGCAAGCGATTCGGGATAATCTGCATTTATTGAACGAATATGGCTATCAAAAAAGGCAAGCAAATTATTGGCTTACACAGCTTTTCAAAAGCCTACGGTTTGGCAGGTATTCGCTTGGCTTATGCCTTTTCAACGCCCGAAATTGCCCAATATCTCAACAATGCACGGCGACCGTTTATGATAAATACCCTGACAATGGAAGCGGGTTTGGCAGCTTTGACGGACGTTGAACATCTTGAAAAAACCATACAATTAAACACCCAAGAAAAACCGTATCTCTATGCCGAATTGGATAAATTGGGCATACATTATTGGCGCACCGAAGCCAATTTTATTTTAATGAAATCGCCTATTCCTAACGCTGTTTTAACACCAAAAATGTTGGAAAACGGGATTATGATACGCCCTTGTGAACCTTTCGGCATGGAAGGTTTTTCAAGAATAACGATTGGTACGCATGAAGCAAATGAGGCTTTTATTGCGGCTTTAAAAAAAATATTAAGCTAAAAATGGAAAAACTAACAGGCGGTCAAGCCGTCGTAAAATCGCTTATAAAACAGGGTGTAGAACTCGTTTTTGGTTTGCCGGGCGTTCAAAATGATTGGTTGTACAACGCTTTTTACGATTATCAAGATGAAATAAAAGTCATTCACACCCGACACGAACAAGGCACGGCGTATATGGCTTTGGGCTATTATTTGGCTTCGGGCAAAGTAGGCGTTTATAGTGTTGTTCCCGGTCCCGGTTTTTTAAATGCGTCCGCAGCATTGGCAACGGCTTATGGTTTAAATGCCAAAGTATTGTGTTTGGTGGGTCAAATTCCGACCAAAACGCAAGGCAAAGGCTGGTCTGTTTTGCATGAGATAAACGACCAAATGGGCATTATGAAGTCTTTGACCAAATGGGCAGACAGCGCAAAATCACCCGCCGATGCTCCTTTAAAAATCGCCGAAGCCTTCCAACAATTGCAAAGTGGCAGACCTCGCCCCGTCGGTGTTGAGGTCGCAATGGACGTTTTAGAAAAGCAGGAGGACATTTCAAATTTCGGACTTTTGTCACCCTGTAAGGGTCAAATTTCAGATGTTGAGCAAAACCCGAAATCCAACACCCAAAACACGCTTTTTGAAGAAGCGGCTCGATTGTTAAGCGCAGCTAAAAACCCGATGATTTTTGTCGGAAGCGGTGCTATGGACGCAGGAAAAGAAGTTTTAGCCTTAGCCGAAGCCTTACAAGCCCCCGTTTTTTCTTATCGGACGGGCAAAGGTATTGTATCAAGTCGGCATTATTTGGGACATACGTTGCAGGCAGGTCACGCCCTTTGGAAAACGGCAGACGTGGTCATTGGCATTGGCAGTCAAGTTCGTGAACCACTTTTGAAATGGGGACATGATGCCGATTTGAAATTCATCAGTTTGAATATTGACGAGTCGGTTCACACCAAAATTTTGACCCCCTCAGTATCGCTGACCTCTGACGCTGCCGAAGGCGTTAGTAAAATCCTTGAATTTTTACCAAAATACAATGTTACACGTCCTTCACGCGAAGCTGAAATGTTGGCATTGAAAGCGAAGTGGAAAAGCGACACGGCTTATTTAGAGCCGCAAACCACTTATCTGAAAATATTGCGCGAAGAACTGCCCGATGACGGTATTATTGTTGATGAACTCACCCAAGTAGGTTTTGCAACCCGCATGATTTGGGATTGTTATCAGCCCCGCACCTACCTTTGTACGGGTCACATGGGGACTTTGGGCTGGGGTTTTTCAACGGCTTTGGGCGCGAAAGTGGCAAAACCCAATGTACCTGTTGTGTCCATTACAGGCGACGGCGGTTTTATGTTCACGATGCAAG
This sequence comes from Saprospiraceae bacterium, assembly GCA_034520175.1. Lineage (GTDB taxonomy): Bacteria > Bacteroidota > Bacteroidia > Chitinophagales > Saprospiraceae > JAAFJT01. The sequence goes on from JAXHNU010000026.1 coordinate 66,467, forward strand.
AATTAGCAACGGCGGTGCAGCACCGAATCGGCTTGGTAGTCTTACTTTTCAATAACAATGCCTACGGCAATGTCCAAAGTATGCAGCAAAATTTGTATGGCAATAAAGTCATTGCGTCCGATTTGCACAACCCCGATTTTGTAAAAATGGCAAAATCTTTTGGCGCAAATGCCGTAAAAGTGACTTCTTTTGCCGCTTTTCGCAAGGCTTTGAAAAAAGCAATGGGTCAAGATTTGCCGACTATTATTGAAATTCCAATTGATAAAAATATCCCTTCAACTGATGATTTTAAGGCGTTGGGAAAGGTGCGTTAAAATATGAAAATAGGCGTTATTTCAGACATTCACGAAAATTTTCACAACCTTCTTTTGGCTTTAAACAAGCTAAAAACCGAAGGTGTTGAACAAATTTTATGCCTTGGCGACTTGATGAATGCAGGTATCGCCAAAGTTTTGAGTATTCAACCCATGCCTGTTTACTTGATTTGGGGCAATAATGACGGTGAAAAAGTGGATATTGTGCGGACAGCTTTCAGAAAAAACAGCAATTTGAAGGTAAGTCTCAATGTGTATGATTTTTTAGAATTTGATAAACGTAAAATATTCATCAGTCATTACGATGATTTGGCTTTGCCAATGGCAACATCAGGTTTGTATGATGCCGTTTTTTTTGGGCATAACCATATCAAATCTTTTGAAAAAATAGGCAATTGCATTGTCGCAAATCCGGGCGAGATAGCCGCTTCAAAAACAGGAAAAGCGACTCTCCTAATCTATGAAACAACCGATAACACGGTTCAATTTTTTGAATTAGACAACATAAAAACCTTAAAATCTGATTTGGTGGACGCTTATTTCAAAGAAAATAAAGAACAAATGGGTTTTAGGTCAAAGGAATCTTTTGACGCATTTTTTAAAGAATAGATAGCCACAAAGTCACTAAGATTTTTTCTTTAAACCTTAGTGACTTTGTGGCTTTGTGGTTAAAACGACAGAAAATGACATTACTTTTTTCAAAAAATAGCACCCTTTATAAAACCCTTGACCCCCTCAGTAAAAATGCCAAAATCATCATGATTTCGGGTTTGCCGGGTGTGGGTAAAAGTTTGTATATCAATCAATTGCACCATATCTCAAAACTAAATGGTCGCAACATTACCGTCATTCAATGGGATATGGCGCGGAAGGCATTTGAAACGCCCGAAATTTTGGCGCGTTATCCATTGGGTGACGGCTTGACACACAAAGGCGTTTTGTTGGCAGTCGGTTTGTGGGTCTTAGATGCCGTCAAAGAATGGACAGAAACGCACCCCGACAAACACGATTTATTGCTCATAGAAGCCCCACTTTTGGGCAATCGGTTTATCGAATTGGCTAAAATTGCGCCCGATGCCGCCCTTGAAAGCGTTTTAAAAAGCGATAAATTTCAAGTCGTTGTGCCGATTCCCTCTAAAAAATTGCGGGATAATATTGAAAAAGCCCGCGCCAAAGACGTACCCGACGATGTAAAAGTATGGGCAGGGGCAAAACCCTCTGTTATGCTCCTACTTTGGAAAATGGTGTGTCAAATTGCCACAGAATTGGGCTACGAAAAGCCAATTGACCTCAGCGTACAACCGCCTTACGACCCCTCAGTATATCAATTCGTTTATGGCAAAATTTTGAAACACCGCCATTTTACGCCGCTTTTGGTGGATAAAGTTTTCAAATTTGAATTGGATTCAGAAGATGAATTGCACAATCTCGGCAGTTTAAAAGCGACTGCCGAAGCTGCCAATAACTACGCCGATAGGATTTCAGAAAAATATCCAACTGATGCCGACATTGAAGCGAGGATAAAAGAATGGTTTAGCACATGAAAAAGAACATGATACGCCTATTTTTTCACCTCCAAAACCTTTGCATTAGGCTCTTTTTGATATATTTCGGCTACAACAGAGGCATAATTTGCCAATATCATGCGCTGATTGATAGACCCTTTATCTGTTATTTCACCCTTATCAATTGACAAAGTGAAATCGGCAAAAACGGCGCGTTTTACAAGGGTTGAACTGCCTGTATTCTGTTGTGCAAAATCGTTTAAAACCGTTTGCAAAGCTGCCAATACTGAGGGGGTATTTACAATCTCCGACAGCGTTGCATCAGCTCCTAAGCCCGATAACTGGCGACAATAATTCAGTTCTGGAAAAATGATTGCGCCTAAAAAAGGGCGGTCATGTCCTGTTATTGCCGCGTCTTGTATCAAGCCTTTGCCTGCCGCTATCAATTTTGCTTTTAAAACGCCGACGCTGACCCATGTACCTGTGTCCAATTTAAAATCTTCGGCTATCCGTCCGTCGAATATCATGCCTTTATTTGGGTCATTTTTATCCACAAATTTTAGTGCATCACCCGTGCAGTAGTACCCCTCCGTATCGAAGGCTTTTTCGGTGGCTTCGGGATTGCGCCAGTAGCCGGGTGTGATATTGGGCGCGCGAAAACGGACTTCTAATTTGCCGCCATTGGGTATCAATTTCATGTCTAAACCCGGAACAGGCGTTCCCAACATACCCGCAAAACTGCCAAACTGTACATTGAACATACACGAAGGGCTGGCTTCTGTCATTCCCAGACCCGACGAAATCATCAAGCGTTTGCCCGTCGTTTCGTAAGCCAATTGTTCCAATTCGTCCCAAACGTGTTGTGGCATACCTGCCCCTGCGTAAAAAAGGAGTTTAAGATTGCTAAAAAACTTTTCTCGGAGGGCTTTGTCCTTTTTAAAATAAGGAATTAAATCTTCAAAACCTTTTGGCACGTTGCAATACATGGTGGGTGCAATATCCTGCAAGTTTTCAATTGTTTTTCCGATACCACGCGGTGTAGGGTTGCCTGCGTCAATGTAAAGAGAACCGCCATTAAAAACGGTCAAACCAAAATTGTGATTGCCCCCAAAAACATGGTTCCACGGCAACCAATCAATAAAAGTCAAACCCCCGTTTTCCATCCACGGAAAAGTTTGCGTGATTTGTTGCCAGTTTGTGGTTATGTTGCCATGCGTATTGATGACCCCTTTGGGTAAACCTGTTGAGCCTGATGTGAAAAGGATTTTGGCGATTGTATCGGGGGTTATTTTCTGAAACGCCTCATCAATATCGTGTGTAGAGACGTTGTAGTGCAACGTCTCTACGAATTTTGTGTGGTTACTGAGGGGGGCATCAACAGCAATGACTTCAACATTGGGCGCAACTGCCGCTATTGCTTTTTGATAATCGCTGCCATTTTGAACAAAAATCAACCCAGGCGTAAGCAAATCAATGGTATGGCGCAATTTGGCATAATCCGTTGAACGCAAAGAATAAGCGGGAGACAAGCAAGAATAAGGAATACCAATGTGCAAAGCCGCCAACGCCATCAAACCGTGTTCGATGCTGTTTTCAGATAAAATAGCAAGCGGTCTTTCGGGCGAAACTGCCGTTTGCAGCAAGTATTGAGCAATGCTTTTTACTTTCTCAAAAGCCTCTGCGTAGGTCACTATTTGCCAATGACCTGCGGCATCTTTTTGACCCAAAAAAACCTTATCGGGTGTTTGAGTTGCCCAATGCATAAGGCGTTCCGTCATGCGGTGCGGACGCTTTTTCAATCTAACGGTTGATTTTAAATGAATAGAGCCGTCTGCATTGTCTTGTTGCCGAATATTCGTTCTGATAATCGGAATTTTGAGAAAAGGAGCGTTTTTGAAATCCATATCTAAAGTTTTTAGTTTTTAGTGTTTGGTTTTTAGACAAAAAGAGTGTTTCTAAACACAATGTACTAAAAACTAAACACCTAATTTGAGCATTTTTATAGCATTTTCTTTTAAAATCAAAGGTTTTACCTCTTCTTTAAATCCTGCTGTTTCAAAATCTTTTAACCATCTTTCGGGTGTGATGAGCGGGAAATCTGTTCCGAACAACATTCTATTTTTCAACAGGGTATTAGCATATTGTATGAGTTGAGGCGGAAAATATTTAGGCGACCAACCACTCAAATCAATGTAAACATTGGGTTTGTGCATGGCAACGGACAAGGCTTCGTCTTGCCAAGGCCAGCTTGGGTGCGCTATGATAATAGGGCAATCTGGAAAATCAACGGCAACGTCGTCCAAGTGCATCGGGTTAGAATATTCTAAACGCAGACCGCCGCCACCCCGCACACCCGACCCAAAACCCGAATGACCAGAATGAAACAACATGGGTAATTTATATTCCGCTATCACTTCATATAAGTGGTATGCCATGCGGTCGTAAGGATAAAAACCTTGCACCGTTGGGTGAAATTTGAAGCCTTTCACGCCATAATTTTCAATTAAATTGCGGGCTTCCCTTGCGCCCATGCGCCCTTTGTGAGGGTCAATGCTCCCAAACGCTATCATCACGTCATCGTTTTTTAAGGCACATTCGGCGACTTCGATATTGGGGATTCGGCGTTTTCCGACCTCGTGTTCACTATCTATCGTAAACATGACCAATGCCATATTTCTTTCCCGATAAAAATCTGCCGTTTCCTGCATGGTTGGGCGTTTATCGGATTTGAAATATTTGGCAAAGGCTTCGTCAAATTCTGGGCGGAAATCGTCGTGTGGTTGACAGCACGACACTTCGGCGTGCGTATGCACATCTATGGCGGTTATTTTTTTTATATCTATCATAATAATTGTATAAATTTTAGGTAATTACTTAGCCCATAGCTCGCTTCGCTCGCAAAAAAGGGGAATGTGGTTCGTTTTTCGAGCTTTGCTCGAAAAACGAACCACCTCTCCTCTCCCACGCGAGCGAAGCGAGCGCGTGACTCAGTACACTACTTTAGATAACTATTTTAAATTTATAACTAAATGTATTGTTGCTACACTTTTGGTTAAAGAACTTTATAAAACCGTAACAACACATGGTCTGCCATGCGCGCACCCGTAGAAATCACTACGGCTTTATTGAGCCACGCATATTTGCCTTCAGCTACTTCAAACGAGGCGGCTGTTCGCATATAATATTCGTTCGGATTTACTTTTTCACCCTTTGCCATTCGAGCCAGAACTTCGGGTTTGGCGTGACGGATGCCTTTGTTCTGAATGTATATCAGCACCCCGTCGTCGGTTTTAAGGGTATAACGAGCGTCCAAATCGGCAGTACCATCTGCCCGCACGGTTTGCCAATCTGCACCACCTGATACTATCGTGCCTTTGAGGTTTTTACCTTCAAAAGTGCCACCCGTTATATTGATGATTCGGCGTTTTGCGTAGGTAGTAACGCCGAGTTCTTGAATTGGGTCGAGCGTGACCTTTGCTTCAAAAATGAATTCGAGCGTAGGTTCGGGCAGATTGTTTTGGGCTTCTGTTTGATTAAATGTTGCCATAAAAAAGAGGATAAACAGGTATTTTATTGATGATTTCATGTTTTTTCATTTAAAGTTTTAATATCAAAACCCGCCACTTGCTTGTAATGCTCCATAATGTTCGCCAATTCCTCATGCGGGATTTCACCGTCTGAAAAACCGTCTGGGAAACGTTCCTCCATCAAATCCATGATAAAATCGGGTCCTTTTTGGCGATTTTGGAGTACTACTTTGGTCGTTGCAGGCACTCTTTCTTCGTCGTATCGTTTTAATGCTGTATCAATATCGGCTTCTTCAATCAGCGCATTAGCGAGTGCATCTGCATCTAAAATAGCTTGCGATGCCCCATTTGAGCCAATCGGATACATTGGATGCGCGGCATCACCGAGTAAGGTCACACGCCCGAAAGTCCAACGAGGAAGTGGGTCTCTGTCCGACATTGGGAACTCGTAAATATTCTCCGCACCAGCCATCATCGCAGGTACATCGAGCCAGTCAAAACGCCAATTTTTGTAAATATCTAAAAGGCGGTTTTTGTCCGCTTGGCGGTTCCAATCTCTTACTTTGAGTGAATTGTCACCATTGTCTTCTTTCAAATTACCCACCCAATTGGTGAGTTGATACCCCTCAGTATTGAGCGTGTTTTCAATCGGATAAACCACCATTTTTTGCTTTAAATTGCCAATCATCGCCATAGAAGCACCCGTTAAAAACGGCTTCATCAAAGTTGTGCCTCTGTAAAGCACATTGCCCGAATATTTTACACCCCCCTCAGTAGGATAGAGTTTTTGGCGCACAACGGAACTGATACCGTCTGCGCCAATCAAAATATCCCCGTGTTCGTGACACTGTACTTTGCCCGTTTCACGGTCAATGAATGTTGCCAAAATACCATTGTCAACGTCATCAAATTCCTGTAAATGATGATTGGTTTTAATATTTTCAGCCCCTATCACCCGTTGGACTTCATCGAAAAGTAACATTTGCAAATTGCCACGATGCACGGAATATTGCGCCCATTTGTAACCCGCAAAACGCCCGCGTGGTTCTTCCCAAAAAAGCTGTCCGTGCCGATTGGCATACACCAAATCTTTGGTTTCAACGGCATTTTCAGCAATTTTGGACTCTAAACCCAGGTTTGTCAATACGCGAATGGAGTGTGGCAGCAAGTTGATACCCACACCCAAAGGCTTTATTTCTTTGACGGATTCAAAGATTTTCACCTCAAACCCCGCTTTATGTAAACTCAATGCAGCTACCAGACCACCGATGCCACCTCCTGCAATTATTATTTTCATGCGTTTAATATTTTTACTGTCCAACTTTTTTAGCCCGCCCTTCCAAAAAATCATTCAAACGAGACTTTGCTTCAGGTGCATCTTGCGCTATGGCTGCAATGAGCGATTCCATCATCAAGCCGCCGTCTTGTCCTGCATCAACAATGCGCGGAAGGACGTGCATGAGGGCGTAATTGGTCATACCTGCATTGCCACTGATTTTTTTAGCCAATTCTATGGCTTTTTCCATGCCGTCACCGTCTTCTTCGAGGTATTGAGATAACCCAATTTGCACCCCCTCAGTAGCGGAGTAAACCCGACCTGTGAGCATCATATCGGTCATGCGTGCCATACCAATCAATTTTGGCAATCGCACCGATGCCCCACCACCAACAAAAATTCCCCGTTGTCCTTCGGGTAAAGCGTAGAAAGTAGATTTTTCAGCTACTCTGATATGGCAAGCACTCGCCAATTCTAAGCCGCCGCCCACGCAAGCTCCATGCAAAACAGCCACGACAGGGACAGTACCAAATTGCACTTTTTCTAAACAGCGATGCCACATTCTGGAGTGAAAGACCCCCTCAGTCGCATTGCGTTCTCGGAGTGCCGAAAGGTCAAGTCCTGCGCTAAAATGCTTGCCTTCGCCGTGAATAATCGCACATTTTATGCCTTTGGGTATGTTTGAAAAAACACTTTCTATGGCTAAAATAACTTCGTCGTTAATCGCATTGCGCTTTTCAGGGCGATTCAAACTTACGAATAAAAGCGCGTCTTGTATTTCTACTTTTATCTTATCGGATATGTTTTTCATAAAAAAACGGATTATCAATTTTTATAACCACTTAGCCCGCGCTCGCTTCGCTCGCAAAAGGAGGAGAGGTGGTTCATTTTTCGGGCTTTGCCCGAAAAATGAACCACATTCCCCCTTTTTGCGAGCGAAGCGAGCAATAAACTAAGTAGTAGTTTTTTAAAAATAGGAATTACTTAGCAGTCATACGTATTGCGCCATCAAGCCGAATAACCTCACCATTGAGCATCTGATTTTCGATAATGTGTTGTGCCAAAGCTGCATATTCTTCTGGTTTGCCCAAGCGGGACGGAAACGGTACTTGTTGCCCCAACGACAAACGCACTTCATTGGGCATATTCATCAACATAGGCGTTTCAAAAATGCCGGGAGCAATCGTCATAACACGGATGCCAACTCTTGCCAATTCTCGTGCAATGGGTAAGGTCATGGCGACAATGCCGCCTTTGGAGGCAGAATAAGCCGCTTGCCCAATTTGACCATCGAAAGCCGCCACCGAAGCCGTATTGATAATTACCCCTTTTTCGCCACTATCACCCCCCTCAGTATTTTGGATAATATTGGCAGCCAAACGAATGACATTGAATGTGCCAATGAGATTGATTTGAATGACTTTTGAAAACGATTCTAAACTGTGAAGCCCATTGCGCCCCAAAATGCGTTCGGCGGGTCCAACACCCGCACAATTGACCACGCCATTGAGTGTTCCAAATGCTTTGACGGCTGTTTCGAGTGCTAATTCTACACTTTTTTCGTCCGTTATATCGGTTCTTACGAATTTAGCACGTTTGCCTAATGTTTTTTCAGCCAATTGCCCCCCCTCAGTATTGACATCGGCAATGAGTGCGTAACCTTTGTTTTCGACTATCATTTTGGCAGTTGCCAAGCCCAAACCCGACGCGCCGCCTGTTATGAAGAAGACTTTGTTTTTTATTGTCATTTCTGTTATTTTACTGTATTTTAGAATTTTCTATCTCTTTAACAAAAGGATTACGAGCCAAATAATACAATAAGGTTATCATAAAACCCCCAATGAGATAAAGAGCAATAATCGAATATTTTATCATTTTTTCATCATGAAATACCGAATCCGTAAAAAATGCCACTAAAAATGGACCGCCGCCCATGCCAATAATATTGACAAAAAACAAGAAAATAGACCCCGATAAGGCTCTTGCCCGATTAGGCATCATTTCTTGGATGGCAGCTACGGAAGCACCAAAAGGGAATGAAATAAAGAAAATGGGTACACTTAAAGCGAGCAAAATGATATTTGGGTCGCTTAATAAAAAGATGAAAGCAGATAAAAATAAGAAAATGCCCGCTATAAGCCCAACCCGAATTTTACCATCAAGTATATTTTTTTTATTGTAATTATCGGCTAAAAAACCGCCTGATAGAACGCCCAATGTCGAAAAAATAGTCATAATCAGCCCGAATTTAAGCCCTACTTCCTTCATTTGCCAACCAAAAGTGCGGTTGAAGTAAGTAGGAATCCAAGCCGATGAGCCATAACTGAGAAAAGCGGTGAAAGCGGCGGCAACGCATATTAAAAGATAGACTTTGCGCTTGGCATTGATGATGCTAAGGCTTTCTTTTAAAGTGGGTTTGATGTCGCTTATACCTTTATCGTCTCGGCGAATCGGTTCTTTGACGGTCAGCAGCAGAAGACCGATGATTAGACCGGGTAAACCGATGTAGATAAACAACATTTGCCAATGAAAAATATCGCCAAAAATGGGAACATGCACCGTTCCAGAAGTTGGTAAAGCGCTGATAAGACCTGCCCCTATCAAAATAGCCAAACCCGAACCAATGAAAATGCCCATAGAATAGACACTTAGTGCCCTCGATAATTTATCTTTGGGAAAGTAGTCTGCAATCATCGAATAAGCCGACGGAGCTAAGGTGGCTTCTCCTACGCCTACGCCAATGCGCGCTAAAAAAAACTGCAAATAGGTATGTACACCGCCACACAAAGCCGTCATCATACTCCAAACAGTAATGCCCGCAACAATGATATTTCGGCGGTTGAATTTATCTGCAAAATGCCCTATAAAAACGCCGAAAAGTGTGTAAAAAATAGCAAAACTAAAACCCATGAGTAGGCTAATCTCGGTATCAGACAAGTGCAAATCCCGCTTGATGGGTGCTACCAACAATGCCAATATTTGGCGGTCAATAAAGGAAGACACATTCGCCAATGTCAAGACGAATATCACATACCAAGCATATTTTAATGATTTTCCGTTATGGTTATCCATGTTTTTTATTTTTTTATAAAAATTATTTAATGACACCTGCTTTAGGTTTGTTACCTGTTTTTACCCAATGCCTTAATTCATCAAAAGATTGACCGATTTGGTCGGGCTTAAATTGACAATGCCCTTGCCCATTTGTCAATTTTACGGTCAAAAACTGCGTTCTATTCTGCATGTGAACCATATTTTCAAATTTCGTCACGCCGTAGGGAGGAGGTATCAATTGGTCATAAACAGTGTGTAGTAGCACAACGGGTTTGCCAATTTTGCCCGTGCGGTCGTATTTAGCATACAAGACATCAGGACTGACCGTCGCTGCGATGCGTTCCACTTTTTGATTCAGTTCATAATCGTTCGCAAAACCTGTATAAACCGTATTGGTATTATCGAAAGGATTACCGCCCGATTTTTGCGCCACATCGCGTAAAACGTTTTCATTAAACGCCAAAGACATCGGTAAATCCGATAATTTCATGTGAAAATGCTTGGCAATGGCGAGGGCTGTTACCGAATCTTTCATAAAAGCGTCTTTGATTTTTTGCGCTCTTGGTCCCATTTTGCGTGAGTCACTCGCTACATAAGGCACATTTTTATCCATCACATTCGATAAAGAAGGAACAACATTTGGGAAAAAAGCGTTAAATATGGCATAAACATCAAACTCCTTGCGATTTTGTAAATAGGGAGGACCCGACAACGGACACATTGGCAAAGCCCCTCGATAGTTTTTGTCAAAATTTTCCATGATTGCCACAGTCACACCCCCGCCCATAGATTGACCAACCATAAATGTTGTGTCGGGTTTGCCGTATTTTTTGAAAAAATACTTCCGCAATGCTTCGGTATCGTCCACGCCTTGCTTTATCGCCAAACCTTGACTGCTGTAAGCGGAAGCCGCCACCGCAAAACCACGCTCTAAAAACGGTTTCATTCTTTGAGCAAAATTGCCTTGCTTTATCTGCGAAGGCGCACCCATAAACTCGTGTCCATGAGCAAACATAACCAACTTCCCTTTCCAGTTTTCGGGAAAAAAAATGCGGTAATCGGCTTTGTTAATCGTGCCAGAGTCTATTTTGATGGCGTTTTGAGCCACCAAAGTGGTTGAAAATAGGAGAAAAAAGAGGATATTTTTCATTTTAAAATTTTGTTTTTTACACAAATTGCTTATCTTTGAAATCAAATAAAAATATTTTCATGACAACACTCTTAAATTTACCGCTTCAACAGGCTTATCCTGAAACGATACGCGACTTACAGGAACGATTTCCTCATGCACATTTGCGCATTGAAATTAGAAAAAAAGATATTTCCAAAATATTGACAGAACAACGTTTTTGGGAAATAATCAGCCTTTTTGATTGGACAGACGCAGAGGACAATGACCGCGTTTTGACACCCGCTATCAACGCTTTATCTGCATCTCCCGTGCACCACATATACCTGTTTGCCGATATGCTCGCGGTTAAACTGCATCGTTTAGATGCCAAAGTTTTTGCAGAAAATATTGGCGATGATGCTTATTCTCCAAACAACTATTTTTCTGTTGACAATTTTTTATACGCCCGTTGTTGCGTTATCGCAAATGGTCAAAAGGCTTATGAAAGTGTTTTACAAAATCCAGTTTTAATGCCTAAAAATTTGACTTTTGAATCGTTGTTAAGCCTTGCTTCTAAGGCTTATTCCAAGAAAACGGGCAAAAAATTTGACTATGTCACAACAATATCTATGGAAACATACGCTAACAAAAAAGGCTGGCAATAGTCTATTTTTCTGCCATCAACTACCTCCCAACTCATGTTTTTTCACGGAAATTCCAATAAAAACGACAAGCTACACCACCTTTACGGCATTTATGATAAAGAAGATGACGGTTTGTTTAAGTACGGCATTAGTCACGACCCGATTGATAACGACGGGCTTTCTGATAGGTCGCGTGACCAAATTAACTTTTTAAATTTGGCTGTCAACTGGGAACGCTTTTATGTCAAAATCTTAATTGCCAATATACCTGGACGTGAAAAAGCCAAAATCATTGAAACGCAATTTATTGACACTTTTTGCGAAAAAAATGGACACAACCCGCGCGGTAATCTTAAAAACTGAAGCGATTTGTCGCCGTTTTTTAAAAAATACTGAGGGGAGTATAGGATTTCGGTGCTTTCCGAAATCCCATATCCGAAATTCTTAAAGCACCTTCCAAACTTGTATCGTCACATAGCCTTTTCCGCCACTTGAAATGCCCTTACTGATAAAAATCGCATTGTTCAACCAATCGTATTTACTATTCATAGGCGCATTAAAAGTCGGGACAGCTCTGAAATAAATTTTATTGGCATCAACTGGCTCGCCTTTTTTAATCGCTTCGGCTTGCTCTTTTGTTTTATGTATAACACCCACATTGCGTATGTGAATCAACACCCCATCATCGGTTTTGAGATTATAAATGGCTTCAATTTCAGTACGGGTATTCTCCTCATTGACAAACTGATAATCAGCCCCGCCATTCAAGACCACGCCTTTTATTTTAGGTCCTTCAAACGTGCCGCCTGTAATGGGAACGATGCGCCTTTTACCGTGTGCAGTTGTGCCGACCGCCATACCTTTGTCGGTTGTGACTTTTAGTTCGCAGACAAATTCCAAATTGAGTGCGGTGGGTTCTTGTGCGGAAAGGCTATTTTGACCTAAAATAGCGATTGCCAAAAGAAAGATTTGGATTATTTTTTTCATATTTTTCAATTTAAAAAAAAGGTAACTGTTTAACACTTTGTGTCTTCGTGCCTTTGTGGTGTTAAAATTTCAGCCACGAAGACACGAAGACACAAAGTTTTAGATTTGAAATGGCAAGGTTTCGCATAGATGTTTTGCCTTAAACTGCCAATGCAAATTTCAATTTTATAAGTAAAAAATTGCACCAAGACAGAAATGGTTGATTTTTTTGTCTTGACCAACCTATTTTAGGCACTTATAGCCGTTTTAGAGTTTGATTAGTGGCTATAACTTGTTTTTTAGAACACTTATAGCCATTAATAAAATTTAAAAACGGCTATAACTCATTTCTTGTGCATTTCACCCAACTGTCACCACTATTTTAGTCATTTCACCACTCGAAGCCAGTGTCATAGCGGTTTGCAAATCCGCTAACGGCATATATTCGGAAATAATGAAACTTGGTTCAATCACCACGCTTTCACCGATTTTACGTCCTTCAACACCCGCCCCAATTTTATCAATCACCCGGATAGATTTTCAAACACATGTATTTTCATGTGTTAGTAAAATTCGTGCAATATTAAACGCCGTTTTTTCTAAATTTTCAGCCGTCGAAACCAATGCCTCTTGCAATGAACAGGGTTTTTGAGCAATCGAAAACGCTGCTTTGAGTTCTAAATCATTGATGTACTGAGGGGGTATCTCTACTGCGCCACACAAGGCGATAACTGATTTTTTTCGCGCTCTTGCGACAATGCCCGCAATGAGCTTGCCACGCGCCGTTTGGCTATCGAGCCGTCCTTCACCTGTAAAAATGACATCTGCCCAAGCAACTTGTTCGTCGAAGTTCGTCAAATCCATAACGGCATCAATCCCCCTTTTGATGGTCGCATTTAGAAAAAATAAGGCACCAAAACCTAAACCTCCTGCCGCACCCGCGCCTTCGGTTTCAACTTTTGGGGACGCTTTGGCGCGTTTCCAAAAGTTGAAAGCCCCAACTTCCAATGTTTCAATAGCCGCGTCGCTTGCTCCTTTTTGTCGAGCATAAACGTTTGCTGCGCCATTTGCGCCCAAAAGTGGATTTTGAACATCACACATAACTTCAAAAGTGGCTTCAAAAAGTGTGCTATACTGAGGGGGTATCATCGTTTCGATTTTCGTTAAATTTTCACCAATACCCAGCAATTTATCCTTATTTTTATCCAAAAACTGCCAACCCAAAGCGGTTGCCATACCAATCCCCAAATCATTTGTTGCCGAGCCACCTATGCCGAGAACAATCCGTTTTGCACCGTTTTTTAAAGCATCGTTTATCATTTCACCAACACCGAAAGTAGTGGTTTTTAATGGATTGCGCTCTTCTTGTTTCAAAAGTTGCAGCCCTGCGGCTTGTGCCATTTCGATAAAAGCGGTTTTGCCATCGGCACTTAAATTGTACAACGCTTTTGTTTTTCGGAACAACGGGTCGCACACTTCGACTGCTATTTGTGTTAAACCCAGATGAAAATTTAGAATATCAGAAAGCCCTTCGCCACCGTCTGCCAATGGAAAAATACGGGTAGCTACTGTTGATGCACCAAATCCCGCTTCTTTTGGGAGAGAGGCTGCCAACTGTAAACCGCGTTCAATAGCTCTACATACTGAGGAGGCATCAAGGGCATCTTTGAAACTATCGGCTGCAATTAGGATTTTCATAGTTTATTCGTTTTGAGTTAAAGCCTGTTCCATTTTTTCACGGTCAAAAAGTCCTTCATGATTTGCTAAAAAAATGGTTGCAACGGCATTGCCCGTGAAATTAGTAATTGTTCTGGCTTCCGACATAAATCTATCAATGCCCAACAACAGGGTTAAACCTTCTATCGGAATGATTTTAATGGCAGCCAAAGTAGAAGCGAGTGCCATAAAACCCAATCCTGTCACGCCCGCCGTCCCTTTTGTCGTCACCATTAAAACGCCAATGATAGACAAACCTGTCGCCCAATCTAAAGGGATTTGATAGACTTGCGCCAAGAAAATCACAGCCATTGACATATAAATCGTCGAACCGTCGGTGTTGAACGCATAGCCCGACGGAACAACCAAACCAACAACCGATTTTGGACAGCCGAGTTTTTCTAATTTTTCCATGAGCGCGGGCATCACGGGTTCAGAACTGGAAGTTCCCAAGGCAATGAGGAGTTCGTTCTTGAAGTATTTTAGAATGTGTAAAAGATTGATATTGTAATATTTTAACAAGCCCCACAAAACGACAAAAATGAACAAAGCCATTGTTACATAAACAGTTAGCATCAGTTTGGCTAAGGGTAAAATGGATTTAATACCAAATTTAGCAATCGTATAAGCCATGCCGCCAAATGCACCCAACGGGGCAAAGAGCATGACTTTGTGTAGGGCTTCAAAAATATATTTAGAACTTCGCCCCATAAAATCTATCAAACTTTTTACCCCGTTGAGTTTGCTCAAAACGATGCCTGAAACAAGCGCAATCAAAAGCGTTTGAATGGTCGTATTGCCCTTCACTAAATCGAGCCAGCTAAAATCAGTCGAGACATTCTTATATTTTGATATGTCTCCGCTTGCAATAGTGTTTACTATCACGCCATCGCCTGGGCGAATAATGAGTGCGACCGCTATCCCAATCAGGAGTGCGAATGTGGTCACTATTTCAAAATACAGCAAAGATTTTGCGCCCAATTTACCCACTTTTTTTAAATCACCCATTTGGACAATGCCCAATGTAGTGGTCAAAAATATAATTGGCAGGATAAAAAGTTTGATAGCCGAGATAAATAATCCACTGCACAACTCGCTAAATGTCTTACCTATTTTCAAGTCTTGACCTAAAAAATTGGCTTTCCAATCGCTATTCAGAACCTCTGTCAAAGCAATTTGCGGAAAGAAATGTCCTAAGAAAACCCCAAATACAAGGGCGGTCAAGACCCAAAAAATGAGACTGTTATAGAGTTTTTTCATGGATTTCTATTTGCCGAGTTTTTTAATAATCGCTTGTGTTACGTCATGCGTCTTGGCTTTGCCGCCCAAATCGCGGGTCAACACTTTGCCTTCGGCAATGACATCTTCAATCGCTTTTAAAATCAGTGCGCCACCCTCTTTTTCGCCCAAATGGTCGAGCATCATAGAGGCTGTCCAGATACACGCAATAGGATTCGCTAATTTTTTACCCGCAATATCGGGTGCGCTGCCATGTACAGGCTCGAACATACTTGGAAAATCTCGTTCTGGATTGATATTCGCCCCCGGTGCAATGCCCATACCACCCACAATCGCAGGTCCCAAATCGGACAAAATATCACCAAATAAATTGGACGCGACAACAACATCAAACCAATCGGGATGCACCACAAAATGGTGGGTTAAAATGTCAATATGGTATTCGGAAGTCGCCACATCGGGATATGCTTTTTTCATTTCTTTAAAACGTTTATCCCAAAAAGGCATGGTATGAATAATACCATTCGATTTTGTTGCGCTACACAAATTTTTCTTGCGTGTTTGCGCCAACTCGAAAGCAAAACGCATTGCTCTATCCACTCCACGACGGGTAAAAATGCTTTCTTGTACCGCCATTTCTAAGTCTGTCCCTTCATAAAGCATGCCGCCAATAGAAGAATATTCGCCTTCATTATTTTCACGAACAATATAAAAATCAATATTTCCCGGTTTTTTCAAAGGCGAATTAATGCCTTTCATCAGTTTTACAGGACGCAAATTGATATACTGTTGAAAAGCTCGCCGAATGGGAATCAGCAAACCCCAAAGCGAAACGTGGTCTGGAACACCCGGGTAGCCCACAGCACCCAAAAAAATACTGTCACAATCGCGCAGCCTGTCCAAAGCATCGGCTGGCATCATTTTGCCATTTTTAACATAATATTCACAGGAGTAATCGTAATCGGTGTACGAGAGTTTGAAGCCACAATGTGCTCCCACCGCGTCTAAAACTTCGATAGCGTCTGGAACAACTTCCAATCCGATTCCGTCGCCCGGAATAACGGCAATTTGGTAATTTTTCATAAAATGTAAATTAAATTTATTAAATATTTATAACTCAACCTAAAAAAACTGGAAAATACTGAGGGGGTACATTTTGAAGAAAAGGCAGTTCCGAAGAACTGCCTTTTTTATCAACTGTATGAAAGGTCAAGCCGTTGCAGTGCAACGGCTCTACGTTAAAACTTATAACTCGCTGTCAAGAAATATGCTCTTGGCATATTGGTTAAACCAGAGAATATATCATTTGGATTGGCTGCAACATATGCTTGCGTAATTCTTTCTGTGTTCCTACTGGTAGGGAATCCACCTGAACCTAACCATTGTAATATACCAAATTGGTTAAACACATTATTGACATTAAATTGAAAAGACAATTTTTTAGTAACATCATACCCTGCTGATAAGTCAAAATTGTTAAAACCTTTCAATTTAAAACCATTTGCATTGTTTGCTTGACGTTTTGCTAAATGATTGTAGCTAAGTGTAGCAAAAAACTTATCGGTTGAATACGTAGGGGCAATATTCAAGGTAAGAGGAGGAATACCGCTTGTTTCATTACCCGAATAATCAGATTTGGTATCATCCTGCGGACCATTAGCATTGGCAATCCATGTTTCAAATTTTGTTGCAACTGATTTTTGGAATAAAGCCGAGCCTCTTAGTGAGAATCTATTTGTCAATGCAATATTGGTCTCTATTTCCACGCCTTTTGTATTGAATGAATTGAATAGTACAGGTGCGGCATACGAAGTATTGTCAGCATTTCTAAAGAATGAAATAGCAGCAACATTGTCTAAAATACTCATAAATGGCGTAACAAATAATTTGAATTTATCACTTGAGTATTTATAGGCAAACTCAATTTGTGTAAGCTTTTGGGTTAAATCCTTAGCGTTCGTATTATCTACGTTAAACTGATTGTTTAACTGAAACAAAGTATTAATATCTGGAGATTTTCCACCATTCGAATACCTAAAATAAACTGCTTGATTATCTGTTAGCTTATAGTTTAGACCTCCAGAAAAAGCAATATATTTTACCGTTTTGTCATAATTAACTGGTGGAGCAGGTTTACCACCGAAGTTATCATAGAGTGTTAATGGGTTATTATCTCGTCCGCCAAATGTAACCGCATCTGCTGCGTTGATGGCAACAGTCAGTGCGTTCCAACCTTTATTGTTGATGTTTTCATAACGTACACCCCAGTCTAAGTTCAATTTATCAGTGATAGACCAGTCGTGAGCAAAGAAAGCTGACAACATTTTTTGGTCAAGTTCTATTGTATTCTGACCAGCGGCGTCTTCTTTTGCAAAGCCAAGTGGGCTGGTAACTTGATACGTTTTACCATCAGTAGATGCCAATGAGATAGCAATAAGACGAGGTTGGTTTTCAATAGTTGCAATTCCTGTTCCTGAACTTGTATTTTGACCTATTGCATCACCTGTTGTTCGTGCTTGAAATGCACCAGCTGTGAAACTCATGTTTTTCAAACGCTTTGAAATCGAAATTTGATTCATAAAATCAGCGGTATTCCGTTTGGTCTGAAATAGAGGCATATTAAGCACTTGGTTGTTAAAACCAGGAAAGTTATTTTTTTCGCCTGGAACTACAGCTTTACCTTTTTGTCTATCAAATGTACCTAAAAATTTACCAGTCAAAAGGTCAGTAAATGTATAAACACCGTATCTATTTGTTAGACTTGGTCCTGAGTAAAAACCTGCCGAAGTCGGCAGGTATGGGGTTACGAGGGTGGTTCCGTTTTGATTATATGTTTTATCAGTATAACGTCCACTATACCTTAACTCCAATCCTTCTGCTAATTGATGATTCCAACTCAATCCGACATTTTTTTCAGTCACAAAAAACTTGTTTCCAGAATCAAAAGGCTCATCTACTCCATTGCGATTAACTGTGCCTTTAACAAGTGGAATATCAAATGAAGAAAGATAATCAAAACCCGGAGGAGGTGTTTGTTCTGCCCAATTTGTTAGTGGCGTTTGGGCATTTATTTGATTTCTATCGTTTAGGTATTTAGCGTATAACTTAACTGAACCTTTTCGGTAGCTTTTGGTGATATTTGCTCTTACTTGTCCACCATTGTTGGCACTGTAACCAGCATATCTTGGTCCGTCTGACTCTCTGTAAAAACCACCAATATTAAATCGCAGTGATTTGTCCTTTGATAGGGGACCACCGTAGTTTAAATCTGCTCTGTAATAAGGATTTTTTCCGTTTCCTTCTAATCCGAATTTCACTCGTGCTAAACCTTCCAATTTATCACCTCCTGTTTTTGAGATATAATTGAACGTTCCTCCTGGTGCATTTGGAGAGGTAATAGAAGCCGATCCACCACGCAGAACTTCGATACGCCCAGTAGCTGCATCGGGCTTCAGGTAATGATCGATACCAAAATTTACATTCATAATAGGTAATCCATCTTCCTGCACCGAAAAATAATTGTAAGATTGAGGTCCACCAACTGGCAATCCTCTGGTGGACACTTGATTACGTACCTCACCCTGACTTGCGTTTACAAAAATACCTGGGATATTTTTGAGATAATCAACCCCACTGGTGGCTGCCACTCGCTCAATATCTTTGGTTTTCATGATACTGATAGCCGCAGATGCTTGCAAACGGGTGCGGGCATCGAATACGCCCGTTACAACGACTTCCTCAAGACTTTTGCCTTCTGCCAAAGATACATTAATCGTTTCTTGCCCATTTAAAGCAATTTCTTGGGTTTCAAACCCGACAAAACTCACGACCAATGTGCCGTTTTTGTCCTTATCATCAAGGTCTAAAGTGAAATTACCATTGGCATCTGTTACCGTGCCTTTTGATGTACCTTTCACAAGCACACTTGCACCTACAATCGGGTCATTCGTTTCGCTGTCTTTGATAGTGCCTTTGATCGTATAGGCGAGTTTTTTAACTTCAATACCTTCATTAGAAGCATTGTTTGATTTTGTGTCGTGGGCATACGCCAGAGTACCCAATGCACCGAGCAAAAACAATTGTGTCAGTGAGAACCGCACAAGTTTCTGCAATTTTGTTTCAAAACGTAAGACTTTTTTCATAATTCTAAAATATTTAGTTATTAAATACAGATATATTTATAACAAGGTAAAACGCTGAAATTACTGAGGGGGGTAAAATCCAATATCAGTTTACCTTATATTCATCGCAAATGTAGAATAAGATGACAATAAAAAAAATTTTATTTCATTTTTTTTTAACATGACCCTATTAGAGTTTGAAATTTGCCATAAATGAAAAAGGTTAAACTGAAAAAGTCAGTTTAACCTTTTTATTTAATTTTTTGTAACTATTTATCAAAGTGCCTTTTGTTCACACAACGACAGGAAAAGAGGTGGTTTATTTTTCGGCTTTGCCGAAAAATAAACCACATTCCCCCTTTCTGTGCGAGCAAAGCGAGCAATAGACCTAATACCTTAAAATTTATAACTCGCCGTCAAGAAATAAGAACGCGGCATATTCACTGTCGTAGAATACGTATCGTCTGGATTGTCTTTCACATACTGAGGAGTGATTCTGTCAACGTTTCGGCTGGCTGGAAAACCACCCGAACCCAACCAGTTCATGACACCAAAACTGTTCAGCACGTTATTGACGTTAAGTTGCAACGACAACCGTTTAGTAACTTTATAGCCTGCTGATAAGTCCACGTTGTTGAAGCCTTTCATTTCAAAACCATTAGGCGTGTTGGCAGGTCTTCTTGACAAGTGATTATAACTCACAATAGCGAAGAATTCACCCATTGTAAATCTTGGTGCAATATTCAACATAAGTGGCGGCACAGCACCCATTTTGTTACCCGAAAAGTCCAATTTTACATCATCTTGTGGACCATTTGCATTGGCTATCCATGCCCCAAATTTTATCGCATTTGCCTTTTGAAAAACAGCCGACGCTCTTACACCAAAGTTTTTAGTAAAATCAATATCCCCTTCTATTTCAATACCTTTTGTCTCAAACTCATTGAATAGGATAGGCGGTGCATAAGCGGTATTATCCTTATTTCTGAAATAAGAGACATTTGCAACATTGCTCAATCTGGTATAAAAAGGCGTTATGGAAACTTTCACCTTATCGCTTGAATACTTATAGGCAAATTCAAATTGTCTTATTTTTTGTTGCAAATCTTCTTCTCTGGTATTGTCTATGTTGTACTGCGTGTTGAGCAAACTCGTAAAAGTATTGATATCAGCCGACTTGCCACCATCAGAAAACCGTACATAAACCGCTTGATTGTCCGATATTTTATAGTTCAAAGCGGCAGAATACGCTAAATATTTAGCGTATTTTGTATAGTTGAGTTCAGGTCCTTTCTTACCGCCAAAATTGTCATACAGTGTCAAAGGATTGCCATCTATACCACCAAAAGTGACCGCATCAGCCGTGTTGATAGGAATTGTAACAGCGTTCCAACCATAGTTTTTGACCGTTTCATAACGCACACCCCAGTCCAAAGTCAAACCTTTTAAAATACTCCACTCATGGGCAAAAAACATAGAATATTGGTCTTGTTTTGCCAATGCTGTATTTTGACCTGCTTCGTCCACCTTCATAAAACCTTCGGGGCTTGTCACCTGATAGGTTTTACCATCAGTAGAAGCCAATTTAATGTCTATCATGTGCGGAATATTTTCCATCGTTGCCGCACCCGGTCCAGAACCTGTATTCACACCGATAGCGTCCATTTTTGATTTAGCATAATAGCCACCGACTGTAAAACTCATTTTTTCCAATTTTTTTGATAAGCTCAATTGGTTGGAAAAATCACTCATATCCCGTTGAGACATAAAGGCAGGCATAAACAAGACTTGGTTGTTGATACCGGGGAAATTATTATTAGCACCCGGCACAATAGGCTTACCTGCTTGTTTATCGAAAGTACCTAACACCTTACCTGTCACTTTATCCGTAAAAGTATAAACCCCAAAACGACCAGCCAAACCCGGTAAAACATAAAAAACGTTTTGTGTTGGAATGAAAGGCGCAACAAGCGTTGTCCCATGATGGAAATAATTGCGGTCAGAATAGCGGGTCGCAAATTTCAATTGCAAGCCTTCTGCCAAGTTGTGCGACCAACTCAAGCCTATTGCCGTTTCTTTACTGTGGTGTTTTTTTCTTGAATCATAATCAATTGTCTCGCCATTTCGGGTTAATTTACCTTGAATAGACGGCACATCGTAGCTATCCGTGTAATTAAAACCGGGTGAAAGGTTTTGGTCTTGCCAATTTTGAGTAGGTATAGAAGCCGTAACAGCATTGTGGTCGTTCAAATATTTTACATATACTTTTACATTACCCGCTGCATACGATTTTGTAATATTCCCTTTGAATTGTCCACCATTGTTGGCAGCATAGCCCGCATAGCGTGCGCCATTAGAATACCGTAAAAAGCCGCCTGCATAAAAACGAAGAGATTTATCGGCATTTAAAGGACCTCCAATGCCCAAATCTGCTCTGTAATATGGATTTTTTCCATCTCCTTCCAAGCCAAATTTTGCGCGGGCTTCGCCTTCTAATTTTTCACCACCTGTTTTAGAAATATAATTGAAAATACCGCCCGGTGCATTTGCGCCTGTCACCGTTGCAGAACCGCCGCGCAAGGCTTCGATACGTCCAGTCGTCACATCAGGACGTAGAAAATTATCTGTGCCATAATTGAAATTAGAGACGGGCAGTCCATCTTCTTGCATAGACACATAATTGTAACCAAAAACACTTGGGAACTGCGCCAAGCCTCTCGTAATAATGGTATTGCGGGTTTCGCCTGCGCCTGAATTTACAAACACACCGGGTATGTTTTTCAAATAATCGGCAGCACTTGTCGCAGCAACGCGTTCAATATCTTTGGTTTTCATGATACTGATAGCCGCAGAAGTTTCAAGGCGGGTACGGGGGTCAAATACACCCGTTACGACGACTTCGCCCAGAGAATCGCCTTCTTTTAAAACGAGGGACAAATTGTCTCCACTAATGACTTCTTGTGTCGTATAGCCTACAAAAGACACGACGAGAAGGCTACCTTTTGGCACATTCGATAATTTGAAATTACCGTTGTCATCGGTAACGGTACCGTTTGATGTGCCTTTTACTAAGACCGATGCACCCACAAGAGGTCCACCATTTTCGTCTTTAAGCGTACCAGAGATTTGTTGTGCCGACAGATTGGTTACTGAAAAAAACAGTAAGCATACAGCACAAATAAGTAATTTTACTACTTGATGTGAGGAAGTAAGTAATTGTTTCATACAAAAGAGGTGTTGTTTAGTGATAAAAAATAAATAATTCTATTTCGATTATCAGTTTACCTTATATTTACCACAAATGTAGAAAAAGGTAATTTAAAAAAAAATTTTATTTCACTTTTTTTCAAAATGACCCTATTAGAATTTGAAATTTGCCCTAACTAAAAAAGGTTAAACTGAAAAAATCAGTTTAACCTTTTTAACAAGTGTTGTTTTAGATAAAGCCGAAGCTACTTTGAGCGTGTTTTGTTCAATATTTTGCCTATAAGATTCCTATAAATCAAGTGTTCTTCCTCCGTTAAATCCCCGAACAAATTGCTTTCTACCTCATTAATCGCGGCATTGCAGTCTTTCAAAATAGTCTTGCCCAACTCAGTCAAACTTAATCTCAAAATCCGCTTATGGGCAGGGTCAGTTGTTTTAATAAGCAAGTCTTTTTGCAGTAAAATATGTACAATTTGGTTCATAGACTGAGGGGTCATACCAAAACGCCTTGATAATTGTGCCGACGAAAATTGCTGGTTATTGGTCGGCACAAAACTTAACACCGCAAATTGAATAGGCGTTAGCTCAAAAGGCACTAAGGCTTTTGACATCTTTACTGTAATTTCTGTTTCTATTCTTTTAGCTAAATAAACCGTTCTAACTTCCATAAAATATATATTTTTGCGCAAGGTATTTTTTCTTTTTTGAACAAAACGAAAAATCAAGTAGGTTTTTTCTCAAAATTGTCGCTATGCTTTCAAAGCACGCTGATAATATACCCCCTCAGTATTTTACAGCTTTTTATAACTCTTTGGTTATCCAAGAGCCGTAGGCTCGGTGCATATAAATATGGGTCGAGCCTACGGCTCTTAATGAAAAGGTATAGACGTTTTCGGCGGATTGAAATCCGCCGCTACAAAATCGGTCGAGCCTGCGGCTCTGCGTAACATCAATTACTTAACCAAAGTTTTGTGGTATTAAAACGCGGCTTCCCGCGTAAAAATCTAATGGAGCGAGCCGTTTTTTTTGTTGAAAATTTGGGCAAAGCCCAAATTTTCAATAAAAAAACGGCTCGCGCCGAAAAAATCCCTCGCGCCGCCGAAGGCGACGCGTTTTAAGCCACTACCACAAAACTTAGATTACTTAATATTTGAGGGATGGGCATAACCTAAAAGCGTTTTTTGCATCTCGCGCTCGCTTCGCTCGCGCGAGGGAGGGGAATGTGGTTCGTTTTTCGGGCTTTGCCCAAAAAACGAACCTTTTTTCCCTCTTGGTTTGCAAGCGAAGCGAGCAAAAAAGGATACGATATAAAAAGTGTACAGTAATTTGTAACTCAATATAAATTTAGCCAAAAAGTACCGTAAAATAGCTACATTTGCGCTCTTTTTTATTCGAAAAACCCTCGTAATTTCCGCTTTAAAATTAGCTACTAAATATGTCAAAAATTAAGAAAATACAGCTTTTCAAACCACATATACTCAAAAATGTGCAGTACAAAGGCGGCAGCACCCGTTCAGAAACGGGCGGCACGGAGCAAGTTTATAAAATGTCGTCCAATGAAAATATGCTTGGTGCATCACCCAAAGCCGTGCAAGCGATTCAGGATAATGTGCATTTATTGAACGAATATGGCTTTCAATTCGATGAAAAACTACGAGATGCCCTCGCCAAACACCACCAAAATGACCTAACACCCAATCAATTTATCACTGCTAATAGTGGTATGGAATTGTTAGAATTGATGTGCCGTGCTTTTTTGGACAAAGGCTTAGAGTGTATTTTATGTACGCCAACTTTCAAAGCCTATAAAAATTTTGCCTATGTAGAAGGCGCGAAGGCGATTGAAATACCACTTATTGGCGATAATTTCGACTTAGATACTGAGGGGGTACTTGCGGCGGTAAATAATAAAACAAGGCTCATTTTTTTGGCTACGCCCAACAATCCAACAGGTACAATTATTTCGGCGGAAGCCATAAATACTCTTCTTGACCGCTTGCCAGACCATGTTATTGTGGTGTATGATGAAGTCTATTTTCATTACGTCGAAAATCCAGATTTTGTAAAAGCCGTTGATTTTATCAAAAAAGGCAAGCACGTTATTGGGCTACATAGTTTTTCAAAAGCCTACGGTCTGGCGGGAATCCGCTTGGCTTATGCCTTTTCAACGCCCGAAATTGCCCAATACCTCAACAATGCACGGCGACCGTTTATGATAAATACTTTGACCATGGAAGCGGGTTTGGCAGCTTTGACAGACGTTGAACACCTTGAAAAAACCATACAACTAAACACCCAAGAAAAACCGTATCTCTATGCCGAATTGGATAAATTGGGCATAGAGTATTGGCGCACCGAAGCCAATTTTATTTTAATGAAATCGCCCATTCCCAACGCCGTTCTAACCGCAAAAATGTTGGAAAATGGGATTATGATACGCTCTTGTGAACCTTTCGGCATGGAAGGTTTTTCAAGAATAACAATTGGTACGCATGAAGCAAATGAGGCTTTTATTGCGGCTTTTAAAAAAATAACGAACCACCTCTCTTCCCTCGCGCGAGCGAAGTGAGCGCGTGACTAAGTAATTACCAACCGCCTTAATAAGATGAACAAGATTTTTAAAGAAAGAAAGGATTCATTCAGATACGGAAGTCCTATATGAATCCTTTCTTTCTTTAAAAATAGCTTATCTTAATTCAAAAAAATTAAGGCTAAATATTACAGATTTTCACGCATTTGTCCAAAGATGCTAATTTATCCACATTTTTAGGAATAAATTCCTGTGCCACAAACCCTTTATAACCTGTATCCGCAATGGCTTTCATAATTGCAGGGTAGTATAGTTCCTGCGAATCGTCAATTTCATTACGTCCCGGCACACCGCCAGTATGATAATGACCATAATAGGCTTGGTTTTCACGAATATTACGGATAATGTCACCTTCCATAATTTGCATGTGGTAAATATCGTACAACAATTTAAAATTGTCTGAACCGACTGATTTTACCAAAGCTGTACCCCAATTTGAATTATCGCATTGATAATCTTTGTGGTCAACTTTTGAATTCAACAACTCCATGCACACTGTAATTTTGTGTTTTTCAGCCAATGCCATGATTTTTTTCAAGCCAATGACGCAATTTGCTAAACCTTGTTCATCACTTATGCCTGCCCGATTGCCCGAAAAACAGATATAGTTTTTCAAGCCCAATTTAGCCGCTTTCGGGATACGGTCTTCGTAGTATTCAATCAAATCTTTGTGATGTTCCAAACGGTTAAATCCTTTTGGAATCCCATAACCCTTGCCGTCAAAATGTACCATTGAGCAAGTGAGGTCGTATTTCTGGGCAGTAGGTACTTCGTCAATTGTCAAGAGGTCAATACCTGTCAAGCCAATTTCTTTTCCCCGCTTGCACAATTCATCTAATGGCACGGAAGAATAGCACCACCGACAAGCCGAATGATTGATTTTACCCGCCGTAGTGCTGTCCAAAACGGCATTTGTGGCATTGAGCCGTGTAGTGAGGCTTTCTGAAACGAAAGCAGTTGCGGCGGTCGTAGTCATAGTTTTCAAAGCGAGACGACGGTTCATTTTGTATTGAATTAAAGTAATTACTTAGGTGTCCACGGATTTTCACGAATTAACACAGATTAAAAGAGATTCATTGTTTGACAATTTTAGCGGTGACAAGTTCGGGGAACTTTTAAAATTCCCCAAACGTCAGTTTTACCCTTTTTTGATTCAAAAATACCTTAATTTACTGAGGAGTATTTTTGTTAAGTAGTGAAACCTAAATAAACGCTAATTTTCAGCGTATCCCTTTGCGCTCGCTTCGCTCGCGCAAAGGGAGGAGAAGTGGTTCATTTTTCGGGCTTTGCCCGAAAAATGAACCACATTCCCCCTTCTCGCGCGAGCGAAGCGAGCGCGAGATGCGAAAAACGCTTTTAGGTTATGCCCACTCCTCGACTAAGTAATTACGAAAATTGCTTGAAATAAATCAAAATTGACCTTAATCAGTGGAAATCAGTGGAAATCAGTGGATAAACTAAGTCGTTACAAATTATGAATGAAATTATGGATTGACGAAGATAAAATAAAAGCCTTGTAAAATATATTTTTACAAGGCTTTTATTTTCAAATCACGTGAAAAGAGAAATAATTTTATTTCGCCAATGTAGTTACCCACTCAGCAATTTTTTTCAGATCTGCTTTTGGCACATTTGGTAAGCCAATCATAGCTGTATAGCCGGGCCAGTTTGCAGGTACGGGCTTATAAACCAATGATGTAAATTGCTTAACAGAATATTTTTTCTTAGCGACATCTTGCCAAGCTGGACCGACCATTTTCTTATCGGCTTTGTGGCAAGTGTAACATGTATGTTTCTCTAACAAACCTTTGATGTCGGCAGGAATTGCAACTGCTGATTGTGCAATAGCGGCTGTGCCAAAAGCAGCGATAAATAAGGCAATTGAAAAGAGCTTTTTCATTTTTAATTGAGTGAGATTTTAACTATGTTTTTTTGTAACAACTGTCTAAACTATGATTTTTTTTATTATCTGATGTTACGCAGGTGTGGCAAAAATGTCGTAGGCATGACCGATTTTGTAGCGGCGGATTGAAAGCCGCCGCTACAAAATCGGTCATGCCTATGGCTCTGCGTAAAATCAGTTATTATTTTTTCTTTTTCTTCTTGCCTTTCGCCTTTCCAGCTTCTACGTCGTCCATAATATCGCGCAAATTATTCAAACAGGCTTTAACATCTGAAACAGGGTCTTTTTCGTAGTGTTCCAATTCGACGATGTACATTTTCGTGCCGCCTTTACGGATATTGGTCAAGATGTTTTCAAAATCGATCACACCTTCACCGATGATAATAGACTCATTTTTACCTTCTTCCGCAAGGTCTTTGATGTGTGCCAATTCAAAACGACCAGGGTATTTATTGAATAATTCGACAACATTTTGACCGCCACGTACTGCCCACATCCAGTCCAACTCCATTGTTACAACTTCGGGATTGGTGTTTTCCATCAAAACCTCGTGGAGCATTTTACCGTCCCATTTTGTTTGAAATTCAAACGCGTGGTTGTGGTAGCCAAAACGAATATTTTGTTCTTTACAGTATTCACCCGCTTTATTGAGCATATCGCAAAATTCTTTGTAACCGTCAGGGCTTTTGCGGTCAGCTTCCTCCGTAAAAGGGCTGATAAGATAGCGATTACCGAGTTTTAACGCATCTTCAACGTTTTTTTTCCACTCATCTGTTACCGTTTTTTTAGCTGTATCGTAATGCTTTGATGTGAAAACATGATGAATACTTGACATTTTGAGTTCATACTCTTTCATCATCTTCTTAAACTCTGGAATTGTTTGGTCGAAAAGTTTACCGTTTTTCATACCAAAGCCTTCCACATAATTGTAACCCGCACGAGCCAATTGTTTAAGGGTTTTATCGGCATTATCTGCCATTTCTTCTTTAACACTCCACAATTGAATACCAATTGGTTTTTCTGTTTTCAACCAATCTAAATTAGGTATTAATGTGGTAGCGGCGGCAAATGTGGCAGCGTTTTTCATAAAACTGCGACGCGATGTGTCTGTCATAGGGTTTAAACGATTTTTCAGATGAATCAATAATGGCAGAAAATTGGTAAAAGTATTACTTCAAAGGAAAATTTTGTTGAAATTGACTTTTTACTCATTCAAACACCCCCTCAGTATATTGGGCAATTTTAAGCCGTTTTTAACTTAGTTTACTTTCGACGCTCAAATATATAAAAAGTGTCGGACTCAATCGTTAAAGAAATCATAATTATTTCCAATTAAAATTAAAAGGTTTGGTTAAATTACTATACAATTGTTGTATCATATTCTTTTTTGCTCGCTCCGAAAAAAAACTCCCCGCGTCACCGAAGGCGGCACGTTTTGGGTGACTACCACAAAACTTAAGCTAAAATAAGTAAAAATCAGGCTTAATCCATAAAAATTCGTGAAGGAACTAACTCCTTGTGTTCTTTTAAATGAAAAATTTAATCTGTTAAAGGTTGAAAATCAGGGCGTTTGAAAAGTAAAAAATAGTATTTTTTTATTGATTCCTCAGTATTTTCGTATATTTTTGCAGCCTGTAAAATTATTTAGGTATAACTACTTATCGAGGAGTGGGCATAACCTAAAGACATCGTTTTTTGATTAAAAACAGATGTTTTGCGCTCGCTTCGCTCGCGCAAAAGGGAGGAGACGTGGTTCGTTTTTCGGCTTCGCCGAAAAACGAACCACATTCCCCTCCCTCGCGCGAGCGAAGCGAGCGCGAAATGCAAAAAACGCTTTTAGGTTATGCCCATCCCTCAACTACTTATCATTCATAATGAATAAAATTTAGTAATTAATCTAAGTTTTGTGGTATAAAAACGCGGAACCTCGCCGCGTAATAATCTAATGGAGCGAGTCGTTTTTTTGTTTAAAATTTGGGCTTTGCCCAAATTTTAAACAAAAAAAACGGCTCGCTCCGAAAAATCTCCCGCGCCGCCGAAGGCGGCGCGTTTTGAATGACTACCACAAAACTTAGGTTAATTACTTAGCCATGTGCCTATTGCTCGCGCAACGACAAGAAAAGATGTGGTTGATTTTTAGGCGAAGCCGAAAAATGAACCACATTCCCCTTTCTACGCGAGCGAAGCAAGTGCGCGGTAGGATTACTATGTTCATAAGTCTTTAATGTCGTTATCAAATTAGAAATTTAAAATACTTAACCACATGAAAGAAGTTTTTATCGTATCCGCCGTTCGGACGCCCATTGGTAGTTTTGGTGGTACTTTAGCAGATATGTCCGCAACAAAATTGGGTGCATTGGCTATCAAGGCAGCCCTCGAACGCTCTGGCATTGCACCAGAAGAAGTAGATGATGTGATTATGGGCAACGTCGTTTCCGCAAATTTAGGTCAAGCCCCTGCCCGCCAAGCAGCCCGTTACGCGGGTTTACCCGATACGGTCAATTGTACCACAATTAATAAAGTTTGTGCTTCTGGCATGAAAGCAACCGCCTATGGCGCACAAAGTATTTTATTAGGTCATGCCGATATTGTGGTAGCAGGCGGTATGGAAAGTATGTCGCAAGCCCCTTTTTACATTCCCAAAGCGCGTTTTGGCTACAAATACGGCAATGGTGAATTGATTGACGGTTTGTCAAAAGACGGGCTTTTAGATGTCTATGACCAACAAGCAATGGGTGTTTTTGCCGATAAAACCGCCGAAAAATACGGTTTTTCACGAGAAGAACAAGATGCTTATGCCATTGCTTCTTACAAAAAAGTGGCAGCCGCTACTGAGGGGGGACATTTTAAAAATGAAATCATTGGCGTTGAAATAGCAAGTCGAAAAGGAACAATTTTGATGACCGAAGATGAAGAATTTAAAAATGTCAATTTTGATAAAATTCCCACGCTTCGCGCAGCTTTCTCAAAAGATGGAACAGTAACAGCCGCCAATGCTTCGACTATCAATGACGGGGCATCTGCTTTGATTTTAGCAAGTGCGAAAGCCATTAAACGCTTAAATTTAACGCCCATAGCCCGTATTGTCAGTTTTGCAGATGGCGAACATGCACCCGCTTGGTTTACAACTGCACCAACTATTGCCGCACCAATCGCGTTAAAACGGTCGGGTTTAAAAATTAGCGACATCAGTTATTTTGAAGTCAATGAAGCCTTTGCAGTCGTGCCAATGACATTTGCAAAAGTGATGGATTTTAGTAGCGACCAACTTAATATCTACGGTGGGGCAGTTGCTTTGGGGCATCCACTTGGTTGCTCGGGCGCGAGAATTTTGACAACGTTGACATCGGTTTTGAGCAATACGCAAAGCCGCTATGGTATGGCAGCCATTTGTAATGGAGGAGGTGGAGCTTCGGCAATGATTTTGGAGCGTGTCTAAACTACAATAGTTCGGTAGTTTTTAGTTTATAGTATTTCATGTGTAGATACACCAAATAAAAGTAATTACTTAGCCCATTGCTCGCTTCGCTCGCAAAAAAGAATTTGAAACCATACATAAAATCTAAATTGCTGGTTTTCGCGCTCGCTTCGCTCGCGCGAAGAGGGGAATGTGGTTCATTTTTCGGGCTTTGCCCGAAAAATGAACCACCTCTCCTCTTTTTGCGTGAGCGAAGCGAGCGCAAAAGTGCCTATTAATGCGTATTTTGAATTTATGTATGGTTTCAAAAAAAAGAATACGACATAAAAAGTGTACAGTAATTTGATACATAAGCCAAGATTTTTTAGTGTAGAAACGCGGCTTCGCCGCGTAAAAAGTCTAACGGAGCAAACTGTTTTTTTGTTGAAAATTTGAGTTTTGCGCAAATTTTCAATAAAAAAAACAGCTCGCTCAGAAAAACTCCCCGCGCTTCCGAAAGCGACGCGTTTTTACCTACTATTACAAAATTTAGATTAAACTTATAATTGTAAACTATAGCATGAAAGTATGAAAAATTCACTAAAGCACTTTTTTTGCAGTATATTTGTGGTTAGTCTGTTCTTTTTTAGTTGTACGAGTGATGTAATGCCAGTTGTTACTCCTACACCTAAAATTATTGGTGCAGAGACAGCGATTTCATGGGCAGAGATGACAAATTTTGTGGCTAAAAAAACCACAAGCAACACACCTACCTACGCTTCTCGCGCTTTAGGTTATATCGGTTTGACGATGTACGAAACGGTTGTTCATGGGTCGCTTACTCAAAAATCATTGTCGGGTCAATTATCCGAAATGCCCTTTTTGACCGTACCCGATAGGGGGGCAACTTATAATTGGGTCATTGCGATGAACGCAGGACAAGCCGCAATTATTAAAAAATTTTACCCTCATGCTTCGGAGGCTGTTACTGGTATGATAACCCTCCAAGCATCTGAAATTTTAGCAGCAGCATCAAAGGAAGAAAAACCTGATGTTGTTACCCGTTCTGTAAAATTTGGGGAAACAATTGCCAATGAAATTTTTGAATGGGCAAAAACAGACGGTGGAGACGGAAGTTACGCGCGAAATTTTCCAACAGATTATGTCATGCCCACAAGTCCCGGTAGTTGGACAGTACCAGTTCGGGGGCAAACATCATCAAAATTACCTTTGCACCCTTATTGGGGCAAAAATCGAAATTTGGTAAGGGCTGATGCGTTTTTATTCACACCACCTATGATTCCTCATTCTGACGACCCACAATCACAATGCTACGCCCAGTTTTTGGAAGTTTATTCCAAAAATAAAATATTAACTGACGAAGAAAAAGAAATAGCCGTGTGGTGGAGTGATGACCCAGCAGAAACAATTGCCCCGCCGGGTCACTCGTACAACTTAGCAACAATTACGCTAAAAAAAGCACAGCCAGACCTATTCAAGGCGGCTGAAACTTATGCAAGGGTCGGTTTGTCAGTAGCTGATGCGTTTATCAATTGCTGGCGGTGTAAATATACCTATTTTAGTCAACGTCCTGCGGCTTATATCGCCCGACATATTGATGCAAGTTACATCATGTTTTGGCCCGAACCACCTTTTCCTGCTTTTATATCGGGACACGCCACACAAGCAGCAGCAGCAGCAACTGTTTTGACTGATTTATATGGCAACAACTTCTCTTTCACTGATAATACGCATGAAGGACGACCAAACAATGCCCTTAGAGGTACAGCTTATAGGTCTCGTTCATTCAATTCATTTTGGGAAGCGGCGGAAGAATCAGCTTATTCACGCTTTTTAGGTGGTATTCACGCCCGCCAA
Source organism: Saprospiraceae bacterium (assembly GCA_034520175.1). Lineage (GTDB taxonomy): Bacteria > Bacteroidota > Bacteroidia > Chitinophagales > Saprospiraceae > JAAFJT01. The sequence goes on from JAXHNU010000026.1 coordinate 98,915, forward strand.
GACAATGAAGTAGGACTTGCCGAAGGTAGAAAAATAGGAAGAAACGTTAATGCGCTGACTTGGAAAAAATAGTAGAACTAAATAACGCATGAAACAGAGTAAAATACCGGATTGTTTGACAATTTTAGTAAAGGCATTAATCTTCGCGCTCGCTTCGCTCGCGCGAGGAAGGAAAGGTGTGTAGTAGTTCATGTAAACGAAGTAAAAAAGCCATTTTGACAACATCAAAATGGCTTTTTTACTTGGTTTTAATTGATTGTAATCTACATGTCTTTCACATTTTCTGAAACAATCAATTTCCCTTCCGTCGCTTTTTTGATGTCTTCTATGGTGACATTTGGTGCTTTTTCCAATAACCTAAAACCACCTTCTGGCAATACATCAAACACACCCAATTCTGTAACAATTTTTTTGACACAATTGATGCCTGTCAATGGTAGAGAACACGATTTTAAGAGTTTAGACTTTCCGTCTTTGCTGACGTGTTGCATAGCCACGATGATATTTTTGGCAGATGCCACCAAATCCATTGCCCCCCCCATGCCTTTTACCATTTTATTCGGGATTTTCCAATTGGCAATATCACCATTTTCAGACACTTCCATTGCCCCCAAAATCGTCAAATCAACGTGTTCTCCGCGAATCATGGCAAAACTTTCGGCAGAACTGAACAAAGACGAACCTGCTTGCATCGTCACCGTCTGTTTACCCGCATTGATAAGGTCAGCATCTACATTTTCTTCCGTTGGAAAAGGTCCAATGCCCAATAAACCATTTTCAGACTGCAAGACCACATTCATACCCTCTGGAATATAATTGGCAACCAAAGTCGGGATACCAATACCGAGATTGACGTAATAACCATCTTTCAATTCCTTAGCAATGCGTTGTGCTATCTGGTTCTTATCTAAACCGTAAGTAACGGATTGGTTGGGTATTGTAAGCGTTTCTGTCGCTATTTTAGGTTTTGAAATAGTACGTTGTTCAATGCGTTTTTGGTATTTTTTTCCTTGAAAAATTCGTTGCACGTAAATCCCCGGCACATGAATATCATTGGGATTAAGTTTTCCCGCAGGTACGAGTTTTTCGACTTCGGCAATGCAAATTTTCCCTGCGGCTGCCATCATCGGACTAAAATTTCGGGCTGTTCCTTTGAAAACAAGATTACCCGTCGTATCGCCTTTCCACGCCTTGATAATCGTAAAATCTGCTTTTAAACCAGATTCCATGAGGTATTTTTTACCTTCAAATTCTCTCACTTCTTTACCTTCGGCAACTTCTGTTCCGACACCCGCAGGTGTGAAAAAAGCAGGAATACCCGCACCACCTGCTCTAATGCGTTCAGCTAAAGTGCCTTGTGGTATGAGTTCAACTTCTAATTCGCCCGACAACAATTGCCGTTCAAATTCTTTATTTTCGCCCACATAAGACGAAATCATTTTTTTGACTTGGCGAGTTTTCAATAACAAACCAATGCCAAAATCATCTACACCTGCATTGTTTGAAATACAGGTAAGCCCCGTTACGCCCGTATTTAACAGAGCATTGATACAGTTTTCGGGTATGCCACAAAGCCCGAATCCTCCGAGCATAAGCGTTGCACCATTTGGAATATCAGCTACGGCGGCAGCAGCGTCTTTTATTACTTTATTTATCATCTTTTAAATTTTTTCTTATTGCTACTTTGCTCGCCTATAAAGAGAAAAGGTGGTTCATTTTTCGGGCTTTGCCCGAAAAATGAACCATCATCCTCCTCCCTCGAGCGAGCGAAGCGAGCGCGTAGCTATGTAATTTCTCCTGTTTTATACTGAGGGGTAGTTTTGTAAAAGCAAAATTAGGTTTTCTTTATAAAATTAGGTTGATTTTTATACGAACTTGGTTAAAGAATATTTAAAACGTCCCATTTAGAGAATCCAAACAAGACAAACAACGTCTATAATAACGATTCGTAACTATTTACCCGACATTTCCCACTGCTTTTTCAAAAAAACGGATTTATGATAAAACCAGTGAGTAATACTCTTTTGCGCTCGCTTCGCTCGCTCGAGGGAGGAGGATATGGTTCATTTTTCGGGCTTTGCCCGAAAAATGAACCACATTCCCTCCTCTGCCGCGAGCAAAGCGAGCGCAAAATCATGTTATTTGAATAAATAATCTAAGTTTTGTGGTATAAAAACGCGGAACTTCGCCGCGTAAAAATCTAATGGAGCGAGCCGTTTTTTTGTTTAAAATTTGGGCTTTGCCCAAATTTTAAACAAAAAAACGGCTCGCTCCGAAAAATTTCCCGCGCCGCCGAAGGCGGCGTGTTTTGAATGACTACCACAAAACTTAGGTTAAATACCTATTTTCAAAAACGTTGTGGGAAATGTCGAATTTACAAGGAATTTTTAAAATTAAAAACGCATAATGAAAAAAGGAATTCTATTTGTTGCAGCCTTAACAATGGCTCAATTTGCCCACGCACAATTAGGTGGTTTGTTGAAAAAAGCAGAAGACAAAGTCAATGCTGTGAAAAACGGTGGTGTGAATGCTTTATCGCAAGAAGAAGTCGGAAATGGACTTAAAGAAGCCTTGAACATTGGCTTAAACGAAGCCACTCAGTTCTTATCGGCAAAAGACGGCTATTTCAAAAGCCCCTACAAGATTTTGT
>JAXHNU010000005.1:0-5032 GCA_034520175.1 Saprospiraceae bacterium
CAATTGGTGAGAAAATACAAGTAAAGGTATCTTTCTAATGATTCAAGATAAATCTTCGTCCATTTTGCTCGCGCAACGACAGAAAAAGAGGTGGTTCATTTTTCCGCTTCGCCGAAAAATGAATCACATTCGCCCTCTCCACGCGAGCGAAGTCTGTTTACATCCCGAATACCTTCGGGAGCGCGCGTGACCCAATATTTAATCTAAGTTTTGTGGTATAAAAACGCGAAGCCTCGCCGCGTAAAAATCTAATGGAGCGAGCCGTTTTTTTTGTTAAAAATTTGGGCAAAGCCCAAATTTTTAACAAAAAACGGCTCGCTCCGAAAAAATTCCTCGCGCCGCCGAAGGCGGCGCGTTTTGAGTGACTACCACAAAACTTAGATTACTTACATATTTTTAAAATGAGCTGTAACCTTTTCCTAAAAGGACTTGTCCTATCAGCATCTTTTCATCTTTTAAATAAAAATAAAATGAATAATTTTGAAGGTATAGTTGCTCTTTTCGTGCCGATAGTCGGCACAGTTGGCGCATTTACAATGATTGTAATGCTCCGTAGTTATTCTAATAAAGAACGCATGGCGATGATTGAACGCGGTATGAATCCCGCAGATTTGAAAGTATGGGCGCAAAAACGCTACGACTCTTACCAAAGTGTGCGTTTTGCTTGTACGGCAGTAGGCATAGGCATAGGCTTGTTTGTCGGAAATGTGCTGCGTGCTTCTGATATTCAGATGTTTGACCGAGGCGGTATTGTGGCTGGTTTGACTTTTATTTGTGGGGGACTTGGTTTGTTAACTGGTTTTTTCATTGAGTATAAAATGAGAAAAGAAAACAACGGGAAAGGATTTATGGATAGAGGAGAAGACAGCGGATTCGTATGATTTGAAATCTTCAGAAATATCCGTTGTGGGAAAAGTCCAGCTTCGCTGCGCATAGTTTTTTATGGTGCGAGGTGGATTTTTTTGTTAAAAATTGGGGCTTTGCCCCAATTTTTAACAAAAAATCCACCTCGCACCGAAAAAACTCTCACGCCGCCGAAGGCGGCGTATGGAAAAAAGCCAAGTTGGAAACTGGTGTGAAATCTTAAATCTTAAATTTGAAATCTTCCTTACTGAGGCAATATATGAGTTCTTTTATTCGTAAAGAAACCAAAAATCCATTGCTCTTTGTCGCTGATTTTGTAGAAATAATCTTCCACGGTCAACGTTTTGCCCTCTACTAAGATGGTGCGGGTCATTTTAGCAGGACTTTGTTCACGAATTTTGAACTTTGTACCCGGGTCAACAAAAGCTACTTCACGCGCACGATTGCCATAACCATTGCGAATACGGACAGGGTCATCGGCGAGAATCGGGTTATGCACAACTAAATAGCCTTCTTCAACAGGTGGCACTGCGTTTACCGTGGGTGGGGCAGGCTGAGTTGTTGTGGGTGCAGCAGTTGCAGTCTCTGTACTTGCAGCAACATCTGTGGGTGCTACGGCTTGAGCAGATACAGAAGCAGGAGTAGGATCTGCAATACCGTTTACAATAGCCGCAGGTGCGGCAGCAGTAGGCGTATTGGCATTCCAGAACCATTTGAAACCAATGATTGACAAAATAACCACGCAAGGAGCAATGATATAGTTCCAGTTGAACGTCTGCAATGCCGATTTTCTTTGGATATGCTCTTGTGGGCGTAAAGGAGCATAACTCCGTTCGCTTTCTGGTAATGTCAATTGAATATCGAGTTCGCGAATCTTTTGTTCGAGCGCGGCGATGTCTTCTTGAAGACGGCGGTTCTCAGATTTCATAGCTTCACTTGTTTTGTGAAGGCGATTTTCGCGACTACGAATGGTACGCAGTTCAGATTGAAGGACACCATTAGCTTTGCGTTGCTCGTTTATTTTGTCGAGCAGGGCATCAAGCGTTATTTCCTCCGTTTTAAAGTCTAATTCAGCTTTCATTTTTATAATGTTCTCTTCAAAGTAATGTTGGTGAGTGTGAATGTATAACTTATGTTCAAATTTTAGTCTATAGTGTAGGATTGTATATAGCACATTTGGGAACTTGTGTAACCTATTGAGGTAGGTTGTCTATAATTCGAGCGTAAAGTTACAACTATCTTTTATAAAAACAAAATTTTGGTGGTAAACGCTCATCATTTCACATAAGGATTACTACATTAATGGTATTTTTAAAATATAAAAATTTTATTATGTAAAGCCGACATTTCCCACTGCTTTTTCAAAAATCATGATTTATCAAAAAAAACAGTTTAAAAGCTGTTTCGCGCTCGCTTCGCTCGCGCGAAAGGAGGAGAGGTGGTTCATTTTTCGGCTTTGCCGAAAAACGAACCACATTTCCTTCCCTCGCGCGAGCGAAGCGAGCGCGAAAATTTTGCTATTTGAATAAATGTCTGTTTTAAAAAATGTCGTGGGAAATGTCAGATATAGACTTAGATTTACGAAATCTTTAAGATTTCGTAAATCTGTATTCCGAAGTTGTAAAGCACTTTTTACGCAAAATGAAACTTCCCGAAATTTTCATAAATGCTACACCTCAACTCGTTTAAATCCATGTCTAACAATATTGATGCCGCCTTATAAATGTCTGAAATCTCTACATTATCCTTATCATCTGTTTCAAAAAACAGCCTATTAAGCGGAATTTCACGCAAAATGCTTGTAAAATTTACCCACTCAGTATTCAAGCGTTTTTTTTCTAAAATAGCTCCACCAATGGAAATATAGAAATCGTGGCGTATCAATTCCTTCAAAACACTTTCATTTTTATTAAATCCGTGAATAATAAGTGGTACGGTTGGATTGAGCCGTTTTTTGACCGCTATCACCTCGCCAAAAGCCCGAACACAATGAATCACAACGGGCTTAGAAACTGTTTCTGCCAAGCGAATTTGTTGCTCAAAAATCTCAGTTTGTAACACTAAATCTTTACCTCTTACTTTATCCAAACCACATTCTCCAATGGCTGTAACTTTGTGATTTGATGCCAATTGTGATAATCTTTCAAAGTCTTTTTCCTTATTTTCTTTAGTCAAAAACCACGGATGCAAGCCAATTGAGCAAAAGTTTACCCCCTCAGTAAAAAGGGCGTTTTGCGAGTCGTTTGAGAAATCTTTTTGAGAAAAATTGACAACAGAAAGAACGCCCGATGTTTGGGTATGCCGATGCGTGTGCATATCTACAAAAGGCGGTGGATTAGTTGAAGAATTTTCAGACATTAAAATTGATAAGTACCTAAATGTAAATAATCGGGTTTAAACGGCGCAGGTTTTGAAGGAAATCTGCACCGTTTGGGTAAATTGAACGCCGTGTTTATTTAATCACCCCTTCAAAATATCCGCATTGAGCGTCTCCTCAGAGATACCAAACGCTTGAACGAGCGATTCCACTTCTGGACGCAACTCTTGTGTCAATTTATTCAATGTTCGACGAATTGCTTTAGATTTTGTGCCGTCCATATAATCGGCTTCCAAAAACCAGCCTTTGTCTTCATGGATACAGTACAAAGCGTAATAAGTGGTGATTTTTTGGAGCATGTTTTTTTCGGCACTTGGCTCCAAACTGTCCATTTTTTTGACCATTTCGCGGTAAACCAAACGCTCAATATAGGCTTTTGCCAGTACAATCATGTGGGTTTGGCATTTCAAAAAGGCTTCGTAAGGTCCGAGTCGTTTTTTTAGATAATCTTTCATGCGTTCGGACAAAGAAATTAAGATTTTTTTCTCTCTGTATTTCAAGGCTTCAGCGTGAAATTCGGGACTCATCAGGTGTTCAATTGCTGTATTTCGCGTGAAATATGGATTGTATTCTGCAATAACATTACCGATTTTGCTCCCCAAATACCGCATCACAGCTTTGACGCCTTCATCATGAAACGACTGCTTGAATTCGGTCAACAAGCCTTTGGCGACCAATTGCATCAAAACTGTATTATCGCCTTCAAACGTAGTAAAAATATCGGAATCTGCCTTGATGTCTGCAAATCTATTTTCACTCAAAAAACCTTTGCCACCACAGGCTTCGCGGCACACTTGAATTGCATTTGTGGCGTGCCAAGTTGCCATTGCTTTCAGACCTGCGGCTTTGGTTTCTATTTTGCGCATATCTTCTTCTGTTGCTACGCAATATTGCTCACTCAAGTTGGCGAGTGCGAAACTAAATGTATAAGATTTTATCAAAAGCGGTATTAAACGGTGCTGGTGCGTGGGGTAATCCATCAAAATCATTTCGGGTTCTCCGTCTTTTGGCGCAAATTGCCGTCTTTTCAAAGCATAACGTGTCGCAATAGTCAAGGCAGTTTTAGCCGCATTATTGCCCGCCATTCCGATACAAATTCGCCCACCGACAAGTGCGCCAAGCATTGTAAAAAAGCGTTTATTCGGGTTTTCAATGGGGCTGATGTAGTCACCGTTGTCATTGATGTCACCGTATTTATTCAGCAAATTCTCTTTTTGTACAACCACATTGTCAAACCACAATCTGCCATTGTCCACGCCGTTCAAGCCCATTTTGTAGCCACAATCTTTCACTGTTACCCCCCTCAGTAAATTGCCGTTTTTATCACGATAAGGAACAATAACCGCGTGAATACCATGATTGACGCCGCCCACAATCAATTGAGCAAAAACAACTGCCATTGAACCGTGTAGAGCATTGCCAATGTACTCTTTTCCCGCCTGATACTGAGGGGTATGAATTGTGATAGATTGCGTGGCGTGGTCGTAGGTTGCAGTGGTTTCAAGGTCTTTTACATTTGACCCATGCCCCGTTTCAGTCATAGCAAAACAGCCCAGAATATCTGTTTTTCCCGTCAATTCAAGGTATTTTCGGTGGTGTTTGTCCGTACCCAGTCCATAAATTGCACCGCCAAAAAGTCCAAATTGAACACCAAATTTTATCGTTAAACTCAAATCGTGGTAAGCAAGGGTTTCAAAAACAGCAATGTATTCGCTCATATCGCCCATTCCGCCGTATTCTTTAGGATATGCCAATCCGCCGTAGCAGCAATACGTAACCGGAACGAAGTAT